>NZ_JBYQVE010000003.1:407500-540503 GCF_058072805.1 Methylobacterium sp. 1A | reverse complement strand
GGTTCCGAACTCCTGTCACGGTTTTCGCGGCCGCAAACGCCGCTGCACCGTGACAAGATCACAGTCAACCTTAACAGAATGTTGACGCTCGCGCCGCCCCGCTTCCGAGCGGGCGAGCGTGTTGACCGCGGTCAACTCCCGCGACGCGGAGGGGACCGCTTGGGCCGTCGGCTGACGCTCGACGGCGCTGGCGCCACAGGGCGAAGAGCATCGGCCAGGCCGAGAACCGGCCGGAGCGGGCCTTCCGCGTCAGGTCGCGGAGATAGGCGCCGGGCGCGCCGATCGACTCGGCGCGCTGGAGGATCGCCGACAGCGCCGCCAGCGCGTGGTCCCGCCCCATCGCGGCCAGGGCCGCCTCCCAGACGTCCGGGCCGATTCCCAGCGCGGGACGAACGACCTCCGCCGCGCCGGCCAGATCGGACCAGCTCCGGATACCGTCGCGGGCGTAGAGCACGACGTCGGGACAGGCCTCGAGCACCATCGGCAGAGGCAGGGGCGAGGGGAGGGAAGAGGGGACCGGCGCGGGGAGGGGACGCGGTTGGTCGGGCGCGGGAGCGACGTCGGATCGCGCGGCTCCGGCCGGGCCTCGCCGGGGGCACCGTTCAGATTCGTCAGCAGGATCTGGATCTGAATTCTGATGGTGGCGCTCACCGTGAGACGCAGTGCCGACCATTTTCGGCGCATTCGCCAAACTTGGCAGCCACTTGTCCACCTCCCGGCGCAGCGCGCGCAGCGGCTCGGCGGCGGCGTGCAGGTGGGGCTCGCCGGCGGTCCGACCCGGCATGCCGCCGCAGGCCGCGAACCGGTCCGCGAGCGCCGCCCAGGGCCCGGGCCATCCGGATTCGGCGGCCAGGGCGAGGATCTTCGACAGGTCGCGGCGGTGCAGGGCGATCTCCTCGCGCAGGAGCAGGCGCCGGCGCGCGGCCGCCCGCACCGCCCGGGCGAGCGCGGCGAATTCCCCCGCGCGCGCCACGAGCGGCGTCAGGTCGAACCCGAAGGCGCGCGCGATCGCGCCGGCGCCGTCCCGGCGCGCGTAGCGCTTGCCGTTCGGGCTGTCCCGCCGGATCACCAGGCCGGCCGCGACGAGCTGGGCCAGCGCGCGCCGCAGCGTCGCCGGGGACGGGCCGTGCGACCGCAGCGACAATTCGCGGTTCGACGGGAAGACCACGAGCGGCGAGCCGGGCGACAGCGCCGTCTCGGGATGGAACGTGAGCAGCGCGCTCAGCACCGCGAGGGCGCGGTCCGAGACGGCGAGGTGATCCTTCGCCTCGGTCACGTCGCGGAAGATGCGCCATTTGTGCCCGACCGCGTCGTCGGGGCAGGCCTTGGCCGCCGCCTGCGCGGCCATCATGCCGAGCGAGAGCGGTCGCCGCCCGAAGGGCGTCGTGGGTTCGTGTCCGGGAAGCATGGTCCTCGCCCGCGATGAGGCAAGAGAGCAGCGCCCGCCGAGGCGATGGCCGCGTCGCGTGGTTGACAGCGATGTCCGGGAGTGATTCTCTGAGGTTGTCCAGACGACAGAGAGGGCTTCCGGGGCGAACGTCTCGGGGGCCTTTTCTTTTGCCGGGTTGCTCCGTCTAGAGGGGTGGGGGTGGGCCGCCGTCAGGCGCGCGCGGCACCGGCCGGCGTCAGCAGGTCCGCGCTCTCGCAGGGGCCCGTCTGATCCGGGACCCGCGCAGCCTTGCGCGCCCGCGGCGCGGCACGGGCGCGACGGGTCGGCCCCCCCGCGACGGCGACGAAGGCGCGCCGCAGCTCCGCCGGATCCGAGTGCCGCAGCACCAGACCCTCGGCCGTCATCGCGACGTTGGCTTCCGGGTACGCGTCGAGGGTGCGCTTGATCGATTCCGAGAAGGCCTGCTTGAAGCGGGAGGCGAATTCCGTGGATCCGAACTGCGCCATCAGATCGCGCCAGGTCAGCAGTTCGCTCTCCCCGCGCGACAGCAGCGGCAGCCGGTAGCAGAGGTACACGAGGATATCGATCGCCATGGCGTTGTGGGCGACCTGGCGCAGCCTGGCGGTCGGCACCGGGATCGAGTGCCGCGTGAAGCGGTCGTAGGCGTTCTGGCTGAGCATCAGCGCTTCCGGCCAGCGCATGGCGCTGTGTCCCCCGGCGGCCCAGACCTCGAGGTCGTCATCCTTGAACGCGCCCCCCTCGATCAGGCTCTCGCGCTTGAAGACGTGGCCGCCCTCGTCGCCGTTCAAGACCATCGTAAAGATGGGGAAGCTCAGCCGGACGAGCTGGTCCTTGGTCGGCCCGATCGAGCCCCGCTCGCCGCCCGTGACCGGCAAACCGACGGCCTTCAACCACTCGGTGATCCGCCCCATCTCCATCCAGCGGTCGCCGGCGCTCCGGCGCGGATCGCGGGCCTCCGTGGCCAGCCACATGGAGAGGAGGCGCGCCTTGGGTCCGAACGGGACGCCCACCTCGATCTGGCGCCCGTTGGGCAGGACGAACCGGGCCGGCTCGACGGTCAGCGAGAAGCGACCGTCGCGCCGGTTCCACGGCTCCATCGTGTTCTTGGGCCGGCGCAGCGGCAGGCCGGCGATGCAGAAGCCCTTGTGGAGGAACGACACATCCATACGGCCGTCGAGCGCGGGACCGAGCCCGGTCGTCGGCCGGTCGGCTCCGGCCTCGGGGCGCAGCAGGCTCTGCTCCCACAGGCTCAGCTGGCGGGTCTCTGCCGCGTTCATGCCGGTCTCGCTCTCCTCGTGCCGAGCACAGGGCAATTTGGAGGCTATCAGTCGCGAGTCGCCGCCCGGGCGCAATCATCGGGTTTCCAAATCTCAGCGTGCCGACCGGGATTCTTTACAAAATTCAGCGTCGGCGACCCACGGCCGCCCAGCGGTCGAGCCGCGACGGCGTCCCGGCACGGCTGCGACCGCCGTTGGCGCCGGTCGCGGCGGCGCGAGTGCGAAAAATCAGCGCTCGCCGACCGTCCGCTGGCAAAAGTCAGCGTGGCGCACGCCGTTGGTGACGGGTGAGGGCGCTTGGCGACCTTCCAAACCGCGACAAGCGCGTCCATTTGCGCTGATTTTTGTAAGTCCCGCGCCGTCGGACACCGCTGGGGCCGCGCTGAGTTTTCTCAGGAGCGGACCCGGGGGCGCTGATTTTTGTAAGCGGTCGCGTCGACAGGCCAGGCACCAGCGCGTTGGGGGGCCACTGACCGGCGACGCGTCTCGGGCGCGCTCGGACGCCACTGGACAGAGAGCGAGGCGGCCGATCAGCCGCACGAAGGGTGGCGACCCGGCCTGCTCAGGACCTCGCCGACGCGCTTCCAGCGGCGGACCGTAACCTGCGCGCCCGTGAGGCGGCATGGACCGATCGGCAGGGACGATCCAGATGCGAGCCGCGCACGGCAGGATCAGGATGGTGGTGCGGCGACGCGTCGGATGGTGGCGGCGGCGACCGGCAAGGTCCGCGTGGCCCAGAGACGGTCGGGAATCCGGTCGCGCCCCGCGACGACGCGGTCGGTGACCGCCCGAGACAGATCGATGCGAAGTGGAGCGGGACCGGGAGGGGAGGGGAGGGCGCCTTCGGGTCGCTCGCGCGACGGGCGTCGGCACCGGGCCGGCCATAGACGCCCCGTGCGCCCCTGCGCGGGCCGCGCGTCCCGTTCACCCATCGCCTGCGAAGTTCCAGGACGTGCCGCGTCGCGAGCGGCAAGTTGTCGCTCGAGGACAGGACGCACGCATCCGAGGTGAACCGAATCTTCCTGTCGTTGTTTACGCTCGCTACCGAGGAGCGTTGACGACGTGACACCCCGAGACGGTGTGTGACGCAGCGATCCGGGCCGTCTTGCCTTCCCAGAGCGCGGTCGCGCGCCGCGATCTCTGTCGACGACCGAAGATCCGATTTGTCAGGAGGAGATCCATGAAGGGATTCACGAAAATTGTGTCGTACGCGGCGGCCGCGGCGGCGGTCTGCATGCTCGCGGTGGTGGTGGTCCAATCGGCGGGGCTCCTCGCCGGGTGATGGGCCCCACGCGGTGATCCAAGTTCAAAGTTCGTACAGGGTCAGGAGCGATCGTCTAAATCCGCCTCATCGACGATGATGCCGGTATCGGGACCGTGGGGGAACAAGCGGCTTGGCGATTCTTCCCGGCATCGTCCGAGCCGAACACCGACTCAGACCAGGGTCGGAAGACGGGCGATGACCTTGATTTCGAAGTCGAATCCCGCGAGCCAGTTCACGCCGACGGCAGTCCAGTTCGGATAGGGCGGTTCGCCGATCATTACGTCGCGTACCGCCATCACTGTGTCGAACTGCGTTTCAGGGTCGGTGTGGAAGGTTGTCACGTCCACCACGTCGTCGAAACTGCAGCCGGCCGCCGCGAGAACGGCGTTCAGCCTGTGAAAGGCACGGCGAACCTGCGCACCGAAATCCGGTTCAGGCGAGCCATCCTCGCGGCTGCCGACTTGGCCGGAGACGAAAAGCAGGTCGCCGGACCGGATCGCGGCCGAGTAGCGGTGCTTGTCGTAGAGGGCTTGCCGTCCGGGCGGAAAGACTGCATCGCGCTTCGACATATCGCGTGTCCTCTGCGAAGGGTGCCGACGGCTTCCATCGACCTCGCGGCACCATTCACATACGCCGCGTATGTAGGAACATCGTGACATACGCGACGTATGTCAACACATGCGGGCATACGCGAAGGATCGAGGCATCCTGTGATATCGGGACGGCGCGCGCTGAAGATGGAGGAAACCCGCGCGCGGCTGATCCGCGCGGCGCGTGCAGCCTTTGCCGAGAAGGGCTATGCAGCGGCGTCAATGGATGAGCTGACGGAAGCGGCCGGCCTGACGCGTGGCGCGCTCTATCACAACTTCGGCGACAAGAAAGGTCTGCTTCAGGCCGTCATCGCGCAGCTCGACGCCGAGATGGTCGCTAAGGCGCGGGTCGCGCGAGAGAGGGCGCCAACGCCCTGGCTCGGCTTCCTCGACGAGGGCGTCGCCTACATCGAGTTGGCCCGCGAGCCGGAGATCCAGCGCATCGTGCTCCTCGACGGACCGGCAGTGCTGGGCGATCCGTCGCGGTGGCCGGGCCAGACCGCCTGCCTGCGCACGACGACCGAGACGATCCAGGCCCTCGTGGAGGCCGGGACGGTCAAGCCTGTCGATGCCGAGGCCGCGGCGCGCCTGATCAACGGCGCGGCGCTCAACGCCGCGCTCTGGGTCGCCGCGTCCGACGATCCGCCGGCCGTCCTCGCCAGGGTCACCGAGGCCTTCCGGTGCTTGGCGAACGGCCTCCTGAAGTAGGCCGTCCCGCCGGTCTGGACGCGTCATCCTCGGGCGCGCGACGCGTTCGTCGGGGGATACCTTGCAGGGTGGCCCGCGCGCGAACAGCGAGAGAGGAGACGACAACGACGTCTGCTCCAGACCTATGTCGCTCGAAAGCCGACCAGCCGGAAGCCATCCGTCTGCGACGTTCAGGCGGGCGTCGCGCGATGACGGAAACTGGCCGAAACCCGCCGATCTGTTTATACGCCCGCATATTGCAAGTGCAGACGTAAGGCGCCAGCGAGTGCCAACCTATCATCTTGGGGGCATGCAAGCCAGGGCGAACAGAATTGGAGCTAAACGGGTCCTAAACTTAGATCATGCGGAGCTTTGGTCAGTGCGCGCATACGAACGTAGTGCGAAGCGGTTGAGCGCATGTAGGCTGAGGTCAAAGCCCGGCCTTCTACCCGAGGCGAGGTCGGCGAGAACTTCACCCACGACGCTGCAGAACTTGTAACCGTGGCCTGAGCAGGGTGAGGCAACGACGACCTGCGGCAGGTCCGGCAGCGTATCGATCACGAAGTGCTCGTCCGGCGTATTTGTGAAGAAGCAGGCCCGCATTGCCATGGTCGGGCCGTTTGCTTGGGGGAAGTAGCGGCTGACGCAGGGGCGTAGCACCGCCTCGTCCTCGGCTTCGCACTCCCGCGACAACGTATCGGCACCGCCCGTCTCGCCGAGATGGTGCCAACGGCCGATCTTGAAGCCCGGCACGTGCCAGACCGGGAAGCCGTAGAACTTGCCCTCGTCGACCTCCATATTGAAGACCGGGAAGCGGTCCGGAGCGAACAGGGCCGGCTCCCGTGGCTGGAACCAGCCGAGCACCTGCCGCTCGGGCACAGCGACGGTTTTGAGCTGCGGTACGAATTCGCCCATCCACGAGCCGGCCGACAGGATCAGGTGCCCCGCCTCGTAGGTGCCCCGCTCCGTCCGGACGCGTACACCTGAGGCCCTCGGCTCCCAGCTCAGCGCCGGCTCCCGCGCCCGGATCTCGGCGCCGGCCGCCTGCGCCTGCATGACGTGCGCGACGATCGCGCGCTCGGCCGAGACGAAGCCGCCATCCGGCTGAAGGACGGCCCGATGCGTGTCGGGCAGGTTGTAGCCGGGCGCCACACGCCGCAGTTCGGCGCCATCGAGCAGACGGTGCGGGAGGTCGTGCGTCCGGCAAGCCGCGACCGAGCCCTCGACCATAGCACTGCCCTCAGGTCCCGCATCGATCGAGCCGGTGATGAAGAGCAGCTGCTCGCCGAAACGTCCCTCCAGTTCCCGCCAGTTCTCATAGGCGCGCCGCAGCAGTGGCACGTAGGAGGGATCCTCGAAGTAGGCGAGGCGGATGATCCTGTTGAAGCCGTGTGAGGAGCCCATGGCGTGCGGGATGTCGAAGCGTTCGAGCCCCAGCACCCGGACCCCACGGCGGGCGAGGTGCCAGCAGGCGGCCGAGCCCATGCCGCCGACGCCGAGGACGATGACGTCGTAGGTGTTCGCTGACATCGCGAGATCTCCGGAGTTGCCCGAGAAGTGCTCAGGCCCAGACGTCGCCGAGCAGGGCGAGCCAGTTGCCGCCCATGACGCGTTCGATGCGGGAGGCCGGCCAGCCGCGCCGCTCCATCGCTGCGGTGAGGTTCGGAAAGTCGCCGATGACGCGAATGCCTTCGGGGTTCAAAACCTCACCGAAATCCGTGAGCTTGCGGCCGTCACCCTTGTCGTGGGTGATGTAATCGAAGAAAGCCTGTCCGTAGCCCTGCGTGAAGTCGGTGCCGATGCCGGCGTTCTCTTCGCCGACCAAATCGATCACGTACGCGATCGCGTCGAGATAGTCCTCGATCGTCGCGGCCGCGCCCCGAGCCAGGAACGGTGGGAACATGGTCACGCCCACGAAGCCGCCCCGCTCGGCGATGAAGCGCAGCTGCGCATCCGTCTTGTTGCGCGGATGATCCTTCAGGGCGGCGGGCAGGCAGTGGGAGTAGGCGACGCGTCGCTGCGAGGCGCGGATCGCGTCCTCGCTGGTCTTCGGTCCGACATGCGAGAGGTCGCACAGGATGCCGAGGCGGTTCATCTCGGCCAGCACGTCGCGGCCGAAATCGGACAACCCGCCGTCGCGGGACTCGTAACAGCCCGAGCCGACGAGGTTCTGGGTGTTGTAGGTCAGCTGGACGATCCGTAGGCCGAGCGCGTGGAACAGCTCCAGGTACTCGATCCGGTCCTCGATCGCGCTGGTGTTCTGCCAGCCCTGGATGATGCCGGTGCGGTGCTGCGCCTTCGCGCGGTGGATATCAGCGACGCGGTGGACCGGGGTGATCAGGTCGGCGTGCTCGCGGAACCAGCGCCGCCAGCGGGCCATCGTCCGCATGGTCGTGGCGAAATCCTCCCAGACGGAGCAGGTGCAGTTGGCCGCGGTGACGCCGCCGCGGCGCATGTCGGCGAAGACCTCGGGCCCGAAGTCGGAGACAATCAGCCCGTCGATCACGATCAGGTCGTCGTGCCGGATGGTCATGGGGCGTCCTCTCAGAGTTCGACAGGGACGAAGTGGCAGGCGTCCGGCGGGACGGCGACGTGAACGCGGGTGCCGGGTTCGAGCATGGCCGGGCCGCCGGTTGCAGGGGTCGCCCGGCGTGCCGTGAGGCACAGGCCGGACGGGGTCCGCAGCCTGTACTCGACGGAAAGACCCCGGTAGGTCGCCGCCTCGATCTCGGCATCCAGCGTGTCGGGCGCGGTGTCCGCGCCGGAGGGCGTGATCCGGACGCGCTCGGGCCGGATCGCCAGGACCGTCGCCCCGCGGCCGGCGCCTGCGACCGGGACGCGGATCGCGTTGCCGTCGGCGAGCCGGAACGTGCCCGGTCCCTCCACCGTCCCCGGCAGGAGGTTCGTCACGCCCATGAATTCCGCCACGAAACGCGAGCGTGGCGCACCGAACACCGCCTCCGGGCTGCCGTCCTGCTCGATCCGCCCGGCGCGCATCACGACGATACGGTCGGCGATCGAGAGCGCCTCGTCCTGATCGTGCGTGACGAAAATCGTGGTGATGCCCATCGCCTTCTGGATCTGGCGGATCTCGAGCTTCATCTCCCCGCGCAGCTGCGCGTCGAGGTTGGAGAGCGGCTCGTCGAGGAGCAGCACGGAGGGCTCGATCACCAGGGCGCGGGCGAGCGAGACCCGCTGCTGCTGGCCGCCGGACAGCTGCTTGGGCAGCCGATCCGCCATCGCCGACAGGCGCACCCGGTCGAGCGCCCGGGCCACGCGCGACGCGATCTCGGCCCGGGGAAGGCGACGCATCTCCAGGCCGAAGGCGACGTTCTGGGCGATGCTCATGTGCGGGAACAGGGCGTAGCTCTGGAAGCCGAAGCCGATGTTGCGCTTGGCCGGCGGCAGACGGGTCACGTCGCGGCCGCCGATCAGGATGCTGCCGGCATCCGCCTCGACGAACCCGCCGATCATCCGCAGCGTCGTGGTCTTGCCGCAGCCCGAGGGGCCGAGCAGGGCGACGAGCTGGCCCTCGGGCACATCGAGGGTGATGTCGTCCACGGCCGTGAAGCTGCCGTAGCGCTTGATCAGGGAGCGAAGGGCGACCGTCGTCGACATGGTCCGATCTCCGGGCTGGCAGGTGGCAGTCTCAGACGGCCGTCTCAGAAGGCTTGGGCGAGACGCGCGTAGCGGTCGCTGACGAGGAGCGCCGTCCCGACAATCAGGATCTGGACGGCGGCGACGGCCGCAACCGTCCCGTCGAGGTTCCATTCGAGGTAGTTGACCAGGGCGATCTGCAGCGTCGTGCGGCCCGGCCCGACGAGGAAGATCGACTTCTCCAGATCGATGAACGAGATCACGAAGGAGAACAGGGCCGCCGCGACGATCGCGGGCCGGATCGCCGGAAGGGTCACGCGCCGCAGCACGGTGAGCGGGTCGGCTCCGAGGCTCGCCGCGGCCTCCTCGATCGCCCGATCGGCCGACGCGAGGGACGCGCTGACCAGACGGATGGTCCAGGGCAGCGCGATCAGCGTGTGCGCCACGAGCAGGCCGCCGAGCGTGCCGGCTACCTGGATGTCGAGCAGCGCCTCGACCTCGATGAAGGCGATGAACAGGGCGGCGCCGCCGACGATGCCGGGCACGACCATCGGTGCGAGCAGCAGGGCCTGCACGGCGTCGCGGCCGGGGAAGCGGCCGCGCACCAGGCCGAGGCTCGCCGGCACGCCGAGGGCGAGGCTCGCCGCCGTGGCGAACAGCGCCGTCTCCACACTGGTGACGAAGCCGTCTCGGAAGACGTCCGTTTCGAGGGCGCGCGCGTACCAGTCGAGGGTGTAGCCGCTCGCTGGGAAGGCGAGGATGCGGTTGGCGAAGAACGACACCCAGACGATGACCACCAGCGGCAGCACGATGAAGGCGAGGACCGCGCCCGAGATGGCGCCGTAGGTCCGGCGGATGCCTGCGCGCGACATGGCCCTACTCCGACCAGCGCCGGTAGCGGCGCTGTACGAGGACGTTGGCGGTGGTGGTCAGCACGAGGGTGACCGACATCAGCACGAAGGCGAGGGCCGCACCGAACGGCCAGTTCATGGCCTTGGCCACCTGCTGGTAGACCTCGGGCGCCATCATGTGGAATTGCGGTCCGCCGATCAGCACCGGCGTGGCGTAGGCGTTCATCGACAGGATGAAGCACAGCATCGTGCCGGCGAGCAGCCCGGGCAGCGCGAGGGGCAGCACGACCCGCCGCAGGATCGTGAGGTGCCCGGCGCCCAGACTCTCGGCCGCCTCCTCGAGGACCGGATCGATCCGCTCAAGCACGCTTTGCAGCGTCACGATCATGAAGGGCAGCGTCACCGAGACGAGGCCGATCACCACGGCGCTGGGGGTGTACATCAACCGGGGCGGCGTGAGTCCCACCCCGGAGAGCAGGGCGGCGAGAAGGCCCTTGTCGCCGAGAATGACCATCCAGGCGGCGGTGCGGACCGCGTTGCCCATGAGGAGCGGCAGGATGATGAGGATCAGCAGCTTCGACTTCCAGCGTGGCCCGACCTGCCGCACCAGGGCATAGGCGACCGGGAAGCCGAGCACGAGGCAGATCAGCGTCGAGAGGGCCGCCACCCAGAGGGTCGTCAGCAGGACGTCCCGATAGAAGCTGTCGTGCAGGAACTTGGCGTAGTTGGCGAGGGTGAGCCCCTCGACCATCAGCTCACCGGGGACGAACCGGTTGAAGCTGTAGCGGAGCATCAGGGCGAGCGGCCCGAGAAGCGCCAGGACGACCAGTAGCGTGCCCGGCAGGACGCCGCCGACCCCCGGGGGGATGCGCGGCCGGGCCCGCGCGGCGCGATCGGGCGCCAGGACCTCCGAGCGTGCGAGGGTGGCCATCGGATCAGCGCGCCATCGTCTTGTTCCACCACTCGAGCCACTCGGCGGTGTTCTTCGAGACGTAGGCATAATCCGGGAAGTTGAGGTGCTCGCGCTCCTCGGGGGAGAAGTCGATCCGGGCGCGCAGCTCGGGGCTCAGCTCGGCCGCGCCGTTGGCCGGCGCGTAGAAGCTCGCCGCGGCGAGTTCGGCCATCGCCTTCCGGTCGAGCATCGCGTTCAGGTAGACGTAGGCTCCGTCCGGGTTCGGCGCGCGCTTCGGCATCCCGGCGCCGAAGGTGATCGCGATCGCGCCCTCCTTCGGATACTGGATGGCCAGCGGCGAGCCTTCGCCGAGCCATTGCAGGCCGCGGGCCTTGTAGTTCAGGGCGATGTCGACCTCGCCGGTGGCCAGCGCCGCGCCGAGCTGCTGATGCGCGGCGTAGAGCCGGGGCTGGACCAATTCCTTCAGCGCGACGAGCCGCTCGCGGCCGGTCTCGACGCTCGTCATGTTGCCGCCTTGGATCAGGCCGGACATCATCATGTAGTTGAAGTAGAGCTGATTGGTCAGGCCGAGGCGGCCGGCCCACCTCTTGTCCCAGAGCTCCGCGTAAGATTTCGGCGGATCCTTGATCTTGTCCTTGTTATAGATAATCACCACGCCACTGTAGAGCCACGGCACGAAATAATCCTTGCGCAGGGCCGGTACCACGTCGCCGTAGTTCGGGATGCGCGACCGGTCGAGGTCGGCCAGCACGTCCTGCTTCATCATCTCGAACCCGTCCGAGTCGTTCAGATGAATCACGTCGATGCTGCCCCGGCGCAGGCGGCGCTCGGCGAGGAGCTTGGCCTTGCGCTCCGGTTCCATGCCGAGATCGCGCACGACGGTCAGTCCCTGCGCCTCCACCAGGGGCGTCTCGACGAAGCGCACCGTGCGCTGGTTCCAGTCGCCGCCCCAGTTGGAGACGACGACCGTTCCGGCCGCCGCGCGCGCCTCGCGTCCCGCCCCCGCCGTGAGGACGGCCGCCGCGCCGCCGAGGAGCGCCTGCCGGCGCGTCGGCGAGAATCGATCGAGAGACAAGTCAGCACGCATCGGCTCACACTCCTGCATGGGCGGCGGGTCGAGGATCGGATCGCGTCGGGCGATGGCCCAGGTCGTCAGGCGGCGTTGCGCAGGCCGACCTCGTCGAGGTAGGCGACACAGCGCTCCAGCGGCTCGACGTCGGCGAACTTCGCGTCGATGTCGAAGAGGTTCCAGGCGACGGCACCCGGCACGCGGTCGCCGATGCATTCGCGCACCGCGATGGTCCGGAAGCCCTCGGCGAGACCGTCGCAGAGCGTGGTGCGCACGCAGGCCGAGGCGGTCACGCCCGTGACCAGGATCGTGTCGACGTTATTGGCGCGCAGGAACCCGGCAAGGTAGGTCCCGTGAAAGGCGCTCGCCCGCTTCTTCACCAGGACCTGCTCGCCCGGCACCGGCTCGATGCGGCTGTCGATCGCCCAGAGCTCGGGCTTGTTCTGATCCACGACCTCAACCGGGATCTTGCGGTGCCACAGGCCCATGTCGGTCTTGGGGCTGTCGACGTCGGTAACCTGATAGCAGGTGGTGACGTGCACGACCGGGTGGTTGTTGCGCCGGCAGGCGGCCAGGAGCGCCTGGACGCCGGGGATGATCTGGTCGTCGATGTTCTCGCAGGTGAAGGGATTCCCCGGCCGCGTCCAGGCATTGGCGAGATCGACGTTGATCAGGGCGGGGCGCCGGCCGAACCCGACGCGGCGCTGGAAACCGCGCTCCTTGTACAACGCGCTCGCCTCCGCGAACGCCGCTTCGAGAGCGCTGTCGAGTTCGGTGTTGAAGGCCATCTGTCGCGTCCCTTGCATCGTTCGTTCCAGCCCGCCGCAGCGGGATCGAGGCGAGGATGTTGCAGACGGCCCGCGGTGTGAAATGATGAATTTGGCGTGATTGATACGAGATGCGGCATCAATGCGGTTTGACCTCAGGCACGTCTCGAGCTGCCTCGTCCTCGCCCAGGAGCTTCACTTCGGCCGGGCCGCACAGCGCCTCGCGACGACGCAGCCGGGTCTCAGCCGGCTCGTCTCAGACCTCGAGGCGGAGGTCGGCGTGAAGCTGTTCCGCCGTACGACCCGAACGGTCGAGGTGACGGAGGCCGGGCGTGCCTTCCTGGCCGAGTGCCGGATCGGGATCGACCATCTGGAGCGGGCCGTGACGCTGGCGCGGCGCACGGCGACCGGCATGGCCGGCGTCCTGCGAGTCGGCTACATGGATTTCGCGATCAACGGTCGGCTGCCGGAGCTGGTCCGCGCGTTCAGCGAAGTGCGACCGGCGATCCGGCTGGAGCTGTCGCACGTGCCCTCGCAATCCCAGCGCGAGGCCCTGCTCAACGACCGCATCGACGTCGGCTTCACGCTCAGCGCGGTCGAGAACGAGCACTTCGAGAGCCTGCTGTTCGATCGCGACTCCTATGTGGCCCTGCTGCCGGTGACCCATCCACTCTCGAACGCGCGCAGCCTGACCCTCAAGGATCTCGCCGGCGAGCCGTTCGTGCTGGGGTCTGGCGGGAGCTGGAGCGCCTATCGCGAGGCCTTCTTCGCGATCTGCCATCGGCGCGGCTTTCACCCGACCATCAGCCAGGAGGCCTCGTCGAGCGAGGGTATCTTCGGCCTCGTCGCGGCGGGAACTGGCGTGAGCACCTATGCGAGCTGTGTGCGCAACGTGCAGCGGCGCGGGATCGTGATCCGCTCCCTCGACGATGTCCCCGATACCATCGCAACCTACGCCACTTGGATGAAGCCGGCCCGATCCACCAGCCTCGAAGCCTTCACCACCTTCCTGGCGACTGTATGGGGCGCTGCGCCAGCAAGTACCAACACGCGATCGAAGCTTTGAGAACGCGAACGGAAGCGGGCTGCCTCTGCTCTCCTGCGGCACAAGGCGGCTCCGGCTGCCAGCTAGGGGCCACCTTCGGAGAACAAGAAGCTATCTCGGGCCGCAATCTCGAAGGCCCCGTAGTGTTTCCAATTCCGACCTAAAGATCCGGCTCCCGTGACGTCCGCTTCGGAGATGTCTTCGATGTGCGCCGAATGTCCGGGTTGGGCGCCGAGGCACATGTCCGGTCTTGCGCGCTCCGGCGATCCGGCGTGACGTAGTATGGCCGAAAGCGGAATGGCTGCTTCCGAGTGAGGGCGCTTAAAAAGCGGACGGTCTTCTGTCGACCTAGCTACGCCGAAAAGTGCTGGTCAGCTTCGCTAAAGATGGGCGCCTTATGAGCGGGTGGCGCCCTCCGTCGCAACGAGAGTTCTCCACCTGGACCGGTGACCTTGCCGGCATCCGCCTATATGGCCCGACGGAACAGACGCACTATATTAGTAGGCACTAAATGAACTGAGATCACCCATTCAGGAACGACGCCGATGGACGCCGTCACGCCGAACGAACTGATGCGGCTCCAAGACAAGGCCGGCGACGCGGCGCGCCTGCTCCGTCTCCTCGCCAACGAGAAGCGCCTGCTCATCCTGTGCCTGCTGATGGCCCGTGGCGAGATGGACGTCACGCGCCTCGCCGAGGCGGTCGAACTCAGCCAGTCAGCGCTGTCGCAGCACCTCGCCAAGCTGCGCGAGGACGGGTTGGTCGCATACCGCCGCGAGAGCCAGACACTCCACTACCGGCTTGAGGATCCCCGCGCCGCCCGCGTGCTGGCGACGCTCAAGGACATCTTCTGCCCGGAACTCGGCTGACGGCATCAGACACGGAGGATCTCAGCCTCAAGCCCCGGGCGATCCGGCCGGTTGCGCAGCCGCAGGCTCAGTCCACTCCGGCGGGACGCCATCTCGGCGATGGCGAGGCCGAGCCCGCTCCCTGTCGCACTCTTGTGGCGCCCGCGGAAGAAGCGCGTCGTGACGTGCGGCAGTTCCTCGGCGGGAATCCCGGGGCCCTCGTCGCGCACGAGGACGCCCTCCCCACTTGGACGCGCCAGCCATTCCACCGTGCCGGCCTCCATGTGATGCACGGCGTTCTCGTGCAGGTTGCGCACGGCCAGGCGCAGGCTCTCGGGATCGGCCCGTAGGGTGTAGCCGCGCAGCCCCGGGTCGATCAGGGTGCGAACCCCCGGCGGCACCCGCATCCCGTCGACGGTCTCGGCCACCAGCGCGCCCACATCGACCTCTGCCAGGGTTGGCGCCTCCCCGGCGGCGTCGAGCCGGGCCGCGTCGAGCAGTTGCCGGACGAGGCGGGTGGTGCGGTCCACGGCCGCCAGGATCTGGCGGAGCGCCGCCTTCGCCACGTCCGGGTCGGTGGTGGCCATCGCGACCTGGGCCTGGGTCTTCAGCCCAGCCAGCGGCGTGCGCAGCTCGTGCGCGGCGAACGCCGTCACCTCCCGCTCGTGCCGGCGCGCCGCCTCGACCTTCAGGAACAGCCCGTTCAGGGCGTCGGCCAGCGGCCGGACCTCGGCGGGGGCCCGGCCGGCATCGATGGCGCTCATGTCGTCGGCGTCGCGGCTTGCGAGGTCGCGGGCGATCCGGCGCAGGGGGCGCAGGCCCCGCCCGAGGCTCGCCCAGATCAGCATCCCGAGGAACGGCACGACCAAGAGCGCGGGGGTGACGAGGCCCATGATGAGGTCGGTGACGAGGCGCTCGCGCAGGCCCAGGCGGTCGCCGACCATGACGCGCACGCCCTTCTCGGCGTCCTCCACCGTGAACACCCGCCAGGTCTCGCCGTCGACCTCGCGCTCGGAAAAGCCGGCCGGCGCGTCTGACAGGCGCCGCTCCGGGGCCCCGCTCGACCGCGCGACCATGCGCCCGTCCAGCGACCAGATCTGGCAGGAGAGCTGCCGCTCGTAGGCCGTCGGCGCCGGGAAGGTGGCCGGCGTCCCGTCGGGGGCCGTACCGCCGACCGCGCCCACCAGGGAGCCGACCATGCGCGCGGCTTCCTGCAGGCGATTGTCGAGGACCTGCTCCACCTCGCGCTTGGAGCCGAGGTAGATCCAGGCGACGGCGCTGAGCCAGATCAGCCCGGTCGCGAGGAGCAGGATCGCGAAGAGCCTGACGCGCAGGGATGTCATGCCGGCGCCCTCATCCGGTAGCCGAGGCCGCGCACCGTCTCGATGGCGTGCTTGCCGATCTTGGCACGCAGGTTGTGTATGTGGACCTCGACGGCGTTGCTCTCGACCTCCTCCTGCCAGCCGTAGAGGCGCTCCTCCAAATCCGCCTTGGAGCGGAGCATGTCCGGGCGTTCCATCAGCGCCGCCAGCACCATGACCTCGCGCCGGGACAGGCCGACCGGCACGCCGTCGACCGTCACAGTCAGGCTCCCAGGATCGAGCCGGATGCCGCCGTGCTCCAGGAACGCGGCGGCCCGCCCCGAGGCCCGGCGGACGACGGCGCGGATGCGGGCCGAGAGTTCGTCGAGGTCGAAGGGCTTGCCGAGATAGTCGTCGGCGCCGCCGTCGAGCCCGGCGATTCGGTCGGCCACCGCGTCCAGGGCTGTGAGTAGGACGACGGGCGTCCGGTCCTTCCGGCGCCGCAGGCCGCGCAGCACGTCGAGGCCGGAGCCGTCGGGCAGCATCAGGTCGAGCACGATGGCCGAGAACGCGCTCGTGGCCAGCGCCGCCTCGGCGTCGGCGCAGGTCGCGACGCAATCGACCGTCGCCCCGCCGAGGCCGAGCCCCGCCTTGAGCCCGTCCGAGAGGATGGGATCGTCCTCGACGACGAGGATGCGCATGCGTGTCTCCCCTGACCGTCCCTCATCCTCGGGGCTTGGCTTAAGCCTGGCTTAAGCTGCGTTTCTGACCTGCGGCGGGCCGATCCGGACCCCGCCCATGCCGAACGTATTCGCCCACCTCATCCTCGCCGCCCTGGTCTGGGCGGGCGCCTCGCCCTGGTCGCCGGGATGGTCCCAGGACGACGCCGCGCGGCAGACGCCCTTCACACTCGTCGCGACCCGCGACGCGAACCTCGCCCTCCACCTGCGCTGGACCATCGCGCCCGGCACCTATCTCTACCGCGACCGGATCCGCGCCGAGGCCGGTGCGGAGCTTCCCGTCAGCACGCCGTCGGCGGAGACCAAGGACGACCCGAATTTCGGGCCGACCGAGGTCTACCACGACTCCGTGGAGGCCATCGTGCCCGGCGCGGCGCTGGCCAGCCTGCGGGAGGTCCGGGTGACCTACCAGGGCTGCGCCGAGCGGGGCATCTGCTACCCGCCGGTCACGAAGCGGCTGGACCTTGCCTCCCTGGCGAGCGCCGGCGCCTCTCAAGGCGGCAAAGCCACCCCCGCAGGGGAAACGACCGCCGCGCCCACCCGCCAGGACGTCTTCCCAGCCGGACCGGCCGCCCTTCTCGTCGGCAACATCGTCGGCGTCCTGGCGGGCATGTTCGGGCTCGGCCTCCTCCTGGCGTTCACCCCCTGCGTGCTGCCGATGGTGCCGATCCTGTCGGGCATGATCGTCCGCTCTGGTCAGAGCCTCACGCCGGGGCGGGGCCTGGCGCTGTCCGGGAGCTACGTCCTCGCCATGGCGGCGGCCTATGCCAGCCTCGGCGTCGCGGCGGCGTGGCTCGGCCGCAACCTGCAGGTTGCGCTCCAGACCCCGCTCGCCCTCGGCCTGATGGCCACCGCCTTCCTCGCGCTCGCCCTGTCGATGTTCGGCCTGTTCGACCTGCAGGCGCCCCGCTGGTGGCCGGAGCGCTTCGGCGCCCCGGCGGCGCATGGCGGATCGGTCGCCGGCGCCGCCTTCCTCGGCTTCAGCTCGGCCCTCGTCGTCGGTCCCTGCGTGACGCCGCCCCTGGCCGCCGCGCTGCTCTACGTCGCCCAGACGGGGAACGTCCTGCGCGGGGCGCTGGCCCTCTTTTCCCTCGGCCTCGGGATGGGCGCGCCGCTGGTGCTGGTCGGCGCGTTCGGTGCGGGCATCCTGCCCCGGTCCGGCCCCTGGCTGGTGCGGGCGAAGCAGGCGTTCGGCTTCGTGTTTCTGGCACTTGCGGCCTCGCTCGTAACACGCCTGCTGCCGGACGGGTTGTCCCTTCTGCTTTGGGCGGCGCTCGCCATCGGCACCGGGCTGGCGCTCGCGGTGATGACCACGAACGGCCGCCCGTCACGTGCAGGTCGCGCGGCGGGCTTGGTGGCCGTCTCTTATGGGGGGCTCCTCCTCCTCGGGGCCGCCACGGGCGGGGACGATCCGCTGCGGCCCCTCGCCGGCCTCGGTCAGTCTCGACCGGACCACATCGCCGGTGCCCGTACCGTCTCCTCCGTCCCGGCTTTCGAGGCCGCGCTCCTGGCGGCCCGAGCCGAGGGCAAGCCGGTGCTGGTCGAGTTCGCCGCCGACTGGTGCACCGTCTGCCGGACGAACGAGCGGACCGTCCTGGCGGATGCCGGCATCCGGGAGCGGCTCAAGGCCGTCTCGGTCATCCGGGCCGACGTCACCCGCGACGACGACGCCACCCGTGCCCTGATGCGTCGCTTCGAGGTGGTCGGCCCGCCGACCCTTGTCCTGATGCGTCCCGACGGCGGCGAGGTCCGGGAGGCCCGCACTGAGGGCGAGCTCACGGTCGAGGACCTGAAGCGCCGCCTCGCCCTCGTCGGAGCCTGATCTCCCCTTCTCGAACCAACCATACCCACGGAGACCGTCATGGACCGCAGGACCCTGCTCGCCCTGATCCCCGCCGTCGCGCTGGCGCCCGCCCTGCTGTCGCTGGCGCCGCACACGGAAGAAGCCTTCGCCCAGGGCATCGACCCGAACGCCATCCTCAACGAGCCGGAGGCGCCGGTCTCGGGCAACCCGAAGGGTGACCTGACCATCGTCGCCTTCCTCGATTACAACTGCCCCTTCTGCAAGAAGGCCGAGCCCGACCTGCTCCGGCTGGTGAAGGCGGACGGTCGCATCCGCCTCGTCCACAAGGACTGGCCGATCCTCGGCGAGGCTTCCGTCTACGGCGCCCAGCTCGCCCTCGCGGCGAAGTATCAGGGCCGCTACGACGACGTGCATCGCGCGCTGATGGGCATCCCCGGCCGCAAGATCCCGAAGGAGCGGATGCTTGAGGCGGTGTCCGTCTCCGGGATCGACATGACCCGGCTGGAGGCGGACCGGACGTCCCACCAGGGCGAGATCTCCGCCCTGCTCCAGCGCAACCTCGACCAGGCGGACGCCCTCGGCCTGCAGGGCACGCCGGTCTTCCTGATCGGCCCGCTGAAGGTGGCGGCCGCCCTCGACTACGACGGCTTCAAGCAGGCGGTGGCACAGGCGCGCGCAAAGGGCCGCTCGTGATGCGGCCGGTCGTGCGCCTCCCGGCGCTCCTCGCGCTCGCCGTGGTGCTCGGGGCCTGCACGGCATCGATGGGTGCCCCCGGGCCGGTCGCCGAGGCGGGACCGCGCCTTCCGGCGGATGCCGTCCGCCGCTACGCGGCCGTCACGGACGAGCCGTTCCCGGTCGATGCGGTCGAGCCTCGCGACCTCAAGGCCCGCAACATCC
Organism: Methylobacterium sp. 1A; assembly: GCF_058072805.1. Classification (NCBI taxonomy): domain Bacteria; kingdom Pseudomonadati; phylum Pseudomonadota; class Alphaproteobacteria; order Hyphomicrobiales; family Methylobacteriaceae; genus Methylobacterium; species Methylobacterium sp. 1A. The sequence continues at coordinate 521,442 of NZ_JBYQVE010000003.1, read as the reverse complement.
GCCAGGTTGTCGACTATCCAACCAGGCAGCCGCCCGGCACCCTGGTGGTCGACCCCTACAGGCGCTTCCTCTACCTCGTCATGGAGGGCGGCAAGGCGATGCGCTACGGGGTCGGCGTGGGCAAGGCCGGCTTCGAGTTCACGGGCGAGGCGACGGTCGCCCGCAAGGCGTCCTGGCCGCGCTGGACGCCGACCCCTGACATGCTTCGGCGTGACCCTGAGCGGAACGGGCGCTGGGCCGGGGGCATGCCCGGGGGCGCACGCAATCCCCTCGGGGCCCGCGCGCTCTACCTGTTCAAGGACGGCAAGGACACGCTCTATCGCATCCACGGCACCACCGAGCCCTGGAGCATCGGCGAGGCGGTTTCGTCCGGATGCATCCGCATGCTCAACCAGGACGTCATCGACCTTCACCGCCGCGTGCCCACTGGCACGAAGGTCGTCGTGCTCGGGTCGCAGGGCACCGCACACGCCGCGCGGCCGGCGGCGCCGGAGACGACCGGTAGCCTCGGCGACGACGCCGGGCCGGTCCGGAGAAACGCGTTGGACCATGCCCGCCTCGACGACCTTTCACGCGACGCCTCGGAGGCGCCCGAACCCCTGACAGACGACGGAGTGGCGGATGAAGACGGTCTTTAGGAGCCTGATGCTGGCGGTCGTCCTCGCGACGATGGGCATCGGCGCGGTCCGCGCCGGCTCGGAGGCGCCGGCCGGCTACTACGCCGACCAGAAGGTGGTCTACCACAACGGCGGGGGCGGCCCGGACGGAGGGGCCTACTTCAAGCGCCTGCTCGGCAACCTGCGCAACCACGTCGAGGCCGTGGGCAGGGCGCATTTCGAGATCCGCGTGGTGAGCCTCGGTGACGGTGTCGGCCTGTTCCAGTCGGCCGCGAACGACAAGGAGCTCGCCGGCCGCATCGACGCCCTCAAGGGAATGGGCGTGCGGTTCCTGGTCTGCGCCAACACCCTGCGCGAACGGAAGATCGACCGCACCACCCTGTACGGCGTCGGCGAGGACGACCTCGTGCCGAGCGGCGTCGCCGAACTCGCGCGCCTGCAGGGCATGGGGTTCGCCTACATCCATCCCTGATCTCGTCGAGCTGTAGTCGACGCCCCCCCGCCGGCACCCCGTCGGCGGGGGGCGCCCGTGCGCCACCGCACCCACGCAGCGCATCCCGAGCCAGGGCGGAAGTTTCCAGCTTGCCATTCTATTAGATATCTCTAATCAAGCATCATCTAATTCATGGTCTGGTGTGGGATGGCGTTCCCCGCGGCCAGCCGGACCTAGTCCGGACCAACAACTGGGAGCGACCACCATGGACGGCTTCACGCCTGTCAGCGCCCTCGTCGGCGGTTCCATGATCGGCACCTCCGCGGCCCTGTTCCTGCTCCTCAACGGACGCATCGCCGGCATCAGCGGCATCCTCGGCGGACTGCTCGCCCCACCCTCGAGCGAGACCGGATGGCGGGCCGCCTTCGTAGCAGGCCTCGTCCTGGCGCCGCTCGCCTACGCGGGCCTGGGGCGCAGCCTGCCGCCGGTGACGGTCGGGGCGTCGTTTCCGATCCTGGTCCTCGCGGGCCTGCTGGTCGGCTTCGGCGCGCGCCTCAGCGCCGGCTGCACCAGCGGCCACGGGGTCTGCGGCATCGGCCGCGGCTCGCCCCGCTCGCTGGCCGCGACCGGCACCTTCATGGCTGTCGCCGTCCTGACCGTCCTCGTCATGCGCCATCTCGTCGGAGCCTGAGCCATGGCCAAGACCGCTTCCGCCTTCGCCGTCGGCCTCCTGTTCGGCCTCGGCCTCCTCGTCTCGGGCATGGCCGACCCGGCCAAGGTCCTCGCCTTCCTCGACGTCACGGGACGCTGGGACCCCAGCCTCGCCCTCGTGATGGCCGGCGCCGTCGCAGTCTCGGCGACCGGCTATCTCGTGGCGCGGCGCCTCGGACGTCCGGTGCTCGCCTCCCGGCTTGAGATCCCCACCCGGCGCGACCTGGACACACGCCTGATCGCCGGCGCCGCGGTGTTCGGCATCGGCTGGGGCCTCGCCGGCCTCTGCCCGGGGCCGGCGCTCACCCTGCTGACGGTCGCACCGACGCAAGCGGTGACCTTCGTCGCCGCCATGGTCGCCGGGATGCTGATGTTTCGCCTCCTGCCCTCGGCAGCCCCAAAGGCGGCGGTTCAGGGAGCCGACGCATGATGCCCGGTCCTCTCACATCTGGTCTCGCCGCCGGCTCGGGCGGGATCGTGGGCGTGATCCTCGGCCTCGTCGGCGGCTCGATCCTCGCGGTCCCGCTCCTCACCTACGTCGTCGGCGTGTCCTCCCCTCATGTCGCCATCGGGACGAGCGCCCTGGCGGTCTCGGTTAGCGCGGCGGGCAACCTCGTCCCGCAATGGCGGGCCGGGACCGTGAAGTGGCGCTGCGCGGCGGCGTTCTCACTCGCCGGAGTCCTCGGTGCGCTCGCCGGCTCAGCGGCCGCCAAGGCGGTCGACGGGAAGAGCCTGCTCGCCCTGTTCGGGGTCGTCATGCTCGTGGTCGGGGGCCTGATGCTGCGCAGGCGGCGGGGCGACGGCGACCCGGACGTGCGCCTGACCAAGGCCAGCGCCCCGGTGCTCTTGCCCTGGCTCCTCGGCATCGGCCTCGCGGTCGGCCTGTTCTCCGGCTTCTTCGGCATCGGCGGGGGATTCCTGATCGTGCCGGGCCTGATGCTGGCGACGTCGATGCCGCTGCCCATGGCAATCGGCACCTCCCTTGTTGCGGTCAGCGCCTTCGGGGCGGCGACCGCGGCGAGCTACGCCGCCTCCGGCCTGATCGACTGGCCGCTGGCCGGCCTGTTCATCTTGGGCGGCGTGCTCGGGGGCTTCGTCGGATCGAGGCTCGGCCGGCACCTCGCCGGGCGCAAGCGCGCCCTGACCGTCACCTTCGCCGGCCTCGTCATCCTAGTCGGCCTGTACGTCGTCGCCCAAGGGGCCCTGCCGCTCCTCGGCGCGGGCAACTGAACCTCGGAAGGAGGAGATCCATGTCGAACCAGACCGTCGGCCCCTTGCGCGGGCACGCGGCCACACTGCAGGCTCTCCCGGACCAGGAGCATGCGGTCACCCTCGGCTCGGTGATGAATCTGATCGGGACCTTGCCGCCGGCCCAGCGCCAGTCCCTCCTCCTCGTGGGGGCGGAGGGCTTCACCTACGAGGAGGCAGCGGCCCGCCTCGGATGCCAAGTCGGCACCGTCAAGAGCCGGGTCAGCCGCGCAAGGAACCACCTCGTCGCCAGCCTGGCGCAGACTGTCCCGTCGCTCGGCGTCTAAGTACCCGTCGATCCCCACTCGGTCGTTTGACAAGACCTTTCAAGGATGAACGAACCTAGGCCGATGTCGGACATCCTGCCTGCATATCTCCTCCGGGCGGCGCTCGGCCTCGTACTTGGAGCGCTGCTCGGCACGGTCGCACGGCGGGGTCGCTTCTGCACGCTCGGCGCCATTGAGGATGCGGTCTACGCGCACGACACCCGTCGCGCGCGGGCGTGGCTGCTGGCGACGGGTATCGCCATCTTCGGCACACAGATCCTGGAAACCGGTGGCGGTCTCGATCTCGCCCGGTCGATCTACGCGGGGCCGCGCCTGGAATGGGGCGCGATGATCCTCGGCGGGGCGATGTTCGGTTTCGGGATGGCGCTCGTCGGGACATGTAGCTTCGGAGCGCTCATCCGGCTTGGCGGGGGAGATCTGCGCGCGCTCCTCGTCCTGCTCGTGCTCGGTCTCTCGGCCTACATGGCGATCAGCGGCGTCACGGCGCTCCTGCGCGTGACGATCTTCGATTTCATTCACCGGGCAATGCCGTTCGGCGCGGCGCAGACCCTCACGCCGGACGAGACCTACTCGGTCACGGCCTATCTCCTCTATCTCAACGACATCCTGAAGGATCAGGATTTCGAGGTGAACGAGAAGAACCTCGCCAGCATCCGCCTGCCGAACGAGAAGAACTTCTTCATGGACGACCGCGAGACGGCGGAGAAGGAATTCTGGACGGCCAAGCCCTGCATGACGAACTGCCTGCCAAAGGAAGCGTCAATCACGAGCCGCGCGCGGATCCTCGACGTGACGCCCGACAAGGCTGCCGAAACCGCGAAGAAGGCCCCGCCGGTCCAATGACGAGCCGTCCCAATTCCGCGGGAACGCGCTGCGACAGGCGGGTGTTCTTGGGTGGCCTCGCAGCGGGCTTCACGGGCGCGTGGCCGGTCCGCCGCGCCTCGGCGAACCAGACATCGGCGCTCAGGGTCGGCGCCGCCTCCGTGGAGACGGCAAGCGACGGCACCCTGTCCTCCTCCCTCGCCTTCATGCTGCCCGACACGCCGCGCGCGGAAGTCGAGGCCGTCTTCAAGGCCGAAGGTCAGCCCGCGGAGGCCACCCCGATCCCGACGAACCCGAGCCTCGTCCGGATCGGCTCGGAGGTCATCCTGATCGATGCCGGCTCGGGCAACTCGTTCCAGCCCACGGCCGGCAAGCTCGGCGAGACGCTGGAGAGCCGGAATATCCCACGTGAGGCGATCACCCAGGTCGTGTTCACGCACGCCCATCCCGATCATCTGTGGGGCGCGGTCGACGATTTCGACGACAGCGAACGGTTCCCGAATGCCCGCTACGTGGTGCCGGCGGAGGAATGGGATTTCTGGACCCGCGAGGATGTGGAGACCCTGGTGCCGGACTGGCTCAAGGGCCTCTCGGCAGGCTCCCGGCGGATCCTGCGACGCCTAGAGGCGAAGGTGGAGCGCCGCAAACCCGGCGAGAGCATCGCCCCCGGCCTTTCGTACGTTGCGTCGCCGGGCCACACGCCCGGCCACGCCTCCGTCCTCGTCGAAGCCGGAGGGGAGCAGGTGCTGATCGGCGGCGATGCCTTAAGCCATGCGATCCTGTCGTTCCGTCGGCCCGCCTGGGCCTTCGGAAGCGATCTCGACCGTGACCTCGCGGCAAGTACCCGCCTCGCCCTCCTGGACCGCTTGGCGACCGAGCGGATGATGCTCGTCGGCTTTCATCTCCCGGGCTCGGGCGTCGGACGTGTCGAGCGCGCGGGTCATGGCTACCGCTTCATACAAACCTGACGATACGGTTCCGCAGGACCCCTCCTGTCGGGATAGGACCGTTCGAGACCGGAGTGGACAGGATGATGCTGTCGCGTAGGCGCGTGTCCGGACTGGCCGCGCTGGTGGCTGGGCTCGTGGCGAGCAGGGCCTCGGCGGACCCGGCGGCCGGCCCCAAGACCCATCGGGTCGCGATGCAGGTCAGTTCCAACGAGGGTGGCGTGTTCGACCTCGCCCTCAACAACGCCGTGAACCTCGCTCGCGAGTACAGCGATCAGGCCGAAGAGCTTGAGGTCGAGATCGTTGCCTATGGCCCGGGTCTGCATATGCTGCGGGCCGACACATCACCAGTGACGTCGAGGATCCACTCTATCACCGCGAGCGTGCCTGGAATCGTGCTCTCGGCCTGCGGCAACACCATCAAAGCCATGGAGAAGGCCGAGGGGCATACGCTGGAGCTATTGCCGCATGTCGGCGTGGTGACGGCTGGAGCTGTTCGTCTCGTGACGTTGCAGGAGGCGGGATGGAGTTATCTCCGGGTTTGATTGCGCGGGGCATGAATTTGCTCTGCAAAAGTACGGAGTTCTTTTCCCGGATGAGGGTTCCGATGGCAGGGCGAAGGCAGACGATACCCTTGAGTTTCCTGCCGATGCGGTGGGCCTGACGCGAACGAGCGGATGGTACAGCGGAGAGATTGCCGCCGATACCGGCCGCGGGTTCTCGACGCGGTCGTATGGATGGATCCATGTCGGCCTCCGTGCAGCTGCCGACACGGGGCAGGTCACCGCCTAGACGCGGCCTCCAAGTTGGCGCGGTCGACGATCTCGACCGCGCCGCGCCGGACCTCGATTAGGCCCGCCTCGGCCCATTGCCCCAGGATGCGGCTCACCACCTCGCGCACGCTGCCAATGTCGTCTGCGAGCTTCTGGTGGGTCACCGAGGCCACCCCACGCGGGTCAGCCTCGGCCAGAAGCCGTTGCGCGAGGCGCTGCTTGAGCGGGGCAAACGCAACCTCGTCGATGAGCGTGAACAGGCCGGACATCAGCCGTGTGTAGTCATCCATGACGAAGCTGCGGAAGGCGGCGCTCTCGCCCATCAGGTGTTGGAACGTGCTCACCGGCAGAGCCGCGAGTTCGGTCCGCTCCTCGGCGATGCTCTGCGCCGGGAACGTGCCACCGGACAGGAGGCACTGCGTGGTCAGGGCACAGGTGCCGCCGGGGCCGACCTTGTAGATCAGCACCTCGCGCCCGCCCTCCGACATGCGGAAGATGCGCGTGCGCCCCTCCAGGCACATCAGGTAGTTAGCGCACTCGCCATCGAGTTCGTAGGCGATGGCCCCCGCGTCCAGCACCGGGAAGTGCACCGTCCCCCGGGCGAGCTGAAGGTGCGCCGGGCTGAGGGCTTGCAGCAGCGGAAACCGGTCGATCCAACGTTCGACCTTCTGGGCATCCATCATGGCGGCGTAGTCCCCCCCGGCCATGACGACGGGTCGATCGTCCGGCTCGCGTTGCGTTTTTCTCCCGCCGCTCTGGACTTGTGTGACCTGGGTCACCGACCGGGTGCAGCGGCTCGGCATAGCATCGCGACACAACGAACACGATAAGGGCACCCGCCAAGCGTGGTGCCCACCGGGAGTGAACCGATGCGCCGCCTCGCCCTGAGCTTCATGCTCTCCGCCCTCGCCACCGGCCCCGCCGCGGCCGAACAGGACCTGCTGCTCGGGGCCGACATGTCGTCGCCCGCGATGACCAAGGCAGAGATGAGCCGTGCCGACGTCGAGGCGCTGGTCAAGGCCGCGGACGGCAAGCCGGTCGACCTGCATGACAAGTCCCTGTCCGGCCTCGACCTCTCTAGGCTGAACCTCCGGGGCGCAAACCTACGGACGGCACGCCTCAACAAGACCAACCTGCGCGGCGCCGACCTCAGCGGTGCGAACCTCGAACAGGCGTGGATCCTGAAGGCCGACCTGTCCGGCGCCAAGCTGGCGGACGCGAAGATGTTCGGCATCACGGCACGAGACGCCAACCTCAGCGGCGCTGACTTCAGCCGGTCCATGCCCATCGGCGACTTCAAGGGCGCCAACATGAGCGGCGCCACTCTGGTCGACCTCAGGGGCGGCGCCGACATCAAGAACCAGTCCATGGGCCTGATGCGCGCCGTGTTCGTGTCGGTGAACCTCTCCGGCGCGAATCTGAAGGGCGCCGACCTCGGCCGGTCGCGGCTCGAATACGCCAACCTCAAGGATGCCGACCTCACCGACGTGGTGCTGATGGGTTCGGATCTATCGGGCGCCAACCTGACCGGCGCCACGGTCACGGGCGCGGACTTCAAGAACGTCGACGTCAGCGGTGCCCGGCTCATCGACCTCAAGGGTCAGGCCGAGGCCAAGGACTGGGCCGAGCGCGTGAACGTGGACCGCGCCGTCACCCAGGCATCCAATTGAGCCGACCGTCCGCCTAGACCCCTCACAAGGTGTACAGACAGCTCCCTGGCCCCTGCGATGACGTCCCATAGGGCCGGGGGGCGCCGTTCGCCGGATACATAGGGCTCCCCGGGCGCCGGGGTGATGCCGTCAGCCGACCTTGGGGTCCCGGGCGTGCACGGCGTCAGCGCTTCGCGAACCCGATGTCGGCGGCGACGTCCTTGAGGCGTTCCGGCTCGCGCTCCTTGCGTTCGCTGTAGCGGTCGACAAGGTAGTCCGCCGGCCCGCGGGTGAGCAGGGTGAACTTCATCAGTTCCTCGCAGACGTCGACCACGCGGTCGTAGAGCGGTCCCGGCTTCATGCGGCCGGCGTCGTCGAACTCCTTGTAGGCCATCGGCACCGACGACTGGTTCGGGATGGTGATCATCCGCATCCAGCGGCCCAGCACCCGCAGGCTGTTCACGGTGTTGAAGCTCTGCGAGCCCCCCGAGACCTGCATCACCGCCAGCGTGCGCCCCTGCGTCGGGCGGACCGAGCCCTCGCTGAGGGGCAGCCAGTCGACCTGGCTCTTCATCACGCCGGTCATGTTGCCGTGCCGCTCGGGGCTGACCCAGACCTGGCCTTCGGACCAGATCGAGAGGTTGCGGAGTTCTTGGACCTTCGGGTGGTCGGCGGTGGTGTCGTCGGGCAGCGGCAGCCCGTCCGCGTGGAAGATGCGGACCTCGCCGCCCATCGCCTCAAGCAGGCGCGCCGCCTCGTAGGCAAGGAAACGGCTGAACGAGCGCTCCCGGAGCGAGCCGTAGAGGATCAGGAAGCGCGGCGCGTGGGCGAGCGGCGCCGTCGCCGAGACCCGATCGGCGGTCGGCGCCTCGAAATGCGCCTCGCTCAGATTCGGCAAGCCGTCGGTGAAGGGTTGGGCAGGCTTGTCCAAGAATCTGTATTCCTATACGTTCAAACGGTAATTTGATAATTGTATCGACGATGGACGAGACGCAAGCCCTCTCTGCCTTCCTGGCCCTCGGGCAGGAACACCGCCTCCGCCTGGTGCGGGCGCTCGTGACCGCTGGGCCGGGCGGCATGGCCTCGGGCGTGCTGGCCGAGGCGGTCGGCGTGTCGGCGGCCACCGTGTCCCACCACCTGAAGGAACTGAGCCACGCCGGGCTGGTCACGTCCCGGCGCGAGGGCCGCTCGATCATCTACAGCGCCGCCTACCCGGTGCTGTCGGGGCTGGTCCAGTTCCTCATGCGCGACTGCTGCCAAGGCCATCCGGAGGTCTGCGCCCCGGCGGTCGCCGCGCTCGCCGTTTGCGACTGTACCACCGGAGGGACCGCCCATGCCTGAGCCGTTCGACGTCGTGATCTACCACAACCCGGATTGCGGCACGTCCCGCAACACCCTGGCGATGATCCGCAACGCCGGCATCGAGCCGCACGTGGTCGAGTACCTGAAGACCCCGCCGAGCCGGGCGTTGCTGGTGCAGCTCCTCGCCCGCGCCGACCTGGGCGCCCGTGACGTGCTGCGCGAGAAGGGAACGCCGTTTGCCGAGCTAGGTTTGGGCGATCCGGCGCTGACCGATGCTCAGCTCCTGGACGCCATCGAGGCGCACCCGATCCTCCTCAACCGCCCGCTGGTCGTCACGCCCAAGGGCGTGCGCCTGTGCCGGCCGTCCGAGGCCGTGCTGGACCTTTTGCCGGTGCAGCAGGGCGAGTTCGTGAAGGAGGACGGTGAGCGGGTCGTGGACAAGCACGGCCGCCGCGTCGCCACCGCCTGAGCCTCGCGCCTGCCAACAAGAAGAAACCGCCCGGATGCTCGCGCTCGCCATCTTCCTCGTCACCCTCGTGTTCGTCATCTGGCAGCCCAAGGGCCTCGGAATCGGGTGGAGCGCCCTCGCCGGCGCCGGCGTCGCCCTTGCCACAGGGGTGATCCATCCGGGCGACATCCCGGTCGTCTGGCACATCGTCTGGGACGCCACCTTCACGTTCGTGGCGCTTATCATCATCTCCCTGCTTCTTGACGAGGCCGGGTTCTTTCATTGGGCCGCCCTGCACATCGCCCGGTGGGGCGGCGGCCGGGGCCGGCGGCTGTTTCCCCTGGTGATCCTTCTCGGCGCGGCCATCGCCGCCGTGTTCGCCAACGACGGCGCCGCGCTGCTGCTCACCCCCATCGTGCTGGCGATCCTGATGCGGCTCGACTTCAAGCCGGCGGCGGCGCTCGCGTTCATCGTCGCCTGCGGGTTCGTGGCGGACTCGACCTCCCTGCCGCTGGTGATCTCCAACCTCGTCAACATCGTCTCCGCCAACTTCTTCGACGTGACCTTCGGCCGTTACGCCGCCGTGATGGTCCCAGTGGACCTCGTCTCCCTGGCGGCGACGCTCGTGGTGCTCTGGGCCTACTTCCGGCACGACGTGCCGGCGACATATCCCGTAGACGCGCTCGAACGCCCGGCCGAGGCGATCCGCGACACGATGGTGTTCCGGGCGGCGTTCCCGCTGCTCGGCGTGCTCCTGCTGGCCTACTTCGTCACCGCGCCGTTCGGCGTGCCGGTGTCGGCCGTTACCTGTGCCGGCGCGGCGGTGCTGCTGCTGCTCGCCAACCGGGGCGGGATCATCCCGATCCGCAAAGTGCTGACCGGTGCCCCCTGGCAGATCGTGCTGTTCAGCCTCGGCATGTACTTGGTGGTCTACGGCCTCCGGAACGCGGGCCTGACAGACGAGCTGGCGAAGGGCCTGACCTGGCTCGCCGGGCACGGCCCGTGGGTCGCCACCGTCGGCACCGGCTTCGCCGCCGCGATCCTCTCGTCCGTCATGAACAACATGCCGAGCGTCCTGATCGGGGCGCTCTCGATCCAGCAGGCGCCGAACCTGTCGCCGCTGACCCGCGAACTGATGGTCTATGCCAACGTGATCGGCTGCGACCTCGGGCCGAAGTTCACGCCCATCGGAAGCCTGGCCACCCTGCTCTGGCTCCACGTCCTAGACAGCAAGGGCCAGAGGATCACCTGGGGCCAGTACATGAAGGTCGGCTTGGTCATCACCCCGCCCGTGCTGCTAGTCACGCTGCTGGCGCTGGCGGCCTGGCTGCCGATGCTCGGCACCCGGTAAACGGCCAGTGTCCGAAACCCGCCGCTGGCCGGTGATCTCCGCCCTTGGCGTGGTGCAGATCCTCACCTGGGGATCCTCGTTCTACCTGCCGGCGGTGCTCGCCGGCCCGGTCGCCGAGGGCACCGGCTGGCCGCTTGCCGGGGTGGTAGGCGGCCTGTCCCTGGGCCTGCTCGTCGCCGCGTTCGCCTCGCCGCATGTAGGCGCCGCGATCCACCGTCACGGCGGCCGCCCGGTGCTGGCGCTGGCCGCGCTCCTGCTCGCGGCCGGGCTGACCACGCTGGCCCTCGCCCCGATCCTGCCGGTCTACCTCGCCGGCTGGCTGCTGCTCGGCCTCGGCATGGGCTGCGGGCTGTACGATCCCGCGTTCGCCACCCTCGGCCGGCTCTACGGCACGGAGGCGCGGCCGGCGATCACGACGCTGACCCTGTGGGGCGGGTTCGCGAGCACCGTGTGCTGGCCGCTCTCGGCGTTCCTGGTCGCCCATGTCGGCTGGCGGGGGGCGTGCCTGGCCTACGCCGGCCTGCACCTCATGATCACCCTCCCGCTGGCGCTCCAGTTGATCCCGAAGGCCCCGGCGCTCCCGGCGGCGACGGGGCACCACCAGGCCATCACCGCCCCACTTTCCAAGCGGGAGCGGCGGGCGTTCCTCCTGTTCGCCGGGGTGCTGATCCTCGGCGGCGCGATCATGTCGCTGGTGTCGGTGCACCTGCTGACGCTCCTGCAGGCGCGAGGCGTGGCGCTGGCATCGGCGGTCTCCTACGGGGCGCTAATCGGTCCGGCGCAGGTTGGCGCCCGCGTCGTGGAAATGTCGTTCAAGGGCCGGCACCATCCGCTATGGACCCTCACGGCAGCCTTGGGGCTAGTCGCCCTCGGCCTGGTGCTGCTCGCCTTTGGCCTGCCCGGTGTTGGGGTCTGGCTGGTGCTCTACGGCGGCGGCAACGGGATCTATTCGATTGCGAGGGGGACGGTACCCTTGGCCCTGTTCGGTCCGATCCGTTACCCACTGGTGGTCGGCCGACTGGCCCGGCCGGGTCTGGTCGCGCAGGCTCTGGCACCGCCGGCGGGCGCGTTCGTGCTGACCCACGCCAGCCCCGATGCCCTTTGGTGGCTGCTGCTCTTTCTGAGCCTAGCTAACCTCGGCCTCGTCGGGGCGCTATGGCGGGCGCGATAGCTCGATCTGACCGCGTCATCCGGCTGTCGGGCCATAACCGCTAGCAGCTCATGGTTCGTGCAGCGGTCGCTCGCTCCGCAGTCCTGACGGCGCCCGGTCATCGGGATGCTGGGCCGCATCCCCTCGGCACCTACGAGCGTTTCCTGCCCCGGAACCCCATGGCGGCAGGCCTCGACTTCGCCGCCACAATCCGGAGATGGACCATGAGTGACGGCTACCCCTCCATGACAGCGCTGCTCGGCCTCCTCGCCCTGGCCGACTACCAGAACCGCGACAAGCTGGCGGAGATGTTAGGTGGCGCTGGCCAGGCCGCTCCAACCCCCGGAGGCCAGAGCGCACCGCAAACCGGTTCCGGGAGTGGCCTGGGCGGAATCCTTGGCGGCCTGCTGGGCAACCAGCAGAACCAAGCCCCAGGCGGCTTCCTGCACAGCGGCCTCGGAGAGATGCTAGAGCGCTTCCAGCAAGCCGGCCACGGGGCGGCCGCGCAGTCCTGGGTTGCCCAAGGGCCGAACCAGGAGCTTCCGCCGCAGCATCTTGAGCAGGCCATCGGGCCGGACGTCCTCGCCACGCTGACGCAGCGCACTGGCCTGTCCCGCGAGGAGCTGCTGTCCCGGTTGTCCCGCGAGCTTCCCCAGGCCGTCGACCGCTACACGCCGGATGGCCGGGTGCCGGCCTAGCCGACGTTCCCGGACCTCGACGACCTTGGCGGGCGCCGTTTCGGGGATCTTGAACCTGGTGACGGCGCTTGCCTGGCCACTGTGTATCGCGACCGTCGAGCGCCGGGTGGCCTTCCGACGGTCGGTCAGAGCCACCCGCTCTTCCGGAAGCGCCAATACAAGATCGTGCAGGCGGAGAAGATGACGCCCAGGACCATGAAGTAGCCATAGCGCCATTTCAGCTCCGGCATATTCTCGAAGTTCATGCCGTAGATGCCGGCAATCGCCGTCGGCACCGCGAGGATGGCCGCCCAGGCGGCAAGCCGACGCGTGATGACGGTCTGCTGCGCCTGCCCCAGCTGCAGGCTCGCCTCGAAGGCGAAGGCCAGCACCTCGCGCATCGCGTCGATCTCGTCCTGCACCCCCCGCAGGTGATCGGACACGTCCCGGAACAGGGGCTGCATCTCCTCGTCGATGGCCACGAGGTCGCCGTGCTCCAGCTTGCGGCAGACCTCGACCAGCGGCACCACGGCGGAGCGCAGCCGCAGGAGATCGCGACGCAGTTGGTACAGCCGCTCGACCTCGGCGGTCATCAACTCGCGCCGGAGAATGCGGTCCTCGATGGCCTCCACCTCGGCCATCACCGATTCCATCACCGGCGCGTAGTTGTCGACGATGAAGTCGAGCACCGTATGCAGGATGTAGTCCTCTCCGTGTGCCAGGAGCTTGGGGCAGGCCTCGGCCTTCTCGCGGGCCGAGGCGTAGGAAACGGAGGCGCCGTGGCGCACCGTGACCACGAACCCGCGCCCGACGAACAGTTGGGTCTCGCCGAGCGCGATCCGCCCCTCGACGATCTGGGCGGTGCGGGCAACCACGAAAAGGCAATCGCCGTAGCGTTCGAGCTTGGGCCGCTGGTGCGCGTTCTGCGCGTCCTCGATGGCGAGCGGGTGAAGGCCGAACTGGGCCTGGATCTCCGCCAACAGCTCCGCCGAGGGCTCGTAGAGACCGATCCAGACGAGATGTCCGTCCTTGTGAGCCCAGTCGCCAGCCTGCCCGATCTCCACGTCCGCCACGCGCTTACCGTCTGCGTAGGCGGCAGCCATCACGACCCCCGGTGTCTTCGGTGGGGCATGGGCACTGGTTCTCGCGAGCATCGTCCGCCCCCTCGGGTCGCCGACCTTGGCGCCTGGCGACTGCAACGGTCGAGATGCGCCGAGGGTCGCATGCACGAAAGCCCCATCAGGGGCGGGACATGACGGACGTCGAAGGTGTTGCCCCGGCTCAACAGACGCCTCTCGTTTGCGTGACCTCCCTTCTGTCGAAGCCGGCCGGCTTTGACTTCGCCGGTTCACCGTGACTGTTCGCTGGGAACGGGCACCTTGGAACATTGGGCGAATGAGGGACCGGGCGCTTCCCCCGTGCATCGACTGGCTCGCGGGCGTCTGCGGGCTCGCCATCCTCCTATCGCCCGCTCTCTCCCAGGCGGCCGATTTCCCGAGAAGGGAGGGGGCGACGCTCCCAACCTTTGTGGATTGGTCGGGCGGATACCTTGGCATGCAGGCGAGCGCGGGGGCCTCCTACGGTTCCTTCAACTTCGACCGCACGACCGTCGGGGGGCGGCCGGTTGAGGCGTTCCGGACCGGCGACGCCACGGGCAGTCGCGACCGGGGACAGAACGCTACCACCGCCCTCGGCGGCCTGTTCGGCGGCTGGACGTGGCAGACCGGACCCTGGGCCTACGGCATCGAGGCCGACCTCTCTGCGGCCAACCTGAAGCGCCCGCTAGCTCTGGCCACGCCAGGCTTCGGCTACGAGGAGCTCGACGTCGACGGCAGCCTGCTGCGTGCGAAGACCGACCTCTACGGTTCCCTGCGCGCTCGCCTCGGCTACAGCTTCGAGCGCTACCTGGTCTACGCCAGCTTCGGCCTGGCCAGCGCGAACTCGCGCTTCCTCGCCACCTATCCGGACCTGGCCAACGGCGGCGCTGTCACGGCGCGCGCCGAGCAGGGCTATCTCGGCTTCACCCTCGGCGCCGGCGTACAGTTCGCCTTCCACCCGAACTTCGCGCTCGGCATCGACTACCGCTACGTCGACCTCGGCGAGAGCCGCAGGTTCACCCTCGGCGCAGTGCCAGGCCCGGTCGGTGGGCCTGTGTCGACCAGAGCATATGCCACCGGCAACCAGATGTTCGCCCGCCTGATCTGGTTTCCGGATAGTTTGCGCCTGCCACCGGAGGAGGACGAGGCCGCTCCTCACGATCCGGGCGGCGGCGGGGGCGACCGCTTCTCGCTGCATGGGCAGACGACTTTGATCGCACAGGGCGTGCCGAGCTTCCGCTCGCCCTATCTCGGCCCGCAAAGCCTCGTGCCGGACCAGACGCAACAGACGACGACGGCGACGATCTTCCTCGGCCTCAAGCTGTGGGAAGGCACGGAACTCTACTACAACCCTGAGTTCAGCCAGGGCTTCGGCCTCTCAGGCACGACGGGCGTGGCCGGCTTCGTCAACGGCGAGGCCCAGAAGGCCGGAGCCGCCTTCCCACGCCTGCGCTCAAACCGCTACTTCCTGCGCCAGACGTTCGGCCTTGGAGGGGAGACCGAGGACGTGCCGGACGGCCCGAATCAGGTGGCGACCCGACGCGACATCGAGCGGTTCACCGTGGTCGCCGGCAAGTTCGCCCTGGGCGACTTCTTCGACGGCAACCGTTACGCCCACGACCCTCGCGTGGACTTCTTCAACTGGTCGCTCTGGGCCTCATCGGCCTGGGACTTTCCGGCGAACCTACCCGGGTTCACGCAGGGCGTGATGGCCGAGTACAACCGCAAGGAGTTCGCGATCCGGGCCGCCTACACGCAGGTGCCGAAGCAGCCCTCCAGCGACGTGCTCGACCCGCGGGTGTTCGAGCGAGCGGGGTTGAACATCGAGTTCGAGGGCCGCTACCGGATGCCGGCGCTCGACCGGCCGGGCGTGCTGCGGCTCGGTTTCTTTTCGAACGTCGGCAACGTGGCCGACTTCCGCCAAGTCGCGGCACTAACCCAGGCGGGCGTGTTCGACGACGCGGTCGCCGCCACCGCCCTGACGCGCCGCCCGCGCCGCAAGACCGGCTTCTACGCCAACCTGGAGCAGGAGCTGACGGACGACCTCGGCATGTTCGCGCGGGCGAGCTTCAACGACGGGCGCAACGAGAGCCTGTCCTTCACCGACATCGACCGCTCGTTCTCGGGCGGTTTCTCGCTGAAGGGCGCGGCCTGGGGGCGGCCAAGCGACACCGTGGGGATCGGCGCCGCGGTCAACGGCATCACCCCGGCTCACCGGGCGTTCTTCGCGGTCGGCGGCCTGGGTCTGCTGATCGGAGACGGGCGGCTGACCCGCTACTCGCCCGAGAGTGCGTTCGAGGCGTTCTACGCTGTGAGCCTGACGAAGGCGATGACGGTGACGTTCGACTACCAGCACGTCGAGAACCCAGCCTACAATGGCGACCGGGGTCCGGCCGACTTCCTGGCCGCCCGCCTGCACGTAGATTTTTGAAAGCAGCAGCCGGGGTCGCAGCCGACAGCTCCTCGGATCTCTGAGGCAGCCGTGGTGGTGGCCGAAGGAAGTGGGAGGCTTGCCCGACCGAGATATCGTGCGCCGAACGAACTGGGCCGCCTGGCCGTTGAAGGCCGATCCTGGCGGGAACCACCCGCGTTCGGAGGACGCGCTGGATGTCGGGTCACACAACGGATCTCTCGGCCTCGCAGACGCTGCCGTCGGCCAATGCAGGCCATGGCCCCAAGACGAGCTTCTGGGCGCTCACCCTCGGCTCCGTCGGCGTGGTCTACGGCGACATCGGCACGAGCCCGCTCTACGCCCTGAAGGAGTCCCTGCACGCCGCCGCGGGCGGGGGGCACGCCCCGACGCGCGAGATGGTCTTCGGCGTCGTGTCGCTGATCCTCTGGGCGCTGATCCTCATCGTGACGCTGAAGTACGTGCTCCTGGTCATGCGCGCGGACAATGACGGCGAGGGCGGGACCCCGTCGCTCGTCGCGCTGGCCCAGCGCGTGCTCGGCCATTCCGGCAGCTTCGTCATCATCCTCGGCATGGTGGGCGTCGCCCTGTTCTACGGCGATGCCATCATCACGCCTGCCATCTCGGTCCTGTCCGCCGTCGAGGGTCTCAAGCTCGTCACCCCGGCCTTCGAGCCGTACGTGCTGCCGCTCAGCCTCGCCATCCTGATCGGTCTGTTCGCGGTCCAGAGCCACGGCACGGCGCAGGTGGCGACGTTCTTCGGGCCAATCACGGCGTTCTGGTTCGTCGTCATGGCGCTCGGCGGCCTCGGTCACCTCGCCGACGACCTGAGCATCCTGGCGGCCTTCAACCCGGCCTACGGCGTCAGCTTCCTGCTCAATAATGGCACGGCCGGCCTGCTGGCGCTCGGCGCCGTCTTCCTCGCCGTGACCGGTGCCGAGGCGCTCTACGCCGACATGGGCCATTTCGGTCGCTCGCCGATCCGGGCGGCCTGGTTCGGTCTCATCCTGCCGGCGCTCGCCCTGAACTATCTCGGCCAGGGCGCCATGCTGCTCGCCCACCCCGAGCGCATCGAGAACCCCTTCTTCCTGCTTTATCCGTCCTGGGCCCTGCTTCCGATGGTGCTGCTGGCCACCGTGGCGACGGTCATCGCGAGCCAAGCCGTCATCACCGGCACCTTCTCGATCACCCAGCAGGCCATGCAACTCGGCCTGCTGCCGCGCATGCGCGTGTTGCGCACGTCCGAAACGGAGAAGGGCCAGATCTACATCCCGAGGGTGAACTGGTGGCTGCTCGTCGCCGTCGTGTTCCTGGTGGTGCTGTTCAAGTCGTCGAGCGCGCTGGCGGCGGCCTACGGCATCGCGGTGACCGGCGACATGGTCATTACGGCGACCCTGCTCTTCATCGTGGCCTGGAAGGCATGGCGTTGGTCGCCCGTGCTGGCGGCCGCTGTCATCGCTCCGTTCCTGCTCATCGAGTTGGTGTTCCTATCCGCCAACGCGCTCAAGCTACTCCACGGCGGCTGGGTGCCCCTGACAATCGGGGCAGCCCTCGTCACGGCGATGTGGACCTGGCGGCGCGGCTCCGCCCTGGTCGCGGAAGAGATCCGCCGACGGCGCGTACCGTTGTCAAACTTCACGCGCATGGCCGAAACCGGCTCGGTCCTGCGGGCGCCGGGCACGGCGATGTTCCTGACCGGATCGCCGGGGGACACGCCCGGGGCCCTGATGCACAACGTGAAGCACAACCACGTGCTGCATGCCCGCAACGTGATCCTGCACGTGGTCACGGACGACCTGCCACGGGTGCCGGAGGCGGAGCGCGTAACGGTCAAGCCTCTGTCGGACGCGTTCACCTGCGTGACGGTGCGCTTCGGGTTTATGGAGCTGCCCGACCTGCCACGGGCCCTGGCCGCAGCCGGGTTCGACGCGGGCAGCTTGTCCTACTTCCTTACGCGTCGGGTCCTGGTGCCCTCGCCCGAGACGGGCATGCCTGTCTGGCAGGACCGCCTCTACATCGCCATGGCGCGCGCGGCGACCGATGCGTCACGCTACTTCCGGATCCCGGTCGACAGGGCCGTCGAGATGGTGCCCGGATCGACATCTGAGGCCACGCTTACCGCGCGAGCCTCTACCTGCGATGTCGGCTTATCCGTAGGAACGACAACCAAGTCGCGCACGAACCCGGTGTCCTCATCGGCATGTCCTCGCGGATTGCAGACCACCCTCGTTCGCCCGACCCAATAGTCGGCTGCCTTGTGCACATGACCGTGGACCCACACGTCCGGGCCACGATCCAGGATCAGGTCCGTCAAGTCCGACGCGTAGCACCACGATAGGTCGGTATGTGGGTTTGACAGGCTGGCCGGATGGGGGGCGTGATGGGTCACGACCACGGTCGGCCCATCGTGAGGCCTAGCAAGCTCCGCCTCGATGAACGCTCGCGTGGCACGGTGCATCGCCAGCATCTCGCCCGGATGGATCCGGTTCCGCGACCTCGGGCCGGTCCTGATCCTGCGATAGTCCATCATGCCGAAGCGCCCCTCGGCGGTCCGGAAGGCGTGCGTGAGACCGTACGAGCCCAGCCTGTAGTCGGTCCAGGCGGTACCACCGGCGTAACGGGTGCCCCCGATCACCACGGCTTCGTCGAGCAGCAGGTGCATGCCGTGCCGGGCCGCCCGGTCGCGGCCGCGCTCGATCTGGTCGTAGATCGTGTAGCGGTCCTCACCCCGGTCCCACCAGAAATCATGGTTCCCCGGCACGTAGACGACCGGGACGCCGGGCAGGCGCTCGCCCAACCAGGCCAGGGCACGGGTCAGGGGCATGTGGACATCACCGGCGACGACGGCCACGTCGAAGCCGTTGGCAGGGGCGTGGGCTGCCGGGTCCCAGGCGTTCTCTTCCCATTCCTGATGGAGGTCCGAAAAAATCCAGGGGCGCTGACCGGCGGTCACGGCGCGCCTCCCTCGGCCAAGGCGTTCTCGGCCAGGCGTACGCGGATCTCGTCGAGGGTGACCGGCCGGAAATCGAAGCAGTCCACCCCGACGTCCGTGCTTGCGGCCGTACCTGGTAGCCGAGCTCGGCCGTCGTCTCGAAACTCGACCACGCCCGCAGGTCGACTCCGGCCAGGGCGGGTCTGAGCAGGACGGCGGCGCGGGTGACGGCCGCCATGGTCTGGGCGCCGCTCGACACCATGGCGGAGCGCAGGAGCAGGTGGGCGATGCCGGGAAGCTGGTCCGATATGCCCAGGAAGCGCCGGAACGCCTGCGCGCCCCGACCCTGCCGCGCCATGACTTGGAAGGCGGCGTCGCTGCCGACATCCACCGCGAGGACCGGCCCGCGGTCGAGGTCAGCCATCACGTCGGCGGGCAGATTGTTCATCATGCCGCCATCCACGAGGATGCCGTCCGCGCTCGCCACCGGAGGCAGCAACCCGGGAATGGCGATGCTGGCCCGAACCGCCCGGTCGAGGGGGCCCGCCCAGTGGACCATGGCGGTGCCGGTGGTGAGATTCGAGGACACGCAGAAGAACGGGCGCCAGAGATCCTCGATGCGGGCATCCCCGAAGCGCGCAGCCAATCCCGCATCCACCTTGGCTCCGCGCGTCAGGGCGTGGAACGGCAGGGTGTAGTCGTCGAGAGGATTGCGTCCGACGAAGGACGCGACCGTGTCGGCCTCGATCGCGTCGAGGCTCCAGTCCAGGGCGACGCTGGCGGCCAGGATCGAGCCCATGCTGGTGCCGCCGACGAGATCGATGTCGAGCCCGGCCTCAGCGAGCGCCCGCAGGACGCCGAGATGGGCGAGGCCGCGGGCCCCGCCTCCGCCGAGGACGAGAGCGCGGGCATGGCCGGACGCGATCCGGGCGAGCCGGGCGAAGTCGCCGGCGTGGTTCTCGCGGACCTGGAGCCGCAGGGAGAAGGGGAGCGCGGCGACGTCCGGATGCAGGGGGCGCGGCAGGCGCGCCTCGGCGGGCTGTGCCACCGCGAGGTCCATGCGGATCCAGGGAGAGCGGATCGCGGCCAGGTAGGCCGCCGCGCCCGACCGCGGTGGCGCGCCAGGCTCGGCCAGCAGCAGGACGTGGTCGGCGTGACGCAGGCAGAGCTGACACCAGGGGCAGTCGATCTGGTGGGCGACGAAGACTGTGCGGTCGTGCGCCTGCTCGTAGCGGTGGAACCAGGCCTCGTCGGCCTCGGGCGGCCACTCGGACAGGCAGCCGGTCCGCCCCGGCAGCGCGGCGTCGAGGGCCCGCGCCAGCCGCTCGCCGAAGGCCGTCGCCGTGCGGCCCTCGGTCACCGCCAGGACGGCGAAGCTCCGCGGCGCGTGGCGCAGGGTCACGCCCGTATGGGCGATGCGCAGCCGCGCGGCCAGGATCCGAGCGAAGTAAAGCAGCGTCCCGGGATGGGCGGCGATCAGATCGGCGAACGCGTCTCGGGAGAGCCGCAGGAGGTGCGTGTCGCGCAGGGCCGTCGCGGTGACCGAGCGCGGCTCGCCGGTGAGCAGGGCGAGCTCGCCCACGGTGTCCGGTGGGGACAGGCGGATGAGGCGGCGCACGCTGCCGTCGCGCGGGTCGCGGGTCGAGAGGCCGACCGCGCCGCTGACCAGCGTGTAGAGCGCGTCGGCCTCGTCCCCCTCCTCGAACAATGGCCGTCCCCCGGCGACCGCGACCGAGGTCATCCGCGCCCGGACCGCGTCGGCGGCCTCTCCGCCGAGGTCGGCCAGGAACGGGATCTCCGCGCGCCCCGACGCGATGGCGGCGGGGCCAGGCACGAGGTCGCAGATGTCGAGGCGTTCGGTGCTCATCGGCCGGCGCGCCGCAGCAGGTGATCCGCGAGGATCCCGAGCGCCGCACCGCTGCCGACGCGGCCGAGGCCGAGGCGCAGGCGGTCCGCGGGGATCGACGCCAGCGCAGAGTGCCACAGGGCGGAGGGCAACATGAGGACGCCGTCCTCCGCCGCAAGAATCCGCGCGAAGGTGGTCGCCCCCTCCCGCCCGCGGAAGCGGGGACAGGCGAAGGCGAGGTTCCTCGGCTCGTCCGGATCGAACAGGTCCGGATGGCGGTCGAGGAGCGCCCGCAGGCGGTGAAGGTTGCGTTGCCCGATCCCGCGGGCGCGGCCGGTCAGGTGCGGCTCGGCCTGCAGCGCGACCTGCGCCAGGATCTCGCTCGGCCGGGCGAGGCAGCTCGACAGCAGATTCTTGGCCGCGAGGATGCGGTCGAGCAGCGCGCGGTCGCGACAGGCGGCCCAGCCGACGCGCAGCCCCGGGAGCCCGAACCCCTTCGACAGCCCGTTGATGGAGATTCCGCGCTCGTACAGGTCGACGACGGGCGGAACGGCGCGCTCCGGGTCGCGGTCCGTCTGGCGGTAGACCTCGTCGTTGACGAGCCACAACCCGTGTCGGCGGCAGAGGTCGATCAGGCCGTCCAGGGTCGCTCGATCCAGCACCGCACCGGTCGGGCTGTTGGGGAAGTTCGTCAGCACGAGCCGCGTGTTCGGCCGGATGGCCGCCGCGAGGCGGTCGAGATCGAGGGGCCAGTTTCGGTCCGGGCGGAGAGCGACGCCGTCGGCCGCGCACAGGCGGGTCACGACGAGTTCCGAGGGCTGGTAGATCGGCACCACCACCACCGCGTGGTCGGCCGGACCGAGCAGCGCGCTCAGCACGCAGGTCACCGCTTCCTGCGCGCCCGCGCTGATCAGCACATCGTCCGCCTCGAGCCGGTGGTAGCGGGCGGAGACGGTGGCGCGCAGCCGGGGGGCGCCGCGCGGGTCGGCGTAGCCGAGATCCGCCGCCCGCCAGCGCCGACGATCCTCCGGGCCGGCGAGATGCAGCAACGCGGCGAGCGTCAGCGGTTCCGAATCCGAGGCCGCGAGGGCGTGGTGCGCGCAGCCCGACCAGCGGTCGAGATACGCCGCCAACGCGAACGCGCGCGATGGCACGATCCCGTGATCCTGCCGCGTGTCGGGGACGGCCTCCTCCGTCCGGGGGGCGGCCCACAGGCCCGGTCCAGCGTCGTCCTCGAGCGCCATCGTCGACCTCACGCGCCCCGCGCCGGCCCTGCGGCGACGCGCAGGTAGGTCGCGCCGATCCGCGTGGCGGCTCGCAGCGTCCCACCGAGCGAACCGGCCACCTTCGAGGATCCGCCGAGACGGCGGCGGTAGGGCATCGGCACCTCGCGGATGCGCAGGCCTGCGCGGGCGGCCTGCATCTGCATCTCGATGTTCCAGCCGTAGGTCAGCTCGCGCAGGTCGAGGGCCCGCAGCGCGGCGCGGTCGATGGCGCGGAAGGCGCACATGTCGGTGTAGCGGACGCCGTAGCGCAGGCCGATGCCGAGGCCGGCGAGGCGGCCGGCGAGCACTTGGTGCCAGAGCATCGACCCGGGCTCGCGGCGCCCCAGGGTGCGCGAGGCGAGGACCATGTCGTGGTGGCCGGCGAGCACCGGCCCGGCGATCCGGTCGATCAGGTCGCCGCGGTCCGCGCCGTCGCCGTCGAGGTAGACGATCACGCGCGAGGCCGGGGCGGCCGCGGCCGCCCCGAGCGCGCAGGCCCGGCCGTAGCCGCGCCCGGCCTCGATCACCCGGGCGCCCGCGGCCCGGGCGATGGCCTGCGTCCCGTCGGTCGAGCCGCTGTCGGCGACGATGACGTCGGCCGCGTAGGCCGGTGGGATCTCGCGGATCACCGCGCCGATCGCCTCGACCTCGTTCAGGGTCGGGATGACGATGCTGACCGGATGCATCGCTCAGAGACTCCAGCGTAGGCCGCAGTTCCGGCACGGGGCGGGCGGCACGTCGGAGAGGAGCGACGTCCGGAAGTCGCGATAGGCCGCGCCGTTCCAGATCTCCCGGAGCGTGGCCTGCGTGGCGTCGCCCAGCGTGTAGTTGGAATAGCCGCGCACCGAGAATGGCGCGATGCAGCAGGGCAGCGCCCGTCCGTGGGCGGTGAAGTACATCAGGGACCAGGGTCGCCGACAGGTGGCCCAGGCGCGGTCCTCCTGCTGCTTCAGGCTAATCCCGGGCTCTGTCGCGCCCGAGGCGTCGAGCGTCACCCCCAGCGAGCGGCCCAGAGCCTCGGCCTCGGCGATCGCCGCGGCCTCCTCGGCCCGCGCGCTCTCGAACAGCGACAGGTCGGCGCGGGCCATGCCGTACCCGTCCTCGTCGAAGACGAGGCGCTGCAGGTGAACCTCGGTCACGCCCATCTCGGCGGCGAGCCGCACGAAGGTCGGTAGCTGGTCGACGGTCTCCTTGAGGCCCGTCAGCCAGAGCGAGACCCGGGGCGTCGTGGCGCCACTCGCCTTCTGGAACGCGACGAACTTGCCGACGTCGCGCACGATGCGGTCGAAGAAATCCTTGCCGCGCACCTTGCGGTACGTGGCCCGGTCGGCAGCGTCGAGGGACACGCGCAGCTCGTCGAGACCGGTCTCGATCAGCTCCCGGAAGCGCTTCGGCTGCATCAGGGTGCCGTTGGTGTTGAACAGGACGTAGGTGCCGCGATCCTTGAGGTAGCGGACCATCCGCGGCAGGTCCTTGACCAGCATCGGCTCGCCGACCCCGTGGAGCACGACCCGGGCGACATTCGGCACCTGGTCGACGATCCGCGTGAACAGATCCCAGCTCATGTCTGCCGGGGGCTCCAGGGTCTCGAAGGTGCGCGGGCAGGTCTCGCACAGCAGGTTGCAGCGGTTCGTGACCTCCAGATAGAGGCAGACCGGCGGCGCCAAGGCCTCGGAGGCGCGGTCGGCACCGATCGCCTCGAAGTAGCGGCGCGGATCCTTCAGGGCGGCTGAGGCCGTCATCGGGCGGTTCCTTCCGGAAGGGCGGCGAGGGGCGCAGTGCGGGCCTGCCACAGCGCGCGGGCGGCCAGGACCAGGGCCGGGACGAAGACCAGCGACGGCCAGAGGAAGCGGTCGTTAAACGGATCGATCAGGAACAGGATCGGCGCCGCGCCGAGCCAGATCAGGGCTGGGGCCGGCGCGGCCACCGCGGGCAGCGCCAGCCAGGGGTAGTACCAGGCGTAGTGCGGACTCGCCGCGCAGGTGGTGAGGGCTGCGAGGAGCCCGGCATCGCGGCACAGCGCGACCGCGTCGGGCGCGGGTGCCCGGTCCCGGCCGAAGGCAATCCGGAGCGCGAGTGCGGCGAGCGTCAGGCCGGCGCAGACCAGATAGGTCCGCAGCAGGCCCTGAGTGCTGAGGCCCAGGTGGCCGAGCCCGGCGAGCAGCCAGTACCCTGCGCCGGTCTCGTACCCCTCCTCGGCCCCGTACCCCCCGGCGAAGCCGAGTACGTTCGCGCCGGCGCCGAGATAGGGCAGGTAGAGGACCGCGATCAAGGCCGCCCCGACGAGCATCGGCCGCCACAGCCGGCCACCGCGCACGAAGGCGGGCGCCACCGCGACGGGTAGAACCTTCACCAGCGTTGCCGCGCCGAGGAGCGCGCCCGCGAGCCCGTACCGACGGCGGGTGCGGGCTAGCAGCGCGAGGCCGAGGAGGCCGATCGCCACGGCATCGACGTGCCCGTCGCGGGCGAAGGACCACAGGGCGAGCGGGTTCCAGGCGTAGATCAGGATCCGGGCCGACGGCAGGCCGGCGCCGCGCAGGATCGCGAGCATCGCCAGCACGCCCAGGGCCTCGAAACCCAGCATCGCCAGCTTCATCCCGGTGACGCCGTGCGAGACTTGGCCTACGGCGGCGAACACCATCTGCGCCGCGGGCGGGTAGATCGTGCGGGCGTAATCCTTCCGGTTGATCAGCGGGTAGACCGCCGGATCGCGCAACTGTTCGAGGACCGGATCGGCCGGGATGTAGCGGTAGGGGTTGATTCCCGCGGCCTGGACCTGCCCGTCCCAGACGTAGCGGTAGATGTCGGTCGACAGGAACGGCGGTGCCAGCAGCAGCGCGGCCCGCATCAGCACGGCGACGCCGAGGATCGTCCACAGGGCGGTCCGCGGCAGCCGCTCCCGCAGCACGAGGCGCACGGCGAGGAGGTAGGCTATGAGGTCGAGGAGTACGACGCATACGATTGCGCCGGAGTCGGCCGCCGAGCCGAGGTCTTCGGCGCCCGGCACGTGGATCGCGAGCGCGCCGACATTCACGGCCAGCAGCACGAGGCCGACGGCCGCGAGCCGGCGCGCGGGGCTGGCGAAGAGCCGAGTCATGCCGATACGGCCTCCGATGTCTCCAGAAGCCGCGTCAGGATTGCACGCGTCGCCGGGGCGGCGTAGCCGGTCCTGTCGGCCGAGAGCCGGGCGAGCGAGGCCGCGTCGTCGACGTCGTACCAGGGCTCGAGCTCGACTAGGGCGAGGCCGATCTCGCGCGCCCGGGCGCGGGTGGCGGCCGCGACGGTGTCGGTGCTCCAGGCGATGTCGGCGAACAGGCGGGCGTGGGCCTGCTTGAGGCCGAGGATGTAGTAGCCGCCGTCGTCGCAGGCGCCGAGCACGGCCCGATCCCCGGGCGCGAGCAGAAGCCGGGCCGCCAGGACGAGGAGGCGCGTCGGAAGGGTCGGGATGTCGGAGCTCAGCACGCAGGCTGCCGCATGTCCGTGCGAGAGCATGCCCTCAATGGCCTGCAGCAGGCAGCGGCCGAAGCCTTCGACCGCCGCCGGTGCTGGTGTGCTTCCATCCGCGAGTACGAGGTCCGTTCCGACGGCCAGATGGGGGACGACCAAGGTCTTCGCGTGCCGTGGTGCGTAGGCCGCGTAGGCGGCGATCGGTGCGGCGCGCGCCGCCTCCTGGATGTTGGCGGTCGTGTCGCGCAGGAAGGCGGCGCTCAGGTGCGCGGCCTGGTCGGGACTCAGCGGCGGGCACAGCCGCGTCTTGGAGCGGCCGCTGCGCGGCGCCTTGGCCATCACGCCGATCGCACAGGTGGCGGACGATCCGGACGTCGATCTCGGTGCCATCTCCCAGAGTCCTCCGTGATCAGTGGAAGGGCCGGACGATGCCGACGCGGAGCGTCTCATCCGGCGGGATCGTGGTGGCCGAGCCGGTCGCGAAGGTCGGCAGCGCGTGCAGGCGCTCCGGCGTCAGGCCCATGAGGGCGACGTACTCGCCGAGCAGCGCGACCGCCTCGACCGGTACGGCCACGAGCCGGGGGCCGAACCCGGTCCAGGCGACGGAGCGGAGGCCGAGCCAGGTCAGGCCGAGGCTCCCGTCGAGCCGGATGACGACCTCCGCGGTCCCGTCGTCGCGACGGACGAGCCCCGCGATCCGGCCGAGGACGGGCTGCGATTCCTCCGGCTGGAGCAGGAAGCGGCCGGCGAGATCGCCGACGCGCACCGGCTGAGGAAACCGTCCGGCGGCGCGCCCGGCCATCTCGGGTGCGGTCATGCCGGGGGTCGGCATGTGGTCGGGCGCCGGCGAGGGGCCTGCGGTCTGCGCCCACCCCGGGGCGACAAGGGCGAGCGTGAGGAGGAACGCGCCGCAGGCGCGCAGGATCGCGGAGGCGCTCATATGCCGGCGAACCAGTTGAACCCGCGGCTCTCCCAGTAGCCGCCCGGATACGTGTTGGTGACCTCGATGGCCGTGATCCACTTCGGGTTCTTGAAGCCGAGCTTGACCGCGGTGCGTAGGCGCAGCGGGTACCCGTAGGGGTCGGGCAGCTCCTCGCCGGCGTAGCGGGTGGCGAGCAGCGTCTGCGGGTGCAGCGCGCTGGCCATGTCGATGCTGCTCGGGTAGTCGTCCGCCGTCTTGAAGGCGACGTACTTGGCGGAGAGGTCGGCGCCGACCCGTTCGAGGAACGCGCGGAGCGGCACGCCCGACCACTGCCCGATATAGTCCCAGCCCTCCACGCAGACGTGGCGTATGATGATCTCGCGCTCGGGAAGTTCCGCGATCTGCCGGCGCGTCCAGGGCCGCTTGTCGGAGATCAGCCCGGCGAGCTCGAGCCGCCACGCCTCGCCGTCGACCGGCTTCACGTCCTCAACGTCGTAGTAGGCGTTGAAGCGCGGGGGCTTAAGCACCTGCGATGCGGGGTACTCGGGCGCGAGCTTGTGGGGATCGAATAGGGCGGCCTGGACGCCGTCGTTGAAGTCCGAGACCGCGCGGAGCGCCCGACCGACCGCGGTCGTATCGGTCACGTCGCAGCCGGTGAGCAGGGTGAGCGCGCCCAGCGTCAGGCCGCCGCGCAGCAGACCGCGCCGCTCGAGCTGCCGGACCAGGGGGCGGTAGTCGTCGAGGATGCCGGGATCCGGCACCTTGAGGGGGCGGAAGGGCGACCTCATCGCGCTGCCTCCCGGGCCACGGCCGGGAGGGCAGGCTGGCGGACCGGGCCGCCGGTCAGCATCGCCCACAGCGTGCGCGGTACGAGCACGGCAAGGACGACGTGGATGGCAAGGAAGCCAGCCAGCACTGCCATGCCGGCGAAGTGGACGAGGCGCGCGCCCTGGAAGCCGCCGAGCAGCGCGACGAGGCCCGAGAACTGGACCGGCTTCCAGATGGCGAGGCCGCTGACGACTTGGCCGATGCCGGCCAGGATAGCGACGATGTAGAGGATCTTCTGGACGGCGTTGTAGGTCGTCAGGTCCTCGTGGGCGAGCTTGAGCCGCAGCGTGTCACGGACCGTCTGCACGATGTCGCGCGGCCGGATCGGCAGGAGGCGCTCGCGCAGGCGCCCGGTCGCGACGCCGTAGACGAGATAGGCGCCGCCATTGGCAACCAGCAGCCACATGGCGGCGAAATGCCAGAGCAGGCTCTCGGCCGCCCAGGATCCGAGCCGGATCGCCTTAGAGAAGTACACGCCATGGATGATGACGGAATCGTCGTAGATGCCCCAGCCGGAGCCGATCAGCACGACCATCGCCACGGCGTTCGTCCAGTGCATGACCCGCACAGGCCATGGGTGCAGGCGAGGGGCGGATATGATCGAGTTCACCCTCATGATAACGGCATCCCTCGTGTATTTACATCGAATACTTGGCTACTTTTGTGAGTCATGGAATCGATAACATTCACTAAATGCCGACAAAATCGGTTTGCTTCATCTTGTTGGCGTCTATAATCGATTGTCGACGCCGATCTTGATGCACTGACAGGAGCACGCAGAGGTCCGATGTCCTGCGATATTTTCTCACGTCTGTTCACGACCTTGTCCGTACAGGTCCATGCGTTCGCATTCTGTGAGATCCAGACCGGGTGGGAGCTGGCGAAGAACGGCATGGCCGACGCGATCCTGGTCCATTACGTTCTCGCGGGCTCCGGGATGATCGCGGTCGAAGGTCAGGAGCCTCAGAGCTTCGGACCGAATTGCATGGTGATCCCACCTCGTGGCATGCGGCACTCGATTGGTTTCGCTGGAGCCACCCGAACGGTTACGGCCGAAAACGCGCGCAGAACTCTTCCGGACGGCCTCATCGCGTTGACCGCCGGCGATGGAAGTCGAGACATTTTGCTGGCCTGCGGATCCATCTCGGCGCGGTATGCTGGCGCGCTCGGTCTTTTCGACCGGTTGCACGATGCGTTGATTGAAGATTTGTCCGACAGTGACAGATTACGTCACGCTTTCGCTTTCATGATTGAGGAGCTCGTCCAGCCAAGTCTCGGAACGCAGGAGGTGACGAGCGCACTCATGAAGCAGTGCCTCGCGATCCTGCTTCGGATCCATCTGAAGGAGAAAGGCGCTCGATCTCCGATCTTCGAAGCGCTGCGCGATCCGAGGCTCGTTCCGGCGATCGCGGCTGTCCTCGATGCGCCCGGGGCGCAGCATACGGTCGATAGCTTGGCTGCGCTCTGTGGAATGAGCCGTTCCGGTTTCGCCGAGCGCTTCTCCGCCACCTTCGGTGAGGGCCCGATCGAGTATCTGCAGCGGGCGCGTCTTCAATTGGCAGCCAAGCTGCTGGCGTCCTCGCCCATGCCCGTAAAGGTCATCTCCGAGAGCGTCGGTTACGCCAGCCGCAGTTACTTCTCGCACGCCTTCAAGGCCGCTTACGGGTGCGATCCGAGCGCCTACCGCGCTCATGCCACGAGCGCGGCCCGATCGCTGGACCCACAGTCCGGCCTCGGGATCGATGTCGCTCGGCCGGACGCCGAACAATCTTGAGCACACAGGCTGGCGGGGATCTTCCGGGTCGGACACGAGCACCAAGGGCATTGCCACCATCAACGTCGGACAGTCTGGTCAGGAATTCGCACCCGTGGAAGCCGTCCGGCGTGCGTTATCGTTCAAATCTGGTGCTGTGGCTCGGTCTTGCTGGTTCAAGAAAGCAGATCCGTCTATAGACGATCCTCGGACGTGATGATCCGGACCGCGGCGGGCGCGCTGCATTCGCGAAACGGCTTACAACCATTTGACGATGCGGGATTTCGAGATCCGCGCTCTTTGATATGCCCGGCGCTTCCGGAGGACTGCCGCTCATCAAGGCTGGAAGATCTCGGTATCAAGACCCGCCGCATCGCTCGATCATGCCCGGCGAGAGCGAGTCACGGGCGCTCGGCTTCTTTGGGCCGATGATCTGATCCGGTGAAATGACAGCCTACTAGACGAAGACGAACATCGAATGCTGCATGACGACCTTCTTGGCGGACGATCGAAGTCGGCCGACTGAATCCGTGCCGTCCCTGGACATCATGGCGCTTCGGGTGGCGAGGCGTGGGCGTACGGCTCCAGGCCTGCCGCCGAGTCAGGAACAGAGTCGCACCGTAATTCCTGCAAGAAGCTGAAGACCAGAGATGTTGGCCTGCAGGCTGGATGTTCTGCCACCCAGAATACGAAAGGACATGTCTTGCCATCGATCCTCGCGCCTGGCGCGCATAGCATCGCCGTGAACGGTATAGATCAACATTATCACGTCTCAGGCATCGGACCCTATTGCATCGTGCATGCCGGCGGCCCCGGCATCGAGGCCAGCTACTTGCGATTGCCTCTGCTCGAAGAGAACCTGACCATGGTGTATCTGGACCCGATCGGCACGGGATCGTCCGGACACGTCGCGACCCATCCCCTGGGGTACAGCGTAGACCGCTTCTCCGAAC
Source organism: Methylobacterium sp. 1A (assembly GCF_058072805.1). Taxonomy (NCBI): domain Bacteria; kingdom Pseudomonadati; phylum Pseudomonadota; class Alphaproteobacteria; order Hyphomicrobiales; family Methylobacteriaceae; genus Methylobacterium; species Methylobacterium sp. 1A. The sequence continues at coordinate 491,574 of NZ_JBYQVE010000003.1, read as the reverse complement.
AGCTGCTCGCGTTCATCGACGCGGCCGGCATTGCCGATCCCTACCTGCTCGGCCACTCGCACGGTGCCTTCGTGGTGCTGGAGGCAGCGCTCAAGCGGCCGGAAGGACTCGCGGGCTTGATTCTGTATTCAGGCGCTGCCTACACGGGCGGCACCTTCATGGCCGATGCGAGCGCTGAGATCGCCGCCTTCGTGGTACGCGATGCGGGCACGACGGAAGCCGAAGCGGTCGAGAGGGCCTGGGCCTCGATTCCCTCCATCCGCACGGATGCAGCCTACACGGCGGCCTTGCGCGACCTCCTGCCGGCCTATGTCTCGGACTTCCGGCGCTGGACCGACAGCCTCGAGACCCTGCAACGCCGGCTCCGGGCGACCCTGCTGGTCGGCGATGGCCAAGCCTTCGACGTTCGCGACCGCCTTGCCACCCTGCAGGTTCCGGCGCTCGTCGTCACCGGAACCAACGACTTCATCCTCGGCCCGCGCCACGCGGCGTTGCTGGCGGATCTGCTACCGCGGGCGCAGCTCAGGATCTTCGAGAAGAGCGGCCACTTCGCCCATATCGAGGAGGCCCGCGCGTTCGCGGAGGCGGTCCTTCGCTTCACCGGACGTCCAGACCGCGTGTTGGCCGGCGTATGACGGTCGTGCGCGCCTGAGGATCCCCGGCCTCGGGCGCTCCACCGAGGCGCTGCGGGCCCGCCTAGGGCAGCGGTACACCGGACAGCGTCGCGCACCGGTCCAGCAGAGCCTCCTGCAGCCCGACGCTCTGGGTGCCGGGCGCCGGCGATTTCTCGCGCTGGTGATAGAAGTACCGGCCCGTGACATGGGTGGCCGGGTCGTCCCCGACCGCCAGCCAAGCCTGGGTCACGGGCGCGGCGGCCATATCGTCCGGCGCACCGGGACCGCCCATATGGGTCGGTACCCAGCCCGGTTCGAGGGCGTTCGACCGCACCGCGGGCCAGCGTCGCGCCACGCCGAAAGCCAGCAGGACGTCCAAGAACTTCGTTCCCGCGTACGCTTGCGATCCGCTCCAGCGCCGGCTGGTCCATTGCAGGTCGTCCATGTCCGGGATCCCGCCCGGATGCATGCCCGAACTCAGGTAGACGAGGCGGTCGGGCTTCTCCATCAAGGCCGTGAGCACGTAGGGCGCCAGAACGTTGATCGCGAAGAGATGGCTCAGACCATCCTCGGTCACGATCCGGTGCGCCTCGCGATAGCCGATGCCGACATTATGGATGACGGCGTCGAAGCGCCCGATCGCGTTGGCCTGCTCGGCCACGGATCGCATGCCGGCGATGGTGACGACATCGCCGATGACGATCCGGGCCGCGTTCGGAAGCGCCCGTCGCGCAACCTCGCCGCGATCGGCGTTCCGCGCATGTAGCACGACCTCATGGCCCTCGGCGGACAGGCGCTGGCCCGCCATAAGCCCAAGGCCGTCCGACGATCCGGTGATGAGGATGCGAGTCATCGTCAGCCCTTCAACAATGCCTCGGCCAAGACCGGCCTCGGAGGGCGCCACAGCGGCACGGCTGCCCTTCCATCGTGCGTCGCGAATGCCGGCTTGGCAGCACCGCACCATGTGATGTCGGGTGGCCCCGCGCGGCAACTCCCCTCTGGTGGACACTGCCTGCCGCGGTGCGTGGGTGGCACATATCCGGTTCGCCTGGCGGGCAGCCGGTCACCAGGGAAGCGGATTGTTGAACCGGTTGACGTAGCGCAGCCCGGCCGAGCCGCGGTTCGCCGCGATCATATCGACCACGCGCGGGATGCTCTCCTCGACAGACAGAGTCGCGTCGCCGCCGCCCATCTCGGTCCGCACCCAGCCGGGGGCGACGAGGAGCAGGGCGTGCCCGTCCTCGGGGTGCTTCGCCGCATAGCCCTTCATGAGCATGTTGAGAGCGGCCTTGCTGGACGCGTAGAGCTGCCAGCCGCCGGTGGCGTTCGCGATGCTCCCCAGCTCGGAGCTCATGATCCCGATGGTGCCGCCGGCCGGCACCAGATCCCGCAACAGTTCGACCGCGCGCACGGGCGAGAAGGCGTTGGTCAGCATCATGTCGAGAAAGTCGGTCTCGCGCGCGTCGACCGGGCTGGCCTCGATCGCGCGCGCGATGCCGGCATTGATGAACAGGACGTCGACGCGTCGACCGCTCAAGCGCTCGCGCAGCGCGCGGATCGAGCCCGCGTCGTTGATGTCGACCGGCTGGATCTCGAGGCTGTCGGGGAAGCGGTTCGCGAGCGTCGCGAGCTGGTCGGAGCGGCCGCGTGCCGTTGCGATCACGCGCCACCCGCGCCCAAGCCACTCCTCCGCGAGGGCGAGACCCAGTCCGCGCGACGCGCCGACGACGAGCGCCGTGGATTGCCCTGTCATGAGAGCCTCCTCTGAATTGCTTCGGCTCCATGTGGCGCAGCAGCGCGCGAGAAATTAGCGTCGTTCTGTCAGATCATTCCGGACGTGGAGTCATGGAACGATGCCGTACGATGGCCGGCTGCTGGCCGGCGTGACGATCCTAATGGCGGTGGTCGAGGCCGGGACGATGACCCGGGCCGCCGAGGCCCTCGGGCTCACCCAGTCGGGAGTGGGACGTGCCATCCAGCGTCTGGAGGCTCGCGTCGGCGTGCGCCTGCTCGATCGCACGACCCGGACCTTGCGGCTCACCGACGAGGGGCGACGCTTTTGGGAGCGGGTCGGCCCGCATCTCGACGGGATCGAGGCCGCGGCCCTGGAGGCTGCGGGCAGTGCTCAGACGGTGCGCGGCCGTCTGCGCGTGAATGTCGATCCGTTCTTCTCGCGCCTGGTTCTGTCGCGGGAACTGGCGCGCTTCCTCGCGATCCATCGCGAGTTGCGGCTCGAACTGATCATGCGCGACCAGATCGGCGATCTCGTCGCCGACGGGTTCGATATGGCGCTCCGGTTCGGGGATCCGCCGGTGGCGGGCTTCACCGCGCGCAAGCTGCTGGAGACGCGGATCCTGACGGTCGCGGCGCCGGCGTACTTGGCAGCGCATGGCCGCCCCGCGCACCCGCGCGACCTTCGCGAGCACGCCTGCATCGACTATCAGGATCCGTTGACGGGCCGTCCCTTCGCCTGGGAGTTCCGCCGGGGCGACGAGGTCGTGCCGGTGCGGCAGCCGGCACGCCTGATGGTGTCGGACGTCGAGACGATGATCGGCGCCTGTTGCGAGGGCGCGGGGATCGCGCAGGTCATGCAGCTCGGCAGCCGGAATATCGTAGCGAGCGGCAAGCTCATCGAGATCTTCCCGGATTGGCCCGACGAGACCTTCCCCCTGTACGCGATCTACCCGTCGCGCCAGCATCGCGCCGCCAAGGTGCGCGCCTTCACCGAATGGTGCCTGCAACTGGTCGGCGGCGACAACGAGCTCGATGCCATCGCGACCCGGTGAGCCGCGTCCGGGAGCTACAGCGCCGCCCGGCCGATCGAGGCACCGCCGTCGACGTAGAGCGTCTGCCCCGTCATGAACGCCGCCCCATCCGACATCAGGAACGCGATGGCTGCTGCGATCTCCTCCGGCTGTCCGAAGCGGCCCATCGGCACCCCGGCGAGGTAACGCGTCTCGCCCTCGCTGCCCGGCGGGTTGTTGGCCCGGAACAGCTCGGTCTCGGTCGGGCCCGGCGCGACTGCGTTGACGGTGATCCCGGTCGTGGCGAGCTCGAGCGCCCAGGAGCGTGTGAAGCTGACGAGCGCCGCCTTCGCGGCCGCATAGGCCGTGCGCTCGACGCTGCCGAGGACAGTCAGGCTGGCGATGTTGACCACCCGGCCCCAGCCGCGCTTGCGCATGCCCGGCAGGATCGCCTGCACGGTTTGGACCGCCGGGTGGAGGTTGACGCGTAGGACCTCGTCCAGCGCGGGGATCTCGACCGCCCCGAGCCGCTGCGGCCGGACCAGTCCGACATTGTTGACCACGCCGTCGAAGGCGAAGCGTCCGGTCAAGTCCGTGAGGACAGCGTCGGTGGCGTCGCCGTCGGCGAGGTCGACCGGCACGAGCGTGCCGGGGAAGCCGTCGAGACCGCGGCGCGCGAGGCCGACGACGTGGTGGCCCGCGCCGGCGAGACGGTGGGCCAGCGCCAGCCCGATGCCCTTGCTGGCGCCGGTTACGAGAACGGTTCGGGACATTCTGAAGCTCCTTCAGGCCGCGCAGCCGCCGACGCGGCCCGGGCGCCGTGTCTTGGTCAGGCGGGAACGGAGGCGGCGCGGCGGAGCGCCGGCAGCATGTCGTCGGGCTCGGGCCGGCGCGTGTAGTCCGGGTTCACCTCGGCGTAGAGGATCACGCCGTCCTGCCCGACGACGAAGCGCCCGGGCATCGGCAGGGTCCATCTCGGATCACCGTTGAACGCCGGCAGGTCGTTCTTCAGGCTCTTGTAGAGGTCGACGAGGTAATCGGGCAGCGCGAAGCGCAGGCCGAACGCGGCTGCGACGTCGTTGTGCGGGTCGGACAGGATCGGGAAGCCGAGCGCGTTCTGGCGGACCGATTTCCGGCTGTTGGCCGCCGTCTGCGGCGAGAGGGCGACGAGGCTTGCGCCCAGGTGCTCGAATTGCGGCAGCGCTTCTTGAAGCGCCTGCAGCTCCATGTTGCAGTAGGGGCACCACACGCCGCGATAGAAGCTGATCACGAGCGGCCCGCGCTGCAGCAGGGTCGCCGACGAGACGGGCTGACCCTCCGGATCGTTGAGCCTGAAGGCCGGAGCCCGGTCGCCGGCCCTGAGGGCGCGGGCGGCCGCGCCGGAGGCGATCAGCTCCGCGGTGGCCCGGTGCATCGTCCGGATCACCGAGGGCGGGACGTTGAAGGGGGGCTTGCCGGCCTCGAAGTCGGCCTTGAACGCGTCGAGCTTGGATTGCAGGGTCATGGTGCGGCTTCCGGAGACATCATCGCAGCGGCGCGGTGAGGACGGCTGGAGTGATGCGCCTCCCCCGATAGACAGGGCAGGCGGCCCGGGGCGATAACGCTCATTCCAGGGAGGAATGGCGTGGACCGGTATCAGGCGATGGCCACCTTCGTACGGGTCGTCGAGTCCGGCTCCTTCTCGGGCGCCGCGCGGCTCCTGAACGTCGGCCAGCCTGCCGTCTCCAAGACGATCGCGCAGCTGGAGAACCGGCTTCAGGTCAGCCTGCTCGTCCGCTCGACCCATGGCCTGAGCCCCACCGAGGCAGGCCTGCGCTTCTACGAGCGGGCACGGGCCGCCATCGCCGAGGCGGACGAGGCCGAGCGCGCGGCCCGCGGCGCGGGAGCCGGGCTCTCGGGCCGGCTGCGCGTCTCGGCGGCGACCACCTTCGCGCGGCTCCACGTGGTGCCGATACTGCCGCGCTTTCTCGCCGAGCACCCGGACCTCGACATCGAGATCATCCTCGACGACCGGGTGATCGACCTCGTCAGCGAGGGGATCGACCTGTCGCTGCGCATGGGCGCCTTGCCGGACTCGACCGCCGTCGCACGCAAGCTCGCGACCGGGGCGCGCTCGGTCCTCGCCACCCCCGGCTATCTCGCCCGCGCGGGCGAGCCGCTCAGCCCGGCGGACCTCGCCGGGCACCAGGCGGTAATCTACAGCCAGCTGCCCGATGTCTGGTCCTTCACCCGGGCGGGGACCGAGGTCTCGGTCGCGGTGCAGGGCCGCGTGCGGGTCAGCGCGGCCGAGGGCCTGCGGGCTGCGGTCCTGGCCGATATCGGACTCACCGTCACGTCGGACTGGATGTTCGCTCCCGAGTTGGCGAGCGGCGCGGTGCGGCGGCTGCTGCAGGCCTGGACGCTGCCCCCGATCGATCTCTGGGCGGTCTTCCCCGCCGGCCGCATGGCGAGCGCCAAGGCACGGCTCTTCGCAGGCTTCGTCGAGGCAGCCATGGCCGAAGCCCGGGTGACCCATTCCACGGCGGCATAAGCCTTATCGCTCCGCGCCGTCATCCGCCGCCGGACGGAGCCGTCTACCTCGTCCTCACGCCGACCGAACGGGGCCGGCCACTACGAGGACAGCACCCATGGCCCGTTTCGACGCCTACCGCGACGCCTTCCCCAATGCCCGCCTGACCCGCAAGCCGAACGGCGTGCTGGAGGTTATGCTCCACACCGAAGGCGGCAAGCTCGTCTTCAACGGTCACACCCACGAGCAATTCGTCGACCTGTTCCACGCCATCGGCGAGGACCGCGACAACCGGGCGGTGATTCTGACCGGGACTGGCGACGCGTTCATGGACGCGATCAGCCCCGAGGGCTTCGATTTCTTCACGCCGCAGGGCTACGACAAGATCCTGCGGGAGGGCCGCAAGGTGCTGGGCAACATCCTCGACATCGAGGTGCCGATGATCACCGCGCTGAACGGCCCGGTCCTGCTGCACAGCGAGTACGCGCTGCTGACCGACATCGTGCTCGCGACGCCTGAGACGGTGTTCCAGGACAAGCCGCACTTCGAGTTCGGCATCGTCCCGGGCGACGGCATGCACATCCTGTGGCCCGAGGTGATCGGCTCGATCCGCGGGCGATACTTCCTGCTGACGCGGCAGGTCTTGGATGCCCAGACCGCCAAGGACTGGGGCGTAGTCAACGAGATCGTGCCGCGGGACCAGTTGCTGGCGCGGGCCCATGCGATCGCGGACGGCATCGCTGCTCTGCCGCCGCTCACCGGCCGCTATACGCGGATCGCGCTCACGCAGCGCCTGCGCCGGCTCGTCGAGGAGGGGACCGGCTACGGCCTCGCCCTGGAAGGCATCAGCGCCGCCGACGTGGCGCGGAACATGGCGGCGCAAGCCTGAGCGGTCAGCGCCCGACCTCACGGAGAGTCCCATGACCCAGATCCGCTACCGTACCGCCGACGTCGACGGGTTCACGATCTTCTACCGGGAGGCCGGAGACCCTGAGAAGCCGGCGCTTCTCCTGCTGCACGGCTTCCCCTCGTCCGGCCACATGTTCCGCGACCTGATCCCGCTCTTGGCGGACCGCTTCCACCTCGTCGCCCCCGACCTGCCGGGCTTCGGCCTATCGGAGTTCAAGCCGCGCGACGCCTTCACCTACAGCTTCGACGCGCTCGCGCAGGTCATCGGCCGCTTCACCGAGGTGATCGCGCTGGAGACCTACGCGCTCTATGTTTTCGATTACGGCGCGCCTACCGGCTTCCGGGTGGCCCTGGCGCATCCGGAGCGGGTGACGGCCATCATCTCGCAGAACGGCAACGCCTACGAGGAGGGGCTTAGCGAGGGCTGGAACCCGATCCAGCGCTACTGGCGGGACCGGAGCGACGCCAACCGCCAGGCCCTGCGGGAGCTGCTCACGCCGGCCTCGATCCGCTGGCAATACGAGCACGGTGTGCCGGACACGTCGCTGGTCTCGCCCGACGGCAGTGCTCTCGACGCGTGGTACATCCAGCGCCCGAGGGTCGACGAGATCCAGCTCGACCTCTTCGGCGACTATGCTAGCAACGTGGCACTCTATCCGGCCTTTCAGGCCTATTTCCGGGAGCATCGGCCGAAACTGCTGGCGATTTGGGGGAGAAACGATCCCTTCTTTCTGCCCGCCGGAGCGGAGGCGTTCCGGCGGGACCTGCCGGATGCGCAGGTGCGTTTTCTCGACACCGGGCACTTCGCCTTGGAGACGCATGCCGCGACTATTGCGGAGGCTATCGCGCGCTTCCTGCAGTCCTGAACCGAGAGGTTATCCAGGCCCTCACGCGAAGACGGACGCTGGGGGCAGGAGCCGCGCCGCATCGTGCGAGCCCGGGTCCCCCCGCGCTCGTTCCCCCGACCGCAGCATCCGATCTCACCGTTGAAGGAGCTGGACCATGCCGACACGGACCATCCTGGCCGCCGCGACCGCCCTGACCGTCGGGCATGGGACGCCGCAGCCGCTTCCGTTGGTCTCGGCCACGACGACCTACCATCGGGCCGCGATCGACGGCGTGGGCATCTTCTACCGCGAGGCCGGCCCGCGGGACGCGCCTACGGTCCTGCTGCTGCACGGGTACCCGTCGTCGTCGCGGCAGTGGGACCCGCTGCTGCCGCTACTCGCCGACCGCTACCACCTGATCGCTCCCGACTACCCGGGCTTCGGCCAGAGCGACGTGCCGTCTCCCGCGCAGTACACCTACACCTTCGACAATCTCGCGAAGACCACGGAGGCGTTGATTAGCCATCTCGGCATCGAGCGATACACGCTGTTCATGCAGGATTACGGCGGCCCGGTTGGCTTCCGCATGGCGCTGGCTCACCCCGAACGGGTCAGCGCGCTGATCGTCCAGAATGCCAACGCCTACGTGGAAGGTCTCGGCCCGAAGTGGCAGGGCATCGCCCAATACTGGGCAGACCCGGCGGCCCATCCCGAGCAGGTCGACGCCTTCACATCGCTTGAGGGAGCCACTCAGCGCCACTTTGGCACCAGCCCCAACAGCGAGCGGTACAACCCGGACACCTGGACGGACGAGTACGCCATCCTCGTTCGGCCGGGCGAGCGGGAGATCCAGGCGGCGCTGCTCTACGATTATCGCACCAACGTCGCGTCCTACCCGGCTTGGCAGGCCTGGATGCGCGGCCATCCGCTGCCGACGCTCGTGCTCTGGGGCCGCTACGACCCCTCCTTTATCGTGCCGGGCGCCGAGGCCTATCTGCGCGACACGCCGAAGGCGGAGCTGCACATCGTCGAGGCCGGGCATCTCGCGTTGGACGAGGCGGCGGACGATATTGCCCGCCTCACCCGCGACTTTCTCGGCCGCATCGAAACATCGGTACTACCATCATCGACCTACCGCTAAGCGCCGCCAGCATCGTCGAACGCTCGGTACTCGCATCGGCTGAGCTTTCGATCTGGCTTTGTAGGATGTCCGCTTCCAAGATACCGCCGAAGGCTGCCGGATGACCAAGATGGGCGCTTTGCTGCCGAGCTGGTTTGAAAGCCCCTCGACAATGGAGCTGAGGGGCCGAACGCTCAAATCTCAGTCCCTTCGGCCAGGGTCAGAGCATCTTCCACGTCGACACCAAGGTACCTGACCGTGCTCTCGATCTTGGTATGGCCAAGCAGGATCTGGACGGCACGCAGGTTGCCGGTCCGCTTGTAGATCAACGACGCCTTCGTGCGGCGGAGGGAATGGGTTCCGTAGTCCTCGCTGCGCAGCCCGACGCTCGTGACCCACTCATCGACCAGGCGCGCATACTGCCGGGTGCTGATGTGCGTGACGCCGTCGAGCCGGCTCGGGAAGGCATAGTCGTCGAGCGTTCCGCCCCTGGCCTCCAGCCATGCGAGGATGCTGGTACGGGCGGGTTCGAGCAATTCGAACTGCACTGGTCGGCCGGTCTTGCGCTGGATGACGATGGCGCGGCTGCGGACGCGACCACCGCTGACGAGGTCGCCAATCTTGAGCTTGACGATGTCGCAGCCGCGTAGCTTGCTGTCGATAGCGAGGTCGAACATCGCCCGGTCGCGTGTGCGCCGTTCGCGATCGAGCCAGAACCGGATGGCCCAGACCTGTGGAGGTTTGAGGGCTTGTTTGGCTCCGAGCTTGCGGCCAGAGTTCCAGGCCGGTCGCCCTTTCGTGGCTGGATCGTGTGCAGAATGTCCCATCATCTGTCTCCTCGCCGGCCCATGCCAGCGAGGCGAGGAGACACCCGAACCGAGGCTCTGAAGATGGGGGCATATGCGGACGTTCCGCTGGCGACTCACAAGAGACGTAGGAGAGGCCATCTCCCGTTCCCGATAGCGGAAACCGGATAGACACTGATCGCAGCACTTCCCCGGTTACGCGACGACAGCAGCGGCACGAGCAATCCGCTCCGAGCTACTTATTAAAGCGACGAATGATGCCGTTCTGCAACGCCACCGTTGATGTGGCGCTTCTGCTGGAAACCTGCTTGGCCTCCAGGCGTTCGATGGCCCATGAACGCCGGTGAGCCCGCCCCATCTTTATCCTGGGTAGACGTCGTCCTTGCGCTCTGCGTCGGCGCCTCCAGCGCTCGCCCTGCTCTCACTGCTCTAGAGCGGTTTCGGTTTAATCGGGGTCGTATCCTGCCGCGACGAAGAAGTTTGCGGCCTCGTCGGGCGTAACGGCATCGACGAGCCGCCCGATTGTGGTCCAGAGCCCTTCGCGCGTGCGCGCCGCGGCCTTGCGCAGCCCCGCCTTCAACTTCGAGAACGCCATCTCGATCGGATTGAAGTCCGGCGAGTAGGGCGGGAGGAACAGGAGCCGCGCGCCCGCCGCCTCGATCGCCGCGCGCACGGCCGGGCCTTTGTGGCTGCCGAGATTGTCCATGATCACGATGTCCCCGGGTGCGAGTTCGGGCACCAGGACCTGATCGACGTAGACTTGGAAGGCGTCGCGGTTGATCGGCCCGTCGAGCACGAACGGCGCGGCGATCCCGGACAGGCGCAGGCCCGCCACCAGGGTCGTGGTCTTCCAATGACCGTGCGGGACGGGGGAGCGCAGCCGCTGGCCGCGGGGACAGCGCCCGCGGGTGCGGGCCATGTTGGTGGCGGTCCACGTCTCGTCGAGGAACACCAGCCGGTCCGGGTCGAGATCGGGCTGGCTCTCGAACCACGCTTCCCGGGCGGCCTTCACGTCCGGCCGATCCTGCTCTGCGGCGTGGGCCGTCTTTTTTTGTACGTCAGGTCGCGCGCGTCGAGGAAGGCCCACAACGTGCCGAGCCCGACGGTGAGGCCATGCTCGTCCTGCAACCGGGCGCGCATCTCCTCCAGGGTGATGTCGACCGTCTCGTCGATCAGCGTACGCAGGAACGTCTCGTACGGGTCGAGCTTGGAGCGGCGGGCACGCCCCTGCGGCCGGGCGGCCACCGTCCCAGTCGCGGCGAGCGCCGCCATCCAGCGGATCGCGGTTGCTTGGCCGACCCCGAAGCGGGCGGCCGCCTGACGGCGCGAGGTCGCCGCAGCCGCGGTCACCACCCGCTCGCGCAGGTCCAAGCTGTAGGGGCGGCCCATGCATCACTCCGGCTGTCGACCGGCCTGAGTGAATCAGCCTCCCAGCGCCGCGTGAACCCCACCAAGCCGACTCAGCCCAAACCGAAAACGCTCTAGCGCCACGCCTCCCCTAGCGCGGGACGGGGCAAGTCAGGGTCGGCCGCAAGAAAAAATCGATTGTTGGCTAGAGCGCCTCGAATAAATGGCTAATCACCTTTAGTTGATTGCAGACAAAGGCACCTAAAACCAGCCTGAAAATAAATGTTAAGGCTTTCCTGGCGAAGAGTAGGCTGCTTGGTGGGCTGCCTGTGAGGGCGGGAAGCCGGTCCAGGCTCACCCCCTTCGTGCCCGTGCGGCCGCCTGACCGCCTGCCCTCCGGCAGGCGCCGTGGCGGACGCGCGGGGTGCCCCGTCCAGGACCAGATCATGCGCCTTCACCTAACCGTCAAAGCGTCACTCCTCGCCGCCTTCGGCCTCCTCGCGCTTCTCTGCGCCGGTCAGGCCGTTCTCATGGCCCTCACGCTCTCAGGCATCCGAGCCGATGTCACGGGCGTCGCCACGAACTGGCTCCCCTCCGTCGTGGCGATCACTAACATCCGCGCCGCCGCTTCGGAGGTGCGCATCAAGCAGTTGCGCACGCTGACCCTGTTCGGCAGTCCCGATCAGCGGATCGAGAACGCGCGGCAGATCGACGAGGCCGTCGTGGCGCTCGCCGCCGCCCGGAAGGCCTACGAGCCGCTGATCTCCTCGGCCGAGGAGCGGGCGCTGTACGCCGCGTTTGGCGCCACCTGGGAGCGCTACCAGACCGTCGGCCGCGAGGCAGCCCGCCTGGCGGAGGCGGGCCAGAGCGCCGAGGGTGTCCGGCTCATGGCCGAACCGGCCAACATCGATCTCTACAATGCAGCCCGCGACAAGCTGGCCCAGGACGTTGCCCTGAACGAGCGCGGCGCGCACGCGGATGCCGACAGCGTCATGGCGACGACCGAGTCCGCCACCCTGACGGCCTATCTCTTCATCGCACTGAGCGTGCTCGCGGCCTGCGGCGCGGCCGCTTTCGTGCTGCTGCACGTCTCGCGTCCGATCCAGGCGATGACGGGCGTGATGACCGGCCTGGCCGCGGGCGACACGGGCGGCGAGGTGCCCCACCGCGCGCGCCGCGACGAGGTCGGTGCGATGGCGGCGGCCGTCCAGGTGTTCAAGGACAACCTGATCCGCACCCGCCGTCTGGAAGAGGAGACCGCGCAGGCGCGCTTGGCCGCCGAGGAGCAGCGCAAGGCCGGCATGCGGCAGATGGCCGATGGCTTTGAGGCCGCGGTGGGCGGGATCATCGGCACGGTGTCATCCTCCGCGACCGAGTTGCAGGCGACCGCGCAGGCGATGACCGCCACGGCCACCGAGACCGCGAGCCAGTCGACGACCGTGGCGGCGGCGGCCGAGGAAGCCGCCTCCAACGTCAGCACGGTGGCGGCGGCGGCCGAGGAGCTCGGCTCGTCGGTGCAGGAGATCGGCCGGCAGGTGCAGGGATCGGCCAGCCTCGCGCAGCTCGCGGTGAGCGAGGCCGATCAAACCGGCACCCTCGTCCGGCAGTTGAGCGATGCCGTGTCGCAGATCGGCGACGTGGTCGGGCTGATCTCGAACATTGCTGGCCAGACCAACCTGCTGGCCCTCAACGCCACCATCGAGGCGGCCCGCGCCGGGGCCGCCGGCAAGGGCTTCGCGGTGGTCGCCTCCGAGGTGAAAGCGCTGGCCGAGCAGACCGCCCGGGCGACGCACGAGATCTCCGGCCAGATCGCGCAGATCCAGGCCTCGACCGGGCAGGCGGTCACGTCGATAGCCGGCATCACGGACCGGATCCGCGAGATCAGCGGCGTCGCCACCTCGATCGCCGCCGCGGTCGAGGAGCAGGGCGCGGCCACGCAGGAGATCGTGCGCAACGTGGCGCAGGCGTCGGCGGGGACGAACGAGGTGACGGGCAACATCACCGGCGTGGCGCAGGCCTCGGAGGAGACGGGGGCGGCGGCCGGCCAGGTCCTGTCGGCGGCCTCGGAGCTGTCGCGGCAATCCGAGCACCTGACCGCGGAGGTCAGCCGATTCCTCGCCACCGTCCGCGCAGCATGACACAATCCTATCGACGCTGATCGTCTATTAGAGGATCTAACCACCGAGAGTCCGCTTCCGCTTCATTTTCGAGTGGAGGCGGACCGGCGGAAATTAACCCGAAGCCGCCCTTCGGCTGTCGACCCAACGCAGTCATGTACGCGCGTCCGTGGGTATCCCGACAGCGGACGTATGTTTTGCCCTACTATTGCAGTGATGCGCTCATTCGGGCCGTCCAGACGGTGTCGACCGCCAACCCACAGCGGACAACGGCCTGACCGATGGATTGAGCATCGACGCAGAGGGTCAGATCTGCTTCAAGGCAGCAACACAATATGGGAGGGCATATGTCAGGTCTGCCGAAACGCCTCGCCGGGCTTGCGCTCGCAACCGCTGCCTTCATGAGCCTTGCCAATCCGACGCGCGCCGACGATTTCGTCGCCATCCTCACCGGCGGAACCTCGGGCGTGTACTACCCAATGGGCGTCGCGCTCTCGAAGATCTTCACCGAGAAGGTATCGGGCGCGCGCCCGTCCGTTCAAGCCACCAAGGCCTCCGTCGAAAATCTCAACTTGGTCCAAGGCGGTAAAGGGGAACTCGCCTTCACCCTCGGCGACAGCTTAGCGGCTGGATGGAAGGGTGACGAGGAGGCGGGCTTCCGGCGTAAGCTCGACAAATTGCGCGGCGTCACGGCGATCTACCCGAACTACGTCCAGATCGTCGCGTCCAAGGAATCCGGCATCAAGACCCTGGCGGACCTGAAGGGCAAGCGGCTCTCCGTCGGCGCGCCCAAATCAGGCACCGAGCTCAACGCACGCGCGATCCTGGATGCCGCCGGCCTGAGCTACAAGGATCTCGGCAAGGTCGAGTATCTGGCCTTCGGCGAATCCGTCGAACTGATGAAGAACCGCCAGCTCGATGCGACGCTGCAGTCGGCCGGGCTCGGCGTCTCCTCGATCCGCGACCTCGCGACCTCGACGCCGATCACGGTCGTGGCCATTCCGGCGGCAATCGTCGACAAGGCGGGCGCTCCCTTCGTGAAGCAGTCGATCCCGGCGAACACGTACGAGGGACAGACTGAGCCGGTCGAGACGGCGGCGGTCGTGAACTACCTCGTGACTCGGTCGGACCTTTCGGACGACCTCGTCTACAGGATGACGAAGGCGATGTACGAGAGCCTGCCCGAACTGCAGGCCGCGCACTCGGCCGCGAAGGCCATCGATGTCCAGAAGGCGGCCGAGGGTACGCCGGTGCCGCTCCACCCCGGCGCGGCCCGCTACCTCAAGGAGAAGGGCGTGCCTGTCGGCGCCCCGTAACGCGCGCGGCGACGAATCCGAGATCACGATGCGTCTGGGCGGGCCTGGAGGATCGGCTCGGCCCGCCGATGGAAGGCACTCCATGAACGAGCGGGTCGACCAGGCCGAATTGCAGAATCCCGAGCACGGGCTGCCGGAGAACTTCGGGGCGGGCTCATCGGGCCGCCTCCTGTTCTGGTTGGCGGTGGCCTTCTCGACCTTCCAGATCGTGACCGCCTTCGGCGTTCCGCTCGACCGCGCGATCGTGCTCGGCGTAACGCCGCTCGATCTCGCGTGGGCCGCCCTGGCAGCCGGCGCACTCTTCGTCGGCTGGGCGGCGGCACGGCGGCGCCCGGCGCTGGACGGTCTGTTCGCCGTCGCAGCGCTGGCGATCACCGTCGGCCTCGTCACCAAGTTCCCTGGCGGCCTGCCGAGCCAGGCGGTCCGCGCGCTCCATGTCGGCTTCCTGTGCCTCGTCGGCGGCGGCCTGCTGGCGAACCATCGCTCGCGCACGCGCGTGACGTGGCTGCTCGGCTGGGCACTCGCCGTGGCCGGCTTTCTGATCGGCGCCTATCAGTGGGCGTTCTACGACGACCTAGTTTCGCGCGCGGGCGAACTCTCGGACGCCGACCTCTATGTCGGGCTCGCGCTGGTCGCGCTGCTGTTCTACTTCGTCGCCCGCATCATGGGACCGGCCCTCGTCATCGTGGCCGGCGCGTTCCTCGCCTATTGCCTGTTCGGCCAGTACCTGCCGGCACCGCTCAACCACCGCGGCTACGGCATTGAGCAGGTCGTCGAGCACATGGCCTTCGGCACCGAGGGCATCTACGGCACGCCCGTCTACGTGTCGTCGACGTACATCTTCCTCTTCGTGCTCTTCGGCGCCTTCCTTGAGCGCGCCGGCATGATCGCGCTGTTCACCGATATCGCCATGAGCCTGTTCGGCTCGGCGCGGGGCGGCCCCGCGAAGGTCGCGGTGTTCTCCTCCGCGCTCATGGGCACGATCTCGGGGTCGGGCGTCGCCAACGTCGTGGCGGTCGGCCAGTTCACCATCCCGCTGATGAAGCGCTTCGGCTACAAGCCGGCCTTCGCGGGCGGCGTCGAGGCGACCGCCTCCATGGGCGGGCAGATCATGCCGCCCGTGATGGGGGCGGTGGCGTTCATCATGGCCGAGACGATCGACGTGCCCTACGTCGAGATCGTCAAGGCGGCGATCATCCCAGCTCTCCTCTACTATCTCTCCGCCTTCCTGGCCGTACATTTCGAGGCCGGCCGGCGCGGTCTGGTCGGGCTGCCCCGCGGCGAGCTGCCGAGCGCCAAGGCGGCCCTGCGCGAGCGCTGGTTCCTCATCCTGCCGCTCGCCGTCCTCGTCTACCTGCTCTTCGCGGGGTACACGCCGCTGTTCGCGGGGTCGGTCGGCCTCGCGCTCACCGTGACCCTGATCCTCGGCGGCACCATCGCCCTCGGCTTCGGCCGCGACGCCGTCCGCTCGATCTTCTACGTCGCCCTCGGCCTCATCGCCGCGGCGGCGCTCTGGGTCGGGGTCATGCTCGTCCTGGCGCTCGTCCTCGTCATGGTGGCCGCCAGCCTGCTCACCCACGGGGGTCGCGACACGCTCGTCGCCTGCCGCAACGCCCTCGCCGACGGCGCCCGGCAGGCCCTTCCGGTCGGTCTGGCCTGCGCGGTCGTCGGCATCGTGATCGGCACGATGACGCTGACCGGCGTCGGGACGATCTTCGGCAACTACGTCGTGTCGGTCGGCCAGAGTTCGCTCATCGCGTCCCTCATCCTGACGATGGTGGTGAGCCTGATCCTCGGCATGGGCATCCCGACGATCCCCAACTACATCATCACCTCGTCGCTCGCCGCACCGTCGCTCCTGACGCTGGGCGTGCCGCTCATCGTCAGCCACATGTTCGTGTTCTACTTCGGCATCATGGCGGACCTGACGCCGCCGGTGGCGCTCGCCTGCTTCGCGGCGGCGCCGATCGCGCGCGAGAGCGGCTTCAAGATCAGCCTGGAGGCGATCCGGATCGCGCTGCCCGGCTTCGTCGTGCCCTACATGGCGGTCTACGATCCGGCGCTGATGGCGCAGAACACCACCGGGATCGGCGCGCCGGCCTTCGCGGCCGCCGTCGCCTACATGTGCGTGAAGGCCGCTGCCGCGGTGTTCCTGTGGGGCGCCGCCACGAGTGGCTTTCTCCGCGGCCCGATGCGAGCGTGGGAGCGGGGCGTCGCCGTCCTGGGCGCTCTCCTCCTCGTAGTCGCCCTGCCGCTGACCGATCAGGCCGGCTTCCTGCTCGGGGCCGTCGCGGTTGGCGCGCATCTCTGGCGGCTGCGCGGGGTCGCAGCCCGGCCGGCGTGATCTGCCTCCTCGCCGCGGGCGTGCTCGTACCGCTCGGCGCGCAGGCCATCACGCTGCGCTGGACCCACTCGGTCGAGAAGATCGTGTGGGAGGAGGACTGGGTGGACGCGCCCGCCGGCCT
The DNA here is from genome assembly GCF_058072805.1 of Methylobacterium sp. 1A. Classification (NCBI taxonomy): domain Bacteria; kingdom Pseudomonadati; phylum Pseudomonadota; class Alphaproteobacteria; order Hyphomicrobiales; family Methylobacteriaceae; genus Methylobacterium; species Methylobacterium sp. 1A. Next base: position 474,800 of record NZ_JBYQVE010000003.1, on the reverse strand, counting down.
GACCCTGACCGCGAGCCGCGTCCGGGGTTCGGGCGCCGGCATGGAGCCCGCCGCCGATGCGCGCTGGGTCGACGGCGCCTGGACCTGGCAGCCGCACGTAGACCCGCTTCGCGCGGTCGTTCTCCGGCGCTCGGGAGCGACGGCGGACTGGTCCGTCTGCCGAGAGGGGCGCTGCGAGCCGATGGGCGCCTTCGTTGGGCCGCTGGCCGATCCGGTGACGCTGACCTCGTGCGAACCCGACCCGCGTGGTGATACGGGCGCGCCCTCTGGCCATTCCTCCGACTGATCCAGTCGTCCAGCCCTTGCCCGACAGACCACCGCTGCAGGTTGATGGGAGCGAGAAACGATGCGATAGGCGGCCCCGGGTGCGCGATCCGGAGGTCGGATCGGCAGGCTTCTGCGCTGGTCGGGCCGCCAGCGGCAGAAGGCGTGTGCGCGTGCCGTCTCTTCCCCGTCGTCCCTTGTCGTCCCTGCGCGACCTGCTCACGAGCGGAGCCGGTGGCGGCCTCGTGCTCATGGCGAGTGCCGCGCTGGCGCTCGCCGTGGCCAATTCGCCGCTGTCGGACACCTACTTCGCGGCGCTTAAGGCCCACATCGGCCCGCTTTCGGTCCTGCATTGGATCAACGATGCCCTGATGGCCGTGTTCTTCCTGCTCGTCGGGTTGGAGATCAAACGCGAGGTACTCGACGGGCGCCTTCGCACGTGGTCCGACCGAGTGCTGCCGGGCCTTGCTGCTCTCGGTGGCATGGCCGCCCCTGCGCTCGTCTACGCCGCGATCAACTGGAACTCCCCCGAGACGCTGCGGGGCTGGGCCATCCCGGCCGCCACCGACATCGCCTTTGCCCTCGGCGTGCTGGCCCTGCTCGGATCCAGGGTGCCGGTCTCGCTCAAGATCTTCCTGACGGCGCTCGCCATCATCGACGACCTCGGCGCCGTGCTGATCATCGCCCTTTTTTACACCGTCGACCTCTCGCTCCCAATGCTGGGCGGGGCAGCAGTGACGCTCGCCGTGCTCTACGGGCTCAACAAGGCCGGCGTGGCGCGCCTGTGGCCCTACCTGCTCCTCGGCATCGTCCTCTGGGTGTTCGTCCTCGCCTCGGGCGTCCACGCGACCATCGCCGGCGTGCTGCTGGCCCTGACCATCCCGTTGCGCCTGAGCGTCGGCAGGCCGGACGATCCCACCTCGCCGCTGCACATCCTGGAACACGCGATCCATCCCTGGTCGGCTTACCTCATCCTGCCGGTGTTCGGCTTCGCCAATGCGGGTGTGTCGCTGGCGGGGATAACGCCGCACATGCTCCTCGACCCGGTGACGCTCGGCGTGGCGCTCGGCCTGTTCGTGGGCAAGCAGGTCGGCGTGTTCGGCCTCGTTCTCGCCGCCGTGAAGCTCGGTCTGGCGCAGCGCCCGGCTCATGCCGGATGGTGGCAGGTCTACGGAGTCTCACTCCTGTGCGGCGTCGGCTTCACCATGAGCCTGTTCATCGGCCTGCTCGCCTTCGCGAGCGCACCTGAGCTTGAGGCCGAGACCAAGATCGGCGTGCTGCTCGGCTCGGTCGCCTGCATGGCCGCCGGGGCGCTGGTCCTGCGATTCGCCCCGGCGCGCCCGTCCCAGCGCTGAGCGGGACCGGCCGCGCCCCGACAGTGCGCGGCCACTTCATCCGACCTCCCAGAACCAAGTGAAGCATCATGCCTCGTCAGTTCCCACGGCGTCGACCCGGCGCCATCGACGGCCGTCTGTCCGACCTCATCCTCGCTCTCACCGGGGTCCTGCTCCTCGGGATGGGTATGCTGATGCTCCTGTCTTGGCTGTCGGGTGATGCCGAGGGCGCCGTGGCCGGGTACGGCATGACGCGGAATTCCTGAGATCCGACCCCTACCGGCCCGACGACCGATGACGACGTTCACCGCGACGCTTCGCGAGCTCTACGAAGAGGACACCGGACGCGCGCATCGCTTCCGCTACGCGCTGCTGGTGTTCGATGTGGCGACCATCGCCTTCGTGGTCGTGACCTCGTTCCTGCCGCTGAGCCCCTGGATCGTCGCCTGCGACGTGGCGGTGGGCCTGTGCGTGCTCCTCGACTTCGCCGCCCGCTTACTTATCAGCCGTGCGCCGCTGCGCGAGTTCCGGCACCTCAGCACCTGGACGGACCTCGTCGCGGTGGCCTCGTTCCTCGCGCCCCTGCTGGTCGAGGGCGTCGGCTTCCTGCGCATCCTGCGGACGCTGCGCATGCTGCGCACCTACCACCTGCTGGAGCGGCTGCGGCAGGACAGCGGGCTGTTCCGCCGCAACGAGGACGCGATCCTGGCCGCGACCAATCTCGTGGTCTTCGTCTTCACGATGACCGGCATCGTCTACGCCACGCAGCACGGCTCCAACCCGGCTATACAGACGCCGGTTGACGCCCTGTACTTCACGGTCACCTCGCTGACGACGACGGGCTACGGCGACATCACCCTGCCCGGGCCGACCGGCCGACTGCTGTCGGTCTTCGTGATGATCTGCGGCGTGACGCTGTTCTTCCGCCTCGCTCAGGTGGTCTTCCGCCCCTACAAGGTCCGCTTCCCCTGCACCGCCTGTGGGCTGCAGCGCCACGAGCCGGACGCCGTCCACTGCAAGGCCTGCGGCAACATCCTGAACATCCCCGACGAGGGGGCATACTGACGGGGCAGCCGAAGGTCCTCACGGCGCGACGGCCGTCGCGAGGGCGACCCGGCGCTCCAACGCCCCGACGATGGTCGTCGACAGCAGTTCCGCAGCCGGCGGGAGGGGGCCCGGAGCGTGGTAGAGGACGATCTCCGTATCGGGGAGATTCGGTAGCCGAAGTCGCTCTGAGACCGAGACCATCTCCCCGGGTATCATCTCCGTCGGCAGCACAGTCACCCCGAGCCCGGCCTGCACGGCGGCCTGCAATCCGGCCAGGCTCGGGCTGGTGTAAACGATGCGCCAATCGCGTCCGGCCGCATCGAGCGCCGACAGCGCGCGCTTCCGGTAGACGTCCGGCGCCGGCGAGAGGATGAGCGGGAGAGGATCGTCGGCTTCCACGACCAGACGAGGCGACGCGACCCAGTCGAGCACCTCCCGCCAGACCCTGGTGCCGCCGCTTTGTCCCTGCGGCTCCCGCTTGAACAGGATCAGGTCGTACCGACCCTTCGAAAAATCATCGAGGAGGTTCACCGTGAAGTCGCAATTCACGTCGAGCGCGACCTTCGGGTGGGAGCGGGCGAAGCACGCCAGAACCTCCGAGAGGTGCGTGGTCGCGAAATCCTCGGGCGTGCCCAGTCTGACGAGGCCCGACAGTTCCGGCGTGACGATCCGTGAGAGGACGTCGGCACCGAGCTTGAGGATCTGCCGCGCATAGGTGATCAGCACCTCGCCCTCGGGCGTCAGCTTAAGGTCCCGGCCGTCGCGGTTGAACAGGCGGCGGGTGAGGCCGTCCTCCAAGCGCTTGATCTGCAGCGACACTGTCGACTGCGTCAGACCCAGCCTGCTGGCCGCACGAGTGAAGCTCCCATTGTCGACAATGGCGACGAAAGTCCGCAGAAGATCGAGGTCGAAAGGCAATGGCGGTCCGGGCATCAACCAAAGGTCAGCTCGCCCGAGCCGAATCTCAAGCTAACGAATGGAGTCTTCACCGATCCGATATGTGCCGTAGTGGCGACATGTGATGGAACGCACCTCGCAGATTGAACAATAGTGCAAACGGGGATTAAAACATCTACCTATGCATTCTGCATGTCGAGACTCATTTGTTATTTCAATGATCTCCATTGAAGTCTGGAAATTGTAGAGCAAGCTTCGTTGCTCCAAATCAGCGTCGTGGATGAGGCGAGCGAAAGCCGGCGGATGCCGGTCCGCCACGGCCTCGATCTACGGACAGGTCCTCGCGACCGCAAACCTGATCGGAGACAAGCGATGAAGGCGTCGAAGAAGTTATCCCTCATGACCGTCGCGGCCGCGCTCAGCGTCGCGCCGCTCTCCGCCGCGCTCGCCGATGTGCGGATGGGCCCTGGGTCACGGCCCCTGCCACAGACGACCTGGGATGGCCTCGCGACCGGCTCGGCCTTGCAGGCCGAAATCTTGACCCCGACCGCCGGCGGCTGCCGCCGGAGCTCATCCCAGGAAGGCAACGCCGATCAGCAGCACTTCCCGGTGCAACAGTACGGCCAAGTGTCGGGCGGCTATCGCTGCTGAAGCGGGTGGGCTGCCCCGACCCGGGATCCGTCCGCCGCTCCGACAATCGCCGCATAACGGCGATCCGCCATGCCACCCTCATGGCGGATCGCGCATGTGGTCTTCGCGCTGACGCGCCGGGTAGCCCTGGCCGGTCGCAGACTCCCGCACCAAGCGCACCTCTGAGATTTTCCCATGCCTCCGAGGTCATGCCCCGACCTGCGTCGGAGCCGTGACCCTCCTCGCACGCCCTCGTTCCAGTCTTGAAAGTCCGCCCCCAATGGATGCGACGAAACACACGCCGCTAACGCTCGCGGAAGCCTGCAGGCTCATTGGCCGCTTCCTCAAGCCCGAGGCCGGCTTCGTCCGGACGGCGGTCGTCTACGGGATAGCCGTGGCGCTCCTGGGCCTCGCTGTGCCGGTTTCGGTGCAGCTCCTGATCAACTCGGTGGCCAACACGGCGCTGCCGACACCCCTGTTTGTCCTGTCTGGGCTGCTGCTCGGCCTGCTGCTCGCCGCAGCCCTGCTCAGCGCCGCGCGGATCTACATCCTGGCGCTGTTCGAGCGGCGCGTGTTCGCGAGAACGGTGGCGGACATCAGCTTGCGTGCCGTCCACGCCAGGAATCTCCCTTTCGAGGAAGCCCACCGCGGCGACCTGTTCAACCGCTTCTTCGACCTCATGACGGTCCAGAAGGCGGTCCCCCATCTCCTGGTCGGCGGCTTCGCGATCCTGCTGCAATCCGGGATCGGCCTTGTCCTGACGAGTTTCTACCACCCTTTTTTTCTTGCCTTCAATCTGGTGGTGGCCGCCGTGCTTGTGGGCATTGCGCTCCTCTGGGCGGGGCCGGCGGTCCGGTCCGGCGCGGCGCTGAGCCATGCCAAGCACGAGACCGCGCGCTGGCTTGAGAGCGTCGGCGGCTCGAACGGCTTCTACCGGCACGGTGCACGGCTCACGACTGCGCTGGCCCGGTCGGAAGCAATGACCTCCGCCTATGTCCGGGCGCACCATCGCCACTTCCGTCACACCTTCGCACAGACCGTCGCATTCCTCCTGGTCTACGCGGTCGCGAGCGCTGGCCTCCTGGCGATGGGCGGTTGGCTGATCCTGCAGGGGCAGCTGTCGCTCGGTCAACTCGTGGCGGCGGAACTCGTCCTGTCGAGCGCCTTCTACGGGATCTCGCAACTGGGGTCCCACGCGAGGACCTTCTACGACCTCGTCGCCGCGCTCCACGAGTTGTCGCTGTTCGAGGAAATCGAGCAGGAGAACGGCGATGGGTGGAACGGTCCGGGTCCCGCCAACGGGAACCTGCGCCTGTGCGACGTCGAGCACGACGGCCGCCGCTTCGATTTCGCGGTCGAGAGAGGCGAGATCCTCGCCGTGGCCGCCGACGAAGGTATCGAGCGGGCACTTGCGGACCTCATCGGGCGGAGGGTCCGGCCCGTGCGCGGGTTGGTGATGGTTGGCGGAGCCGACATCGCTGCTTACGGTCCGGAGGCCCTGCGGTCTGAGATCCTCGTCATGGATCGGCCGACGCTCGCCGAGGCGACCATCCGCCAGTACCTGTCGGGCGGCGACGAGTCGTGCCCCGCGAGGATCCACGAGTGCCTGGAGCATGTCGGGTTGGCGGAGCGCGTCCGGCGCCTGCCCTCCGGTCTCGACACCGCCTTGGCCAAGTCCGGCTCGCCGCTCTCGACGGGCGAGGTCGTAGCCCTGAAGCTGGCCGCCGCCCTCCTGCGGCCGCCGAAGCTCCTCGTCCTGCCGACGCTCCTCGACCTGTTGCCACCGGATCGCGTCGGGGCCGCGCTCGCGGGGTTCCGGGAGGCGGGCACGACGGTGCTGCATGTCACCCGCCGCCCCCCGATGCCGGTCCACGACGACCAGATCCGCCTGGGCGACCACGGATACGGGCGTGCGGCCGGACGTGAGGACCCGCTCGACAAGACGACGCCGAGGAAGAAGCCCCATGCTGTCGCGGCCTGAACATCTCCATCGCTTCCCGACCCTGACCGCGATCCGGCCTCCCCGCGCGGCGGTCGCCCTCGGCTGGATCATCGGGATCGGGACCGTCCTCGCGGTCCTGGTCCTCCTCTACGTGCCCTGGGTGCAGACCTCGGCAGGGAGCGGACGCGTCATCGCGCCGAACCCAGCCGACCGGGTCCAGACGGTCACGGCCCTGGTCCAGGGCCGGGTGGAGCATTGGTATGTCGAGGATGGCCAGCGGGTCCGCGCCGGGGACGCAATCGCCCGCCTCGTCGACAACGACCCGTTCCTGCTCAAGCGGCTCGCCGCCGAGCGGGAGCAGATCGAGGCCGAGATCGCGGCGGCCGATCAGGCCGTGAAGGTGGCGGAAAGTCAGGTCAGCCAGACGCGCGAGGCTGCGGAAAAGGGGTTCGTGACCCGGCGCAACTTCGAGGCCGCGCAGATCCGCGTGGCAGAGCAGCGGGCGAAGCTGGCCGAGGCCAAGGCCAAGCTCAGCCGCCTCGAAGTGACCGTGAACCGCCAATCGGCGCAACTCGTTCGCGCCCCCAGGGACGGCCGCATCCTGCACATCAACGCTGCGGCGGCCGGCACGCTGGTCAACGCGGGGGACACCCTGGCCACCCTCGCGCCACACGCGCCGGAACGCGTCGTCGAGCTGATGGTCGACGGGCGGGACGTCGCCCTGATTCGGCCCGGCCAGACGGTGCGTCTCGCCTTCGAGGGCTGGCCCGCGATCCAGTTCAGCGGCTGGCCCTCGGTGGCCCACGGCATGTTCGACGGGCGGGTGCGAACCGTCGACCCCTCCGCCCAGCCGACCGGCTTGTTTCGCGTGCTGGTCGAGCAGGATCCCGACCAAGCCAGATGGCCGGACGTTGACTTCATACCGCTGGGCGCCAAGGTGCGAGGGTGGATACGGATGGAGACAGTGTCTGTGGGCTACGAACTCTGGCGCGTGCTCAACAACTTCCCCTTGGAGTTCCCGCGGAAGCCTCAGAGCTAAGCCTGAATGACTAAAACCGGCGTGGCGAGCAGAGGGGAGATGCCTTGTTTACATTGCGGGTCGGCTTTTTGAGTTCGGCGTCCAAAAGCAGATGGTCGCAAAACCACCCTCGTCGGGCTCTGAGGAACGGGTGAAAAGTCGAGTTTTGGTCAGTTGTTGGCTGAGCCGGCACCGCGTAACCGCCGGTAGCGGTCCTCAAGATCGGCGAGGTCGGAAGGGTCCGCCACGTCGCGGCGGGCGGCGGCGATGACGAGACCGGCATGGCGGGAGAGCCCCGCCGCCCGGTCGGGCCGCCTTTCCACCTCGGCGACGCGGGCGAGCACGTCGAGCATCCGGCCGAGCACGTGGACCGAGCCGGCCGCGTTCTGCCGGATCATGTGGAACATGGCATCGCACAGCCCGTCGTAGTCCGTGACCGGATGGACGAGAACGGCTTGGCCGTCGCGCAACACCACGCCTGTCGGCAGGTGCCTCGGAGCGATTCGGCACAGGGCGTCGCCGAGATGGTCGACGACGCTCCCGGCGGTGAACGGGTCGTTGATGCCGGGTGAGAGCGCCCGGACCGCGATCTCGACCAACTGCCGGACCGAGTATTCCGGATCCTGGAGTGCGGCGGGGCGGCGGCCCAGCGTCACCGCGTCGAGGACGGCCGCCTCGGCCCCATCGACTGGCGCGGACAGGAGCGCGACGGGAAAGCCGCTCGGCACATAGTCTCCGGGCCGTACCCGCAGGATGACCGTGACCCCGCGCTCCTGGGCCCAGTCCGCCAAGGCGTCCTCGTCGAGGGCCTGGACGTAGCCGCCGCCGGTCGCCGCCACGGCCCTTCCCGCTGGAGCGTCACCTAGGCGGGCCGCCCCCGGCTCGTCACGGGTATGGGTCGCAATGGCCCGGCAGAGGTCCTGCTGGACGGCGTCGACCACGGTCTCGATGTTGATGCTCGTGGCGATATGGTGGACGAACCAGACCAGCGTGCCGACCGCGACCAGCGCCAGGACGAGGGCGCCGGTGATGGCGAGGTGCGGGACGAACGGGTTCTCCTCCACGGTCCGCACCGTGCGCAGGACCATCAGCGCGTAGGCGAAGGTGCCGAGGAAGATGCCGAGCACCGTCTGGTTGCGGGCATCTCGGATGAAGTTGCGCAGGAGTCGGGGCCCCATCTGGCCGGAGGCCAGGGTCAGGGCGGCGATGGTGATGGAGAAGGTCGTGCCGGCGACCCCGATGTTCGAGGAGGCGATGGCGCTGAGCAGCGCCCGCGCGCCCTCGGCCCCGCCGGAATAGCCCCAGTTCGTGTCCGGCGAGGAGGGATCGAAGCCGGAGACGTGGGCCGTCTCCAGCCAGACACCGAACTGGGCCAGCAGGATGCAGCCGAGGACGACGAGGGCCGGCCGGAGCCAGAACAGGTCGCCGAGACTTTCCAGCCAAGCTTTGACGCGCGCGTTCATCGTTGCGGACCGACACCTTTCGAGCCCGGCAACGACCGGTGCGATGGGGCGTTCCGAATGTCCTCTGGCGGGAAGGACGCCCCTTGATCTCGATCTTCGACCTCGCCGCGCTGCTGCTCACCCTCTCTGCCCTGTTCGGCTGGCTGAACCGCCGCTTCCTGCGCATGCCGCACAGTATCGGCCTGCTCGTGATGGGGCTCCTCGCCTCGCTCGCCCTGGTGCTCGTCGACGTCGCCTTCCCGGCGCAGCACCTCTATCAGGACCTGACACGCGTCCTCGACCAAGTCGACTTCACCGGCGTCGTCATGAACGGCATGCTGGCCTTCCTGCTGTTCGCCGGCGCCCTGAACCTCGACCTCAGAGCGCTCCGGGCACGGGCTGTGGCGGTGGCGACCCTCGCGTTGCTCGGGACCGTCATTTCGACCGCCTTGGTCGGCGGGGCGTTCTGGGCGGCGGGGCAGGCGCTCGGCACCCCGGTGCCGCTGGCCTGGGCGTTGGTGTTCGGTGCGTTGATCAGCCCGACCGACCCCGTCGCGGTGCTGGCCACCTTGAAGAACGTGGAGGTGCCGGAAGCCCTCGAAATCGAGATGCAGGGCGAGGCGCTGTTCAACGACGGCATCGGCATCGTGCTGTTCACGGTGCTCGTCGCCTTCGCGACCGGTCGAGGTGGCGAGGCGACGAGCGTGGGCGGGGTGGCGACGCTGCTCCTCCACGAGGCCGGGGGTGGCGTGCTGCTCGGCGTCGTCACCGGCTATGTCGCCTACCGCGCGATGAAGGCCATCGACGATTTCCCCGTGGAGGTCTTGATCACCCTGGCCCTCGTGACAGGCACCTACGCCGTCGCGCAGAAGCTCGGGGCGAGCGGGCCGCTCGCGGTGGTGGCCGCCGGCCTGCTGATCGGCGAGCGCGCGCCGCGCTACGCGATGAGTGACACCACGCGGAGATACGTCTCGGCCCTGTGGACCCTCGTCGACGAGGTCCTGAACTCAGTGCTGTTCCTCCTGATCGGTCTGGAGGTGCTCGTGCTCCGTTTTCAGGTCTTCGGGTTGGCGCTGGCCGCCTGCGCCGCCCCCATCGTGCTCGTCGGCCGCCTCGTGGCGGTCACGACGCCCGTCCTCTTTTTCCGCTGGGGCGGCAACCTCTCGCTCGGCAACGTGCCGTTCCTGACCTGGGCGGGCGTGCGCGGCGGCATCTCGGTGGCGCTGGCCCTCTCGATGCCGGAGAGCGAGGCAAAACCGGCGATCCTGGCGGCGACCTACGCCGTCGTGCTCTTCACCATCGTCGTGCAGGGATCGACCCTCGGCCTCGTCGCGCGACGGACCCTGCGCGCGACCTAGCCCGACCCGAACGGCTTCCGGGGCGCCCGAACGGGTCACCGGCCAACGACACCCCGCCCGGCAGGGCCATCCGGTCCGGCGCCGAGCCCTCCTTCCCGCGGGTGCGGGGGTTTGATCTACCCGGGGATCGGGCGGGTTCTTTGGACGCAGGATGCGTGCAGGACCCGCCCTACTCATGGCTCGGTCGCTACGGCTTGTTGGCCGGCGCCGGACTTGTCGTCGTCGCCGGAGGCGCGGTGTTCTCGGCCTTCATTTCGTCCTTGCAGGCGCCGAGAGCGAGCAAGCCGACGAGCGGCAGCAGGTAGCGAATACGCATGGGCGTTCCTCCGGTTTGGCCTTTGTCGGCGGCGAGCAACGTCATCCGACCACTTTTCGAGCCGGCAGCCCCTCCAGGCCACGACCGAAGCCGTGATCAGACGGCCTTGCCGACCAGGCTCCCGATGCCCGCCGTGACGGCCATGGCCAGCACGCCCCAGAATGTCACCCGCGCCGTGGCCCGGGCGATTGGGGCGCCGCCCGCCTTGGCACCGAGCGCCCCTAGCACCGCCAGGAACACCAACGAGGCCCAGGACACGATGTAGACCGCGAGGTCGCCGGGGGAGAGCGCCGCCGTCGCCAGCGGCAGCGCCGCGCCGGCCGAGAAGGTCGCCGCCGAGGTCAGCGCCGCCTGGACTGGGCGCGCCGTCGTGACCTCGGAGATGCCGAGCTCGTCCCGGGCGTGGGCGCCGAGCGCGTCCTTCGCCATCAGTTGGTCTGCGACCTGAAGGGCGAGTGCATGGTCGAGGCCGCGGTCGACGTAGATCCGCGCCAGTTCCTCTCGCTCGGCGGCCGGGTCGTCGGCCAGTTCGCGCCGCTCCCGGGCGAGGTCGGCCTGCTCGGTGTCGGCCTGGGAGCTCACCGAGACATACTCGCCGGCCGCCATCGACATCGCGCCTGCCACGAGACCGGCGCTGCCGGCGACGAGGATCTCGCCGATGTTGGCGGCTGAGGCCGCCACCCCGACAATCAGGCTGGCGGTGGAGACGAGGCCGTCGTTGGCGCCGAGCACGGCGGCGCGCAGCCAGCCGATCCGGTCGATGAGGTGATGCTCGCGATGGACGGGTCGCATGGTCGTCAGGATCTCCGGGGCAGCATGCGGCGCAGGACGGCGTCGTGCCAGAGGTAGTGGTGCACGAGGGCGGCGACCGCGTGGAACAGGGCTAAAGCCATCAGGATGTTGGCGGCGAGCCCGTGCCAGTGCGTGAGCGACCGCCGCCACTCCGGGTCGCCGAGTTGTGGCAGTCTGACCGGACCGAGGGAGGCGCCGCGGACGAAGGCGTTGGCGATGCCGAGGCCGACGATGACCATCAGCAGGACGTAGAGCGCGGCGTGGGTCGCCTTGGCGAGGCGGTGGAGCGGACCGGCATCCTCCACCGGCAGGTCGCGGCCTCCGGCCCGCCGCCAGATGAGGAACGCGACGACCAGGCCGGTGAGGACGAAGCCGAGGTTGAAGTGGGCCGACCAGATGTCGGAGCGGAGGGTCCCTTTGGGGACGAGGTCTTCCAGTAAGTTCCCGACCAGCCAAAGGCCAAGCACGAGCACGGCGGTCAGCCAGTGCAGCGCGATGGTGCCGCCGTCGTACCGCTCCGTCGCGCTCATCGTGTCTCGGGGTGCCGTCATGATCGAGGTCCTGCCTACGCCGGTGATGCCGCCGGGGGATGACGGTCGCCGCCGACCGGACGTGCCGGGGCGATGGCCCGCCTGCCCTTGGCGCTGAGGAACCAGAGCCCCTCGGGGTCCCGGCTCGACAGCCTCGGCCGGATCAGCCCTCGTTCCCGCAGGGACCGTACGGTGCGCATCTCCCACGGCTTGAGGGAGAGGAGCGGACCCTCCCGATGGAGCCGGAGCAGCAGCACCCGCTGGCCGGGCGTGAGGGAAGGCTGGGGCGCCGTTCGATCCCGCGGGTGCATCGCTTTTTGGAGCTAATATAAACTAGGTGGAGGTCAAGGAGAGACCCCGCGCCCTCCGGCACGGGGTCGGCTCGCATCAAGGCTTGGCGGGAGCCTGAGCCGGGGCCTGCTGGCCCTGCAGGTCGACCGGCTTGTTGTCGTTGAGGTCCCAGCCGGTGTTGGGGTCGGTGTGCGTCCGCTGAAGCTGGGCGCGCATCTGCCACTGGTACTTGGCGATGCCGTGCTCGACCTCCTGCAGCAGGTTCGAGGTCGTCGGGTCGACGTCCTCGGTCGTCTTGATGGCGGCGTGCACCTCCTCGCCGACACGCTTGTAGGCGTTGGTGAACCACACCAGGATCTGCGCGTCGTCGAGAAAGCCGCCGGGGATCTCCGGCACGCCAGAGGTCTTCACGATGGTGTTGGCCCGCCCGTCCGCCGAGACGCCGACGGCGAGAAGCCGCTCGGCGATGGTGTCGGCATACTTCGACAGTCCCTCGTAGTGCTCCTGCAGCAGGAGGTGCAGCGGGTAGTACAGGGTGCCGGACGCGTTCCAGTGCGCCTGCTTGGTCTGCAGCTGGAGCTGCTGCAACTCGGTCAGGGTCTGCTGAAGTGCGGCGACGTCCTTCCTCATGCCGTCCTCGCCGGCGCCCAGGTCGATGACCGGCTGGCGGCTGACCTCGTTCGTCGGGAATGCCCCGAGGGGCTGGCGGCTCGTCACCTGGGTTTGCGAGGACTGGCGTACGCCGTCGGTCTTCGTGCCGGATGGCTGGGAAGCCGCGGGCGGCGTGGCGGTTGGCTCCTGCGCGACCTGCATGCGAGCGAAGATTTGGGTCGCGGACGGGGCGGCCGCCGTCGCGGGGATTGTGGCGGCCGGGGCGGCCTCGCGGGCCAGGGCCGGGGAGAGCGCCGTCGCGGCCAGCAGGAACGTGGTCATGAGGGCGTGGATCGGACGGGTCATCGTAAGCCTTGGGAACACTGCTTGGGGGTGGCCCAGCACGCCTCCGGGCGATGGGCTCCATCAGGGACAAACGGGGCACCCAGCCCGTTCCTGAATGAACCCGAATTTACGAACCCGGGATTCCCGCCCCGCTTGCGGCCGGGGGGGCGGTCTCGGGCACCTCCTGCGGCAGCATCGGATCGGTTTTCGATGGCCGTTCGTTGCTCGGCCGCATCGTCAGGCGCGCTGCCGGGCGGCTTCTTGGGATGGGGGGCGAACCGGTGATGTCCACGCGGCGCTACGAGCTGCGGCTGGCCACCCGTGACGGATGCCGGGTCCTGGCGACGCGGGCGGAGCGCGAGGTCGCGCTGACGGCCGAGTCGGTGATGAGGCGTTACGGCGACGACATCCTTGACGTAGGCTTCTCGGTCGCCGCCCCCGACCCGGCGGCGAGCCCGCGGAACGCCCCCTACCCTTTGACGCTCGTCCGCGGACTCGACCCGGCCTTAGGCCGACCCTCTGCCTTAGAAGGCTGACGCCCCGCTATGGCGAGGTCGTTTGGAGCAGCCGCTCCAGAACCCATAGGTCCGAAGCGCCGCTCCTTGCCCGGGCTTTCAGGTCTTGCCGGAAGTGACCTCGGCCTGCACGACGTCGATTTGGCCGACCCGGCGCGGGAGTTCGCGAGCGAGGGCGGTCTTCCTGTAGGGGGACATCTTCCGCCATGCTCGGATCTCCGGGACCGTGCGGCCGCAGCCCAGGCACCAGCCGGTCCGACCATCCCATTGGCAAACCTCGATGCAGGGGTCGTCCTTCTTCATGTCTTGGCTCCGTACGCGACGCGGCATGCCAGCCGCTGGATACATATCCGGTACGGCCGACGGGATCATGCCGCCGCATTGGCCGCGGCTTAACCGAACGGACCGGGATATCGTGTCCTTGACCTTCCCACGGTTGGAAGCCCCATCTGTTCGGGACGTCATCCGAAGGAGAGCGTCATGATCCGTTTGAAGGTCGAAAAGATGGGTTGCGGCGGCTGCGCCAAGTCCGTGACCCGCACCGTGCAGTCCATCGAGCCGAACGCAGGCGTCGACGTCGACCTCGGGGCGAAGCTGGTTACCGTGTCGGGCGCCACGGGGCCGGCCGACCGGATCGCCCGGGCCGTTGTCGAGGCCGGCTATCCGGCCGAGCCCGCCTGAGCCCGGGCGCAACCAACCGGCGCATTCGCCGTTCCCGTGACCGACGGCCGTACTTTCGCGCCGGCCCGGAATTTGGCATCCTGCATTCGTGACGTTCTGGCTCGCCCTCCGACGACTGTTGCCGCTCCTGGCGGTCCTCAGCCTCGCCCTGACGCCGGTGGCCGCCCCCGCGGCCACCGCGGGCATGCACGCGTCGATGGCCCACGTCGGCCCTTACGCGACGGCCATGGCCGGCCACGGCCACATGGACCATGCCGCCATGGGTTACCGCGAAGCCGGGTCGGCCGACATGGCGGGCATGGACATGGCCGACATGCCGTGCTGCCCGAAGGCCCCGGCCGCCAAGCCCGACTGCGCCAAGGGCTGCCCGCTGATGGCCCTGTGCTTGGCGAGCGGGGCGTCGCTGCTCCCCGCCGCGCTCCCGGTCCCGGTGCCCGTCGCCACCCGCGCGAGCGTGTCCTGGCCGGCGCCCGCGACCTTCGCCAGCGTGCACGGGACGCCATTACCCGAGCCACCCCGAGCCTGAACCCGATGCCGCCGGCGCCTGCGCCGGCACGGTGACGCGCGCCCGCGCGCCGCCTTCCATCGCGTTCAGGAGACATCACCCGTGACCAAGAACCCCTTCGCGCGCGCCGTGCCGGCCGCGCTGTTTGGCGCCGTCCTGTCGGCATCGGCGCTGACCGTGCCCGCCCGGGCGGACATAAAGGACTACCAGTTCCAGCTCGTGCAGCAGGAGGCGAAGGTCGGCGAGGCCGTCGTCGCCGTGCGCCTCGTGGACAGGCGCACGGGCAAGGCGGTGCCGGACGCCGTGATCTTCGCCAAGCGCCTCGACATGGCCCCCGACAGCATGGAGGAGATGGTCACCAAGCTGGAGCAGCTGCCCTCGACCGATCCGGGCATCTACCGCTTCAAGGCCAAGCTCTCAATGGCCGGCGGCTGGCGTCTTTCCCTCGGGGCCAAGGTCCAGGGCGAGAACGGCACGGTCGAGGATCGGCTCGTCTTCCAGGCCGTCAAGTGAGCCGGTCGGCATGGCTCGCCGGAACCCTCGCCGCGCTCGCGGCGGGGGGCGTCGGCTACGTCGCCGGGTACGGGACCCCCGCCGTGCCGGCCCTCGTGGAACGGGTCCGTTCCGAACTCGTCCCCGCGCTGGTCGAGCGCACACCCGCGCAGTTTGCCCACTGGCTCCGCGCCGGCACGGGTCGGACGGCCTCGCCCGCCCCGGCGAAGGCGACCGGTCCGGTGGTCTACTACCAGGACCCCGACGGGAAGCCGGTCTACTCGGCGTCCCTGATGGTCACCGAGGACGGGCGCGAGTTCCGTGCGGTGCGGGCGAGCGAGGACGTCCGCTTCGACGACCCCGACGAGGGCGAGGCCATGTCGGCCGACATGGCCGGCCATGACATGTCCAAGCACGGCATGGCGCAGGGCGAGGCCGCCAAGCCCACCGGCGGCGACCGGCGCGTCCTCTACTACCGCAACCCCATGGGCCTTCCCGACACCTCGCCAGTGCCGAAGAAGGACTCGATGGGGATGGACTACATCCCCGTGTACTCCGGTGAGGACGAGGGCGGGAACGTCGTGACCGTCTCGCCCGGCAAGGTCCAGCGCACCGGCGTGCGCACCGAGACCGTCGACCGGCGGGTCGTGACGCAACCGGTGCGCGTTCCCGGCACGGTCGCCCTCGACGAGCGGCGGGTGACCGTCATCGCGACCCGGTCCGACGCCTACGTCGACCACGTCGAGAACGTCACCACCGGCGACCGCGTCCGGAAGGGCCAGGCGCTGGTCCACGTCTACTCGCCCGAGATCAACGCGGCAGCGGCCCAGCTCATCGCCAACCCGGGCTTTGACGGGGCGCGCCGCCGGCTCCAGAACCTGAACGTCTCCGAGGCCGTCATCGACGAGATGGAGCGCACCCGGAAGGTGCCGATGGCCATCACGTGGTCCTCGCCCCGGGACGGCCTCGTCCTGCAGAGGACAGCCATCGAGGGCATGAAGGCGGCCGCCGGCGACACCCTTTTCCGGATCGGCGACATCTCGACGATGTGGGTCCTGGCCGACGTGCCCGAGCGCGACCTCGCCTCGGTGCACGTGGGGCAGCCCGTCACCGTGCGCCTCCGCTCGTCCCCGGGCCGGGCGTTCGCCGGCAAGGTCTCGGTGATCTACCCGCAGGTGAACCCCAACACCCGGGCGACGCGGGTGCGGATCGAGCTGCCGAACCCGGACGGCGCGCTGCTGCCCGACATGTACGCCGACGTCGAGATCGCGACCGGCGACGCCAAGCCGGTGGTGGCCGTGCCGGACGACGCCGTCATCGATACCGGCGAGCGCCAGGTCGTCCTGCTCGACCGCGGCGAGGGTCGTTTCGAGCCGCGGGCGGTCAAGGTCGGCGTCCGCGGCGAGGGCTACACCGAGATCCGCGACGGCGTCGCGGTCGGCGACCGGGTGGTGACGGCGGCGAACTTCCTGATCGACGCCGAGAGCAACCTGAAGGCGGCGCTGCAGTCCCTGGCGGCCCCGAAGGACGACCGGCAGGCCTTGAGCGCGGGAGGCACGCCGTGATCGCGCGCCTCATCGGCTGGTCGGCCCGGAACCTCGTCCTCGTTCTCATAGGGACGGTGTTCGCCGTCGCGGCCGGCGTGCTGGCGCTCAGGACGCTGCCGCTCGACGCCATCCCCGATCTCTCGGACGTGCAGGCCATCGTCTACACCGAGTACCCAGGGCAGGCGCCCCAGGTCGTGGAGGACCAGGTCACCTATCCGCTGACCACCGCCATGCTGAACGTGCCGAAGGCGAAGGTCGTCCGCGGGTTCTCGTTCTTCGGCGTGTCCTTCGTCTACGTCATCTTCGAGGACGGCACCGACCCCTACTGGGGCCGCTCGCGGGTGCTGGAGTACCTCAACGCGGCGGCGAGCCGCCTGCCCACCGGCGTGACGCCGACCCTCGGTCCCGACGCCACCGGCGTGGGCTGGGTCTACCAGTACGTCGTGGTGGCGAGGGAGCGGACCCTGGCCGAACTGCGCTCGATCCAGGATTGGGTGATCCGCTTCGGGGCCTCGCGGGCCGAGGGGGTGGCCGAGGTCGCCGGCGTCGGCGGCTTCGTGAAGCAGTACAACGTGGTCGTCGACCCGAACCGGCTGCGGGCCCAGGGCATCTCGCTCAACAAGCTCCGGGACGCGATCCGCGCGAGCAACGCCGACGTCGGCGGGCGCACCGTCGAGCTCTCGGAGTTCGAGTTCATGGTGCGGGGGCGGGGCTACCTGAAGGGCGTCTCCGACATCGAGAACATCGTGTTGAAGACCTCCGGCGGCACGCCCCTGCGGGTGCGGGACGTCGCCCGCGTGGAGCTCGGGCCGGACGAGCGGCGCGGCATCACGGAGATGAACGGCGAGGGCGAGGTGGCGGGCGGCATCGTCCTGCAGCGCTTCGGCGCCAACGCCCTCAGCGTCATCGACGGCGTCAAGGCGAAGCTCGCGGAGGTGGCCAAGAGCCTGCCGGCGGGCACGGAGATCCTGCCGGTCTACGACCGCTCGCAACTGATCGACGCGGCCATCGACACCCTGCGGCACACGCTGGTCGAGGAAAGCACGGTCGTCTCCCTCGTCTGCGTGGTGTTCCTCCTGCACGTGCGCAGCGCGCTGGTGGCCATCCTGATGCTGCCGGTCGGCATCCTGATGGCGCTCGCCGGCATGAAGGCGCTCGGAATCGGCGCCAACATCATGAGCCTGGGCGGCATCGCCATCGCGGTCGGCGCCATGATCGACGCCGCCATCGTGATGATCGAGAACGCCCACAAGCACCTGGAGCGGGCGCCGCCCGGCAAGCCGCGCGTCGAGATCCTGGTCGAGGCAGCGAGCGAGGTCGGCCCCTCGCTGTTCTTCTCGCTCCTAGTGATCACGGTGAGCTTCCTGCCGATCTTCACCCTGGAGAGCCAGGAGGGTCGGCTGTTCGGACCGCTGGCCTACACCAAGACCTTCGCCATGGCGGCGGCGGCCTTGCTGTCGGTGACGCTGGTGCCCGCCCTCATGGTGCTGTTCGTGCGCGGGCGCATCATTCCCGAGCACCGCAACCCGCTCAACCGCCTGCTCATCTGGCTGTACCGGCCGCTCATCGCCGGCGTGCTGCGGGCTAGGGTGCTGACCATCCTGCTCGCCGTGGGCGTGCTGGCGGCGACCGCTTGGCCGGCCCGGCAACTCGGCTCCGAATTCATGCCCGACCTCGACGAGGGCAGCCTGCTCTACATGCCGACGACGCTGCCCGGCATCTCGGTGACCAAGGCCGGCGAGCTCCTGGCGACTCAGGACCGGATCATCAAGAGCTTCCCGGAGATCGCCTCGGTCTACGGCAAAGCCGGCCGCGCCAATACCGCGACCGACCCGGCGCCGATGGAGATGTTCGAGACCGTCATCACGCTGAAGCCGAAGGCGGAGTGGCGCCCCGGCATGACGCTCGCCAGCCTCAAGGCCGATATGGATAAGGCGCTGCAGTTCCCGGGCGTGTCGAACGCCTGGACGCAGCCGATCCGTGCCCGCATCGACATGCTCTCGACCGGCATCCGTACGCCGGTCGGCATCAAGGTCCTCGGGACCGACCTGAAGCAGATGGAGGGCGTCGCCCGGCAGGTCGAGGCCGTGCTGCGCAAAGTGCCGGGCACGTCGAGCGCCTACGCCGAGCGTGTCATCGGGGGTTACTTCCTCGACATCACGCCGGATCGCGAGGCGCTGGGGCGCTACGGCCTCATGGTCGGGGACGTGCAGGACGTCATCGCCACGGCTCTCGGAGGCCAGGCGGTGACGAACACGGTCGAGGGGCGCGAACGCTACACCGTGAACGTCCGCTACCCGCGCGCCTTCCGCTCGGACCCGCGCGCCATCGCCGACGAGGTTCAGGTGCCCCTGCCGGCCGGGGGCACGGTTCCGCTGCGCGAGGTGGCCAAGGTCGAGCTCACGCGGGGACCGACCTCAATCCGCACGGAGAACGGACAGCTCGCGGTCTACATCTTCGTCGACATCGCCGGGCGCGACCTCGGCGGCTATGTGGCCGAGGCGCGAAATGCCGTGGCCGACGAGGTCAAGCTGCCTCAGGGCACGACCCTACAGTGGAGCGGGCAGTACGAGTACCTCGAACGGGCCGAGGCGCGCCTCAGGATCGTGGTGCCCCTGACGCTGCTCGTCGTCTTCCTACTCCTCTACCTGAACTTCCGGCGCCTGACCGAGACGCTGATCGTGATGCTGTCGCTGCCCTTCGCCCTGGTCGGCGGGGTGTGGCTGCTGTGGTGGATGAGCTTCAACATGTCGGTCGCGGTGGCGGTGGGCTTCATCGCGCTGGCCGGTGTCGCCGCCGAGACCGGCGTCATCATGCTGGTCTACCTCGACCACGCCTGGGACGAGGTCCGCGCCGGGTGCGCGCGGGAAGGCCGGCCCCCGACGCGGGCGGACCTGCGCCGAGCCATCATGGTCGGCGCGGTCGAGCGGGTGCGGCCCAAGATGATGACGGTGGTCGCCATCATGGCGGGTCTCGTCCCGATCCTCTGGAGCACCGGCTCGGGCTCCGAGGTCATGCAGCGCATCGCCGTGCCGATGATCGGCGGCATGGTCTCCTCAACCGCGCTAACCCTCGTCGTGATCCCCGCCGTCTACGCACTCGTGAAGGGTTGGACGCTGCCGCCGGGCAACCAAGCCCAGGTGGAGGCCGTCGAGGAGCCGACCCACCATCGGGCGGCCGCCGAGTAGCGCCGCCACCCCCGACACTAACGAAGGAGCAACCCATGGCGTCGCCAGCCCGCAAGGCCGTCCTGTACCGGATGGTCACCCCCGAGCACACCTGCCCTTACGGCCTGAAGGCCAAGGACCTCCTCGAACGCCAGGGCTTCGCGGTCGAGGACCACCTCCTGACCGACCGTGCCGAAACCGACCGCTTCAAGGCCGAGCACCAAGTCAAGTCAACGCCGCAGACCTTCATCAACGGCGAGCGCGTCGGTGGCTTCGACGACCTCCAGCGCCGCTTTGGCAAGGCCGCCAACGACCCGAACGCCACGACCTACACACCCGTCATCGCGGTGTTCTCGATGACGGCGCTGATGGCGCTGGCGGCGAGCCACGCCGTCTACGGCACGCCGTTCACGATGCGCGCGGCCGAGTGGTTCATCGCCTTCAGCATGTGCGTGCTGGCGCTCCTGAAGCTCCAGGACGTGGAGAGCTTCTCGTCGATGTTCCTGGGCTACGACCTGCTCGGCCGGCGCTGGGTGCGTTACGCCTACGCTTACCCGTTCCTGGAGGGCATCGCCGGCGTCCTGATGGTGGCCGGCGCCCTGAACTGGATCTCGATCCCCGTCGCCCTGTTCATCGGCACGGTCGGCGCGGTCTCGGTGTTCAAGGCCGTCTACGTCGACAAGAGGGACATCGAGTGCGCCTGCGTCGGCGGGTCGAGCAAGGTGCCGCTCGGCTTCGTCTCGCTGACCGAGAACATTATGATGGTCGCCATGGCCCTCTGGATGCTGGCGGTGCACCATTGAATGCCGCCTTCGCCGCCCCGGGCTGGCTCAATGCCCTCTCAATCGCGTCCCTCATGCTCGGGGCCGCCCGCTCTTTCCTGCTGTCGGTGCAGGTGATCCGTCACCCGCAACACAGGGCGGTGATGAATTTCGTCTGGCCGGTCTGCGCCCTGTTCGGCACGCTTGCCGTGGTCTGGGCGTACTACCGCTACGGGCGGCTCGCCACGGTGGAGGCATACCACCACGCCATAGAGCCGAACGAGAAGCCGCCGAACATGACGCGGACGCCGTTTCCGGTGACGGTCGGAACGGGGGCGCTCCACTGCCGCAGCGGCTGCATGCTCGGCGACGTCGCCGCCGAGTGGCTGGCCTTCCTCGTGCCGGCGGTGGCGGTCTGGTTCGGCTGGCACTCGCTGTTCGAGAAGAAGATGTACGCGGTCCGGGCGCTGGACTTCGTCTTCGCTTACGTCCTGGGCGTCGTGTTCCAGTATTACGCCATCGTGCCGATGCGGGGGCTCTCGCCCGGCAAGGGGCTGATCGCGGCCATCAAGGCCGACACTCTGTCGCTGATCTCGTGGCAGGTCGGCATGTACGGCCTCATGGCCCTCGTGCAATTCCGGCTCTACTCGGTCCTCGCGGGGTGGGCGGCCCCAGTCGACACGATCGAGTTCTGGTTCGCCATGCAGCTCGCGATGGTGACGGGATTCCTAACCAGCTACCCTGTCAACTGGAGGCTCGTGAGCGCCGGCATCAAGGAGCGGATGTAACGCCGCGGTCCCGGCCGGCCATGTAGCGAGGGTTGTCCCGGGACGAGGACGTCCAGGCAATCGACCGGGTACTTTGCATAGTCGATGCTTGTCACGTCCTCGTCGTTGCCGAGCGTGAGGGGTGCCTCCCTGACCGACCTAGGAAGGGCTTCGCGCTGCACCCGTCCGGCCAGCACGAGGATCGGTCCCATGCCCCGGCTGTCCGCGAAGGCGAGCCGCCCCCGCCCACGAGTGCCTACACCGCGTGGGGAACGTCATTTCGACGACAACGATGCGTGTCGGCCGGCCGGACTTCGATCCGCCGAATGCGCCTAGGCCTTCGGTTGACAAGCTTGAACCTTGAGGTGGCCGAGCGACCCGGGCCAGACGTCTGCATCCTGGGGCCGGTGCGCCGCCAACGCGAAGCGCGTCCGCATTCCCTCGGGCCCGCTCCCGCAACGGGGCCGGCTTGCGCCCATCAATGTTCGATCCGGCATGCAACGATGCTCGCCGCCAGGCGGATAAAGACTCCGGACCTATGTTTGCCTCCGCAAATAAATGCGCGCGTGCATGCGTATCAGTTTGGAACGCTTTCCCAGGCTTGACCGTATTGATCGGGCGACCCAACGATTTGTCGGGGCCCAAATCCGGAGAGGCATGCCGTGAAGCGCGACGCCTTCCTGATCACCCTGCGCGCGCCCGGACTGGTGCGGCGTCTCATTGCACCCACGGAACGGGAAGCCGCGTTGGCTGCGGAGACCGTCGTCCGGTGGCACTGCGACCGTCCGGGCGGCATCGGCTTCGTCATCGATGCCGCGGACACCCGGGCCAGCCGACGCATCGCGGCCTACCTCTCGAACGTCATGGCGGAGACGGACCTGTCCGCCTTCCCCGCCCAGGCATGAGGGGCGCATCCCGGATGTGCGCGGTCAGAAGCAGCCGAAGCGGCGTCGAGAGGATCATCCCTCCCCTCGCCAGGTGGGTGGGTCGACCGCGCCCGAGCGTAGCGGCCAACGACAACCGGGCACCCGCAGCCGCCTTTGACCCCGTGGCGTTGCTTATCGTGGTGGGTTGGCGAATGACCATGGGCGTTTGCGGGCTCGGCATGCTCGCGGCCTGCGCGTGCTTGTTCGTCGTGGGTTCGCCTCACCCATAAACCTTGCCGCCTCCATCGGGCCTGAGGGCGGCCCCCCGGCTCCGGGCGACCGTTTCGGGAATGGCCCTTATCGGATCACGGCCAAGGCCGGTCTTCCGGACGCGACGGCCGGATCGTGGCCCGTACCGGTGGCCTCCTTCAGGCATGCCTCGACGGCGTCGCGGAGCGAGGACACGTAGACGTCGGCCCCGACCTCCCGACCGAGGGCGGCGTCGGTGAGCACCCGCTCGCCCACCGGCCAGAGGCCGACGAGCATCGGGACGCCAGGCGCCTTCCGCCTCATCCGCTCTAGGAGGTAGCGCAGGTGCGCCGGGTTCCCGGTGATGTCGAGGTAGGAGATGCAGATCATCGCGACGCCGGCCATGTCGAGGTCGCGGATGCCCTCGCGCGAAACCGTCCGGTAGGGCGTCACGCGCGCGCCGAGCCCGTGCTTGCCCAGCAACTGGGCCAGCATCGCCGAGGACGCCTCGTCGAGCGGGCCGCGGCCCGCCACGCACAGGACGGGCGCCTCGCCGCGCCACGCCTCCGGCAAGGCGTCGCGGGATGGCGCCTGGCCGGGCACAGCCTCGGTCCTGGTATGGGTCCGCTCGGCCAGGGTCGGCGTCTCGCTCGGGTTGACCTTCCTGTCGTCGCCCGGGGGTTCGGCGTCGGGATGGTCTTCGAAGTCCTCCACCAGCGAGCGGGCCGAGGCGCGGATGTTGTCGAGTTGCGCCGGGGTGACGACGCCGCGCGCAAAATCGTTGGCGGCGAGTTGCAGGCCCTTGAGCGCCACCTCGTCGTAGTAGGACGACAGGGAGCGGTCCTTCAGCATGGCTTCGGCCACCTCCCGCACCTCGTCCGGGTCGCCGGCCAGCATGCGCTGGTAGAAGTTCTCCACCGGGGTCAGCGGCGGCCGGTCGCCCAGCAGGACGTCGAAGAACTCCAGGCTGTCGACATGGCGGCCGAGCACGACGAGGCAGACGGTGAAGGGGGTGGCCAGGATCAGGCCGATGGGCCCCCACAGGAAGCCCCAGAACAGCGTCGATACGATCACCGCGAAGGGCGAAAGCCCGGTGGAATGGCCGTAGAGCAGCGGCTCGATCACCTGCCCGAAGAGCGGTTCGGCGACCAGGAACAGCGCCGCCGTCGCGATCACCATCGACCAGCCCGGATCGACCGCGGCCGCCAGGGCCACGGGCAGAATGCCGGAGGCGATGGCGCCGATGTAGGGGATGAAGCGCATGATGGCCGAGAACACGCCCCAAAGGAGCGGGTTGGGCACGCCGATGAACCAGAGGCCGACCCCGACGATCACCCCGAACGCCGCGTTCATGCCGAGCTGTGCCAGGAAGTAGGTGCCGAGCCGACCGGCAGCGTCGTCCATGGCCACGGTGGTGCGGTGCAGGTCGCTCGATCCGAACAGGCGGATCATGCGGTTGCGCAGGTCCTCCCGCTGCAGGAGCAGGAACACGACCACGACGAGGACGATGCCCACGTCGGTCAGCGGCGAGACCACGGGGCCGAGCACCTTCTCGGCCAGCGCCAGGGGGGAAGGTTCGGGCTGCTCGACCCGCACGAGCTGAGCCTTCGGCGTCTCGCCCGCTGGTCCGGTCGCGGCGGTGGTGCCGGCGGCGTCGGCCTTCTGCGTGACGTCCTGGACTTGGTGGTTGAACTTCTGGAGGAGCTTGTTCGCCTCGCCAAGCCAACCTTGCTGCAGCCCCGCCACCTTCTTCTGCACGGTGGCTTGGTACTGGGGCAGGTTGCCGGCGAGCCCGGCGACCTGGGTTCCGATGACGGCGCCGATCCCCCCGAGGACGCCGAGCGCCAGCAGAACCGCGACGATGACGGAGGGCACCCGCCCGAGCCTGGCCTTCCGCAGAAGGTTGACGACCGGCCCGAGGACGAAGCTGAGGAGCACGGCCAGCACGAGGGGGATGAACACCTCGCGACCGAAGTAGAGCGCCGCGACGAGGACGACGCCGACCGCGAGGGTCAGGAGGCCGCGCAGACCCGGGACGAGCGGCGGAGGGACCTGGGCTGGCTGGCGCAGCGGGGTGTCGTCGGCGGGCATGCGGCGTGAGCTCCTCGTCGCTGCGCCGGCCTCGTGCGGCACACTACTGGGACAACTTCGTTCCGCGGGCTTCGGCCCAATGCGGCACGGGCCCGGCGAACGAATTCGCCACGCTTGTCCAGAGCGGGTCGCGGATCGTCCGGACGGGGTCGATCTGCCTCGGGAAGACGGAACGGCAGCACGGACCATGCGCCCGTCATCGAGGCGCCGGCCGTTTGAAGTGTCGTGGGATCAGCCGGCGTCACGCTCCTGCCGCCAGCCTGCGCCCTGGCGGATCGTTCCGCCGGGGCGGCGCCGTCACTGGCCGGTCGTCGTGGTCGACTTCACCGGCTTCGAGCCGGGCTCGTGCGCCATGGCCTTGGTGCGGGATTCCATCTCGCCGTCACGGACCTTCGTCTTCGTGTGGGACTTCGAGAAGGTCCCGCCGTCGTGGGCCATCGCCTTCGACTGCCCGTTCAGGCCGCCGTTCCCCGTCTCGTTGACGTGCGAGCGGTCCATGGTCTTACCGCCCGCCGCGCTACCGCCGGTGGCGAGGGACGAGCCCGTGGAACCGTTTGCGCCTGTCGAGGTGCCCCCGGTGCCGACGGTCGAGGCCGACGTGCCACCGGCCGCGGCCGACCCGGCCGTGCCTCCGGTGGCGCTGGATTGGGCCGACGCGACCGCAGGGGCGGCGAGGAGCGCGAGGGCCGCGAGCGGAACGATGTACCTGGTCGTCATGTGATCCTCACTTCCCCTTCGGTACGGTGACGACGCAATCGCCGTCTCCGGTGGTCGTCATGGTGGTGCCGCCCGAGCTCGAACTGGAGGCCGAGCTGCTGCTCGATCCGTTTCCGGACCTCGTCGTCACCGAGGGGCCGCCGGTGGTCGAGGA
The DNA here is from genome assembly GCF_058072805.1 of Methylobacterium sp. 1A. Lineage (NCBI taxonomy): Bacteria > Pseudomonadati > Pseudomonadota > Alphaproteobacteria > Hyphomicrobiales > Methylobacteriaceae > Methylobacterium > Methylobacterium sp. 1A. Next base: position 449,491 of record NZ_JBYQVE010000003.1, on the reverse strand, counting down.
ACTGACGCCGTTCGGGCCCGCCGTGACGGAGCTCGTCATCGTTCCGGTGTTCTTCGCATCGTCGGAATGCACGACCTTGCACGGCTTGCCGTTCGGGCCCGTGGTGACGGTCGTGCTCCCGGAGACGCCGTTCGGGCCTGTCGTGACCGTGCTGGTCTGGGCGTAGCCCGCGACGGAGCCTGCGAGGAGGAGGGCGCCGCCGAGGAGCGGCGAGGTCAGGCGAGGCATGTTCCGGTCTCCCGTAAAACAAGGAGGGCGCGATCCTTCCGGACCGCGCCCGATGCTTTCACCCGCCGGGGGCTCAGCGCTTGTTGTGCCCCGGGGCGTTCTCGGAGTTGCCGGGGCCGCTCTTGTCGTGGCCCGGGGCGCTGCCCGACTTGCCCGCGCCGTCCGACATCCCGGACGAGGAACCGCCCGTGCCCATGGACGAGGAACTCGTGCCCTTGCCGGCCGAGGAGCCGCCGGTGCCCATCGTGGAGGACGAGCCCGAGCCGCTGCCGGAGCCGGCCGAGGAGCCGCCGGTGCCGACTGTCGACGAGCTGGTGCCGCCGCCAGCGGAAGAGCCGCCGGTGCCGAGCGTCGATGACGAGCCCGAACTGGTGCCGGAACCCGACGAGGAGCCGCCGGTGCCCACGGTCGAGGAGCTGGTGCCGCCGCCCGCCGAGGAGCCGCCGGTGCCGACGGTCGAGGAGGACTGGGCGAGCGCCATGGCCGCGCCCCCGATGACGAAGGTGGTCGTGAGGGCGACGACGCGCACTTGCTTCAGCATGTAGAAACTCCGATTTCCTGATCGTACGGCGCTGAAACGGGCAAATTGAGCAAACCGTTCCAGCAAAATCGGCAACAAGTGAGCATGCTGCTTGAATGAACATCAGTTAATATTTGAATTCAAGTGTCGTTAAGCATGCCGTCATCGTCAGGCGGGAACGCTTCGGCGTTCGCTCACCTTTGCCGCGATAGGCGTCATCTTTCGCGCGGGGGCCGTTCCGGTCATGTTCCGACATGACCGTCGCCCAGGAACGGCGATGCCCGGAGGACCGTTCCTCCGGCGGATCGGGTGCAACCGGTTGTGGTGTTCACGTGGCAGGCAGGCGGGATGGCGTCGGTGCCGAAGCCGACGAAGTGCCGCTGCGGTCCGACGGCGAGGGGTGTAGGTGCGGCGGACCGTCAAGCCGAGCGGGGCCGGCGACGGCCCGAAAGCGCTTCGGTCATCGCCGGCCCCGACCCTGCGCCGAATGCCGCTTAGTAGCGGTTGTAACCGTAGCCGCCATAGCCGCCGTAGCGGCGCCCCTCGTAGACGCGCACGTCCCTGCGGCCGTAGCCGCCGAACTCGCGATGCCTGCGATAGCCGTGGGCGGGGGCCCAGGGCGGGGGGCCGCCGTGGCGGAAGCCGCGCTCGCCCCGGGCCCATGGCGGATCGGCCAGCGCGGGCGAGGAAACCGCGAAGACGCCGCCTGCCAGCGTCATTACCCCGAGCGCGGCCAGTAACGGTTTGCGAAACATCAATTGCCTCCCACCGGCCGGGCTGGAGCCGGCCACGGACGAGAGACGGGGAACGTGGCTGAACCGTTCCAGCCGGCTCGTCCGGTACGGCTACCTCGACTTGGCCACCAATGAGGCTTGGCCCAAGGTGACGGACGCGGCGAAGGTGGTGGGCTACTTCGACCTTCAAGGCACTGACGGCGGTTGTCATCGCCGGTGCGATGATGGCGCTGTCCGTGCGTTTCGCCATGGACGGCGCTTGGAAGCAGGGGGACGGCGGCCTCGCCGACGAGGCTGGGCAGGTGCAGGAGGCCACCAAGGCCCTGGACGGGCTCGGGACCTGGTCGGGGCGACCCCCCCGGGAGATGTCGTGGCCGCCGGCTTGATCGATGTCTGCTTCGGAGACGCACAAGAGGGCCATCTAGTGACTGGGATGGGCGCCAAGCCGAATGTCCGGTCCTGCGGACTCTGGCGATCCGGCGTGACGGAGTCTGGCCGAGAGCGGACTGGCCGCTGTGGAGCGCGACCGCTGCAAAGGCGGACGGCCTCCCACCGACCCGACCCTGCCGTCAGAGCGTATCGGCACGTGTCCCGGAAGCGGATCTCCAGCGTGCAGAGACCGGACGATGCGCGCCCTGCTCAGTGCGCCGGCGATCGGTCCGATGCGTCCGACGAGCGCTTCTTCCTCTTGCGCTTGCTCGCTTTCAAGACCACGTCCGCGTTGTCCTCGGCGATGCGCTCAGCCAGCGCGAAGTCGTGAAGCTCCGCGGTCGCGCCCTCGGTAGCGGTCGGCGCTTCTGTCACGGCGTGGAACGCGGCGCGGACGATCTCCTTCTTGCTCGCCTCCGGATGCCGCTCACGGATGGCGGAACGGATCGCCTTCGGCTTCATGCCCGGCGCGGCGATCCTCCTCAGCGTGTCCGCGATCTCCCGGATCGATGCCATACCGCTACCTTCACCTGACCCCTTCTGCCGGCTCACAAACCCGTCAGCCGACGGGGCGTTCCGATGCCGCGGCCACACAGGCGGCTTCCCGCGCGCGACGTCCCGCACCCGCGGACGTGAGCTCGCGCCGAACCGCCGCGCTCCTCCCGAGACCGCAACGCGCTCGGCGCGCGCGGGGGCACGCAAGCGGGCCGCGTTCACCTCAGTAGCGGGTGATGGCACGCAGGCCGAACACAGCGGCGCCGCGCACCCGCTTGCCGTCAGGATCGCGCGGATTGGCGATCCCGCCACCCGGATGGGCGATGTACTGCACGGTCGGCTGCAGGGCGATGCCGGGCGCGAGCACGGCCTGATAGGTCGCCTCGAGCAAGATCTCGGCGCTCCGGCGCGGTGCGGGTGTCGTGCTCTGGAGCGCGGCGATCGCATCGAGCCGGCGTGCCGCCGGGGAGATGCGGGTGATGCCGACGGCGAGGCCCAGCGTGTCGTCCGACCGTCCGGGGATCAGGCCGCGATAGGCGATGCCGCCGTCGATGTAGAGGTCCACGAGATTGCGGTCCCCCGGCGAGACGGACGCACGCAGGAAGACGCTGGCGCCGTCGTTGGGATCGTCCGGCTCCTGGTAGATCGTCTGGTCGATGAGCCCGTAGAGGCCCGAATTGCCCGAAATCCTCCGATCGAGGCCACTCACCGGATCCGGCGTGAGGGCATCGACGCGGCCGAAGCGGTGCCAGCCGCCCAGCGTGACGGTGCCCGGCCGGCCTTCGGAACTCGGACGGGTGTTGTAGGCGTAGGCGACCTCGGCGATGACGAGCGGGGGGTCGGAGACGGGGAAGCGGATACCGTTCGGATTGCGGCGCTGCGGGTCTACGCCCGAGCGGGGACGGCCGCCGCCGGGTGTGCCGTCGATCACGCTCGCCTGGAACGAGAGATCGGGCGTCGGGACGTACTTCAGGCGGACGGTCGGCGCCGAGAGCGGATAGGCCGGCCCTCCGTCCACCATGTTCGCTGCGAAGATCTCCGGCCAGCCGAAGGTACCGTTGGTGAACAGGATGCTGGTCTGGCTCACCATGTACTCGGTGTCGGCGGAGAGCTGGCCGATACGGACGGACAGCCTGTCGTCGAACAGGCTCTGCTCCAGCCACAGCTCCGAGAGCCGCGAAGCCGGCAGGGCCTCGATCTCGCTGATCGTCATGAGGTTGCCGACGCGGCTGCGGGAGGCTCCGCTGCCCTGGATCTGGTAGACGGTGGCGTGGGCCGTCGCCCCCTTCCACCCGGCGAGCGTGTCGAGATCGACATCGACGTCGAGATCGAGCAGCGTCAGGCCCGTGGAGCCCCGCCGCAGGCCGCCGCGCAGGTTGCGGTAGGTCTCGGCCACACTGATCAGGCCGAAGGTGATCCCGCGGCTCTCCAGGAAGGCGCGGTACCCGCCGGGATCGCCGGCGGCCCCGAGGAGGGGCTGGAACGAGGTCGTGACCTCCGCCGCGCGACCGGCCGAGAACACGGGCTGAGCGACCGAGGTCTGCGGATCGCCGCCTGCGCCGGAGGGTGAACCGATGGCGAGGCCCTCCGCGGCGACCCGCGCGGCCGTCGCCAGCGGATCCATGGCCGGTTCGGCCAAGGCACGGCCGACCGGTGCGACGAGAACGAGCGTGATGCCAGCGAGGGCGCAGATGACAGAGCGCACCAGGACCTCTGGAGACATCGGGCTCGGCGAACGAAGGCATAGCCTCGTGACCATTCGACGACGGCGGTGGCGAGACATCGCCGCGAATTGATGGGACAGACGCGGCACTGACGCTGGCTCGTACAACCGCAGGTCGCTAGGGTTCTCCGCATCACCGGAGGTCCTCCACCGTGCGTACGCTCGCTCTCGCCTCGGCCCTCGTCTTCGCCTGCACGGTGTCCGTCCGAGCGCAGGCCCCCGCACCCTCGGCGGCTCAGACCGCGCAGCGGGATCGGATGAAATCCTGCAACGTGGATGCTGGGACGCAACGGCTGTCGGGCGCCGCCCGCAAGAGCTTCATGGCAGATTGCCTCGCGGGAAAGAGCGCCGCGCCGGCCAAGGAGCTGACGCCGCAGCAGATGAAGATGAAGAGCTGCAATGCGGATGCCTCGGCCAAGAGCCTCAAGGGCGCCGAGCGCAAGGCGTTCATGAGCACGTGCCTCAGAGGTTAGTCGCCTGCGCCCATACCGCGTCCCTGTTCGGCTTCTGACCAATGTCAGGGCTGCGTGAAACGGATGCCGTTCGAGATACCGACCGATCTCGGGCGTCCTGAACGTCACTCGGGCTTCCACGAAGCGGTCGACGTCCCCCTCACTCTCCCCCCGCTCCGTCGCGGAACGGTTTTGCCAGCCTCGCCGTAACTGACCCATCGAGCCGCGACGGCGCGGGTCAGATGGCCGAGGCGGTCCCAGCATGAAGCGCGCTCCCTTCCGCATCCTGATCCGCATCGAGGGCGATCGGCGCGTCCTGCGCGCGACCTCGGAGCGCGAGGCGGCGATCAAGGCCGAATCCGTTCTCCGGCGCTATGACGTCCTGCCCGGCGGCGCCGGCCTCATCATCGAAGCGTCGGACACCCGGGCGAGCGCGCGCATCGCGGCCTATCTGGCCGACGTCGCGCTCGAGATGGAAATCGCGTGATCGGCCTCCGAGGATGACGGTCTCGGACAGCGCGGTCCCCTACGTGCTGGGCGCTGCGGCGGTGCGCTCGGTCGAGGTCATCGACGGCGGCGGCACACTGGCGATCCGATTGCGGTCGCCCGACGACAGTGAGTTCTGCGTCCTGCTGCCGATCGGTGTCGTGGGCGACCTCCTCTTTCAACTCGCGGATGTGATGAGCGTCAGCCTTGACCCACGCCCATGACCGAGAGGATGCCCACCTGGGCGAAGGGGATGACCCGGTGCTCGACGCGGTCGCCGTGCTTCGGTGCCGCGGGTACACGGTCGAGCCGGATGACGACTGCGCGCGCTGGCGGATCGACGGTGCTGACTGGATCACGCTCAGCGACCTGTTCGCGCGGGCTCTGCGGCTCGGCTTGAGAGACGGGCCGGGACGCGCGCAGTAATCCCCGGCCAGACCGGGAGCCTGTCCGCTGAGGGATCGACCGGCGGGATCAAACACCTAGTTGATCAGGCAGAAGCCGGCTTCCGCCCTGTCGACGCCGCCGACGCGCCTCCCGGTCTCGCAACTCGGGGCGACGGCGCGCACCGCTTGGACACGCGGCGTTTCGGGCGGCGGGCGGAGGAGGGTGGGCTGTGGCCGAAGCTCCGGCTCGCGCGCTTCGGCCGGCGTGTTCGCCACCGCTGCCGCGGCCGCCGCAGGAACGGCCGCAGCGATGGGGGCCGGCGCGATCGCGATGGTGGGACGGTAGCCGGCACGGCCGCTCGGGGCCGTGTCGGTCGCGGCGACAGACGGAGGCAACGCGGGTCGCTGCGCCGTCGACGACCGCCCGAAGAACAGACGCCCGCGCCCGCGCGCCTCGACGGTGTCGATGCTACCCACAAGTGTAGAGAACGCCACACCTGCCACCAGCCACGCGCGCATGATGTCCCCCACCGCACGCGAGGAGTATGGCATCGAACCAATTCAATAGTGCTGCCATGACCTTTCAAATTCGATTGATTTGATGAATGCAGAACGCGGGATCTCCGCGCGCCTGACCTGTCAGCACCGAGCCGCGATCGACCGGACAACGCTGTCCTTCAGCAAGAGCGGCTCCCGGCGCGCCGATGACCGATTGCGCCGTGCACCGTCCGCCGTGTCGCGTGCTGAGCCGACCGATACGGTGTGGTCGCGCAGCCGGGAGGATACGCCCCACGGCAAGTCTCGCGGGCAGGACTTCCGGGCACGACCCACCGGCAAGCCTTCTTACGCGCGCCGGACCCGCGGCGCCGGAGACCGGGGCCGAGACAGCCGGACGTCAGGTACCGGGGCGGCCCAACCAACGACACCCTGGAGCCGCACCGCCCGGCGGGCCGCGCCGTGCCGGAGGGCCGGATGAGAACGGTGACTCCACCCGTTCTCGATCGAGGGCCCGTCGCCCGCCGGATCTCCTGCCCGTGTTTCGACGCCGCAAGACTTCTCCGACCGACGCGTCGCCCGGCGCCGGTTCAGGTCCCGCCGCGGGGCAACTCGCGGTGTCGGGCGTGAGCCGACGCTACGGCCGGACGCTGGCGCTGGACAACGTGTCGCTGACGCTCGGTCCGGGCGAGATCCTGGCGGTGCTCGGCGCCTCCGGCTGCGGGAAGAGCACGCTGCTGCGGCTCATCGCCGGCCTGGACGCGCCGGACGCGGGCGAGATCGCCTTCGGCGATCGCCGCGTCGCCGGGCGCGGCCGCAACGCGCCGCCCGCGAGCCGCGGCGTGGGCCTGATGTTCCAGGACTACGCGCTGTTTCCCCACCTCACCGTGCTGGCCAATGTCCGCTTCGGCCTCGCCCATCTCCGCGGCGCGGACGCGCGGGACATCGCCCGCGAGCGCCTCGATCAGGTCGGGCTGGCACACCGCGCCGACAGCTATCCGGGCACGCTGTCGGGCGGAGAGGCGCAGCGGGTGGCGCTCGCCAGGGCCCTGGCCCCGCGTCCGCGGGTGCTGCTCCTCGACGAGCCGTTCTCGAACCTCGATGCCGGCACCCGCGAGCGTGTCCGCGCCGACACCCTGGCGGTCCTGCGGCGGGACGGCATCGGCGCGATCCTCGTCACGCACGACGCGGCCGAGGCGGTCGCCTGCGCGGACCGCATCGTCCTGATGCACCGGGGTCGGATCGTCCAGAGCGGCAGCGCCGAGGCGCTGTACGCCGCGCCGGCGACGCCGTTCGCCGCCCGGGCGCTCGGCGAGATCATCGAGATTCCGGGCCGCGCCGTCGACGGCCACGTCGCGACACCCCTCGGCACGCTGCCCCGGCCCGACGCCGTGCCGGAGGGCGCGGTCAAGGTCTGCCTGCGCCCGGAGGCGATCCGCCTCGGGCCGGCGGGTGCCGGGGTGCCGGCCAGGATCCTGGGCCGGGCCTTCGCGGGGCCGCGCCTGCGCCTGGACATCGCGGTCGCGGGCCTCGGCGCGCCGCTGCGCCTCGACCTCCCGCCGGAGGCCGTCCCGGGCGAGCAGGTCGGCATCGAGCTGCTGCCCGGGCGCGCCCACGTCTTCCCGCTGCCGGACGGAGTCCAAGTGTTGTCAGATTGTAATTAGAATACATCTAAATAAATCCGCCTTGCAGAGCGCATTCTTACTGTATAGCACCGGCTCGTCGCTCGACGAACGGGGTTTATCATGTTGGACGTCTGCAGAACCGGAGCCTGGGCGAGCCTGTGCCTGTCTCTCTGCTTCGGCGGACCGGCCTACGCGGCCGAGGTCAACCTCTACACCACCCGCGAGCCGGGCCTGATCCGGCCGCTGCTCGACGCCTACACGGCGCAGAGCGGCGTCACCGTGAACACGGTCTTCGTGGAGAAGGGGCTGGCCGAGCGGGTCGCCGCGGAGGGCGCGCGCTCGTCCGCCGACGTCCTCATGACGGTCGATATCGGCAACCTGATCGAACTCGTCGACCGCGACCTGACCCAGCCGGTGCGCTCGCCCGTGCTCGAAGCGGCCGTGCCGGCGCCCCTGCGCGGCGCCGACGGGCGCTGGTTCGCCCTCTCGATGCGCGCGCGCGTGCTCTACGCCGACACGGGCCTGAACGATCTCGCGGCCGCGACCTACGAATCGCTCGCCGACCCGCGCTGGAAGGGCAAGGTGTGCCTGCGCTCGGGCCAGCATCCCTACAACACCGCCCTGATCGCCGCCTTCCTCGTCCGCCACGGCGCGGAGAAGACGGAGGCGTGGCTGCGGGGCGTGAAGGACAACCTCGCCCGCAAGGCGACGGGCGGCGACCGGGACGTGGCCCGCGACATCGCGGCCGACCTCTGCGAGGTGGGCCTCGGCAATTCCTACTATGTCGGACTGATGCGCTCGGGTCGCGGCGGGGCGGACCAGCAGAAATGGGGCGCGGCCATCAAGGTCGTGCTGCCGACCTTCGAGGGCGGGGGCACGCACGTGAACGTGTCGGGGGCGGTCGTCGCCAAGAACGCGCCGAACCGCGACCAGGCGGTCAAGCTCCTCGAGTACCTCGTCTCCGACGCCGCGCAGGCGCTCTACGCCAAGGTCGACTACGAGTATCCGGTGAAGGCCGGCGCCCCGATCGAGCCGCTGCTCGCGGAACTCGGTCCGCTGAGCGTCGATCCGACGCCGCTCGTCGAGATCGCCCGCAACCGCAAGGCGGCGAGCCTGCTCGTCGACAAGGTCGGCTTCGACAACTGAGTTCGAGCCGGGCCGGATGTCGGTGACCCGCTCTCTGGGCTGGGCGGGGGCGGTCGCCCTGGCGGCGCTGCTGCTCGCGCCCGTGATCTCCCTGGGCTTCACGGCGTCCGAGGGCGGCGGCGAGCTGTGGCCGCACCTCGCCGCCTACGTGCTGCCGCAGGCGATCCGCGACACCGCCCTGCTGCTCGCGGGCGTCGGCCTGCTGGTGATCGGGCTCGGGACCGCGACGGCGTGGCTGGTCGCGGCGTTCGACTTCCCCGGTCGGCGCCTCCTCGAGGCCGCCCTGCTGCTGCCGCTGGCGATGCCGACCTACGTGGTCGCCTACGCCTATCTCGACCTGCTGCACCCGCTCGGGCCGTTCCAGGTCGGGCTGCGGGGCCTGCTCGGCCTGTCGAGCCCGCGCGATCTCGCCCTGCCGGACCTGCGCTCGCTGCCGGGCTGCAGCCTGCTGCTCGGCTTCGTGCTCTACCCTTACGTCTATCTGCCGACCCGCGCGCTGTTCCTGATGCAGGCCGGCTCGCTGCTGGAAGCCGCGCGCACGCTCGGGGCCGGGCCGTGGCGCAGCTTCCTGCGGATCGCCCTCCCGCTCGCGCGGCCGGCGATCGCCCTCGGCACCGGCCTCGCCCTGATGGAGGCGCTCAACGATGTCGGCGCGGCCGAGTTCCTGGGGGTGCGCACGCTGACGGTGCAGGTCTACGCCACCTGGGTGAACCGCTCGGACCTGCCCGGCGCCGCGCAGATCGCGCTGGTGATGCTGGCCGCGGTGGTCGCGGTCGTCGGCCTCGAACGGCTCGCGCGGGCCGGCCGCGGCTATGCCGGGGGCGCCCGCCGCCACACGGCCGGCGCGCGCCGCCGGCTGGACGGCTGGCGGGCCGGGGCGGCCCTGGCCCTGGGCACGGCCCCCGTCGCGATCGGATTCCTGGTGCCGGCGGGCTCTCTCGGCCTCGAGGCGTGGCGCCGGATCGACGCGAGCGGCTTGCCCGACGCGCTCGCCGCCCAGGCCCTCAACACGGTCTACTACGCGGGCCTCGCCACGGCGGTGACGGTGCTGGCGGGCCTGGCGGTGGCGGCCGTTCCCTCCCTGCTGAGCGCCCGGGCCGGGCGCCTGCTCATCGGCGCGGCCGGGATCGGCTACGCCATGCCCGGGACCGTGCTGGCGGTCGGGCTCCTGGGTCCTCTGGCGCTGGTCGAGGCCGGGTTGTTCGAGGCCGGCCTGACGACCGCACGGGTGGGGCTCGGGACCGGCGCCGCCCTCGTCATCGCCTACGCCCTGCGCTTCCTGACCGTCACGGTGGGCGCCAGCGAGGCCGGCTTCGCGCGGATCCCGCGCACCATCCCCGACGCCGCGCGGGTGCTCGGGCGGGGTCGGCTCGCCACGCTGGTCACCGTGCAGCTGCCGCTGGCCTGGCCCGCGGTGCTGAGCGGCGGCCTCCTCGCCTTCGTCGACATCGCCAAGGAGCTGCCGGTGACGCTGCTCCTGCGTCCCCTCAACGTCGAGACGTTGAGCACGCATCTCTACGGCGAGGCGGCGCGCGGCACGTACGAGGACGGCGCCGTCGCCGCCGTGCTCATCGTGATGATCGGTCTCCTCCCGGTGACGCTCCTGCTCAGGCTCGACCGGAACGCGATCGGGCCGGGACGGTTGGCCGGGGAAGAGCCGCGGACCGGCCGGGGATAGGCCGGGGAGAGGCCGGGGAGAGGTCGGGGATCGATCGCCCGCCCTTCGCGCCGCCCGCTCCGCGCGCCGGTATCCGGCCCGTGCCGCGCGCCCGTCTCCGCGTCGCGGGCCTCGGCGGTCAGGCGACGGTCGGCACGATCCCGCCCTCGACCCGGAGCGCGGCGCCGTTGGTCGCGGCGGCGAGGGGACTCGCCAGGTAGGCGATCATGGCGGCGACCTCATCCGGCTCGATCAGGCGCTGGATCAGCGACAGCGGCCGATGGAGCCGGAAGAACTCCGCCTCCATCGCCTCGGGCGACAGGTCGGGATCGGAGGCGACACTCTTCAGGAAATCGCCGATCCCGTCGGAGCGCGTGGGCCCGGGCAGCACCGTGTTCACGGTGACGCCGCTGCCCTTGGTGAGCTGGGCGAGTCCGCGGGCGATCGTCAGCTGGGCCGATTTGGTCACGGCGTAGTGGATCATGTCGGGCGGCGGCACGATCCCGGACTCGCTCGAGACGAACAGGACGCGCCCCCAGCCGCGCGCCTGCATCCCCGGGAGATAGGCCTGCGCGAGCCGGGCCCCCGACACGACGTTGACCGCGAACAGGCGGTGCCAGTCGTCGTCGGCGATGTCCGGGAAGGCCTTGGCCTCGTAGATCCCGAGATTGTTGACGAGGATGTCGACCGCGGGGGCCGCGCGCACGAGCGCGGCAGCGCCCTCGGCCGTGGCGGGATCGGCCAGGATCGCGCGCGCGCGGCCCGCGGCGGCGACCGCGGCCGCGGCCGCGTCGAGCTTGGCCTGCTGGCGCCCCGCGATGATGACCTCCGCGCCCTCCGCGGCCAGCCGTTTGGCCACGGCGAGACCGATCCCGGCGGTCGAGCCGGTGACCAGGGCGCTTCGTCCCGTGAGCTGAAGATCCATGACGGTTCGTCCTCGTTGCCGTGTCGGTCCCGAGGAGATGGACGGCCGCCAGATTGCTGAGTAGCAGGCATCGCGGCACGATGATCGTGACTTCGGTGCACGAGTGGCGGCGCGATGGACAACCGGCTCGGGGACATGGAGGCGTTCCTCCAGGCGACGCGGTGCGGCAGCTTCGCGGCGGCCGCCAAGGCCCTGCGGCAAACCCCCTCCGCCGTGAGCCGGGCCGTCGCCCGCCTTGAGGCGCGCCTCGGGGTCGCGCTGCTCCGGCGCACGACCCGATCCCTGACCCTGACCCCGGAAGGCGAGGCCTATCGCGAGCGGGCCGCCGAGCTGATGGCGGAACTCGACGCGATGGAGCGGGGCCTCACCCAGACCGCCGCCGAGCCGAGCGGGCGGCTCCGGGTGAACGCCTCGGTCCCGTACGGGACCCACGTCGTCCTGCCGGTCCTGCCGCGCTTTCTCGCGCAGCACCCGCGGATGAGCCTGGATCTCGCCCTGACCGACGAGGTGATCGACCTGCCCGCCACGCAGGCGGACGTCGCGATCCGGATCGGCCCACTCCGCGACACCCGCCTGCGGGCCCGACGCCTCGGGCGCAGCCGGATGATCGTGGTCGCCGCCCCCGCCTATCTCGCGCGGGAAGGTGTCCCGGAGCATCCCGACGACCTCGCGGCGCACAAGTGCCTCAACTTCAGCTTCCGCCGCTCCCTCGATACCTGGCCGTTCCGCGTCGGAGCCGATCTCAACCAGCGGCCGATCCAGGGGAATTTCTACGGCAATTCCGGCGAGGTGGTGCGCCTGATGGCGCTCGGCGGCGCCGGGATCGCCCGCCTCGCCCGGTTCCATGTGGCGGCCGATCTCGCGGTCGGTCGGCTCGTGCCGGTGCTGGAGGCGTTCAACCCCGGCGATGCCGAGGACGTCCACGTCCTCTATGTCGGCCACGCGCGCTTGGCGCTGCGCATCCGAAGCTTCGTCGATTTCCTCGCCGCCCACGCGACGGTGGAGGAATGACATCGGCGCGGCAGACGCTTCACGAGCGATGCCTCGACTGCAGTAATATTGAGTTTCATTGCTAGAAGACGCGCAATATTTGAGACGCTTGGGTCCTGAACAGGATCAGATCCGGCGACGGAGAGGCCGGCTCGCGGTCCGGGCGCTGGAACCGAGTGTCGCCGAGCCCGTCCTGCGCGGCCCGACCTCGGTGCAGCGCGCGCCTGCGCGCGACCCCGAACCGCTCTGGCAGCCATCGGCCGCTCTGAGTGCTAACCGACTGAGATCGCGGGCGATTCGGCGTTTGTTAACAGCTCAGCCGGCAACTTTCTTGCTTCGTCGTGGGTCACTGTCACGATGCGCGCAGGAGGGGCCGCCATGAGCGTTTCGACCGCCTTCCGTCGTCAGCTGGAAGGCTACAGCCTGACGACAGCCGAGATCCTGTATCACCTGCCCGACCATCCCCACCTGCTCCAGACCTTCATCTGGCAGCAGCACGATCTCTTCCCCGTCTTCCCGGAGCTGAAGCGCTTCCTGGCCTTCTGGCAGGGCGCCCTCGATGGGCCGCTGCATTCGGTGAAGGTGGCCCACAGCCGCCTGATCAGGCCCGCGGAATTGCGGGCCGTCGGCAGCGAGTTTCACCTCCACTGACGCCGGGGGCGGGAGCCGAGCTTTCCGCGGACCCGCGCGGGAAGCGCGATCGCGATGGTCGCGGAGATCGCGGAGATCGCGGAGATCGCGGAGATCGCCTGCGCCGGCCGGATGCGGGTGCCGGGTCCGCGCTCAGATCTCGCCGCGACTCATCCGCTTGGCGATGTGGTCCGCCTGCCGCAGGGCCAGCGCGACGATGGTGAGGGTCGGATTCTCCGCGGCGCCGGTCGTGAACTGGGAGCCGTCCGAGACGAACAGGTTCTCGACATCGTGGGCTTGGCCGAAGCGGTTGACGACGCCGTCCCGGGGCTTCGCGCTCATGCGGTTCGTGCCGAGGTTGTGCGTCGACGGATAGGGCGGGGTGCGGATGGTGCGGACCGCGCCGACGGCCTCGTAGAGGGCGCTGCCCTGCCTGTAGGCGTGCTCGCGCATCGCCTCGTCGTTGGGATGGTCGGCGAAATGGACCGACGCGACCGGCATCCCGTAGGCATCCGTGTCGTCCGACAGGGTGATGCGGTTGTCGGAACAGGGCATGTCCTCGCCCACGATCCAGAGGCCCGCCATGTTCCGGTACTTGTCGAGGGCGCCGGTGAAGTCGCGGCCCCACGTCTGCGGGTCGAGGAACGCCGCCATGAAGGGCAGGCCCAGGGAGAGCGTCTCGAGCTCGTAGCCGCCGACGAAGCCGCGGCTCGGATCGTGCCGGGCCTCGTCGCGCACGATGCCGGCCATCGTGGTGCCGCGGTACATGTGGACCGGCTTCTCGAAGATGGCGTAGACCGAACCGGTCGTGTGGCGCATGTAGTTGCGCCCGACCTGCCCCGACGCGTTGGCCAGACCGTCGGGGAACTTCGCCGAGTGCGAATTGAGGAGGAGTCTCGGGCTCTCGATGGAGTTGCCGGCCACGGCGACGGCCCGCGCTCTCTGCCGGTGCTCGACGCCGTCCTTGTCGGCGTAGACCACGCCGGTGACCTTGCCGCCGGGATCGTGCTCGATCCGCAGCACCTGGCAGCCCGAACGGACCTCGAGCCGGCCCGTGGCCTCGCCCTTCGGGATCTCCGCGATGAGCGTCGACCACTTGGCGCCCGACTTGCACCCCTGGAAGCAGAAGCCGAGCTGCATACACGCGGCACGGTCGTCGCGCGGCTCGGAGTTGATGGCCATCCGGCCGGTATGCACCTCCGTGTAGCCGATCTTGCGGGCGCCGGCCTCGAGCACCTTGAAGTTGTTGTTGCCCGGCAGGCCCGGGATGCCGTTGGTGCGCGTGACGCCCATCCGGTTCTCGGCCATGGCGTACCAGGGGTCCATCTCCGGGAGGTCGACGGGCCAGTCGAGGAGGTTGGCCCCCTTCACGGCGCCGTAATGCGTGCGCGTCCTGAACTCGTGCTCCTGGAAGCGCAGCGACGCGCCCGCCCAGTGCACGGTCGAGCCGCCGACGGCCTTCACGATCCAGGCCGGCAGGTTGGGGAACGTCTTGGCGATCGGCCACGGCCCGGTGGCGTGCCGCTTGTCCTTCCAGGCGAGCTGGGCGAACGAATCCCACTCGTCGTTGACGAAGTCGAAGGTCTCGTGCCGGTCGCCCGCCTCGAGGATGACGGTGTCGATGCCCTTGAGCGCGAGCTGGGTCCCGAGGGTCCCGCCGCCGGCGCCCGAGCCGACGATGACGAAGACGGAGCCGTCGCTGAGGTCGTAGGGAGCTGACATGGTTTCCTCCTGCCGCGGATGGGCCCCGTCCCGTCTTCGCGCGGGATGGTCGAACCGAGCGGTGAATGCGTGTCGCGCGCGGCCGTCGGCGCGGGCGCCGGGCCGCCGTCAGAGCCAGTCGATGTCGTCGAAGCCGCGCTCCAGGTAGCCGCCCTTGTCGAAGGAGGCGCCCTCGTAGCCGAAGATCGGCCAAAGCTCCTTCTGGTTGTAGAGACCGACGATCAGGTTGGCCCGCACCTTCTGGAAGAACGGGGTCGGCTCGATGGTCTCGAGGAGGGCTGCCCGGTCCGTATCCTGCGGGACCTTGGCGTAGGGCAGGCGGTGCCTCTCGACGGCCGCCCGGTTGAGCGCGGCCATCCCGTCCTCGAGGAGCGTCAGTTCTCCTGGAGCGGTCCGCGCCGCGTCGTCGAGGATCTGCACCGCGGCGGCGTAGTACCTGTCGGCGACGCGGTCGTGCGGGTAGCAGTCGCGCGACATCTGCACGAGCGAGGCGAAGGTCTCGGGCTTCGTCGCCTTCGGCATCTGCGCCCAGGCCCGCCCGGTCACGCTGCCGTCCGGCATGACAGCGACCGCGAGCAGCGTCGAGCCCGCGGCGCCCAGGAAGCCGCGGCGGGACAGGTGCGCGCCCGTCTCCTGCATCCTCATCCCGTCCTCCCCTGTCCGTGTCGGTCGTGCCGGTGCCGCGGCGGCCGATGGCGGCCGTCGCGGGTCATCAGGCGAAGCGCCAACCGCGGGCGAGCACCTCGATCTTGTGCTCGTCCGGGTCGTCGATGAAGCAGGAGCGCGCCGTGCCCGGGGCGGCCCCCACGCCCAGGCCGCAGGCGCCGTCGTGGCCCGTGTTGACCGTCAGCTCCGACGCGAGACCGGACGCGGCATGCGCGAGATCGATCGGGGTGAAGGTTTCGAAGCCGGGCCGGTCGGCGGTGTCGAGGCCGAAGGCGGTCCGGTAGAAACGCGCGGAGCGCGCCGCGTCCCGGACCCGGATCATCGCGGGGATCCGCTCGGGCATGTCGGACATGTCGCGCATGATCCCCCCTGTCGAGGCCCGAGGCCGACGGCCCCGAGGGGTCCCGCCGAGCGGAAACTTAGAGCCGCTCCAGCGTGCGGTGGTAGTATCATGCTACTGCGGAGCGGGCCCGCGACGATCCGCGGAGCGCGTTCTGCCAGGGCCCGAGACGCGGTGGAAACAGGCGCGCGCTGCATTATTGTTCCTCATTCCGGGGAAGCGCGGGCGGTCGCCGCGGGTGAGCGGCGCGGATCGCAGGGGTGGACATGTGCAATCTGTACTCGGGGATGCCGTCCGCCGACTACGAGGGCGAGACCCGCTCCATCCGGCTCGGCGGACACTCGACCTCGATCAGGATCGAGGTGATGTTCTGGAACGTGCTCGAGGACATCGCCGCCGCTCAGGGCATGACCCTTCCGCGCCTCGTGACGCTTCTCTACGACGAAGTGCTCGCTCTCCACGGTGAGGCACGCAATTTCGCCTCGCTCCTGCGGTGCGCGTGCCTGAGGCACCTCGAGATGAAGGCGGCGCGCCTCGCCTCGGCGCAGCGGCGCGCCGTGGAACAGCGCGGCAGGGTCGCGGGGGACGTCGACAGCGCCCTGGAAAGGATCGACGACCGTGACGTCGGCGTCGGACACGTCGCGCGGACCGCGCGCGCCCTGCGCGGCGACGCGGTCCGGCCGCGCGATGCCCGCGGCGAGGGCTAAGGCGCGTCCCCCCCGGCATGGCCGATGCAGAGGGCTGGCGCGGTCGGCCGCTCCGGCCCCGATGAACGGATACCCGACATGCCGCTGCAGGAAGCCCCGAGGTCGCCCATCCGCGGCGGTCGCATCGCGATCGCCGGCCTCGGCACCGTCGGGCTGGCCGTGGCGCGCGCGCTCGATGCGGGCGCCATATCGGGGCTGAGGCTGACCGCCGTCGCCGTTCGCGATGCCGCGAGAGCCCGGGCCGCCCTCGCGGCGCTCGCGGAGCCGCCGGAGGTCGTCACCGCGTTCGACGCCCTGGAGCCGCGGGCCGACATCGTGCTGGAATGCGCGCCGTCCCAGCATCTCCCGGCGATCGTGCGGCCCTTCGTGGCGGCGGGGAAGACCGCGATCGTGCTGAGCTGCGGCGCGCTCCTCGATCACGAGGACCTCGTGGCGACGGCCCGCGCCCACGGCGGTCAGATCGTCGTCCCGACCGGCGCGCTGCTCGGCCTCGACGCCGTGACGGCCGCCGCGGAGGGCACCATCCGCACGGTGCGGATAATCACCCGCAAGCCCGTGCGCGGCCTCGTCGGCGCCCCCTACCTCGCGGAGAACGGCATCGAGATCGGCGGCATCACCGAGCCGATGCGCATCTTCGCCGGCAGCCCCCGCGAGGCGGCCCGCGGCTTCCCGGCGAATCTCAACGTCGCGGTCGCGCTCTCGCTGGCCGGCATCGGTCCCGACCGGACCGAGCTCGAGATCTGGGCCGACCCCGGCCTGGAGCGCAACACGCACCGCATCGAGGTGGAGGCCGACACCGCGCGCTTCGCGATGACGATCGAGAACGTCCCGACCGACGAGAACCCCCGTACGGGCCGCATCACGGCCCTGTCGGCCATCGCCTACCTGCGCAAGCTCACAGCCCCGCTCCGGGTCGGAACCTGACAGACCGGCCCCGGCCGGCACGGCCCCTGCCGCCGCGCCCCCGCGCCCGGAGCGGTGCCCGGGCGCGGTCGCCTCTCAGAGCCCGGAGCGGTCCGTGACAGCGGCGAGCGGCGCGATCCCGTCCGCCATCGAGCGGGCCACGGCGGCGCCGTCAAGCGCGGGCGGCGCCGGCCGCGGGCCGCGCGGCGAGGTCGAGGCGCGGCCCCGCGGGCTCCGCGCTCACCTCCCGGACGCCGCCCGCGATCTCACCCCGCCACTTGGCGACCGCCGCGGTGGCGAGCCCGTTACCGAGGACGTTCGTGACGGTGCGCCCCATGTCGAGGATCTGGTCGATGCCCATGATCAGCAGGATGCCGGCGGCCGGGAGACCGAACATCGGCACGGTGGCGGCCACCACGACCAACGAGGCCCGCGGCACGCCGGCGATGCCCTTGCTCGTCACCATCATGACGAGCAGCATCGTCAGCTGCTCGCCGAAGCCCATGTGAATCCCGAACGCCTGGGCGATGAACAGGGCGGCCATGGCCTGGTACATCATCGAGCCGTCGAGGTTGAACGAGTACCCGAGCGGCAGCACGAACCCCGTCACGCGCGGGCGCACCCCGAAGCGCTCCAGCACCTCGACGGTGCGCGGGAAGGCGGCCTCGCTGCTCGCCGTCGAGAAGGCGAGGATCATCGGGGCGCGCAGCAGGCGCAGCAGCTCCACCACGCGGCGGCCCAGCACGGCCCAGCCGGCAGCGATCAGCAGCAGCCAGAGCAGGGACAGGCCCGCGTAGAAGCTGGCGATGAACTTGCCGTAATCGAGAAGGACGCCGAGCCCTTGGACGGTGACGACCGCCGCGATGGCCGCGAAGACGGCGATCGGCGCGAGCCGCATCACCGTGTCGGTGACCCTGAACATCACGCGGGCGAGGCCGTCGAGAAGCTGCACCATCGGCTCGCTGTAGCGCCGGTCGATCGTGCTGAGACCGAAGCCGAAGAAGATCGAGAAGACCAGGATCTGCAGCACCTCGTTGCCGGCCATGGCCGAGACGATGCTGGTCGGGAAGACGTGGACGAGGAAGTCGCGCAGGTTCAGCGAGGCGGCCTTCAGGCCGGTCTGCGCCCCCGCGTCGGGCAGCGGCAGGCCCAGGCCCGCGCCCGGCTGGAACAGGTTCGCGGTCAGGAGCCCGAGGGTGAGCGAGACGACCGAGGCGGTGACGAACCAGCCCATGGCCAGCGCGGCGACCCGGCCGACCGAGCGGGCGTCGCCGAAGCTCGCGATGCCGGCCACGATGGTGGCGAACACGAGCGGCGCGATGATCATCTTGATCAGACGCAGGAAGATGTCGGTCGCGAGGGTGAAGTGCGCCGCGAACGCCTTGGCCTCGTCGGGTCCGGCCGCCAGTCCGTGCAGGACGGCGCCGACGAGGATGCCGAGTGCCAGCCCGAGCCCGGTATAGAGCGTGAGCCGGCCCGAGCGCGATGTCGTGGAATCCGGGTCCGTATCGGCGTGCGTCATCCGTTGTCCTCCCATGGGATCGTGTTGTTCGGCGTGCGGGACCCGACCGCTGGCGTCGCGGGCGCGGATCCCGGATTCTGGATCAGGCCCCGGCGACGGCCCGGGCGATGACCGGATCGGGGGCTTGCGGGCGGGTCAGCCGCTCGGGCCGGAGGACCGCGTCGAGCTGCGCGCGGGCCATCAGCCCCTTCTCGAGCACGAGGTCGTAGACGCCGCGACCGGTCGCGTGCGCCTCCATGGCGACGGCCGTCGCGTTGCGGTAGCCGATATAGGGGTTGAGCGCGGTCACGATCCCGATCGAGTGCTCGACGCTGGCGCGCAGCCGTTCGCGGTTGGCGGTGATGCCCCGCACGCAGTGGAGATCGAGCGTGCGGCAGGCGGCTTCGAGATGCGCGAAGCTGCGGAACAGGCTGTAGGCGATCACGGGCTCGAAGGCGTTGAGCTGCAGCTGGCCGGCCTCGGCCGCGAAGCTGATCGTCACGTCGTTGCCGATCACCTCGAACGCCACTTGGTTCACCACCTCGGGGATCACAGGATTGACCTTGCCGGGCATGATCGAGGAGCCGGCCTGCCGGGCCGGCAGGTTGATCTCGCCGAAGCCCGCGCGCGGACCGCTGGAGAGCAGGCGCAGGTCGTTGCAGGTCTTGGACAGCTTCACGGCCACCCGCTTGAGGACGCCGGACACCTGCACGAAGGCGCCGCAATCCTGGGTTGCCTCGACCAGATCCTCGGCCGTGACGAGCGGGATGCCGGTGATCTCGGACAGCCGCGCGCGGACCGCGGCCGCGTAGAGGGGATGCGCGGTGATGCCGGTCCCGATCGCGGTGGCGCCCATGTTGATCTCGCGGATCAGCAGCTCGGCCTCGCCCAGCCGGGCCTCGTCCTCGCCGAGCATGCGCGCGTAGGTGCCGAATTCCTGGCCGAGCGTCATCGGCACCGCGTCCTGCAGCTGGGTGCGGCCCATCTTGAGCACGTCGGAGAACTCGGCGGCCTTGGCCTCGAAGCTGCCGCGCAGCGACGCCATCGCGGCGACGAGCCGACGGATCGCGCCGATGCCGGCGATCTTGAGGGCCGTCGGGTACACGTCGTTGGTGCTCTGGCCCATGTTGACGTGCTCGTTCGGGTGCAGCTGCCCGTAGGCGCCGCGGGCGTGGCCGAGCAGTTCGAGCGCGCGGTTGGCCACGACCTCGTTGGCGTTCATGTTGGTCGAGGTCCCGGCCCCGCCCTGGATGAGATCGACCACGAACTGATCGTGCAGGCCGCCGGCCCGGATCTCCTCGCAGGCCGCCACGATCGCGTCGCAGCGCGCCGCATCGAGCAGTCCGAGTTCCCGGTTGGCGAGCGCCGCCGCCTGCTTGATCGCCGCGAGCGCCCGGATCAGGTCCGGGCAGGTGGCCAGCGTGGTGCCGGTGATCGGGAAGTTCTCGACCGCGCGCAGGGTATGGATGCCCCAGTAGGCCGCCTGCGGAACCTCGCGGTCGCCCAGGAGGTCGTGCTCGGTGCGGGTGGCGGCGGCGGAAGCGATCTCGGACACGGCTCTCTCCTCGCGCGCGGAAGCGATCCGGCGCGCCGTAGGGCAGGACGGTTGGGCAGACGATTGCGCGTGAGTGACCGGCCCACGTGAGGGGGCGTCGACGCTCTCGACGGTGCGCGATGAAGGGTCGCCGCCAGTCGCCCCGCCCTCACGGGCGGCCGCGCCTGACCGGCCGGCGTCTGATAGTCCCGGTGCCGGCGGGCCGCCAATGCTAGTTGCGACCAGAACTATTCCGAACCGGAATAGTTCTTCGAATCCGCGGCGGCGGCCGACCAGACGGCCTCCAGGAACGGCCGGGCCCGCTCCGCGCTGCGGTACAGCCGGATCTCCATCGACATCTCGGGGCTGACGATGGCGAGCGCGCCCGCCGCGATCTCGCCGGCCACGAGGCTCCTCGGCAGCCACGCGACCCCGTGTCCCGCGAGCGCCATCGACCGCAGGGCCTCGGCCATCGAGTTCTCGTTCGTGTGGACCGGATAGGTCGCGGGCGCGCCCTCCCGCGCCTGGGCGATGGCGGCGAGCCGGCCCAGGAAGGAGCCGCGGGAATATTGCAGGAGCGGCAGGCGCCCTTCCCGGTCGCGGGGGAGATCCGTCGGCGCCGCCACGGCCACGAGGCTGTCCTGGCCGACGACGAGGCAGGGAAAGCGATCGGGCCCGAGCGGGATCGGGATGCCCGGATGGTGATAGGTCAGCATGAGGTCGTAGCCGCCCTCGACCAGGGCCTGGAGGCAGATGTTGAAGTTCTCCGGCAGCACGCGGCTGCTCATCGCACCGAGCTCGCCCCGGAGCGCGCCGAGCCAGCGCGGCAGGAAGGAGAGGCAGAGCGAATGCAGGGCCGTGATGGCGACGACGGGCAGGCTCGACCGATCGCTGCGGTTGCGGAAGTCGGCGCGGCTGAGGGTGAGGAGGCGCACCACCTCCTCGGCGGTCTCGAGGAAGTGGCGCCCGTCCGCCGTGAGGGTGATCGGGTAGGTGCTGCGGTCGAGCAAGGCCGTGCCGAGCCAGACCTCCAGGGAGCGGATGCGGCGGCTGAACGCCGATTGCGTGACGTGCCGCGCCTCGGCCGAGCGTGAGAAGCTACGGGTCTCGGCGAGGCTGAGGAAGTCCTCGATCCACTTCAGTTCCATCGCCGGCCGGGCCACGTTCCAGGGGTCACGGCCTTGAAACGCCGAAAGGGCGGGCCCGGCAAGCGGGGCGGGCGCGTCCGCGCCGACGCGGTCCGGCGCCCGATCCTGGGCGATCGTGGCCGATCCTGCCGAGAACCGCGCGCGCCGACGGCGCGGCCCGGAGCGGCTCAGAGCGGTCCGCCAGGCGCCCCTCGGACGAATCGAGGCGGCCCGATCGTGGGCTGCGCGATAAGTCTCAACGCGACGGTGGCCGTCACGACGGCGTCGGAGGAGCGGCGCGGGGCGCTCCCCCGGCAGGCGGGCTCAGGCGAAGTGCGTCGGCAGACTCAGGGCCTGCGCGTAAGTCACCAGCGCGATCGCGCCGCCGATGAGGGTCGCGGCTATGGTGATGCGGTTCGTCCAGGTCATCGTCGTCTCCATCGGGCTCGCGACTGTCGTCGCGGTGTGATCCCGATGTAGGCTCAAGCTTTCAGGCCCGGCGTGTTCCGGAGCACCCGCGCCGACGGCGTTGCCGGAGCGACGGGGTCGCCGTGGCCGCCGGCGCGGACCGCGGCCGGCTCGGGGAGCGCCCGACCGAACGGCCCCTCCGGCGGCCCGCGGCGATCGTGCAGGCGTGCGGCACATCGAACGACACGGCGCAGCGATGTGACCGCGGGGCCTCAGCCGCGGGCGCGGCGGCCCGCGACAGGGTGCTACGTCCTTCGGTCGAGCCCCGAGCACCACAAATGATGGCGACGGAAACGCCCGCGCGGGCTCTGCGCCTGGACAGGACTGGTCCGAGTCTGGGTCAGCCTCGGCGGCCGGCCGCAAGATCAGCATGAGCCGGCTGGCCGCGATCCGAGAGCGTCGCAGGACACACATGCAGGAAACACCCCGCAGAGTCGTGATCCGAACGGATCCCGATTTCGAACAGGCCGTGATCGGCGGATTCAAGCTGGTCGAAGACGCCTACGCGCGCGGGATCATCTCTTGGATGCGCCGGTGCGCGTTGCTGGACCTGTTGGCGAGCGGCGAGTCCGAGCTGTACGAGAGGCGCACCTATGTGACGCCGCATTCGGACCCGGATGCGATCCAGATCGGCGTCTACTTGGAACCGACTTGGGCCTTCCTGATCGAACTCGGTCTGCTGACGCCGGAGATGACCGCGCCCGAACAGGCCGATTCCGGGGCCGACCGCGAGCGCTAGGGCCCGAGGCGCCGGGACGGAGGCTCCGGCCCGGCGGACGCGGGGTCATGCAGGGAGCTCGCGGCGCGAGTTGCCCCGCCGCTGTGCTCCGGACACCGCCCGCTGACGCGGCCGCGCGCGCCGGGGCGCGGCCCCGCGTTTGCCTCGCTGCCTCTCCGAGGGCACCATGCGACGCGACGAGGGTGACGGGCGCACGGTCTCCGATGGCATCCAGCACGAGCGCTCTGCGATGAGGCGCCGCGAGGTCCTCGCCGCCCTGGCCGCCGCCGCGGTCGCGCGGCCCGCCGTCGCGCAGCCCGCCAAGGTCCTGCGCTTCATCCCGGAAAGCGACGTCGCGGTGATCGACCCGATCTGGACGACGGCGACCGTGACGCGCAACCACGGCTACCTCGTCTTCGACACCCTCTACGGCCAGACCGCGGGCTACGAGTTCCAGCCGCAGATGGTCGAGGGCCACGCCGTCGAGGCGGATGGCCGCCTCTGGCGCCTGACCCTGCGCGAGGGCCTGCGCTTCCACGACGGCGCGCCGGTGCTGGCGCGCGACGTGGTGGCGAGCGTGCGCCGCTTCGCCGCCCGCGACGCCTTCGGCCGGGCGCTGATCGACGCCACCGACGAACTCGCGGCGACCTCCGACCGCGTCGTGCAGTTCCGCCTCAAGCGGCCGTTCCCGCTGCTGCCCGCGGCTCTGGGCAAGACCGGCACCTCGATGCCCTGCATCATGCCGGAGCGCCTGGCGAAGACCGACCCGAACACGCAGGTCACCGAGATGGTCGGCTCGGGCCCGTTCCGCTTCAAGGCGGACGAGCGCGTCCCGGGGGCGCTCACCGTCTACGAGCGCTTCGACGGCTACGTGCCCCGCCCGGACGGCGCGGCGAGTTTCACCGCCGGACCGAAGCGGGCCCATTTCGAGCGGATCGAGTGGCGGATCGTGCCCGACGCCTCCACCGCCGCGAGCGCGCTGGCGGCCGGCGAGGTCGACTGGTGGCAGAACCCGACGCCGGACCTGCAGGCGCTGCTCAGGAGCAGATCGGGGATCCGGCTGGAGGTGCTCGATCCGGCCGGCGGCATCGGCTGCCTGCGCTTCAACCACCTGCATCCGCCCTTCGACAATCCCGCGATCCGCCGGGCGCTGCTCGGCGCCATCGACCAGACCGAGTTCATGAGCGCGGTCGCGGGCGACGAGCGCGCCTTGTGGAAGGACCATGTCGGCGTCTTCAGCCCCGAGGCGCCGATGGCGACGCGCGCGGGCACCGACGGGCTGGTCGGCCCCCGCGACTACGCCGCGGTCAGGCGCGCCCTGGCGGAGGCCGGCTACCGGGGCGAGCGCGTCGTCATGCTCGACCCGACCGATTACCCGGCCACCCATCCCCTGGCCCTCGTCGCGGCCGAAGCCTTCCAGAAATGCGGGCTCGCCGTGGACCTCGTCGCGATGGACTGGGGGACCCTGGTGCAGCGCCGGGCGAGCCGCCAGCCCCCGGACAAGGGCGGCTGGAGCACCTTCGTCACCTACCTGAACGGCACCAACAACTTCGATCCCGCCGGCCAGCTCGGCATCCGCGGCAACGGCGACCAGGCCTGGTTCGGATGGCCCCGCGCGCCCCGTCTCGAGGAGCTGCGCGCCGCGTGGTTCACCGCGCCCGATTCTGCGGCGCAGAAGGCGATCTGCGCCGAGATCCAGCGACAGTTCTTCATCGACGTGCCGTACCTGCCGCTCGGCGCCTATTACGAGGCGACGGCCTATCGGGGCCTGACGGGCGTGCGCAACGGCTTCCCGCAATTCTACGACGTCAGGCCGGCCTAGAGCGCTCTCCACCGAAGTGGATACCGGTTCGGCGCAAGAGAGCGCGTCGAAACAGAGGCTTAGAGCCGCGCCCGGTCCGTACGTGGCGCGCCATCCTTCGCCGGGCCGGACCGTCGCCCCGGCGCGCGGCGCCCCGAGGACACCGGAGCCGATGCGCGTCGCCGTCCGGCCTTTCGCGGCCGCGGCGATGCGGGCGCGGTGGCGCGCGCTACATCGGTGCCATGCGGACTGCGCCAGTCTTCTCCTCCCGCCACCTCGACCGCCTCGGCGACCGCCTGACGGCCGATGTCGACAGCGGCGCGATCGCCGGGGCCGACATGCTCGTCGGCGGCGCGGACGGGGCGATCTGGCGACGCACCGTCGGCTACCGCGACCGCGTCGCGCGCGCGCCCCTCGGGCCAGACGCGCTCTGGCGCATCTACTCCATGACCAAGGTCGTCGTCTCCGCCGCGGCCATGGTGCTCGCCGAGCGCGGCGCCCTGCGCCTCGATCAGCCCGTGGCGGCGTTCATTCCCGCCTTCGAGCACCTGTCGGTGCTCGATCCGGACGGCGGCCTCAGGCCCGCCAGGGCCAGGCCGACCGTTCAGGATCTCCTGCGCCACACCGCCGGGATCGCCTACGGCTATCTCGGCGACGGGCCGGCGCGGCGCGCCTACGCGGCCGACGGCCTGCTCGCCGAGGATCTCGACAACGCGGCGTTCGCCGACCGGATCGCCCGCCTGCCGCTGGAGCACGAGCCCGGCACGGTGTGGCACTACTCGCACGCCACCGACGTGCTCGGCCGCGTCCTGGAGATCGCCGGCGGCGCGGATCTGCAGCGGGTCCTCGACGCGACCGTGCTCGAGCCGCTCGGCATGGCCGACACGCTGTTCCAGATCTCGGCCGCGATGGGATCACGCGTCGCGCAGCCGCTGCCGCAAGCACCGGGGCAGCGCCCTGTCTTTCACGATCCGGCGCAGCCGCGGCGCGGCCAGAGGGGCAATGGCGGCCTCGTATCGAGCACGGCGGACTGCGCCCGCTTCCTGCGCATGCTTCTCGCCGGCGGCAGTCTCGACGGCGCGCGCGTCCTGGCGCCGGCCAGCGTGCGGCTCATGACCTCGGATCATCTCGGGGCGGCGATCGCGAAGGCCGCCTACTATCCGCCGGGACCGGGCTACGGCTTCGGGCTGGGCGTGGCGGTCCGCCTGGCGGTGGGCGAGGCGCCGTTCCCCGGCAATGTCGGCGACTGGTTCTGGAGCGGCGTCGGAGGCACATACTTCTGGGTTGACCCTGTAGAGGGGTTCTTCGCGCTCCTGATGATGCAGACCTCCTCGGCCGACCAGCGCCAGCACTACCGCACGCTGACCCGCACCATGGTCTACGCCGCTCTGGAAGACCGTCGATTGTCCGAGACGTCTCCCTGAAGGACAAGGTCCGCCCGACGCATGTCTACGCCGGCGGCACGACCGAATCCGGAGCGGTCATGGCGCGGACTCCTGCCGCGCCGCCTGGACAAGGCGGTCGCCGTCCTCGCGCAGGAGCAGGCGATCCCGAACCAGCGCGTCCACGGACTTGGTCACGGCAGCCAGGTAGGCATCCGGATCCGGGTAGCGCTCCTCCAGCGAGGGCCGCGGATCCCCGTTGGCCTCCCGCTCCGCCCGGGTCCGGGCGAACGGAAGCTGGCTCCCCTCCCGGTCGCAGAGGGCCCCCGCCGGGAAGGGATCGGCGTAGAGATTCCAGCCCGTGAAGGTCGCGCGCGGTGCGGCGACGGCCGGCAGGCGAATGCCTGCCACGTCGTTGCCATCCGCGTCGACGCGGGGCACGAGCGGCCGGTACTGCGGCCCGCTCTCGGGCTTGGGATCGACGTAGGTGCTGAAGCGGGCGATCGTGTTCGGGGCGGTCGGGACCGGCACACCGACGATGAAGGGATAGCCGGCCTCGGCCGGCTCCACCAGCGTGCCGTCCGACAGGCGCGGGATCCGGCTGTCGGGCGGGGGCGTGCCGAGCGTCACCCAGTCCTCGAGTGCGACGAGAAGCGCCCGGAGGGCAGGCGCCGGATTGAGGGTGCTGCGCAGGTTGGCACAGGGGCCTCTGCTCGAGGTCAGTCCGGCGCGCCCGTAGTGGAAGCCGCTCGAGACCAAGTAGACGCGTGTCGTGTCGGGCAAGGCCAGGTCGGTGCGGCCCAGGGGATCCGTCGCCAGCAGCGAGGCACCCTTCTGCCAGTACTCGGTGCCGGTGTTCACCTCGATCAGCAGCGGGTCGAAGCCGTCGTCGCGCAGCAGCGCGCCGGTCCGTCCCGTCACCGGGTCGTGCTGAGCCGCCGCGGAGAACGGGAAGGCATTCTCCGGATAGAGATGGTCCTCGTGCTGCGTGTTGGTGCGGGACGGTTGGCCGAAGCGCGCGTTCAGGAAGACGCCGCCGATCCCCGCGATGTGCGACAGCACGCCGTCGAAGACCCGGCGCCCGGCCTCGTCGCGATTGAAGCCCTGCGCGATGAAGTCGCGCAGGTACCGCCCGCTCTGGGAGATGCCGAGCGCGACCGCGTGCCGGATCGCTCCGCCCGCCGGGTTGGCGCCACCGGCGGCATCGCCGCGCAGGTAGGCGACCACGTCGCGCGTCGCGGCGAAGCCGATGCCGAGCACCTTCGGCTCGGTGGCGCGGTAGGTGAACTGGTAGATCGAGCCCGGCAGCGGCTTCGTTCCCTTGGGCAGGAGCTCGAGTTGCCGCGGCGTCGCGTAGTGCCACGCCTCCTCCGGAACCGGCCGAGGCGGGTCGGCCTCCCGGCGGCGCACGGTCAGCTGCGTGCCGGCCTTGTCCTGGCTGGCCGCCTTGAAGGTGAGATAGAAGGGCGCCTCCGGCGGCCCGCGCGTCGCGCTCACGAGTTCGTCGCGCACGATCTCCACGATCGGCTTGCCGTTCCTGGAGGCGACCGGCACGTCGATGGCCATGCCGCCCTGCTGGCGCAGCGCGTCCGCCTCCCAGCCCGACCAGACGATCGTGTCGCCGCGACGCAGGACGAGGCCGGTTCCGGCGTCGACGGCGTTGCGCGGATCGTTGACGGCCTGGGCCCCTTGGGCCGGCGCGTCCAGCACCCAGTTGAAGAGGAACTTGCGGCCGCGGTTCAGCACCTCGAACAGCAGCGTACCGCTGCCGCGGGCAGGGTCCTTCGGGCGCAGGATGAACAGGTCGGTCCTGTATTCGACCATGCCGCGCGCGTTGCGCGGCGCCAGCGCGATGTCGACGATGCCGGCATTGGCCGGATCTGCCGGATCGAGCTCGCCGCGGGCGGCACCGACGACCCGCTCGTACGCGCCGGCAGGTCCGAATTCAGCGCCGTCGGCGAACGGCTCGACGGTGACGACCTCGATCTGGGTGATCCGCGCCTGGGTCGGCGTGACGCCGAGCGCGCAGCCGAGCGCGCCGGCAAGAACCCAACCGGTCCGCATGGTCCCCCCTCCCGCGCGGCTCGTTCTCCTGGCCGGCCGTGTCAGCAAACACAGATGGAACGGGCCGTCGAGCGCGCTGCCCGCGAAGGCATTGCGTTCCCGGACCGCCTGTCAGCCGGTCTCGGGAGGCCCCCGGGCGGGCAAGGCGAGCATCCGCGAGGGGCAGCCTAGCGAGGCGCGAAGATCGTCACGTTGCTGTTGATCTGGTAGGCGGCCGTCGGCTTCGTGTTGACCAACCGCAGATAGATCGGGCTCTCGCCGAGGATCGCGCCGAACGCCCGTGTCACCTTGAGCGGGAAGCAGCGTGCCAGCACAGCGGATGCCGCCTCCTCGTAGCGACGGTGCGCGTCCTGGTCGCCGACCAGTCGCCGCGCGGTGATGAGCGGCTTGCCCCGGATGGCACCCGTCTTGTCGAGGCCGAACCGGTAGGCAATCAGGGATCCCTCCGTGCCGGGCGGCACCGTCCAGCACGCCGCCATCGCCTCGCGGAACTCAGCCCAGTTGTTGACGGACGCGACCTGAGATCGCGCCGGCAGATCTGACAGAACAGAGACGGCTGCTGCGAGCAGCAGCGTGGCAAACGGTTTTGCCAAGGGCACCTCCGCGATGACCGGCGTATCTCCGAAGTATTCTGCTCGAACAGGGCCGCGATCTCGTTGCCGCGGCTTCAGGTCATCGCCGACAGGGGAGGATGTGACGTCGACCCCGATGCCAGTGACACGGGCCGATCCCGGGGCGTGCTCGACGTCGCGGACCCACCATCGACGCGCCCGGATTCGCTCACTGACGCGGTGCCGGCGCGGGATTCTGCGGCGACGCCCCCGGCTGTGCGGGTGCCTGCGGGATCGAGTTCTGAGGCGGAGGCGGCGGCTGCTGACCGGTGCTGGCCGGCGCCTGATCGTTCTGCAGGGTCTGGTTCGCCTGAGTCTGGATCTTGTCGGCCGTCTGCTGGCTGATGACTCCGTAGGAGACTGCAGCGGCGAGCGCGACGGCGATAACGGCTCCGATGATGGTCTTGGTCAGCTTGGGCGGCATCGTTGCGTCCTCCACGATCAAAGTCAGTCCGACGGCGGCTCCCGGTCAGATGACATAGGCGGCAACCGTGCCTGAGGTAGTTCCCCGGCCCGGATCAGCAGCCGCCCGGCCTCTGAGATCGGGGGGTCTGCCGGGACCGGAGCCGTCGGGCCCGAAATGCGGCCAGTGCCCGGGCTGGTGAGGGAAGGCGCGTCGCCGCGGCGATCAGGGCGGACTACCCGAGGGAGAAGGATCTCCAGCGCGCGCCGGCGCCGTCGGAACCCGACCCTGCCACCGGGTTGCAATCGGTTAAAGAACGGTTAAGCTTCTACGTAGGCAATACGGGGGAGCGGTCATGAAACCAATCTATCCGCAGCGTGAGGACGGTCTGCGTGTCCCGCAATCGACCGCGATCACAGTTTTCCCTCGGCACGAAGACGAGATCCTCCAAGAACAGATGCGGCGGCAGCACAATGCGCGTGCCCGCCACCGTTCGGCGCGCCGCCATCTCGCCGCGCGGGCCCATAGCTGAGGGCACGGCCATGCTCGAACCATTGCTCTTCATCGGCCTCATCATCGCCGCTGTGGCTGCCGCGACCCGGCTCGGGATCGCCGCCGCGGCACCGATGGCGCCGTCGCGCCTCGACGCGTGGGACGGACGCGCCGACGCGGACGCCTGAATCGGCAGCGTCCTCCCGACAGCACCGTCGTCGCGCCCGCGGACGGGCGGGCTGGACCCCAGGCGTCGCCGAGCGCCGCGCCCGTCTTCCCGGGTTGTCGGGTCCCCGCCGCGGAGGCTCACGGGGGCGGCGCGTCGGAGACCGTGGCGGTGTCGCCTGAGACACCGATCGTCGCCTATGAGCCAGTCGATCCGTCGGCGATCCGTCCCGACGCGAAGGTCTTCGTCACCGCCGAGCGGGACGGCGGCAAACTGACGGCGCTCCGGGCCAGCGTGGGCGAGGACGGCCTCACCCCGGCATGTAGCCGACGATGTGGCCGGCGGCGGTCGGTCGCCGCGCGGCCATGGCGTCGCGGCGCATCCCGGAGGCGTGCCGGCGATCGCGCGTGGCGCTGTGGATCGCTCACCGAGAACGGCGTCTCAACTGATTTGGTGCAATCCAACGCAATAATCGAAGCAATAACGGCGCAATCCAGCTTGGCCATATGACCGTCCTGGGACAGCCGATCCACGGCTGCACGGATGGGGCAACCACCGATGGCCACCAAGATGATGACCAAGGGCATGACCGTCACCGACCACATCGTGGCCTGGTCGATGCTGACTGGCTTGGCGCTCGCCGTCCTCCAGCTCGCCCTGACCGCGGCGCTGCCGACGCACTTCGTCTGATCCGCCGAGAGTGATGCCTGCAGGGAGGGGTGTGGGGATGGCTCGGGTTCGGGATAGGCGGAGTGTCGGCAGCGTGGCGCTGCGAGGCCTGTTGACCGCGGTGTTCCTGGTGGCTGCCGTCATGAAGTTCGCCGCTGTGCCGTTCGAGGTCGAGGGCTTCGTCCGCTTCGGCTACCCGCTGTGGTTCATGGACGTGGTCGGCGCCCTGCAACTCCTCGGCGCGGTGCTCCTCTGGACGCCCGGTTGCGTCGCCCTCGGCGCCGGTCTTCTCGCCGTGCTCATGGCCGGCGCGGTCGGCAGCCATCTCCTCGCGGGCGACCCCGTTCTGATGCCGCTTCCCGCCCTCGTGCTTCTCATCCTGCTGGGCGGCGTCGCTCACGCGCGCCGGTCCGAGCTTCTGCCGTCCGGCAGCGACACGGAGATGCGGCAGGCCTGACCGTTCCGACAGGGCGGATTCGGCCATTCACGTCCGCGCGGGGGCGCAGTGGGGGCGCAGTGGGGGCTCGTCGGTTCGAGCCTTGACCGGCGAGGCCGCGAGCGGAGTGACGGGCACGCGGCAGTTCGGACACCACGCCCCGGCCGCCGCGGCTCGGTGCCAGCGACGTGGAAATCGTCCCCGGGCGCTGATCGATCTGCGGCGACGGTCACGCATGTCTGCCGTGCCGACACGGGTGTGGCGACCATCGCGAACCGCCGTTAAGCCGTCCGACCCTACCGGCGACGCGGTACCTGCGCCGGGCCTGGCCCATCGGGACCCCCATGAGAAAGTTGCTCGCGTTCGCCGTGGCCGTCGTCGTGTGCGCGGGTCCCGCGCTCGCCCTGGCCGATCAGCCGGCTCGGGATTGCGACCGGGACCCCGAGACGACGGGCGCGTTGCCCGGTGATCCCCGCAGTCTGTACCTGCCTGGCGAGCGACCGGTGAAGACCGACCCAGACCCGCCAGAGGCCAGCTGGCAGGACGAGGCCCGAGAGACGTCCGAGCAGCGCAGGCGCGATCTGCTCGCCTGCGGCGTGGACTGAGGCGGGTGGCCGATCACCGCGACGGAAGGATCGGCGGCGTCAGCGTCAGCCTGGGACATCTTCGGTTCCCCGCCGGTGACGATCCCCTAACCGGGCCCAGGCACCGTGATGGCGAGCCGCGTTGCGTATCGGCTCACGGGTGGTGACACCGGACGCTCCCCCGCCCCGTGACGGGATCGGTGGCGCAGGACGGCCGAAGCTGGGGGGGGCACGCATGAGGGACGAGCCGGACCAGACGCTCTCGGACGAGGAGCTGGACCGTCTGGCGCGCGAGCTGTTCGCCGAGGTCCGCGGCGAGTACTCGGAAGCGAAAGTGGAGCGGGCCCTGAAGACCGCCGGTGAGGTCGCCGGGGAAGTGCTTCCCGGGATCCCGGACTGGCTGCTCGATGGTAGCGACGATGCCAGCGCCGGCGACAGCGGGACCTGAACCTCGCCGTGATGCGTCCCATCGTCGACGGCGCGACTCTCCCGGGCCGACGCGCGTTGGGCTGACCACCGTCAATGCGGCCCAGACCCTACGCCCCGCGTCGCCAGCACAGCCCCCAGCGCGCCGGCCAGCCCCTCCGGTGTGAACGGTTTGCGCAGGTAGCGAGCGCCCATCGGCATCTGCTCCTCGGCGGGCCAAGCCACACCCGACACGATCAGGATCGCCAGTTCGGGCCAGCGCGCCGCGACGGCTTTGGCCAGGGTGAAGCCACTCAAGGGCTCGCCTGCCAAGTCCACGTCCGCGACCATGGCCACAAGTTCGGGACGGGCCGCCAGATGAGCCTGGGCGGCTTCGACAGTGGCGGCCTCCGCGACCTCGTATCCCGCGTCGCGAAGGGCTGCAGCCGCATCCATGAGCTGCACGGGATTGTCCTCGACAATCAGCACAGCGCGTTGCGACGCGACGGCGTCTGCCATCCTGGATCTCCACACTTCGTCACCGCAGTAACGCAGTTGATCCCGATTGCGTCCCACACAAACCTGTCCGATGGGGACCGGGTTCGGGGCGATCACGCGCCGAACCCCTCTGCACCGAGAGCGCCGGGTGCCGCGGAACCTGCCCGGCATCCTGGCGGAACGGCACTGCAGGCGCCCGACCAATCCGGCATCGCTCACCGACACGTCACCGCGGCGGTCTTCCGTGAAGCGAGGGCGCCTGCCCGGCGCCCGCAGGGATCGGACTCTTCGCGTGGTTGTCGGCGCGCTAGACCCGGATCTCCTCGATGGCGAGTACACCGGCCCGGAGATGGTCGGGGATATCGGAATGATCGTAATACCCCGCCTCGTGCGCCATGGCGTCGAGGGCAGCGAGCGGGTCAGGCGCCGAGCCCGTCCAGAGGATGGCGCCCGTCACCTCGTGCCGGATCTGAAACACCTTCACCGCAAGCCTCCCATGTTCAATGGCCGCGCAAGCGTAGCGTGAGTTCCGGGATCCGGAGCCTACCTACATCGGTCAGGATCCGGGTGCCCGGATTCGCTGCCGCGGCGTGGCGCATCTGCAGGGCTCCGCGGTCCGGGGCGGGTGACGTTCGCTCGAGGTCACGTCATCTTCCTCCTGCGCATCGCCATGAGCTCGACTTCGAGCCCGTAGCGACCTTCGGAACACAGGCGGACGAGCTGCCTGAAGTAGCCGCCTGGGTTCTTGATGCGGATCTCACCCCGGCGCACGTCGTCGTCGTGGAGCTGCGCGACGATCAGCACGAGCACCGAGGCCCGGAACGGACCGAGGGCTTCGCAAGCCTCGCTCCAGGCCGACGGATGCGCGCCGATCCCGCCCCGCATCAGCCGGCCGATCTCGATGACATCCGCTTCCGTTCTGAGGGTGACGCCGAATTCGGCAGCGACAGGGCAAGCAGCCGCGACGAGTGACGGTTCGGGCCTACGGGTCGGCTCAGGCTCCTTTTCGGGAGCCTTTGCACAAGGATCGGTAGGAGATCCGGTGTCTTGTTCTATGTGACGGCCGGAATTGCCGGCAGAGGCGGCTTGATAGAAACGATCCTCCGCCATGACTTGCAGTTCTCCCCAGGCGTCGAGGACAACGTCAGGGCCCACGCCGGAAGCGCGTCTCCTCGGCGTGCTGCGCTCCAGGGCCTCCTGCGCCGCGAGCAGATCAGCGGCATCCGTGGCCGGGAAGCGGGCGCGCAGGGCGGCGAGGGCCTCCGACACCGCGCGGCGACGAACGGTCAGGAGATCGAACGCGCGGCTTCGCTGAGCGTCCATCGCGGTGGCTTCCATGATCGCGGTCGCCCATTCTCCCTTCCGGGCGACGATGGGAGTCAGGTCGAAACCGTACGCGTCGATGACGGCGCCGCCCGGCCCGCGGATGGCGAAACGCTTGCCGTTCGCGCTGTCCCGAGGTGTGATGACCTCCAGGGCCACGAGGTCGCGCAGGCCGTAGCGGAGCGCCCGCTCCGACAGCCCGGTCATCCCGCACAGGTGCTCGTTCGAGGGCCACACCACCAGGCGTTCCCAATCCTGCTCACCCCACACGGCGCAGAGCGCCGAGAGGATCGAACGCAGGGCAGGGCGCAGGTTCAGGGCCTTGGCCGCGTCCCGGCCCGCGGCCGAGAGCTCCCTGCGCGAGACCGTCCGCCCGTCTTCGAGCGCACGTCTCCGGCCGGCGAGCGCGGCGCGCGTGAGCGGCCGGCCACCGGAATGAACTGTCTCCACCTCGTCCGCCTCCTCTCAGGAGGCAAAGCGGGACCGTTCACCCCGAAGGGTGTTCTTGACGACGGCCTGGGGGAGGGGGCATAAAGGGGGTGCGAATCGCCTGTCGCGCCCCATCCCAGGGTATGTCAGGTCCAAAGGCCTCGAGGTTCCCGCCTCGGGGCCTTCTGCTTTGCCCGTTACATCATGCCGACTTCTCCTCGAAGGCAGACGCGAGCGCCCACTCGATCGCCTCGGTACGGCTCCTGAACCGACCGTTCTGGATCGCCTGGTCGATGACGGCCTTGACCGACGGCTTCAGCCACACGTTCTGCTGGGTCATGCCCTTCTGCTTCAGAGCCTCCCTGCGACGTGTCTGACGGCGCGTGTCCGCCGCCTTCAGCTCAGCCAGCCGTTCCTCTGCGGTCATCGGTCCCCGCCCGATTCTGCCAACGTGACTGTTCATGTGGACCGATTCTGCAAAGTGAGTCCAGCGGCGACCCGGATTCGTACGGGGATGGGTGAGTTTGTTAAGGGCGACCTGTTCCGCGGCGGCACCGGAGACCGCGCCGAGAGCCTCCGCGGCGAGGATGCCAGACGCGGCGCTGCCCAATGGTCGGTGACGCCACGGCCGACCTTCGTGTGACACGGGCGGCGCGTGGAGGCGGAGCGTCCGTCGAGGTGCCCGGGGATGATCTCTGGCTCGGACCGGGACGAGCGGCCTGCTGCGGCGGCAGCGACCGGGACGGGCCCGAACCTTGCCGAAGCGCGGGGCTGAACCGCCGCGTAGTCCATCGACGATGGCGGCTGCGTGGTGCAGTCGCTGCTCGCGACACGCTCGTGCGGCTTGAAGCGCGATGGGGGAGGGCGTTTCGCGGCGGTTTCGCGGTCGCGATAGGGGCCGAGACTGCTTTGCCGGCCTGCGCCTGGCCTTTCCCCGGCCTTCGAGCGTGTCGATCGCCCGACCTCGTCTGTCTGCCCGGGCTATCCGTCCGACAAGGATGGTCGAGCCGTCGAGGTTCGACACCGGCCAGGACGGCGGGGGACCGTTCCCAGGTCGTCGCCCGTCGGGACTCGCCCCAGGGCGGAGCGCGGATGGGCACCTGTCTCAACCATGCAGGGGCCGTCGAGCGTGGAAAATCCGCTCTCGGTCAGGATGCCCGTCTCAGGCGAGATGCGCGACGAGCAAGGCCCGGGCGCGGCTCACCCGGCTCTTCACGGTCCCGGTCTGACAGCCCATCACCTCCGCGGCAGCCTCGTAGGTCAGGCCTTGGGCCCCCACGAGGAGCAGGGCCTCACGCTGCAGTTCCGGCAGCTTGCCAATATGGGACCAGACGATCTGCAGATCGGACCCGTGCTCCTGGGCTGCGGGCGCCGTGAGCTGCGCCGCGGCGGCACCGTTCACGTCCTCGATCTCGCGCTTTCGCTTGCGGCACTCGGTGTAGAACTGGTTGCGCAGGATGGTGCAGAGCCACGCCTTCAGGTTCGAACCTGGGATGAACAGGTCCTGGCGCGCCCAGGCTCGGAGCACAGTCTCCTGGACCAGATCGTCGGCGCGCGAGGCATCGCCGACGAGCGAGAGGGCGAAGGCGCGCAGGCCGGGCAGCGTTTCGGTCAGGCCCTCGCGAAACGCGGTGGCATCGTCCTGGCGCGGCCCCTCCAGCGCTGCATCGAGCCGCGCGACGAGGTCCAGCAGACGCGGCGGTGTCTGTGCCGGTGTCACGGCCTCGTAGGCGGCGCGCAGCTGCAGGCCGAGATGATCCCGCACACCGGTGGGCAGAATCGCGGGTTCCGGAGGGTCCTGTCGGCTCGGCCGATCGACTCCGCCGTCTTGAGCAACCAGCGTGTCCGTCAACTCACGTCCTCTCAAAGCGCTCGCCGCACGAACCGATCTCGGGCCGCCGTGAATCCCGCCTGACGAACCGGCGATCTGCAGCGGGCCATCCGGCGGGAGTGGCCCGACCACGCGCGTCATCGAGCGTCCACCCCTCCAGATAGGACCCGCCACCTGACTGTACAGTGAACATCTAACCCCGCAAGCGGCGGATCGTTCTCCGCCGCCTACGCGTTGGGGCACGCTTCCGTCCCTGGGGGGCGGACATGTTGAACCGAGAAGGAGCCGAAGATCATCGCGCGCGCAGGTGAACCCCGTCGTGGTCTGAGGCCGAGCGAGGAACAACGGATCGAGGTGAACGAGTCACGTCGGCGAGAGGCGCGCGTTCGCCGTCAGACTGAGAGCTGCGTGGGCGGGGCGGCTGTTGCCGGCCAAGTGAGGATCTATTGGGCAGCGTCGATGCCTCAGAATGTCGAATACTGGATCACGGACAGGCCGGACGGCCACTTCGACGTTGTTGTCAAGCTCGAGTCCGGCAAAATCTTTCGCCGCAGCGGGTGCATCTCGCGGGCCGAGGCCGATACGTGGATCGAGGGATTGCGAATGCTGATGGCGGCGATCGGCGCGCCCGTATCGGCCGCCGACGTGACGTCTGACGACCCATCACCCCTCGGATCACAGACGGTGGACGGTGCGGACCACTCCACCTCCTGAGCTGCGCGGGCGGTCGTCTCTAGGCTGGAGCCGTCCCGCGCGCTTCGCGCATCCGAACGATCCGGGCCCTGAGAGCGTCGACGTCCTACGCCTCGTTGCCCTCAGGCTCCGCGCTCCGATCGCCGAACAGGATCTCGTGGGTGATCGGGTCGTAGAAGCGCATCACGTTCCGGACGAACGCTCTCGGCTCGATCGCCAGCGCCTCGGCCCACGCGCGGTACCGATCCGGAGGAATACGACCGCGCCCGGTCTCCAGCTGCGAGATGAAGGTGTAGTAATCCGCACCGACAAGAGCTGCGAGCTGTCGTTGCGACAGGCCGCGCGCCTCCCGCAGTTCCTTCAGATACCGTCCCCCCTCCCGACGCAGCTCCAGCACCTCCTCGGAATCCAGGCGTTGCTGATGGGCATACACGGGGTTTCACCTTCCTGCCGACCGAAGCCACTCGGCGCGGCGCTTATACAGTAAACACCATATAGCTGGGACGGAGCCGCGCTGTCCAGATGCGCGGCGGCACCCGTCGTCCCCGCGTCCTCCCCGAACGGATCCCGTTGCTTGGCAACTACCTGAATAGCGCTATCATCCTGTAAGGAACGATTTGGAGAATGGCGCCGGATGCCCCACTACCGGTGCATGTCTCTGGATAGCGGCCCATGAAAGTCGAGAATCGCACGTACGATTGCCGCTCGCGGATCTGAGCGCCCGCGGGTCACTGACGCGAGCAGCACGGGAATCTGAGCCATTGGGAATCGCCGATCGTGCCGATCGATCGCAGGAAGAGGGCAGAATGGGCGATCCTTGGCTGCAATCGGCATTGACCATCGGCCTGCGCTCGCTCCGGCCGGTCCTGGCGACCGCCGTGGTGTTCGGGCTCTTCATCAATCTGCTGCTGTTCGTCAGCCCGCTCTACATGCTCCAGATCTACGACCGCGTGATACCCAGCCGGAGTGAGACGACCCTGGCGGGGATCACGCTGATCGCTGCGTTCGGCCTGGCCGTCTACGCGATGCTGGAGATGCTGCGCGCCCGCCTCCTGGTGCGCGGCGGTGTGGTGTTCGATCAGAAAATCGCCACGCCGATCTTCGATGCCGCCCATCGCGGCACCTTGCTCAGGCCCGGCGCGCAGCACGATACGGCGCTGCGCGACGTGGACGTCCTGCGGGAGTTCCTGACCGGCGCCGGCATGCTGGCGTTCTGCGATCTGCCCTGGATACCGATCTTCCTGCTCGCCTGCTTCATCCTCCATCCCTGGTTCGGCTGGATGGCGCTGGTGGGCGGCGGCACGATCCTCGGCCTCACGCTGCTCAACGAGGTCGCCACCCGTCGGACGCTCGACGCCGCCAGTCAGGCCTCGCGCGAAGCGGGGCAGAGCGCAGCCACGGTCTTTCGGAATGGGGAGGTGCTGCAGGCCATGGGCATGGTCGCGTCCATGCGCGGGCTCTGGGGGCGCCGCCACGACGACGTCCTGCTCCTCCAGGCGCGGGCCAGCGATCGCGCGGGCCTGATCGTCGCGGCCACGAAGTTCGTCCGCATGCTGCTGCAGACCCTGGTGCTGGGCATCGGCGCGTATCTGGCGATTCACCGCGACATCTCGGCCGGGTCGATGATCGCCGCGTCCATCATCATCGGCCGCACCCTCGCGCCGATCGAGGCGGTCGTCGGCAACTGGAAGGGGTTCACGGCGGCGCGGGCGAGCTACCGGCGATTGGTCGATCTCGTGGCCGTCGCCGGCTCGGAGACGCGCCGCCTCGTCCTGCCGCGGCCGCGCGGCCTGATCGAGGCCGAAGACATCTCGGTGGCGGCCCCCGGCGCGACGCGCCCCATCCTCAAGGCTGTGAGCGTCCGGCTCGAGCCCGGCAGCGTCGTGGGGATCATCGGCCCGAGTGCCGCCGGCAAATCGACGCTCGTTCGCGCGCTCACCGGGGTCTGGCCCTTGCTGGAAGGCACGGTGCGCATCGACGGGGCCGACCTGAACCACTGGGACAGGGCCCTGCTCGGGCAGCATGTTGGTTATCTGCCTCAGGACGTCGAACTGTTCGACGGGACCGTCGCGCAGAACATCGCGCGCTTCGCCGACCGGGACGACGCGCGCGTCATCGAGGTTGCCCAACGGGCTGGCTGTCACGCGCTGATCCAGTCGCTTCCGGAGGGCTACAATACGGTCATCGGTCGGGGGGGACACGGGCTGTCAGGCGGTCAGCGGCAGCGCATCGCTCTGGCCCGCGCGCTCTACGGCGAGCCGAGCCTGGTCGTGCTCGACGAGCCCAATGCGAGTCTCGACCAGCCCGGCGAGGCGGCGCTGATGCGCGCCGTTGCGGACCTGAAGCGATCCGGGACGACGGTGGTGCTGGTGACCCACAAGGTGAGCCTGCTGGAGGAGGCCGACCGTATCCTGCTCATGAGCGAGGGCCGCGTGCAGCTCTCCGGCACGCCCGAGCAGGTTCTCGCCCACGTCACCGGCCAGCGGCCGGTCCCGACCCTGGTGCCGCCCGTCGGCCCCGCGGCATCCCAGAGCCGCCGCAGCTCCGACGAACAGCGGAGCGCGGGATAAGCGATGACCGTCACGCGCGCCGCGATCCCAAGCCCGTCCCCCGAGCGAAGAAGGTCCGATCGGGACCGGTCGGGCTCCGCCGACCTGACGAACTGGCGCGCGTACGCCGTCGCCGGCTACGCGCTCATCGTCGCGACGTTCGGGGTGGTCGGCACCTGGGCCGCCGTCGCGCGCCTCGACCGGGCGGTCATCAGTCCCGGGGTGGTGGTCGCGGAAGGCAGCCGCAAAGTGGTGCAGCATCTCGAAGG
The DNA here is from genome assembly GCF_058072805.1 of Methylobacterium sp. 1A. NCBI lineage: Bacteria > Pseudomonadati > Pseudomonadota > Alphaproteobacteria > Hyphomicrobiales > Methylobacteriaceae > Methylobacterium > Methylobacterium sp. 1A. The sequence continues at coordinate 410,279 of NZ_JBYQVE010000003.1, read as the reverse complement.
CGGCATCGTCCAGGAGGTGCTGGTCCGGGACGGCCAGGCGGTTCGCGCGGGCGACGTCCTGCTACGCATCGATCCCGTGCAATCGCGAGCCAGCAACGATCTGCTCCGCGGCCAGCTCGACGGGGCCCTGATCCTCGAAGCGCGCCTCCGCGCGGAGCAGGGCCAGGCGCAGGATCTGCTCCTGCCGCCGGAGATCGCGGAGCGGCGCGCCGAGCCGGCCGTCGCCGGCCTGATCGACGACCAGGCCAGCCAGCTGTCGGAGCGCCGCGCGTCCTTCCAGGCGCAGCTCGGCCTCATCGAGGCGCGGGTCACGCAGCTGAAGACGGAGATTTCCGGGCTGGCGGTCGAGAAGGCCTCGGGCGAGCAGCAGGTCGCGCTGATCCAGCAGGAGCTGGAGGGCCTGCGCGGCCTCCAGGAGAAGAACCTCATCCCGCTCTCGCGCGTTCTGATGATGGAGCGCGAGCACGCGCGCCTCCGAGGCGTGATCGGACGGTCCGTGGCAGAGACCGCCAAGGCGCAGAACGGCATCAACGAGGCGGGGATGCAGACCGCGCAGCTCAAGCAGAAGCTGCAGGAATCGCTGACCGCGCAGCTCCTCGACACGCGCCAGAAGATCGCTGAACTGCGCGAGAAGCTCATCGTGGCCCGGGATGTTCTCCGTCGGCACGAGGTCCGGGCGTCGCACCAGGGCGTCATCCAGGGATTGAAGGTCTACACGATCGGCCAGGTGGTCCGCTCGGGCGAGCCGCTGATGGAGATCGTTCCGACGAACGACAGGCTCGTGATCAGCGTGCAGTTCGCGCCGAACGATCTCGAGGCGGTTCATTCCGGCATGCGGGCCGAGGTGAAGTTTCCGGCTTTTCAGACGCGCCGCATGTCGGCGATCTTCGGGACGTTGACGATGGTCTCCCGCGACCGCCTGATCGACGACGGCACCAAGCAGGCCTATTTCGCCGGCACCGTGGAGATCGACGACCATCAACTCCCGGACGACGTACGACCACGCCTCCTGGCGGGCCTGCCCGCCGAGGTCGTCGTCTCGGCCGGCGAGCGCACGGCGCTCGACTATCTGGTGGCGCCGTTCTTCGATGCTCTGGGACGCAGTTTCCATGAACGATAGAGTCCGCTTCTCAGTCACTGTGCGGACGTGAGGTCCAGATGGGCGCGGTCATCTCGTTCTTCCGACCCGCAACGACGTGCCAGGGCGGCTGGTCGCAGCAGGAACTCGCGGAATTCTACCGCGTCGAGGCCGCGCTGATCCGAGCCGGCCTGCAGATCGGCAGCGAGCAGGGCCTGAGCGACGAGGCGGATCCCTGGTTCGTCTTCTGCCGGCCGGATGGCGACGCCGTCATGCATTTCGCCAGGATCGACGGCAGCTACGTCATCGCGTCCGATGTCTTGGACAGCCCGATGCGAGGCAGCGACTTCCGCGCCCTCATCAACGAGATCGCCCGACGCTATCCCGAGCTTCTCCCGATCCCGCAGGATGCCCGCGGGACGAAGCTCTCGGTTCACCCGGCGGCGCTGCTCGCGGCTCTCGTCGCGGCTGCGGCCCTGAGCCTGTCGCCCGACGACGCCCGCGCGGATGACGGGGAGCGATCGACCGAGAGCGCGGCGCAGCCCCCTCACGCGGGCCACGCGCAACAGCACGGGCCGTCCGAAGCGCGCGACACGGGCGATGCCGATGAGCGCGACAGCCACCGGAAGCAGGTCGGGCTGATCGTGTTCTCGGCCATGGTCTTCGCCGCGGATGCCCTCGTCGACCACCCCGCACAGGGTATCGAGGCCACATCATACCTCGGCGCGCGGGGCGCTAGCAGCGCCGTCCCGGGTGACCAGGGCAGCCTGTCGCCGACGACGGGTGGAGCGGCGAGCCCCGTCCAGTCGGAAGGTCCGCTCGGCACCGGCCGCCACGAAGGTCCCGCGAGCGGCGCGGCCGGTCTCGTAACGGCCGAGTCGGCTGCGGTCGCTTCTGCCCGATCTGACGCCGCCGATTTCGGGCTCATCGGCCTCAGAGACCCGGCCCTCGGCCATGGGCCGACCCGGGCAGGCGCGGAATCCGGATTTCAGCCGCTCGCGCGCGGCGCCGAGGCCAGCGCAGCCCTCGCAGCGGGTTCATCGTCCTCTCCGGATTCCAGATCGGACGGTGGCGCCGCGCCATCGGGGGACGCCGCGGCACGGGAACAGGGAGCCCCGTCGTCGAGCGCGACCGGTGAGGCGCCATCGCTGGCCCAGAGCGTGACCCCGACGACCGGTCACGCGGCATCCGAAGCTCCGCCAGCCCCGGTCAATGGGCTCAATGCCGCCGCACAGCCCGAGTTGAGACACGCGCAGCTCCCGGTCGAGGAGCGCTCCGGTAGCCCGGACAACGGTCTGCGAATGGGCGTGTCGCCGGAGGCAAGGGGACGGCACGACGCGGTCGCGCATGCGGATGCTTCAGGCATCGGCGCAGGTGCATCCGAACGGGAGTTGCACGGCGCGGCCGGCGACCCCAGTGCAGCATCCGATCCGAGCCCGCGTCCAACAGCGGGCCTCGCGCAGGTCCGGGGGGAGGTCACCGATCAGGGCCGCGGTCAAGATGGCGACGGGCCTGGCCGGAGCGCCGATGCGCCAGGCCATCACAAGGACGCGGCGGCCGTTCCACTGGACGCGGCCGGCGGCGCGGGTCCGGATGAACCGCCGGGTCTGGCGCAGGCTCAGACAAGCACTGCCGATCCAGGCTCGACGCGGGCCGGCGAAGGTCCCGGCCGGAGTGCCGCCGCGCCGGGCCACCTCCGGG
>NZ_JBYQVE010000003.1:0-397500 GCF_058072805.1 Methylobacterium sp. 1A | reverse complement strand
CGCCAGCCACAGGCGGGGATCCGGCCACGGAGGCATTCCGGGTCGCCGCCGCGGGCGAGCCCGGAGCACGGGTACGAGCGCCGCTCCAGCATCGCGGCGCCGGCCGGTGTGCCTGGGGAGGGCGACACGCCGCCGGCTTCTGCGACGGCTTATCCTCTCGAGGCGCCAGTTGCGTCCCGAGCCCGTCTGGAACAAAATGTGAACCCTGGGTCAGGCGCGGCGACAGCCGGAGCGGTCAGCGACATGTCATCTCCGAGCTCCGGTCGCACGCTGTTCTTCTTCGAGAAGCCCTCGGCGATGCGCCAGTTGCAGCGCTTCTTCCGCTCGCCGAGCACGGTCTGCGTGGCCGCCGAGGGACACCTGCTGTCGGCCGAGGAGCCGGGCAGCATCCGGCCCGAGTGGAAGCCCTGGCGCTTCGACCTCCTCCCGATCGTCCTTCCCACGATCCCGGTCGGCTACGGCACGAACCGGTCCGGGCAGTCGCACGCACCGAAGATCGCCGCGATCCGGCAGGCGCTGAGCGGCGTGGACCGCGTGATCATCGCCACGGATCCGGGTCGCGAGGGCTCGATGATCGCGTGGGAAGTGCTCGAGCATCTCGGCTGGAACGGCCGGGTCGACCGGCTCAAGCTCGGCGCGCTCGACGAGGTCTCGATCCGACGCGCCTTCGCGGCCCTGTCCAAGGATCCCGACTCGGGCGAGCGCGACTACGCCGCCTATCTCGAGGCGCTCTGCCGGCAGTACGAGGACTATCATCTCGGCCTGAACGGCACGCGGGCGATCTCGCTGCGCCTGCGCCCGCCCGCCTTCCGGGAGCCCTGGCGCTTCGGCGGCGTGCAGACGCCGACCCTCGCCATCCTGGCGGACCTGGAGGAGCGGATCCGGTCCTTCGTGCCGCAGGACTTCTTCAAGGTCGCGCTGCACCTTAGGACCCATGCAGGCGCGGAGATCACCCTCTGGCATGCCCCGAAGGAGCGGATCCTCGATGCGGCGATCGCTGAGACGATCCGGTCCGCCGCGGCGACGTGGTCGGGCCCTCTGGCGGTCGCGCACAGGGATGTCCGGCGCGCGCCGCCCCGGCTGTTCTCGAAGGACACCCTGGCGCGACGCTGCGCCAAGCGGTTCGGCTGGGACCCGCAGCACACGGCCGGCATCGCTCAGGACCTCTACGATCAGGGGTACCTCAGCTACCCGCGCACGGAGTCGGAGCACCTGCCCGAGGGCCAGGCCGGCGATGCCGCCGCGATCATCGCGGCCGTCACGACCGTCCTGAGCGACCTGAGCACAGTCGTTCCGCGCGACGCTGCGCCGCTGATCCGTCGCGGCCTGAAGGGCCACTACGTCGTGGATCCGGGCGAGCACCACGCCATCGTGCCCCTGCGCAAGGCGCCCGAGCGCGGCCGTCTCAGCACCGATCAGTTCCGCTTGTGGGAACTCGTGGCGAAGGCCTATCTCGCCGCGCACCTGCCCGACGGGGTCGACGCGCGCACGAGCGTCACGGCGGATGTCGCGACACCGCTGGGCGTGAGGCGGTTCGCCGTCTCCGGCAGCGTCGTGCGCGTGCCGGGCTGGCGCGCGCTCTACGGCAGCGAGGCCGAGCTCGAAGCGGATGCCGTGCCCGGCAAGACCAAGCGCGAGGCGGAAGCCACCGCCACCCGCCTGCCGCTCGTGACCGACGGCGAAGGCGCCTCCGCCGCGACGGCGGAGATCGCTACCGCGAAGTCCGAGCCGCCGCGGCGGATCACCCGAGGCGAATTGCCGGTGGTGATGGGCCGGCTGATCGACCAAGTGGACGATCCGGCCGCCAAGCGCGCCCTGGAAAACCCCGCCAACCCGAACGAGCCGAAGGGTCTGGGCACGGCCGCGACGCGCGACACGATCCTGCCCAAGCTCCTGAAGAGCCGCTACATCACGCTGTCTACCGGCAAGGATCCGGCCATCGAGGTCACCGAGGTCGGCCTGACCTTCGTCCGCGCGGTGCGCAGCGTGTTCCCGGCCTACGGAGATCCGGTCGGGCGCGCCATGTTCGAGGCGGAGCTCGCCGAGATCGGACGGGCGGCCACGCGCGCCGAGGCGGTCGCGCGCGCGACCGCCTTCCGCCAGCGCACCCGCGCCCGCCTCGACGACCTGATCGCCGCGATCGCGCAGGCGCCGACCGTCAGCCTTGATCCGAGCCTGATCCCGGCCGGTCAGGGCGACCAGCGGCCGCCGACGCCGGCCATGGTGGCGTTCGCCGTGAGCCTTTCCGAGCGGAAGGGCGTGACGCTGCCGCGTGGCTGCAGGAGCAGCATCAGCGTCTGCCGCGCGTTCCTCGACACCCATGCCGGGCCGCGTGCCGGGCAGGAGGACGACGCCGGCCGCGCAGACGGCCGGCGGAGCCCGAGCGCGGCGATGCTCGGCTACGCGCGCAGCCTCGCCCAGCAGCGCGGCATCCCGTGCCCGCCGGACGCGGAGACGGACTTCGACGCGTGCCGGCGCTTCCTCGACGCGCACGCCGCGCGGCCAGGGCAGGGGAGGGACGAGGCGAACGCCGGAGGGGCGAAGAGCAAGAGGTCCGCGGAGCGGGAGAAGCGGCGGGGCCGTGTGGCCCGGACGCCGCGACCGGCAGCGGCACGCCGCCGGGCCTGAAGCGCCCCGGCGGGAGTGACCGGATCGCGGCGTTCGTCCGCGACGCCGACTTTGCCCCGTCTCGGTGGCGCCGGCCGCCCGGCCTGGCGCGCGCCTCAGGCGGCCTCGGGGTCCTCGGAGCGCAGCCAGCGCGCGATCGCGGCGACCACGTGGGCCTGCTCGACGGCGGTCAATGCCCGGCCGGCGGGGATCGCGTGCCACTTGGCCAGGCAACCGCGGCAGCAGGTTGCCGTCGCGTGCTGCGCCGTGAAGACGGGATGACCGCGAAAGGGCGTCTGCTTGCCGTCGTTCCTCGGCTCGGCGGACGCGAGGCGTCGCCGCACGAAGTCCCGCGCGTGGTCCAAGACCGTCGGGAGCCCCTTCTCTCGCAGGTAGACCCGATCGGCGATCGCCAGCCGGAAGCGTCGCCGGAACGCGGATTGCGGGAGACGGTCGAACACCTCGTCGAGCGCTCGCATGCGCGCAGATCCCGGTTTACCGATCGCCGGTCGGGCCGGCATGGCTTCGGCCCCGAGCGGTATTCCATGCATCCATCAGACGCCATCGCCGTCGGAACCGCGGGCTGGAGCCTGCCCAAGGCCTACGCGCCGCAGTTCCCAAAGGCGGGCAGCCATCTGGAGCGGTACGGACAGCGCTTTTCCGCGGTCGAGATCAACACCGCCTTCTATCGGCCCCATCGGGCGACGACCTACGCGAGATGGGCTGCGGCGGTGCCGGACGGGTTCCGCTTCGCCGTGAAGGTGCCGCGATCGGTCACGCACGAGCGGCGCCTCATCGGCGTGGATGAGCCCCTCGCGCGCTTCCTCGGGGAGGTCACGGGCCTCGGGACAAAACTCGGGCCGCTGCTGCTCCAGCTCCCACCGAGTCTGGCCTTCGACAGCCCGTCCGCGGCGACCTTCCTATCGGGATTCCGGCGGCGCTTCCCGGGCGACATCGTCTGCGAGCCGCGCCACGCCACGTGGTTCACAGAAGATGTCGACCGCCTGCTCGTCGGCCTCGCGATCGCCCGTGTCGCGGCCGACCCCGCGCCGGTCCGGAACGCCGGCATGCCCGGTGGCTGGCCGGACCTCGTCTACTATCGGCTCCACGGCTCGCCGCGCATGTACTACTCGGCGTACGAACCGCGCGTCCTGTCCCGGATGGCCGAGCGCCTCGGAGCGCACAAGGCCCTCGGCCGACGCGCGTGGTGCATCTTCGACAACACCGCGGAGTTCGCCGCGATCGGTGATGCCCTCGACATGCTCGCGCGCGTCGAGACCCGACAGGGATCCGATTCATGAAACAACAGACATTGATCTCACAATTCTAGGGAGGACTTTCCCCCGCCGGCACAGCCGGTCTTGTCGGGAGAGGCGGCCCCGACAACGGACGCCGTCGTTCCTGAGCCAAGGTCAGACCCCGCAGTGAACCGAGCCGTGGCGATCCGAGCGCTCGATGTGGAACCGCCCGGAGCGTGTGTGCCGAGGAGCCGATTCAGGCCGATCGACCGACGTAAGCGGAGACATCGGGCTCCTCCGAGCGCCCATCGAACAGCTTCGCGGTGACGCGGCGAACGGCGGGCCTGCTCGCGACGTTCAGGGCCGCGTGAAGGAGACGGATGCCGATCCGCGTGCGCGGGTTCATGAGCTTCGGCGCGAGCTTCGGGACACCCTGCGCCCTCTCGACATACGGGCGCATGACCCGCTCGTAAGCCGCGAAGCCCGCCGCGACCGTGTCGGTGCGCGCCAGCTCACCGGCCAGCACGCAGGCGCCGGTGACGGCCAGCGTCGTGCCGATGCCCGCGAGGGGCGTCGCGCACCAGGCCGCGTCGCCTGTGAGCACGACGCGTCCGGACGACCAGCGTTTCATCCTTACCTGGCGCAGGACGTCGAGGTAGAAATCGTCCGTCGCGTCCAGGCCCGCCACGACGCGCCCGGCCTGCCACCCGGCGCCGGCGAACCGCGCCCGCAGGAACGCCTTCTGGCGAGCGATATCCCAGTCCTGCTCGCCGCCGGGCGGCTGACGGAGCGTCAGCATCGCGCGCGTCGTGCCGTGCCGGTCCGGCCGCAGCGAGATGCTGCGGCCGCCCGTGGCGTTGAACCAGCGCCACATCCGGTCGTCGTCGGGGATTCTGGGAATCGTGAAGTACGCGATGGTCAGATCCATCCAGCGCGGCGCGTTCTCTCCGGGAAAGACGAGCTCGCGGGTCGATGAGCCGACGCCCTCCGCCACGACCACCGCGTCGTAGCGTTCCGTCTCGCCGCCCGCGAAGGTGACGGCGACCGCGTCCCCGTCCTCCGCGAGGCGGGCCACACGGTCGCCGAAGCGATAGTGGGCCCGCTCCCGGGCCGGCTCGTAGAGAAGGCGCGCCAAGTCGCCGCGCAGGATCTCCATCTCGGCGGTCGGGCCATCACCCTCGGCCCCGGCGACGTCGAACCGCGCGGCGACCCGTCCCCGGCCGTCGATCCAGGCCGTACCCTCCTCGCCGGTGCCGCTGGCGAGGGCGGCCCGTTCGAGGTCCATCCGGCGCAGCACCGTGCGACCGACGCCGCGCACATCGACGTTCTGCCCGCCGTCCCGGAAGGCGGGCGCGCGCTCGACGACGGTCACGTCGAAGCCGCTGCGGCCGAGCCACCAGGCCACCGTGTTGCCGGCGATGCTGGCGCCGGTGATCAGGATGCGACGCGCCATACGGAAACCACTCCCGGGGACCCAACAGCGCCCGGCGCAGCGGGTTGCCGGCGACGAGCGCGGCTGTTCGCGGCGGGACGCTCCCGTCTCGGCGGTGCCGGCGGTGGGATCGCCACCCGGCCGTGCAGCGCCGCGGAGGCGCACCCGCTCCGACCCGCGGCGGCGCCGATCCCCTCGACAGGTCTCGCCGCGTGCCCAACATGAGCGCGACGATCGTGCCGATCGTCCCGCGCGGGACGCGCGCGGAACTCGGTCTGGTCTGCTCAAGGCTGACGTGAGACCGGCGCAGGCAGGGATTTCAGGGCATGACAGGGGGACACGGAAGGTCCATCGGCGGTCCGGGCACTGGCGCGCGGTCGGGTGACGCCGGTGCGGAGACGCGCGGATCCGCTGCTCCGGCCCGCCACGCCGTCGCGCGGGCCGATGGCGGCCTCCCCGATGATGGCCGCGCGCCCTGCGAAAGCCGGAGATACCGGACCCGGCGAACACGGCGCGTCGGCGCGCTCTGCGCCCTGATGATCGCGGCGCCGACGGCGACGCGCGCCGAACCGGTGCCGGCGCTTCTCCGGGACTGGACCACGGCCAACGGCCTCTGCCGCGGCGGCTCCGGCGACGATCCGCGCACGCAGGCGGCCTGCGAACGGCGCGACGGCCTCAATCGCCGGCTCGCCGCCGCGGGCTGGTGCTACGGACGCCCGGCCGACACCGGCGCCCAGAGAACCTGGCAGACCTGCGGCGACAGCACGCGACAGCCCGCACAGGCCGGGACGGAGACTCCGCAGGGCGCGGCGCGGCGCGCCCTGCTCAATGTCGCCCGGGGCCCTGCGGAGACCGGGCGGGGACAGCCGGTGCAGTTCGTCGTGCACGCCCTGAACCAAGTCGGCCCCTGGGCCTTCCTCTTCGCGCGGATGCAGCGGCCCGACGGCCGCCCCCTCCCTCGCGCCGCGGACGATCTGGACTCGAACGACTACGCCGCGCTGCTGCGCCAGGACGGAAACGGCTGGCGGGTCGTCGACTTCGCCGTGGGACCGACCGACGTCGCGTGGGAAGGCTGGGACCGGCGCTACGGGGCGCCGGCCTCCGTCTTCGCGGTCCGCTGAGGTTCGTCCCCGCCGCATGAACGGAGAGACGCCCACGCGCCGACGCATTCGGCTCTTCGCGGTCCGGCCGATCCGGGCGGCTGTCCCGGCGCCGGTGTCGGCTCCCGCCAGGACCCGGGAGGCCCGGGCATGATGGCCGCGCGGCGCTGGCTAAGCGCGACGGGGCTCGCGCTGCTTCCGACGACTTCCCAGGCCGCCCTGCCGCCGTCCTGGCAACGCGTGCGTGAAGTCCAGGCCGTCGCGGAGGCGGCCGCGCGAGTGCTGGGATCGCGTCCGATCGATGCAGTCGAGCGCGTCGACGGGGAGCGCTACCGCGTCCGGGCGGGTGACTGCCGGGTCACGGTCCGCGTCGTCGTCCGCCCCCGAGCACAGCCGGGACCGCAGGCCTTCGACGCGATTCCGGACGCTCCGGACTGCCCCTAGGACCGCCACGGGCTTCATCCCTGCGCCGCGGCGTCGAGCGCCGGAGAGGCCTCGGAGAGGTCGCGGCCGCGCACCCGCGGCGCGGCGCTCACCCATCAGACAGGCCGGCCCGGCGAGCCGGCGTGCATCGCGCCGATCACGGCGAGCAGACCGAGCAGAACCATGAGCACGGAGTAGTACTGCATCGGGATCCAGAACAGGGTGTGGCGCGGGCGCAGGATCACCGTCTGCCCCGTGCGCGGGTCGAGCAGTTCGCGGCCCGGCCGGCCGTTCAGCCGGGTGCCGAGCCACCAGTTGAAGCCGGCCGCCACCACCCAAACCAGGATGACGCCCGTGGGCGTCGGGACGCCCAGGCGGGCGAGCGCCGGATCGAGCAGCACGCTGCCGATCAGGCCCGCCGCCGCGATCAGCGCCGTCAGCATTCCCCAGCCGGACCAGATGATCATTCCCGGACATCCCCTGTCTTGGCGAACGGTCCCGCCTCGCGGGACGCGGTTCCTCCGGCAGGCGCCGGCACGATGTTGCGATGGGCGGCCCAGTCGCGTTTTCGCCGGGTCGCGGGGATTGTCCGACGCCGAGACTGGTATCGACCGGCATCCCGCGCGGGCCGTCGGTCGCCCTCCCGGCCGCGATAGCCGCGGTGCAGATCGGCGGTCATCGGGGTCCGGGCGCGGGTCGGGTCGACGGCGAGGCTCATGCGATCGGCGGATCAACTCACGTCAGGCATCGTCGCGGGCGACACCTCGCACGGCCCGGTCCCGCCGGCAAGCTGACCCCTGACTGAGGGGCAGGATCACCGGAACGGCTGCACGGCCGTCTAGACGTTCATCGACGACCCTCTCGTCGCCGCTGACCAGATCCGTCGGCGACCGGAGCGTCGGCGGCCCTGCCTCGCAATGCGCGAATACCGCCGATCTACCTGGAGCCGGACAATCCGAAAAGGATCGCCGCGCCCGCGACAAGGAGCGGCGCCCAGAAATGGACCAGGCCGCCGCCGCTCCAGACGGAGAAGGTCTCCCGGCACCCCGTCGTGTTCATCGCACATCCCAGGGGGACGAAGTACATGAACCACACGAAGGTCGCGATGACGAGAAGTGTCCCGAAAATCAGCGCGGCGCCCCGCATCGACAACATCCTCATGCGCGCCTGGTCCGGGCGCGCTCCGCTACGGCCCGGGGCCACGATCGGATCCCACCCTGCCAGGACCGACGTCTCCTGTCGCTCCATGACGGGCGCGTCCGCGAGGTTCGCGTGAGAGCCGCGACAGGGATCTCGCGGGATCCGCGCCGGCGCGCACCGCGAGGCGGGGGTCCGCGCCCGTGACCGGCCGCGGCCGGAAGAGAGGCGCGCCGCGGATCCGGCCCGTCCGCTACCGGTGAGATGGCGCGGAAGCCGTCGCCGGTGTGCAAGGGCCGAGCCCGGAGCGCCCGCGGCGGCCGTCCGGGTCTGGCGCTACCGCGGACCGCCGCCGCGCCGCCGCGCGATCTCGTGTCCCGCGCTGTCGAGGGCGCCCGACGGCGCGAGGCTGTCGTTCGGAACGGCCTGCATGCCATCGTGCGCGGTGCGCGAGGTCGGTCGCGCGAGACCGTGATCGCCGGCGGCCTGCTTCATCGCCAGCGCCCTGCGGGAGCTCGTGACCAGGCGACCGCGCGCCCGGGCGTTCCGCCTGCGCTCGCTCTCCTTGCTGGCGCGCTTCACCGCGGCTGCCAGCACCGCGGCCTTCCGGCGGGTCCCGGTATTGTCGGTCGCGGCGCGCGCGCCGGACGGGGCGGCCTTGCCGCGCAGCTCGCGGCGCTGCCGGCGGGAGATATCCCGTGCACGGTCGCGGCTTGCCCGAAGACGCGCGACCAGCTCCGCCAAGCCGCCGTCATCGGCCTCACCGAGCCAGGGGTGATGCGAGCGCGCGACGAGATCGGCCTCGTCCACGCTCAGGAGACGGGCTTCGTGACGGCTCGATCGGGACATGGGCACTCCTGCGCTGAATGAAGGGTGGCGACAGCGGACGGGCGGATGGCGGGCGGCGATCAGTCGGGGCCGCCCAGGGTCGGTGTCCGGCGCAGCGCCGTCTCGCGCAGGGACCGGTCGGCGTAGGTGCCCTGCACCGCCGCGCGACCGCCGTGGTCGAACAGGTCGAGCATCAGGGCGCTGTGGATGAAGCCGAGATGGCTGAAGGCCTGGGGGAAGTTCCCCAGGAAGGCGCCGTCCGGCGCGACCTCCTCGGCGTAGAGGCCGACGTCGTTCTGGAGGGCGCGCAGGGCGTTGAAGCGCAGCCGCGCCTCCGCGTCCCGGCCGAGCCAGAGCAGCGCGTCGACCAGCCAGAAGGCGCAGAGCAGGAAGGTGCCCTCGTGGCCGGGCAGGCCGTCGTCGTTCCGGTAGCGGTAGACGAGGTGGCCGTGCCCGAGGCGCTCGATGACGACGTTCACGGTCCGGGCGAAGGCGGCCTCGTCGACCGGGAAGCCGACCAGGGGCGCCATCAGCAGGGCGGCGTCGACGTCGTCACCGCCGAGATATTGCGGGTAGTAGCCGTCCCGGTGGATCCCCGGGCCGTTCACGCAGGCGACGATGCGGTCGCGCTCCCGGCACCACGTCTCGCGCGGGCCGAACAGGCGGATCGCCCGGTCCAGGGCGACCCAGTTCATGATCGCCGCGTGGAGGTAGCGCTGCTCGGGCTTGCGCGGCTCCCAGAGACCGGCGTCGGGCCGGTGCCAGTGCGCGGCGGAGATGTCGGCCAGCCGGGCGCCGTGCCCGAGCATCGCCTCCGGGAGCGTGCCGCCCAGGCGTGTGTAGAGGTAGAGCAGGTCGAGCACCTGCCCGTACGCGTCGGCCTGATGCTGCTCGGCGGCCTCGTTGCCGGCCCGCACCGGCGCGCTGCCCCGCCAGCCCTCGAAATGCGCGATCGTGGTCTCGGCGAGGTCGGCCTCGCCGGAGACGCTGTAGAGCGGCCGCAGCCGCCCCTCCGCCCGCGCGCAGAGGTCGGACACGAACCCGAAGAAGGCCTCGGCCTCGCGCAGCATGCCGAACTTCTTCAGGACGTAGAAGGACAGGCACGCGTCGCGGATCCAGCAGAACCGGTAATCCCAGTTGCGGATCCCCCCGATCTCCTCGGGGAGGGAGGTCGTGGCCGCCGCGACCATCGCGCCGGTGGGCGCGTATGTCAGCGCCTTGAGCACGAGCGCCGACCGGATCAGCTCATCGGCGAGCGGTCCCGTGTAGGCGGCGTCCTGCGTCCACAGCACCCAAGCCTTGCGCGTCCGCTCCATCAGGGCGCGCGCGTCCGGCGGGGCGTCCGGCAGGGCATCGCCGTAGATGCTGAAGCTCCGCGCCTGCCCGCCCTCGAGGACGAACCGCGCGGCGGCCCCGGCGCCGTCCCGCACGAGTTCGACATCCGCGACGAGGCCCGGGCATCCCGGTGCCGTCACCCGGCCGCCCGCGATCTCCGGCGGCGCGAAGGACTCGGCGAAGCCCGCCAGCGGCCGGTAGGCGACCACCATCGGGACACGGCCCGACACGCCGCTGACGAGCCGGACCAGGAGCGGCCGGTGCGGGCCGCCCTCCGGCCCGACCATGAAATCGTGCAGGGTCACGAAGCCGTCCGGGGTGGTGAAAGTGGTCTCCAAGATGTTGCTGCGGCTCAGGTACTGCCGCGCCGTCTCGTACCGCCCCTCGGGGCGGATGGAGAAATGGCCGCCGCGCCGGCGGTCGAGCAGCCGGGAGAAGGCCGGGTCGGCGTCGAAGCGCTCCAGGCAGGCCCAGTCGATCGATCCGTCGCTGGCGACGAGCGCGCACCCCTCGCAGTTGCTCAGGAGGGCGTAGGCTTCGATCGGCTGATAGGGGCGCTCGCCCGCGTCGGTCATGGAGTCTCCTGGGTGTTGCGCTTCGACGCGCCGGCTGATGTCGGGCGAGGGCGGGCGAGAACCGCGGTCCGGCCTGGTCAGGCGCAGAGCCGGAAGGCCGGCTCCAGCAGCCCCCGCGCGCCCACGTCGATCAGGATCGTCCGGCCATGCTCCGGATCCTCGGCGCGGTCCGCCACGTCCATGCCCTCGTAGGCGGACGTGACCAGCAGGCGGTCGAGATCGCGTCCCGCGAAGGTCGGACAGGTCGGCTGCCGCATCGGCACCGACACGGTGCGGACCCGCTCGCCCGCGGGGCTGTAGGCGTCGAGGCAGCCGGCGCCGAAGCGCGCCGTCCAGATCAGGCCCTCGGCATCCACGGCGGCGCCGTCGATCGCGCCCTCGCCGCCGCGGTGGTCGAAATGGATCTCGACCGGTCCCCGCGGCAGCCCGGTCCTCGGATCGAGCGGGACGCGGTGAAGCACGCCGACGTCGGTATCGACGAAGTAGCCGGTGGCGCCGTCCGGCGAGAAGCTGATGCCGTTGGGGATCGTCAGGCCGCCGAAGAGGCGGTGCACCTTCGTGCCGGCCACGTGATAGATCGAGCCGCGCCCCTTGGTGGCGTCGCGGTCCATCGTACCGATCCACAGCGCGCCGCTCGGATGGACGCGGCCGTCGTTGGACCGGTTGTCGTGCAGGTCCTCCTCAAGGGGGCAGAGCATCCGGATATCCCCGTCCCGGATCGACCGGACGTAGAGACCGTCCTCCGCCGAGAGCAACTGGTGGGCGCCGTCGATCGCCGCGATGTCGCTGACCTGGACAGGCAGGACGTGGACGAGCGCCTTCTGGGCGCTCGCGATCGGCTTCTCGAACAGGCGCGCTTCCAGGATATCGACCCACCACGCCGTCCCGGTGCGCGGATCGTAGCTCGGTCCTTCACCGAGGTGGCAGCGCACCTGGCTGAGAATTCGGATGTCGTGCGGAGGACGCAAAGGCTCGTTCCCGTTCGTGTCGGTCGATGTTCGAGGCGGACCTGTCGCGACGGCGTCAGCACTTGTCGCAGACGCTGCCGAGGACCGCGTCGAGGTCCTTCTGCCGTCGCGTCCGCTCGCGCGGATCGTGCAGCGGCGCGGCCCCCGCGCCGGGCGGCACCGTCTGCCCCACCGACGAGCGGTACGGCGCGTTGATCGTGGTCTCAGGGCCGCCGCCCGTCCCCGTGAACGCGGCTGCCAGCGCCGCATGGATGCAGATGAACGGCGCGATCAGGCCGATGATCGCTCCACGGGTCATCGCTTGTCCGACAGTCATGGCGAGCCTCCCGATTCAATCTCCGATCCGATCTGCCTGCGCGGTGATGCGCGCCTCGTCCGCGGGGCGAGAGCCGACGACCGACGGGAGATCCACGATCGACCACGCCGCCATCGGTGGGCGGGTGCTCCCCGCCGGCCCGCGACCTGCGCACCGCGCCGACCAAGAGCAGCGACGCCCTCTCCATGTAATCGTCGTTTAATCCGCAGTCTCGGCAAAATCACCAACCGTGACTTCACGCATCATTTCGTGCCGCGATGGCAAAGTAGATGGTGACATGCAATCGCGGAGTGCCCTCACGCACGCATCGGCGCGGATTAAACGCGGCGCGCAGTTCAGCGATGGATGTCGGGAAGGATCATCCGTCACTCAGACAGATGCGCGCGGTCCCCGTCACGCCCTGCCGGCCAGCTCTTCGGGCGGGCACACGAGCCCGGCGCCCACGGCGATCCAGACGAGGTGTGCATCCGTTCGGGCACCGAGCTTGGCGCGGATCCCGGACAGGTTGTTGTGCACCGTCTTCAGGCTCAAGCAGAGGGCCTCGGCCACGGCCTGCGCCGTCATCCCCCCCGCGGTCAGGCTCAGGATCTCGACTTCCCGCGGGCTCAGCGCGTCGACGGCCGAGCGCCCGCCCGCCACCTCGTCCTGGGCGATGGCGTGGGCGATGTCGGCGCTCATCGCCCGCTCGCCGCGCAGCACGGCCGCCACCGCCGCCAGCAACGCGCGCGGCGGGCTCGCCTTGGTGACGTAGCCGCACGCCCCCGCGGCGAAGGCTCGGCGCGCGACGACGGCCCCGGTGCGCATGCTGAAGATCAGGATGCGGGCCGCCCCGTCCCACTGGCGGATGTGCCGGATGGCCTCGATGCCGCTCGGCCCCGGGAGCGACAGGTCGAGGATCACGAGATCCGGCCCGTGCGCCTTGTACTGGCGGTAGGCCTCCGCCGCGCTCGCCGCCTCCGCCGTCACGACGAGTCCCGGCTGTCGCTCGATCAGGCGGCGATAGCCCTCGCGCACCACCGGATGGTCGTCGACGAGCAGGATGGACGTGGGCATGAGACGCCTCAGCCCGCGGTCGGGACGGTCGCGCAGGCGCGGATCCCGCTGCCGGTGCCGGTCAGCGTGAAGCTGCCGCCGAGGGCGGCGAGCCGCGCGCGGATGCCGACGAGGCCGCGGCCGGTGCCGGAGGCCGTGCACGAGACATCGCCCTTGCCGTCGTCGTCCAGCGTGAGCGTCACCGCCCGCGTTCCGGTCTCCGTCCGGACGACCCGCAGGAAGATCCGGCTCGGACGCCCGTGGCGGAGGGCGTTGGTCAGGAGCTCCTGCGCGATGCGGTAGAGGCTCGCCGACACGGTCACGGGCATGTCGGCGAGGTCGCCGGCCACGTCGAGATGGAGGGCCGGGCCGGACCTGAGCTGCGCCCGCCAATCCGCCACGAGGCCCCGCAGCGCGTCCTCCAGCCCGGTCTCGGCGAGGTCGGGCAGTTCGAGGCGTGCCAGAGCCCCGCGCAGGCTCTCCCGCATGGTGGCGAGGACGGCCTCGATGCCGCGCGCGTCCGCGCGCAGATCCTCGCGGTCGTCGGGCGCGGCGAGTTCGATCGCGGCCGCCCGGGCGCCCGCGGCGGCGAGGCACTGGCCGAAGGCGTCGTGCAGGTCCCGCGCGAGCGCCTGCCGCTCCTCTTCCTGCACCGTGACGAGCCGCTGCATCAGCTCCGCGCGCGCGGCCTCCGCGCGGGCGAGCCGGTCGGCGAGGTCATCGCAGGCGCGTGCGATCCGGTCGAACTCGGCGGCGGCGAAGCGCGGCAGCGGCGACCTGGTCGGGGCCGCGTCGAGCCTCGCCAGCCCGCGCACGATCTGCCCGGCGGGCGCGACGAGGCGCATGACCGCGAGCCAGTTGAGGAGCAGTGTCGCCGCCGTCAGAGCGAGCGCGAGCCCGCCCGCGAGACGCACCCGCTGCCAGACGCGGGCCGCCGCGGCGATCGGATCGGGCCAGGCGGTGACGCTGCCGATCGTGCGCTCGCGGAAGACGATCGCGCGGATCGTCGGCGCGGCCGCGGCGTCCCCCGTAACCGCCTCCCGGAACCACGCGGGGGCGGCGTCGAGGCCATCCCAGTCGCCGCAGACGCGCCGGGGCAACTCGACGCCGAGCTGGATGTCGGCGCAGATCCCAGGGAGGATGGTGAGGAGGGCCGGTGCGGGTTGCGGCGGCGCGGCGGGCATCGCGACCGGACCGGCGCTGCCGAGACCCGGCTGACGCGCGAGCTGCGCGGCGATCCGCTCCGCCGAGGTCGCGGCCTCCCGCTGCAGGCTCGCCTGGGCCGCGAAGCCGGTCCAGGCGACCGCTCCGGCCAGGCACAGGAGGGCGACCACGAGGAGGCGTAGGCCGAGATGCGCGGGCAGGCTCATGGGGGCGAAACGGCCGGGCTCGAAGCGACGCGCCGATCTGGCACCGGGAACGTCCCGACGCGCAAGCTGGGCCGGGTAAACGCGGGAAGAATGCCCGGTCGCGGGCGGGAGAACGTCCCTGGCCCGAGGCTGACCCGGTCCGCAGGATGGCAGCGTCCCGTCTCCCGCGGAGCCCGCCATGGCCCTTCGTCTCTCCCGCCGCGGCCTGCTCGCCGCCTCCGCCCTGCTGCCGCTCGGCCTGCGCGGCCCCGCCGCGGCCGCGCCCGGGCCCTATCGGGTCGGCGCGATCACCGTGACGCCCCTACGCGACGGGCTGTTCCCGCTGGAGCCGCGCATGATGCCCGCGGCCGAGAGCCCGGCCGGGCGGGCCCTGCTGAAGGGTGCCGGTCTCGCCGCGGACGGTCCGTCGCCGGAGCCGGTCAACGCCTTCCTGATCCGGCGCGGCGCGCGCCACTGGCTGCTCGATGCGGGCTGCGGCACCGTCTTCGGACCGGACTTCGACCGGGTGACCGCCGCGCTGGCGGCAGAGGGCGTGCGGCCCGATCAGGTCGAGACCGTCTGGCTGAGCCACCTCCACGCCGACCACGTGGGCGGTCTCCTGACGCCGGGCCGTCTGGCGCGGTTCGCGAATGCCGAGCTCGTGGTCCAGGAGCGGGAGGTCGCCTACTGGACGGATGCGGGGGCGCAGGCGTCCGCGCCCGCCGCCCTGCGCCCGATGTTCGAGACGGCGCAGGCCGTGCTCGCCGCCTATCGCGATCGGATCCGCCGCGTCTCGGGCGAGGCGGAACTCGCCCCCGGCATCCGCGCGCTGCCGCTCCCCGGCCATACGCCGGGGCATATGGGCGTGCTGATCGCGGACGGCGCGGACCGGTTGCTGATCTGGGGCGACGTCGTCCACTCGCGGCTCCTGCAGATGCCGCACCCGGATTGGACCGTCATCTGGGACACGGATCCGGCGGAGGCGATCGCGACCCGCCGGCGCATCCTCGATCGCGCGGCGGCGGAAGGTCTGATTGTGACCGGGATGCACCTTGCCGCCCGCGGGCGGATCGAGCGGACCGATGCGGGATACGCGCTGATCTAGAGGATCCGGTTCGTGCCGCCGGGTCCGGCTGAGCCCGCGATGCGGCGGGACGACGCCGTCAGCCGCGGCCCCAGTCCCGCAGGTCCCGGACGAACAGGTCCGGCGCCTCCATGGCGGCGAAATGGCCGCCGCGGGGCATCGTCTGCCAGCGCGAGACCGCGTAGCCGCGCTCCAGCCACTCTCGCGGCGGCGCGGGCGTGCGCGGATCCGGGTAGGCCGCGAAGGCCGTCGGCACCGTGACGCGCCGCCCCGGCGGCATCCGGCGCACACCCTCCTGCTGCGCGCCGGCGTAGAACCACGTCGCCGTCGCGAAGGAATCGGTGAGGATGTAGAGCAGGGCGTTGGTCAGGAGCTGATCGTTCGTGAAGACCTGCGCGAAGGGCCGCTCCCGCAGGTCGGCCCAGTCGTGGAAGCGCTCGACCAGCCACGCCAGCTGCGCCACCGGCTCGTCCGCCATGGCGTAGCCGAGCGAGAGCGGCCTGGTGCCCTGCAGCTGCGCGTAGGCCCCGAGCGCCTGCTGGGTGGCTCCGGCCTGCTTCTGCCAAACCCGCTCCGCGGCGCTCTCCGGCTCGGCATCGGGCTGCACCAGCAGGTAGTTCAGGTGGATCGCCTCCAGCGACGCGGCGTGGTCGAGGCCGAGCCAGGCCGCGACCCCGGCGCCCCAGTCGCCGCCCTGCACCCGGTAGCGCGGGTAGCCCAGAGTCTCGCGCATCAGGCGGTCGAACAGCCGCGCCGTGCTGCGCGCGCCGATCGGCGCGGCGGGTTTGCCCGAGAAGCCGAAGCCGGGCAGCGCCGGGATCACGAGGTCGAACGCGTCCTCCGGCCGCCCGCCGTGGCGCGACGGGAAGGCCAGGGGCTCGATCACCGACCAGAACTCGTAGATCGAACCCGGCCAGCCGTGGATCAACAGCAGCGGGCGCCGGCCTTCCGCCTCGCCGACGACGTGGACGGCGTTCAGGTCGAGATCCTCGACGCGGGCCAGAATCTGCGGGAAGCGGTTGAGCTCGGCCGCGGCCGCGGCCTCGTCGAAGCCGTCGAGCCAGTGGGCGCACAGGTCGGCCAGGACGTCCGGATCGCAGCCGTAGCGCCAGCCGGCCCCCGTCGGCAGGCGCGGCATGCGGTAGGCCCGCACGCGCTCCCGCACCCAGGCCAGCCGGTTCGCGTCCCAGGCGACGGTGAAGTCTCGCATGATGCCTCCGCTCGGCTCCGCGTCCCGGGAGCGTGCCGATACCGGCCGTCCCGTTCGCGCGACGTTGATCCGGGTCAACGCGGCCGGGCCGGGACGGTCGCGCCGGGATCGCCCCGCCCGGCACGACGGCTATTGGCGGCGCGATCGCGCGAGGGCTCTCGGCGCCCGGCGGCCGGCTTCGGTGCCCGTCCGGGACGCGGATTCGACCGGAGCGCCGCAGGCAGGGTGCGTCAGCCGGGCGAGACGCGTCGCGACGTCAGCGCCCGCCGCGCCAGGAACCCGGCCGCGCTCATGGCGAGGATCGCGGCCGCGTAGAGGTCGGCGGTCGTCACGTAGCCGATCCGGCGCACGAGATACCCGGCACAGATCACCGGGAGGCTGAACGCCAGGTAGCTCTCGACGTAGTAGCTCGCGAGGAGCTCCGCCCGCTCGCTCGGCTTCGCCAGCGGGACGATCGTGCCGAGGGCTCCGAGGAAGCTCGTCCCGAAGCCGGCCCCGCCGACCAGGGTCCCGCCGATCAGGACCGGCACGCTCCCGCCGTGCATGCCGGCGAGCACGATGACGAGGCCGGCGGTCATGGCGAGCGTCCCGATCGTCAGGTTGGCCGCGGCGTCCCGGCCGCGCCGCTGGAGGACCGCGTGGGCGCCGGCGACCATCAGGGCCGCGACCATGACGCCGCTCGTCAACGGGCTCCGGCTGCCCGTCGCGGCGACGACCAGCGAGGGAACGATGGAGAGGTAGAAGCCCCCGAGCATCCAGGTCGCGATATTGGTGGGCGTGATCGCGGCCAGCGGCCGCCTGGCCTGCGGCGGAACCACGACGCGCGGCCTCAGGGCCCGCAGGGCACCCGCGCGGCGCTCGCCGGTCTCGGGCGTGAGCCAGAGGAGCGCGGCCTGCGCGGCGAACACCGCGCCCAGGATCGCGTAGACGAGGTGGAGGGGGTGCGGGCCGTACTGCACGAGGGCGCTGGTCCCGAGCGCGCCCGCCGCCATCCCGATCAGCGGCATGATCGCGTTCACGAGCTGGGCCCGCGCCCGGTCGACGTCGACGAGCGCGGCGCCCAGCGAACTCGCCGCGATGCCGGTCGCCACGCCCTGGACGAAGCGCGCCGCGATGAGTCCCCACGCCCCGCTGGCCGTCGTGAACAGGGCCATCGCCACCAGCTCAAGGAGCAGCGCGCCGAAGATCACCGGCCGTCGGCCCAGATGGTCCGAGATCGACCCGGCGACGAGGAGCGCCTTGAGGAGCGCCAGCGCGTAGACGGCGAACACCGCGGTCGTGAGCACGGGGGAGAGCGCGTAGGTCTCCTGGTAGAACCGGTACAGCGGCGTCGGAGCGGCGGACGCGGCGAGGAAGGTGCCGAGCACCGCCGCGTGGAAGAACAGCGTGCCGCTGCCCGCGACAGCCACAACTTTCAGCTTGCGGTCCCTGGTCATTGGCGAACCTAAAGGCTAATCCGTTGCGTTTGATGCGTAGGCCCTCCGCACCACAAACGCAATATCTTTGCGTTTGTGGTGCCCCAGATGGCAGAGTGCAGGATGACGACGAGGCAAGGGCCGCGTCCGGGCGGCCGCAGCGCGCGGGTGCAGACCTCGGTTCAGGCGGCCGTGCGCGCGCTCCTGACCACGACGGACCGTTCGGAGATCACGGTGCCCCTGGTGGCCGCCGCGGCCGGCGTGACGCCGTCGACGATCTACCGCCGGTGGGGCACGCTCGCCGAGCTCTTGGCCGATGTCGCGGTCGAGCGGCTCCGTCCTGACGGCGAGCCGGCCGATACCGGGAGCGGCCGGACCGATCTCGAGGCGTGGGCGGAGCAGTACGCGGACGAGATGTCGTCCGCGCCGGGGCGGGAGATGATCCGGGACGTCCTGGCGGCGGCGGACGCGAACTGTGCCCAGCGATGCTGCAGCTTCACCCGCGATCAGATCGCGATCATCGCGGATCGGGCCGTGGCCCGCGGCGAGGCCTTCCCGGACCCCGAGGCGGTGCTGGACGGGGTCGTCTCGCCGATCCTCTACCGGATCCTGTTCGGGACCGCGCTGGACCGGGAACGGATCCTCGAGCTGGTCGACCGCACCCTGACGGCGCTCGAAGCGACCTGACCCGAGGCGCCGACCCCGTGCACCAACCTCGCGGAGGAGGCCGGGCTCCTGACCTCAGCCGCCAGGTGGCGCGACGAGCGGCCTGTCAGAGCGGCTCCACGGGCTGGGCGCGCGTCCGGTCCTTTCCGCGGGTCGCTATCGCGGGTTGCGCCAGCGACGCGCTCGCGTAGCCCGCGGGCGCGACGGCGAGGATCGGTCGCCAGGTCGAGGACCACGCGCGCAGCGGCTCCGGATCGCCGCGGAAGGCCAGGTCGAGAAAGGCCAGCGTTCCGGCGGCGGTCGCCGCCTTGACCTGCGGGTTCAGGTTCAGACCGCCCGTGAGGGGACGGTCGGTGAAGATGCTGTGCGAGCCGCCCTGGAAGACCGCCAAGGACTTCCGGGACGTCGCGATCGCCTCGTACACGGCGAGGCGGTCGCTGAACGGCGAGGTGCGACCGGGCAGCTGGATGACATCCTCAGTCGCCGTCACGTGCAAAGTCGGGATCTCGACGGCGCCCAGGACGGCCCGGAGGTCGCGCTCGCCGTAGAAGGGCGGCGCCGAGATCACGATCCCGGCCGCGATTCGCGGATCCCGCGCCTGAAGGGCGTGCCCGTCGCGGACGACGCGCGCACCCGCGGCGATCAGAGTCGTGTTGGCGCCGTAGGAATGGCCGGCCGCCACGATCCGTCGCGGGTCGATCCGGTCTCCGAAGGCGCCCCCGTCCTGAACGAGGAGGCGGTCCAGGGCGAAGCGCAGGTCGCGCGCCCGGGCGATCGCCTCCCGTTCCTGCGCCGCCCGCTCGATCCGGTCGAGCAGGGCCAGGGGATTGCCGGTCCAGACGGAGCTGTCGCTGCCGACGTGCTGCAGGTGCAGGCTCGCGATCCCGTGGGACGACCAGTGCCGACCGAGATAGCTGTAGCCGGTCCGGGACTGTCCGAGACCGTGCGAGAACACGACCAGCGGGACGCGGCGCCGGAGCGACGACGTGTTAGGCCAGTACAGGCGTACCGGCACCGGTCGCTGGCGCGCGCCGTCGACCCAGTCGAAGTCGACGATCCGGACGTCCTCGACGACGGGCTCCGCCGCGGCCGGCCGCGTCACACCCGCGGCCAGGGTTCCCAGCAGCATGGCGCCAACCTGCCGACGGTTGGGCAATGGCCGTGCCGCTGTCGGACCGGAAGACTCGAGCATGGGGAGGGCTTTCGCGAGAGGAGGGGAGCCAGGAGGGTTCGCAGAGCCGCGCATCGCCGGCCGCAACCCGATCACGACGCGCCCTCGCCCCCCGGCGCGCGCCAACCGAATTCCGTTCGCCGACGGAGGCCCCGACGGCGAACGAGGCTGCCGATATCGGCAGGAAGGGGCGGGCGCCCGACCGGACTCCGCACCGCGTCCCGAGACCGCGCGTCAAAATCGCACTCGGTGTAAAAATATAATTGCACCGCGTGCAACTTTGCAAGTGCGGAATCGCATGTCACAACGCCGGCATGGGGAGCCCGCCACCGAAGCCCGGCAGCCTGCGCGCGCGAAAACGGCAGGAGACACTGGAACGGATCGCCGAGACCGGCCTGCGGCTGTTCAGCCGGCACGGCTACGAGGCGACGACCCTGGACGCGATCGCCGAGGCGGCCGGCATCTCGCGTCGAACCTTCTTCTACTACTTCAAGTCAAAGGAAGAGATCCTGCTGGACTGGCAGATGCGCGGCTTCGGCGCGGCGCTACGCAAGGCCGTCCTGGCCCAGCCGGATGGCAAGGTCCCGGTCGAGGCCGTCCGGGACGCCTTGCTGGCGCTGTCGACGGGTTTCCGGACCCAGGAGTTCATCAGCATCGATCGCGTCATGCGGTCCAGCGAGACCTTGAAGGCCCGCAAGCAGGCGGCCTACGGCCTGCACGAGCAGGCCCTGCATGCCGCGCTGATCGAGCGCTGGCCGGACCCCGTCCGCAGCGCCCCGCTGCGCCTCGTCGCCATGGCGTCGCTCGGTGCGATGCGCTTGGCGATCGAGGCCTGGATCCAGGCGGGCGGCGACCGTCCCGTGGACGCCTTCCTGCGGGCGGCCTTCGCCGGTCTCACGGCCGAGTTCTGCACACCGTCCCGATAGTCCCGCCGCGATCGGCACGCCGCCGCGGCCCCGCGGTGACCGGCGCGACGCCGTCACCGCCCATCGGCCGGCAGCGCGACGAAGGGATCGCAGGCGGGAACGCCGAGCGGCGCGAAGTGCCGCACGTTCCGGGTCAGGACCGTCCAGCCGTTGCAGCGCGCGGTGGCGGCGATCGCGAGATCCGCGAAGCCGGGCGCGTGCCCCTGCCCGCGCGCCAGATCGGACAACCCGCCGATGTGGCGCGCGACGGCGAGGTCGATCGGGAGGACCTTGGCGGCGTACAGGTGCAGCAAGGTATCCAGCCACGCCGCGAGGCGCTCGGCCTTGCGCGAGGCACCGTCCCTGCGGCTCTTCGCGATGCCGTCCTCGATCTCGGCGATCGTGACGACCGAGAGGTGGAGCCCCGCGCTGTTCCGGTCCATCCAGTCGATCAGTGCGACGGCCGGAACGGCCTTGGTCGGCGCGCCGGCCGAGAGCACGTTGGTGTCGACGAGGTACACCGCCTCACAGCTCGGCGCTTCTGAGTCCGCCGGACGGGGGGGCGAGGTCGTCCGCCGCGACGGGCGCGGCCATGAGCAGGCGGCCGAACGACGGGACGCGGGACAGCCGCTGCCAGTCCTCGAAGCTGAGCAGCACGGCCTCGGGGCGGCCGTGGCGGGTGATGATCGAGGGCGCGCCCTGCTTCGCTTGGTCGATGACGGCCGACAGCGTCGCCTTGGCGTCCCGAAGCTGGATCTCCTGCATGGCGCTCTCCGTGACCACTGTAGTCATAATGGGTGTCCAGGTTCCGATCCGCAAGGACCGCCCGCGGCCCGTCGTCGGCACCCGGCCCCGGCGGCTCGCCGAAGCCGACCCGTGTCCGGCACGCAACAGTTGATTGCTGACCAGATTATGCCCCTTGCGGTTGCAGCGCTTTAGGACCAACGTATGTTACTGTTAACTGAATACGGGTGCTCGGGTGGCAGCTTTTAAGCCCCTAGACGGGCAAACAGCCTCGGAAACCTTCCAGACGGCGCTGGACGCGCTCGACGTCGTCGGCCGCTGGGAATGGGACGCGGGCGTCGATCGGGTGCGGGCCGACGCCTTCGTCGCCCTGGTGTACAACGTCGATCCGGCCGAGGCCGAGGAAGGCGTCCCGCTCGGCCGCTACATGAGCAGCATCCACGCGGACGATCGCGAGCGGATCGATGATCTGATTCGGCGCAGCGCCCGCGATGGGACACCGTACCTCGCCGAGCATCGGGTGACCTCGGCGGACGGTCGGACGCGCTGGGTCCTGGTGCGCGGGCGCTTCACCGGCGATCATGTCGGGCGGCTCCAGGGCGGCAGCGGCATTCTCCTCGACATCACCCGGATGCGGATGTTCGAGGACATGGCCGACGAGGCCGTGCCGCGTGCGGAGACGTCGCCTCTCGAGCTGGCAGCGGATCACGCCATCGCGGCGATGTACGCGATCAGCGAGTTGCGGGACGCGGAGCTCAAGGTGCAGGCCGAAGCGCTGCTGATGACGCTGGGCCGCAGGCTCGCCGCCCAGGAGGTCCAGGACCGGCACCGCCAGATGAACTGATCGCGGCGCGCCGGAGCAAGATACAGCACGGGGCGGAGCGTCGACCGATCCTGTCCGGGAGCGGGAGACTGGGCCAGACACGCGCGCTATGCTGGCGGATCGGCAGGTCAGCGCGGCACGGATGATCCGGCGTTCCAGAACGACAGTCATCGTCCTCGGCGTCATCGCCGGGGCCGCCGTCGCTGCTCTGCTCATCCATCTCCTCCTCGGCCTGCTCTCCCTCGACATCGCGGTCGCCAAGACCAGCACCGAGGATCGGGAGGCCGCGCAGGCGCTCACGCAGCTCTTCCAGACCCAGCATCCGCGGGTGCGCATCCGGACGATCTTCGAGCCGGATCGCCTCGGCGCCTCGGCGGCCCTCGACAAGGGCGAGACCCAGCTCGCCCTGGTGCGCAGCGACGCCGCGCCGAAGGACGGGCAGACCCTGGTCATCCTGCGCCGCGACGCGGTGGTCTTCGTCGCGCCCGGGGGCAGCCCCGTCGACAGCGTGGCCAAGCTGCGGGGCAGCACCGTCGGTCTCCTCGACGGGCGGAAGCTCGACCCGCTCCTGCTCGACCTGATCCTGACGCATTTCGGCGTGCCCCCGAGCAGCGTGCATCGCCGGATCCTGAGGATCGACCAGCTGACGGAGGCCGCCCGCAGCCGCCAGATCGGTTCGGTGTTCGTGGTGGCCCCTGTCGGGAGCGCGCTGTGGCTGCCCCTGTTCACGGCGCTGCGCAAAGGCTCCGGGACGGCGAAGCTGTTCGAGGTCGACGAGGCGGCGGCGATCGCCAAGGAGCACCCCGTGCTCGACACGATCGACGTGCCCAAGGGCGCGTTCCTCGGCTCCCTGCCGGCACCGGGCGACGACATCACCACGCTGTCCGTCAGCCACCGGCTCGTGGCCCGCGGCGCCATGCCGGACTGGCTCGCCGGCGAGATCACCCGCGAGGTTCTCACCGGCAAGCCGCGGCTCGTCGCGCTCGACGACGATCTGGCCGGCATCGAGGCTCCCGACACCGACGACAAGGTCCAGGCGCTCCCGATCCACCCGGGCGCGACGGCGTACCTGACCGGGAACCAGCCCAGCCTGAGTGATCAGGCGCAGAACGCGGCCTACTGGGTCGGGCTCATGATCAGCGCGCTGGCCTCCCTCGGCGCGGCGGGCATCGGCCTGTATCGGCGCTTCCGGCCGCTGCAGCCGCCCACCCGGGTCATGCGCCTCCTGGAGATCTGGCTGTCCGTGTCGAGCGCCGATCCGGTCGAGCTCGATCATCTGGAGCGGGAGGCCGACGCGCTCGCGGCGGAGACGATCCGGATGGAGGCCCACAGGCGGACGGAGAGCGTCGAGATCCGCCTCGTCGCCCTGCTCGTCGCGCATGTCCGCGAGGCCGTCCAGCGCCGGCGGCGGCACGTGGCGCAACGGATGACCTAGCGCCAGGCGATCTCGGCACCGCCCCCCGGCGGCGGCCGATCCCGGCCCGGTCGCGGCCTCACGCGAGCAGGTCGCGATGCGTCCGATGCCCGCGCAGCCACGCCCGGGCGTAGCCGCACAGGGGCACGATCCGATCGCCCTCGGCGCGCGCGTGCGCCGCGACGCCTTCCATGAGCCGGCCGGCCGCCCCGGTGCCGCGCAGGATCGGCGGCGCGTAGACGTGGCTGATGACGAGCTGGCCGGGCTCCCGCCGATAGGTCGCGAAGACGACGTCACCGCCGACCTGCAGCTCGAAGCGGCCTCGCTCGACATTGTCGCGCAGCATCTCGGTCCTCCTCGTCCCCCGGCTTTGCGCGGCTCCGATCGGGAAGCACCGCGTCGAACCCGGCGCCCTGCAGGATCCCGCGCCGCCACGGACGGCCTCCCGAAGGCCCGCGCTCCCGCGACGGTTATATGGGGCGCGTGTCCTCGTCGCGGACGCGGGTCAGAACCGACGCGTCGGCATCGCCGCCGACGACGTCGACATGGCGCGCGAGCGCCGCAGCACGACGAGACCCGCCGGCCGGCGCGGCCGGCACGGCAGTCCGCTCCGCGCGGCGCGGATTAAGCGCGGCCCGCGATCGTCTAACCCTAGACATCCCGAGACCACCTGGACCGCCCGGCTCACGCCGCGGCGGTCATTTCGTGCCGGCATCGTCGGCGGACCGGCCCCTCCGGCCCTCCGAGCGGCTCTCAGCGCGGCCCGCCGCGCCGTGTCGGACCGATCTGCGGGCTCCCCGCGGGGAGGCCTATCCACGTCGGCTTCCCACAGCTCAGGCGCGATCCGGGCGGTTTGCCCGCCGATGCGCGCGCGCCCGGACCGCCATCGGATATTTCGGCACGTCGACCCGCAGTATTCAATAAGAAAAACATAACATCATGAGCTCGATATTTTGCGATATTCCGGAACTCATACAGCTTTCTGTGCTTGCCCAATGGTAGTTTTCGGGAGAACATCATGACCGCAATCCGGATCTTCGTCCTCGTGTCGTCGCTCCTTCTCGGCACGGCCGGCGCGGCAACGGCGCAGGGCGCCGCCGGAGGATCGACGTCCGGGCCAGCGCCGTCCGGTTCGGGCGGGCAGCGGATGCAGCACGGCGATCAGATGAAGGGCGGAGAGAGGGGCGGGGGCTCGGGCAACACCGGCGTTCCGGGCGCCTCGCCGGCCGACGACGGAAACAAGACGCAGGATTCCCGTACCACGAAGACGAGAGACCGCTGAGAGACCGCGGGTCCGCGACCGCCCGTCCGGAGGCACGGGCCCGGCCGGAACGGCCGGAGCGGTCCCGTCACGCCGCGCACGCCGTCGCGCGGCGCTCTCACTTCCGATCCGCAGCCCCGCGCGACGTGTCCGTTCGGGGACGCGATCCGGCGACGCGACGGCACGGCCGCCAGCGCCGGAAGGCTCGGAACGGATAGCCGGCCGGGCCCGGCCGGCGCCCGCTCATCCGAGGGCGTCGGCCGCGGTCACCGGCGCGGATCGGGCGCCGCGCGCCGAGAACCGGCGTTTCCGATCCCGGTTAGCTTTCGTGAGGGGAAGCCAGTCACGGAGGCGTGGGTGCCGCGCTATTTCTTCGATATCCACGACGGTCAGTTGCAACGCGACGAGGACGGGACCGAGTGCGCCGATTTCGACGCTGCGCGCAGAGAAGCGATGATCTCCCTCCCGGACGTCGCGCGATGGGAGATCCCGAGCGACGGGGACAGGCAAACCTACACGGTGGTCGTCCGGGATGCGGCCGGCGCCCCGATCTACACGGCGACGCTGACGTTCACCGGCCTGAGGCTCAGCGAGGCGGCCGGGTAGGTTCAGCCCGCCGCGCGCATCCGGCGCGCTCCGACATCGGCCCAACTCACCGGCGCCGGACGTCCCGCGTGGACACGGCCGACGCCGGTCAGGGGATGTCGGCCGGCTTGACGTCGATCCGGTCGAACCGGCCGAGGCGGTAGATGAGGAACGACAGGAGCCACGCCGCCGCGAAAAGGCCGACGATGCCGAAGCCGAGCACGCCGAAATGGTCGTTGATCGCGGCGATCCGCTCCCAGAGCCAGCCCTGGAGGTTGAGCTTGTCCGCCAGGAGGTTCAGCGCCTCCAGCGTGCCGACCACCAGCGCGACCACCACCGACACCAGGGTGATGGTGAGATTGTAGAACAGCTTGCGCATGGGCTGGACATAGGCCCAGCTGTAGGCGCCGAGCATCAGCACGCCGTCGGTCGCGTCGACCAGCGTCATGCCGGCGGTGAACAGCGCCGGGAAGACCAGGATCGTCCAGAGATCGATGCCCTGGCTCGCCTGGGCGGCTGAGAGCCCGAACAGGCTCACTTCCGTGGCGGTATCGAAGCCGAGCGCGAAGAGCAGGCCCAGCGGGTACATGTGCCAGGAGCGCGTCACGAGGCGGAACAGCGGCCGCAGGATCCGGGCGAGGACGCCCTGGTTGGCGAGCAGCATGTCGAGGTCGGCCTCGACGTAGCGGCCGGTGCGCCGCACCTGCCGGAACGCGCGCCAGACCCCCGCGAGGACGACGAGATTGACGAGGCCGATGAGGATCAGGAAGGCGGCCGAGACGCCTGTGCCGATCAGGCCGCCGAGTTCCCGGTAGCCTTCCGAGGCCGTGATCAGGCTGGTGGCGGCCAGCGCCACCGCGGCCGCGGCCACCACCACGACGGTGGAATGGCCGAGGGCGAACCAGAAGCCGACCGAGACCGGCCGCTGGCCCGCCTGCATCAGCTTGCGCGTGACGTTGTCGATGGCGGCGATGTGGTCGGGGTCGACCGCGTGGCGCAGCCCGAAGACGTAGGCCAGCAGCGCGGTCGAGAGCAGGGCCGGCTGCCCCGCGAACAGGCTGTAGGCCCAGGACCAGGCGGCGACGTTGGCCGCGATCAGGACGAGGTAGAGCAGAACGATGCGGCGCCGCACGACGCGGGGCGCCGTGCCATCGGACGGGACGATCGCTTCCATCAAAGCCTTACCCACCCGAATACCGTCCCCTCGGCCCCGTTGCCCGGGCCTGTCGCGTCGCTGCTGCCGTGCAGCACGGAATCCGACATAGCGCAGAAGCGGTCGGCCTGCGGAGTCCCGCAGGCGCGCCCTCTCGCCGGAGCGATGACCCCGGCGGCTGCCTGGACGGGGGCCGCGGGCCCGCCATCAGAACCGCACCGTCACCGAGCCCGTGATCCGCCGGGGCGAGCCCGGATAGACCCGGAACACGTTCAGCGAACTCTCGTAGTACGCGGTGTCGAAGATGTTCTCGACGTTGAGCGCGATCCGGGCGTTGTCGAAGCGGTAGTAGGCGAGCGCGTCGACCGCGACGTAGGCCGGCAGGGTGAAGCCGGAGCCGGCCGCGTCGCCGGCGCGCGCGCCCACGCCCCGCACGCCGCCTCCGATACCGAAGCCGCGCCACGCCCCCTCCGGCTCGTAGACCGCGAGGAGGCTGCCGGAATGGCGCGGCACGTTGATGAGCGGGGCTCCGACCGGGAGCACGTTGTCCTTGGTCACCCGGGCGTCGGCGTAGACGTAGCCGGCCAGGAGCTTCAGCTCGGGCGTGATCTGCCCCTGGGCCGTCAGCTCGAACCCCTGGCTGCGGACGGCCCCGGCGGCGAGGGAGAAGCCGGTATTGGCGGGATCGGGCGTGAGCACGTTCTCCCGCTCCACCCGGAAGGCGGCGGCGGTGAGGAGCAGGCTGCCGCCGAACAGCTCGGACTTGGCGCCGACTTCGTAGCCGAGGCCGGTCTCCGGCGGCAGGGCCGTGCCGCGGGTCACGGCGGCGGCGTCCGGGCCGATGTTCGGCCGGAAGCTCGTGCCGACGTTGGTGTAGAGGGCGAGTTCCGGGATCGGCCGGTAGACGAGGCCCGCCCGGGGCGACGCGGCGACCCGCGACTGGTCGACCTGACTGCGGACGGCGCGCTCGCGGAAGCTCTGCTCGAAGATGTCGAGGCGCACACCGACGAGCGCCCGCCATTCGGGGCTCAGGACGATCTCGTCCTGCGCGTAGAGGCCGGTGT
This sequence comes from Methylobacterium sp. 1A, assembly GCF_058072805.1. Taxonomy (NCBI): domain Bacteria; kingdom Pseudomonadati; phylum Pseudomonadota; class Alphaproteobacteria; order Hyphomicrobiales; family Methylobacteriaceae; genus Methylobacterium; species Methylobacterium sp. 1A. The sequence continues at coordinate 369,665 of NZ_JBYQVE010000003.1, read as the reverse complement.
TGGTGATCCGCTCCAAGTTGTTGCGCGGGATGGTGATCGGCGGCAGCGCCTGCCCGTAGACCGGGGCGTAGATGTCCAGGGCGAACGGGCTCGTGCGGAAGTTCGAGCGGAAGTACTGCGTGCGGCTGTCGGTGCTCTCCCGGTCCATGCCGAGCAGTAGCGTGTGGCCGATGCCGGCGGTATCGAAGCGCCCGACGAGGTCGGCCTGCCCGACGGCCACGTCCCAGCGGTAGTCGCGCACGTTGCGGTCGCGCGAGACCGTGCGGTTGTCGGCAGCGATGGCGCGGATCTCCGCCGACTCGCCCGCGAGATCGCCCGTGTTGAAGTAGGTCGCGAGGCGAAGCTGCCAGTTCTCGTCGAAGCGGTGGTCGACGCGGACCTGCAGCGTGTTGTTGTTCTGATAGGTGCTCTGCCCGGGCTCGCCGAGGAAGCGGGAGACGGGCAGGAACCCGAGTTGCCGGTTCAGCGCGATGACGCCCCGGTCGAAGACGATCCGGTTCTTCACGAACTCGGTCTCGACCGTGATCCGCGTGTCCGGGGTGACCTGCCAGCTCACCACCGGCGCGACGAGGAGCCGGTCGCTGTCCACGAAGTCGCGGAAGCTGCCCGCACCCTGGGCGGCGAGGTTGAAGCGGTAGAGCACCGTGCCGTCCGCGCTCAGCGCACCGCCGGCATCGATCGTGCCCCGGGTCAGGCCGAACGAGTCGACCTGGTTGCCGAACTCGACGAACCGCTCGGCGGTCGGCTGCTTGGTGATCAGGTTGACCAGCCCGCCGGGGTCGCTGCGCCCGAACAGGGCCGCTCCCGGCCCCTTGAGCACCTCGATGCGCTCGATGTTCTGGGCGTCGGGCGGCGGCGGCGTCCCGCGATTGAGGGGGAAGCCGTTCTTGTAGATCTCGGAGGTGGTCACGCCGCGGATGGCGTAGCTGAAGATCGACAGGCCGCCGAAATTGTTCTGGCGGGCGACGCCGGGCAGGTAGTCGAAGACCCGGTCGACGCGGGTGGCGGCGATATCGGTGATCGTCTCGCGCGGCGCCACCGACACGGCCACGGGCACGTCGATCTGCGGTGTGGCCGTGCGCGTCGCGCTGACCGCCGCGCCGGCGCCGTAGCCCGGTGTCGGACCGATCAGGCCGATGCTGCCGCGCCCGGACGCCGTCGTCCGGGCGGCGCCCTCGCCGACATGCTCGACCGACAGTTCCTCCAGGGTCACGCTCTCCTGCGCGCGGACCTCCCCGACCGGCACGCCGGCGGACAGCATGGCCGCCAGGGCCAGGCGCGGGCTGCCGCGCCGCGCCCCGGCAGGGCGGGCGCATCCCCGGCGCGGCCTGGGACTCTCGCGGAACGACAATCGTCCAGAACTCGCCACCACACACTCGCTGCTGCCGGCGCGCGGCCACGCGGAGGCGGGCGGCGTCACGCCCGGACGGGCGGCACCGCGCGCTCCGCTGGGGCACCGCGCCCGAGGAACGTCGTCGCGCCGAAGGCCGCCTCCCGTGACGCGCGTCATCGCCGCCGCCGGACCGTCCCGGTGCGCGGCACCGGCGGCCGCGGGGAACGGGCGCGCCCAGTCGACAGGTGCGGGGCAGATCCGGACGCACCGCGCAGCGCGCACCGGATTACCACCCCGGCTCCGGACCGTGCCCGGATAACCTTGGCAGGAAAATACTTGCCGCGGCGACCGGCCGGGTCAACGCCCCGGCAACCGAATGTAATAATGTTGCGACGACAGTGGCGGAACGGCCACAGCACCGTGGCGCCCCGGCGGCGGGCGGGGCCGGGGCGGCCTGATCGGGTACGCCGCTCCCGTCAGGGTCTCACATCCGGCCTGGGATCCGGCACGAACCCGTCGCGGTTCGGCATGCGGACGGCGGCCAGGGTGGCGGCATCGAGCACGGCGCTCTCCGGGACGAGCCCGTTCAGGTACAGGACGTAGCCCGAGACCGCGTAGACGTCGTCGGCGCTGAGCGATTGCGGGGCGTTCATCGGCATCGCCCGCCGGATGTAGTCGAACAGGGTCGGCGCGTAGGGCCAGAAGCTGCCGACGGTCTTGAGCGGTTTCGCCGAGGCGAGCGTGCCCTGGCCGCCGGCCAGCCGCTCGCCGGTCCCGCCCTCGCCCCGGCTGCCGTGACACGAAGCGCATTGGGTCTCGAAGACCTCTCGGCCGTGGGCGACGCTGCCGTGTCCGGGCGGCAGCTTCCGGCCGTCCCGGTCGACGTCGATGTTCCAGGCGGCGATCTCGGCCTCCGTGGCCGGACGCCCGATCCCGAGGCGCTCCGTCGCCCGTACCGGCCCGGCGCAGGCGAGCACCAGGGCGATCCCCGCGGCGGCGCGGGCTTCACGCATAGCCATTGGCCACCTCGCCGTCCGCCGCGATGCGCCAGGGCACGACCGCGTTGTTGTGGTAGAAGGATTTGAGACCGCGCACCGCCGTCAGGTCCTCGAAGCTCGGCTGCACGTAGCCGGTCTCGTCGATCGCCCGGCTCGCGATGGTCGTGGGCGTCCCGTCCCAGCGCCAGGGCAGGCGGAACCGCGTCAGCGCCCGGTTGAGCACCGGCTCCTGCAAGGCGGCGTCGCGCCAGCTCCCGCCCCCGTCCGTCGAGACCTGCACGCCGCGGATCCGCCCGCGCCCGCTCCAGGCGAGGCCGGTGATCTCGTGGAAACCGGGGGCGATCCGCTGCGTGCCCGAGGGCCGCGTGATGATCGACTTGGCCTCCATCACGAAGGTGAATTGCCGCGCCGTGGCGTCCGGCATCAGGTCGGTGTACTTCGACGTCTCCTCGCGGGAATAGGCCGGCTCCGCCGTGACGTTGAGCCGGCGCAACCACTTCACGCTCATGTTGCCCTCGTAGCCGGGCAGCAGCACCCGAAGCGGGTAGCCCTGCTGGGGGCGCAGCCGCTCGCCGTTCTGGCTGTAGACCAGCAGGGCGTCGTCGAGGCACTTCGCGATCGGGATACTGCGGGTCAGCGCGGCGGCGTCCGCGCCCTCGGCCACGACCCACCGCGCGTCTGGCTTGAGCCCGGCCTCCGCCAGGACCGTCGCGAGGCGCACGCCGGTCCATTCGGCGCAGCTGACGAGGCCGACGAGGTCCGACGCCGTCTTGCCCTTGATCGCCTCGAAGCCCGGGTTGCCCGAGCATTCGAGGAAGTAGATGTGCGACTCCGACGGGAAGCGGCGGATGTCGTCCATCGTCAGGATGAGCGGCGTCTCGACGAGTCCGTGGATCATCAGCCGGTGCTGGGCGGGATCGATGTCCGGAATGCCGCCGTGGTGGCGCTCGTAGAATAGGCCGTTGGGCGTCAGGATGCCGTCGAGATCCTGCAGCGGCGTGCGGCTCGACGCCGAGATGTACTGCTTCAGACCCTTCGGGACGTTGCGGATGACGCCCTCCTCGAAGCGCGAGGGCCGGCCGTAGGTCTGGCTGCCGACATCGGCGCCCGGGACCTTCATCCATTCGGGAACGGCCGGAGGCGCCGCCTCGTCCGATCGGGCCGGGCCGCCCGCGAGGACGGCCGCGGCCGCCGCCGCGCCTTGTGCGAGGAAGCGGCGCCGCGCCGGCGGCGATTCGTCGTCCTGGCTCATCGCATGGCACTCCGCCTCGCCCCGCCCGCCGGGGCAGGCCCAGAGTCTCACGCAACGGCGCTCCCTCCTAGTCCCATCGGAACGGGGCTCGAAACGCGGTCCGGGGACGGACGCGCGCGACGAGATCGTCGACGGCTCCGGGCAGGGCCGCCGTCACGATGTGGAGGCCGTCAGCGCGAACCCGTCTCGTGGTGCGCCCGCAGGCGTCGCAGGGCCTCGAGATCGAAGACCTCGTCCGCGCGCCCGTAGCCGCCATCCACGACCTCGTCGACCAAGACCATGGTGTGCGGGCGCGCGGCTTCCCCGAAGAAGGAGACCAGCAGATCCGTCGTGCGGTGGATCAGATCCGCCTTCTGCGGACCGGTCATCATGCCCTGCGGGATCTTGAAATTGGCGAACGGCATCGATCGTCTCCAGGCTGAACTGATGAAACACGGGTCGCGCCCGCGCGCGGCGACGCGGATCTCCTCGCGGATCTCCGCGCGCACCTCATTCCTGCGCCGCGCGGGCCGCGCGAGCGGCCTCGTTCAGGGTCGCGACGGCCGCGTCGAAGCGGTGCTCGGCCTCGGCGTTGCGCTGGAAGGCGACGCGCTGCACCAGGATCTCGGGCGGCGTCGGCTGCTGCTGGAACAGGGCCATCACCTCGTCGATGAAGTCGGCCAGGGGCAGGTAGCCCGCGCGGGTGGCCTGGCCGGGCGTGAGATCCGTCTGGACCGCCGGCGGCACCAGCTCGATCACCTCGACCCGGCCCTTGAGAACTTCGCGCAGCGAGACCGTGTAGCTGTGGATCGCCGCCTTCGTCGCCGAGTAGGTCGGTGTGGTCGTCAGGGGCACGAAGGCCAGCCCGGACGACACGTTGATCAGCGCCGCGTCCGGCCGTGTGACCAGATGCGCGACGAGGGCATCCGTCAGACGGATCGGGCCGAGCAGGTTGGTGGTGATCGTCGCCTCCGCGTCGGAGAGGTCGCGCGCCTGATCCAGCGCCTCGAACCGCATGATGCCGGCGTTGTTGATCACCACGTTCAGGGCCGGGTGCTCGGCCGTGACGCGCCGGGCGAACGCCGCGATGTCTCCGGCATCCGCGATGTCGAGGGGCATCGCGTGCAGGCCCGGGCGGCCGGCCGTGACCCGTTCCAGCGCCTCCGCGCGGCGACCGGCGACGATGACGGTGTTGCCCAGATCGTGGAAGCGATGGGCGAGCGCGGCTCCGATCCCGGACCCGCCGCCCGTGATCAGGATCGTGTTGCCGGAGGTTTTCATGATGGCGACCCCGTTGTTGTCGCCGCAGAGAGTATGGTTGACACTCTCCGCCCTGAAGTAGGCACCGAAAAGATTTGTACGCACCGAAAGGAGAGTGTCGAATGCGCAGGGCTGCCCCTGACCCCGCGATCGAGGCGAAGCGGCGCGGGACACCCCCGCAGGACGTCGATCCGGCGATCGAGGCCCTGGTGAACGACATCATCGGCCAAGTGGCCGACAAGTGGACCATGCTGATCCTCGAGGCCCTGGAGGAGCACGGCATCCTCCGGTTCACGCAGCTCGGCCGGGCCGTGGGCCGGATCAGCCAGAAGATGCTGACGCAGACCGTCCGCCAGATGGAGCGGGACGGTCTCGTCCGGCGGACGGTGCACCCGGTGATCCCGCCGCGCGTGGACTACACGCTGACGCCGCTGGGCCGGAGCCTGGGCGCCGCGTTCTGCGGCGTGTGGATCTGGGCCGAGACGCACCACGCCGAGATCGAGCGGGCCCGGCGGGCGTTCGCCGCGGCGGCCGAAGCTCCGGATCTTCCCGCCGACGCCGAGGCACCGTGAGGACGGAGGGCCTCCCGATCGCGGTCTGGCCGCGCAGGACGGAGGGGCGTGCGGCCCTGGCGGGCTCGCCCGCGCGAAGGCTGCCCCGCGCCTATTAACTGTCGAGCGGAAGAGGGATGTCGTCCTTCTCCAATGGTCTCGCCAAGCTTGGCGTTTCAGTCTAGCGTCTAGACTGAATTCGGCGGCAAGGCGGGCGCATCATGCAATCCACCCCTCCGTACGGTGAGCCGCCGCTCCCGATCAGTTCCGACGCGATCGCCGACGGCCCGAAGGTCCCCGGCGCGGCGCGGCGCCGTTCCGTGGTCGCGGGCGCCATCGGCAACACGCTCGAATGGTACGATTTCGCCACCTACGGGTATTTCAGTGCCGTCATCGGCCGGAACTTCTTCCCGTCCGACAGCCCCACGACGTCGCTGCTCTCGGCCTTCGCGGTGTTCGCCGCCGCCTTCTTCATGCGCCCGATCGGCGGCATCGTGTTCGGCCACATCGGCGACCGCTACGGCCGGAAGACGGCACTCCTGCTGTCGGCGGGCCTCATGGCCGTCTCGACCTTCCTGATGGGCTGCCTGCCCACCTACGCGTCGGCCGGGCTCCTCGCGCCCGTCCTGCTCGTGGTGCTGCGGCTCGGCCAGGGTCTCTCCGTCGGCGGCGAGTACACCTCCTCGGCCATCTTCCTGTCCGAGACCGCAGCACCGGCGCGCCGCGGCCTGACCGGCAGCCTCGCCTGCATCGGGGCCGCCGGGGGGATCCTGCTCGGCTCCATTGCCGGGACGCTCGTCACCGGCCTGCTCACGCCGGAAGACGTGCACCAGTGGGGCTGGCGCCTGCCGTTCCTCTTCGGGATCGTGCTCGGCGTCTTCATCTTCGCTCTGCGTCGCCATATCGACGACGATCACGTCGAGACCGTGTTTCGCGAAGATCGGGCACCGACGGACCAGCGCTCACCGCTGCGCACGGCCGTCGAGATCGACGGCTCCGCCATGCTGCGCGCCTTCGCGATGAATCTCGGCCTGGCGTGCGGCTTCTACGTGGTGTTCGTCTACCTCGTGACGTTCATGCACACCGTGTCGGGCCTGCCGCAACACACGGCGTTTCTCATCAACTCGCTCGCCATGGTGGTTCAAGCCGTGTGCATCCCGATCGCCGGAGCCCTGTCCGACCGCTTCGGGCGCAAGCGTATTCTGGTCCTGACCGGGGCGGGCCTGACAATCCTGTCGTGGCCGCTCTTCATGCTGCTGACCACCGGCGACACGCTTCTGATCGTCCTGAGCCAGGTCGCGTTCGCGATCCTGATCGCCGGCAACGCCGCCGTCGTGCCGACGGCGTTCGTCGAGATGTTCCAGCACCGCTCGCGCTGCACGGCCCTGGCGATCAGCTTCAACGCCTCGATGGCGCTGGTCGGGGGCACCGCCCCGATGGCCGCGACGTGGATCGTCCACCACCTGGCCTGGCCCACGGGGCCGGGCCTCTACGTCGCCGTGCTGTCGGCCATCTCGCTCGCCGCAGTCCTCACGATGCGCGATCGGACCGGAGAATCGCTCGCTTGAGAGGATCGGCGCGCGGGGGGCGACACGCGGAGGCCGAAGTCACGTTGCGGCTCTCACAGAGGCGACGCCCCCATCGGTCGGCGCTCGTCTCGACGGTGCCGGGCGTCCGATCGGCGGCAATCCGGGCGGCGCGGTCAATAGGTCACCCTCACTAGTGGAAGCCGAGAGCGGCTCAGCTAAAATCGACTGAGGGAGACAGAAGAGAGCCTGTCCAGCAATGATCGGGTGAGCACTGCGGAGATCTCTTCTTGCCCGACGCGGTCAGCGCCATGACCGGCAGACGGGCATCGGCGCTCCCGAGGGACCTGGAGCATGGGATTCGACGTGACACGACCTCTCTGGCGCTCAGTTTCATCCCGCCTCGTCGTCGTGTCCTTCTCAGTCCTGATGATCGCGCCGGCGGCGCGGGCGGCCAGCACTCTGGAGGCGGCTCTCCGCGCGGTTCCGGATTCCGTCCTGGCGACGCCTGACCCGATGCCGATCGTCTTCATGGACGTCCAGGCGCTGTCCAGGGCCGCCGGCGGTGCGCTGAGCGACGCCGGCCTGCGGCGCATGGCCTTCGCGCAGAGCATCCGCCCGCTGAACGCCCTCAGCTACGGCGGCGCGCAGACATGGACCGAGAAGGCCGGCATCCCGTTCGAGGACATCTCCTATTTCGCGGCCTTCGGCCAGCCTCCGGCGCGCGTCACTCACTGGGGTCTGGCGACGAAGGCGGCAGCCGACACCCTGGTCGCCAAACTGAAGGACAGGAACTTCCGGCCGGTCTCGACCGCGCCGCGCATTCTCGCCAACGGTGAGCCGCGCGCCCTGAATCTCAGGGCCCGGCAGCCGACCGATCCCTGGTCCGGCCCGATGGGCGAGACCAGCGCGATCCTAGCGATCGATCGCGTCGTCGCGCAGGCGTCCGCGGACGCGGATCTGGAGACACGCGTCGGGGTCGGCCGGAGCGCGGCGGATCACGAGGCGGTCGCCACATCGCTGACGGGTCTGGCCGCCGCGGATGAGCGCGACCCGGGCGCGATCCTTCAAGCGGCCGTCGTGACGCCGCTGATGGGGATCACCCCCGACGATCCTGCCGCCCTCCTGTCGGCGACGACCGATCTGGCCGCGCAGAGGAAGGCGATCGAGGATCAGCGCGAGCGCGGACGGGACGGCGTCCCGGCTTATGCCGGCGGTATCGTCGCGGACTACCAAGGCAAGAATGGACCGGCCCTGCTCGTATCCCTCGCCTATCCCGATTGCCGGACGGCCGACAGGGCCGTCTCCGCGCTGAAGGCGCGTTGGCGAGCCGGCATGACCCCTGCGGCCTCCGTCGACGGCCGCTCGGTCGAGAGCCCGCAGCGCGGCTGTGCCGCCGTCCTCCGCGTCGATCGTGCCGCGGGTGCGAACACCCCGTTCGGAGAGTTCCTCGGGACCTCCCTGCAGCGCGGCTTCAATGTCCTGCAGATCGGGTCGCAGCGATGACCGGGCTCCGACGCGCCGGTCGGGAGCGCGACCGTCCCGGCCGGCGCGGTCGAGGCGCGGTCGAGACGCGGCTTTCCTAGGCCTCGGCCGCTCTGGGCGCGGCCGGGTCGCCGGTCGCTCCGAGTTCGGCGGCGAACTTGCCGAAGAACTCGTCGGCGAGCTTGCGCGCGGTCGCCTGCATGAGCCGGCCGCCCAGCGTCGCGATCTTGCCGCCGACCTCGGCCTTGGCGGTGTAGGTCAGGAGCGTCTCGCCGCCCTCCGCCGCGAGGCTGACGGCGGCGCGGCCCTTGGCGAAGCCCGCCATGCCGCCGTTGCCCTGGCCGACGAGGCTGTAGCCCTCGGGAGGGCGCATGTCCTCCAGGCGGACCGTGCCCGCGAAGGTCGCCGAGACCGGCCCGACCTTGAGGGCGACCTTGGCCGTCATCTCCTCCGGGGAGGCCTGCACCAGCTCCTTGCAGCCGGGGATGCAGCGGGCCAGCACCTCCGGATCGTTCAGCGCCGCCCAGACGGCCTCCCGCGCGACCGGGATCCGATACGCGCCAGCGATGTCCATCCTGGTCTCCTCCTGACACTGCGCCGCCCACCGGCCGGTGCGGGCGCTCAGACCGCGCAGTAGCGCGCCTGGATCTCGGGATCGTCCCGCAGCGCGGCCGCGGGGGCGTGGTAGACGACGGCGCCGCCGTCGACGATGTAGACGCGGTCGGACACGTCGAGGGCGAGCTCGACGTTCTGCTCCACGAGCAGGATCGTGGTGCCGGCCCGCTTCATCGCGACGAACTGCGCGAACATCTCCTCGACCAGGATCGGCATGATCCCCTCCGAGGGCTCGTCGAGGAGCACCATCACGGGCTCGGCCATGAGCGCCCGGGCGATGGCGAGCATCTGCTGCTCGCCGCCCGACATCGTGACCGCCTCCTGCTTCAGGCGCTGCTTCAGCCGCGGGAAGGTCTCGGCGATGACCTCGATCCGCCGCGCCTCGTCGCGGCGCGTCGCGCGCGCGCCCCGTCCTGCCCCCCGGGCGGCCAGGATGCCGAGGCGCAGGTTCTCCTCCACGGTCAGCCCCGGCACGATGCGCCGCTCCTCCGGCACGTAGGCGAGGCCCCGGTGGAATCGCTCGTGGGGCGGCCGGTGGAGGATGTCGGCGCCCGCGAAGGTCACGCGGCCCTCGCGCTTCGCCACGAGGCCCATGATCGCCTTCAGCGTGGTGGTCTTGCCGGCGCCGTTGCGGCCGACCAGCGTGACGATCTCGCCGGGGCGCACCTCCAGCGAGAGGCCCTGCAGGATGTGGGAGTGGCCGTACCACGCCCGCAGGTCCTCGACCGCCAGGAGCGGCTGCGTGACGGCGGCGCTCATGGGGTCGTGCCCGTGATCTTGCCCGCCGTGTTGCCCAGGTAGACGCGGCGCACCTCCGGATGCGCCCGGATGTCGTCGGGGCTGCCCTCGGCCAGGAGCTGGCCCTGGTGGAGGACGACGAGGCGCCGGCACAGGCCCATGACGAGCTTCATCTTGTGCTCGACGAGGATCAGCGTCCGGGTCTCGGCGAGGCGCTGCACGAGGTCCATCATCTCGCGCGTCTCCTCGGGGCTCATCCCAGCGGTCGGCTCGTCGAGGAGGAGGAGGCTCGGCTCGGCGGCCAGCGCCACCGCGATCTCCAGGGCGCGCTGCTCGCCGTGGGCGAGTTCGCGCGCGAGGCGGTCCATCCGGGCGCCGAGCCCGACCTCGCCGAGGAGTTCCTCGGCCCGCTCCGCCAGCTCGGGATAGGCCGCGCGGTCCCGGAAGAACGCGAAGCGGACCCGCCGGGCCTGGGCGGCCACCCGCACGTTCTCGCGCACCGTGAGGTGCGGGAAGACGTTGGTGATCTGGAACGACTTGGCGATGCCCATCCGGGCGAAGGCGTGCGGGGCCGCGCCGGTGATGTCGCGCCCGCGGAACAGCACGCGGCCCTCGCTCGGCGGGAAGGCGCCCGAGATCAGGTTGAAGAAGGTCGACTTGCCCGCCCCGTTCGGCCCGATGATCGCCGTGATGCCGCCCTCCGGGAACGCGACGGTCACGTCCGACAGGGCGCGGAAATGCCCGAACCGCTTACCGAGGCCCTCCGTGGCGAGGATCGGCGGCGCCGTACTCGGAGCCTTTGCCGGCGCGGCGGCGACCGGGGCGGCGCTCACCATCCGGCCCTCCTCAGGCGCGCCAGCACCTCGCCCCAGATGCCGAGCGGCAGGAACAGCACGAAGGCGATGAAGACGGCGCCGACGAAGAGCTGCCAGTGGCTCGTCACGGTGGCGAGCCCGTCCTGCAGGAGCGCGAAGGTCGCGGCGCCGACGAAGGGCCCGAAGAACGTCCCCATGCCGCCGAGCAGCGCCATTATCACGGCCTGGCCGGAGGTCGAATAGTGCATCGTCTCGATCGGCACGATCGAGAGGTGGATCGCCTGGAGCCCGCCCGCGAGGCCGCACAGGGCCCCGGAGATCACGAAGGCCGCGAGCTTCATGCGGCGCACGTCGTAGCCGCAGGCCTGCGCCCGGCCCTCGTTCTCGCGGATCGCCTCGAGGGCGGCCCCGAAGGGCGACGACAGGAGGCGCGAGAACAGCCAGACCGCGACACCGACCACCGCCAGCGCGGCGTAGTACTTCACCACCGGGTCGAGGAGATTGAGGCTGAAGCCCGGCAGGGCGAGCGCCGGCACGTTGATGCCGCGCAGGCCGTTCTCGCCGCCGGTGAAGGCCTCCGCCTGGTAGAAGGCGTAGTAGACGCACATCGACAGCGCCAGGGTCGTCATCGCGAAGTAGATGCCGCGGGTGCGGATCGCCAGCACGCCCATGACGGCGGCGATGAGTGTCGCGAGCAGCGTGCCGGCGACGAGCGCCAGGGCCGGGTGCAGTCCGTAATGGACGATGGCGATGCCGCAGCCGTACGCGCCGCCGCCCAGGAAGGCGGCGTGGCCGAAGGACAGGAGCCCAGTATAGCCGAACAGCAGGTTGAACCCGAGGGCGTAGAGCCCGAGCACCAGGATGTTCACGGCGAGGGCCTGGTAGGGCGCGATCCAGGGGAACACGAGGAGGAAGGCGAGCGTCAGGGCGACGCGGTGCCGGCCGCACCACGCCAGCCGGCGCCCGGCCCGGCCGGAGCCCGGCCGGGCCGCCGGCAAGGTAGCCGGAAGGGCGCCGCCCTTCGTGACGGCGGAGGCGGGAGCGCGGGCGCTCATCCGAGGGCTCCGGCCCGGCCGAGGAGGCCCCGGGGCCGCACGAGCAGCACCACGGCCATGAGGGCGAAGATCGCCATCTTGGTCATGTCGGGGGCGACGAGCGACGTCATCGCCACCACGATCCCGACGACCAGCCCGGCGAGCACGGCCCCGGCCAGCGAGCCCATGCCGCCGACCACCGTGACCACGAAGGCCTCGGCGAGCACCGGGACCCCCATCTCGGGCGTGACGCCCTGCAGCGGCGCGGCGAGGATGCCGGCGAGCCCGGCGAGCGCGCAGCCCAGGGCGAAGACCGCGAGCCAGACCTTGGTGATCTCGATGCCGAGCACCTGCACGATCTGCGGGTCGCGGGCGCCGGCCCGGATCACGAGGCCGAAGGGCGTGCGCTCGATGAACAGCCACAGGGCGCCCACCACCGCCAGCGCGAAGCCGATCAGGAACAGGCGGTAGAGGGGGAAGTAGCCGATGCCGATGTCGACCGCGCCGCGCAGCTCGGGCGGCGCCCCGAAGGGCAGGCCCGTCAGCCCGAAGGCGATGCGCACGCTCTCGACCATCACGTACGACAGGCCGAAGGTGAGGAGCAGCGGGTCGTCGATGCCGCGCCCGTAGAGGGGGCGCACGAGCACGCGCTCCACGGCGAGCCCGAGGAGCCCCATCGCCAGCGGCGCCGCGACGAGACTGAGCCAGAAGCTGCCGGTGTAGCCGTACAGGAAGACGCCGACATAGGCGCCGACCATGAAGAACGCGCCGTGGGCGAAGTTGACGACGTTCATCAGCCCGAAGATCAGCGACAGGCCGATGCCGACGAGCACGTAGATCGCCCCCAGCGCGATGCCGGTCACGAGCTGGAGGGCGAGGAGATCGAGGGGGAAGCCGCCGATCGTGATGGCGCTCAAGGCTGCGCCCTCCCGCGGGTTCGCATGGGGCGCCTCACGCCTTGTGCCCGAGTTCGTCGCAGCCGCGCAGGAAGCGCTCGTCGGGCCCCTCCGTGCCGAGGATCGTGAAGACGTCGTCCGGCGTCTTCATGTCCTTCGACTTCGCCTCGACGATCAGGACCGACTGCACCGACTGGTGGTCGCATTTCCGGAAGCTCTGCGGACCCTTGTAGAAGTCGACCTTGAGGGCCTCCATGGCGGCCACGACCTTGTCGGTCTCGACCGACCCGGCGGCCTTCACGCCCTCCAGCACCGAGCGGACGCCGGCATAGCCCAGCGCCCCGTAATCCGACGGGACGGCGCCGTTGTAGGCGGCGCGGAACCGGTCGTTGAACGCCTTGGCGGAGGGCACGCTGTCCTCCAGGCGCCAGTAGTAGGAGGTGCCGCCGATCACGCCGTCGAAGGCGTCGCCGCCGGCCTTGCGGGCGGTGAAGAGCAGGACCGGCGCGACGAGCTTGGTGGTGCGCTTCAGGCCGAACTCGGTCGCCTGCTGGATCGAGACGACTTGGTCCCGGCCGAAATTGCACAGGCAGAGCACGTCGGGCTTGAGCGCGGCGATCCGGGGCAGGAAGGCCGAGTAGTCGGAGGCGCCGATCGGGTGGCGGATGTCGGCCACGACCTCGATGCCCGAGGCCTCGCCGGCGCGCTTGAAGCCGCGCATCATCTCGTGGCCGTACGCGTAGTCGGCGCTGAGGAAGGCGACGCGCTTGCCCGACTTCGGGAAGACGTAGCGGCCGACCGCGCCCGCGGTCATGTGCGGGTTCAGGGCCTCGTGGAAGGTCGTGCGGCCGAAATCCTTGGCCTCGTTGATCGCGTCGGACTGGCTGATCGAGTTGTAGATCACGCCGCGCTCGCGGGCGACGTTGTTGATCGACAGGGTCACGGCCGCCGAGAGGCCGCCGACCAGGAAGTTGACCTTGTCCTTCTCGATCAGCTCGAGGGTCCGGGTCGCCGCCTCGCCGGGGTTGAGCTTGTCGTCGCGCACGAGGAGCTCGGCCGTGCGGCCCTGGAAGCCGCCGGCCTCGTTGAACGCCTTGACGGCGAGCTGGGCGGCGCGGACCTGGTCGTTCGCCTCGGCCCCGAAAGCGCCGGTGAGCGGCACCGGGAAGCCGATCCGGATCGGGCCTCCGGTCGAACCGCCTTGCGCGATCGCGGAGCGCAGGAGCGCCGGGGCGGCGAGCGCCAGCGCGGATGCGGCGGCGCTGCCCTGGAGCAGCCGGCGCCTGTCGAAGCCCGTTCCCATTCCCGTCCCTCCGTCGGCGTTTCCTCGTCGGGACCGGTCTCTTCGGTGGACCGTGCCCCGTGATGGTCGATGTGTCGTCGTGGTCGATGTGTCCTGACCGGAGAAGGCCATCCGTCCTTGCGAGCGCAGCGAAGCAATCCAGGGAGCCGCCACGTTCGGCAGCGTCCCGCTGCCCTGGGTTGCTTCGCTGCGCTCGCAAAGACGGCGAAGCCTATCCGCTTTATCCGTCCTGTGATCAGATCAGTCCCAGCGCCTCCAGCACGACCTCGGGCGTCACCGGCTGGCGCGCGACACGGGCGTCCAGCGGCGCGAGCGCGTCGTTGATGGCGTTGACGACCGCCGCCGGCGCGCCGGCGGTGCCGGCCTCGCCCGCGCCCTTGGCGCCGATCTCGGACGACGCGGTGGCCGAGACCACGTGGGCGACGTCGATATCGGGCATCTCGCCGGCCATCGGCACGAGGTAGTCGGCCATCGACCCGTTCAGCAGCTGGCCCTCGCCGTCGTAGAGGCAGTGCTCGAACAGGGCCCCGCCGATCCCCTGGACGATGCCGCCGCGGATCTGCTCGTCGACGAGGAGCGGGTTGAGCACGGTGCCGCAATCCTCGACGCACCAGTGCTTGAGCAGCCGCACGAAGCCCGTCTCGGTGTCGACCTCGACGTAGGAGGCCTGCACGCCGTTGGTGAAGGCGAAGGGGTAGTCCTTGGGCACGTAGTGCCGGGTCGCCACGAATTCGGGCTGCACCCCCGGCGGGAGCGTGTCGGGGCGGAAGTAGACGATGCGGCCGAGCTCCGCGAGCGGCATGCGCTCGGTCCCGGTGCCTGCGTCCACCACGGCGCCGTCGCGGACGTCGAGGCTTTCCGGATCGGCCTGCAGGATCGCGCCCGCCACCGCCAGGACGTTGCCGCGCAGCGCCTTGCCGGCCTGCCACGCGGCCTCGCCGCCGATGCCGGCCCCGCGCGAGGCCCAGGTCCCGCCGCCGTAGGGCGTCGCCTGCGTGTCGCCGGAGATCACCCGGACCTTGTCCATCGGCACGCCCGTGGCGGTGGCCACGATCTGCGCGATGATGCCCTCGGTGCCCTGGCCCTGCTCGGTGACGCTGACCGACGCGACGACGCCGCCCTGCGGATCGAGCCGGATCGTGCAGCCGTCCTGGGAGGAGATGCGCGCGCCGCCGACCCCGTAGAAGGCCGCCGACGGGTTGGTGATCTCGATGAAGGCCGCGAGCCCGATGCCCCGGTGGATCCCCCGCGCGCGCAGGTCCGCCTGCTCGGCCCG
This sequence comes from Methylobacterium sp. 1A, assembly GCF_058072805.1. Lineage (NCBI taxonomy): Bacteria > Pseudomonadati > Pseudomonadota > Alphaproteobacteria > Hyphomicrobiales > Methylobacteriaceae > Methylobacterium > Methylobacterium sp. 1A. Next base: position 354,604 of record NZ_JBYQVE010000003.1, on the reverse strand, counting down.
GAGGCCGTCGTAATCCATCATCGCCTTGAGCTTGGCGAGCGCCGCCTGGTGGGACAGCTTCTCCAGCTTGATCCCCGAGACGCCCGCGCAGGGATAGGCGTCGTCCGGGATGACGTTGCGCTCGCGCACGGCCAGGGGGTCGAGGCCGAGCCGGGCGGCGCCGAGATCGACGAGCCCCTCGGCGACCATCGTGGCGATCGGGTGGCCCACCGCCCGGTACTGGCAGGTCGGCGCCTTGTTCTGGAGCACGACCCGGGCCCGGGCCCGGTAATGCCGGTGCCGGTAGGGGCCGCCGGTCAGGTTGACGACCTGATTGGCTTCGACCGCGCTGGTGCGCGGGTAGACCGAGTAGGGCCCGATGCCCGTGAGGTCGTCCATGTCGAGGGCGAGGATGTCGCCCTCGGCCGAGAAGGCCATCCGGGCGGTGACCCGGTGGTCGCGGGCATGGATGTCGCTCTGGAAGCTCTCCAGCCGGTCGGCGACGAACTTGACCGGGCGCTTGAGCATCAGCGCCAGCGCGCAGGTCGCCATCTCGTCGGGGTAGATGTGGACCTTGATCCCGAAGGACCCGCCGACATCCTTGCAGATCACCCGCACCGCCCCCTCGGGGAGGGCGAGGTGCTTGCACAGGATGTCCTGCATCATGTGCGGCGCCTGGAAGGAGTGGTGGACGGTGAGCATCCCGTCCGCCGCCGCCCAGTCGGCCAGGATCGCCCGCGGCTCCAGGCACACGCCCGTGTGCCGGCCGAACTGGAAGGTCTCCTCGACCACCAGGGCCGCGTCGCGGAAGGCCGCGTCGACGTCGCCGACGTCGAGGACGCGCTCGAAGGCGAGGTTGTCGCCGAGCTCGGCGTGGATCGCGGGCGTCGCGGGATCGAGCGCCGTCTCCATGTCGACGACGGCGGGGAGCGGGTCGAACTCGACCGTGATCGCCGCGAGCGCGTCCTCGGCCTCGGCCCGGCCGTGCGCGACGACCGCGCAGAACGGCTCGCCGACCCAGGTCACCCGGTCGAGGGCCAGGGCGTGCTGGGGCGCCGAGCGCAGGCCCTTGAAGTGGCCGAGCACACCGACCCACGGCGTGCACACGGCAGCCAGTTCGGGCCCCGTCACCACGGCGATCACGCCGGGCATCGTTTTGGCGTCCGCGGTGTCCAGGGCGACGATGCGGGCGTGGGCGTGGGGGCTGCGCAGGAAGGCGACGTGGCCGAGGCGGGCGACGGCCACGTCGTCCACGTAGACGCCCCGTCCCTCGAGCAGGCGCCGCGCGTTCGGCCGCGGGACGGAGCGGCCGATATAGCTGTTCGGCCGGTCGAGGAAGGTGAGGCCGCCCGGATCCGCGCTCATTCGGCGGCCTCCAGGCCGGCATCCCTGCCGGCATCCCGGCGACCTTGCCCGCGCGCCTCGGCGGTCGCCGCGATGGCGTCGACGATGGCGTGGTAGCCGGTGCAGCGGCAGTAATTGCCCGCGATCGCCGCGCGGATCGCCTCGCGCGAGGTGGCCGCGTCCGCGTCGTCCAGGAGCTCGGCGGCCGTCACCAGCATGCCGGGGGTACAGTAGCCGCATTGCAGGGCGTTGCGGGCGTGGAAGGCGTCCTGCAGGTCGCGGATGCGCCCGCTCTCGGTCAGGCCCTCCACGGTCTCGACGGTGGCGCCGTCGGCCTGGACGCCGAGCATCAGGCAGGACCGCACCGCCCGGCCGTCGACCAGGATCGTGCAGGCGCCGCAGACGCCGTGCTCGCAGCCGAGATGCACGCCGGTGAGGCCGAAGGACTGGCGCAGCAGGTCGCCGAGATGCATCCGGGCGGGGACATGCGCCCGCACGGCCTCGCCGTTCAGCGTGAAGGCGACCGCGTGCGCGCGGTCGGGGCTCTCAGACGCCATCGGGACCGCCCTCCTGCGCGCTGCCGCCGCGCATCCTCGCCGCCACGCGGCCGAGGATCACGCGGGCGAGGTGGAGCCGCGTCGCGGCCTTGGTCGTCGGGTCGTCCGGCGGGTCGAGCTCACCGGCGAGCGCCGCCTGGGCGCCCGCGAGATCGCCGGCCTCCAGGGCCGCCGCGGCGGCGCGGGCGAGCACCGGCCGGTCGGCCACGCCGAAGAAGGCGAGGCGCAGGTCCGACAGGCCGCCCGCGGACCGCCGCCCGGTCGCCGCGAGGCCGACGAGGGCGTAGTCGCCGTGGCGGCGCGACAACTCCTCGAAGCCCCAGACCGCGTCGGCCCCCGGAACCGGGAACTCGATCGCCGTGACGATCTCGCCGGGCTCCAGGGCCGTCGTGTAGAGGCCCTGGAAGAAATCGTCCGCCGGGACGCGCCGCTCGGCCCCGGGGCCGCGCACCACGATCGAGGCGCCGGCGGCGAGGCAGCAGGCGGGCCACTCGGTGGCCGGGTCGGCCAGCGCCACCGAGCCGCCGATCGTGCCGCGGTTGCGGATGGCCGGATGGGCGATGTGCGGCAGGGCGGCGGCGAGCAGCGGCAGGCGCTCGCGCACGAGTGCCGCGGTCCCGACGTCGCGGTGGCGCGTCATGGCGCCGATCCGCACAGTGCCGCCGGCCTCGCCGCCGGCCTCCGAGACGCCGGTGAGTTCGGGGATCGCGTTGAGGTCGACCAGCAGGCCGGGCGCCGAGAGCCGCATGTTGAGGGCCGTGACGAGGCTCTGGCCGCCCGCCAGCGGAACGGCCTCCTCCCCGTGCTCGGCGAGCAGGGCCAAGGCCGCGTCGAGCGAGGCCGGACGCGCGTAGGCGAAGTCGGGCGCCTTCAAGCCCTGGTCCTCCTCCCGATGGGCTTTCCATGACCGCCCCGATGGGACAGGCTGGAGGCCCTTATTGATCGTTCGCTCAATAGAAGGCGAAACCGAGATGGCGTCAAGCAGGCCGGCGGACAGTGACGGTCGGGTGCCGACCGGCCGGCGGCTGACGCCGGAGGCCCGCGAGCGCCAGATCGTCGAGGGCGCGGTCGCCTACTTCGCCGAGGTCGGCCTCGACGGGCACACCCGGGAGCTCGCCCGCCGGCTGGGCATCACGCAGCCGCTGCTGTTCCGCTACTTCCCGACCAAGGCGGCGCTGATCGAGCGCATCTACGAGGAGGTCTATCTCAGGCGCTGGGATCCCGGCTGGGAGGCGACGGTGCGCGACACCGCGCTCCCCGTCCTTGAGCGCTTCCGGCGCTTCGAGATCGACTACCAGCGCCGGATCGACGACTACGCGTGGCTGCGGATCTTCGTGTCGGCCGGCCTCAAGGGGTTCGATCTGCCGAGCCGCTACCTCGGCATGGTCCGCGCGCGCATCTTCGCGCCGCTGCTCGCCGGGATGCGCGCCGAGTCGAACCTGCCGGACCCGGAGGTTCAGCCGCTCGCCGCGGACGAGTTCGAGCTCCTGTTCGGCATCCACGGCGCGCTGGTCTACGTCGGCCTGCGCTCGCGGGTCTACGGCATGGACGGCACGGCGGACCGCGACGCGGTCCGGGCCGCCATGCTCGACGCCGCGCTTCCGGGGCTGCTCGCCACCCACCGCCGGGTGGTGACGGCGGCGCGGTCGTCCGACGCGCTGTAGGGCCATCCCGGGATCCCCGGATCACGGGAGGCGCCGGTCCGGCCCGCCCGCGTCACCGGAGCGGGCCGCCGCGGCGATGACTTTCGAGGGAACTGCGTTAGCCTCGCGGGCCGGAGGAACGCCATGACCCAGGGAACGGAACCGGCGGCGCTGCCGCCCCACTTGGCACAGGAATACGCGGCGGCGCGGGACAACGGCTGCGTCGGCACCCGGCTGCTCTCGGAGGATGACCGCTCCCGGGTCTGGACCATCGTCCTGGCGCCCGGCGCGCGGATCGGCTTCCACACGCACGTGCTCGACTATTTCTGGACCGCGGTGACGGCGGGGCGGGCCCGCTCGCATTACGGCGACGGGCGGGTCGCGGAGGTCGATTACCGCGCGGGCGACATCCAGCACCTGTCGTTCGGGCCGGGCGAGTCGATGACCCACGACCTCGCCAATATCGGCGACACGGAGCTGATCTTCACCACCGTCGAGTTCCTGGACAGCGCGAACCCGCCCCTCGCGCTCCCGGCCGCCGTGCGCGCGGAGGCGACCCGCCGCGCGGCCTAAGCGCGGGGGATATCGGGCGGCACCGCCGTCCCGGCCATCACCGCCTCGGGGCTGCGGAACCGCTCCGCCGCCGCCCGCTCGGCCGCGCCGCGCTGCTGCGCCTGCAGGTACGCGCCGAGATCGCGTCCCCGCGCCACGACGGCCGCGCCGTAGGCGCGTCGGCGCGCCTCGAAGGCCGTGAGCGCCGCGTCCACGTCGGCGCCGGCCGCGTCCAGGGCGTCCGCGAGGGCGGCGGCGTCCTCCATGGCCTTGGTTGCGCCCATCCCGACATGGGGCCGGGCCACGAAGGCGGCGTCGCCGATCAGCGCGACGCCGCGGTCCGGGATCATGGTCGGCGTCTCGATGTCCAGGATCGCCTGCAGGAACGGCTGCTCGGCGCGCAGCATGACCTCGGCGAAGGGGGGCGCCAGGATCCGCGCCGCGTCGGCGCGCATCGCCTCCAGCACCGCGGCCTTGATGCGGCCCGGCGGGATGGAGAGGGCGTGGCGGACGCCGCCGGTATCGGTCAGCAGCGCGGCGAGCGCGGCCTCCTCGGTCGGCCTGTACCAGACCGCGTTGAAGCACAGCCCGGCGGCCTCGTCCGCGCGCCCGGGCACGGGATAGCCGAGGATCTGCTCGCCCGGAGGCAGGCAGAACGCGAAATGGCCGCCGATCGCCTCCTGGGTCGCCGGCGCGAGGGCCGCCGCGTCGACGACGGCGCGCCACGCCACGTAGCCGGCGTAGCGCGGCGCGACACCGCTCAGGAACCGGGACCGCACCGTCGAGAACTGCCCGTCGGCGCCGACGAGGAGATCCGCGGAGATCCGGCGGCCGTCCTCGAAGAAGGCGACGACGCGCGCGCCGTCGGATTCGACCGCGGCGAGCGCCGCGCCGTAGCGGACGCTGTCCGGGGGCACGGCGTCCAGGAGAAGGCCGTAGAGCCGTCCCCAGCTCGCCAGCACCTGCGGCAGGCTCCGCTCCGCGATCACGGTCCCGTCCCGGTCGAGGACCCGGCGGCCCTCGACGGTGACGCCGAGATCGCCCGCCCCGGCCGGAGCACCGCAGCGCGCCAGCACCGCCCGGAGGCCGGGATGCGTGACGATCCCCGCCCCGCGGCCCGTGAGCGCGGCCGCCGACCGCTCGAACACCGTGACGGCGTGGCCGCTCCGCGCGAGCAGGCACGCCGTGGTCAGTCCGGCGATCGAGCCGCCGATGACGGCCACGTCCAGTCGCTTCATGCAGCCCTCGAACCGGGACGGCGGTCCCGACCGCGCCCAGCATGGACGCGCCCGGCCGGCCGGCCAAGATCGAAATCGCCGCGGGGCGCCGCGCTAGACCGGCCGCACCAGCCGGTCGAGCCGCATCCGGGTGATCGCGCCGATCTCCTCCAGGGCCGTCGCCTCCTCGTCCGCGACCGCGCGCGCGAGGCGCTCCTCGAACAGCGCGCGGATCTCGCGCAGGTCCCGGCCGCGCACGGCGACGATGAACGGGAAGTTGAACCGGTGCCGGTAGGCGGCGTTCAGCCGGTCGAACGCCGCCGCGTCCGCCTCCGTCAGCCGGTCGAGGCCGGCGCTGCCCTGCTCCTGCGCGGAATCGGCGGTCATCGCCCGGGCCCGGGCTTCCGGGCCGGCGAGTTCGGGATGGCCGTTGAGGAAGGCCAGGCGCACGTCCGGCGGCGCCGCGCGCACGGCCGCCATCATCGCCCCGTGGAGAGCGGCGAGGTCGGCGAAGGGCGCCCCGCCGTGGGCGGCCCGGGCGACCCAGGGCGCGTGCTCGAAGACGCCGCCGAGATACGCGACGAAGGCGTCGCGCTCGAGGGCGTTGAGGCGGTCGAGGTCGATCATGCCGCTCAGCTTCCGCGGTAGGTGGTGAAGCTCGACGGGGCGCACAGCATCGGCACGTGGTAGTGCTGCTTGGCGTCGGCGACGGCGAACCGCACGACCGGGTTGTCGATGAAGATGTCGGCCTCCGCGGTGCCGGCCCGGCCCTGGAAATAAGGGTCGACGAAGAATTCCAGCTGGTACTGGCCGGTCTCGGCCTTGTCGGCCGGGAGGATCGGCGCGTCGGTCCGGCCGTCGGCGTTGGTGACGACGCTCTTCACGAGCCGCCACTGGCCGTTCTCGAGGACGGAGAAGTCGATCCGGACCCCCGCGACGGGGCGGCCGCGATCGGTGTCGAGGACGTGTGTGGTGATGCCCGCCATGCCGGGTCTCCTTGTCGCGTCGGGGATCGGACGGGTCAGCTGCCGCGGTAGTAGGAATAGCCCCAGGGCGTGAACAGCACCGGCAGGTGGTGGCGCTGGCTCGCGTCGCGGATCCGGAACCGGATCGGCACGAGGCCGAGGAAGTTCGGGGTCGGGAGCTTCACGCCCAGGTTCGCGAAATACGCCTCGACGTGCAGCACCAGCTCGTAGCGGCCCGCCTTGAAAGCCTCGTCGACCAGGAGCGGCTCGGCGGTCCGGCCGTTCGGCGCGGTGGTGACCGTCCGGATCGGACGGTAGCCGGTGCCGTCGTGCATCGCGAGGTCGCAGACCATCCCGGCACCGGGCGTGCCGTGGAAATTGTCGATGGCGTGCAGGGTCAGCCGCGGCGAGAGGCCGGCCTGCGACACGGGCGCGGTGTTCAGCGTGCCGGGCTTGGTCGGGGAACCGGCCGGAGCATTGGCCGGAGCCGCCGCCGGAGCGGGCGTGCCCTGGGCCAGCGCCGGGCCCGCGGAGACCGCGGCCGCGGCGCCGAGCCCCGTCGCGACGAGGCCGCGCCGCGTCAGAGCGTGTCGTTCGGGTCCGTGTTCCAAGAAAGCCTCCCTCTCGTGCTGCGGTTCACGCCGGCTCGTGCGCCGCGCGGGCCCGGGCGCGCCGACCCATCTCCGGCGTCGCCGGCGGGACGAAGGCCAGGATCAGGACGAGCGCCGCGGCCTCGACGGCGGCGACCAGCCAGAGGCCGGTCGCGACCGAGCCGGTCTGCTCGCGCAGGTAACCCATCGCCGCCGGCGCTCCGAAGCCCGCGAGATTGGCCACCGAGTTGATGAGCGCGATGCCGGCCGCGGCCGCCGACCCGGCGAGGAAGCGGCCGGGGATCTGCCAGAAGACCGGGATCGCGCTCATCGTGCCGACGATCGCCACCCCGAGCATGAGCAGCGCGAGGACCGGCGCGCCCGCGATGAAGACGCCGGTGAGCGCGATGGCCAGTGCCCCGACGAAGGCCGGGACCCCGCAATGCAGCCGCGCCTCGCCGGTCCGGTCCGAGTGGCGGCCGTTCAGGATCATCCCGGCGCCGCCGCAGAGATAGGCCGCCGACATGATCCAGCCGACCGTCAGCGGGTCGGTGAAGCCGGCGTCGCGCACCACGCTCGGGCCGAAGAAGGTCAGGGCCGAGTTCGCCGTGACGATGCAGAAGAAGATCGCGATGCACTGCCAGACGCGCGCGTCCTTCAGCGAGGCGAGGATGCGGTGCTCGCGGTGGCCGAGGGCCGCGGCGTCGCGCGCGAGGTCGGCCTCGACCAGCGCCTTCTGCTCCGCCGTCAGCCAGCCGGCCTTGGCGGGCCGGTCCGTGAGGTAGAACAGCGTGACGATCCCGGCCAGGATCGACGGGATACCCTCGAGCAGGAACACCCACTGCCAGCCGGACCAGCCGTTGACGCCGTGCATCCCCGACATGATCGCGCCCGCGAGCGGCCCCCCGATGACGCCGGCCAGCGCCGAGGCCGACATGAACAGCCCGAACACCTTGGCCCGGCGCTCGCTCGGATACCAGTAGGTCAGGTACAAGATGACCCCTGGATAGAATCCGGCCTCGAAGACACCGAGCAGGAAGCGCAGGACGTAGAAGAACGCCGGCGTGGTCACGAACATCATCGCCACGCAGCAGAGCCCCCACAGCAGGGTGATCCGCGCGATCGTCTTCCGGGCGCCGATATGCTCCAGCAGCAGGTTGCTCGGCACCTCGCAGAGGAAGTAGCCGATGAAGAAGATCCCCGCGCCGATGCCGTAGACGGTCTCGCTGAACCGGAGCTCGGCCAGCATCTGCAGCTTGGCGAAGCCGATGTTGACCCGGTCGATCCAGGACAGGATCCACAGGACCATCAGGAATGGCAGCAGCCGCCACGTGATCCGGCGGTAGGCGTCGTCCAGGCGCGCGGGCGCCGCGAGGGCCGGCATGTCGGTCGCGTGGTGCGCCTGGATCGTCATGGCTGGCCCCACAGGGTTGCCCCATCCGGAACGGGGCGTTGGAATTCCGAGCGATGCAGGACGGCTGCCAGTCTCGCGCCGGCGGCCGCCCGCCCCGTCTCAGCCGATGGCTTCGCGCGGCGCGAGCAGCGTCGCGAGGGCGTGGCCGAGGCCGACATTGTCCGCGGCGACGGCGGGCGGGCGCCGGTAGGGCGCGGCCGCGGCGGCGACGACCGCCTTCACCCCCGACGTGACCGAGCACAGGACCGGGACCGGCACGTGCGGCTGCAGGCGGGCCGCGAGGCCGACCAGGGCGGCGCCGCCGAGGATCACCGCCTCGGCGCGATCCTCCTCGGCGCAGGCCCGGCAGGCGGCCGCGAGGTCGGACAGCTCCGCCTCCGGGTCCTTGGCGATCTCGCCGCCGGTGCGCGCGATCGTCCGGATGCCCGCGAGGCCGTCACCGACGCCGAGGCTCGCGACGCACTCGCGAAGCATGGGCTTCCACAGGGCCCCGCCGGTCACGATGGCGTAGCGCCCGGCGACCCGCTGGGCCTCGCGGCACGACGCTTCGAGCATCCCCACCACCGGGACCGGTGAGACCTCGCGCAGGGCCAGCAGCCCGGGATCGCCGAAGCAGGCGAGGAAGACCGCGTCGCAGTCCCGGCCGTGCTCCGCGAAGGCGTCGAGGGCGGCGTGGCCGGCGATGGCCAGGGCCGCCCGGCTGGCGATGTAGGCGGCGCCGAACCGCGCCGTGGCCGGGACGAAGGTCGCAGTCGCGCCCGCCATCGTCCCGACCTGCCCGGCCAGGAGGTCGGTCACAGACGTGCTGGTGTTCGGATTGAGCAGCAGGATCCGCATGGCGCCCTCGGGTGGCGGGAGCCGGCCGGATGGCCGGGCAGAGGCCCGCACGCAGCCGGCCGGGGATGGGGAGGTCGGGGGGCCCGGCGGCGCGGGTCAGGCCGCGCCGCCGGGCCGTTCGTGTCTCCGATCCGGACCGGGGCGGGTCCAGGTCCGGACGGGCTCAGGCAGGACGGCCTCAGGCAGGACAGCCTCAGGCAGGACGGGCCGCGCCCGCGGGGCGGCGCATGAGGGCGGTGTAGATCGCGAAGCCCAGGGCGCACCCGATGAACCACGTGAAGTTCGCCACGCCCTCCAGGCCCGGCAGGATCACGCAGAGCACGGGGATGAGGGCCGAGGGGATCATGGCGGTCACCGCGGCGCGGTTGTATCCGCCACTGTACCAGTACGTCCCGGCGGGGCTCATCGTGTAGAGGTCGTCGAGGACCACCTTCTGCTTCTTCACGAAGTAGAAGTCGGCGATCAGGATCCCGAACAGCGGGCCGATGAACGCGCCGAGGACGTCGAGCGTGTAGTGGATCACCGCGGGATTGTTGTAGAGATTCCAGGGCGTGATGAAGATCGAGCCGACGGCCGCGATCATCCCGCCCATGCGCCACGAGATCCGCCGCGGCGACACGTTCGAGAAGTCGAACGCGGGCGAGACGAAGTTCGCGACGATGTTGATCCCGATGGTCGCGGTCATGAAGGTGAAGGCGCCGAGCACGACCGCGAAGGTGCTGTCGATGCGGCTCACCGTCTCCACCGGGTCGGTGATCAGGTGGCCGAAGACCGGAACCGTCGCCGAGGCGGTGACGACCGTCAGGAGCGAGAACCCGAGGAAGTTCACCGGGAGACCCCAGAAGTTACCCTTCCTCACCGCCTCGAAGCTCGCGCCGTAGCGCGAGAAGTCGCCGAAGTTCAGCATCGGCCCGGAGAAGTAGGAGACCACGAGGGCGACGGCGTTGATCATCACCGGCAGGGCGTCCCAGCCGGTATACTTCACGGTGCTCAGGGTCAGCCCGATCTCGCCGATCCCGGCCTTGGCGACGAGGTACGCGGCGAGCGCGATCATCACCACGTAGACCGCCGGCCCCGCCCAGTCGATGAACACGCGGATCGCCTCCATGCCGCGCCAGAAGACCAGCGCCTGCAGGACCCAGAGCGTCATGAAGGCGGCCCAGCCCAGACCCGACAGGCCGGCGAAGCCGTACTGCTTGACGTCGGCGTAGACGGCGAGTTCGGGGTAGAAGCGGAGCGCCACCACCGTCAGCGCCGCCGAGGCGAGGTAGGTCTGGATGCCGTACCACGCGACCGCGATCAGCCCGCGGATGATCGCCGGGATGTTGGCGCCCTTGACCCCGAAGGAGGCGCGGCAGATCACCGGATAGGGCGTGCCGGTCTGCTGGCTCGGCTTGGCGACGAGGTTGCAGAAGATCTGGACGATCACGATGCCGACGAGCAGGGCGATCAGCACCTGCCAGCTCACGAGGCCCAGCGAGAACAGGGAGCCGGCGGTCACGTATCCGCCGACGCTGTGGACGTCAGACATCCAGAAGGCGAAGATGTTGTAGGTGCCCCAGGTCTGCTTGCGCAGCGGGGCCAGATCCTTGTTCACGAGATCCGGATCGTAGCTCGGCTTGATGACGACGGCTTCCCGTTCGTCCGACACGGCCGTGCTGATGCCGGCGGCCTCAACCTGTGCGTACATGGCGTTTCTCCCTGACTGGCGCAGCCCTGTTGCCGGGCTTTTTCCGTGACGCTGACGACCCGCTGGGACCGCCATGCAAAACCTGGAACTCTCCGTCTCCTGACTTCTGAAAACACGACCTGAATACAGATCACGACCGAGTTCGGACCTCGAAGTTCCGGTCGCGACGTCGACTTGTCTATCCCGCGACGACCGCCGCGAGGCGGGTCCGGAGGCCGCCCGCGTCGGCCGGGGCGCCCGCGGCCTCCGCGAGGAGCCGGGCCAGGCCGGACGGGTCGTCCGCCTCCGCGGGGAGTCCGGCCGCGTGGACCCGCTCCGCCATCGCCATGCCCGCCGCGGGCGACGCGTGGGCCAGCCCGGCGCAGACCGGGCCGAAGACCGCGCCGAACAGGGCGCGGCCCATGCAGGTCGGCCGGTAGCCGCCGCGCGGCGGGTGGGCCGCGATCCAGTGACGGGCGATGTCCAGCCGCGTGGTCACCCAGGCGTCGGGGTGATCGCCCACGTAGTCGAGGAACCGCTCCAGCGCGGCCATCCGCCCCGGACGCCCGACCAGGCGACAGTGCAGCCCCACCGACATGATGCCGCCCCGTCCCGCCTCGCCCTCGCGGTACAGGACGTCGAACGTGTCCTTGAGGTAGCCGAAGAACTGGTCGCCGTTGTTGAAGCCCTGGGCGGTGGCGAACCGCATGTCGTTGGCGTCGAGGGTGTAGGGGACGACGAGTTGCTGAAGCCCCCCGATCCGCAGCCAGTAGGGCAGGTCGTCGGCGTAGGAATCGGCGAGGTACAGGAATCCGCCCTCGGCGGCGCCGATGGCGAGCGTGTTCGCGGAGGTGCGCCCCTGGTACAGGCCGAGGGGCCTGCTGCCCGTCAGCGATGCCTGCAGCGCGACGGCGGCGTCGATATCGGCGCGCTCGGCCTCCGGGCTGTGGTCGCGGTAGTCGATCCAGCGCAGGCCGTGGCTGGCGATCTCCCAGCCGGACTCGACCATCGCGGCGACGGCCTCGGGGTTGCGCTGCATCGCCGAGGCGACGCCGAAGACCGTGACCGGGAGGTTGCGGCGCGTGAACGCGCGCCAGAGGCGCCAGAAGCCGGCGCGGGCGCCGTACTCGTAGATCGACTCCATGTTGGCGTGGCGCTTCCCCGGCCAGGGCAGGGCCCCGACGATCTCGGAGAGGAAGGCCTCGGACGCCGCGTCACCGTGGAGGATGCAGTTCTCGCCACCCTCCTCGTAGTTGATGACGCACTGGACGGCGACGCGCTTGCCCCCGGGCCAGGCCGGGTCCGGTCGATGCCGGCCGTATCCGACCATGTCGCGGGGATAGTCCTGGTCGAGGTCGAACATGGCGTGATCCCTCGTTCCGACGCGAGATAGACGCACGGCCGACCGTTGGTCCAATATCTTGTTCGGCTTGATTGATAGGTTGCGCGTTTAGATGGTGCGATCATTGATCTGAGTGTCGGAGCGCCGTCGGGCGGACCGCCACCGGCCTGTCGTCGATCCGGCGGAGCCTGCCCGTGCCGGGTCGACGACCTCACGCGCCGCCGCGTCGGCGGGCCGACGGTCGGGCGTCCCGGGCGGGCACCGCGGACCCTAACGGGCGCGGCTGGCGGGGATCGGGCCGGCGGCGAGCATGCCCATCAGGGCGTCGAACGCCAGCGGCTTCTCGACCAGGGGTATGCCGGCGGCGCGGGCGCGGCTCCGGATGCTCGGATCGGGGTGGCCGGTGATCAGGATCACGGGCACGCCGGCAGCGAGGTCCCGCAGCCGGCCCCACACCGCGAGCCCGTCCATCCCCGGCATGACGTGGTCCAGCAGGACGAAGGTCGGGTGCGGGCCGGGGAAGGCGGCCAGCAGCGCGCGTCCGTCGGCGAAGGTCTCCACCCGGTGGCCCTCGCTCTCCAGCAGGAAGCGGGTCGAGTGCAGGATGGCCGGGTCATCGTCCACGACGTAGATGAGGCTCGACGCGGCGGGCAGCGTGGCGTTCGCCGGGAGCGTGGCGTCCAGTGAGGTCATGGTGCCGAGATTAGGGGTGGTCCGCGGCGGCCGACCTTGACCTGCCTCAAGACCGGGACCGCGTCCGTGCTGGCCCCCCATCCCGAGACCGGCGACGTTCCTGCCCCGGTCGATCCCGGCTCCCGCGCCGCCCGCTGTGCGGCGATCCGACACGTTGGGCGGTGACGCTCCTGTCCGCCCCGGAGGCCCTTTCCGATTGATTCAGCTCCGATTCCTCATCTTGAAGTTGAATAACCGCCCTTGCACGCACGATATCGCGAGCTGGAGACCGAATGACAGACCCCGTAACGGGAAACTCTTCGGAATAAATCTTAATCAGTTTGCGTATATTTTACGCAACCCGATCATGACTGCTCAGCCTGGCTGACGCGTTCGCAGCCCTGGGTTCCGTCGCCTGGACATCCGCCTCATGAAAATGACCATCAAACTGCGACTCGTCTCGCTGCTCGGCGGACTCGGCTTGGTGCTGCTCGCCACGGCGGCGCTCGGAAATCTCTCGCTCCACTGGAGCCATCAGAGCCTGAAGACCGTCTTCGATGACCGCGTCGTCTGTCTCCGGCAGTTCAGCATCATCCGCGACGCCTACGATGACCTGCTCGACGCCTCGCGCCAGCTGCGAAGCAGGCAGATCGAGCCGGCAGAGGCCAAGGACAAGATCGAGCGCGATCTGTCGAAGCTCCACAAGGAGTGGTCGGCCTATCTGGCGACCTACCTGACCCCGGAGGAGGAGGCCCTCGCCAAGGAGCTGCAGGTGCGCGTCGATCGGAACGACGCCATCGCGGCCGAGATCCTCAAGCGCGTCACAGCCGGCGCGGCCTCGGATTTCGAGGCCACCCACACGGACCTGCTGAAGAGCATGCAGGCCACCAACGCCACGCTGAGCAAGCTGACCGCGTTGCAGGTCCGGGAAGCCGAGGCGGAGTTCCGGCGCTCGGAGACGATTGCCGGCTGGTCGCGCCTCGCGCTCCTGGCCGCGCTCGCGCTCGCCGCGCTCAGCATCGCCTACGGCGTGTACGTGATCGTCGTACAGATCACGCGCCCGCTGGGCAGCCTCGTGGGCGTCCTGCAGCGGATGGCCCGCGGCGCGGTCGACGCCGAGATCCGCGAGGCCACCCGCGGCGACGAGATCGGGGCCGTCGGCCAGGCCGTCGAGGGCATCAAGACCATGGTCGCCCGCAAGGCCGCCGAGGAGGCCGAGGTCCGGCGCCGCGCCGACGCGACCGCCGCCGCCGAGCGGAAGCGCACCATGGTCGAGCTCGCCGACGGCTTCGAGCGCGCCGTCGGCGGCATCGTCGGCCTGGTCTCGTCCTCGGCCACCGAGCTCCAGGCCACCGCCCAGCAGATGACCGCCACCGCCCAGGAGACCGCATCCCAGTCGACCACCGTGGCCGCCGCCGCCGAGGAGGCCTCGACCAACGTCAACACGGTGGCGGCCGCCGCCGAGGAGCTCGGCTCCTCCGTGCAGGAGATCGGCCGGCAGGTGACCGGCTCGGCCCACCTCGCCCAGGCCGCGGTCGGCGAGGCCGACCAGACCGCCCACCTCGTCCAAGCGCTCAGCCAGAACGCCGCGCGGATCGGCGACATGGTCGGGATGATCTCCGGCATCGCCGGCCAGACCAACCTTCTGGCCCTCAACGCCACCATCGAGGCGGCCCGCGCCGGCGCGGCCGGGCGGGGCTTCGCGGTGGTGGCCTCCGAGGTGAAGGCGCTGGCCGAGCAGGCCGCCAAGGCGACCGAGGAGATCGCGCGCCAGATCGGCGAGGTCCAGGGTGTGACCGCGCAGGCGGTGACGGCGATCGGCGGGATCACGGGCCGCATCCGGGAGATCGACAGCGTGGCGACGTCGATCGCGGCGGCCGTCGAGGAGCAGGGCGCGGCGACCCAGGAGATCGTGCGCAACGTGGCCCAGGCCTCGGCGGGGACGAACGAAGTGACGGGCAACATCGCCGGCGTGGCGCAGGCCTCGGAGGAGACGGGGGCTGCGGCCTCGCAGGTCCTGTCGGCGGCCTCGGAGCTGTCGCGGCAATCCGAGCATCTCGGCGCCGAGGTCGCCCGCTTCCTCGCCACCGTCCGCGCCGCCTGAGGTCGCCACGCCCGAGATCCGCGTCCGCCCGGTCCGACGGGAGGACGCGGATCTCGCCGACGCGCGCGTCCCGTCGGCGACGACAATCTCGAGAATCGAGTCTGCCACCCACAGCGCGCAGCAAATCCGCGGCGCGCCAAGCTTGCCGGATCCCGACACGCGGGCAAGGCCGCGATCGACTTGAGCCAGATCAATGACCGGCCGCACGGATACCGGATGCTCGGGCCGTGAAAGATGGCAGGTCGTCTGTCGCTCAGGGCTCGGGTGCCCGGACATCGGGCCGCCGATGCCGTCAGCCCGCGCGGGGAATCCGGTGAGAACGATCGAGAACCGAACGGCGGACATGGTCCCGAACGCGCTCAACATGCTCCTGGGCGTCGCGCTCCTCCTCGCACCGTGGTACTTGAATCTGGGCTACGAGACGGCCGCCGCGCGCAACGCCTTCGTGACCGGGGGCGCTATCACCGTGGTCGCACTCCTGGCCCTCGGCGTGACCTGCGCCTGGGAGGAATACCTCAACGTCGCCCTCGGGTTCTGGGCGGCCATGGCGCCCTGGGTTCTCGGCTTCGCCGAAGCGACGGCACCCGTGTGGGTGCACGGCCTGACCGGGCTCGCCGTGGCCGCCCTGGCCGCGTACGCGCTGTGGCGGCTCTTCGTGTCGCCCCAGGCGCGCTCCGTCTGAGCCGCGCCCGTCGCCGCCGCGGCCGCGGGCATCCGGCCGGCACACGCGACTAAGGGATTGCCCTTAAGGGGCGCGCCTTAAGGCTCCGACCGGAATTTCTCCGCCTCCCGCCCGCTGCCAATCTCGTCCCGACCGACGCAGGCGAGGAGCGCAGCGATGAGCACCGAGTTCACGGCACGGACAGCACCGGAGGGGCCCGCAGCCCGTCCCGCTCCCGTCCCGGAGATCGAGGGGAGCACCCTGTTCGCGGGATGCCCCGACGTCGTCGGGACACCGTTCTCCTACGCCCGCGAGGAGGAGATCTACGGAGAGGGCGAGGAGGCCGAGTTCGTCTACAAAGTCCTCAGCGGCGCGGTGCGCACCCACAGGGTCCTGAGCGACGGGCGCCGCCAGATCACGGGCTTCCACCTGCCCGGCGACCTGTTCGGGCTCGGGCAGGGCGAGACCAATCGCCAGACCGCCGAGGCCCTCACCAGCACCAAGGTGCTGATCTTCAAGCGGCGACAGGTCGAGCGCGCCGCGACCGGGCGGGCCGAGGTCGCCTGCCGACTCTGGAGCATGGCCACGAGCGACCTGCGACATGCGCAGGACCTGGCGCTCCTGCTCGGACGGCGCTCGGCCCAGGAGCGGGTCGCTGCCTTCCTGCTGGAAGTCGATGACCGCCTCGGCTCCGCCGGCACCTTCGCGCTGCCGATGACCCGCCGCGACATCGCCGACTACCTCGGCCTGACCATCGAGACCGTATCGCGCACCCTCTCGCAGCTGGAGGAGGACGGGGTGTTGCGACGCGACGGCGGCCGACAGGTGTGCCTGCATCGGACCCGGCTGCGCCGGCTCGTCGAGGATTGAGACAGGCGCCGCGGACGCCACCGGGAACGCCGCTGCGGGCTACCGCGTGGTTTCGCGTTGGCTTTCGGGGTGGCTTCGGGGTGGCTTCGGGGTGGCGCCTGCGCGCAGGACGCTGCCTCGGAGACGGTCGCGGACGGCGCCGGCGAGCGGGTGCGGAGACGAAGGGCGTCACCGCCTCTGGAAGCGCGCGATCAAGCCCGGGGCCTCCTCGCGGATCAGCCCGAGAAAATTGTCGATCACCGGGTTCCGGCGCTGATGATGCAGCGCGTAGACGTCCGCCGACAGGAACGGCGGCTTGATCGGCAGGACGACGACGTCCGGATGCCTCGGTCGGCCGACGAATTCTGGGATGATGGCGAGACCGAAGCCCGCCGCGACCAGGTTGATCAGCGACGAGGCCTCGCGGACCTGCTGCGAGATGCTCGGCGTGAACCCGCGCGCGATGCAGGCTTGGTAGATATCCGCCGCGAAGCGCGAGCTCTCGAGGCCGAGCGAGATCAGCGGCTCGCTGCGGAAGACGTCGATCGCGACACTGCGACCGGCGGCGAGGGTGTGCTCGCGCGGCACGGCCACGCAGAGCCGCTCCGGCCACGCCAGGTGGGCGACGAGATCCGGATCCTCGGGGGGGCTGCGGAGGAAGCTGAGATCCGTCCGGTTCGCCTTGAGGGCCGCGATCTGGTCGGCCGGCGCCATCTCGTGGATGCGCACGTCCACCGCCCGGAAGCGCTGCTCGAAGGCCCGGATCAGGCAACCGGCCGGCCCCGCGAGGACGGAACTCGTCATGCCGATGTTGAGGATGCCGGCCGTTCCGGTGCCGATCGTCCGCGCCCGGTCGACGGCATCGGCGACCTGCGCGAGGACCGCCCGCGCGTTCCCGAGGAAATCCTCGCCCGCCGCGGTCAGGACGACGCGCCGGCTCGAGCGCTCGAACAGGTTGACGCCGATCTCCACCTCAAGATCGCGGATCTGCTGGCTCAGCGGCGGCTGCGACACGCCCAGGCTCTGGGCGGCGGCGGTGAAGCTGAGATGCTCCGCCACCGCGGCGAAGTAGCGAAGATGCCGGAGTTCCATGGGCCGACCCATAGGAATTTCGAATGGATAGAAGCACGGAAGGTCTTTTGCGTCTAGACTCGCGGGGTGGACGTCCTCGACGGCCGGGATCTCGCCGGCCCGTCAGGACCGTCGACAGCGGCGTGTCGCCGAGGCGGGGCCCGGCAGGCGTCCGTCCCGCACCGCGCTCAGGTCCCGCCCGGGTGGATCCCGACGCGCTCCGCGGCGAAACGCTCGCGGAGCCAGGCCGCGGCGGGGCCGCAGGGCCGCTGCTTGTGCCAGACCAGTTCCAGGGCGATCGGCCAGTCGCCCTCATCGAACTGGAGGTCGGGCGTTACGAGGTACGGCGCCGTGAGGGACGCGGCGATGACGTGGTCGGTGACGAAGGCCCAGCCGATCCCGTGCTTCACCATCTCCAGGATGACCCAGTGGCTCTCCACCCACCACACCTCGGCGGCGACCCGCAGACGGCGCTTCTCCGCCCCGTCGCCGCGGGCGGCCACGAGGATCTGGCGGTGGCGCTTCAGCTCCTCCCACGCCACCCGCTCCTTCGCGAGCGGGTGATCGCGGCCGCAGACCAGCTTGAGCGGCACCCAGCCGATGGTCCGGAACCCGAGCTCCGTCGGGAGCCCCTCCTGGCGCCACATCACGCCCAGGTCGGCGGCGCCCGACTGGACCATGCGGCTGACATCCTCCATCAGCGGGAAGAGCAGCTCGAGCTCCACGAAGGGGAAGCGCTGGGCGAAGCTGGCGAAGAGGGCGCCGAGGGCGTGCTCGGGGTAGAGCTCGTCGATGGCGACCACCAGCCGGTTCTCGACGCCCTGCTCCAGGCTGCTCGCCACACCGATCAGGTGCTCCCGCCGGTCGAGCACCACGCGCGCCTCCAGCAGCAGCCGCTCGCCCGCCGGGGTCAGCACCGGGTTCCGGCCCGCGCGGCTGAACAGCGCCAGCCCCAGATCCGTCTCGAGGTTGGCCACCTGCGTGCTGACGGCCGACTGCGCCTTCCGCAGCACCCGCGCCGCGCCCGAGAACGACCCGGCCTCGGCCGCCGCTACGAAAGCCTGGAGCTGGTCGAGCGAGACCGCCATCTATCTGTTTATCCGATACTTCCTAACTTGTGGATCGCCTTATCGCAGATAGAGAGCGGCCGACCAATCCGCCTCTCGAGAGCGAGACTATGCGCACCACCCGCGACCGCATTCGCCACGCCATCCTGTTCGAGGTGATCGGGCTGCTCCTCATCGTCCCGCTCGGGACCGCGGCCTTCGGCCTGCACGCCGCCGACATGGGCGTGATCGGAATCGGCAGCGCCCTCGTCGCGACGAGCTGGAACTACGTCTACAATCTCGGCTTCGACCGGACGATGCAGCGGCTCGCCGGGCACACGCGCAAGAGCCTCGTCCTGCGGGTCGCCCACGCGGTGCTGTTCGAGGCGGGGCTGCTCCTGATCCTGCTGCCGCCGATCGCGTGGTATCTCGGCATCGGCCTCGTGGAGGCCTTCTTCATGGATCTGGCGATCGCGGCCTTCTACGTGGCCTACGCCTTCGTGTTCAATCTCGCCTACGATCGAACCTTCCCGCTCCCGAGCTGGACCGAGGCTGCCGCCGAGCCGTCCCGCTGACGCTCGCGCTAGCCGCGCGGCGAGGCCGCGACGGCGGCGCGGCGGGCGTTCGAGGGTCCGCGGCGCCGCGTGAGGCGCCCGCTATCCCTCCGCGCGGACGAGATCCTTCGTCTCCGGTCCGCGCCGAACCTCCGCGCCCAAGGGACCGACGGGTGGCCGGCCCGGCGGGATCAGCGCGGCGAGCGCCTTCTGGAGAAGGTCGGGCCGGACCGGCTTGTGAATCAGAGGGACCCCGCTGTCCAAGGCCTCCCGCATGCGGACGGGCGCGGTGTCGCCGGTGATGAGGATCGCCGGGATCGGCCGTCCCCAATGCTGCCGCAGCGTCGCGATGGCTTCGGCGCCGGTCTGGCCCCTGCGCAGGCGGTAGTCGCAGATCAGCGCGTCCGGCGGCGGCCCCTGCGGCGGCCGTTCGGTGACGTCAGTCGGGTCCTCGAAGGCCCAGCACAGGCAACCCCAGCCGGATAGGAGCGCCACCATCGCGTCGCGGACGATGGCATCGTCGTCGACGATCAGGATGCGGGCGCCGACCAGGCCGCCGCTCTCCGCGATGGCGGCCGCGGGCGCGTCGTCGAGCCTGGCGTCCCGCCCGGCATCGAGCGTCCGGGGGACGAGGATGCGGAAGACGCTGCCGCTCCCCACCTTCGACGAGAGGGAGAGCGGGTGATCGAGCGAGGCGGCGATCCCGCGCGCGATCGCGAGTCCCAGCCCCAGACCCTTGTGACGATCGCGCTCCGGATTCCCGAGCTGGTAGAACTCCCGGAAGATGTCCTCGCGCTTGTCGACCGGGATGCCGATCCCGGTGTCGTAGACTTCGATCGACACGCCCGCGCGCCGGCGCCGGCAGCCGATGAGGACGCCGCCGCGCTCGGTGTACCGGATGGCGTTGAGGACGAGATTGCGCAGGACCAGCTCCAGCAGGGCCGGGTCCGAGACGATCGCCAGGTCCGTCTGGGGCGTCCGATAGATCAGGCGCTTGGCGTCGGCCAGCGGCGCCAGCTCGTTCTCGATCTTGTCGAGGAGCGGCTGGAGCTCGAAGGCGTGGGGCCGCGGCGTGATGACTCCGGCCTCCAGGCGCGAGAAGTCCAGAAGCGTGTTGAGCATGTCGGTCGACGCGACGTTCGCGGTCTGGGCGTTCTGCAGGATCCGCCGCTGCGGCGCGGCGAGATCCGTCTGGCTCAGCGCCTGGAGGAAGAGGCCCTGGGCGTGGACCGGCTGGCGCAGGTCGTGGCTGGCCGCCGCGAGGAACTGCGACTTCGCGGTGTTGGCGTGCTCGGCGTCGCGGCGGGCCCGGTGCGCCGCGGCGGTCTCCGCGCGCAGCTGCTCCACGAGGGCCGCGTTCTCGAAGCGGAGCTCGATCGATTCCCGCACGCGGCGGCTGGCGAGCACGACCTGACCGTACTGCCCGACCACGAAGAGGATCGAGCAGATTGCCAGGGCGCGGTAGGGCGCGCCGCCGAGCGACCAGAGGGTTCCCGCGGCCAGGACGGCGACGGGCACGACGAGGGCGAGGTAGAGGTGCCGCCGCGGCGCCAGGAGCGAGACGCCGTTGCTGCAGGTCGCGCCCAGCAGCGACATGGTCAGGATGCTCACCGCCGGGACCTGGAGCGGCAGCGCGATCCAGATCAGCGATCCCAGGATCGCGCCCTCGACGATCTTGCTCAGGAAGATGACCCGTTCGACCCGGCGGGCGCGGTCGGGCTCGCCGATCGCGGCGCGGACACGACGCGCGTAGGCGGCCGCCCCGAACCGCTCGACGAGGAACGCGCCGTACCAGCTCAGCAGGACGACGTGGGGCACCAGGCTCCACAGCACGGCCAGCATGAGCGTCGAGACGAGGAAACCGACGGCGACCGACTGCGTGACGCCGTCCAGGACGAGGCGCAACTGCTCGGCCGCGATCCGCTCCTCCTGCGACGGGCTCATCGGATCAGGCCGAACTGCTGCGCCTTGAACACCGCCTCGGCGCGCCGGGTCACCCCCAGGACCGACAGCAGACCCTGCACGTGGCCGCGGACCGTGTGTTCCGACAGACCGAGATTGCGTCCGATCATCTTGTTGGACAATCCGCGCCCGACGAGGGTCAGCACCTCGGCCTGCCGCGGCGTGAGCGTCGGGCAGAGGGCGCCCCCGACCCGCGGGACCGCGGACGACCGGGCGAGCATCTCGCGCAGGACCGTCATCATCCGCTCGGGGCGGTCGGTCTTGGACAGGAACGCGCAGGCGCCCTGCGCCAGCGCCGTGCTGACGGTATCGGGCAGATCCAGGCCGGACACGACGACGATCCGGGCGGCCGGCCAGCGTTGCTGGAGCAGGCCCATCCCCTCGAGCCCGCCGATGCCCGGCAACTGGATGTCGAGGAGGACGATCGTCGGGACGACGGCCACGATGGCGAGCGCCTCGTGCAGCGATGGGCTGTCGAGAACCGGGATCTCATCGAACGCCGTCGACAGCATCGAGACGATGCCGGACCGGAACAGCGCGTGGTCATCGATGATGAGGATTGCTTCCTGCGCCATGCGGATCCTGTCTAGAGCAACCGCACAGGCGCCGTCACGGGTCATGGACCAGTCCATGTGGACTGGTCCACGAAGCCATCCCGATCGGCTAAGCCACGGGTCGAGGAATTCGATCGCGCGCGCCCGGACATGCAGCTGGAGACCACGCGGACGGGATCGGATGCTGGGCGAGGGCGTCCGCCATCCCGCGCGGCCCGCGCTTCACACCGCTGCCGTCGCGGCGACGGTCCGGTGATCGCGGGCGGTGACGTCCGTCGGACCGCGCGCGCGGCCCTCCCAAGTCGACTCGAGGGAAGTCCATGGTTCATCGCCGTCAGAGACGAGGCATCGGCCGGACCGCGTCCGATCCGACGTTCGACGCGAAGGGTCCCCTGATCGTGCGGTGGATCGGTGCCGCGGCCCGCAAGCGCGGCCGGGCGGCCGACCGGGAAGCTCCGCCCGCTCCGGCCCCGGACAACGTGACGAGGCTGTCCTGGGCCGACACCTTCGGACGGGCGATCAGCGCCGATCCTCAGCGGCCGGAGGGACCCGCGACCGTCCTCGCGATGCGTCCCCGCGCGAGCAGGCGCGCGTGCGGGCCGTTCGTCCGCGCGAGACAGACGGTGAGCGCCGCGATCCCGACCTCGCTGCCGTAGAGCGAGACGGATCGGCTGATCTCGGTCGCTCTACCGTCGGATCTCCGGGCCGGCCGGGAATCCGCGGCCGCCCGGCGGCGCGGTGTCCGGCGCGAGAAGGCCGGAGCCGGTCCTGAGCCAGAGCCCGTCCGGCGCCGCCTCAACCGCGGACAGGCGCAGGGCCCGGAACGACCAGCCCGGCGAGACGGCACCGTCCTGGAGGTCGAACGAGGCCTGGTGCCGGGGGCAGTGCAGCCGGCCCGCGACGCAGCGGCCGAGTGCGAGGTCGGCCCCCTCGTGCGGGCAGGCGCGCTCGGCGGCCACGATCCGCGCGCCGTCCCGGACGAGGAGCAGGCGGCGGCCGCCCGCGGTGACGGGGAGCAGGTCCCGGTCGCCGAGAAGGTCGACCGGGCCGAGGCGGATCCGGCCCGGCAGATCCCGCTCAGCCACCGAGATAGGCGTCCCGCACGTGGGGATCTGCGATGAGGTCCTGCCCGCGCCCCTCGAGGACGATGCGGCCGGTCTCGAGGAGGTAGGCGTAGTCGCAGAGTTCGAGGGCCGCGAAGGCGTTCTGCTCGACGAGGAGCACGGTCGTGCCGGCGTCGCGGATCGCGCCGATCACCGCGAACATCCGCTCGACGATGTTGGGGGCGAGCCCTAGGGACGGCTCGTCGAACAGCACGAGCTTCGGGCGCCCCATCAGCGCGCGGCCGATCGCCAGCATCTGCTGCTCGCCGCCCGACAGCGTGCCGGCCGCCTGGTCGCGGCGCTCCGCGAGGCGCGGGAACTCCCCGTAGATGCGCGCCAGGTCCGCCGCGACCGCCGCCCGGTCGCGGCGCAGGTAGGCGCCCATGGCGAGGTTCTCGGCGACCGTCATCTGCGGGAAGACGCGCCGGCCCTCCGGGCAATGGGCGATACCCGCCGCCAAAATCCGGCGGGGCTCCGCCCCCGCGATGTCCCGGCCGGCGAACCGGATCGCGCCGGAGCGCGGCGGGACGAGGCCGGAGATCGCCCGGAGCGTCGTGGACTTGCCGGCGCCGTTGGCGCCGACGAGGGCGACGAGCTGGCCCTCGCGCACGTCGATCGTGAGCCCCTTCAGAGCCGTGACGTGGCCGTAGCCGCAGACGAGGTCGCGGATCTCAAGCATGGACCGCCTCCTGCGCGGCAGCTGCGGCGGCCTGCCGGGCGGCGCTGCCCTGGCCGAGATAGGCCTCGATCACCGCCGGGTCGCTGCGGATCCGGTCCGGCGGCCCCTCGGCGATCAGGCGCCCGTAGTTGAGGACGACGATGCGGTCGGAGACCTCCATCACCATCGGCATGTCGTGCTCGACGAGCAGGATGGTGACGCCGCGCTCCCGGATTTGCCGGATCAGGCGCACGAAGACCCGCGTCTCGGAGGCGTTCATCCCCGAGACCGGCTCGTCGAGGAGCAGCATGGCGGGCTCGGTGGCGAGCGCCAGCGCCACGCCGACGAGGCGCTGCTCCCCGTAGGCGAGGGCGCCGGCCTTCTCCTGCGCCCGTCCGGCGAGCCCGACCCAGTCGAGGAGCGCCGCGGCCCGGGCGCGCAGCTGTATCTCGCCGGCCCCCGCGCGGCCGAGGAGCGCGTCCAGAACGGGCGCGCGGCCCGCCGCGGCGCCCATCTGGTGCAGGCCGATCATCACGTTGTCGAACACCGTGTCGTCCGGGAAGACGCTGGTGCGCTGGAAGGTGCGGGCGAGGCCGAGCCGCGTGATCGCGTGCGGCGGCAGGCCCTTCAGGGACGTGCCGCGGAAGCGGACCGCGCCCTGGCTGGGCTTGAGGAAGCCCGTCATCACGTTGAAGGCCGTCGTCTTGCCGGCCCCGTTCGGGCCGATCAGGCTGACGATCTCGCCGGCCCGGACGTCGAAATGCAGGTCCGCGATGGCGACGAGGCCCCCGAAGCGGACGCCGACATGCTCGACGGAGAGGATCGCGCTCATCGCTGCACCGCCGGATTGGCCTCGAGGACGGACGCGGCCGGGGCCGGGCGGCGGCCCAGCAGCGCCGCCAGTCCCGGCACGATGCCCCGCGGCATCACGAACAGGATCACGATCAGCACGAGGCCGTAGACGATCCACTGCGCCTCCGGCGCCATGACCGGGCGGAGCGCCACCGGCAGCAGGCCGAAGATCAGGCCGCCGACGACCGGGCCCAGCAGGGTGCCCTTGCCGCCCGCCACCACCATGATGACCATGGTGACCGTGGTGGCGAACAGGAACACGTCGGGATCGATGATCCGCAGGTAATGGGCGTAGAGGCTGCCGGCCGCGCCGGCCATGGCGGCCGAGATCACCGCCGCCACCGTCAGCGTGCGCGTGGCGTTGATGCCGACCGAGAGCGCCAGCGGCTCGTTCTCCTTGAGGCCCCGCATCGCCCGGCCGAAGCGCCCGCCGACCAAGCGGGCGATCACGGCGTAGCAGAGCGTCCCCACGGCCAGCACGAGGTAGTAGTTCTGGAGCTTGGTCTTGAGGGTCCACATCCCGAGGCCCGGCAGGCCGAGGGTGATGGCGGGGATGTTGGTGAGCGCCAGCGGCCCCTGCGTCAGCTCCACCCAGTTGAGCGCCACGAGCCGCACGACCTCGGCGAACGAGATCGTCACGATCACGAAGTAGGCGCCCCGCACCCGGAAGGAGAGCCGCCCGATCAGGTAGCCGCAAGCGCCCGCCGCCGCCGTCGCCAGCAGGAGGCCGACCACCGCCGGCCAGGGCTCGTGGACCGCCCGGATGCCGAAGCCGAGATCCACGTCGAAGCCGAGGCTGGTCAGCGCGCTGACGTAGGCGCCGATCCCGAAGAACGCGATGTGGCCGAGGCTGAGCTGCCCGGTGAAGCCGAGGAGCAGGTTCAGGCTCATGGCGCCGATCGTCAGGATGCCGGTCACGATCAGCGCGTTGAGGAGGTAGGGGTTGGCGCCGAGCCCCAGGGGCAGGGCGACGAGGCCGGCGAGCAGGGCGAGGGGGAGGAGCCGGTTCATCCGACGCGCTCCGCCTTCGCGAACAGCCCGGTGGGCCTGCAGAGCAGGACCGCGATGATGATCAGGAAGCCCATCGCGTCCCGGTAGCCGGAGGAGACGTAGCCGGCGCCCAGCTCCTCGGCGAGCGCCAGGATGAAGCCGCCGATCGCCGCGCCGGTGACGTTGCCGAGCCCGCCCAGGATGACGATGGCGAAGGCCTTGAGCTCGGCGAGGCCGCCCATCTGCGGGAACACCACGTAGACCGGGCCGAGGAGCGCGCCGGCGGCCGCGGCGAGCGACGAGCCGAGCGCGAAGGTCGCGGTGTAGATCCGGCGGACGTCGACGCCCATCAGCGCCGCCGTGTCGGAATCCTGGAACGCGGCGCGCATGGCGAGACCGAGCTTGGTCCGGTTGATCAGCGCGTAGGTGAGGGCGATCAGCGTCAGCGCCGCCCCGAGCACGAACAGCCGCAGCCACGACACCGAGACCGGGCCGACCTGGAGCGGCGCCTCGGGAAAGGGCGCGGGGATCGCCTTGGCGACGCCGCCGAAAGTCCAGAGCGTGCCCGATTGCAGGACGATGCCGGCGCCGATCATCACCAGCATGGTGGTGTCGATGTCCGAGCCTCGGAACGGGCGCAGCAGCAGCAACTCGATCGTGGCCCCGAGCAGGAGCCCGCCGAGGATTGCCACAGGAAGCGCCAGGAAGAAGTTCAGTCCCAGCGCGGCGACCGCGAGGTACATGACGTAGGCGCCGACCGTGTAGAGCGCGCCGTGGGTGAAGTTCACGACGTTCATGATCCCGAAGATCAGCGTCAGGCCGATCCCCAGCAGCGCGTAGGTGCCGCCGAGGATGAGGGCGTTGACGAGGTGCTGGATCAGTTCGTTCACGGGCGGCCTCCGAGGGTGCGCCCCGGCCCGGGGGCCGGCGGACGGGCGAGGGGGCCGGCATCAGAGCGCCGACCCAGGGGCGCTCACAGCGCCGGCACGATCACCGTCCCGTTCTTGATCTCGATGAGGTAGACGTCGGGCTTGCTCTGGCCGCTCTCCTTCCCGGCGGGGCCGGCCTTGGCGAAGCGGATCGGCCCGTTGAGCCCGACGAAGTCGACCGACCAGAAGGCCTTGGTGATCGCGGACGGATCGGCCGAACCCGCCTTCTCGATGGCGTGGGCGATCGCGCGGATGCCGTCGTAGCCGCGGAAGCTCTCGGTGACGCCGGCGAAGTCGAAGCCGCGCTTCTTCCACGCGGCGATGAAGGCCTCGGTAGCCTTCGGGTCCGGCGTCTTGTCGGGCGACCAGGGCAGGAAGGTCGTCAGGTGCATCGTGCCGTCGGCGGCCGCGCCGGCCTGGGCGATGATCTGGTCCGGGTTCTGGGATCCGCCGGTGGTGATGACCCGCTTCTTCAGGCCGAGCGCCGCCATCTGCTTGAACAGCAGCACGAGCTGATCGACCGAGCTCGTGATCATGATCGTGTCGGAATCCGACGCCTTCAGCTTGGCGAGCTGGGCGCTCATGTCCTGCGCGCCCTGGTCCATGGTCTCGACGAGGCCGACCGTCACGCCCTTGTCCTTGAGCATCTTGCCGAAATCGGTCGCGGCGCCGCGGCCGAAATCGTTGTTGAGGACGAGGAAGTCGACCTTCTTCAGCCCGAGGCGGCCGACCATGGGCGCGAAGGTCTCGGCCTCGAGCGACGAGGGCGGCGAGATCCGGAACACGTAGGGGTTGCCGGAGGTCGTGATCTTGCCGGACGAGGAGGTCTCGACCAGCATCGGCGTCTCGTAATCCGCGAGCTTGGGCATCACAGCCAGCGTCAGGCTGGAGCCCCAGGCGCCCATCATCACCGGGGTCTTATCGCTGGTGATCAGCTTCTCGGCGACCGCGGCGGCCTCGGTCGGGTTGCTCTTGTTGTCCTCGATCACGAGTTCGAGCTTCTTCCCGAGGACGCCGCCCTTGGCGTTGATCTCGTCGGCGGCGATCTTGGCGCCGTTGACCACGTAGGTGCCCGAGGCCGCGAACGGCCCGGTCAGCGGCTCGTTGACGCCGATGCGGATCGCCTCCGCCCGTGCGCCGGTGGCCGTCAGCGCCAGCAGGATCGCGGTCGTGAGGGTGAACCTGCCTAGCATTCGCGTGTCTCCGGTGCGTTGGGGCGGGATGGGATCAGGCGCGGCCGAACCACGCGGCGAGGCGCGCGCGGGCGAGGCCGAGGAGCAGGCGGAGCGGGTTGAGGCCGGCGGGCGCCGGCGCCGCGACGCCCGAGAGCCGGGCATCGAGGTTGCCGGTGAACTCCGCGGCGATGCGGCCGGCGAGGTCGCGCACGAGGCCGGGCCGGCCGAACTGCGCGAGCGGCCCGGTCAGGGTGTAGCCGACGTCGAGTTCGACCCGGGCGGTGCCGGGCGTCGGCCCGGCCTCGACCCGGTAGCGGATCCGGCCCTCGGTGGCCGAGCGACCGCCCGCGTCGGTGCCGGCCCCGTGGACCGCGCCGGTCCGCGCGGCCTCGTCGCGTTCGAGGTGGGCGCGGCCGCGGAACGTCGCGGCGATCGGCCCGATCCGCACCTGCAGGCCGCCCTCGACCGTGTCGGGGGTGGGCCGCGCCGTCAGCACCGCGCCCGGCAGGCAGGCGGCGACCGCCGCGAGGTCGCCCAGCAGGGCGAAGACGGCCTCCGGCGGGTGGGGGAGGTCGAGCACCTGCGTGAAGCCGTGGGCCGGGGTGAACGCGTCGGACAGGTCCGCGACGCCCGCGGGCGCTGCCGGGGCGATCCGATCCGCCGGCGGTTCCAGGGGCGCGAAAGCCGCGTCGCCGATCCGGGCGCCGACCGGGCCGAGCGGCCGCGCCGCACCGGTCTCCGGGGAAATGCCGCGCCCGCGCCTTTCCGCGATCACCGCCATCACGGCCCGGACGATGCCGGCATAGCCGGTGCAGCGGCACAGGTTGCCCGACAGGCCGACGCGGATCCGCCGCTCGTCGGCCTCGGGCAGCCGCAGGACCAGGTCGCGGGCGGCCACCAGCATCCCGGGCGTGCAGTAGCCGCACTGGAGCGCGTGCTCGCGGTTGAAGGCGGCCCGCAACTCGCCCGCGATCGCGTCCGCGTCGAGGCCCTCGATCGTCGTGACCGCGGCGCCCGCGCAGGCCCCCGCGTAGGTGAGGCAGGCGCGGGCCGGCTCGCCGTCGAGCAGGACCGTGCAGGCGCCGCAGACGCCGTGCTCGCAGCCGAGATGCGTGCCGGTGAGGTCGAGCCCGTCGCGCAGCACGTCGCCGAGGTGGCTGCGCGGCTCGGCCGCGACCCGCACGGCCCGGCCGTTCACCGTCAGCGCCAGGGCCATGCGGGACGGCCCGGGTTCGACCAGCGCGGCGCTCATGCGGCCTCCGGAAGGGTGTCGGATCGGGGATCGGGCGCAGCCGCCGCGGCCACCGCGCGGCTCAGGACGGTGACGTGGATGTGCCGCTCGACCGCGTCGGCCATCCCGGCCTCCCGCAGCGCGAGGTCGGCGGCCCGAAGGTCGAAGCGCGCGGCGAAGTCGGCGCCGATGCGGCCGCCGAAGAGCGGGCGGGCATCGGCCAGGAGCACGGGCGGCCCCTCGACCGCGCCGATCACGGCCCGGCCCCGGCCCGCGCCGGGCTCGAGGCGCACGGCCCCGATGGCGTGGGCGAACTCGCCGATCTTCGCGCAGTGCTTGACGTAGCCCCAGGCCGCGCCCGCCGGCAGCGCCGGGACGCGCACCGCGACCAGGATCTCGTCCGCGCCGAGCGCCACTTCGAGGGCGGCGGTGACGAAGCGCTCCACCGGCAGGGTGCGGCGGCCGTTGCGCCCCGCGATCTCGACCTCGGCGCCGAGGGCGGTCAGGGCGCTCACCCAGTCGGCGGCCGGGTCGGCGTGGACGAGGCTGCCGCCGATCGTGCCGCGGTTGCGCACCGGCCGGTAGGCTATGGCGGCCGCGACCCGCCGCAGCGCGCCGCCGGTGAGGTCCGGGACGCGCCCGTCCTCGATATCGGCGTGGGTCACGCAGGCCCCGAGGACGAGCGTGTCGCCCTCGACCCGCGCGTCCCGGAGTTCGGGGATGCCGGTGATGTCGAGGATCAGGGTGGGCTCGACGAGGCGCAGGTTCAGCATCGGCCCGAGGGACTGGCCGCCCGCGATCAGCTTCACGCCCGCGGGGGCTTCGGCGAGGCGTGCCAGCAGCGCGGGCAGGCTGTCGGGGCGCTCCCAGGCGAAGGCGGCGGGCTTCATGCGGCCTCCCGCGCGGTCTCGGCGGGATCACGGGCGGCGAGCACCGCCTCCACGATCCGCCGGGGGGTGAGGGGCGAGTGCAGCAGCTCGACGCCCAGCGGCGCGAGGGCGTCGTTAACGGCGTTGGCGAGCGCCGCCGGCGGCGCGATCGCGCCGCCCTCGCCGATGCCCTTCTGGCCGAAGCGCGTGTAGGGCGAGGGCGTCTCCATGTGGTCGATGCGCGCCATCGGCACGTCGGCGGCGCCGGGCAGGAGGTAGTCGGCCAACGTCGAGGCCAGGGGCTGGCCGCGGGCGTCGAAGCGCATCTCCTCGAACAGGGCCGTGCCGATCCCCTGGGCGAGGCCGCCGTAGATCTGGCCGTCGACCACCAGGGGGTTCACCAGCGTGCCGCCGTCCTCGACGATGACGTAATCGAGGATCTCGACCGCCCCGAGATCGGGATCGACCGCCACCACGGCCGCGTGCGCCGCGTACGAGAAGGTGCCGGAATCGCGCACCGGCTTGTAGCCGGCGGTGACCTCGAGCCCGCCGGGATCGGTGTCGGGCGCGAGGTCCTGCGGGCGGCGGTACCAGGTGCGGGCGATCGCCTCGAGCGGGACATCGCCCGTGGGGCCGACGACGTGGCCACCTTCGAACCGGCATTCCTCGGGTCGCGCCTGAAGCAGATGGGCGCCGATCCGCACGGCCCGGGCCCGCAGTTCCTCGCAGGCCGCCGCGACCGCGCCGCCGGCCATCACCATCACGCGGGAGCCCCAGGAGCCGGTGGAGTAGGGGGTCATGGCGGTGTCGCCGTGGACGAGGCGGGTGCGCGCCACCGGGACGCCCAGGATCTCGTGGGCGACCTGGGCCAGCGTCGTCTCCAGGCCCTGGCCGTGGGAATGGGCGCCGATCCGCAATTCCAGGCCGCCGTCCGGGGTCAGGCGGGCGCTCGCCTGCTCGTGGCCGGGGACCATCGGGATGCCCCAGCCGGAATAGACCGAGGTGCCGTGCGCGGCCTGCTCGCAGTAGATCGCGAGGCCGAGGCCGATGCGGCGCCCGTCCGCCTCGCCCTCACGCTGGCGGGCGCGGACCGCCGCCACGTCGACGGCCTTCAGCGCGCGGGCGAGCGCCTCCGGGTAGTCGCCGCTGTCGAAGTGCTTCTTCGTGATGTTCTCGAACGGCATCTGCCCGGGCCGCACGAGGTTCTTCTCGCGCACGGTCTCGGGCGCGACCCCCGCCGCGCGGGCGACGGCGTCGAGCACCAGTTCCAAGGCGAAGCAGACGCCGGTGCGCGCGACGCCCCGGTAGGGCAGGATCGGGCACTTGTTGGTCGCCACCGACCACGTGCGGCAGCGATAGGCCGGGAAGTCGTAGGGGCCGGGGAGGATGCTGGCGACCTGCGCGGCCTCCAGGCAGGCCGAGAACGGGTAGGCCGAGTAGGCGCCGGAATCGACAGTGGCCTCGCAGTCGATGCCGCGCAGCGTCCCGTCCCGCTCCGCGTAGGCCGTGATGCGGTAATGGTGCTCGCGGCAATTGGCGTTGGCGGTCAGGTGCTCGCGCCGGTCCTCCAGCCAGCGGACCGGGTGGCCGCAGCGGAGCGCGAGCCACGCCAGCGCCACGTCCTCGGCAAGCAGGATCGCCTTGTAGCCGAACCCGCCGCCGACATCCGGCGACACGATGCGGATGCGCCCCTGCTCGATCCCGAGGCACTCCGAGAGGCCGTTGCGCACGATGTGCGGCATCTGGCTCGCGGTGTGGACCACGAGCTGGTCGAGGCGGTGATCGAGCTGCACCACGGTGCCGCGGCCCTCGATCGGCGCCATGCACTGGCGCCCCGTCGAGATGGTACGGCTGACCTTGACCGGCGCGTCGAGGGCGCCCTCGATGCCGACGTCGACCAGGGTCTCCAGGAAGACGTTGTCGCCCCAGTGCTCGTGGACGAGGGCGGAGCCCGGCTCGCGCGCGGCCAGCATGTCGTGGACGGCCGGCAGCTCCTCCAGGTCGAGGACGACGGCGGCGGCGATGTCCTCGGCCTCCGCGCGGGTCGGGGCGACGCACATCGCCACCAATTCGCCGACCTGCCGGACCTTGCCGGTGGCGAGCACCGGCTGCTCGGACACCTTGAAGCCGGGCAGCCCCGAGACCGCCCGGATCGGCAGCACGCCGTCGAGGTCGGCGGCGGTGAAGACGCGGTCGCGGTAGGCCTCCGGCACGTGGATGGCGCGGATCCGGGCATGGGCGAGCGGGCTGCGCACGAAGGCGACGTCCTGCATCCCCGGCAGCCGGAGGTCGCCGACATACTGGCCGCGCCCGCGCATCAGGCGCTCGTCCTCCTTGCGGGGCAGCGGAGCCCCGACGCCCTCGCGGCTCATCGGGCGCCTCCGAGAACATCCTGGGCGGCGCGGACCAGCAGGCCGTCGGGCCGGCGGAATTCATTGAGGATCGAGAAGTGGTCGGCGCCCGGAACCGGCAGCAGGGCGCCCGGCGCGTGGGCGGCGCCGCGCAGAGCGTGGAGGTTGCGCGCGTCGCGGACGAGGGCGGGCAGCTCCCGGCTGCCGTAGGCGATCGTCATGCGCTTGGGCACGACGGGCAGGCGCAGGGGCGACAGCGTCCCGATCTCGTCCTCGGTCAGCCCGAGCTTCTCGTTCAGGTAGGTCTCGCGGATCGGCGCGAGGTCGTAGACGCCGGAGATCGCCAAACCCGCGGACACGGCGGGATGCCCGAGATGGAGCGCGGCGAGCTGCGCCCCCGCGGACCAGCCGGCGAGGACGATCGGGCCGCCGATCCCGCGCGCCGCCCCGTGCGCGGCGAGCCAGTCGAGGGCGGCCCCGATCTCGGCGACGATGCCGGTGAGGCTCGCCTCGGGCGCCAGGGTGTAGCCCGGCATCGCCACCGACCAGCCGGCGGCGTTCAGACCCTCCGCGAAGCAGGCGAAGTCGGCCCGGGCGTTGCGCTGCCAGTAGCCGCCGTGGACGAAGACGAGGCACGGGGCCCGCGCGTCCGCTGCCGGGTAGAGATCGAAGGCGGTGCGGTCCCCCGCGGCATACGGGATGTCGAGCCCGGCCGGGTGCGCCGCGCGGTAGGTCGCGGAGGCCGCGTTGCGGGCCGCGACCTGCGCGGCGCTGTCGGGCACGCCCGCGTTGTTGTCGTAGCAGGCACCCCGGGCCGCGAAGTCCAGGCTGTCCCAGCGGCGGCGCGGGTCCGGCGGGGTCGGGTCGTCGAGGACGAAGGCGGGCATCGGCGCCACCTCAGGCCGCGATCGCCTGGGGCAGGATCGGCGAGTCGGCCTCGAAGCGCTTCCCCGCGCGGAGGCAGAAGGCCGGGCGCAGCAGGCGGTCGGCGATCACCCGCGTGTCCTCGTTGTCGCGCAGCAGGAAGCGGCCGCGATCGTCGTGCAGCACCGAGACGTCGGCCGCGTAGCCGACCTTGAGGGCACCGATCCGGTCGCCCATGCGCAGCATCTCGGCCGGGTGCGACGTCACCATCGGCACCACCTCCTCCAGCGGGATGCCGAGCGCCATCATCGAGCTCATCGCCTGGGTGAGGCTGAACCGGGCCTGCCCGAGGAACGGGTGGTTCTCGTCGTCGTGGTGCTCGTCCGGGGTGCCGGCTGGCTTCTTCACCTCGGGGACCTCGGTGTTGTAGCCGTGCATGTCGGCGCCGAGCGTGTAGGGGATCACGCCGGCCGGCAGGGACGCGCGGGCCACGCGGTAGGAGAAGTGGCTGCCGTGGCCGACATCGACCTTCAGCCCGGCCTCCATGGCCCGGCGGATGATGTGGTGGACCTCGCCCTGCTCGTTGATGAAGCCGCCCGGGTGGCGGGTGAAGGGATGGGCCAGCACGTCGCCGGGCCTCAGCAGCGGGATGACCCGCTCGACGATGGTGTCGGCATCCTCGCCGTTGGCGCCGGATTCCGGCAGGCCCCAGAGCTGACCGAAATGCACGTAGAGCGGCAGGTCGGCGCGGCGGCTGATCTCGGCCGCCATCTCCATCACCTTGATGCCCCAGCGGGCGAAGCCGCCGATCTCGGCGTGGCCCTTGATGCCGCGCACGAGGTCGCGGTTCTCGGTGGCCGACTTCACGGTGGCGTCGATGTCGACGCCGTCCGGGCTGTAGAGGTTCGGGTAGAAATGCCCCTCCAGGCCGCCGACGAGATAGGCCGACAGGAAGGCGAGCACCTGCGTCTCCGAGCGCTCGGCGATGAAGTGGCGGAAGCCCGGCAGGGTCATGCAGGACGGCCCGCCCTGGTCCACCACCGTGGTCACGCCCGAGCGCACGCCGACCATGTCGGGGTTCAGGCCGAACCGGCCGGTGACGTACTGGTAGACGTGGGCGTGGGTGTCGATCATGCCGGGCAGGACGAGCTTGCCCGCGACGTCGACCACCTCGGCAGCGGCCGAGGGCAGGATCGTCTCCGCCACGGCGGCGATGCGCCCGTCCCGCACCGCCACGTCGCGGATGCCGTCGATGCCGGAG
Organism: Methylobacterium sp. 1A; assembly: GCF_058072805.1. NCBI lineage: Bacteria > Pseudomonadati > Pseudomonadota > Alphaproteobacteria > Hyphomicrobiales > Methylobacteriaceae > Methylobacterium > Methylobacterium sp. 1A. The sequence continues at coordinate 320,739 of NZ_JBYQVE010000003.1, read as the reverse complement.
GCCGGGCAGATGACCCGCCCGCCCCGCAGAACCAGATCATAGCGGCGATTGTCCATGTCGACCTCGTGGTCCCGGCCGGCGCGCGCCGGCCTCGCCCTTGCCAAAAGCGAAGCATGCTTCGTATTCCGGCGTTGCACACCGCGTGCCAAGGCTGGAACCGTTCTGCGGAGGCGGACGATGGATGAGGTCCCGGATGCCGGCTGCGCGGCGGGATTGGCGGAAGCGGGGACCGCGTCAGGGGCGGCGGACGCCCGGCACTGGCCCCTGGCCGAGCGCCCGGGCTTCCTCGCCCGCCGCATGCACCAGATCCACGTCAGCCTCTTCGCCGAACGCTGTGCCGCGTTTCGCGTCACCCCGCTCCAGTACAGCCTGCTCTCGCTGCTGCGCGATCTGGGGGAGGCCGATCAGACGACGCTCGCGAGCGCGGTCGCCCTCGACCGGACGACGACGACCGGCGCCCTGAAGCGCCTCGCGGCCCGCGGTCTGGTGAGCCGCACGACCTCGCCCCTCGACCGCCGCGCGCAGGTCTGCCGGTTGACGGACGAGGGCGCCGCGCTCCACGGCGCGATGGAGCCGGCGGCGCGGGCGGCGCACGGCCTCACCGTCGAGGCCCTCACCCCGGCGGAGCAGGACACCCTGACCCGGCTCCTGCGCCGCGTCATCGCGGGGCACGAGCACCGGCGCGGCCAGCCCGACATCCTGTAGGGCGTCGCCGTCGCGGCCCGCAGCACGCCTCACTGCTCAAAGAAAACTCAGATCGTTCTGCCTTGGAGTGCCGCGAAAAGCTCTTTCTTCCAACATCTTCGCGAAAATTGGACCCGTATTCCATTTACAGAACGTGGAGCCGTTGCGCATAAATACGGCATGGAATGCCCACAGCGCGCGCTGAGCTGATCACGCGTCGCGTCTGAGCTTCCCACCGCGCGACGAATGCCGGCACCCGACCATCGTTCCGCCCGCCGATGCGCGCGCAGGCGGGCCGGCGCGGGGTTGGCACGTGTCCTGCGTGCGGTGGGCAGCTCACAGCATGCTGTGGGAGCCTCAATGCCCGAACAGCGAGGTGCGATGACGACCCGCGATGACAGGTCCCGGCCCGCTCGCCCGACCGCGACGGTGCTCGCCGTCCCCGACGCCACGCGCAAGGGCAACCAGGCCTACGACCTGATGCGCCGCGAGATCGTCGCCTGCCGCCTCCTGCCCGGCACGCGCTTCACCGAGGCCGAGGTGATGGAGCGGTTCGAGATCGGCAAGGCGAGCTGCCGGATCGCGCTCCAGCGCCTGGCCCAGGAAGGCTTCGTCAGCTCGATGCCGCGGCACGGCTACCGGGTCAGCCCGGTGACCGTGAAGGATGTCGACGAGGTCTTCGCCCTCCGGATGGAGCTTGAGCCCCTCGCGGCGCGGGGCGCCGCCGGCCGCGTGAACCGGGCGCATCTGGAGCGCCTGGAGCAGGCCTGCCGCCGCAAGATCACGGTAGAGATGGGCAACCAGATCGACTTCTTCCTGGAGGCCAACCGGGGCTTCCACCTCGCGATCGCCGCGGCTTCGGGGAACGGGCGCCTGTACCGGACGCTGTCGGGCCTCCTCGACGAGATGACCCGCCTCGTCGCCCTCGGCTTCGGCGTGCAGGGGGTGCGGCCGAACATCGAGAACGACCACACCGCGATGATCGAGCACCTCGTGGCGGGTGACGCCGACAGCGCCGCCCTGGTGGCCCGCCGCCACGTCGAGACGTTCCGCGACATGACCCTGGAGAAGGTCATCGCCAGCCTGCGCGACACCGCGGTGGTGGCGCCGGTGCGGCCGGCCCGGGCCGACGGGGGCGAGCCGTGAACGCCGTTGAGCTCGACCACGTCAGCAAGTGGTTCGACCGGCGCGAGGGCGGGCCGCTCCACGTCCTCGACACCGTCGACATCGCGATCCCGCAGCACGCGATCGTCGCGATCCTGGGCGCGTCGGGCTGCGGAAAGAGCACCCTCCTCAACATGATCGCCGGGCTGGTCGAGCCCGACCAGGGCGCCGTCCTCCTGAACGGCATCCCGTCGCACGCCTTCCGCGACTGGCGGGCCATGACCTACATGTTCCAGGAGGACCGGCTGCTGCCCTGGCGCACGGCCGCCCAGAACGTCGCCTTCGGCCTCGAGGCCGGACGCATGGGCCGGGCGGAGCGGGCGCGGCGGGTCGACGAGACCCTGCGGCTCGTCGGGCTGGAGGCCTTCCGCGACGCCTACCCGCACGAATTGTCGGGGGGCATGCGCAGCCGGGTGGCGCTCGCGCGCAGCCTCGTGACCGAGCCCAAGATCCTGCTCCTCGACGAGCCGTTCTCGAAGCTCGATCCCGAGATCCGCGCGCAGATGCACGCGGAGCTGCTGCGCATCGCCGGCCTGCGGGCGATGACCCTGGTCTTCGTCACGCACGACGTCGAGGAGGCGGTGGTGCTGGCGAGCCGGGTGGTCGTCCTGCACCCGCGGCCGGGCCGGATCGGCACCGTCCGGGCCATCGATCTGCCGTACCCCCGCGACCCGCTCTCGACGGAGGTCGCCGAGGAGATCCGGCGCCTGCGCATCAGCCTCTCCGCCGCGAGCGCGCGATGCTCGTGAAGACCCCGCCGCGCCTGATCCGGCGGACGCGGACGTCCGGTGCCGGACGCCGGGCGGGCGTGCTGCTCCAGCGGCTCGCCCTGCTCGCCCTGGCGCTGGCCGCGTGGCAGCTCGGATCGCTGCACGCGCCGAGCTTCGTCCTGCCGAGCCCCGCGCGGGTCTGGCACACGTGGCTCGGCCTCGTCGCCACGCCGAGCTTCGCCGCCGATCTCGGCATCACGCTGGGTCGGATCGGCGCCGGCCTCGCCTTCGCGGCCCTCGTGGGGCTGCCGCTCGGCCTGCTGCTCGGCGCGAGCCCGCGCCTCGGGCGCTTCTTCGAGCCGGTGCTGACGGTGACCAACACCGTCTCCTCCGCGATCTGGGCGATCTTCGCGCTGATCTGGTTCGGCCTCTCGAACTGGACCACGATCTTCGTGGTGTTCATGACCGCGATGCCGCTGATCCTGACCAACGTCTGGCAGGGCACGCGCACGGTCAGCGCCGAGCATCTCGAGCTCGCCCGCACCTTCCGGATGCCGCGCCGCAAGGTGCTGACCAAGATCTACCTGCCGACGATCCTGCCCGCCTTCTTCGCGGGCGCGCGCCTTGCCATCGGCTTCGGGGCGCGGGTCGTCCTCGTGGCGGAATCGCTCGGGGCGAGCAGCGGCATCGGCTACCGCCTGCGGCAGGCGGCCGACCTCGTCCAGACCGACCAGGTCTTCGCCTGGACCCTCACCCTCGTCGCCCTGATGATCGGGCTCGAGACGCTCGTCCTGAAGCCGGCCGAGCAGCGCCTGTTCGCCTGGAAGAAGGTGGCGCAGCCGTGACGGCCGGCGCCAGCCGGGGACACGCCCGCCGCACGTCCTCCCATCGCAGCTCCTGGAGAACGCCTTGAAACGAATCCGCGCCTTCGCCGTCGCCGCGCTCTGCGCGGTCGGCCTGCCCGGCCTCGCGCGCGCCGAGACGGTTCGCATCGGCTACTGGAGCTCGGGCATCAGCCTCGGCTTCGGCGCCGTGCTGGAGGCCGGCAAGTTCATGGAGAAGGAGGGCCTGACGGTCGAGTACGTCAAGTTCCCGGACGTGAACGCGCCGACCAAGGCCATGGCCGCCGGGGCGATCGATTTCGCGATCGCGGCGAGCGCCGGGACGGCGCTGAGCGTCACCGCCGACGGGCTGCCGATGAGCATCGTCCTGGCGACCCAGGTGGCCGACCTCGACTTCGTCGTCCCGGAGGACTCGCCGATCAAGGCGATGGCCGACCTCAAGGGCAGGAAGATCGGCACCTCGCCGGCCGGCAGCGGCACCGCTGCCATCGCGGCGGCGATCCTGGAGACCAATCACGGCCTCAAGCCCGCCGACTATCAGGCCGTCCCCGGCAACGATTCCCGGCTGGCGCAATTCCTCGTCCAGAAGGACATCGACGCCGCGGCCCTGCGCACCGTGACCCTCGCGCTCCTGCCGGACGTGAAGCTGCGCCGGCTCGGCACCTTCCGGGAGGAGTGGAGGCGCCTCACCCAACAGGACGCGCCGCCGGTCCTCGGCGTCGGCCTGATGCGCAATGCCTGGATGACGCAGAATCCGGATGCGCCCGCCAAGGTCGTGGCCGCGATGCGCAAGGCCTACGCTTTCGGCCAGGCCGACAAGCCCGGCGTGGCCAAGATCCTGAAGGCGGCCGCGAACCTGAGCGACGCCGACGCCGCGGCCTACGCGGGCCTGTGGGACGGCATCTACACGGTCAGCCTGGAGCCCGCCGACATCGCCTCGCTGAAGCGGGAATTCGACGTGTTCAAGGCGGTCGGCGCCGTCCAGGGCAGCCTGCCGGACACGGCCCTGGTCCCCGGCCCCTACGAGCGGTCGAAGTCGATCCCGTAGCCTTTCCGACCTGCAGAAGAGGGTTTCCACGATGGCTCAGACGATGAAGGCGCTCGTGCTGGAGGCGCACGGCGACATCGACACGCTGAAGGTGGTCGACGACTATCCGAGGCCGTCCCCCGGCCCGGGCGAGGTCCTGATCCGCGTCGGCGCGTCCTCGTTCAACTACCACGACGTGTTCACCGTGAAGGGCATGCCCGGCATCAAGGTGCCGATGCCGGTGGTGATCGGCCTCGACATGGCCGGGCAGATCGTCGAGCTCGGCGAAGGCGTCGCGGAGTGGCGCGTCGGCGACCGGGTGCTGGTCAACCCGCTCAACAAGGCCAAGGGCCTGATGGGCGAGATGCTCGACGGCGGCATGGCCGAGTATTGCCGGGTCTCGACGAGCCAGCTCATCGCGATGCCGCCGGACGTGAGCTACGCGGACGCGGCGTCCCTGCCGGTGGCCTACGGCACGGCCCACCGCATGCTGATCACCCACAACACCGTGAAGGCCGGCGACAAGGTCCTGATCCTGGGCGCCAGCGGCGGCGTCGGCACCGGCTGCGTGATGCTGGCCAAGCAGCTCGGCGCCGAGGTGATCGCCTGCGCGGGCAGCGCGGAGAAGATGGCGGCGCTGACGGCCCTCGGGGCCGACCACGTCGTCAACTACCGCGAGACCGACTTCTCCAAGTGGGCGATCCAGCAGTACGGCAAGCCGCAGCGCCGGACCTACGAGGGCGGGGTCGACGTGGTGATCAACTTCACCGGCGGCGACACCTGGGTGCCCTCGCTCAAGTGCCTGAAGCGCGGCGGCACGCTGCTGGTCTGCGGGGCCACCGCGGGGCACGATCCCAAGGAGGATCTCCGCTACATCTGGAGCTTCGAGCTCAAGGTGATCGGCTCCAACAGCTTCTACGACGACAATTTGTCGGCCCTGATGGACATGATCCAGGCCGGCACGCTGAAGCCGACCATCGACAAGCTCCTGCCCCTCGAGGAGGCCGCCGAGGGCCTGCGGATGATCCGCGACCGCGAGGTCATGGGCAAGATCGTCGTCACCCCCTGACACCGCCCGAGGAGATCCCCCAAGCCATGTCCGACACCCCCCTCACCAAGGAGCAGGTCGAGGCGCTGCTGCTGCGCGGCCCGTTCCACCAGTGGCTCGGCCTCTCCGTCGTCGCCGTCGGCGATGGGACGATCGAGCTGAAGGCGACGTGGCGGCCGGAATGGGTCGTCAACGCCGAGCGCGGCTACGTGCACGGCGGCATCCTGGCGACGCTCGTGGATCTCACCGCCGACTGGGCGCTGGTCTCCAAGACCGGCCGCGGCGTCCCCACCGTTGACCTGCGGGTCGATTATCACCGGGCCGCGATGCAGGGCGATCTCACCTGCCGCGGCACGGTGGTGAAGTTCGGCAACCAGCTCTCGGTGGCCGAGGCGCAGATCCTCGACCCGGAGGGGCGCCTGCTCGCGAGCGGCCGCGGCGTCTACATGACGGCGCCGCCGAAATGACCGGACCGGCCCCCGGCGCCCCGGCGGATGGGGCCCTCGACCACGTGGTGATCAACGTGCTGCGGCGGATGGACGAGGCGGCGGAGCTGTTCGCCGCCCTCGGCTTCCGCCTGACACCGCGCGGCCACCACTCGCTGGGCTCCATCAACCACCTGATGATGACGGCCGGACCCTACCTCGAACTCGTCGGCCTGCCCGAGACGGGTCCGCAGCGGCAGGACGTTCTGGACAGCCCGTTCGGCCTGAACGGGCTCGTCGTGGCGAGCCGGGACGCCGACGCGACGCATGCCCGCCTCGCCGCGGCGGGGCTCGCGGCCGGGCCGACCGTCGCCTTCACGCGCCCCGTGACCGTCGACGGCCGCGAGGACACGGCCCGGTTCCGCACGGTGCGGGTGCCGGTCGACCGGTTCCCGGCGGGGCGCCTCTACCATTGTGAGCACCTGACCCCGGATCTCGTCTGGCGCCCCGAATGGCTCGACCATCCGAACGGCTTCACGGGGATCGACGCGCTGAAGATCGAGAGCCCGGCACCGGATGCCGACGCCCGTCTCTACGCCGCCGCGAGCGGTGCGCCGGCCGAGGCCGTGGGTGACGGCTGGACCCTCCGGCTCGGGGAGACGCGGGTCGCGATCGCGCCGGGGCCGGCCGGCCGCTTCGCCACCCTGACCCTGCGCTTCCGCAGCCTCGACGCCCTCGAAGCCCGCGCGGGCGCGCTCCCGGAGGCGGGCTGGGTTCGGCACGGGCCGGGCGCGGCCACGCTGACGCTGCCGACCTTCGACCTCAACCTCCCGTGCAGGGCGGCCCCATGACGCGCGCGGCCACGGCTCCGACCAATCTCGGCGATCTCGTCGACCGGTCCGGGCCGCCGGACAGGCCGCTGATCATCGGCGTCGCCCCCGATGGCGAGCCCGCCGTGATGACCCGCGCCGGCCTCGACGCCCGGGCCGACGCCTTCGCGCGCGGCCTGCTGCGCGGCGGGATCGCCCGCGGCGCGCGGGTCGCGATCCTCGCGGCCAACCGGCCCGACACGATCGCGGCGCTGCTCGGGGCGATGCGCGCCGGCGTGGTCCCGGTCCCGGTCAATCACAAGTTCCCGCCGGCCACGATCGCCGCCGTGCTCGCCGATTGCGGGGCGCGGCTCGTGCTCTGCGACGGCCCGCGCCGGGCGCTGCTGGCCCATCTCGGCCCCGATATCCGGATCGCCGGGTTCGACGATGACGGGCCGGAGGGCTTCGCGGCCTGGCTCGACCCCGGTCCGTTCGTGCCGGTCGTGCCCGAGCCCGACGAGGCGGCCCTGTTCCTCTACACGTCCGGCTCGACGGGCCGGCCGAAGGGCGTGCGGCTGAGCCATGCCAGCCACCTCTGGGTGGCGCGGACCCGCGCCGCGGAGACGGACCTGCGCGACGACCGGCTGCTCGTGGCGGCGCCGCTCTACCACATGAACGCGCTCGCCCTGGCGCTCCTCGTCTGCGCGGCCGGCGCCACGATGGTGCTGCTGCCGCAATTCGAGGCGCGGGCCTACATCGCGGCGATCGACCGGTACCGCTGCACGTGGCTCACCGCCGTGCCGCCGATGATCGCCATGATGCTGCGGGAGCCGGATCTCCTCGCGGAAGCCGACCTCACCGGCGTGCGGACGGTCCGGATGGGCTCGGCGCCGGTCAACGACACCCTCGCCCGGCAGATCCGCGCCCTCCTGCCGAACGCCCGCATCCTCAACGCCTACGGGACCACCGAGGGCGGCCCGGTCGTGTTCGGCGACCATCCGGACGGCCTGCCGACGCCGGTCGCGTCGGTCGGCGTGCCGCATCCCCAGGTGGCGGTGCGCCTCGTCGGACCGGACGCCCCGGAGACCGGGATCCTGCAGATGCGCAGCCCCGCGATCATGCTCGGCTACCACAACCGGCCGGACGTGCCCGTCCCGATCACCGCGGACGGGTTCTACGACACCGGCGACGTCTTCCGCCGCGACGCGGACGGGTTCTTCTACTTCCTCGGGCGGACCGACGACATGTTCGTCTCCGGCGGCGAGAACATCTTTCCGGGCGAGGTCGAGCTGGTGCTGGAGCGCCACCCCGCGGTGCTCCAGGCCTGCGTGGTGCCGGTGGACGACGCCATCAAGGGCACCAAGCCGGTCGCCTTCGTGGTCCGCCGGCCCGGCGCCACCGTCGATGAGGCCGCTCTCAAGGATTACGCGCTCGAACACGCGCCGGCCTACCAGCACCCGCGTCGGGTCTGGTTCGTCGAGGCGCTGCCGCTCGCCTCGACCGGCAAGATCGACCGCGCGGCCCTGCGCCGGCGGGCCGAAGAGGCCGTCCGCACCCCGTGACCGGCCGGGGCGGAACGGCCCTTGCAGGTTGTGCTCCCGCGGACTGCGCCCGCAGAAATTGGCCTCGCACGGAAGGCCGACCGGCGCTCCCGTCCCCGTCCGCCTGACCCGGAACGCCAGGAGTGACCCCATGCTGCGACGAACCTTCCTGGGCGGTGCCGCCGCCGCGGCCGCCGCGCCCTTCCTGCCGGCCCGCCCGGCCCTCGCCCAGGGCGGCCGGGCGAGCGTCCTGCGCTTCGTGCCGCAATCCGACCTCACCATCGTCGATCCGGTGACGACCACGGCCTACGTCACGCGCAACCACGCGTTGATGGTGTTCGACCAGCTCTACGGCCTCGACGCGCAGCTCACGCCGCAGCCGCAGATGGTCGAGGGCCACACGGTCGAGGAGGACGGGCGGCGCTGGACCTTCCGGCTGCGCGAGGGGCTGCGATTCCACGACGGCGAGCCGGTGCGGGGCCGCGACTGCGTCGCGTCGATCCGGCGGTGGGCGCAACGCGACAGCCTCGGGCAGGCCCTGATGGCGCGCACGGACGCCCTGGAGGCGTCGGACGACCGCACCTTCGTCATCCGGTTGAAGCGGCCCTACGGGCTGATGCTCGAGACGCTGGCGAAGCTCGGTCCGCCGGTCCTCGTCATCATGCCCGAGCGCCTAGCCGCCACCGACCCGGCCCAGCAGATCCCCGAGCTGATCGGCTCCGGGCCGTTCCGGTTCAACACCAAGGAGCGGCTCGTCGGCGCCCGCGTGGTCTACGACCGCAACCCGGACTACCGGCCCCGGGAGAACGGCCCGGTCTCCTGGGTGGCGGGGCCGAAGCGTGTCCATTTCGAGCGGGTCGAGTGGCAGGTCATGCCGGATCCCGGCACCGCGGCCGCCGCCCTCCAGAACGGCGAGGTCGACTGGTGGGAGAACCCGATCAGCGATCTCGTGCCGACGCTTCAGGCGCACCCGCAGATCGCCACGCAGCTCGCCTCGCCGCTCGGCAATCTCGGCACCGGCGTGATGAATCATCTCCACCCGCCCTTCGACAAGCCGGCGGTCCGGCGCGTGGTCCTCGAGGCCCTGTCCCAGGCAGACTTCATGGCGGCGGCCGCCGGCGACGATCCCAAGCTGTGGCGCAAGGATGTCGGCCTGTTCACGCCGGGGACCGCGATGGCCACCGATGCCGGGCTCGACGTGCTCACCCGGCCGCGCGATCTCGCCAAGGCCAAGCGCGACCTCGTGGCGGCCGGCTACAAGGGCGAGCGCGTCGTGCTCATGTCGACGAGCGAGAACCCCGTGCTCGGCGCCCTCGGCGAGATCATGCACGACCTGCTCCAGCGCCTCGGGATGAATGTGCAGTACGTCGTCTCCGACTGGGGCACGCTGGTCACCCGCCGCGCCAGCAAGGCGCCCCCCGACCAGGGCGGCTGGAACATCTTCACCACGACCTGGACCGGCCTCGACATGGCCAACCCGGTCGTGGAGCAGGTCCTGCGCTGCGGCGGCGAGAAGGGTTTCTTCGGCTGGCCGGACCTGCCGGAGCTGGAGAGCCTGCGGGAGGCCTGGATCGAGGCGCCGGACCAGGCGGCCCGCAAGGCGATCGCGGCCCGGATGCAAACTCTCGCGATGCGCGACGTGCCGTACCTGCCGACCGGCCAGTACTTCTACCGGACGGCCTTCCGGCGCGACCTTCGGGACGTGGTCGACGGCCAGTTCGTCTTCTGGAACGCCCGCCGCGCCTGACGGACGTCGCGTCCTGGCCGCCCGTCGCCGCTCCGGCGACGGGCGGCTTCGCGGATACGCGCCTCAGTGCGCGAAGACGCCGGCCAGATCCCGGAAACCCTTGATCTCGATCGGATTGCCGCTCGGGTCGAAGAAGAACATCGTGCGCTGCTCGCCGGGCTCGCCGGCGAAGCGGACGACGGGCGGGATGTCGAAGGCGATGCCGGCCGCCTCGACACGGCCGGCGAGCGCCTCCCAGGCGTCGAGCGGCAGCACCACGCCCAGATGCGGCATCATCACCGTGTGGTCGCCGACCTTCCCGCTCCGGGTGGTGGCGAAGGGCTCGCCCAGGTGCAGCGACAGCTGATGGCCGAAGAAGTCGAAATCGACCCAGGTCTCGGTGCTGCGGCCCTCCTGGCAGCCGAGGACGCCCCCGTAGAAGCGGCGCGCCGCGTCGAGGTCGGTGACGTGGTAGGCGAGGTGGAACGGCGTGAGCATCGACGGTCTCTTGCTGGATGGAGGAGGTGCGGCGCCGTCAGGGCGCCGGATCGGGGGCACGCGCCGAGACGACGCCGCCGACGAGGTTGCAGGACAGCAGGAACGCGCTGTCGAGATCGCCGCCGCCGGCCGGCACCAGCGCCGTCAGCCGCGCGGCCAGAGCGCTTCGCGCGGCGCGGGCGATGACCTGGGCCTCCGCGACGGCGACGGCCGCGAACCGGATCGTCTCCCCCGGCCGCACCTGCGCGAGGCGGCCGAGATCCGCCGAGATCACGGTGGCGATCTTCGGGTAGCCGCCGGTGGTGTGGCGGTCGGCCAGCAGGATCAGCGGGCGCCCGTGTCCGGGCACCTGGATCGAGCCGTTCACGATCCCGTCCGAGACGATGTTGAAACCGTCCGCGTGGGCGATCGGCGGCCCGTCGAGGTGGCAGCCCATCCGGTCCGCCCGCGCCGTGAGGGTGTAGGGCTCGGAGAGGAACGTCCGCAGGCCGTCCTCGGTGAAGCCGTCGGCCTGCGGCCCGAGCACCACCCGGATCGGGCCACCGAAGGTCGGCCGGTGGGCCGGCGGCAGGGTCAGCGGACGGTCGCGGGGCGCGGGCGCCGCGAGGGGCAGCAGGTCGCCCGCGGCCAGGGGATGACCGTCGAGGCCGCCGAGGCGGGTGCGGGTGTGCGTCGCCACGCTGCCGAGCATCGGCGCGACGGCGAAGCCCCCGGCGACCGCGAGGCAGGCGCGCAGGCCCTGCCGCGGTCCGCCCAGGACGAGCCGGTCGCCCCGCCGCAGGTCGTGGGCCGTGAACGGGTCGAGGGCGCGGCCGTTCAGGCTCATCGCGAAGGGCGCGCCGGCGAGGGCGACGCGGCAGATATCCGTCTCGCAGGCGAGGGTCGGACCGACCATCGCCATCTCGATCACCGCGGCGTCGAGCGGGTTGCCGACGAGGCCGTTGGCCAGGGCCAGCAGGTCGGGATCCATCGCGCCGGACCCCGAGATGCCGTAGCGCAGGTAGCCCGGCCGCCCGGCATCCTGCAGGGTCGAGGCCACGCCGGGGGCGATGACGCGCAGGCCCTCAGGCATCGATCCGCTCCAGGGTCGCGACGGTCTCGCCGGCGCGGGCGGCCTCGCTGAGGCCGTCGAACGCGGCGCGGTCGATCGGCTCGAACCGGATCAGGTCGCCGGCCGCGAACAGGAACGGCTCGGCCCGGCCCGGATCGTAGGAGCGCGCGGGCGTGCGGCCGATGAGCTGCCAGCCGCTCGGCAGCTCCAGGGGCGGCGAGACGCCGGTCTGGTTCCCGCCGATCGAGACGCTGCCCGCCGGGGTCCTGGGTCGGGGATCGGTGCGCCGGCTCGCGTAGAGCCGGGGATCGAGGCCGCCCAGATAGGCGAAGCCGGGGGCGAAGCCGATCATGTAGACGCGGTAGTCGCGGCCGGAATGAAGGGCGATCACCGCCTCCGGGCTGAGCCCGGCCCCGGCGGCGAGGTCGTCGAGGTCGGCGCCGTGCGCGCCGCCGTAATGGACCGGCACCCGCCAGCGGCGCAGCGAGCCCGCCGCCCCGTCCGGCGGCGGCCAGTGCGCGGCGATCAGCGCGGCGAGGTCGGCCCGGGGCAGCAGGTCCGGATCGTAGAGGACGAGGAGCGAGCGGTAGGTCGGCACGGTCTCCAAGAGGCCCGGGCGCCCGGCGCCACGGAGCGCCGCGTCGAGGGCGATGACCCGCGCGTTGATCGCGGGATCGACCGCGCGGCCGAGCTCCACCGTGAGCGCCCGGTCGCCGCTATCGAGGAGGCGGTAGCCGGGCTCAGACACCGAGCACCTCGGCCATCGGGCGCAGGGCGATCCCCTTGGCGGCGCAGTCGTCGCGCAGGCGGCGCGCCATGGCGACCGCGCCGGGCGTGTCGCCGTGGACGCAGACCGTGTCGATCCGCGTCGGGATGCGCCGCCCGGACAGGCAGGTGATCGCCCCGTCCTCCAGCATCCGCGCCACGCGCTCCGAGACGGAATCGGGATCGTGCAGCACGGCGCCGGGGAGCTTGCGCGAGACCAGGGTGCCGTCATCCGCGTAGGCGCGGTCGGCGTAGATCTCGCGCGCGATCGGCAGCCCAAGCTTCTCGCCGGCCCGCTCGGTCTCCAGGCCGGGCATCACCACGAAGATCAGGTCGCGGTCGAGGGTGCGGATCGCCCGGGCCACCGCCAGAGCGAGGTCGGCATCCTCGTTGGCCATGTTGCCCATGGCCCCGTGGGTCTTCACGTGGCGCACCGGGCAGCCGGCATCCTGCGCCAGCGCCAGCAGCGCGCCGACCTGGTAGAGCACCGCCTTCTCGATGTCGGCGGGGCGCTCGCCGTGGATCGGCCGCCGGCCGAAGCCCCAGAGGTCGAGGAAGCTCGGGTGGGCGCCCGCTTGCACGCCGTTCGCGGCGGCGCGGCTCAGGGTCTCGTGCATCACCAGCGGGTCGCCTGCGTGGAAGCCGCAGGCGATGTTGGCCGAGGTCGCCACGGTCAGCATCTCGGCGTCGTCGCCCAGACGGTAGACGCCGAAGCCCTCGCCCATGTCGCAGTTCAGATCGACGATCATCGGTGCATCCCTTCTCTCGCGCGGGGTCAGGCTTCGGCGACCAGGTGGGCCACCAGGGTGGCGGCGGCGCACAGATCCGCGATCCGCATCGCCTCGTCCGGGTTGTGGCTGCCGTTCTGGTTGCGGATGAAGATCATCGTGCTCGGCACGCCCTGGCCGGCCAGCGTCGCGGTGTCGTGCCCCGCCCCGCTCGCCATCGTGCGGAACGGCGTCCCGAGCCGGCGCGCGTGGCCGGACAGGGCCTCGACCAGCGCGGCGCTCATCCGCGCCGGCGTGCTGCCGGTCCGCTCGCCCAGCACGAAGCGTACCGAGCGGACGGCCTCGATGGCGGCGATATGCTCGGCGAGCGCCGCCTCGACCCGGTCGAGAACGGCCGGCTCGGTGCTGCGCACGTCGAGGCAGAAGCGGACTTCGCCGGGGATCTTGGCGAAGGCGTGCTGAACCGGGTCGGTGGCGACCTCGCCCAGCGTGATCGTGGCCGGGCAGCCCTCCGCCTCCAGCCTGCCCCAGAGCGCGTCCAGGCCGGTGATCAGGTCGGCGAGGGCGAAGACGGCGTCGCTGCGGTCGCCCCGCGCCACGGCGCCGGAATGGCCGTAGCGGCCGAAGCAGGCCGCCTTGCGGTAGCGGAAGCTGCCGCTGATCGCCGTGACGAAGCCCACGGGGAGCCCGGCCGCCTCCAGCGCCGGGCCCTGCTCGATGTGCATCTCGACGAAGCCGTGGATCCGCGCCGGATCGAGGAGCCGCTCGCCCCGCGCCACCGCCCCCGGCCGCAGGCCGAGTTCGGCCATGTGGTCGCGCAGGCTCCGGCCGGTATCGGCGCGGGGCAGGTCGAGCACCTCCGGCGGCAGCAGGCCGAGCGCGGCCCGGCTGCCGACGTAGGAGGCCGGGAACCACACGCTCTCCTCGGCCCGGAACACCGCCACCGTCACGGGACGCGCCGGCACGATCCCAGCCCGGCGCAGGGCCTCCACGGCCGCGAGGCCGCCGATCACGCCCGCCGCCCCGTCGAAATTGCCCCCGTGGGGCACCGTGTCGACGTGAGAGCCGACCATCCAGGGCGCCAGTGCCGGGTCGCGGCCCGCCATCGTCAGGAACAGGTTGCCGGCCGCGTCGGTCTCGGCGGCGAGCCCGAGTGCCAGCCCGGTGGCTCGCATCAGGGCGTGGGCGCGCTCCTCGCCGACGCCGTAGGCCGCCCGCGTCACGCCCGGCGCGTCCTCGCTGAAGCTCAGGAGCTCGGCGAACAGGCCCGCGCAGAGATCCGGATCGATCGCGAGCCGGGTCATGCCGGCTGCCGCGCGGGTCCGACCCGGTCCATCGGCTGAACAATGAGGCACGCGCCCGGCGCAGTCGCGAAGGGAATACCGGGATCCGGAAGTTCGATGACCATGTCGGAGGCAGCCATGCTCAAAAATACCGCTTGAATGCCGGCGGTATACCGGTTCTGCTAAGGCATCCCATCCGATTTGGCAATGTAAAACGTCGGCGGATGGAAAATTAAATCTCTATATTGAGAGATTTTATGAACGATAAAACAGCAACATAATGCGATCTGCGTGCGGATCTAAGCATCGATCCGCGAAGCGGCTGCAAAACATCAGGTTTAACGATGGCTCAGACCGAGACGGCCGCGCCCCCGCTCCTGAAGATCAGGAAGCTGCACAAGAGCTACGGCACCAACGAGGTCCTGAAGGGCATCTCCCTCGACATCCGAGAGGGCGAGGTCGTGTCGATCATCGGTGCGAGCGGCTCGGGCAAGAGCACGTTCCTGCGCTGCCTGAACCTCATGGAGACGCCGACCTCCGGCTTCATGGATTTCGAGCGCTTCGCCTTCGACTACGAGCAGGGCGCCCGCCGCCAGCCGACGCCGCAGCAGCTCTGCGAGTTGCGGGCGCGGATCGGCATGGTCTTCCAGAGCTACAATCTCTGGCCGCACATGACCGTGCTGGAGAACGTCATCGAGGCGCCGATCCGGGTACGTCGGATGCCGCGCCGGCAGGCCGTCGCGGAGGCGGAGGCGCTGCTCCAGCGCATCGGCCTCTACGAGAAGCGGCACGCCTACCCGTCGAAGCTCTCGGGCGGGCAGCAGCAGCGCGTGGCGATCGTGCGCGCCCTGGCGATGGCGCCCAAGGTGATGCTGTTCGACGAGGTGACCTCGGCCCTCGATCCGGAGCTGGTCGGCGAGGTGCTGGCGCTGATGGGCTCCCTCGCGGCGGACGGGATGACGATGCTGCTCGTCACCCACGAGATGGCCTTCGCCCGGGATGTCGGCACCCGCACCCTGTTCTTCGACGGCGGCGTGATCGCCGAGGACGGGCCGCCCGACGCCATCATCGGCGCGCCCCGGAGCGAGCGGCTGCGCCAGTTCCTCCGGCGCGTCCTGCACCAGCCCGCCGCGCCGGGACAGACGGCGTGAGCCGCCGGCCCATCACCGGGGAGAAGGGACAGCGATGAGCGTCGCGGCGTTGCAGGAGTGGTGGCTCACCCTCTCGGACGAGGTCGTCACCTACGGCCCCGGCTTCCTCTCGGCGACCCTAGTGGTGCTCGGCGTCACGGTGGCGAGCATCCTGGTGAGCTGGGCCTGCGGCCTGCTCGGGGCGCTGGGCAAGCGCTCGTCCTTCGCGCCCTTCCGGGCGCTGGCGAGCTTCTACGTCTGGTTCATCCGCGGCACGCCGACCCTCGTGCAGGTCTTCATCGTGTATTTCGGCATGCCGCAGGTCGGGGTGAAGCTCTCGCCCGTGACCGCCGGCATCATCGCGCTGGGTGTCAGCAGCGGCGCCTACGTGGCCGAGACGATCCGGGCCGGCCTCGCGGCGATCCCCCGGGGTCAGGTCGAGTCGGCGCTGGCGCTCGGCATGAACCCGCGGATCATGATGGTGCGCATCGTCCTGCCGCAGGTCTTCCGCATGATCCTGCCGTCGCTGACCAACGAGGCGATCTCGGCGGTGAAGAATACCTCGCTGCTGTCGACGATCACGGTGGTGGAGCTGACGCTCTACGCGCAGCTCATGATCGCCACGACCTTCCGGCCGTTCGATTTCTACATCGCGGCGGCGCTGATCTACCTCGGCCTCACGTCGATCCTGTCGCAGCTCTCGGCCTATTTCGAGCGGCGCTACGCCCGCCTGTCCTGAGCCCCCCGCCGCGGGACGGGCCGCGGCCGATCCTTCCCGCCCCGTCCCGAGACCGGAGATCACCATGAACCGCCGCCACGTCCTCGCCCTCGCCGCCCTCTGCGCCAGCCTCGGCGCAGGGATCCTCGCCGCCCCCGCGACCCGCGCGGCCGAGGGCAAGCTGGAGCTGATCGAGCCCGGCAAGCTGATCGTGGCGACGGACAGCACCTTCGCGCCCTTCAGCATGCGCACGCCGAGCGGCGAGCTCGACGGGCTGGAGGTCCGGGTCATGCGCGAGGTCTGCCGCCGGCTCGGGCTCGAGTACAGCCCGGTCAACATCAAGTTCGACGCCCTGCTGGTGGGCCTGATGGCCGACCAGTACGACATCACCAGCGAGTCGATGGACATCACCCCCGCCCGGCAGAAGCAGGTCGCCTTCGCGGACGGGTGGCTCGAATCCGGCGCGCGGATCGTCACCCGCAAGGATACCGGCATCAAGGGGCCGGCGGATCTCAAGGGCCGCAACGTCGGCGCCCTCTCGGCCTCGACCTTCGGCAAGCTCGCCGAGGAGAACGGCGCCACCCTGAAGAGCTACAAGACGGCCGCGGACGCCATGCAGGACCTCGTCGGCGGCAACATCGACGCGGTGATCAACGACGCGGTGGCCGGCAACTACGCCATCAAGGCGCGCAAGCTGCCCCTGGTGATGATCGAGACCCCGCTGAGCACGGTCCAGAAGGGCTTCGCCATCAAGAAGGGCAAGCCGAACCTGCACGCCGCCGTCAACAAGGCGCTCGGCGAGATGGTCGCGGACGGTACCTACGCCAAGCTCGTTACCCCGCTGATCGGCTATGATCCGGCCCCGAAGGAGCCGATCCGCACGCCCGCCATGTGAGCGGGCACGGCGGACGCGCGAGAACAAGAATGGGGAGCGGCTGAGCCGGCCGCTCCGGGAGGACACCATGAAGACCCTCGACGCCGCGTCGTACACGACGGCGCTCAGTGCACGGCGCGAGCAGAGCCTCGGCCAGATGGCCTACGACCGCCTGCTCGACATGCTCGTCAGCCGCGACCTTCCGGCCGGCACCGTGCTGCACGAGCGCCGCCTCGCCGAGATGCTCGACATCTCCAGGACCCCGACCCGCGAGGCGATGTCGCGGCTGGAGACCGAGGGGTTGATCGAGCGGCAACCCGGCGGGATGCTCGTGGTCAAGGAATTCTCCCTGCGCGAGCTGATCGAGATCCTGCATGTCCGCCGCCTGCTGGAGCGGGAGAGCGTCGCGCTGGCCACCGGCCGCATCGCCGACGCGGTGCTGGCGGACCTGCAGCGTCAGATGGAGGCACTCTTGGCGGCGGGCGACCCGGACGCGCCGGGCAACTGGGAGGTCGACCGGCGCTTCCACGACCTGATCGCGGAGCACAGCCAGAACGCGACCCTCGCCAAGACGATCAAGGACCTGCGGCTCAAGACGCAGATGTTCAACCTAAGCCGGATGCCCGAGCGGTTCGAGGCGGTCCATCGCGAGCACCTCGCGGTGGTCGCCGCCCTGCGGGCCAAGGACGCGGCGGCGGCGGCGGACGCGATCGCGGCCCATCTCGAGAATTTCAAGCAGGGCATCATCCAGCGCCTGAGCGAAGTCTGAGCGAAGTCTGAGCGAAGTCTGAGCGAAGTCTGGGACGAGGGCGGCGCGATGCACGAGTTCACGGAGCTGCGCGGCCGCGAGGCGGCCTTCCCGGAGGCGGAGTTCGCCGCCCGGCAGGCGGCGGCCCGGGCCGCCATCGCGGGTGCCGGCCACGACGCCCTCGTGGTGACCGGCCCGGAGACGATCTACTGGCTGACCGGCCGCCAGACGGCGGGCTACTTCGCCTTCCAGGCACTCCTCGTGCCCGTGGACGGCGACCCGGCCCTCCTGGTCCGGCAGCTCGAACTACCGGGCGCGGCCGCCAACACGTGGCTCGACGACATCCGGGCCTACCCGGACGGCGCCGACCCGGCCGCGGCCCTGGCGGCCCTCGTGCGCGGGCGCGGGGTCGCCCGGCCGGCCCTGGAGCGGGACGGCTGGTTCGTCGCGCCGGCGCTCGCGGCGCGGATCGACGCCGCCCTCGGAAGCGGCCCGCTGCCCGACGGATCCGGCCTCCTCGCCCCCCTGCGGGCGGTGAAGTCGGCGGCCGAACTGGCGGCGATCCGGGCCGCCGCCCGGTACGCGCAGGCCGGTCTCGCCGCGGGGCTCGACGCCTGCGCGGCCGGCACCGACGAGAACGCCGTCGCCGCCGCCATGCTGGCGGCCGCAACGGCCGCCGGATCCGAGGCCATGGCGATGGAGCCGCTGGTCGCGTCGGGACCGCGCAGCGGTCTGCCGCACATGACGTGGCGGCGCCGCCGGCTGGAGCCGAGCGACGCGGTCTTCCTTGAGCTCGCCGGCAGCCACGCCCGCTACCACGCGGCGCTGATGCGCAGCGTCTGGATCGGCCCGCCGCCGGCCGAGGCGCAGCGGATGATGGACTGCGCCCTGCGCGCCCTCGACGCGGCGCTCGGCGCGATCCGCCCCGGCCATCCCTGCGCCGCCCCGCACGCGGCGGCGCAGGCCGTGATCGACGCGGCGGGCTACGGCCCGGCCTTCCGCAAGCGGATCGGCTACTCGATGGGCGTCGCCTTCGCGCCGGACTGGGGAGAGGGTGCCCTGCTCTCGCTGTTCACCGGACAGGACCGGCCGATCGAACCCGGCATGGTCTTCCACCTACCGGCCACCCTGCGCCGCTACGGCGCCTGGACGGTCGGCGCCTCGGAGACCGTCATCGTCACCGCAGACGGGGTCGAGCCCCTGTCCGACCTGCCGCGCACCCTGTCGGTGCGGTGAGGCGTTGCTTTCACAAGCGGAGCTTGAACTGACGGGCCGCCGTACCGCTCCCGCGGTCGCGGACTGGTCGGCGACGCCGAGCGGGAGCCGGCCCCATTCCTGCAAGCGATGCCGGGCCGGGCTTCCCGCGGGGACCCGGCCCACCGGTGCGTGGTGCCGGAGCGGAGCGGGAGGTCTCGGATGAAGCGACGCACGCTGTTGCAGGGAGCCGGCGCCCTCGTCGCCGGCGCCGTCGCGGCGCCGGCCCTCGTCCGCGCGGAGGCGGCCCGGACCCTGCGCTTCATCCCGCAGCAGGATCTCGTCACCCTCGATCCCGTGACGACCTTCGCGTACATCACCCGCAACCACGGCTACATGGTCTTCGACACGCTCTACGGCATGGACGCGGCCTATCGCGCCACGCCGCAGATGGTCGAGGGCCATCGGGTCGAGGCGGACGGGCGCCGCTGGGACTTGATCCTGCGGGCGGGCCTGCGCTTCCACGACGGGACGCCGGTGCTGGCCCGCGACTGCGTCGCGTCGCTGCGGCGCTGGGCGAAGCGCGACCCGTTCGGCGGCTCCCTCATGGAGGCGACCGACGAACTCTCCGCGCCCGACGACCGGACGATCCGGTTCCGCCTGAAACACCCGTTCCCGCTGCTGCCAATCGCGCTGGGCAAGGCGTCCGTCCCGGTCTGCGCCATGATGCCGGAGCGCCTCGCCGCCATCGACCCGTTCCAGCAGGTGCCGGAGCTCATCGGCTCGGGACCGTTCCGCTTCAAGCCCGACGAGCGGGTGCCCGGCGACCGCGTCGTCTACACCCGCTTCGAGGACTACGTGCCGCGCCCGGACGGCCCGCTGACCTGGACCTCGGGTCCGAAGGTCGTCCATTTCGACCGGGTCGAGTGGCGCGTCATCGGCGACACCTCCACGGCGACCTCCGCGCTGATCGCCGGCGAGGCGGACTGGCAGGAATACGCCTCGCACGACCAGATCGCGCTCCTGCAGGCGGCCAAGGGCGTGAGCACCCGCGTCCTCGACCCGACCGGCTTCGTGACCATGCTGCGGGTCAACCACCTGCAGCCGCCCTTCAACAACCCGGCGATCCGGCGGGCTCTCTGGGGCGGGATCGACCAGACCGCGTGCATGCAGGGGGTCGTCGGCGTCGAGGATCCCGGCCTGTTCCACGTGCCCCTCGGCTTCTTCTGCCCGGGCACGCCGATGGCCTCGACGGACGGGTTGCAGCCGCTCACGGATCCGCGCGATCCGGCGCGGGTGCGCGCCGATCTCAAGGCGGCCGGCTACGGCGGCGAGACCGTGCTGCTGATGGTGCCGTCGAACTCGGCGCCGCTGCTGGCGCTCGGCCAGGTCGCGGCCGACCTGCTGCAGCGGGTCGGCATGACGGTGGAGGTCTACGCGGTCGAGTTCAACGCGATGCTGCAGCGGCGCAACCGAAAGGGGCCGGTCTCGGAGGGCGGCTGGAGCGCCTTCGTCACCAACTGGTCCGGCATGGATTGGCTGAACCCCGCGGGCTACATCGCCCTGCGCGGCACCGGCGAGAGCGGCTACGCCGGCTGGGCCACGACCCCGCGGATCGAGTCCCTGCGCGACGCGTGGCTCACCGCCCCGGACGAGGCGGCGCGTGCCGCCCTGTGCCGGGACATCCAGCTCCAGGCGATGCAGGACGTGCCCTACTACCCGCTGGGCCAGTACCTGCAGCCGACCGCCTACCGCTCCCGCCTCACCGGGATCCTCGACGGGTTCCCGACGTTCTGGAACGTCCGGCCCGCCTGAGGGGGCGAGTTCCGGGGCCTCACAGCCTCGGGAAGGTCGGCGGCGCGATGGCGTCGGGGCCGCGCCCGGCCCAGTCGAGCTGCCGGACCTGCGCGAGCGCGCGGCCCTGCGCCTCCTCCAGCGCGGCCGCGGCGGCGGCGTAGTCGATCGTCAGGGCGCGCCCGTCGCGGACGATCTCGCGGCCGCCGACGAAGACCTGCCGAACCGCGCGGTCGCCGGCCGAGTAGATCAGCGACTGCACGGGATCGCGGCACGGGCGCATGGCCGGATGCCCGCAGTCCACGAGCACGAAGTCGGCCTTGCAGCCCGGTTCGAGCCGGCCGATGTCCTCGCGCCCTAGCGCCCTGGCGCCGCCCACCGTGGCGGCGTGGAACACGTCCGCCGCGCGGGTGTCGCGGGGATTCTCGGCGACGACCCGGGCGAGGTACGAGACGAGGCGCATCTCGTCGAGCATGTTGTGCGGGTAGACGTCGGTGCCGATCCCCATGTTGACTCCGGCCTGGAGGTAGCGCCCGAAATGGTGGAGCGCGATGCCGCGCCGGGCGAAGACCGTCGGGCAGTGGGCGACCGTGGCGCCGCGCTCGGCCAGGCGGCGCAGGTCCGAGCCCCGGCTGTGCCAGTGGGTCCAGGGATGGTCATCGAGGAAGATCCCGTGGCCCACGATGGTCCGCTCGGTGAGCACGCCGAGATCGTCGAGCCACTCGATCGGCGTCATCCCGGTGCGGCGGGTGATCTCGTGGAATTCCGACAGGGACTGCGCCGCGTGGGTGTGGAAGCGCAGGTCGCGCGCGACCGCCTCGGAATGGGCGTCCCGCAGCAGCTCCGCCGTGCAGGTGTCGACCTGCGCCGGGCAGAGCATGCCGGAGAGGCGCCCGCTAGGGTGCCCCTCCGCCGCCGCGATCTCGGCGAGGGCCTGCTCCAGGCCGCGCTGGCCCGCCGCCGCGTCCCACTCGTAGTCCACGCTGTGGCCGTTGCGGGTGAGCCAGCGCCCGGATCGGAACATCGGGGCGATGCAGACCCGCAGGCCCGAGGCGCCGAGGAGATCCAGCCAGCCCGCGCTCGGCAGAGCGAGGTCGCAGACGGTGGTGACGCCCGACAGGGCGAGCTCCGCGAGCGCGACCCCGTAGGCGGCCCGCGTCCCCTCAGCGTCGGGCCGCAGGATCGGCAGGTACTCGTAGAGCGAGGTGTTGTAGAGCCGCTGGCTGCCGACCTCGTCCCACATCCCCTTGTTCATCGGCTCCGAGAACAGGTGCGTGTGGATGTCGACGAGCCCGGGCATGATCATGCAGCCGGAGGCGTCGACGGTCCGGGCCGGCTCGGGACCCGCGTAGCCCGGCCCGACATGGATGAGGGCGCCGTCCGCGAAGGCGACGTCCGCGCCGGTGCGGTAGACGTGACCGCCGCTGTCCGGATCCCAGGCGACGACCCACCGGGCCCCCTTCACCAGCGTGATTTCGGCGGTGGCGTCCGGAGCTTCGTCCTGCATCGATAACCTCTCCCTTGCGTAAGCGGGCGGGCAAGAACGGTGCCTCCCGATCGGATCGGCGGCCATGCGGCCCGGGTTTCGCTTGAGGTCTTCCGCGGTCACGATGGGTCGGTCGACGTCGCGGCATCGCGGTCGATCCCGATCGACCGGTATTCAGAGGGAAGGCGCCATGCGGCCTCGCGACACCACCGAGCCCGCGCGCATCCTGATCATCAACCCGAACGCGTCCCGGGCGGTGACGGCCGCCATCGACGCCGCCCTGGCGCCGCTGCGGCTGCCGGGCGGCCCCATCCTCGCGGTGACCGACCTGCCGGAGGGCCCGGAGAGCATCGCGACCCAGCGGGACGCGGATTCGGTGGTGATGCCGCTCGTCCGGTGCGTGGCGGACGATCCGTCCGACGCCTTCGTGATCGCCTGCTTCAGCGATCCGGGCCTGCACGCGGTCCGGGAGGCGGCGAGCGGTCGCCCGGTGATGGGCATAGCCGAGTGGGGGATCCTGCGGGCCCTGACGCTCGGGGAGCGCTTCGGCATCGTGGCCCTGTCCGAGGGCAGCGTCCGGCGCCAGCGCCGCACGGTGCGCCAGATGGGCCTCGGGGATCGCTATGCCGGGAGCCGGCCGGTGGAGGCGCGGGCCTCCGAGACGGCGGACGCCGCGATGGGCCCGCGCCTGATCGCGGCCGGTCGGACCCTGGTCGAGCGCGACGGCGCCGACGTGGTCGTGCTCGGCTGCGCCGGCATGGCGCGCCACCGGGCCGCCGCGGAGGCCGCGATCGGGTGCCCCGTCATCGAGCCCTGCCAGCAGGCGGCCGCCGCGGCCCTCGGGGCCGTGCTGCTCCGGGCCGCCCCGTGAGAAGGAACCGGCGATGCAGTACGACCTCCTGATCCGCGGCGGTACCTGCGTGACGCCGTGGGGCACCGAGACGGCGGATGTCGGGATCCGCGACGGGCGCATCGCGGCCCTCGGGGTCCCGGCTGGAGCGACGGCGGAGGCGGTGATCGACGCCGCGGGCCTGCACGTCCTGCCCGGCCTGATCGACAGTCACGTTCACCTGCGCGATCCCGGCGACCCGGCGGTGGAAACGATCGAGACCGGCACGCGGGCCGCGATCCTCGGCGGCATCGCAACCCTTTTTGACATGCCCAACACCGTCCCGCCGATCGCCGACGCCGGGCGCCTCGCCTGGAAGCGCGACTACGTCGCGGGCCGCAGCTGGTGCGACATCGGCCTCTACGTGGCCGGCACCAAGACCAACATCGACGCGCTCGCCGCCCTGGAGCGCGAGGCGGGGGTCTGCGCCGTCAAAGTCTTCGCCGGCAGCTCCACGGCGGCGCTGATGATCGAGGACGACGCGCATCTCGAGCGGGCGATGCGCGCCGGCCACCGGCGCATGGCCTTCCACAGCGAGGACGAGTACCGGCTCCAGGCGCGCAGGCCGCTGTTCAGCCGGGGCCAGCCCTACCGGACTCACATGGAGTGGCGCGACGCGGAATGCGCCTTCCTGGGCACGCGGCGCCTCATGGCCCTCGCCCGCAGGACCGGCCGGGCGACCCACATCCTGCACGTCTCGACCGCCGAGGAACTCGCCTACCTGCGCGACTTCCGCGACCTCGCCACCGTCGAAGTGCTGGTCAACCATCTCACCCAGGTGGCACCCGAGTGCTACGACACGCTCGGCGGCCTCGGCGTGATGAACCCGCCGATCCGCGATGCGCGCCACCGGACGGCCGCCTGGGCGGCCCTGCACGACGGCACCGTCGACACGGTCGGCAGCGACCACGCGCCCCACGCGCGGGCGGCCAAGGCGCAGCCCTGGCCGGACTGCCCGGCCGGCCTCACCGGGGTCCAGACCCTGGTGCCGGTGATGCTCGACCACGTCGTTGCGGGGCGATTGTCCCTCGCCCGCCTCGTCGACCTGATGGCGGCCGGGCCGGCCCGCGTCTACGGGCTCCTCGGCAAGGGCCGCATCGCGGCCGGCTACGACGCGGACTTCACCCTGGTGGACCTGAAGGCCCGCCGCAGGATCGAGGATTCCTGGATCGTCTCGCCCTGCGGCTGGACGCCGTTCGCGGGACTGACGGTCACCGGCTGGCCGGTCGCCACGATCGTGCGCGGGATCCCCGTCATGCGCGACGACGCGGTGCTGGGCGAACCCGTCGGCCGCCTCGCGCGCTTCGCCGCCTGACCGGGCGCCCGTCAGCCGCCGCAGGTCTCCGCCACGAGCCACGCGGTGAGGATCGCCACGGCGTCGAGCAGGTCGTCGATCACCATGGCCTCGCGGGGATTGTGGCTGCCGTTGGCGTTGCGCACGAGCAGCATCGCCATCGGCACGCCGGCCTTCGCGAAGGCGGCGGCGTCGTGGGAGGCCGGGCTGCCGAGGGGCCGCGTCGCGATGCCGAGGGCGTCCGCGGCCGCCGCGAACCCGTCACGGATCCGCGGCGCGACGGCGCCGACGCCCGCCTCGGCGCGCGGACCCAGCGTCACCGTCACGCCGCGGCGGTCGGACACCTCCGCCACCGCTGCCAGGAACGCCGCCTCCAGTTCCGCCAGCACCGCGGCCGCGTAGGCCCGCATGTCGAGGCTGAACCGGAACTCGCCCGGGACCGTGGTCAGGCCGTGCGCCGCGGCGTCGGTGTGGAACCGGCCGAAGGTGACGGCCATCGCGCACCCGGCCGCCTCGCGCTCCGCCCAGACCCGGTCCAGCGCCAGGGCGATCTCGGCCCCGGCCATGGCCGCGTCGCGCCGGAAGCGGCGCGGCGTCCCGACATGGTCGTAGCGGCCGGCGATGCGGACGTCGGGATAGCGGACGTTGCCGGGGATCCCGGTGCAAAGCCCGACCGGGATCCCGGCCTCCTCGAGGCTCGGCGCCTGCTCGATATGCACCTCCAGGAAAGCGTGGATCGCGGCTGCGTCGAAGGCCGCCGGGCCGCGGGCGAGCGCGTCCGGGTCGCCACCCTCCCGGGCGATGTGGTCGGCGAGGCTGAGGCCCGTGTCGATCCGGGCCGCGTCGAGCGCCCCGTCCGGCAGGGCTCCGAGCGCCGCGCGGCTCCCGATATACGAGACCTGGAACCAGACGCTCTCCTCGGCGCGGATGCCCAGGACGGAGATGTCCCGCTCCGGCTCCAGGCCGAGTTGGCGGATGGCCGCGACGGCGGCGAGCCCGGCCACCACGCCGGCGGCACCGTCGAAGTTGCCGCCCTGGGCCACGGTGTCGAGGTGGGAGCCGATCAGGATCGGAGGCAGGGTTCGGTCCCGCCCCGGCAGCGTCATGGCGGTGTTGGCGGCGGCGTCCCGGGCGATCGCGAGGCCGAGATCGGAGGCGCAGCGCGCCACCGCCGCGTGCGCCGCGGTCTCCTCCGGGCTGTAGGAGGGCCGGGTAAACCCGGGCTCCGTCCGGCCGCACCGGGCCAGCTCCGCGAACAGGGCCTCGACCCGGGCGCGCTGCGCGCGCACGGCGGCCGTGATGGCGGACACGCGATCCATCGCTACGCCTCCCCGAGCGCCGGTCCCCAGGACGGGCCCGCCGGTGCCCCTGCCACTTTCGTGCCGGCCCGCCGGATCACCGGGACCGGTCACCGAGCCCGGTCACCGGGACCGAGTCTGCCGGATCGCCGGGCGCGCGGCCAGCCGCGCGGGTCAGCACCGCGGCGCGGGATCGTTGCCCGGCCGGATTCCGGCGGCTATCGCCGGTCCCGGCAGGCGGGCGGAGGTTCTGCAAATGAAGACGATCGGGTTCCTGTCCTTCGGGCACTGGTCGCCGACCGGCGGGTCGGCGACGCGCAGTGCGGCCGACACACTCCTCCAGTCGATCGACCTCGCGGTCGCCGCGGAGGAGCTCGGGGCGGACGGCGCCTATTTCCGGGTCCACCATTTCGCGCGCCAGCTCGCCTCGCCCTTCCCGCTGCTGGCGGCAGTCGGCGCCCGGACGAAGCGCATCGAGATCGGCACCGGCGTCATCGACATGCGCTACGAGAACCCGTTCTCCATGGTCGAGAATGCCGGCGCGGCGGACCTCATCGCGGGCGGACGCCTGCAGCTCGGGCTCAGCCGCGGCTCGCCCGAGCAGGTCATCGACGGCTGGCGGCACTTCGGCTTCGCCCCGGCCGAGGGCGAGACGGACGCCGATATGGGGCGCCGGCACACCGAGGTCTTCCTCGACCTCCTGAAGGGAACGGGGTTCGCCGAGCCCAACCCGCGGCCGATGTTCGCCAACCCGCCGGGACTCCTGCGCCTGGAGCCGCATTCCGAGGGGTTGCGGGACCGCATCTGGTGGGGATCGGCCTCCGACGCGACCGCGATCTGGGCGGCGCAGCAAGGCATGAACCTGCAGAGCTCGACCCTGAAGGCGGACGAGACCGGCGAGCCGTTCCACGTCCAGCAGGCCAGGCAGATCCGCCGCTACCGGCAGGCGTGGCAGGATGCGGGGCACGCCCGCACGCCGCGGGTCTCGGTCTCGCGCTCGATCTTCGCGCTCGTGAGCGACCTCGACCGCGCCTATTTCGGGCGCGGCACGAGCAGCGACCAGGTCGGCATCATCGACAACATGCGCGCGGTGTTCGGCCGCTCCTACGCCGCGGAGCCGGACCGGCTGGTCGATGAGCTGCGCGCCGACGCGGCGATCGCGGAGGCCGACACCCTGCTGCTGACGGTCCCGAACCAGCTGGGCGTCGCCTACAACGCCCACCTCATCGAGAGCCTGCTCTCGCACGTGGCCCCCGCGCTCGGGTGGCGCTGAGCCGACCTCCGGCCGGGTTCGCCGGCGCCGAGGGCATGCAGCTCCTCGGCCGGCCCTATCTTGGGACCTGGCCCGCCGGCCTGCCCATCGCCGCGAGCGTGCGGTAGCCTCCCGTCGGCCCGTCACGCGGTGCCGCTGTGCCCGAGTCCGGCACTTGTAAGGGGATCTCCGGGATGCCGCGCCCGTTGGACTGGAACGCGTTCGCCGATGCGTGGTGCGCCGCCTGGAACGCGCACGATGTCGAGCGGGTGCTGGCCCATTTCCACGACGACGCCGTGTTCACCTCGCCGGGCGCCGCGCGGATCGTTCCCGCTTCGGGCGGAACGGTGCGGGGCAAGGATGCGCTGCGCGCCTACTGGACGGAGGCCCTGCGGCGGATCCCGGACCTCCACTTCGCGGTGGAGCAGGTCTTCGCGGGCATCGACACGCTGGTGATCCAGTATCGCAATCAGAAGGGTGTGAGCGTCAGCGAGGTGCTCGTCTTCGAGGACGGCCGCGTGCGGGCGGGGCACGGCACCTACCCGATCGGCGTCGACAACCCCGTCGGTGCCGCGGCGGGCTAGAGCGGTTCGCGATGCGGCCGCGCCGGCCTCGGCGGGGCCGCCCGCATCGCAACCGGGTCCGTGCGCGTTGGTTGGCGTCGCGTGGCGAACGGGCGCGGGCCCGCTGCCCGCAGCGGGAGACAAACCATGAGTGATGGCTACCCTTCGATGACGGCGCTCCTGGGCCTCCTCGCCCTGGCAGGCTACCAGAACCGCGACAAGCTCGCGGAACTGTTGGGCGGCGCCGGTCAGACCGCGCCGGCGGGGCCCGGCGGCCCGGCCGACGGCTCCAACAGCGCCTCCAACAGCGGCTCCAGTGCCGGCCTGGGCGGTCTCCTCGGCGGCCTGCTGGGCGACAGGCGCGGCGAGGCTCCCGGCGGGTTCCTGCACAGCGGCCTCGGCGAGATGCTGGACCGCTTCCAGCAGGCCGGTCACGGGACGGCCGCCCAGTCCTGGGTCAAGACGGGACCGAACCAGGAAATCGCGCCGCACCACCTGGAACAGGCGATCGGACCCGACGTCCTAACGGCTCTCACCCAGCGGACGGGACTGTCCCGCGATGAGCTGCTCTCCCGGCTGTCCCGCGAGCTCCCCCGGGCCGTCGACCGCTACACGCCCGACGGACGGATCCCGGCATGAGGTCTGGCCGGCGGACGGATCCCGGCCCGACCTTGGGGGTCGGGACCGTCACGGTCGGCGGGGCGTGCGCGGCTTCGGCGCGGCGAGCCGGTGGGCCGCCGTCAGGGCCGACATCAGGGTCGCCTCGTCGACGATCGCGAGGTCGCACCGCGTCGCGCCCATCCGCCCCCAGCCGCCCGGAACGGGGCTGAAAGCCGCCGGCACCTGCTCGCAGAAGAAGTCGCGCAGGTCCGGGTCGAACATCAGGTTGATGTCGTGGCCCACCTCGTCCAGCGTCGCCAAGGTCTTGCGCGGCGTCCGGAAGGCCGTCCTGTGGAAGTGGGGGGCGGAGGTCACAGCCTCCAACTTCGCGATGAGCGCCTTCACGCGCGCGATATCGACGCCCATCGCGGCCCTCCTCCCCTGGTTCGGGCACTCATACAACGATCTGCGTCCGCTCGCGTCCTCTTCCTGATTGTGGAGTTCTCCGCGCGAGAGGATCGCGATGGCGCGGTTGTTCCAGCTCTCGGACGACGCCTGAGCGCGGATCGAGCCGCTTCTGCCGCATGGCCAACCGGGCAAACCTCGGATCGACGACAGGCGGGTGATCAGCGGCATCCGGCACGTCCCGAAGGTCGGCTGCCGCTGGCAGGACCCGCCCTCCGCCCACGGCACCCACACGACGATCCACAACCGCTACAACAGGTGGCTCATCGCGGGCTCTGACGGCCGACAGAGCCTGCGACGCGCAGAGCCTGGGGGATTGGCTCAAGAGCCACCGAACTGATCGCCACCATCCCGTCCACGGCCACGCGGACGGCGCCCTACAAGCACAGCCGGATCCCCGACCGGCGGCGCAATCGAGTCGCGCGCCTTTGCGGACACTTCAGAAACTGGCGGCCCGTCACGACCCACCACGATCGCTTGACCCATGATCATCTCGCCGCCGTCGCGCTCGTCTCCCGTGTCATCGCATGGGCCTGAATGAGCCCCCAGCTAGGATGCCGATCGCTCGGTTGAGCCTGTTTCATGATTGAACATTTTCCGGATCTTTCTGTAGCTCCTGGTCAGAGGCGCGACATAGGACCCGTACAGAGAGTTGTATTTCATCAACGTTTCGTCTTTGAGGCCAGAGATGCCGAATACCGGCATCTCGTTCCGACTCGGTCTGTAGGCAGTCCCGAACATCCAATCGAATATAGACAAATTTGTACCGAAATTTTTGTCCCAATGCGCCTGCACCTTGCTGTGATGTATCTGGTGCATATGCGGGCTGATCAGGAATTTATCGAAGAACCCCAAGCTTATCGGAAGATGCGAATGCTTCAGCGGATCGAGAGTGAGAAGAATAAAAACTTTCGATGCGACCCAAGATAGTGACGTTGCCTCAACGACGCTGAGACCGAACAGGAACATGAACAAGCCACCGGGCACGGCAGTCAGAAGCCCTCGAACGATGGCTTCGAGCGCCATCCCCACGGGATGGCCTCGCTTCGATGTCAGAGGGTTCAGAGTTTGCGCCGAATGATGGACTTTATGAAGCTCCCACAGGAACGGCACTTTATGCTCAACATAATGGCAGATAAAATCCGAGAATTCTACGACAACGAACACGACGATCGTGCAAATACTGGCATAAAAAATACTAAACTCGAGGTTCTTGAAATCCGGGAAAATTAGATGCGCGAGAGAACTATATGCATTGCAGCAAACAGCAGTGAGAAATATGGCAGGTATCACGATGAAACTGCCTGTCAATTTTCCAATGATGTATATTTTTACATCTGCGTGGAAGCTTTTTTCCGTGAGGACATTGAACGGCACGCAGTGCTTCGCAAGTCCACGGAGTGAGAATTTCGCGCGATTCTTTGCAATATAAGCTACATAAAATGCCAGTCCGAACCCGAAAAACATTGTCCAGGTAATAAGCAACTGTGGCGCATGAATGATTTGCTTGAAAAAATCAGTCATCGCTCCCTCCAACGCAATTCAATCGATTCCAGAAAGGCAGGCGCGCACCAAAGCGATGTGGCCGGCTCTCTCAATATTGATCTAAAAATTGTCAGATATTAGACCTAGCGTCTATGTTCAATAAGTTTTTTGAGATCGCCCCTATTAACCCACGTCAAGGTCGTTATGGGAGCACCCATACGAGCGTGCGGCTCCGTCGCGGTGAGAGCGCTGCAGCACGGGCTCCGGGCCGGCACCTACGATCCGCTTTCGGACTGGAGGCGGGCCCAGCACGCCGGCGGCATCGGGACCCGGCCGGCGATGGGGATGCGCCCGGGATCGGCCTTTCCCCACAGGCCGCCTTCGCGATCGAGGGCAACACCACGCCTCGGGCGTCGCTCTGAACGCCGTCGTCGCCGTCAGGTGCCGATCGAGTCCAGATGCTGGGTCGGCGGCGGATCGGACCGCCCGCCCGACCGGTCACCCGGTTCGGCGCTCGCAGAATCGCAACCGGTTCCCGAACGGATCCGCCACCTCCAGCACCTCGCCCCAGGGCGCCTGCTCGATGCCGGGCCGGGCATAGCCGTAGCGCTGTTCGGTGAGCGCCCGGTGATAGGCCCGGATGCCGCGCATCGGCACGAACACGGTCGAGCCCGGGGTGGCGTCGCCGTGGTGCTCGGTCAGGTGCAACCGCAAACCCGCGCGGGCGACCTCCATGTAGAGCGGCAGACCCGGCTCGAACCGGTGCTCGAACCCGGGCGTGAAGCCGAGAAAGCCGCAGTAGAACGCGCGCGCCTTGGCCTCGTCGAAGATGCGCAGAACCGGCACCGCTTCCAGGAAACGGGGGCCGTCATCCGCGTCCCGGTCCAGGACGGCGCAGGCGGTGTTCCAGTCGTCGTAGCCCAGCCCGGCGGCGACGAGTTCGAGGGCGGCCGCGTGCGGGACGGCGAGGTCGCGGGCTGCCAGCGCGGCGCGCAGCCGCTTGGCCATGGTCTTGGCCTGATCGACGGTCGTCATGGTCCTCTCCCCGGGCCGGCGTCGGTCCGTCGGTGCCCGCATTGCCGACCCGGCGCCGGTCAGGGACGCGGTGGGGGTGGTCGTCCGCGATGCTTTCACCATCCCGGTTCCGGGGCGAGCGGCAGGCCGCATCGGCCTGGCGGCAGGCTACCCCGGCCGCGGCGCGGCCGCCAAGAGGGGTGAAGGGAGGGGAGGGCTGACACGGGACCTGCCGGCTTCCGACGGGTCACGACCCCGTGCCGCGCGCACGGCCGGCCGGTCGCTGCCGCAGGCGGCGGTCTACCAGCGACCCGCCGCCTGGCGCTCGCGGAGCGCGATCTCGTCCGCGCTGGGTGGTTTGCTGGCGAAACTGCCGGTCTGGACCGCCCCGTCCCGCGCCAACACCGCGACTTGGACGCCCTTCGGCGAGTGGCTCTGCTCGACCAGCATCCAGGTGCGGGCCGCCGCCGGGTCGTCCGCGTACCAGCGCTTGCCGCGGCCGAGCATGACCGGGAAGGTGATCAGGA
This sequence comes from Methylobacterium sp. 1A, assembly GCF_058072805.1. NCBI lineage: Bacteria > Pseudomonadati > Pseudomonadota > Alphaproteobacteria > Hyphomicrobiales > Methylobacteriaceae > Methylobacterium > Methylobacterium sp. 1A. Next base: position 289,107 of record NZ_JBYQVE010000003.1, on the reverse strand, counting down.
CGAGCCGGTCGATGAGGCCCGCCGGAAGCAGCGCCGGATAGAGCCTGCTGCTGCCCTGGATGAGGAGGTCGGGGCCCTCGCTCTCCTTGAGGCGGGTGACCGCCGCGACGGGGTCGCCGGCGAGGCGCCGGCTGTTGTTCCAGCCGAGCGCGGCGTCGCTTCCGGTGACGACATGCTTGCGGATCGCGTTGAAGGTCGCGCCGATCGGCTGCTCGGCGTTGTGCGGCCAGTAGGCGGCGAAGATCTCGTAGGTGCGCCGGCCGAGCAGCAGCTCGTAATCGCCGCCGAGCAGCTTGCCCATCGGCCCGGCGAGCGACGCGTCGAAGTACGGGAAGGTCCAGCCGCCGTGCGCGAAGCCGGTCTGATCCTCCTCCGGACCGCCCGGTGCCTGGATCACGCCGTCGAGGGACTGGAAGAGGGAGCCGGTGATCTTACGCATGGGCGGAGTCCCCGCGGAGGGCAGCCTCGATCCGGGCGATGTCGATCTTGCGCATGGTCATCATGGCCTCGAACGCGCGCCGGGCCGCAGCCCGGTCGGGGTGGCTGTTGGCGTGCAGGAGCGCGCGCGGCGTGATCTGCCAGGAGAAGCCCCAGCGGTCCGTGCACCAGCCGCACGCGCTCTCCGCGCCGCCGTGGCCCACGACGGCGTCCCAGTAGCGGTCGGTCTCCGCCTGATCGTCGGTCAGCACCATGAAGCTGACCGCCTGGTTGGCCCGGAAGGCCGGGCCGCCATTCAGGCCGACGAACGGCCGGCCGAGGACGGTGAACGCGACCGTGAGTTCGTCGCCCGCGGACCCGCCGGGGAAATCCGAGGGGGCGTTCATGGGCGCGCCGACATGGCTGTCGGGGAAGGTCGCGGCGTAGAAGTCCGCGGCCTTGCGGGCCTCGCCGCGATCGAACCACAGGCAGGTCGCCAGCTTGTCGCTCGTCATGGCCGGACGCTCCTCACGTGGCTTGCCGCGGGCCGGCGAGGCCGAGCTGGTGGCCCGCCGGATCGGCGATGTTGGCCGCGTAGCTGCCGCCGGGGATCGGGTCGGGTCCCTGGAGGACCGCGCCGCCCGCCGCCCGGACGGTCGCGAGCGCGGCGTCGATGTCGGCGACGTGGATGTACCAGTTCCAGCGGGCCGGCGCGCCGGTGGCCGCGCTCGACATCACCGCGCCGGGGCGCAGGTCGCCCCGCCCGATGAAGGCGTACTCGCCCGCGTCGCCCATCGGCATGGCACCGAGCTTCTCCCAGCCGAACAGCGCCCCGTAGAAGGCGAGGGCCGCCGCGGGATCGGGGGTGGCGAGCTCGATCCAGACGCCGTGGCCGCGCGTCCGCTCCGTCACGAGCGGCACCGGCCCGAAGGCCCGGCTCGCGCCGGGACGGGCCGGATTTATCGCGGCGAAGACCACGCCCTGCGGGTCGCTCACCATGGCGAAGCGGCCGACATGGGGGATGTCGACGGGCCCGAACCGGACCGCGCCGCCGAGATCGACCGCGCGGGAAGCCAGGGCGTCGACGTCCGAGGTCGCGAGGTAGACCGCCCAGCCGGGGAGGCCGGGGGCCTCGGGCATCGGCCGCCGGATCCCGGCCACGGGCGCCCCGTCGGCCTCCGCGATCCGGTAGCCGCCGTGCTCGGGCATCGGCGACGGCGCGACGCGCCAGCCGGCGACCGCCTCGTAGAAGGCCTGCGCGGCGTCCGGGTCGGACGCGTTCAGCTCGAACCAGATGGGTGTCCCCTCGGCGGGTGGCATCGGGCGCTCCTCCGTGACAATCGGCTCTGCGGCCGCTGCGCGGCGCCCCCTCCGGCCCCGCTTTGCCCAGGCTCGCATTCTCGGTTACTCAAAGCAACCATGAAGTCAGAAAAAATAACTGATTTAGCATCCCGGCCTCGCGAGCGCCTGTACGACGACGCCTGCGGCACGGCCCTCGCGCTGGAGTTCATCGGCGAGCGCTGGTCGCTGCTGATCATGCGCGAACTGGTCTACGGCCCCCGGCGGTTCAGCGAGATCCGGGCGAACCTCCCGGGGATCAGCGCGAACGTGCTGACGCAGCGGCTGGAGAGCCTGGGGGCGGCGGGCATCGCCCTGCGGTACCGGCTGCCGTCGCCGGCCAACGTGCAGGTCTACGATCTCACCGACTGGGGCCGCGAGGCCGCGCCCCTGATGCGCGACCTGGGCCGCTGGGCCGCCCGCTCGCCGCGGCACGATCCGAGCCTGTTCATGTCGGGGGCGTCGGCCATGATGTCGCTCGAGGCCCTGGTCGACCGCGGGCGGGCGGCGGCGCTGTCGGCGACGGTCGCCTTCCACTTCCCCGGCGAGGACTTCGTCGCGACGGTGGCCGGCGGCGGGATCCGCGTGCGGCGAGGCGTCGCCGAGGCGCCCGACCTCGCCTTCACCGGCGACACGATGGCGATGCGCCGCACGGTCTACGGCAAGGCGCCGCTGGACCGGGACGGCGCCGGCGGGACGCTCGCCGTCGCGGGCCCCGCCGACCTGGCGCGGTCCTTCATCGACCTCTTCACCCTGCCGGCCAAGGCGGGCTGAGGTGCCCGTCCCGCGGCTCGCGCGGGGAGGGCGCGCCGCCCGCGAGCGCGCCGACAACGCCGGCGAGCACGTCGAGGCCGACCGCGACGTCGGCCGGGTCGACGGTCCCCGCCGCCCCCCAGCCGACTCCGCCTCGACAGCGGATCAGCGCGAGGCCGATCGGTCCGAGCAAGGCCATGTGGGACGCGTCGGTGGTCACGCCCTGCGCCAGCCGCACGGCGCGGTGTCCCGCGGCCGCGACGGCCTCCTCGAACAGGCGGACCAGACCGGGATCGCACCGGGTGGCATCGGGATCGACGCTGCGCTCGACGGCGATCCCCAGCCGGCGCCGCGCCGCGACCGCCTCGAGCGCCGCGGCGAGTTCCGCCACGGCCGCGCGCCGCGCGCCGTCGTCGGCGGAATCGAGGCGGACGCCCAGTGTCGCCGACCCCGCGACCACGAAGGTCGGCACCGGCGCGACGTCGAGGCGCATGACCGTCACGGTGACCCCCTCCCGCGCCAGGCCGACGCGCTCGGCGGCGAGGACGCATTCGGCCGCCCCGGCGAGGGCGTCCCGCCGGCCCGGCATCGGGTTCGCCGCCGCGTCGACGGCGGCGCCTGTCAGCGTGACCCGGAGCATCGTCGATTCCGACAGGGCCGGCACGATCCCGACCGGCGCTCCCGATCGCTCCAGCACGGGGCCGGCCTCGGCGGCGACCTCGAGATAGGCCAGGATCGCGTCCGAGGCCCGGCGCGCGCTCGCGAGGCGCGCCGGGTCGAGCCCGTGCGCCTCCAGGGCGCGACGCAGGGTGACGCCGTAGGCGTCGTCCCAGTCCAGGGCGTCCGGGGCGAGCCGCCCGACCACGGCCCGGCTGCCGAGCTGCCGGGGACCGAACCGGCCGGCCGCGTCCGCGACGAAGGCGACGACCTCGACCGCGTGGCGCGGCGGCGGTCCGTGCCGGATCAGGCGCTCGACGGCGGCGATGCCGATCAGCACGCCGAGCGTCCCGTCGTAGCGGCCGGCATCCTCGCGCGTGTCGACGTGGCCCCCGACGACGACGGCCGGGCCGCCCGGAACCGCGCCCTCAATCCGGCCGACGAGGTTGCCGGCGGGATCGCGCCGGGCCGACAGGCCGGCCTCCGCCATCCAGCCGAGGACGAGCGCCTCGGCCTCGGCCTGCTGCGGGCTGAAGACGCGCCGCGTCAGGGTCCACGGGTAGGCGCTGATCCCGGCGAGCCGGTCGACGCGCGTTAGGACGATCCCGGCGGCGCTCTCGGGCGCCGCCGTCACGGCGCCCTCGGCGTCACCGCGATCCCGGCCCCCCAGTAGCGGTTGGCGATCAGCTGCTGATTCCGGATGAGGCCGATCGCCGTCCTGGCGTCGCCGCCCGCGAACGTGCCGACCGCCGCCCCGCAGAGCGTCAGGTACATCCGCTGGTGCACCACGGACTCGAAATAGGCCCGGGGCGGCGGGGCGAGGTCGAGGCCGGCATCGAGGTTCTGCTGGCGCACCCGCGCGGCGGCCTCCGCCACCGCCGCCTGCACCGTCTCCATCATGGCGCGCTGCGCGGCGTCCAGGATCTCGGACGCCTTGCGCTCTTTGGGCGTCAGAACAGGGCAGGCGACAGCCATCGCGACCTCCGTGTCGATCGCCGGTGAGGCTGACCGGCCGGCCGCGCGGCAATATGGCCGGCGCGTATCAATTCGTTACGGCGCGCCGGACCCGTCACGAACCGTCACTTGCGCAGCGGCACGCCCTTCGTGGTGAAGCGCTGGCCGCCGCCCGTGTAGCGGGGTCGCGGCTGGCCGCCCGTCCGGCCCGCACCGGCGCCGGTCCCCGGCGGCTGCGAGAACGGCACCAGTTGGTCCGGCCGCGGCCCGATGAGGTCGGCGCGGCCCATCTCCCGCAGCGCCTCGCGCAGCAGGGGCCAGTTCTCGGGGTCGTGGTAGCGCAGGAACGCCTTGTGCAGCCGGCGCTGGCGCAGCCCCTTGATCGCCTCGACCGACTCGCTGCCGCCGCGTTTCACGCCCCGCAGCGTGTTGATCTCGGTGTGGTACATCGCGGTTGCGGTCGCCATCGGCGAGGGCAGGAACGTCTGGACTTGGTCGGCGCGGTAGTTGTTCTTCTTGAGCCAGAGCGCGAGGTGCATCATGTCCTCGTCGGTCGTGCCCGGATGCGCCGCGATGAAGTACGGGATCAGGTAGTACTTCTTACCCGCCTCCTTGGCGGCGGCGTCGAACATCTCCTTGAACCGGTCGTAGGTGCCGATCCCTGGCTTCATCATCTTGTCGAGGGGGCCGCGCTCGGTGTGCTCGGGCGCGATCTTCAGGCGCCCGCCGACGTGGTGGGTGACGAGCTCCTTGATGTATTCGGGGCTCTTCACCGCGAGGTCGTAGCGCACGCCCGAGGCGACCATCACCTTCTTGACGCCCTTCACCTCGCGGACCTTCCGGTAGAGCCGGATCAGGTCGTCGTGCGAGGTGTTCAGGTTCGGGCAGACGTCCGGGAAGACGCAGGAGGGCAGCCGGCACGCCGCCTCGATCTTCGGGTCCTTGCAGGCCATCCGGTACATGTTCGCCGTCGGCCCGCCGACATCCGAGATCACGCCCGTGAAGCCCGGGGTCTTGTCGCGGATCCGCTCGATCTCCCGCAGGATCGAGCCCTCCGAGCGGTTCTGGATGACGCGGCCCTCGTGCTCGGTGATCGAGCAGAAGGTGCAGCCGCCGAAGCAGCCGCGCATGATCGTCACCGAGAACTTGATCATGTCCCAGGCGGGGATCTTCGCGTCGCCGTAGGACGGGTGCGGGGCGCGGGCGTAGGGCAGGTCGTAGACCGCGTCCATCTCGTCGCTGGTCAGCGGGATCGGCGGCGGGTTGAGCCACAGGTCGCGGTCGCCGTGGCGCTGGACGAGGGGGCGCGCGTTGCCGGGATTGGCCTCCCGGTGCAGCACGCGCGAGGCGCGGGCGTAGGCCTCCTTGTCGTCCTTGACCTCGTCGTAGGCGGGCAGCCGGATCACGGTCTCGCCGGGCCGGCGGGTGGCGGCCTCGTCCGTCGAGTCGAGGTCGTCGGCGGGCAGCTCGGTGTAGTGGGCAGGCACGCGGCGGAACAGGGCGACGCCCCGGATCGCGTCGAGCTGGTGCGGCGCCTCGCCGGCCGCGAGGCGGTTCGCCACCTCGACCACGGCGCGCTCGGCGTTGCCGTAGATCAGCAGGTCCGCCTTGGCGTCGGCCAGGATCGAGCGGCGCACCTTGTCGGACCAGTAATCGTAGTGCGCGATCCGGCGCAGCGACGCCTCGATGCCGCCGAGCACGACCGGGACGTCCTTGAAGGCCTCGCGGCAGCGCTGCGTGTAGACGATGGTGCAGCGGTCCGGGCGCCGGCCGCCCTCGCCGCCGGCCGTGTAGGCGTCGTCGTGGCGCAACCGCCGGTCCGCCGTGTAGCGGTTCACCATCGAATCGAGGTTGCCGCCGGTGACGCCGAAGAACAGGTTCGGCTTGCCGAGCGCCTTGAACGGCTCCGCCGAGTGCCAGTCGGGCTGGGCGATGATGCCGACCCGGAAGCCCTGCGATTCGAGCAGCCGGCCGATGATGGCCATGCCGAAGCTCGGGTGGTCCACGTAGGCGTCACCGGTCACCAGCACGATGTCGCAGGACTCCCATCCCAGGGCCGCCATCTCGGCTCGGCTCATGGGCAGGAACGGCGCAGCGGGCCCGCGCGGCGACGGCGTGCGGACGGGGGGCGCCAGGGGACGGGCGGTGGACGCTTGGAGTTCCATGGTGTCCCTGCATAAGCCTCCGGGGCCGCGATCTCAACGAATGGCAGGGCGGCGGTGGCCGCGGCCGTGCCGCCCGAGTGCGCCCTGCGCCGATCCGGCGCACCTCGAGACAGGCGATGCGCCGCCGTCGCGGCCGGCCCGGCTCAGCGCGCGATCAGCTCGCGGATGCGGGCGGCCAGGGCCTCCACGGCGAAGGGCTTGGTCAGCACCGCCATGCCGGGCTCGAGACGCCCGTCGCCCGGCAGCGCGGTCTCGGAGAAGCCGGTGATGAACAGCACCTTCAGCTCCGGTCGGCCGACCCGGGCGGCGTCGGCCATCTGGCGCCCGTTCATGCCGCCGGGCAGGCCGACATCCGTGACGAGCAGGTCGATCCGCGCGCCCGATTGCAGCACGCTGAGCCCGCCCGCGCCGTCCGCGGCCTCGATCGCCGTGTAGCCGAGGTCGCTCAGCACGTCCGTCACCAGCATGCGCACCGTCGGCTCGTCGTCCACGATCAGCACGGTCTCGCCCGCCTCGGCCTGCGCCATCAGGCCCCTGCCCGGGTCGGGCCCGTCCGCGTCCGCCTCGCCGAAGTGCCGCGGCAGGTAGATGCACACGTTCGTGCCCTGGCCGACCGTCGAGGTGATCCGGACCTGCCCGCCGGATTGCTTGGCGAAGCCGTAGATCATCGACAGGCCGAGGCCGGTGCCCTCGCCCATCGGCTTGGTGGTGAAGAACGGGTCGAAGGCCCGGGCAACGACCTCCGGGGGCATGCCGGTGCCGGTATCGGACACGCACAGCGACAGGTACGGCCCCTCCGGCATGTCCTGGGCGTCGGCCTGCTGCCGGTCGATCCAGCGGTTGTCGGTCTCGATGGTGATCCGGCCGCCCCCGGGCATCGCGTCCCGCGCGTTGATGCAGAGGTTCAGGAGCGCGTTCTCCAGCTGGGACGGGTCCGCGAGCGCGGCCCAGAGCCCGTCTGCCCCGACGTGCCGCACCTCGACGCTCGGCCCGACCGTGCGCTGGATCAGGTCGAGCATCCCGCGGACCAGCCGATCGGCGTCGATCGCCCTGGGCGCCAGCGTCTGGCGGCGCGAGAAGGCGAGCAGGCGGTGGGTCAGCGCCGCGGCCCGCCGGGCGGCGCCCTGGGCGGCGGCGATGTACTTGCCGACATCCTTCGACCGCCCCTGGGCGATGCGGGCCTCGATGAGCTCCAGCGAGCCCGAGATGCCCGCCAGAAGGTTGTTGAAGTCGTGCGCCAGGCCGCCGGTGAGCTGGCCCACCGCCTCCATCTTCTGCGACTGGCGCAGCGCCTCCTCCATGCGCGCCCGCTCCTCCCCGGCCTGCCGCAGACGGTCGGCCGCCGCCCGGAGATCGCGCGTCCGCTCCTCGACGCGGGCCTCCAGCGACGCGTTGAGCTGGCGGATCTCGTCCTGCGTGCGGCGCTGCCGGTAGGCCGCGAAGGCCAGCAGGGCGGTGGCGAACAGGCCGCCGCCGCAGACGAGCCAGATCTCCGGCAGCGCCGAGCCGCGCCGGGGCGAGACGCGCTGCGCGAACGCGACGGTCCAGGTGCGGCCGCCGAGCTCGAGATGCGCCTCGCGGGTGAGGCGCCCCGCCCCGGCGGCGGAGGCCCGCGCGGACCGGTGCAGCAGGTTCGCCTCGCTCGGCGCGCCGTCGTAGATGGCGAAGGCCGCGTCCTCCTCGGCCTCCGCCGCCACGATGCTGTTGAACAGGTCGTCGGCCCGGAAGGCGCCGAACACGAAGCCCAGGAAGCGCCGCCGCCGGTCCTCGAGGTCCGGCGGCACGGCGCCGCCGGCATAGACCGGCATGGCGACGAGGAAGCCCGCCTGCTTGTTCGCGTCGATCTCCTGCACGAGCTGGATCCGCGCCGAGGCGGCCGGCTGGCCGGTGTCGCGGGCCCGCTCGACCATGTCGCGCCGCACCGGGTCCGACATCACGTCGTAGCCGATGGCGGCGAGGTTGCGCGGGTTCGGCGGCTCGGCGAACAGGACCGGGCTGATCATCGGGTTGTCGGTCGGCGGCCGGACCCGGGCATTCTCGACGCCCAGGGCCGCGGCGCGCGCGGCGAACGTCTCCCGCGCGGAGGCGGGCAGGGTCGGCGTGAAGCCGATGCCGAGGAACCCGGGATAGAGGCGCTGCAGCTCGATCCGCTGCACGTAGGCCCGGAACTGGGCCAGCGTGACGGTGGCGCCTTCGGCGGCGAACAGGCCGGCGGCGCCGCGCAGGAGGGCGGTGTAGGTGCGGAACTGGTCCTCGACCGTGCGCAGCTCGATCTCGGTGGCGTGCTCGAAGGTCATGCGGTCGCGCAGCGCCGCCGCCTGCCAGGTGAGGGCCGTGCTCAGCCCGGTCGCGAGGAGGCCGGCGGCCAGGATCGCGGGCGGGATCCAGCGCGCCGCGCCCGCCCCGCGGCGGGCGGCGGGCGCGACAGGACCCTGCGATGCGGTGCGGTGGGACAAGGGGCGAGACCGGACTTCGACTGCGGCCCGTGAAAGCAGGCATGCGCCGGGATGCAAGTCCATGGTGGCGTCACCGGGGCGAGATCCCCGCATCGCGGCGGGCGCTCAGGGCGCGCGGCACGCCATCGCGGCGGTAGCCTCGATCACGCTCAGCGCCCGGCGCCGCACCTCCAGCGCCGCGTCCGGGCTGTCCGACACGGTGGAAGCCTCGCGCCTCAGCGTCGCGTCGCAGGCGCACGAACGGTAGCCCGCCGCGTCGTAGCAGGCGTCGTGGCGCATGCACGCGGCATCGAGGGCGTCGGTCGGCGGCAGCCCCTCGCCGCGCTGACCCGTGCCGCAGTAATTGCCGTGGAACAGCTCCTTGCCGGCGATGACCCGGCCCAGGTCGCCCTTCGGCGGTGCCGGCGCCTCTGCCTGCCCGCTCGGGTTGAGATCGTTGGCCGGCCCGCCCGCCTTCGATCCGGAGGAGCGCAGGGCCTTCGGGATGCCGGAGCGCTCGCCGGGCTCGTTCAGGGCCTCGCCGGCCCGGCCGTTCGGGTCCGAGATGTCCGGGAGCGGCGGGGGCGGTCCCGGGCGAGGCTCGCCCGGCTCGACGGTCGCGGCCGGCAGGTCTCGGACATCCTGCACGTCTTGGACGCTCTGGACGCCTCGCGAGTCTGGAACGCCCTGCGCCCAGGACGCGTGCGGGTAGGCGACGAGCAGAAGCCCGAGCGTGGCGAGGAGAGACGGTCTCACGGATGGCCCCTGATTCAGCGGCCCCTCAACTCGAAGCTCGGCTTCTCCGTTCCGGACTTTCGCCCGCCACGGTCACGGAGCCCTGCGGGGCGGACGCGGGCCGCGGGGCGGCACCGCCCGGGCGGCGCGGCACGCGGCGCAGTGCGCGGGCGCACGGGGGCTCATCCCGCGTGTTGGACCCCGGGGTCGCGGATCCCACATCGAGGCGTAACGCGGCCGGGATGATCCCGGCGACAGACCTGAGCTGGACCTCCGCCATGACCTCTCGTCTTCTGATCGGCGCCGTGATCGGGATCGGCCTGTCCGGGCCCGCCCTGGCGCAGAGCTTCACCGCCCCCGCCGGCATCCCGGCCGTCACCGCCCCCGGCGGCCTCCAGGGCCGCGCGACGCTCGCGGATCCGCGGACGGCGCCGGACGGGCGCGCCGGTATCCTCGACGGCGACGGCAGGCCCCCGTCGGCGGTCGGCACCGTCGATCCGCGCCGCCCGCATCCCGGGCGCTAGGGCGCGCCTCGCCGCACCGCTGGTCAGTCCTGGTCAGGCTCGCCCGGCGCGTCGGGCGTCGCGGTCATCGTCGCGGCGGGCGCGCCGAGGGCGCGCGAGACCGCGGCGGCGCCTCTCCGCACCCGCTCGCCGATCGCGCGCAGCTTCTCGTCGGACAGCCGGTGCGTCGGCCCCGACACCGAGATCCCCGCGATAGCCTCGCCGTGGACGTTGAGGATCGGGGCGGCGACGCAGCGCATCCCGATGCTCCGCTCCTCGTCGTCGATCGCGTAGCCCCGGCGGCGGGTCGCCTCGACGTCGTCGCGCAGCTGGTCCAGTGAGCCGATGGTCTTGTCGGTGAACCGCGCGAAGGTCTTTCCCCGGAACAGGCGCTCGGTCCGGGCCGGCGCGTAGGTGCTCAGCAGAGCCTTCCCGATGCCCGACGCGTGCAGCGGCGACAGGGAGCCCGGCGGGAAGAAGGCGCGGATCGTCTCGTGGGTCTCCACCTGGCTGACGAACAGGACGTTGCCGTCCTTCTCGACGCCGAGATTGGAGGTCTCGCCCGTCTCCTGCATCAGCGTCCACATCATCGACCGGCTCCGCTCGACGACGTTGTGGCGGCGCAGGAACGCCGATCCGAGCCGGTAGGCCTCCGCACCGACGTGCCACTCCTGCTTGTCGGCGCTGATCTCGACGAGGCCGCGGCGCTCGAGCGTCGCGAGGACCCGGTGCATGGTCGCCACGGATTGCTCGAGCCTGCCGGCTAGTTCCGAGAGCGTCAGCCCGTCGCCGCCCGCCAGGACGTCGAGGACATCGAGGGCGCGGTCAAGCGCCTGGATGGTCGCCGCCGGCTTGGCGCCTCCGAACCCCTTCGGCCGCCCGCGCCGCCGGTTTCCCGAATCCATGGCGTCCTCGCCTTCGCCGATCCCGCGCGATTCCTAGGATGGAAAAATTTTTCTCACAACGGAAAAAGGTAAGACGTTGCCACAGCGTGTCTTTTTGCGCTTCACTCGTCGATGAAAAAGTTTTTCAAGAAAATATCAATACGGTGTCGGCGGTGCTATCGTTCCCGTATTGGAGGAGAGCGCCGCCGATGTTCGCACAGAATCCCGTCTTCATTCCCGGCCCGACCAATATGCCGGAAGTGCTTCGCCGCGCGGCCGACATGCCGACGCTGGATCACCGGTCGCCGCTGTTCGCGCAGATCCTTCATCCGGCGCTCGCCGGCGTGAAGAAGGTCCTGAAGAGCGAGGACGCCGAGGTGTTCATCTTCCCGTCGACGGCGACGGGCGGCTGGGAGACCGCGCTCTCCAACACGCTCAGCGCCGGCGACACGGTGCTGGCGGCGCGCCACGGCATGTTCAGCCACCGCTGGATCGACATGACGCGCCGCCACGGCCTTGATGTCCGGATGATCGAAGCCCCGTGGGGCGAGGGGCTTCCGGCAGATCGCTTCGCCGAGGCCCTCGCGGCCGACAAGGCGCACCGCATCCGGGCCGTGCTCGTCACGCACAACGAGACGGCGACCGGCGTCCGCTCGGACGTCGCCGCCGTGCGCCGCGCGCTGGATGCCAGCAACCACCCGGCTCTGCTGCTGGTCGACGGCGTCAGCTCGATCGCGTCCATGGATTTCCGCATGGACGAGTGGGGCGTCGATGTCGCCGTGACGGGCTCGCAGAAGGGCTTCATGCTGCCCGCGGGCCTCGCCATCGTGGCGTTCTCGCCCAAGGCCATGGCCGCCACGGCGACGGCGACGCTGCCGCGGACCTATTTCGACATCCGCGACATGGCGAAGGGCTACCCCAATGGCGCCTATCCCTACACGCCGGCGGTCGGGCTCCTGAACGGCCTGAAGCTGTCGACGGAGCTGCTCCTGGCCGAGGGGCTCGAGACCGTCTTCGCCCGGCACCGCCGCATCGCGGACGGGATCCGCGCCGCCGTCGCCGCCTGGGGCCTGGAACTCTGCGCCGCGCGCCCGGACCTCTACTCGGACACGGTGAGCGCGATCCGCACCCCGGAGGGCTTCGACGCCACGCGGATCGTCACCCACGCGGCGCGCCACTACGACGTCGCCTTCGGGGTGGGCCTCGGCGAGGTCGCCGGGAAGGTCTTCCGCATCGGCCACCTCGGCAGCCTCACGGATGTGATGGCGCTGTCGGGGATCGCCGCCGCCGAGATGGCGATGGCCGATCTCGGCCTGCGCATCGCGCTGGGATCGGGGGTCGCGGCCGCGCAGGCGGTGTACCGCCGCGCCCCGGCCGCCGCCCTGCGCGCCGCCGCCTGAGGGGGCGCGCCATGGAAAGCGCCCTGATCACGCCCACCCTCGACGACGTCCTGGCCGCCCACGAGCGCATCCGGCCCTACATCCACGAGACGCCGGTCCTGACCTCGCGGATCATCGACGAAGCGGCCGGCGCGCAGCTGTTCTTCAAGTGCGAGAACCTGCAGAAGGCCGGCGCCTTCAAGGCGCGGGGCGCCTCGAACGCCGTCTTCAGCCTCACCGACGCGCAGGCTGCCCGGGGCGTGGCGACCCACTCGTCGGGCAACCACGGCACCTGCCTGTCCTACGCGGCGGGCCGGCGCGGCATCCCCTGCACGGTGGTGATGCCGCGCACCGCGCCCCAGGCGAAGAAGGACGCCGTGCGCGGCTACGGCGGCCGGGTGGTGGAGTGCGAGCCGTCCACCTCATCGCGCGAGGCCGTGTTCGCCGAGGTCGTCGCCGAGACCGGCGCGGAGTTCGTGCATCCCTACAACGATCCCCGCGTCATCGCCGGGCAGGCGACCTGCGCCCGCGAGCTGATCGCGCAGGTCCCGGATCTCGACGCGGTGATCGCCCCGATCGGCGGCGGCGGCATGGTGTCGGGCACCTGCCTGACGCTGGCCGGGCTCGCCCCGCACATCGCCGTCTACGCGGCGGAGCCCGAGCAGGCCGACGACGCCCATCGCAGCCTGAAGGCCGGGCGGATCATCGCCGACGACGCGCCGGTGACGGTCGCGGACGGGCTCAAGGTGCCGCTGAAGGACCTCACCTGGCACTTCGTCCGCCACCACGTCGCGGATATCCTCACGGTCTCCGAGGCCGAGATCGTCGCGGCGATGCAGCTGATCTGGAAGCGGCTGAAGATCGTCATGGAGCCGTCCAGCGCCGTCGCCCTGGCGGCAGTGCTGAAGAATCGCCCCGTCTTCGCGAACAAGCGGGTGGGCGTGATCATCACGGGCGGGAACGTCGATCTCGACGCGCTGCCCTGGCAATAACGGGAGGCCCACGATGCACATGAACGCCCGATCCGCCGATCTCGAAGTCGGCTTCGACGTCCCCGCGCTGCCCGGTATGCGCGAGGACGAGATCCAGACGCCCTGCCTGATCGTCGATCTCGACGCGCTGGAAGGCAACATCCGCAAGATGGGCGACTACGCCAAGGCGCACGGGATGCGCCACCGCGCCCACGGCAAGATGCACAAGTCCGTCGATATCCTGAAGCTTCAGCAGAGCCTCGGCGGCGCCTGCGGCGTCTGCTGCCAGAAGGTCTCGGAGGCGGAAGTCTTCGCCCGAGCGGGCATCAAGGATATCCTGGTCTCGAACCAAGTGCGCGACCCCGGCAAGATCGACCGGCTGGCGCGGCTGCCGCTGCACGGCGCCCGCATCATCGTCTGCCTCGACGACGTGGCGAACGTCGCCGACCTCTCGGCGGCGGCGCAGCGGCACGGCACGCAGCTCGACTGCTTCGTCGAGATCGATTGCGGCGCCGGCCGCTGCGGCGTGCGGACGACCCCCGAGGTGGTGGCGATCGCCCAGGCCGTCGCGGCCGCGCCGAACCTGCGCTTCGCGGGCCTCCAGGCCTACCAGGGCGCCATGCAGCACATCGACGGCTACGAGGAGCGGCGGGCCAAGCTCGACGCGGCCATCGCCCAGGTGCGCGACGCCGTCGCGGCGCTGAACCGGGAGGGCCTCGAGCCGGAGCTCGTCAGCGGCGGCGGCACCGGCAGCTACTATTTCGAGGCGGGATCCGGCGTCTACAACGAGCTGCAATGCGGCAGCTACGCGTTCATGGACGCCGATTACGGGCGTATCCGCGACCGGGACGGCAACCGCATCGATGCGGGCGAGTGGAGGAACGCCCTGTTCATCCTCACCAGCGTGATGAGCCACGCCAAGGCCGACAAGGCGATCTGCGACGCGGGCCTGAAGGTGCAGTCGGTCGATTCCGGCCTGCCCTTCGTCTTCGGCCGCGACGACGTGAAATACATCAAGTGCTCGGACGAGCACGGGGTGATCGAGGATCCCGAGGGCCGGCTGAAGGTCAACGACCGTCTACGCCTCGTCCCCGGCCACTGCGATCCGACCTGCAACGTCCACGACTGGTATGTCGGCGTCCGCAACGGCCGGGTCGAGACGCTCTGGCCGGTCTCGGCCCGCGGCAAGGCCTACTGAGGCACCCTGCACGCCGTCCGTCATCGCGAGCGCGGCGCAGCGATCCGAGGACGCGCCTCGACGGGGCCCGCTGCCCTGGGTCGCTTCGCGACGCCCGCGATGACGGGGACGACATGCCGGCTCACGAATTGAGGACACATCCGCGATGATCATCGTTCCCGAGCACGCGATCGACGGGCTGTTGACCGAGGCGGAGTGCTTTACCGCCGTCGAACAGGTCTTCGCCTCCATGGCGCGGCGGCGAGCCGGCAACTTCCCGGTCGTCCGGGAAGCCATCGGCCACGCCGACGCGCTCTACGGCTTCAAGTCGGGCTTCGACCGGGACAGCCTCGCGCTCGGCCTCAAGGCCGGCGGCTTCTGGCCCGGCAACGCCGCGAAGGGCCTGACCAACCACCAGTCGACGGTGTTCCTGTTCGACGCCGATACCGGCCGCTGCCGGGCCGTCGTCGGAGGGAACCTCCTCACCGCGCTGCGCACGGCCGCGGCCTGCGCCATCTCCGTCCGGCACCTCGCCCGCAAAGATGCGCGGGTGCTGGGCATGATCGGCGCGGGCCACCAGTCGGCGTTCCAGCTGCGCGCCGCGCTGGCGCAGCGGCCGTTCGAGCGGGTCCTCGCGTGGAACCTGCATCCCGGCATGTTCGGCCGGATGGAGGCGGTGGCGCGGGAGCACGGCGTGCCGTTCGAGGCGGTCGACCTCGACCGGCTCGGGTCCGAGGCCGACGTCGTCGTGACGATCACGTCCTCGTTCGCGCCGATCCTGAAGGCCGTGCAGGTCCGGCCGGGCACGCACCTCGCCTGCATGGGGACGGACACGCGCGGCAAGCAGGAGGTGGAGGCCGAACTGCTCGCCGCCGCCACGGTGTTCACCGACGAGGTCGCGCAGTCGGTCAGCATCGGCGAGGCGCAGCACGCTGTCGCGCGGGGGCTCCTCGCCGCGGATTCCATCGTGGAGATCGGGGCGGTGATCAACGGCGATCACCCCGGCCGCGTCTCGGAGTCCGAGATCACCCTGTTCGACGGCACCGGGGTCGGGCTGCAGGACCTCGCGGTCGCCGCGGTGGCGGTCGACCGCGCGGTGGCCAAGGGGCTGGCGACGGAGGTGGAAGTCTGACGGGCTCGACGGGCGCGGCCCGAGGGCAATACAGTTTCCGTCCGAATGCTGCGGTCGACGCATTCCTCGCCGTCATCACGAGCAAAGCGAAGTGACCCAGGGTCGCGCGACCTTTACAGACGTTGCGCGGCTGGCTTGCTTCGCTTCGCTCGCAAAGACAGCCGCGCATGAATTATCAATCGAAGGGATTATAAGAGGGCATTACTCAAGCCTCCATCTCTGGGTGCCAGGATCTTCTCAAATCTCCAGCGGACATCGACGTTCGCCCGATCCTGGAGCCGCGCCGCCGAACCCGATGTCTGGATCCGCGAGCCCCTCTGCGGAGGATGAGTAGGCCGGCCTACGCCTCGTCCCGCACGAGGGCCGCCGCGAGGGCGTTGTGGCGGGCGGTCAGCGCCCCGGCGTCGAGGGTCGTCAGGCGGCCCTCGCGGACCACGATCCGCCCGTTGATGACGCTCCAGGCCACCGTCTGCGGCGCGCAGAAGGTGAGGGCGGCGACGGGGTCGTGCAGCGCCCCCGCCATGCCGAGGCCGCGCAGGTCGAAGGCGACGATGTCGGCCGCCATGCCGGGGGCCAGCGCGCCGATATCGTCCCGGTTCAGCACCTTCGCGCCGCCCAGCGTCGCGATCTCCAGCGCCTCCCGCGCATTCATGGCCGCCGGCCCGAAGCCGACGCGGGCGAGCAGCATGGCCTGCCGCGCCTCGCCCAGCATGTGCGACCCGTCGTTGGAGGCCGAGCCGTCGACGCCGAGCCCGACCGGCACGCCCGCGCACCGCATCTGCCGGACGGGCGCGATGCCCGAGGCGAGGCGCATGTTGGAGCAGGGACAGTGGGCCACCCCGGTCCCGGTCCGGCCGAACAGCGCGATGCCGGCGCGGTCGAGCTTGACGCAGTGGGCGTGCCACACGTCGGGGCCCGTCCAGCCCAGGTCGGCGGCGTACTCCGCCGGCGTCATCCCGAATTTTTCCAGGCTGTAGCGGACGTCGTCGTCGTTCTCCGCGAGGTGGGTGTGGAGCGAGACGCCGTAGTGCCGGGCCAGCTCGGCGGCATCGCGCATCAGGCCGCGGCTCACCGAGAACGGTGAGCAGGGCGCCACCACGATCCGGCGCATGGCGAAGCGCTCCGGATCGTGCCAGCGCTCGATCACACGGCGCGTGTCTTCGAGGATCGCCGTCTCGTCCTCGACGACCGAGTCCGGCGGGAGTCCGCCCGCGCTCTCCCCGACGCTCATCGCGCCGCGGGCGGCGTGGAAGCGCATGCCGATCTCCTCGGCGCCCTCGATGGAATCGTCGAGCCGGCAGCCGTTCGGGTAGATGTAGAGGTGATCGCTCGACGTGGTGCAGCCCGAGAGGATCAGCTCCGCCATCGCGGTCTGCGTCGAGACGCGGACCATCTCGGGCGTGAGCCGGGCCCAGATCGGGTAGAGCGCCTTCAGCCAGCCGAACAGCTCGGCGTCCTGCGCGGCCGGCACCGCGCGGGTGAGCGTCTGGTACATGTGGTGGTGGGTGTTCACGAGGCCCGGCATCACCGCGTGGCCGCGCATGTCGAGGACGGTGTCGGCCCGCTGCGGCACCTCGGCGGCGGGGCCGACGGCGACGATGCGGTTGTCCTCCACGTAGACCGCGCCGCCGGGGATCTCCCGGCGCTGCGCGTCCATCGTCACCAGGATGTCGGCGTTCGTCAGCAGCAGGGAGGTCATCGCGTCTCTCCGGGTGCGCCCTGGAGGCCGCGCCGGACGGGCCGCGACGCCTCCCCACGGCCAGATGCCGCCCTCTGGCAGCAGGAACGCCGTGCCGGGCGCACCGTCTCGGGGCCGTCAGCGGGCCGCAGCATACGGCAGCCGCCACCGGTCACCTTGGCGATTTTTCGCAAACTGCTTCCGAAATCCCGGCATGGCATTCGCGGCCAGCCATGCAAGGTTTGAGAGCCAGCCAAGTCGGCAGCGCATGACCCCGGAGCGGCCGCCGAGAGCCCGCTCCCCCGCCCCCGGGTGGGCCGCCACGGCCCGCCCTGCGACTGGCCCCACACCCGCTCCTGGCGGCCCGGACCCGGAAGAGGTCCGGCCACCGCTGCCGGGTCCCCGACGACACCATCACGGGACGACGCCTCGACAGGTCCCGGCTGGCGGAGGACACGCCCATGACGTCTCACGACAGGACAACGCGCGAGGTGGACGCGGTCGACGCGATCCCGCCCCTTCCCAAGCTCCTCGCCTACGGCATGCAGCACGTGCTCGTGATGAGCGCGGGGGCTGTCGCGCCGCCGCTCATCCTCGGCGCGGCGATGAACCTGCCGACCGAGACGGTCGCCTACCTGATCAACTGCGACCTGCTGGTGACGGGCATCGCGATCCTGATCCAGTCCCTCGGCCTGGGGGTCTTCGGCATCCGCCTGCCGGTCATCATGGGCGTCAGCTTCGCGGCGGTCGGCCCGATGGTGGCGATGGCGCAGGACCCGACGATCGGCCTGCCGGGCATCTTCGGCGCGACCATCGGGGCGGGGGTGTTCGGCCTGCTGCTCCGGCCGTTCTTCTCCAGGCTCGCGAGCTTCTTCCCGCCGCTGGTCACCGGCACGGTCATCCTGATCATCGGCGTCACGCTGCTGCCGGTCGGGATCAACTGGGCGGGCGGCGGCTTCGGGGCCGCCGATTTCGGCGCCCCGGTCCATCTCGGCGTCGCGGCCTTCGTGCTGGCGGTGATCCTGGTGGTCAGCCGCTTCGCCACCGGCTTCGTCGCCAACGTCGCCGTGCTGATCGGCCTCGTCGCGGGCCTGTGCCTCGCCTGGCCGCTCGGCCTGTTCCGCCTCGACGGGCTGGCCGAGCGCCCGCTCATCGCCCTCGTCACGCCGTTCCACTTCGGCTGGCCGACCTTCCACCTGACGGCCGTGGCGGCGATGTGCATCGTCATGATGGTCACGCTGGTCGAGTCGACCGGCATGTTCCTGGCGGTGGGCGACATCGTCGGGCGCCCGGTGGACAAGCGGACCCTGACCCGCGGCCTGATGGCGGACTCGCTCTCGACGCTGATCGCGGGCTGCCTCAACACCTTCCCGCACACCTCGTTCTCCCAGAACGTCGGCCTCGTGAACATGACGCGGGTGCGCAGCCGCTACGTCACGGTCGCGGCGGGCTTCATCATCCTGGGCGTCAGCCTCCTGCCCAAGGTCGCCTTCGCGGTGGCGTCGATCCCGCCGGCCGTGCTCGGCGGCGCCGGCATCGTGATCTTCGGCATGGTCGCGGCGGCGGGGCTCAAGATCGTGGGCGGCGCCGATCTCGGGGATCGCCGGAACCAGATCGTCGTCGCGGTCAGCATCGGCCTGAGCCTGATCCCGATGGCGGCGCCGAAGCTCTTCGCCGCCACGGCGCCGGACTGGGCCGGGCCGATCCTGCACAGCGGGATCACCCTCGGCGCCATCGGGGCGATCGTCCTCAACCTGCTGCTGAACTCGGACCGTCTCGGTGCCGGGGCCGAGCACCGCGTCGCCGACGCGGAGCCCGCCTTCCCGCACGCGGCCGTCCTGGACCGGGCCTGAGGGGAGAAGCCATGTCGGCCGAGACCATCAAGGCGCTCTCGCGGCGCCACTTCCTGAAGGCCGGCGCGGCGGCGGGCGTCGCCGTGAAGGTCTCCTTCCTGGCACCCCCGGCCCGGGCGCAGCTCGCCGAGACCGGCCTGTCCGCCGGCTCCCCGTGGGCCGCGCCGGGCCGGCCCCGCTACCGCCTCGACGCCGTCGCCAAGGTCACGGGCGCCAAGACCTTCTCCCGCGACTACCGGGCCCGCGACCTCGCCGGCTGGCCCGACGGCCAAGCCCACGCCTTCCTCGTCGCGGCGACCCGCGCCGACCGCCGCTTCACCGGCCTCGACCTGTCGCGGCTCCCGGCCGCCCTGCGGCCGGACCGGATCGTCCGGCACGAGGACCTGGTGGCGGACGGGGTCTCGGTCCCGCACGCCGACTTCTTCGGCGACTGGTTCCTCGTGCCGCAGGGCGAGACGCCGCGCCTGCTCGGGCAGCCGGTGGCGATCCTGATCTACGCCGACTTCCCGCGCTTCGCCGCGGCCAAGCGCGCCCTGCGCTTCGCCGACGACGTCGTGCAGTACGGCGCCGAGACCGGTCCCAGGCCGCCGGCCCATTACGGCGCCTCGCGCTGGGTGCGGATCGAGGGCGACGCGCCGGACGCGCCCGACCGGTTCTCGCCGTTCGCGCAGTCCCCGATCTTCGCCGGCTTCTCCGGCGACGAGCCCGCCTGGCCGAAGGCCGGCGACGACGGCCCCTTCGCCCGGGGCATGGCGGCGGCGGCCGCCGTCGCCGCCGAGATCGACGGCGCCGGCGCGGACGCCCTGGTGATGCGGCGGACCTACCGGTCGCAGTCGACGGACGCCTCGGCCATGGAGGCCGACAACGGCAACGTCTGGTACGATCCGGCCACCGGCACGCTGCGCCTGATGATGGCGACGCAGTCGCCCTACGACGTGGCCGAGGCCGCCGCCGCGCTGATCTCGAAATCCCGGTTCCCGCTCAGGGAGGTCGATCTCAAGGTCGGCTACACGGTCGGGTACGGGACGAAGGACCACCACATCTTCCCGTTCCTCTGCGTCGTGGCCGCGCTCTACGCGGGCGGCCGGCCGGTGCGCCTCGCCAACGACCGGTTCGAGCAGTTCCAGAACGGGCTGAAGCGCCACGCCTTCCGCATGGACAACGTCCTGCTGGTGGACCGGGCCAGCGGCCGGTTCCGGGCCATGACCGGGCGCTTCGCCTGCGACGGCGGCGGGCGCCCCAACTACTCCGTCGCGGTCTCCTTCGTCGGCGCCACCGCGGCGCAGTCGATCTACTACCTGCCGAAGAGCGACTTCCAGGCGATCGCCCTGGCTTCGCGGGCCGTGGAGGCCGGATCGACCCGGGGCTTCGGCACGCTCCAGACCATGTCGGCCACCGAGATGATGGTCGACGAGGCGGCGGCGCTCCTGGACATCGACGCGATCGACCTGCGCCTGCGCAACGTGCTCCGCTCGGGCCAGCGCAACAGCCAGGGCGCGGTCCCGGCCGGGGCGCTGCGCAACGCGGAGATCCTGACGAAGGCCGCCGCGCACCCGCTCTGGCGGGACCGGGCGGCGCGCAAGGCCGCCTACGAGGCCGCCCATCCCGGCCGCCGCTACGGCGTCGGCTTCGCGCAGGTGCACAAGGATTACGGCACGGGCGCCGAGGCGGCGATCGCCTCGCTGGAGCTCGACCCGCGGGGCCGCCTGAGCCTGCGCCACGTCGCCCACGAGATGGGCCCGGGCGTCACCACCTCGCAGGCGGTCATGGTGGCCGAGATCCTCGGCCGAGTGCCTTCGGAGACCGCGTTCGGCGTGGTGCGCTGGCCCGAGATGCCGCTGGAGACCTCCGACCAGCCCTACACGACGCCCCAGGAAGAGGAGGACCGCCGGGCGCAGAACCCCCGCTGGACCCCGCGCTTCACCTCGCCGATGAGCGCGACCAACTCCGCCTACTACCTCGGCCACGCCACCCGGACGGCCGCGCGGTTCCTCGTCGACCACGCCGTCTGGCCCGCCGCCCGCGCGCTCTGGGCGCGGGGCGGCGGCGGCGGGGCGCTGGCCTCCTACCACGTGGTCGCCCGCGACGAGCTGCGGCTGGTGGACGGCCGGGTGCTCGGTGGTGGTCTGCCGCCGCTGTCCCTGGAGGCGGTGGCCGCCGAGGCGCACCGGCTCGGGCTGCCGGTGGGCGTGACCCTCCACACCTTCAACCGCTGGCAATGGGCCGAGGCCGAGTTCGACCTGCCCGGAACGGGCCGGACGCGCCTGCCGATCGACGCCCTGGCGGTGCGCTACGGCGCCGGGGCACCGCCCGAGCGCCGCGCCCTGATGGCGGATGCGGGCTGGCACTTCGTGCCCCGGGCGGCGGTCTTCTACCCGCCGACCCAGCGCAACAATGTCGGCACGACCTACTACGCGCCGATGGCCACCCTGGCGGAGGTCGCGGTCGACACCGCCAGCGGCGACGTGACGATCCTGTCCCACCACTCGATCCTCGAGTGCGGCCGCCAGATCGTGCCCGAGCTGGTCTCCGGCCAGGTGCAGGGCGGCCTCGCCATGGGGATCGGTCACGCCCTCAAGGAGGTGCTGCCCCTCTACGAGGACGGCCCCGGCGACGGCACGTGGAACTGGAACCGCTACGAGCTCCCCCGCGCCCGCGACGTGGCCCCGTGGAACCAGACGGTGGAGATCCTGCCGCCGCTCTCCGAGACCGACCCGCCCAAGGGCATCGCCGAGGTCGTGATGATCGCCGTCGTCCCGGCGCTGGCCAACGCCGTCGCGCACGCGATCGGCCACCGCTTCCACGAACTCCCCATCCGGCCCGAGCGCATCCGCGAGGCACTGGCATGAGCGCCGCCATCGAGATCAAGGACCTCTCGCTCCGCGTGAACGGCGCGGCGGTCGGTCCGATCCCCGTCCCCGTCGGCACGAGCCTGCTCGACGTCCTGCACGAGTGGCTGGGCCTCACCGGCAGCCGCATGGGCTGCGGGCAGGGCATCTGCCACGCCTGCACGGTGATGCTGGAGGAGGCGGCCGGCCCGCGGGAGATGCGCGCCTGCATCACCGGCGCCCACTGGTTCGAGGGGCGCAGCATCCGCACCGTCGAGGGCCATGCCCGCACCGCGCCGGACGGCACCGTCGTGCTCTCGCCGGTCCAGCAGGCCTTCATCGAGACCTTCGCCTTCCAGTGCGGCTACTGCACGCCGGGCTTCGTCACCGGGGCGAGCGTGCTCATCGAGCGCCTGCGCCGCGAGCCGATCCGCCGCGACGAGGTCGAGCGGGTCGTCACCGAGGCCCTCGACCGCCACATCTGCCGCTGCACGGGCTACGTCCGCTACCATCAGGCGGTGCGCGACCTCGTGCTGGCGACCCCCGGTCTGGTGACCGCGTGAGGCGCGCCGTGCGGATCCCGTCCCTCACCACCCCCGCGCGGCGCGCCGGCGCCGGGCTCGCCGCCGCCCTCGCGGTGGCCGTCTCGGCGGCCGGCCTCGTCGCCTCCGGCGCCCTGGAGCGCAGCGTCGTCGCGCGCGACGTCGAGACCCCGCTGAGCGCGGAGGCCGTGCGCGGCCTCGCCCCCCGCGGCGCCAAGGTCGCCGCCGCGGCCGACTGCTTCGCCTGCCACACCGCCCGGGGCGGCGCCCCCTGGGCGGGGGGACTGCCCCTGGAGACGCCCTTCGGCACGATCCACGCCACCAACATCTCGCCGAGCCCGCAGGGCATCGGCGGCTGGAGCCGCGCCGACTTCCACCGGGCCCTGCGCGACGGGATCGCGCCGGGCGGCCGCCACCTCTACCCGGCGATGCCCTACACGTCGTATCGCGGCCTGACGCCGGAGGATGTCGACGCCCTCTACGCCTACCTGATGACCCGCGCGCCGGTCGCGGTGGAGAACAGGGCCAACACCCTCGCCTTCCCGTTCGACCAGCGCTGGACCCTGGCGGCCTGGAACCTCCTGAGCCTGCCGGCCACGGTCGCCGCGCCCGATCCGGGCCGCTCCCCCCTGTGGAACCGGGGCCGCTACGTCGCCGACGCCCTCGGCCATTGCGGCGAGTGCCACACGCCGCGCAACGCGCTCCAGGCCATGCGACCGGACGCCGTCTATCGCGGCGCCACGATCGAGGGCGTCGAGGCGCCCGACATCACGCCGGCGGGCCTCGCGCGGATGGGCTTCACCCCGCACGGGCTCGTCGGGTTCATGCGCACGGGCCTCTCGGCCCAGGGCGGCGCGACGCACCAGATGTTCGACGTCGTGCATTTCTCGACGCAGCACATGGACGCGGCCGACCTCACGGCGCTCTCCGCCTACCTGTTCGACCGCGACGCCCTGCCGGCCGAGCCCGAGACGCCGGTCGCCGCCACCCCCGCGGCGATCCCCGCGGCGGTCGCGGCCCGGGGACGGTCCAGCTACGCCGGCCTCTGCGCCGGCTGCCACGGCGGGGCGGGGGAGGGGATCCCCCACGTCTCCGTGCCGCTGCGGACGAACACCGCGATGCGGGTCGCGGGCGCGGGCGGTCTCCTGCGGGCGATCCTCGTCGGGCTCCCGGCGCAGCGCTTCCCGGGCAACGAGCGGATGGAGGCCATGCCGCCCTTCGCCGCCCTGATCGACGACGCGGCGCTCGCCGACCTCGCGACCTGGATGCGGGCCGAGTGGGGCGGGCAGGGTCAGGCGGTCACGCCGGACGAGGTCGCGCGCCAGCGCGCGGGTTTGCGGGCCGACGCTTCGCACTGAAGGCGGCCGGGAGGAGGGGGCGGACATGACCATGGCTTGTCGGATCGCGGCCGCGCTGCTGCCGCTCGGGATGACGTGCGCGGCGGGGGCGCAGGACCTCGGGACGGCCTCCTCGGCGCCGGTGGCGCCCGAGGCCACGACGGTGGTGGAGGACGGCCCGTTCTTCCTCTTCGCCGACACCCAGATCAGCTACCGCTACCAGTTCCCCACCGTCTCGCCAGGCGTCCAGATCCAGCGCCCCGACGGCAGCTTCGTCTCCCGCGCGGCGCCCAAGCACATCCTGAACATCTCCCACGCCGATGCCTGGGCCTACGGGACGAACTTCTTCTCCCTCGACATCCTCAAGTCCGGGTCCCAGTTCCCGGCCGGCACCACCAACGCGCCGGGCTCCGTCGCCGCCCCGTTCTTCGCCGATTACGGCAACACCGAAGCCTACGGGCTGTATCGCGGCACGCTGAGCCTCAACGCGCTGACCGGCACGAAGGCTTTCACCGTCCCCGGCCTCGTCAAGGAGGTGTCGCTCGCCTTCGGCTTCGACGCCAACGCCCAGAACGACGCCTTCGGCTCGAAGAAGCGCGACATCGTCGGCGGCCTGAACTTCGCCTTCGACGTGCCGGCGGGCTTTCTCAACCTCTCCGTGCAAGCCTACAAGGAGTGGAACCGGAACGGGTTCAATCTCCAGCCGGACCGCGACCAGAGCTTCGACACGGTCCCGGAATTCGAGCTGGTCTACAACTTTCCCCTGACCTTCACGGGGCTGCCGCTCAGCCTCGTCGGCTTCAACAACATCGTGCTGCCGAAGGGGCGGGGCGTGAGCAACCCGGCCGCCTACGCCTTCAACCCGCCCCGCGGGCTCGAATTCCTGTCGCGCACCAACCTCGTGCTCGATCTCGGCAAGCTCGTCTACGATCAGCCCAACCGGGTCGATGTCTTCGTCGGGTTCCAGTACTGGCACAACAAGTTCGGGAACGTCGAGACCGCGACCTTCAAGGGCACGGAGGAGAAGAGCTTCCTCGCCGGCGTCGCGTTCCACGTCTTCTGATGCCGTTTCGGTTGATCAGATCGATTCCGCCGTCGTTGCGAGCGGAGCGAAGCAATCCAGCCGGCACCACGTTCCCCGATGTCCTGCAGCCCTGGGTTGCTTCGCTGCGCTCGCAATGACGGAGCGGGCTGCACCGACCGAAGCGTCACGCCGCGGAGGATGATCGGGTCGGACGCCGAGTTCACATTGTCGGGACAGTCCGTTGACAGGTCCGAACTGCTCCTGACGATCCCCGCTCATGATTTCTCTGGAGAGCATCCGCATCTTCCTGCGCTCGGCGGAGACGGGGAGCTTCTCGGCCGCCGGCCGCTCGCTGCGGCTGTCACCGTCGGTGGTGAGCTACCGGATCCAGACCCTGGAGGAGCATCTCGGCTGCCTCCTGCTCACCCGGACGACGCGGCGCATGAGCCTCACGGAGGCCGGCCGGATCTTCTACGACCGCTGCCTCGACATCACCGCGGCGGTCGAGCAGGCGGAGAAGAGCGTCGAGACCGCGGGCGCGGTGCCCCGCGGGGTGCTGAAGGTGACGGCGCCGCTCGGTCTCGGCCGCCGGGTCGTCGCGCCGCTCGTGCCGCGCTTCCGCGACCGCCACGGCGAGACCGATGTCCGGCTGCGCCTGTCGGAGCACCTCCTCGACCTCGTGCAGGAGGCGGTCGACGTCGCGGTCCGCCTGTCGCAGATGCGCGATTCCACCTTCACCCTGCGCAAGGTCGCGGAGATCGAGCGGGTCCTGTGCGCGGCGCCGGCCTACCTGGCCGGGCACCCCGCGCCCGCCGAGCCGGCGGACCTGCTGCAGCACGATTGCCTGCTGCTGCGCTATCCCGGCGCCGAGCAGTTCCGCTGGACCCTGGTCGACGGCCAGGAGACCGTGACCCTGCCGGTCTCGGGGCACATCGACGCCGACGACGGCGACACGCTCACCGCCTGGGCGCTGGCCGGCGAGGGCATCGTCCTGAAGCCACTGTTCGAGGTCGCGGCGCACATCGCCGAGGGCCGGCTCGTCCCGGTCCTCGAGCACACCCCGCCGACCAGCGTGACGCTCGGCCTGCTCTACCCGTCCCGCAAGATGCTGTCGGCCCGGACCAAGACCTTCGTCGACATGACGCACGAGGCCCTGCGCCAGCACGTGAGCGAGCAGCTCGCCCTGGTCGGCCGCCGGGCGGTCTGAGGCGGGCGCGTCAGGCCGCGACGAGGGCCTCCAGGCGCAGGGCGGCGATCCGTCCGACCTGCCGCAGGGCCTCGGCCCGCTCGGTCTCCGGCGGGTTGCCGAGCCGCTGCTCCAGGCGGGCGAGGATCGCGTCGCGGTCGAGGCCCCGGACCGCGATGATGAACGGGAAGCCGAAGCGCTCGGCGTAGGCCCGGTTGAGGTCCTGCAGCCGCGCCACCGCGGGGGAGGGGCCGCCCAGCAATCCGCTTCCCGCCTGCTCGCGGCTGGAATGCGCGGTGAGCTCGCCGCGCTGGGCGGCCCGCCCGGCGAGTTCGGGATGCGCCCGCAGCAGGGCGAGCTGGCGGACCCGGTCGGCGCCGGCCACCGTCGCCTCCATCGCCGCGTGCAAATCCGCGCGCCCCGCGAAGGGCCCGCGGTCGAAGGCCGCCTCGGGGACCCAGGGGGAATGCTCGTAGACCTCGGCGAGGAGGTCCACGAAGGCGTCGCGCGCGAGCGCGTTGAGCGCGGCGATGGTGATCACGGACCTGTCCTCTCCGGGGTCGGTCCCGCCGCCGGGGCGCCGGGAGGATGGTGGGCCGCCCAGTGCCGGGCGATGTCGATCCGCCGGGTCACCCAGACGTCGGGACGGGCCAGGACGTGGTCGAGGAACCGGGCGAGGGCCGGCAGGCGCGCCGGGCGCCCGACGAGGCGGCAATGCAGGCCGATCGACAGCATCTTCGGGGCGCTCGCCCCCTCCTCGTAGAGGCAGTCGAAGGCGTCGCGCAGGTGCGCGAAGAACTGCTCGCCCGACGGGAAGCCGCCGGGGATCGAGAAGCGCATGTCGTTGGTGTCGAGGGTGTAGGGCACCACGAGGTGGTCCCGGCCGGCGACGCGGACCCAGTAGGGCAGGTCGTCGGCGTAGCTGTCCGAATCGTAGAGGAAGCCGCCCTGCTCGACCACGAGCCGCCGGGTGTTCGGGCTGTCGCGGCCGGTGTACCAGCCGAGCGGCGTCTCGCCGGTCAGGCTCCGGATCGTCTCGACCGCGCGGGCGAGGTGCTCCCGCTCGATCGCCTCCGGGACGTCCTGGTAGGGCAGCCAGCGCCAGCCGTGGCCGGCGATCTCGTGGCCGTCGCGGAGAAACGCCTCCACGGCGGCCGGATTGCGGGCGAGCGCCTGCGCGACGCCGAAGACCGTGAGGGGCACGCCGCGCTCGCGGAACAGGCGCAGGATCCGCCAGACGCCCGCGCGCGCGCCGTACTCGTAGAGGCTCTCCATGCTCATGTGCCGCGCGGGGAAGGGCGTGGCCCCGGCGATCTCGGAGAGGAAGATCTCGGCGTGGGGGTCGCCGTCGAGGACGGAGCGCTCGCCGCCCTCCTCGTAGTTCAGCACGAACTGGACGGCGACGCGGGCGCCGCCGGGCCAGCGGGCGTCGGGGGGCGCCTCGCCGTAGCCGACGAAGTCGCGCGGGGGGCCGTCTGTATCCGGTGCGGTCACGGGCGGGATCCTGCGTTGGCGCGAATAGACGGGGTCCGACGGTTATCGCGCGGCGAGCCAGCGGGCGAGCGCCGCGCGCTCCTCGGGCTGCATGTCGGTGATGTTGTTCGGCGGCATCGCGTGCGTCAGGACGGCCTGCAGGCGGATGGCCGGCGCGAAGCGCGCGACGTGCTCGGGGCTGTCGAGGAGCACGCCCTTGGGCGGGCTCGTCAGGCCCGGCCACAGGGGCTCGGCGGCGTGGCACATGGCGCAGCGCGTCCCGACCACGGCCATCACGGCGTCGTCGACCGCGGGGCCCTCGAGCGCGCCCGCCCCGGCCGCCGCGAGGCTGATCGCCGGGGCCGGAGCCGGGGCCGCCTCGGCGGCGGTCGACAGGCCGATTTGCTCGCGGGCGCCCGGCGACGAGGCGACGCTGATCGCGACCGCCACCGCCACACAGGCCGTCGCGACGCCCCAGGTCCACCAGCGGTCGCCCCCACCGGCGTTGCGCACGTTGAAGTAGTGGCGGACGACGCCGCCCGCGATCACCACGAGGCCGACGATGGTCCAGCTGTAGGGCGAGGACCACGCCATCGGGTAGTGGCCGGACAGCATGAAGAACAGTACCGGCAGCGTCAGGTAGTTGTTGTGGGACGAGCGGTTCTTCGCCTGCTTGCCCCAGGCGGGGTTCGGGACCCGGCCCGCGACCAGCTCGGCGATCGCCTTGCGCTGGTTGGGCATGATGACGAAGAACACGTTGCCGGTCATCCAGGTCGCGATCACCGCGCCCGTGTGCAGCATCGCGGCCCGGCCGGAGAAGACCTGCTGGAAGCCGTACGCGAAGGCGACGACCGTGAGGAACACGGCGGCCGCGAGCAGCGGCGGCCGGTTGGCCAGGGGCGAGCGGTTGAGCCCGTCATAGATCAGCCAGCCGAGGGCGAGGGCGCCGAGGCCGATGGCCGCCCCGGTCATCGGCGTGATCACGCGGACCGCCGGATCGATCAGGTAGAGGTCGGCCTGACCGTAATAGACCCAGCACAGCAGCGAGAAGCCCGACAGCCAGGTCGCGTAGGATTGCCATTTGTGCCAGATCAGGTGCTCCGGCATCCGGTCGGGCGCGACGAGATACTTGCGCACCTGGTAGAAGCCGCCGCCGTGCACCTCCCAGGCCTCGCCGCCCTTGCCGGTCGGGATTGCCGGAATGGCGCGCAAGCTGGCGTCGAGATGCATGAAGTAGAACGACGCGCCGATCCAGGCGATCGCGGCGACGACGTGGGTCCATCGAATGAGGAACCCGCCCCATTCGTGCAGGATCGGATACATGGGACGGATCCTCCGCGATCTGTCGTGGGGCCGGGTTCGGCCTCGATGTCGGCTCGTGGTTCGGCCCGAGCCGCGACCCCGGGTTTGCCCCGAACCGCGGCCGGCAGCGACCCGCCGCGGCGCCAAGGACCTTCAAAATCATTCGGGAAATGCCGGACGCTTTTCGGGTTGTCCGAGCCCCCCGCCCCGTGCTCGTCTCCACCGTCTCCTTCGGCCCGACAGACCTTCGCCCGCCTCGGGCCGCGGGCGCGGGCCTTTCCGTCCGGGAGGACGCCGATGGGCCATCTTTCGACACACGTCCTCGACACGGCCGCCGGCAAGCCGGCGGCCGGGGTCACCGTCGAGCTCCGGCGTCTGGTCGGGGACGGCAGCGGGGACGGCACCGGGGAGACCGTCGCGTCGGCCACGACCAACGGCGACGGACGGACCGACGCCCCCCTGCTCGCGGGCGACGCCCTGACGCCCGGGACCTACGAGCTCGTCTTCGCCGTCGGCGCCTATTTCGCCGGGACGGGTGCCGGCGCCGAGCGGCCGTTCCTCGACCGCGTGCCGGTGCGCTTCTGCGTCTCGGACCCGGACGCCAAGTATCACGTCCCGCTGCTCATCACGCCGTGGAGCTACTCCACCTATCGCGGGAGCTGACACGGGATCGGCCGGCATCGGCCCGGGCGGAGCCTGCCGGAGCGCCGGAACTCAGCTTTCCGGCCGCGCCCCGGCGGCGCGACCGGTCGCCTCCCGGGGCGAGTGGCCGAACAGCGCCTTGTAGGCCCGGCTGAACGCCGCCTCCGACTCGTATCCGACGCGCAGGCCGATCTCGCCGACGCGGGCGTCGCCCGCGGCGAGCATGTCCCGCGCGAGGTTCAGGCGCCACTCGTTCTGGTAGCGCAGGGGTGAGCGACCGACGAGCGCGTTGAACCGCTCGCAGAAGCTCGACCGCGACATGCCGGCGACGTCCGACAGGGCCTCCACGCTCCAGCGCTGCAGCGGCCTCTCGTGCATGACCTTGAGGGCGCGGGCGATGCGGGGATCGGCCAGGCCGGCCAGCCACCCCGACGTCCGGCCGAGATGAACCCAGGTCCGCAGCGTGCGTATGACCGCGAGGTCGATGATGCGCGAGATCATCAGGGCCGCGCCGGGTTCGGCGTCGGTCGTCTCGACCAGCAGGAAGTGCACGAGGCCGTCGAGCCATCCGGCGCCCTCCTCGCGCCGGATGCAGATCTGCTTCGGCAGGAGCGCGATCATGCTGCGGAGCGTGTAGGGATCGAACCAGAACCGGCAGGCGACGACGTCCGCGCCCTCGGCGGCGACCAACCGCCCGGTTCCGAGGCCGCGAGGCAGGAACAGCAGGTCGCCGGCGCCGACCGCGAGGGACTCGCCGTCGCCTTCGAGGATGAGGGCGCCCGCGATCACCACGAGGACGTGGCCTGCGCCGGCATCCAGATCCAGGCGCTCGCCCGGCGCGACCGGCCGGGACTCGACGCGGTCCCCGGTGAGGCGGATCTGCGCGAGCACGTGGGACAGCAGGTCGCCGGAGGCGGCGCTGCGCGGCCCGCCCTCCGGAAGATCGGTCAAGTTTTCCAGCGTTTCCGACATGGCTGGCCCCGGCTCCCGATCCTAAACGTGGGCCCATCGAAGCGCGTATTCGCTCGGCGCGTCCGGATCTACGAAGCTATAAATCGGCATCTATCGTGTCCATCTACCTTGTTCACGAATAGATCCGGTCCGTCGAGCCGCGCTCAGTACACGAAGGAGCCGACGATGAGAACCGACCCGCAGCGCGATCGCGGTCCTGCCTTGCCCTGGCTCACCGCCTACTACTTCGTGCGTGCCGGCGTCGCCGCCGCCTGGGTGGCCGCCGCGCTCGGCCTCGGGCGAGGCATGCCGGCGGTCGCCGCGACGCTCCTGGTCGCCTATCCCGCCTGGGACGCGTTCGCCAACCTGGCCGACGCCCGGCGCAACGGCGGCCTCGCGGGCAGTCCCAGCCAGGCCCTCAACGCGGCGATCAGCGCCGCGACCGCGCTCGCGGTCGCGGTCGCCCTCGGACGGGGCCCGAACGCGGTGCTCGCGGTGTTCGGCGCCTGGGCCATCCTTTCGGGACTGCTCCAGCTTCTCACCGGCGCGCGCCGCTGGCGGGCCGGCGCCCAGTGGGCCATGGTCCTGAGCGGCGCGCAATCGGCGCTCGCCGGCGGCCTCTTCATCCGGCAGGCGGCCGGCGCCGCGGTCCCCGGGATCGTGGATGTCGCGCCCTACGCGGCGTTCGGCGCCTTCTACTTCCTCGTCTCCGCGGCCTGGCTGACGGCGACGCGCCTGCGGGACGCGTCGCGGGCGCGCGCCGCCTAGGCGCCGGTGCGGCCGGGCGGATCCGACCTCGATCATCGCCCCGGCCCCTCCGGACATCCGCATCGTCGTCCCCTCCCGACCGCCGTCGGACAGCAGAGGCCATGCTCCATGGGCGCGCGAACGAGCGTGAAGCCGCGGAGGAACGCGGTCGAGGCCTACCTCCACGTCCTGCACGCGCTGATGCTGCGCGACATGCGCACCCGCTTCGGCGCGTCGATGTGGGGCTACGGGGTCGTCGTTCTCTGGCCGTGCGTGCACGTCTTCGTGCTGATCACGATCTACACGGTTCAGAAGCTGCCCGCGCCGCTCGGCGACGACAGGGCCCTGTTCTTCGCGACGGGCGCCGTGCCCGTGCTCGTCTTCCAGTACATCTCGCGTGAAGTCATGAAGTCCGTGATCGTCAACCGGCCGCTGACCTACTACCCGCAGGTCAGGCTGTTCGACCTGGTGTTCTCCCGCGTGCTCGTCGAGATCGTCACCGGCTTCCTGGCCCTGCTGGTCGTGAGCGGTGTCCTGGTCGCGCTCGGCACGAACCCGGTCCCGGCGGACCCGCTGACGGCGGTGGGCGGCTATCTCGCCGCGATCGCGCTCGGGATCGGGATCGGCACGATCAACGTCGCAATCATCGGCTTCTTCCCCGGATGGCTGATCGGCTACGCCCTGTTCAGCATCATCCTCTACGTGTCCAGCGGCGTCCTCTTCCTGCCGAGCTACTTGCCGGAACGGCTGTACTACTGGGCCAAGTTCAATCCGGCCCTGCAGCTGGCGGAATGGATGAGGTCGGCCTACTACCCGGCTGCCGGACTGCAGGTCGACCATCTCTACGTCGTCGTGTTCGGCCTGACCGCGGCGTGTGTCGGCCTGGGCCTGGTCGTGCGCGGCGGCGGCCAGCTGCGAGGCTGAGCGCGGACGCGTCCGATCGGCCCGGGCGCGGAGGACGCGGCTCAGCCCGATCGCACGTCCGACGACGGCGACGTCGCGCCGCCGCGGTGGGCGATCAGGTCGATCTCGACCAGGGCGTCGTAGGCGAGCCCGGTCGTGCCCACGCAGGTGCGGGCCGGCAGCCGGTCGGGCGGGAAGAAGGATCTGTAGGTGGCGTTGAAGGCGGCGTAGTCGCGCTTGAACTCGGTCAGGAACGCGCGCGCGACGACGACGTTCTCGAGGCCGAGGCCGAGGCCGGCCAGGACCGTCGCGAGATTGGCCATCACGTTGCGGGTCTGCGCCTCGATCCCGTCGGGCAGGACGCCGGGCCTGTCCGGCGTGTCGGGCATCTGACCCGTGACGAAGACGAAGCCGTCGACCTCGACCGCGTGGCTGAAGGGGGCGACCGGCTGCGGCCCTCCGGAGACCATGTGGAACAGCATGGCCGACGAGGCGGACTGGGGTTGCGGCACCGCGATCTCCCTTGCGACGGGCGCGACCCGCCCGATCTCCGTGATCCAGGTCCGCGACCGTAGGGTCACGATCAGGCCGGGGATAGTGTCGGATGCGGCGGTCCGATCCGGTCCGCGCCATGCCCGGTGGAGAGGGTCAGAAGAAGCGCCGAATCTCCTCCGCGATCGCGTCGCCGTCCGTCTCCAGGGCGAAGTGCCCGGTGTCGAGGAAGGTGACGCGCGCCTCCGGGATGTCGCGCCGGAACGCCTCGGCGCCGGGCGGGATGAAGAACGCGTCGTTGCGCCCCCAGACGGCGAGGAGCTTCGGGCGGCGCGCGCGGAAGAAGGCCTGGATCAGCGGGTAACGCTCGAGATTGCGCTTGTAGTCGAGCTTGAGCGTGACCTGCCGGTCGGCATTGCCCGGCCGCGCCAGGATGGCCGCGTCGAGCGTGTAGGCCTCGGGCTCGATGCGGGACGGGTCGGGCACACCCTGGACGTAGGCGGCCCTGACGCCGTCGAGGGTCATGCGGGCGCGGATCGCCGCGACGGCGGCCGCGTTCGGCGCGGCCCAGTAGGCCCGCAGCGGCGCCCAGGCCGCGTCGCCGAGCCCGTCGAGATAGGCGTTGCCGTTCTGGGACACGATGCCGGCGACGCGGTCGGGATGGGCGAGCGCCAGATCCCATCCGACCGGCGCCCCGTAATCGAACGTGTAGAGGATGTAGCGGTCGAGGCCGAGCGCGCCGACGAACGCCTCCGTCGTGCGCGACAGCGACGCGAAGTCGTAGACGTAGGCGCGATCCTCCGGGACGTGCGTGAACCCGAAGGCGGGCAGGTCCGGCGCGATCAGGCGGAAGCGATCGGCCAGCCTCGGCATGAGGTGCCGGAAGTAGAAGGACGAGTTGGCGAAGCCGTGCAGCAGCAGGATGACCGGGGCGTCGGGGCGACCGGCCTCCCGGTAGAAGACGTCCACGCCGTCGGCCCGGACCGTGCCGTGGCGGACCTCTCCGGCCCGCGCGGGGTGGACCTCCGCCCGCACGGTGCCCGACGCCGCCGCGCCCGTCGCCAGCACGCCGCCGGCGAGCACACGCCGCCGCGTCGCGCGGGCCGGTCCGCGCCCCGTCATCTCGTCTCCGTGCGTGTGTCGCGTCATGGCGCGCCTCATCCTGGCGGGACGGCATGCGTCGGGATCGTCACCGCCGGGTCGGACGGCGCGACCGTCGTGCGGGACGGCGATCGGCCTGACCGGGCCGCGGCCCGGACGCGCGAACCCGACGGCGCGACCATGATGCAGGGACGCGGCGCGCTCCGGAACAGCGAGTCGTCGCAATTCACCATTCCCTGCCGTGAAACGGTCGACGGCCGCCGCGGCGATCGCGGGCCTCCCGACGGTCTGACGCGCCGCCCCGGCGCTAGAGGCCGAGGTTGCGGCCCGGATGCGCGTCGGCGAGCTTGGCCCGGCGGACGTAGCCCCGCATCGTCTTGAGATCCCGGTGGCGGGAATGCGCCATGATCTCCTCGTCGCGCGATCCGCGCCTGTACGCCTCGGTGATGAAGCCCGCGCGGAACCCGTGGGCGGAGATGCGCTCGCGCGGTCCGGCGACGAGGCCGGCTTCCGCCGCGCGCTTCTGAACGATGCGGCCCACCGAGTCCGGATGCAGCCCGTCGTCCATCACGGTGCCGTCCGCCCGGACGGCCCGGAAGACGTAGCCGTCGGCCGGCGCCGCCTGCAGCCAGCGCCGGAGCGCGGCAACCGGACAGGTCGCGGGGCTCCCGCCCGCCAGGACGGTCACGACCGTGCCCTCGCCGTCCTGATCACCTTTCGAATGCGGCAGGAAGACATCGACGGCGCCGTCCCGGAACGCGAGATCTTCGCGGCGGATCCGCGCGACCTCGGAGCGCCGGAACGCGCCGGCGAAGCTCAACAGGAACAGGGCGCGGTCCCGGAGCGCGGCCACCGTCCCTTCGCAGGCGGCGACGATCCGGAGCGTTTCGGGCACGCCGAGCGCGGCGGCCTGCTTCTTCGGCCTGCCGTAGCGCCGGAACATCCCGCGCAGCGCCGCCCGGACGGCCGGATGGGCCGGGATCCACGGCAACCCCTGGAGCTTGTGCGCCTGACCGATCGTGACGAGCCGACGCTCGATCGTCGCGCGCTTGTGGGTCTCGGCCATGGAGGTGAGGTAGCTCGCCACCTGCTCTGGACCCGCGGGGAGGGGCGCGAGATCGTGGCCGCTGCACCAGCGCGCGTAGTGCTGCCAGTCGGCGCGGTAGGCCCGACGGGAATTCTCCGAGAGCGCCTCGTCGGCGAAGGCGCGGGCGCGGGCGGCAAGCGTGGCGGGCAGCGTCATGGCTCTCTCCCTCGGTCGCGCCTGAGCGTGACGCTACGTCTGATAAGAAAGGGTTATCAGACGCTGGCCGATGCGGCGCGGCTTTAGCCTCCCCGCTACGTGGAGGAGGGTGGGCTGCGTGCCTCGCGAACGGTCCACGCGCGGACGGGACGTTCCCGCTCCGCGACAGGTCGGGAACGGCGCGCGATCGCGCGGCTCTGCGGCCCGGCATCACCCGCCGCGGCGAGTCGGAGCGTCCAGCGGAACCGTGTGATCGGGTCGGGGGTGGCGCCCCCTCGCCTCCGCATCCGGGCAGACGGTCCGCCAACGGTCCGAGCCAGCCGCCCGGCCCGCCGGCAGTGCTTCTCCGGTTCGTCCGGATGGTCACCCTCCGGCAGCGTCGCTGCGCCCGGGTCGCGACGTTGGAACACCGCCGCGGGAGGTGTCCGTGCGTGCGGTCACGCGCTCCACGGTAGTTCATCCAGTGGTTGTGAAGCACGCCGCGGAACTTTAATCCCGGACGATCGCGGTTTTTATTGATCACGCTCTGACGCCGAGCGCGCAACCTCAAATCACTATTGGATATCCCGGGAAAGAAGACCGCGATCATTAACCTGCATTTAGTTTCGCACCCGCATCTTGGCTCAACGCCTTCCGCATTGAGCAAGCTGCGGAGCTCTCTGCGATCCTGAACACTGGAGGGGATGTCATGGGTCGGTTTCGCAATTTGCGATTGGGCACCAAGATCGCGATACCGGCCGCCCTACTGCTCGCGACCGCCGTCGGCATCGTCTTCTTCGCGCGGTCGGCGATCGACGAGCTCGAGAAGAACACCCAGCAGATCGTCGACGTGGCCGCCGTTCGCGCCGTCACAGCGCTGCAGATGGCGCTGGCCATGAGCAACGCGACGATCTCCGAGAAGAACATCATCATACAGACCGATCCGGCCACGATGGCTGCCGAGCGTCAGCACTTCCAGCGCGAGCGGACGCTCGCCTACGAGGCGATCGACCGCCTCATCGCCCTCGCGGACACCCCGGCTCGGCATTCGGCGAACGAAGCCATCAAGGTCGATATGGGCGCGTATTTCGCGGCGGCCGACCGCGCCATCGCCCTGGGCATGAAGAACGATGCCGAAGGGGCCCGGACGATCTCGGTCGACGAGGGCCGCCCCGCGCGGGCCAAAGTGCTGGAAGGCGTCCAGATGCGGACCGAGACGAACGCCAGGGAGCTCAGAGCCTCCAGGGACCACGCCGTCGCCGTCGCCGAGCAGATCAAGCTGACGCTCACGGTCATCGCCGCGTCGGGCCTTCTCGTCGCATTCGGGATTCTCGGCGGGATCGTGCTGTTCGGGATCAACCGGCCGCTGGCCAGCCTCGTCGGCGTGCTGCAGCGGATGGCCAGGGGCGAGGTCGACGCAGAGATCAAGGAGGCCGCCCGCGGCGACGAGATCGGTGCCGTCGGCAAGGCGGTCGAGGGCATCAAGGCCATGGTGGCCCAGAAGGCCGCCGAGCAGGCCGAAATCCGGCGCATTGCCGACGCGGCGGCGGCCGTCGAACGCAAGCGGACGATGGTCGAGCTCGCCGACGGTTTCGAGCGCGCGGTCGGCGGGATCATCGGCATGGTCTCGTCCTCGGCCACCGAGCTCCAGGCCACGGCGCAGACGATGACGGCGACGGCCACCGAGACGGCTGGCCGGTCGACCACCGTGGCGGCCGCGGCCGAGGAGGCCGCCAGCAACGTCAACACGGTCGCCGCCGCCGCCGAGGAACTCGGCTCCTCGGTTCAGGAGATCGGCCGGCAGGTCGACGGCTCGGCCGACATGGCGCGGGTGGCGGTCAACGAGGCCGACCAGACCGGCGCGCTGGTGCAGGAACTGAGCGCGTCGGTCGCGCGCATCGGCGACGTCGTCGGCATGATCTCGACCATCGCGGGACAGACCAACCTGCTCGCCCTGAATGCCACCATCGAGGCGGCCCGCGCGGGTGCCGCCGGCCGCGGCTTCGCGGTCGTGGCAACGGAGGTGAAGGCTCTGGCCGAGCAGACCGCCAAGGCCACCGAGGAGATCACCGGGCAGATCGCCCGGGTTCAGGCCTCCACCGGTCAGGCCGTATCGGCCATCGGGTCGATCACCGTGCGGATCCAGGAGATCAGCCACGTGGCCACCTCGATCGCCGCGGCCGTGGAGCAGCAGGGCGCGGCGACGCAGGAGATCGTCCGGAACGTCAGCCAGGCCGCGATGGGCACCGGCGAAGTGACCAGCAACATCGCCGGCGTGGCCGGCGCGGCCGAGGAGACGGGCGCCGCGGCGAGCCAGGTTCTGGGAGCGGCTTCCGAGCTGTCGCGCCAATCCGAGCATCTCGCTGCCGAGGTGGGGCGCTTCATGGCCACCGTCCGAGCCGCCTGATTCGGGGGCGACCCGCGACCCCCCGTCCGGCTCATCGCCGGACGGGGCCGTTTCAGGACCGAGATCCGCGAAGGCGGCTCTCGTCCGCCCTGAACCTTCTTCCCGCATCCGGCGTTGAAGACTTCAATCCATGATTGAGGTCCCGATGAAACACCGTACTCTCTTGCGTACTCTCTCGGCCGCTGCGCCGCTCGCGGCCGTCCTCGCCGGGACGGCCTACGCGCAGGCGCCGGCCACCGCGCCGGGCGCGCCGCCGACCTCCTCGGGCGTCGTCACGCCTCAATCGGGCGCGACCGGCGCGCCGGGCGCGGTGACGGGGTCGCCGACCGGGCAAGCCGCCGACACGCGTTCCAACAGCTCCTCAGCCGCGGGCAACGCCAACCAGCCGGAGCGCCCGTCGCCGCAGGGCGGCAGCGGTGGCAGCAGCCGATAGCCGTCGACGATCCGCCGGCACGGCCCCGGTCACGGCCCCGTTGCCGGCGGCCTCTCCCTGAACCGCTCGCGCCGCGCGGCGGCTGCGACACCGGCCATCGCGCTCGGGTCGCGCCGTCGCCGCGCGTCAGGCCTCGTCCTCGGCCGAGCCGGGCCAGGCCGGACCGTGACGCTCCTCGAGTTCGGCTCGGCCGGCTTCAGTGATGCGGTACTCGACGGTCTTCGTGTCCGGATCCGTCCGACCCGTCGCGAGAACCAGTCCCAGGACCTCCATGCGCCGCATGTAGCCGCTGACCTGATAGAAGCGGGCGCCGGTCTGCGCGAGGGTGCGGAGCCGGTAGAGGCTGCCGGGCGGGAGCTTGTACATCGCCCGCCACCGTATCGATTGTCGGCCCGGACGTCAGTGGGGACAGGTCGGTTCGGCCGGCAGCCCCGCGGGTGCTGGACCGCCGCGCGATGCGCGCGGGTCGTTCACGCGAGGCGGGACGACGCGGCGGATCGGGCCGCGAGCGCCGTCAGGACCGTCCGCCCGTAAGCGGTGGTCGCGAGGCTCGCGCGGAGCTCGCGGTAGAGGTCGTCCCTCCCGAGGCGACAGTCGAGATCGGGGCGCGCCGCGAACCCGTCGAGTTCCTCGAGGATGAGCGCGGCGAAGTCGGCGGGCTCCAGCAGGCCCTCGGCGGCATCGAGGACGCCGTACTCCTCCAGGAATCCGCCACTCAGGGTGATCAGGCCATCCCTGTACCGGATCAGCGCGAAATAGACGCCGAACCGGATCATGGCCCGGTCGCGCCAGCCCGCCTCGGCGATGTAGGTCCTCATCATCACGTCGGTGGAGTAGACCTCGTGCTCCCCGTCGCGCTGGGCGAGGTAGTCGCGGAAGACGTCGTGGGCCGTCGGATCGAGGTGGAGCAGCGCCTGCATGGCCGGTGCCAGCGCACCCTGATCGTCCTCGGGCCCCCAGAGCTGGCGATACAGCTTCCTGGCCTCCACCACCCCCGGCTGGACCGCGAGATAAGTCGTGAGGAGTGCGCGCAGCGCCGGGACCACGGCAACGCGCTCGCGGGCGATGCGCGCGAAGAAGGCCGATTCCGTCATCGCCCGCCCGCCGACCTCGAAGGTCAACGCGAGCACGTCGCCCCGCAGGAGGCCCCCCAGATCCGCTCGGATCCGGCCGGTGAGCGCGTCCAGGGCTTCGGCGATGGCGGCGGCCGAGAACGCCGCGACGGTGACCACCGGCTGCGAGCGCGCCAGGAAGCGCCGGACCGCCGACGCGCTCGGGCCTGCCGACGGCCGGGGCCGATAGCCGTCCTCCTCCGGGGTGATCGTCCGGGCGGGCGCCGCGTCGGCGCACCGAGCGCGCGGGATGTAGACGGAGTCGCTGAAGAAGCGGATCTCGACCCGCTCCGCATCCGCCACGTCGGCGAAGGCGGAGACGGCCTTCGCGCCGTCGTAGCGCGCGAAGGAGAAGACGGGCGAGCGCGTGCCGTCCAGGCCGATGCGCTGGAAGTCCGTGGTCCGATCCCAGAAATACCCCGACTTGATCCAGAACGCCCGCTCGTCGGGCTCCCAGGCCACCTCCGTGATCGCGCGCGGAGGCTCGGAGCCGGGCCGCGCGACGAGCGTCGCCGCGCGGGCGACGGGCCCGGTCGTCCAGAGTTCGACGGCCTGTCTGAGGCGGGGAGGGCCGGCGTCCCCCGTATCGGCCGCTGCCTCCGGTGGGGCCCCGCGCGCGGGATCGGAGTGCGGCGTGACGGCGTAGCGGCCGCTGGGGCTGAACCAGTAGGGCTTCACCGCGTCCGGCAGCGGGTCGTAGCGCAGCGTCGCGCCGGCCCGTTCGAGCCGACACAGCCCGTAGGCCGACCCGCCCGGCCCGCACCGGAAGCCGATGAAGGCCAGTCGCCCTCCGGGATCCTCGAACAGGTCGCCGTGAATGGTCAGGATGGTCGGCCCGTCCGGGCGCGGCGGATAAGCCTCCTCGGGCGACAGGGACCCGACAGGGCCATCGGCATGCCAGACGAGTCCGCGCCCGTGCTGCAGGATCTCGAGATCCGACGCCCGCAGGACGACGATGTTGTCGAAGTACTGCTCGTCGTTCTTCGGACCATGGCTCCGATAGACCGCGATCCGGTCGGCATCGCGGGTGACGAACAGCTTGTGATTGAAGGGTCCCTCGCCCGGCAGGCGGCGCCGCACGCGATCCCGGCCCGCCCGCCAGTCGATCAGGCAGAGTTCCCCGTCATCGGACAGGCAGACCAGCCCCGCGGCGCCGACCAGGGCGGCGGCCCGGATCGAGTCCTGCGGAAAAGGCAGGATCATGCGCCACCGCCCGCCGTCTTCGACGGCCGCGACCGTGTTGTATCGCTGCTCAGTGCCGGTGATCGCCAAACGGGGCATGCACGATCCTCGTCAGCGCCGGAACGTTCGGTCGACGGACACGCCGCCCTCCGGAGACGCCCGATGGCCGCGGAGAGGGGAGGGCGCTGTGACCCGTATCTCCCCGTGCCTCGCACGGATCGAGGGGCGGGCGGTCGAGCCGGTCCTGCACCGTTGTCGAGATCCCGCCGACGCGTCCCGGACGCTTCCCAAAGACTTCATCCATCTCGCGCAGCGCGCCGGCAGCATCCGTGCCGTCGGCTCCGGGTCCGGCCGGTGTTGCGCCGGAAGAGCACGGGGCTTGTCCATGTCTAGCGCCCTCGTATGGTACCCCGCGCTGCAGCGAACGTCACGGCGC
This sequence comes from Methylobacterium sp. 1A, assembly GCF_058072805.1. Lineage (NCBI taxonomy): Bacteria > Pseudomonadati > Pseudomonadota > Alphaproteobacteria > Hyphomicrobiales > Methylobacteriaceae > Methylobacterium > Methylobacterium sp. 1A. Next base: position 248,756 of record NZ_JBYQVE010000003.1, on the reverse strand, counting down.
GGCGATGAGCTAGTCCTCTGGACAGGGCCACCGGCTCCGACGATGCCATCGGACAGGTTTGGGCACCGTGGCTCTGTTCTGCTGGCTGCGGTTCGCATGACAGAGGGAGCGCCACCGTGAGGCAACGCCGGCGCGCAGCCGTACGGCCGCAGGGCGCGTGTGACAGGAATGAGGACGGGTTCGGCGCATTCCCGGACGCGATCGTGACGGCTCTGGCGCTCCGCGCGACCGACGGCGGCCCCCGGATCGCCCGAGGCACACGCCTTCGACCATGCGGACAAGGGCTGGCGCTCGACCCGGCGTCGACGAAGACGGTCACATGTCGGGCGACGACAGGCCGCTCGACAGCGCCGGGGGCTTCCACGGCCTTCCGGCCTGGCACGCAGCATCATCGAGCACGCGCCACCGGCCGGATACACGCACGGAACAGAATCCACCCATCATGCAGCAACTCCATGGACGAAGCGTGAGGACATCGAAGGCCATGCGCCGTGAGATCACTTTTCTTACCGTGGCAATTCTAGGGTCTTGTCTTGGAGTCCCTGCGATGGCGCAGGAGATGCGCTGGCAGAAGCGGGAAGGGGACGGTCGCGTCCATCTTGCCTACGAGATTCCGGACAGCGGCGCGCAGAGCCTCGCGCTCACCTGCGACACGCGGGGCGGACAGCTGAGTGTCGACTACTACGACGACAGAGACCGCGCTCGGGACGGCACCCGGGCCGAGGTCGAGTTCGCCTCGGAGGGCGGCACGCTCTCGCTGCCGATGCGGGCGAAACAGCTGGAACTCGACGACCAGATCGTGCTCCAGACCACGACAACGTTGACGCAAGACTGGGTGCGGATCCTGTCCGGCAAGACCCTTCGCGTGACGCTCTCTGGCGACACGCAGCGGATCCCTCTGGCCGGCGCCCGGACCGGTCTCGCTGCCCTGGTCGCGGGCTGCAGCCGTCCTTCGCGATGATTCGCGATGACCCCGGGGGTCAGATCGTAGTATAAGTGCCGATCATGCGGAATTCGTCACCGCATTCCATAATGTTTGTTATGCGAATTACATTATCGCAAATCAATTGACTCGTCTCACCTGACCGGTATTTTGGGCCAAGCTGACTGAGCGACTGTCTTGCCGGTTAAGCGGTTTGCCATGGCGCTCCGTCCCTGACGATCGCGTCGAGGAGGGACTGTCAGGAATTTCGTGTGGGGGCGGCCATAGTGGACCGGAAGGAGATTCCCGATGGCACGACGTAAAGCACCCTGCATCCCTGACGCGATCCTGGACCAGTTCCTGGCCGCAGCCGATCCGAAGACAGCCTTCGAGGCCGATGCCTGCTAAGGCGTGTCATCGCTTGAGCCAGTCGAGGGCTGCGGCGAGGGACAGGACGCCCATGAAGCTGGCGGCGGTTTTCTCGTAGCGGGTTGCGATGGCACGCCATTCCTTGAGCCTCGCCCAGAGGCGCACGACCTGATTGCGGTTGTTGTAGATCCAGTCCGGGCAGGCGACGGGGGTCTCGTGGCGCTGCGGCGGGATCGCGGGGCGCGCACCCATGTTCCAGATGTGCTCGCGGAAGGCGTGACTGGTGTAGCCGCGGTCTCCGACGACCCACTTGGGCACGGCTGGCAGTTGGTCGAGCAGCGAAACCGCATGGGGCAGTTCGTGCGCCTGCCCCGGTGCCAGCCGAAAGGCGATGGCGCGGCCCTGCCCGTCAGCGATCACGCAAGCCTTGGTGCCATAGCCGCCACGCGAGCGGCCAACAGCTTCACGAGTGTCTCGCTCGGCCTCAGATCCCCCCTTTATGGATGGCCCGCCCCTCACCGGGCTACGCTGCTAGGCTTGCAGGGTAGCCGAGATGAGGAAGGGAGCAGGACGATGACGATCGCGGTTCTTGGGATCGATCTGGGCAAGAACAGCTGCAGCCTCGTCGGGCTGGACGCGGCGGGGCGGGTCGTGCTGCGCCGACGCATGCAGCGCGAGGGGGTGATCGCCTTCGGCGCGAAGCTGCCGGGGTGCGTCGTTGCGATGGAGGCCTGCTGTGGCGCCCATCACATGGGCCGCGCCCTGGCCAAGCAAGGCCACACCATCCGATTGATGTCGCCGGAGTACGTGCGCCCCTACGTCAAGGCGCAGAAGAACGACGACCGCGACGCCGAGGCCATCGCCGAAGCGGCCACACGCCCGACGATGCGCTTCGTGGCACTCAAGTCCGAGTCGCAGCTCGACGTGCAGACCCTGCACCGGGTGCGCGACCAGCTCGTGGGCGAGCGCACGGCGCTGACCAACCAGATCCGCTCCGTCCTGCTGGAGCGTGGCCACGTCGTGGCGCAGGGGCGCGCCAAGCTCACCGCTTGCCTGGCCGCGTTGCTGGACACGGACGCGGGCGCATCGCTCACACCGCGCATGCGAACCCTCATGGCCGAGGTGCGCGAACGCTGGCAGGATCTCGACCGGCGCATCGCCGCGCTCGACGCCGAGTTCGCCGAGCAGGCCCGCATCAACGAGGACGCTCGTCGGCTGACCACGATCCCGGGCATCGGCGCACTCAACGCGACCGCGCTGGTGGCGGCCATCGGCGACGTGGCCAGCTTCGCCCGCGGGCGCGATCTGGCGGCTTGGCTCGGCCTTGTACCGCGGCAGGTGACGACCGGCGGGAAGCCTCGGCTCGTCGGCATCACCAAGCGCGGCAGCAAGTACCTGCGCAAGACGCTGGTCCAGGGTGCCCGCGCCGCGCTGCCCTCGCTGCGCCAGAGCGATACCCATCTCGGGCAGTGGCTGCGCGGGCTGCTGGCGCGGTCGCACGTCAATACGGCGGTGGTCGCCCTGGCGGCCAAGATGGCGCGCATCGTCTGAGCGCTGCTGCGCCACGGGCGCGTCTACGAGCCGGCGGCCGTGACTGCCTGATCCGAGTTCGGCCGACGCGGACGCGCCGGCCTTCCGATGTCTGCGGGCGGTGAGAGGAAGATGGCCTGACAGTCGACCGGTGTTCTGCAAGCCTCTCCGCAAAAATGGCGCTCGACGCCGACCCCTTTATGAGGCCCAGGACGCGCGGATCTCCATCTTGGCTAACGGCTCGCCGGAAGGCCGGATACGTTTATGCAGACTGCACAGACCAGCGGATCCAAGCCACTTGCGGACGGGGCGGGCCATACGTTTGGCGGCACCAGCCGCCTTCTGGTGCGCGCGTATGTTCGTGCCGTCGAGGAACACCATCCCGAGTTGAACCCCACGCTCCTGCACGAGGCCGAGGAGCCGTTCCCAGACGCCAGCACGGGACCAGCGGATGAAGATCTGTGCGGCCCGCCACCACGGGCCCAGATCCTCTGGAATGGCCCGCCATTTCGTCCCGTTCTGATGTCGCCAGAGAATGGCCGAGAGCGTGCGTTGCAGGTCCTGCGGTGGCGTCTTGGCCTTCGGACGGCACGCCTCGACCAGCGGTTCCAGCTCAGACCATTGCGCGTCGCTCAGCATCAACCCTCCTGCCTCGAAGAGAGGAAAACGCAAGCCACGCCAGTCCGTTCAAGCGATGACAGGCTCTAGACGAGTTGAGGAAGGCCCTGGCCGAGCGGGCGCTCAACGCCGAGATGGACCACCATCTGGCGGGCGAGGACGCCTGACCCTGCACTAACTTTGACCTTGGACCACCTCGTGGGGGCCGATCAAGGTGCCGCGCTTGCAGGGCTGCGGGCGCGATGACATTGGCGTCGACCTCGGGCTCAAGTCCGTCGCCAAGTGCTCGGACGGCCAGGAACTCGAACAGGCCCGGTTCTACCGCGACCTCGAACCGAAGCTGGCCGAGGCGCAGCGCAGGAAGCGCAAGCGGCAGGTTCGGACCATCCACGCCAAGATAGCCAGCCGGCGAAAGGATAGACTCCACAAATTCTCCCGGGCGCTGGTGGATCGCGCCCGCAAGATCACGCTCGGCGACGTATCGGCCTCGGCGATGGCGAGGACCCGGATGGCGAAGAGCGTGCTCGATGCCGGATGGGCGACGTTGCGCGGCTTCCTCCGGTACAAACGCGATCACGCAGGGGCAGCCTACGCCGAGGTCGATGAAGCCTATACGACCCGGACCTGCTCATCCCGAGGAAGCCTCAGCGGCCCCACCGGACTGGCCGGTCTCAGCGTCAGGCGGTGGACGTGCGGCGAGTGCGGGGCGGAACACGACCGCGACCGGAACGCCGCGCTCAACATAGCCCGTCTCGGATGTGCGACGCCGTGCCCGTCCGGGCATTGTAGCCCCGCCTTTCAAGGCGGGGAGACATCACGAAGCCGGCGCTTTCCTTCGTCGGCCAACCGCTCATCAACGCTGTCGTTTCAGTCCGCTCAGAAAACGCTTCAGAAGCACCGATCGGCGAATAATGCTACTTAAAAGCTGTCGCCATAAAAGCTGCATCATGGCCCTTTTGCGGCGTGAAACGCACCGACAGGAGCCCGCTACGCGACGTTCTGGCCAAGAACATGCGTCGCCTAAGGGCTGACAGATCTTTGAGCCAGGAAGCGCTCGCCGATGCCTCCGGGATCCATCGGACGTACATCGGTGGCGTTGAGCGAGCGGAACGCAACGTATCAATCAACAACATCGCACCTATTGCAGGCGGCCTCCGCATAGACGCTTGGCGGCTTCTGAAGGATGACAATCAATTGTCCGTCGTCAGATGATGTGAGACGACTTGAGGCGCTCAGGAACGGAGGCTCTGGTCCTTCTGGGTTGAGAGGTTAGGCAGCCTGCGCGTGGTGGCGCAAGCGGCGATCGATGAGGGTCTGGCGCTTGATCCGCGCCCGCTCCTACAGGACGGCCTCGCCGCGGCCGAAGTAGACGTCGGCGGGAGTAAGGTTGCCCAGGCTCTCGTGAGCCCGAGCTTGGTTGTAATGTTCGACGAAGGCGGCAACCCGCGCCTCCAGTTCGCCGGGCAGGTCGGCGTGTTCGAACAGGATGCGGTTCTTGAGCGTCTGGTGCCAGCGCTCGATCTTGCCCTGCGTTTGAGGATGGCGGGGCGCGCCGCGGATATGGGTCATGCCCCGGCTGCCGAGCCAGTCGGCCAGATCACCCGCGACGTAGCTCGGCCCGTTGTCGGAGAGCCGCCGCGGCCGATGCGCCACCTGCACATGATCGAGCCCGGCCGTCGCCAGCGCGAGGTCGAGCGTGGCGGTGACGTCGCCGACCTGCATCGTCGCGCACAGCTTCCACGCCACGATGAAGCGCGAGAAGTCATCCAGCACGGTCGAGAGGTAGTACCAACCCCAGCCGATCACCTTCAGATAGGTGGAGTCCGTCTGCCAGAAGTGGTTGGGTGCGGTGGTCTTGTCCCGGAACTCGTTGGCGGCTTTGATCACGATGTAGGCCGGGCTGGTGATCAGATCCTGGGCCTTGAGCAGGCGGTAGACGGTCGCCTCCGAGACGAAGTAGCGCCGCTCGTCGGTGAAGCGCACCGCCAACTCGCGTGGGCTGAGCTCTGGCTCCTCCAGTGCGAGAGCGACGATCTGATCGCGAACCTCGGCGGGCAACCGGTTCCAGACCCGGCTGGGTCGGGACGGGCGATCCGCCAATGCCTCGAGGCCGCCACGCTGGACAGCGTCGTACCACCGGTAGAACGTCGCCCGGGTGACGCCGAGCTTGTCCAGGGTGGCGCGCACCGGCAGATGGGATTGCTCGACCAGCCGGATGATCTCCAGCTTCTTGGAGGCCGGGTACCTCATGCCTCGTCGCCCCCAGCCCCGGTCATACTTTTTTCAGCAGGCGGTTTTCCAGGACGAGATCGGCTAAGACCTCCTTCAGCGCACCCGCCTCGCGACGCAGGTCCTGGACCTCGTCGGCGGTCGCGGCACGGGCCGTGTCGCCGGCCAGCCGCTTCTTGCCGGCCTCCAAGAACTCCTTGGACCAGCCATAGTACATCGAGCTGGCGATGCCTTCGCGCCGGCACAGCTCGGCGATGCTGTCCTCACCGCGCAGCCCTTCCAGCACGATGCGGATCTTCTCCTTGGCCGAGAACTGCCGGCGCGTGGCGCGTCGGATGTCCTTGATCACGGCTTCTGCCGGCTTCCGCGCCGGCCCGGACGTCTGGTTCATCTTCGCTCCTGGGGGCTACGATGAACCAGCCATCCTACGGTCGTGAAGACCCTCAATCTGTCTCAGGAGTGCTGACGGCGGACAATCCCGACACGCGATCAAGGTGTGTTCCGACTTGATGGTCAGCTGAACGGGCATACAGCCTCGCAACCTTCACGAAGTATTTGTTAGGCTCATATGCCTACCGACAGTCATGTAGTTCGGACGCGATGGCTGTTAGGTCAATGGGGGGTTTTGCAAAAAGTTGGACGCCCTCCCCTCCGCGTACTTCGTCGTCCCGAGGTCCGGCAACGGCGCGACCTGCTCAACAATGTCCGCCGTCAGCACTCCTGAGACAGATTGAGGGCCTTCACGAACGGAGGATGGCTGGTTCATCGTAGCCCCCAGGAGCGAAGATGAAACAGACGTCCGGGCCGGCACGAAGGCCGGCAGAAGCCGTGATCAAGGATATCCGTCGAGCCACACGCCGGCAGTTCTCGGCCGAAGAGAAGATCCGCATCGTGCTGGAAGGCCTGCGTGGTGAGGACAGCATCGCCGAGCTGTGCCGGCGCGAGGGCATCGCCAGTTCGATGTACTACGGCTGGTCCAAGGAGTTCTTGGAAGCCGGCAAGAAGCGGCTGGCCGGTGACACGGCTCGGGCCGCGACCACCGACGAGGTCAAGGACCTGCGCCGTGAGGCAGGCGCGCTGAAGGAGGTCGTGGCCGACCTCGTCCTGGAGAACCGCCTGCTCAAAAAAAGCATGAGCGAGGCTGGGGGCGACGAGGCATGAGGTACCCGGCCTCCGAGAAGCTGGAGATCATCCGGCTGGTCGAGCAGTCCCACCTGCCGGTGCGCGCCACCCTGGACAAGCTCGACATCACCCGCTCGACGTTCTACCGCTGGTACGACGCCTACAGCCGCGGCGGCCCAGAAGCTCTGGCCGACCGCCCCTCGCGGCCCAGCCGGGTGTGGAACCGTCTGCCGACCGAGGTCCGCGATCAGATCGTCGCTCTCGCGCTGGAGGAGCCGGAACTCAGCCCGCGCGAGCTGGCGGTGCGCTTCACCGACGAGCGGCGCTACTTCGTCTCCGAGGCGACCGTCTACCGTCTGCTCAAAGCTCATGACCTGATCACCAGCCCGGCCTACATCGTCGTCAAGGCCGCCGACGAGTTCTGCGACAAGACCACCGCGCCAAACCAGCTTTGGCAGACGGACTTCACCTACCTGAAGGTGGTGGGCTGGGGCTGGTACTACCTGTCGACGGTGCTCGATGACTTCTCGCGCTACATCGTGGCGTGGAAGCTGTGCACGACGATGCAGGCCAGTGACGTCATCGCCACGCTCGACTTGGCGCTGACCGCCGCTGGCCTCGATCAGGTGCAGGTCGTGCATCGCCCGAGGCTGCTGACCGACAACGGGTCGAGCTACGTCGCGACCGATCTGGCCGACTGGCTCGGCAGCCGCGGGATGACACACATCCGCGGCGTGCCTCGTCATCCTCAGACCCAGGGCAAGATCGAGCGCTGGCACCAGACGCTCAAGAACCGCATCCTGCTCGAACACGCCTACCAGCCCGGCGAACTGGAGGCGCGTGTGACCGCCTTCGTCGAGCACTACAACCATCTCCGGGCTCACGAGAGCATCGACAACCTCATCCCTGCCGACGTCTACTTCGGCCGCGGCGAGGACATCTTGCGCGAGCGCGCACGGATCAAGCGTCAGACCCTCGCCGATCGCCGCTTGCGCCATCACGCACAGGCTGCCTAACCTCTCCCAGATGGACCAGAGCCTCCGTTCCTGAGCGCCCCAAACCGTCTCAAATCATTTGACGACAGACAAACGGCATCATGCTGATCGACGTCGCGCTGGAAGGGCAGCGCGCGCGCGGGCTGACGGCCGAGCAGGCCGCCCACGAGGCCTGCCTGCTGCGGTTCCGGCCGATCCTGATGACGACCTTGTGCGCGCTGTTCGGCGGCCTCCCGCTGATGCTCGGCACCGGCACAGGCTCGGAACTCCGGCAGCCGCTGGGCTACGCCATCGTCGGCGGGCTGCTCGTGTCGCAGGTGCTGACGCTGTTCACGACGCCGGTGGTCTACATCTACATGGACAAGCTCTCACAAGTCTTCTCGGGACAATCCGCGGGCCACGCGTCCCGGAGGCCACCGGCCGCGCAAGAGCCGGCCTGAGATGGCGGATCGCTCCGACGGACGCGATGCGCGCAGGTCGCCCGCGCGGCCAGGCGGCAGGCCCAGTGCGACCGTGTCGGGTCCTGCGCGACAGATGTCCGCTCCTCAGACCGGCCCATTTACGGCTGAACGACCGGGATGGGCGCGAAGCCGAACGGCCGGTTTTGCACGCATTATCGACTCGGCATGACGTCGTCTGGCCGTGAGCGGAATGGCTACTTCGGAGAAAAACTGACAGGAAAGCAGCCCGCCGATGCGCCTAAATGCAATCCGCAGGCGGCATGATTGACACGTGAGCTGACACCACCTTCCAACCGCTGTCGGGTAGGCGCATCCAAGTCTGACTTTGACGCCCGATGCCGGCCTTGCCGCGCGGCTTGAATTCCAGATTGACCGTTGCGAAGTCGTTCCCAAGCGTGAGAATCTCTAGCCGGATTCGCGTCTCCTTGGCCCCGCCCGGCGGCGGATCGGCTGCAACGCGTGCGGCGTGGACTTCGGCAAAGCCGTAGCAGTTCTCATGGAGGGCGTAGCGGATCGTATGAGGACTGTCCCAGAAGGTCGCGTCGAGCACGGCGACGTCCTTCTCGACGAGCGCCCGCTCGTAGCGCTCGAACAGGGCGGTAATCTCGGCCACGACCTCGGGGCGGTTCACAGTCACATCCATTCAGGCCTCCAGGGCGACCGCGATGCGGATCAGGTCGAGGTCGGCTCCTCGCGCACCGAGGATCGACAGGCCGATCGGAGCGCCGTCGACTTGTGCGCCCGGCAGATTGACCTGCGGGACGCCGGTGAGGCCGCCGTGGCTCGTCAGGCAGGCGATGCGCTCGCGCAGGGGATGCAGCGCGCCGAGCGGCAGCCCGCGCAGGGGTGCCGGGAACGGGGTGGTCGGGAGGCACAGGATGGTGCCGGGCAGCAGAAGCTGGGCGAGACGTGCCCGAGCCTCGATCCGCATCAGGCCCGCGGCGCTGCGCTCGGCGTCCATCATTATCGAGCCCTGGATCAGCGATCGGGCGACCGAGAAGGCCATTCGTGGATTGCAGGCATCGAGCCAGGGTTCGAAGGTCTGCCACGCCTCGCTGCTCTGGAGGACGCGCTGCGCCCGCTGCCAGACGGACAAGCCCTGCGGCGCCATGGTCACGTCGCGCCGGTTGCCGATCAGGGCGGCCAAGCGGTCGATCTGCGGAGCCAGCGCCTCCTGCACGGCGGCATCGGCGAAGCCGAGCGCGTCTGCGGCCACGAGCAGCGTGTGGGGCGGGCGGTCCGGCATGGCTTGGCCAAACAGGACCTCGCCGACCCGCGCGAAGGTCGCCGCATCCCGGGCGAACCAGCCGCAGGTATCCGAGCTCGGCGCCTGGACGCAGATCCCGGAAAAGTCGATGCGGCCGTGCGTCGGCCGGATGCCGTAGAGGCCGCAGAAGCTCGCCGGCACGCGCACGGACCCGCCGGTATCCGTGCCAAGGGCGAAGTCGCAGGTGCCCGCGGCCACCGCGGAGGCCGAGCCGCTGGACGAGCCGCCGGGCACCCGATCGGGCGCTGCGGGATTGAGCGGCGTGCCGTCGTGGGCGTTCTCGCCGAGAATTCCCAGTGAGACTTCGTCGGTGACCGTCTTGCCGACGACCGAGGCGCCCGCATCGAGCAGCGTCTGCACCACGCCGGCATGGCGGGCCGGCGTCGGGTAGATGCGCGGCCAGTCCGGGTTTCCGCCCCCCGTGGGAGTGTCCGCGACGTCGATCAGGTCCTTGACGGCGAAGGTGAGGCCGGCGAGCGGCCCCGTCGCGGATCCGGCGACGCGCACGCGCGGCCCGGGCAGGAACGGGTCCGTCGAGAGGGGCTGTGCGGCTGTCATGCGGGGATCGGTTCCTGCCATTGGGCGCCGGGCACGGCGGCGAATAGCGCCTTCGTGTAGGGATGCTTCGGCGCGAAGAAGATCTCGGAGGTCGGCGCGACCTCAACCACCTGCCCGGACCGCATCACGGCGATGCGGTCGCAGACCTGCAGCGCGACCCGGAGATCGTGGGTCACGAACAGCATGCTGAGGTGCAGCCGCGCCTTGATGTCGGCGAGCAGCGCCAGGACCTGCGCCTGCACGGAGACGTCCAGGGCCGAGACCGGCTCGTCGGCCACCAGGATCTCGGGCTTCATGGCGAGAGCCCGGGCGATGCCGATCCGCTGGCGCTGGCCGCCGCTGAATTCGTGCGGGTAGCGCTGCGCCGCCGCGGGATCGAGGCCGACCAGCGCCAGCATCTCGCAGGCCTGGACCCGCGCGATCCCGGGTTCGGTGCCGTGGATGATCGGCCCCTCGGCGACGATGTCGACCACGCGCTGGCGCGGATCGAGGGAGCCGTAGGGATCCTGGAACACCATCTGCACGCGCCGGCGGTGCGGGCGCATCTGACGGCGCGTCAGTTCGGCGACGCTGTGTCCGGCCAGCAGGATCTCGCCGCCATCGACGGGCATCAACCGAGTGATCGCCCGTGCGAGCGTGCTCTTGCCCGAGCCACTCTCGCCGACGAGGCCCAGGGTCTCGCCCCGCCTCAGCAAAACGTCCACGCCGTCGAGGGCTCGGGTGATGCGGCCGCCGAACAGGCCGCGGGCACCGTAGGTCTTCTCGACCTGTCTCGCCTCCACCACCAGGGGGGCGGTGCTGGCGGCACGCCGCGGCGGCGGCACGAGCTTCGGCACGGCGGCGATGAGGGCGCGCGTGTAGGGGTGCTTCGGCGCCCCAAGGACCGAAGCTGCGGGCCCCTGCTCGACCAGGACGCCCTTCTGCAAGACCGCGACCGTGTCGGCGATATCGGCCACGACGCCGAAATCGTGCGTGATGAACAGGACGCTCGTGCCGTGCTCGCGCTGCAGCTCGCGGATCAGGTGGAGGATTTGCGCCTGCGTGGTGACGTCGAGCGCCGTGCTCGGCTCGTCGGCGATGAGCAGCCGCGGATTCAGCGCCAGCGCCATGGCGATCATCGCCCGCTGGCGCTGGCCGCCCGAGAGCTGGTGCGGGTAGGAGCGCAGCAGCCGGCCCGGATCCGGGAGGTGGACGCTCGCGAGGAGCGCGAGGATGCGCGCCCGGCGGTCGGCGCGCCCGAGCGGGGTGTGGATGCGCAGGACCTCGTCGATCTGCCGCCCGATCGTGTGGAGCGGGTTCAAGGCCGTCATCGGCTCCTGGAAGATCATCGCGATCCGCGCACCCCGGACCTTGCGCATCTGACGCGGGGTGATCGCCGCGAGATCCGCGCCCTCGAACTGGATGCGTCCGCCCGCGACGCGCACGCGCGGTCCCGGGAGCAGCCCGAGGATCGCGCGCGCCACCATCGACTTGCCCGATCCGCTCTCGCCGATCAGGCATGTGACCGCGCCGGGCCGCAGGACGAGATCCAGATCGGCGACGGCATTGGGCCGATCCGCGCCGGGCGGCAGCGTGATCGTGAGCTTCTCGATCTCGAGGACGGCGTCGCTCATCGCTCTCGGAGCCTCGGGTTCAGGACCTCGTTCAGGCCGTCCCCGACGAGGTTGATCGCGAGGACGGTCAGCAGGATCGCCAGCCCGGGGAAGGTGCAGATCCACCATGCCGACCGGAGGACCGCGCGGCCCGAGCTGATGATCAGGCCCCAGCTCATCACGTTGGGATCGCTCAAGCTCAGGAAGGCGAGCCCCGCCTCGATCAGGACCGCGGTGCCGATCAGGAGTGTGCCGACCGCGATGATCGCCGCGGTGCAGTTCGGCAGCATGTGGCGGAAGATGATCCGCGTGTCGCCCGCCCCCAGGCCGTCGCAGGCCAACACGAATTCGCGGCCGCCGAGCGCCACGAACTCGCCCCGCACGAGCCGGGCGATGCCCGGCCAGGAGACGGCCACGATGGCCACGACCTCGCTGAACAGCGACGGCGACAGGATGGCCACGATCAGGATCGCCAGCACGAAGGCGGGGATCGTCTGAAAGAACTCCGTGAGCCGCATCAGCGCGATCTCGACGCCGCCCCGGTAGTAGCCGGCGAGACCGCCGATCAGGGTCCCGAGCAGGATCGCCGCCCCGGTGGCGCTGAGGCCGATGATCAGGGAGGTGCGGGCGCCGTACGCGATCTCGGCGGCCACGTCCCGGCCCAGCGTGTCGGTGCCGAGCAGAAACTGTCCGCCTGGCGGCTGGAGGGCCGGGCCGACGAGCGCGAACGGATCGCCGGGATAGAGGAGCGGCGTGAGCGCCACGAGGACGACCAGCCCGAAGAGTACCGCCGCCCCCGCGAGGGCGAGGCGGTTGCGCGCGAACCGCGCCAGGGCCGTACGCATCGCTAGAGCTCCAGCCGCGGATCGAGGCAGACGTAGACGAGGTCGACGGCGAGGTTGATCACGACCACGAGGCAGGCCGAGACGAAGAAGATGCCGAGGAGCAGGTTGAGGTCGCGCGACTGGAGCGCGTTGAAGGCCAGCGTGCCGACCCCCGGCCAGCCGAACACCGTCTCGACCACGATCGAGCCGCCGATCAGGTTGCCGGCCTGCACGCCCGCCATGGTGACCACCGGCAGCAGCGCGTTCCGCAGGACGTGCCCGGTCATCACCCGCGCCTCGGTCTGGCCCTTGGCGCGGGCGGTCGTGACGTAGTCCATGCCGACCTGTTCCAGCACGGAGGCGCGCATCACCCGGGCGTAGACCGCTAGGTAGAACAGGGCGAGCGCCACCGCCGGCATGACGAGGTGACGGCCGACATCCCAGACCTCGTCCCAGCCATCGTTGTCGGCGCCGACCGTGTCGTAGCCGCTGGTCGGCAGCCAGCCGAGCCGGATGGCGAAGACCACGATCATCATCAGCCCGAGCCAGAAGCCCGGGGTCGCATAGGCCACGAGGCTGACAAGGGAGATGACCGCGTCGCGCCAAGAATTGCGCCCGGTCGCCGCCACGAGGCCCAGCAGCGTGCCGATCAGCAACGCGGCCGCGAAGGCGGTGAGCATCAGCAGCCCGGTGGGCCAGAGCCGGTCAACGATCAGGCTCCCCACCGGGCTGTCGTTGCGGAACGAGTAGCCGAGATCGAGGTGGAGCATGTTCAGCAGGTAGACGCCGAACTGCGTGGCGAGCGGCTGATCGAGGCCGAACTTGTGGCGCAGCTGCTCCATGTATTCGGGACTCGCCGCGCCGCTCTCGCCCGCCAGCACCGAGGCCGCATCGCCGGGGGCGAGGTGGATCAGGAAGAAGTTGAGCACGACGATGCCGAGCACCACCGGGATCGCCAGCAGCAGCCGGTAACCGAGGAAACGGGCGAGCCGCACGGGACTACGTGTCCATCCAGGCCCGCTCGAAGGCTTGCTGGGTTCCGAGGGGGCCGGTCGTGTGATCCTTGAGGCGCCGGTTGAAGACGCTGACGTATTGCACGTCGATGAGCCAGATCATCGGGCTGTCCTCCGCCAGGATCTGCTGGACCTTCTTGTAGAGCGCGGCGCGCTTCTCCGGATCCGGCTCGCGCGCGCCCTCGCCGAGCATGCGGTCGACCTCGGGATTGCTGTAGAAGGTGTCGTTGACGAAGGTCACGCCCTTGCGGATCTGGCTGGTGAGGAACTGCTTGTTCAGCCCGTAGACCGGGTCGACGCCCTGGCTGAGGAACGGCTCGTTCAGGTCGTAATCGTAGTTCGTATAGACGCGCCGCAGCCAGGTCGCGGTGTCCTCCGAGCGGAGCGTCACGGCGATGCCGACGACGGCGAGCGCCTGCTTCAGGTACTCGGCCTGCCGCAGCCACTGCTCGCCGAAGGAATTGACCTCCAGGTGCAGGGCGAAGCGGGTCCCGTCCGCGCCGCGCAGGGCGCCGGCCTCGTCGAGCAGCTTGTTGGCGATGTCCAGCCGGTCCGGCACATCGTACTGGCGGACGTCGTCGGTGTAGAGGCCGGCGGTCTTGAACTTGCGGCTGAGCGGGCCTGTGGCGGGCAGGCCGTAGCCGAACATCACGTCCTTGAGGATGACCTTGCGGTCGATGGCGTAGGCGATCGCCTGGCGCACGTCCTTTTTCTGGAGATGCGGGTGACGGCCGTTCAGCTCCAGAACGCTCTGGGCCGGCGTCATCTCGTAGCCCTTGGTCGTCAGATCGAGGATCGGGTTGGTCTTCATCCGCGCGAGGTCGGCGTAGTTCACCGCACTGTACCCGGCGAAATGCGCCTCCCCCGCCTCCATGGCGGCCGAGCGGGTGGCGGCGTCCGGGATGAATCGGGCGACGATCCGGTTGAGGTACGGCAGGCCCGGCTTCCAGTACTTTTCGTTGCGATCGAGGCGCACGAACTGGCCGCGCTCCCAGCTCGTGAACTTGAACGGACCGGTGCCGATCGGCTTGTTGGCGCTGGGGTTTTGGAGGACGTCCGTGCCCTCGAACACCGAGCGGCACAGGATCGGCAGGTCCCGCCCGGAGAGCGCCTTCATGATGTAGGGCGCCGGATTAGCCAGCCGCAGCACCGCGGTCATCGGGTCCGGCGTGTCGACGGCCACCAGCTCGGCCAGCATGACCGGCGCGATCGGATTGTACTTCTTCAGGATCTCCATGAAGGAATACTGCACGTCGGCGCTGGTGAACGGCTTGCCGTTGTGGAAGGTCACGCCGTCCTGGAGCTTGAACGTGATGGTCTTGCCGTCGGGCGCGACCTCCCACGACTTCGCGAGGTTCGGCTGCGGGTTCTGATCCCAATCGTAGGTGCACAGCCCCTCATAGACCTGCGTGGCGATCGGCGGGATGTTGCCCGCCGACACCGCGTAATGGGCCAGGGTCGAGGGCTCCGGATGGACGATCATCACCATCGTGCCCCCGCGTTTCGGCTCGGCGGCGCGCGCGCTGCTCGCCGCGACCGCGAGGCCGAGAGGAAGCGCGAGAACTGTGCGGCGGGAGAGATCAGTCGCGTCGAACGTTCGGGACAAGCTGGAGGACTCCTGAAGCATCCCCTCGATGAGCAACATGCATGCCATGCAGAGTTCTGACGGGCGGGTCATGACCTCATCAGATCACGGAGATATTTTGATAAATGCGACCGGTCGCCTTCGAGGGGTGGATAAATATTCTGCACATCTTTGCCATGGCCGGACGCGCTGCCGCGCGACCTTCGGGCCGAGCGGCGGGCCCGACGAACCGCGCGGCTCAGCCGGCTCGTCGGGCCCGCCATCGGTCGGCAGAGCGGCGGCTCAGGTCACTGGAAGGCCGCGAGGATCGCCTTCGGCACTTTGCATATGTACGTGTATTTCGGATTGACCATCTGCGTGCAGCGCGCCTCGGCGATCTGTGCGAGCAGCAGGTAGCCCTCCGGCTCGGGGATGTTCCACTCGTCCGCGAGCCAGTAGATCATGTCGGCGAAGGCGATGCGCATCGCGTCCTCGAGCGGGCGGGCGCAGCCGAGCGTGCAGATATGCGTGGGCGTCTCGATCCGTGGGTGGCCGAGCCGCGCCGGAGCGGGCACGAGGCTCACCCGCAGGGTGACGTTCGCGCCGATCTCGATCGCCCCCATCCCGACCGCTTCGCCGTCGCCCTGGAGCGCGTGACAATCGCCGATGAAGAAGTGCGCGCCGGGCTTCTCCACCCGCAGCATCACCGTGTTGCCGGTGGTGACCTCCTGAACGTCGAGATTGCCGCCGTGCGTGCCGTTGTCGACCGTCAGGACCGCACCGTGGACCGGCGCGACGCCGATGACGCCGGCCATCGGCTTCACCGGCAGCCGCAGCCGGTCGTTCCAGACCACATGACCGTCCTGCACATCGACGACCTTGGTGCGGATGCCCCATTCCTTGCGGCGCACCCAATCCGGGAACATGCCATGCCCGGGCCAGAGGGAGCTGTAGCCGCGCGGACCGAGTTCCATGTCGAGAATCTCGACCTTCAGCATGTCGCCCGGTTGCGCGCCCGCGACCTCGATCGGACCCGTCGCCCCATTCACGAACGGGAAGGTGACGTCGGCCTCGGTCAGGTTCTGCCCGAGCTCCTTGATGACCCCGTCGCCGATGTTGATCACGCACTCGACCGAGACGATCTCGCCCGGTGCGATCGTCGCGACGAAGGGCTCGTCGCCCGAGAGGGCGTACTTGATCGTTCCCTGCTTGCTGATGCGCTGTGTCACACGGGGCTCCTGGTGGCGTTGGTTGCGAGGGATGGCGTGGGTCAGAGATGATCCCGCCAGGGCATGAGGATCCGTTCAGCCCGACCGACCAGGAAGGTCAGGACGAGGGCCAGCGCGATCGTGCCGACCAGCGCGGCGAACACCTTCGGGATCGCGTAGAGGGAGCCCGCCTGGAAGATGGCGTGGCCCAGCCCCACGGACGACGACATGAACTCGCCGACGATGGCGCCGATCAGCGCGAAGCCGACGGTCAGCTTCAGGCCGGCGAAGATGTCGGCGAGGCTCGACGGCACGACGAGCTTGGCGAAGATCTGCGGCTTCCGCGCGCCGAGGGTCCGCAGGAGGTTGATCTGGTCCGGATCGACGCCGAGCGCGCCCTTGTAGGAGGTCACGAGGGCGACCACGACGACCGACAGCGTCGACATCGCGACCTTCGAGGCGAGGCCCGTCCCGAACCAGATGATGATGATCGGGGCGAGCGCGATGATCGGGATCGAGCCGATCGCGACGATGAAGGGCTGGACGACCCGCGAGACGAAGGTCGAGTACCAGAGCGACAGGCCAGCGAGCGTCCCCACGACGTTGCCGATCAGGAATCCAAGCCCCGTCTCAAGGGCCGTGACGCCCGCGTCGCGCAGGAGCGTGCCGTCGGCGAGACCCTGCCAGAGGAAGCGGCCGATCGCGGAGGGCGAACCGAACAGGAACGACGCTTGCGGGTTCAGGCGCGTCTGCCATTCCCAGGCCGACAGCAGGGCCGCAAGAAGCGCGATCTGCACGAGCAGGACGAGGACGCCCGCGCGCAGGCGCTCCTTGTCGCGCGGCGGGGCCTCGTGGCTCTCTCCGGCGATGGCTGCCGGTCCGGTCACGGCGTCCGACATGTCACGACCTCGCGGCAGCGCGGCGGATGCCACGCCCGGCACCGCCGAGCGTGGAGCGTGGGATATCGAGATCGGCCCAGATCTGGCGGACGTAATCGCCGAAACCAGCGCTCTCCCGGGCGCCGATCATGTCGTCGGGCGCGCAGTCGAGGTCGATCGTGTAGCTGGCTTTGACGGCGGTCGGCCGCCCGCTCAGCACGAGGACGCGGTCGGCGATCGAGACGGCCTCCTCGATGTCGTGCGTGATCAGGAGGGCGGACTTGGCCCCCTCGCGCACGAGCCGCACCGTGTCGGCCTCGATCAGCAGCTTCGTCTGGAAGTCGAGCGCCGCGAAGGGCTCGTCGAACAGCAGGACGTCCGGATCGTTGATCAGGGTGCGGGCGAGCGCCACGCGCTGGCGCATGCCGCCCGACAGGGTCGCGGGATAGGCCCCGGCGAACCCGTGCAGGCCGAGCTGGTCGAGGAGCGCCCGCGCCCGCTCGTCGGCCTGCCCGCGCGGCATCCCGCGCAGTTCGGTCCCGAGCTTCACGTTGTCGAGGGCCGTGCGCCAGGGCAGCAGCAGATCCTTCTGCAGCATGTAGCCGATCCCGCTCGGCGGCCGTCCGCGCCGGTCGAGGGGCACGCCGTTCCAGAGGATGCGGCCCGAATCCACCGGCGTCAGACCGCAGACGGCGTTGAGCAGCGTGGTCTTCCCGCAGCCCGAAGGCCCGACGATCGCCACGATCTCTCCGCGGGCGAGCGCGAAGGTGAGGTCGCCGACGACCGGCAGGAGGCGACCGCCCGTCCGATACGCCTTGGCGAGGTGCTCGACGGCAAGCGGAGGCGCGGGGTGGGTCGCGGCGTGCGGGGGGCCTTCGGACATGGGGGCGCCGGTCAACCGGCGCGCTTCGCGGCCTTGTCGGCAAAGGTATTGTCGACGACCTGATCGAAGGTGAGCGTGCCCTTGATGTTGCCGAGGTACTTCTGCATGCCCATCAGGCTTTCCCAGGCGTCCTTCTCGGTCACGACGGTTGAAGCCGGAATCTTGTATTTCAGCTCGGCCTCGATCGCCGCGTCCACGACCTCGCCCGGCAGATCCGGGAATTCCAGCCGCGCGACCTTCTTGGCGTAGTCGGGATCGCCGTAGGTCCTGCGCCCGGCCTCCTCGAAGGCCGTCACCAGAGCCTGCACGGTCTCGGGATCCTTCTGGATCGTGCCGGGCAGCACCATGATCCCGGTGTTGCAGAAGGGTCCGACGTAGTTCGAGAAATCGAACACGATCCTGGCGCCCTGCGCCACCGCCTGCGCCACGCCCGGCTGATAGGCGACCGCGATGTCGGCCGCACCCGCGAGCATGGCGGCGATCTCGGTTCCGGGGCTCACCGGCACGATCGTCGTGTCGGCGCCGAGCTTCATGCCGTTGCTCTCGAGGAGCCGCTTGGTGACGCTGAAGTTGGTGTTGGGCTCCGGCGAGGTGGCGATCCGCTTGCCCTTGAAGCCTTTCGGGTCGGTGAAGGGCTCGACAGTCTTCGAGACCGCGAAGTAGTGGGCCCGCTGAACGACGGTGCCGACGACCATCCCGGGGCCGCCGTTCTCGCGCGAGATCACCACCATCGTGGGATCGCCGATGGCGAAATCCGCCGAGCCGCCCAGCACGGCCGCGAAGGTCTGCGTGTCGCCGCCGGCGGCGCTCACCTGCATGGCGAGGCCGTTCTTCTCGAAGATCCCGGCGTGAATCCCGACATAGAGGTTGATGTAGCCGAGGTTATGCACGGCCTCGCTGAAGCGGACGGTCTTGAGGCCCGCGGCCCGTGCGACCAGCGGCGCACCGACCGCCAGACCAGCCATACCTTGCAGGAGCGAGCGCCGATGGAGCAGGGGCGACCTTGATGAGGGCATGCGAACTCCGCGAGCAGCGAGGAGGCGATCGGTCGAGGGCCGAACACGCGCAATCGCGCACGGACGAGATCGCACGATTTCAACCGCCGGCAACTATTCGAAGCAAGTTGGCTGCCAGACCGCGCGGTTGTTCGCCGATAAAGCGATCTTCGAGCTTAGATCTGCTCGGCATGCGCGGGATGCATCACGTCTGTCCGAGCGATGACGCAGATGAGGCGCCCGGCACGCCGCTCCGGCGCGTTCAACGTGCATGCGTGACGCGATCAGCGGTCGACGATGATGGGGTTCGACGCCGCCTCTCTGCGGATCGGGCTGCGCCCGGCGTTCGGCATGCGGCGGACGTGCCGATGTCGAGCGCCCATGGGTCGTTCGTAATCTGCGCGCGCACTCACGGGTGACGCGATCCGCCCGTCAACATGCGCCGCGCAAGATTTTCGCCGATCATCACGCAGGTGAAGTGTAGGTTTGCGCGGCAATCGCTGGGCATGATGGAGGCGTCGCAAACCCGCAGCCCATCCATTCCGCGAACCTTGAGATCGGGGTCGACGACCCCGGACGCGTCCTGCCAGCCGGTCATGCGGCACGTGCCGGCGGCGTGCTGGATGTCCCCGGCCTCGGCGAGCATCAGGGCATCGAGTTCGTCATCCGGGAGGCGCGCGGCGTCGCCGATCGGAAGCGGGCTCTCGCCGAACCGGATCGCCGTTGCGAGATCGGCCAGGGCCGGATGCGCCGCCAAGCCCGCGAGGCGGCGCACCGCGTCGCGCATCCGCAGGCGATCCCGCGGGTCATCGAGCATATTCTCGTCGATGACCGGGTTGGCCTCCGGATCGGCCGCGGTGAGGTGCAGCGTCCCGCGCGAGAACGCGTCGTAGAGGCCGACGCCGACGGCGCCCTGCGGCGTCGGTTCCGGCCCGGTCAGGGTCCGGTGGTTGTAGGCGACGAAGATCATGTCGCGCTCCCCGCCGCCCGAGAGGCCGCTCGAATAGGTGACGCAGCAATTGGTGTGGCGCGCATCCGGACCGAGGGCTCGGTGTTCCGGCTTCAGATCCATCGTCGCCCGCAGGATCGGATGGTCCATGAAGTTGCGGCCGACCGCCTCGTGCGCCTGCCGGACGGGGATGCCGAGGGCGCGCAGCGGCTCGGCCGGGCCGATCCCGGAGCGCATCAGGATCGCCGGGCTGTGGACGGCGCCGGCGCACAGAACGATCTCGCGGCCCTGGATCTCGGTCCAGGGTTCCGCACCGAAGCGCACGCGCAGGCCGGTTGCCCGTCGTCCCGCGAACAGGACGCGATCGACCAGGGCCTCGCAGCGGATCTCAAGATTCGGCCGGTCGCGCGCCGGTTCCAGGTAGCCGTCATTGGTGGTGACGCGGTGACCGTCGCGGCTGTTGATCGGGTTGCACGAGACTCCCTCGCCCGTCGGCGCATTGAGGTCCGCCTTCCAGGGATGGCCGGCCGCGAGGGCGGCCGCGCGAAGCCCCAGATCCACCGCGCCCCAGGCCTCCGGCTTCGCGCGGTGGACCGGGAGCGGACCGCCGCGCCGGGCGCCGTCTTCGGTGCCGAAATCGGCATCGTCCTCGATCCGGTCGAAGAGCGGCAGCACATCCGAGGCCGACCAGCCGGTGCAGCCCTGCTCCGCCCAGGCGTCGAAGGCGGCGGGCACGCCGCGGATCGCGATCTGCGCGTTGACCGTCGAACTGCCGCCGAGCGCGCGACCGCGCCAGTAGAAGCGGGGCTCCTGCACGCGGGTCCGCCGGCTCATCAGCCCCGGCCACTGCCAGTCCGCCTGATGGGCCAGGTCATACATGAACGGGATGATGTTGGCCGAGCGCAGCGCCGGCGGCGCATCGGCGGAGCGCCAGTCGCGCCCGGCTTCCAGCAGGAGCACCCGACGGTGCGGATCCTCCGAAAGGCGGGCCGCCAAAGCTGCTCCGGCGGAGCCGGCACCGACCACGATGACGTCGTACGGGGCTGCGCTCATGGCTTCGCGACGTTCCAGAACAGCGGGATGGCGGAGGGGATCAGACCGGTGAGCGACCTCCGATAGGCCGCGGGCTGCGCGAACTGGCCGAACGGGACGACCAGCCCTTCGCCGTAGACGATGGTCTGGATCTCGCCGGCGATGACGCGCCGTTTGTCCGGATCCGGCTCACGGGCGAAGCGGTCGAACAGGGCGACCATGCGCGGGTCGCACATGAAGCCGGAACTCGCCGCGTCCTTGCAGTTGAAGTTGATTGCGGAATTCGTCAGCGGCGAGCTGAGATCGAGACCAAGTGCGTGGATGCCGAAGAGGCTCCAGCCGGCCTTCTTGGTGCGCCGGGCGAGCAGGGCTGCCCAATCCATGACCTGCAGGTCGACGGTGAAGCCGGCCTGCTTCAGCCGGTCGGCCAGGATGGTCGAGGACACGCGCGCCGCCTCGAGATCGTTAGCCACCATCACGGTCACCGGTTCGCCCTTGTAGGCGGTCGCCTTCAGAGCAGCCCGGGCCGCCGCCACCGAGGGGTCGTGCAGGAGGTCCGTCCCGACATGCGTCTCGTAGGGCGAGCCGCAGATGAAGAAGGCGTCGCAGGTCTGCGAGAAGCGCGGATCGAGGCCGAACCCGTCCAGAACCTCGCGCTGATCGACGAGGCGCAGCAGCACGCGCCGGATCGCCGGGTCGTCGAAGGGCTTGGACGCCGTGTTAATGCGATAGTGGCCCGTGAACCTGTGCGGGCCGGTGAAGTTCATCACCGCCAAGCTCGTGTTGGCCTCGATCTGACCGATCAGGTCGAAGGGCGCGTACTGCATGTAGTCGATCTCGCCCGTGCCGAGGGCGCCCGTCGCCGTCGCACCGTCGGGGATAACGCGGATGTCGAGGGCGTCGACCTTCACGACCTTGCCGCCGGCCAGGAAGTCGGCCGGCTCGGGACGCGGCCGGTAATCGGGATTCCGGCGCAGCAGCATGTGGTCGCCGGGGATGTGGGCGGTGCGGTCGTAGACGAACGGACCGGATCCCACGACCTCCGTGAGCTGCGTCGTGGGTGGGGTGGCGGCGAGGCGGGCCGGCATGATGAACGGTGTGGGGCTCGACGTGGTGCCGAGCGTGTCGAGGACGAGACCGTAGGGCTCCCGCAGCGTCAGCACGAAGGTCCGGTCGTCCACAGGCTCCAGGGAGGAGGTCACATCCATGAGCCGGCCGCCCAGCGCACTGCGCGCCGCCCAACGCCGCAGCGAGGCGACGCAATCGGCGGCCCGGACCGGCGCGCCATCGTGGAAGCGCAGCCCTTCGCGCAGGGTGAAGCGCCAGGTCAGCCGGTCGTCCGACACCGACCACGTGTCGACCATCTGCGGCCGGAACACGCCCGTCGCGTCCGGCGCGAACAGCGTGTCGTAGATCATGTAGCCGAAGGTCCGCGTGATGTAGGCCGTGGTGAAGTAGGGATCGAGGGTGACGATCTCGGCCTCCAGCACCGCCTTCACCGTCGTTTCCGCGCGGCCGGAAGCCGGCGCAAGCAGCGCCGCGGCCATGAGTAGGCCGGAAAACCAAGATCGTCGCATTTTGCATTCACCCTTTGCCGGAGCGGCATAGGCAAGCTGGATACCAAGCCGGGCGCGCGTAACGGCCCATCATCGGCGGCTTCGGCATGGACGATGCAGAGTCCGTGCGCCTTCGAAGTGCTCACACGGGTTCAGAAACGCATGGCCTCCGCGAGCGGACGGGTTCTTACAGGTGCCGAGGTGAAGGCGCTGTCGCAGCGCTCGGACTGGCGCGGCGCCATCCGCCTCGGCGCACATCTCCTGATGCTGGCCGGGGCCGGCTGGCTGGTCTGGCGCTCGGGGCCCTGGACGCTGCTGCCCGCCATGCTGCTGCTGGGCATCGTGCAATCGGCCCTGTTCGCGCCCATCCACGAGACCGTCCACCTGACCGCCTTCCGCGCGCGCCGGGCCAACGCGGTCGTCGGCTGGCTGGCCGCCTGCCCGTCGCTGCTGAACTGGCACTTCTACACGGCGTTCCACCTCGCCCATCACCGTCACACCCAGGATCCCGAGCGGGATCCGGAACTCGCGCTGATGCCGCCCTCGACCCTGGACGCCTATCTCTGGCGCGTCCTGGCCCTGCCCTACTGGCGCACCCGCCTCCAGGTGGCCTGGGCGGGCCTGCGTGGCGATCTGTCGGCCTACCCGTTCATCACCGATCGCGCGGCGCCCCGCATCATCCGCTCGATCCGCTTGATGTGCGCGGTCCTGCTCGCCGGCGCGGCCCTCGCCATCGGTCTGATCGGCTGGTGGGCGCCCCTGGTCTACTGGATCGGGCCGCAGCTCCTCGGGCAACCGTTTCAAGGCTTTATCTGCTCACGGAGCACACGCTCTGCACGATGGACGACAACGGCCTGACCAACACGCGCACGACCTTGACCAACGGCCTCATGCGGCTCCTCATGTGGAACATGCCTTTCCACACCGAGCACCACCTCTACCCATCGATCCCGTTCCACCTCCTGCCGGATGCCCACGCGGCGCTGCGCGCGCGGCTCGGCGTGCTGCAGCGGGGCTATGCCCGCTGGCATGTCGGCTTCGTGCGGACGTTGCGCCCGTGAGCGGCTGGGCGACGGCCACCGGAATCTTCGAACTCGGCGACCTGACGCTTCAGTCGGGCGCGGTGCTGCCGGGCGCGCAGCTGCGCTGGAAGACGCACGGCACCCTGTCGCCCGGGCGCGACAATGTCGTGCTCTACCCGACGAGTTACGGGGCGCAGCATCCGGATCTCGAATGGCTGATCGGCCCCGACGGGGTGCTCGATCCCGGCCGCTGGTTCATCGTCATCCCGGACATGTTCGGCAACGGCCTGTCGTCGAGCCCATCGAACACACCGGTCTGGCCCGGCCTCGTCACCGCTTGGGACAACGTCCACGCGCAGCGCCGTCTGCTCGCCGAGGTGTGGGGGATCGAGCGCCTGCACGCCGTCTACGGCTGGTCCATGGGGGCGCAGCAGGCCTATCACTGGGCGGCCCTGTTTCCCGGGCAGGTCGGCCGCGCGGTGATCAATTGTGGCAGCGCGCGGACCGCCACCCACAACCGCGTGTTCCTGAAAGGCCTCATGGCGGTGCTGGAGGCGGCGCCGGAGCATCGCGGCGCGGGCCGCTTCTCGGCCGAGCCGATTGCCGCCCTCCAGGCCTTCGGGCGCATCTATGCGGGCTGGGCGCTCAGCCAGGACTTCTACCGGGCGGATCTGCACCGGACCGCGCTGGGCGCCCCGGATCTCGACACCTTCCTGCGCACCGACTGGGAGGAGCGCTTCGCCCGCCGTCCCGCGGCCGATCTCTATGCGCAGCTCTGCACCTGGGAGGCGGGCGACATCAGCCGCGACCCGCGCTACGGTGGTGACCTCACCCGGGCGCTCAACGCGATCACGGCCCGGCTGCTGCTGATGCCGGGGGAGACCGATCTCTACTTCCGCGTCGCCGACAACGCCGCCGAGCTGCCGCACCTGCACGACGTCGTCCTGCAGCCGATCCCGAGCATCTGGGGCCATCGCGCCGGCAACCCGTCGACCAACCCGGCCGATGCCGCCTTCCTGCGCGATACCGTGCGGGCGTTCCTCGCCTCGGCTGAAACCGGCGCGCCCTGAGCATCGCGCCTTCGCCTTTGCGGAAAACCCAGCCGGGGCGTGCGCGTTGAGCGGGCAGGCGCCCCGCGCGCCGTGCGATCGTACAGAGGACCCAATGGAATACAGGCAATTCGGACGCTCAGGCCTCACCGTGCCGGTGCTGAGCTTCGGCACCGGCACGTTCGGGGGGACGAACGAATTCTTCCAGCGCTGGGGGCACCGGGCGGGATAAAGCAGCGCGTCGCCAGCGCCCGGGTGATCGCTGGCGAGGCTGAGGTGGTGCTGACGGACGAGATCTTCGGGGCGCTCGACCCCAAGACGCGAGCGCCCGCAAGACGAGCCGCTCCATCGCTGGTCTCGCACCGGGCTGACGATCCTGTCGGCAGCCACGCCGTCGAGGAGGCGATCTTCTTGGCCGGCCGCGGCGTGATGATGTCGCCCGGCCCCGGCCGGACCGAGGCGATCCATCCGCTGGACCAGCCCCAGTGGCGCGATGTGGCGAGCTTGGCCGTCAGCGACTTGCGCCGGATGGGCACGACCTCCGACGCGTCCCGCCGACCCGACCGGACGACTGCCCCTACGCCCTGGCGGAGGCCCGCATCGTCCCGGACTGCTCCGGGTGGCCGGTGACGACGGGCGCGTGATCGAGAGGGAGGTCCAGGCTCTGCCGCCGGCCGCCATTCCAGAACCGCTCGCGATCGGCACTCTCTGGCTCTTCGACGGAGCTGCGCCGAAGGTCTTCGCGGTGGAGGTGCCCGTCGCCGGGGCGGTCGACATCACGCGATGCCGCGGCTGGCGCCGCAACATAGCCAGCCGTGCCGCGACATCACTGATTTGGCGATGTCGAAACACATGACTTCCAGGGTCGACAATGTCCGTCCGTGAGGCGTCCGCACGTATCCGGTAACGTCCGCTTACGAGGCGTTGTCACGGCCGGCTCGATGACCGCAATGGGCGCGAAGCCGAACGTCCGGTTCTGCGCGCGTTGACGATCCGGCATGATGCAGTCTGGCCGAAACCGGTCCGTCTGCTTCGGAGCAGCTCCACCGCAAAAGCTAACGGCCACTTACCCACCCAAACCGAGCAGGACACTCGGTAGGGTACCTTCAATCTGACAACGCCCGCGGCCGCCAACAGGTGCCTGCTACCGGATACTCACATCGCTAGTCCCTAAGCTCGCCCTGGAGTGCACCCTGTTTGACCGGACAGGCAGCGGGGCGGGTTTAGGCAGTCCGGCTGAGGTACTCTCGGGGCGAGAGCATGCGCAGGCCGGAGTGCGGGTGGATCGTGTTGTAGTCCTCGAACCAAGCCGGCAGAAGCCGCATCACGGTCTCGGCGTCGGCCAAGATGGCAAGGCGGGCATAGTCGCGCTTGAGCGTCTTCACGAACGCCTCCGCGATGCCGTTGCTCTGCGGCGAACGCACCGGGGTGAACAGCAGCCGTAGGCCGAGCGCGGCGGCCGTCTGCGCTGTCTCCTTGGCGATGTAGGCGGAGCCGTTGTCGGATAACCACTCGACCGGGTGCGGGGTCTTCGTCGCGCCGAACCGGCGCTCGCAGCAGGCGATCATCAGGTTGCAGACCATCTCGGCCGAGACGCCTGTCGTGGTCGCCGACCACGCGATGATTTCACGGTCGCACGCGTCGATGGCAAACAGCACGCGGACGACCGCACCGTCCCGGCAGCGCAGTTCGAGGTGATCCGAGCACCAGCGCACGTTCGAGCGTAACGCCACCACGGTGCCGTCGTGGGTGCGGCCGGGCCGCCGGGCGGTGTGCGGCGCGAGGGTGAGCCCGTTCGCCCGCAGGATGCGCAGCACCCGCTTGGCATTGACGCTCGCTTCGCCGCGCGAGCGCAGGGCCCGGTTCACCAGTGCGGTGACGCGGCGATAGCCGTAGCTCGGGCGGGCATCGACGATCGCGCGGATCGTCGGCAGCAGCTGCGCATCCTCAGGCTTGCGGTAGGGACCGCGCGGCTGGGCGGGGCGGCTCAGGCGCTCGGCCAGGTGGGAGCGGGCCACGCCGAGCGTGTCGGCGACCGCCTTCACCGCGAACCGCCCGTCGAACCGCCCCAGGAGCTGAGCGGCGAGGTCGGTTTTTTTGTGCGGGCGAGGTCGAGCGCCTCCTTCAGGATCTCGACCTCCATGGTCTTGCGCCCGAGCAGACGTTCGAGGTCGCGCACGCGCCGCTCCAGCTCACGAACCCGGCTGGTGCCGACGACCTCCTCGTCGGCGTGCACGGCCTGATGGCCGCCCTCCAGCATGCGCCGCTTCCACGAGAACAGCAGGCTGGGCGAGATGCCGTAGCGGCGGGCGACGAACGACACGGACGAGCCGGGCTGCTGGCTCTCCTCGACGAGGCGGATCTTCTCGGTGGTGGACCAGCGCCGTCGACGCTGAACGCCGGTCAGGATCTCGCCGTGCACCGGTGGGGCGGTCGGATCGGATGACATAGCCTTACCCATAGGCCAACGCCTATGCCTTCGTGAGCTATGCCGCCTGTCCGGTCAAAACGGGGTGCGGTTCACGCCCCGTACTCGCGGCGATCACCGGCTATTTTTACCGAACAAAGAGTGTGCGGGTGGCGTTGATGTACGGCCCCAAACTCGGGACCATTGAGGAAACGCCTATGCGCACGAAGATGTACGGCCTTGCTGCCGCGCTTGCCATTGCTCTGACCGGAACAGCCTATGCCCAGCAGCCAGCCGGCGGCGGTAGCGCTACGGGCAACATGAATAACCCGGGTTCTGTGAAGAGCGAAGGGCAAAAGGCGGCCGAAGAGACGACAGGTACCAGCACACGCTCACCCGCAGCTGGCGCCGCAGCTGTGCCCGGAACCGGCACCGCGCGTCCTGACGTCGGTGCTGGCGGGAGCACCACCGCACCTGCGCGGTAAAGACCGCGAGATTACCCGCACCACATACTCTGTAAGTTTACGGCAGAGCCGCTTCGAAGGCGGCCCTGCTGTCGCCGCGGATCATGCATTAGTTGCAGGCATAACTGCAGCCGCTTGGGCCTGCTGCCGACCCGACAAAGCCGTTCCCGGCGCGTCGCGCTCTGCCTGAAAGCATCCAATCAATACGCCCTAAAATTCAGGACGCATCACAAGTGCCATCGCCGTGCGCTGCCTGATAATCGCGAGGCGACAAGCCAAAGCGTCTCCTAAAACTCCGATTGAACGTAGGTACGTCAGTGAAGCCGCACGCATAGGCAACTGTAGAGATTTTCATCCTCTCATTCCCAGGCGCCGCCAAGGACCGCTGCACCAAATCAAGACGCGCATCGCGGATTACTGCTGCGATGCCGCCGGTTTCTACAAGAGCTCGATACAACGATGTTCGAGAGACCCCGAGAGCGATGGAAATAGCAGCTGGGTCTAGTTCGGGATCTCGAAGGTGGCGGATGATATACGCTTGGGTCAGCGAGGCAATTGTTGCGTACTGGAGAGGTCTCTCCCGTGAAGATGCGGAAGCATCAATGGCGCGGCCTATCAGGTGCAAGGTTCCTTCGAGCGCGGCCTGCGCTTCACATTCTGTCATCCAGCCCAGCGACGACGCCAGTCTTTGAAAATTCGCCCGGGCTTCAGCTGTCGTAGGATGCTCGCTGATGGAGTGGCCTGCCAACGCGTCGACGCTGCCGACTAGGCTTTCGAAGGTTGCTCGTGGCACAGCAAGCCGGATCTCCTCGTATGGGGTCTGGGTGCCTGTCACTAAAGGCCGGCTCCTTGTTAGGAAGCTCAGATCACCAGCAACGAGGCGGCCTCCACGATCGAGCTGCATCTGGTAGCCGAGCCCAGCCAAGCCCAGCCGGATGACCACCATATCCTGCGCGTTTCGGTCGATGTGGCGCGACCTGATCTCTAACGAAACCGGACTGCTGACCGTATGCAAAAGTATACAATCGCCAATTGTTACGGTGAGACGCTTGGCGGAGAACGGCTCCCGAGGCCTTATTGGTTCAACATCACCAAATCCAGCCAACGCACTGTAGCGCCAGAACTCGAAGGCACGCTTCTTATCGATGTGGGCAGTTGTTTCGATTAGAGTTGGCACAACCAATAAATTCGACACGCAGAACTCTTTGCCGAGATTTGACGGTTCCTAGATAGGCTCATGCGCCCAATTGCTCGGATCTCCGTCGGTTCCGAGTCCAATCGAGACATCGGATTAAAACAGCGTGTTTTTTCTGCTCGGGAGTGAAGTTGCGCGCCAAGGTGTAGCGGCTGCTGGAGCCCGGCTGTCGAACGGCCACTGCACTCAAATATGACTGACGACAGCCAGGGGTTCGCAAGCCGTAGGCCAAACGGCGACGTCTGCTTCGATGCGTGAGCCGCTCAAGAGCGGACTGGCCGAAATCCACCCCGAGCGGTAATTCCGCTTGCGACCCAACTCGGCCCTTCAGCATCTCTTTGTCGATGCTCCGAAGCAGACGCGATATTCGTTGCGCATGATCAGGACGCCATCTGGGAAGGCGAAGCCCGTCCACGATGGACGACGGGACGATCTCCACCGACGCGGTCGGCGCTGCTGCGACTTCCAAACGTCGATGCCGACCGCGCGGTTACAGCGATGGGTCTGTGCGGGTGCCGTCGCCGGGCCGACCATCGACCAGCCTGCGGATCTGCTTCCTGACGGACGGCGTGGTGGGGTTATAGACGATCAGGCCGAGGTCGGGGCGACCGTCGACGGCGAAGGAGGAATACTCAAGCTCGATGGCGCCGAGGATTGGGTGCTTCAACCGCTTCGTCCCCTCGCCGTGATGGTGCACCTCGTTCTCGCGCCACAGCGCCGCGAAGTCCTCGCTCGTCCGGCACAGTTCCTCGACCAGCGTGCCGACCTCGGACGCCGCACCGGCGCGGGCCGCATCCGCACGAAACGCCGCGACCACGTAGCGGGCCACGCTGTCCCAGTCATGCTGGATCGCGCGAACCTGACCGGAGCCGAACATGCGGCGAAGGATGTTGCGCTCGCCCGGCGGGACCGTGTTCCAATCGGTCAGCACGACGGCCGAGGCACGGTTCCACGCGACGACGTCCCAGGTGGCTGTCTTGATCAGTGCAGGGCTGGTCTCCAGCGTGTCGAGCAGTCGCTGCAGCCGGGGCGTGACCCTCTTGGCGACCGCGTAGCGGACCTCCGGCGGGCGCCCGAGGCCCAGCATGAACAGGTGCTCGCGCTCGGCATCAGTCAGCTGTCGACGCCGGATGAATGATGGGCGGAGGCGCCGACTGAATAATCCCCAGTTACGCGTGCCTCCGCTGAGGCGGGCGCGCAGATCCGGGCAGCCGGGCGTCGTCACCTCGCCGATGATCAACCCTCGTGAGCGCACGAGGAGCATTGGCGATGGTCCAGCTCGGGGAACTCGTCATGATCCTGGACCTGCACCGCCAGGGCCTGTCCGTCACTGCCATCGCCCGGCAGCTCAACCTCGACCGCAAGACGGTCCGCAAGTACATCGCCCGCGGCCTCGAGCCACCCGCCTACAAGCCGCGCCCACCTCGCGAGCATCAGCTCGATCCCTTCATCGCCTATCTGCGCGAACGCGTCGCCGCCTATCCCGCGCTGACTGGCTCCCGGCTGTGGCGGGAGATCAGGGAGCGCGGCTACACGGGCGGCTACACCGCGGTGACCGATTACCTGCGCACCGTTCGACCGGCGCTACCCGCTCCCTTCGAGGTCCGCTTCGAGACCCCGCCCGGCCAGCAAGCTCAGGTCGACTTCGCCCGCTTCGAGGTCACGTTTGCCGACGAGCCGGGTGTGACCCGCATCGTCTGGCTGTTCTCGATGGTGCTGGGCCACTCTCGCCACATCTGGGCACGCTTCGTCCTGCACCAGGACCTGCAGACGGTCCTGCGCTGCCACATCGCCGCCTTCGCGGCCTTGGGCGGCGTGCCCGGCGAGATCCTCTACGACCGCATGAAGACCGCGGTGACCGGCGAGAGCGAGGACGGCCACATCGTCTACAACCGCTCGCTCGTGGCGCTGGCCGCCCACTATGGCTTCCTGCCGCGCGCCTGCCGGCCCTACCGGGCCAAGACCAAAGGAAAGGTGGAGCGGCCGTTCCGCTACGTGCGCGAGGACTTCTTCCTCGCCCGTCGCTTCCGCGATCTCGAGGATCTGAACGCCCAGCTCGGCGGCTGGCTCGCCACGGTCGCCAACGTGCGCCTGCATGGCACCACGCAGCGCGTCGTCGCGGAAGCCTTTGCCGAGGAGCGGCCTAGCCTGCAGCCGCTCCCGCTCGTGCCGTTCCGGGCGGTGCTGCGTCTGGAGCGGCGCGTCACGCACGAGGGTCTCGTGAGCGTGGGCGGCAACTTCTACAGCGTGCCGGACCGGACGCGCCGTCTCGTCGAGGTCCACCAGTTCGCCGAGGAGATCCAGATCTTCGATGCCGGGCGCTTGGTCGCCGTGCACCCCGTGATCGAGGGCCGTCGGCGCACCCAGGTCGCCTCGGGTCACCGTCGCGGGTCGGGCCTTCCTCCGCGTGCGCAGGGGCCGGCACGTGAGGGCAGCCTCATCATCGGCCGCGCCGGAGAGCAGGTCGCGCGGCGTTCACTGGAGATCTACGCGGCGGTCGGTCGCCGCCTCGCCGCGGGAGGCCAGCCATGACGGACGGGCTCGATCCCGCCTCGACGCTGGAGCGGATCCGGCGCAACCTCGTCGGGCTGAAGATGGCCCGGGCGCTCGAAGTTCTCGACCAGACCCTGCGCCGGATCGAGCAGGGACAGATCGGTGCGGTCGACGCCATCGACGTATTGCTGTCCGAGGAGCTGACGCTGCGCCAGAACCGGCGGGTGAAGATGGCGCTGATGACCGCGCGCATCACGAGCGTGAAGACGCTCGCCGGCTTCGACTTCGCCTTCCAACCCTCGCTCGACCGCAACCGCATCCTGGCGCTGGCGGGTTTGGACTTCCTCGACCGCCGCGAGGCGGTGCACCTGCTGGGGCCACCCGGCACAGGAAAGAGCCACTTGGCTGTGGCGTTGGGTGTGGAGGCGATCAAGGCGGGGCGCAGCGTCTACTTTGCGACGTTGGCCGACATCATCGCCTCGCTGGCCAAGGCGGAGCGGGAGGGGACGTTGCGCGAGCGCATCCGCTTCCTCTCGGCCTTCGCCCTGCTGATCGTGGACGAGATAGGGTACCTGCCCGTGGTGCCTGGCGGGGGCAACCTGTTCTTCCAGCTCGTCAACGCACGCTACGAGCGCGGCGCCATGATCCTGACCTCGAACCGCGGCTTTGCCGAATGGGGCGAGGTGTTCGGCGATCCCGTCGTGGCCACTGCGCTCCTCGACCGTCTGCTGCATCATGCTGTCGTGGTGCAGATCGAAGGGGCGAGCTACCGGCTGCGTCAGCATGCTGATCTGGTGCCTGAGCACGTGCGCTCGAAGGCGCTCATCACACCGCCACCGGCCCCGAAGCGACGAGGTCGACCGCCCCTGCGACGCGATCCTGAGGTTGGCCCCAGCTGATCAAGCTGAAGTGAGGATTTTTCCTTCGGCGGATCTGAGGACGCTGCACTCGGCGTTGACAGCGTATTCCTCACGGGCGCTACTGGCTTCATCGGCTCGGCGCTCATCCCGGAGCTCGTTGCCTCCGGGCATCAGGTCCTGGGGCTGACCCGGTCCGAGGCCGGCGCGGCGGCGCTCCGAACGGCGGGGGTCGAGCCGCACCGGGGCGACCTCACGGACCGGGTCAGCCTACACGATGGGGCCGCCCGGGCCGACGGCGTGATCCATGCCGCATTCGATCACGACGACTTTTCGGACTTTGTGGCTAACTGCGAGAAGGACCGGCGGGCCATCGATGCCCTTGGCTCCGCGCTGAAGGGCTCGGATCGGCCCCTGCTGATCACGTCCGGCGTAGCGATGGGATGCCCGTCGTCCGGCCGTACGGCCACCGAGGACGTCTTCGACAGGGACCACCAGAACCCCCGTGTCGTCTCCGAACAGGCGGGTGAGGCGCTCCTGCAGGCGGGCGTCAACGTGTCGGTGATGCGGCTCCCGCAAGTGCACGACACCGTCAAGCAGGGCCTCGTGACCTATCTTGTCGCCCATGCTCGAGCCAAGGGCG
This sequence comes from Methylobacterium sp. 1A, assembly GCF_058072805.1. Classification (NCBI taxonomy): domain Bacteria; kingdom Pseudomonadati; phylum Pseudomonadota; class Alphaproteobacteria; order Hyphomicrobiales; family Methylobacteriaceae; genus Methylobacterium; species Methylobacterium sp. 1A. The sequence continues at coordinate 216,061 of NZ_JBYQVE010000003.1, read as the reverse complement.
TCTCCGCCTATGTGGGCGACGGGGCGAACCGCTGGGCGGCGGGACCAAGGCGCGACGTCGCCCGCCTCTACGTGCTGGCCCTGGAGCGTGCCGAGGCGGGGGCCCGGTACCATGCCGTCTCAGAGGAGGGCGTCCCGCTTCGAGCCATCGCGGAAGCCGTCGGCCGGGGCCTTGGCGTCCCAGCGGCCTCCGTCGCGCCTGATGCCGCCGCCGCGCATTTCGGATGGTTGGCGGGGTTTGCCGGGGCCGACATGGCGGCGTCGAGCGCGTTGACGCGGTCCCGGCTCGGCTGGCAGCCTGACGGCCGGGGCCTCATCGCCGACCTCGACGCCATGGATTACGCCCGCGGTACAGCGTGAGGCGTCAGCGCCCAGCCGCATGATCGGTGGGGTCGTGGGCCGCGAAGTCCGGCCCGAGGTCCGTGATCGAGGTCCGCACGAAGCCCTCTCGCGGCACGCGTTGTCATGCCCTTGGCCACGAGCATCAGCTGGAATTCGACGCCGGTCGGTGGTCGGTGGAAGCAGGCGGCGAGGAAACACGAACGTACGCTTCCACCCTATGTCGAGCGGAAGCAGACTGGCGGCAATCCACCCAAGCGGTCCTACGGCTTGCGACAGACCCCAGCCGTCCGGACCGCCGCTGGCAAGTCTACAAAGCGGCCGCCCGGACGTTGATTGTTATGGTACTATACGAAAGCTAGCCATTTCGATCCTTGATGCATCGTTCAAGCTAAGCCGCCATTCTGTCTCGGCCTGCTCAAATTTAACATTGTACACGTCGCAGTCGTCGGCCATCGAGATGCCCCTGAATTGGATGGATTTCAGCTCGCCCCACCTTTTAAGTGCTCGCTTGTTATCTGGGATCTGCTCTTCGAAAGCTCGTGCCAGGCCGGCAGCCATTAAATCAGGTTCCGAAACGCCAAGTTGGGTTGCTTTTATGATGCGACGAAGCGCCTGCTCGCTACCGGATCTTGGCTCGTTCGTAGCCTTTCGTGCTTCGATGGATTGCTCGACTGCAGCTGCCTTTTCACGGCTGATGCGCGGTGCGGATTGTTCAATGCCGTTTTGGTGAAGCTCTAATGAGATCACCGCGCCAATGTCGTCTCTTTCAAAACTAAGCTGCGCCTTAATAAGCGAATTTCTATAAAAGAACTTCGTCGGACTTTCCGCAAGCAAGGAATAGAATGTTTGGCCCGTCAGCCTTGACATAAGTCCATCTTCGTCGCGCTCAATGGTCAAGATACTCTTGGGAGCCAATTGGTAGAAGCCGATAAATTGACCCAGCGTTGTGGGATCGATGGGCCGCGCTTTGCGAGGGAGCGCCTGTTCCGCGGCTAGGCGTTCAACCTTATCGGCAGTACTTTCTGCGCTCGTTTGACCCGTTAGCTTCTGAACCTCTGCCCGCAGTCGGCGCCAGCTAGAGAACCCGTATTTGCGGGCAACCTCCTTTTGAGCTTTCGACAACTGCGCAGTTGGATCTGACACACGCAGCGTCTTAAGCCGCGCCTTCGCTTCGTTGCGAAGATACTCAAGGTTCGGACGCTCTGGGAGCGTATGCCTTTGAATGGCGTGCGATAAGACGGCTTCGGCCATGGAATCCTTCCTTCCTCAGCGCCCATCGTCCGCGTTGCTGGGCAGGAAGTCAGGTCATGATCAAGGATTCCGAATGGGCTAAGCCCTTCACGCGGACCGTTGGCCTATCCTGAGGCCGGATAGACGTTACGTCCGGACTTGGAGGACCGCAAGTGGAGTGTGCTGAGGGGCCGTTTACGGAGGGAGCGGCAACGTCTTCTTCGATGCCTGAGACGCTCGGAAGCGGACCGGCAGAAATCCACCCTGTCCGATCATTCCGCATCCGACCCAACCCAGCCGCTTGAACCACCGTCAGCAGTTCTCCAAAGCGGTCGTTCATCTTTCATCCAGCAACTTCGGCACGGGGGTGGTAAGCAGACGGGCGCAAAGCGCAGCTTGGAATTCTTCCAGATTTGAACTGTTGTAAGTGTGTGTTTTGGAACACGTTTTCGGCTTGTTCAACGAGCCGTGAACGGTGATCACACTGGCAATGCGCCGCTCGGGCGCGTGTCAGCGTGATCTATGTCCCACCGCTCTTCGCTCCTCGCTATCCTTCTCGCCACAACCGCCCTCGCCGGCCCCGTAGCGGCGCAGGACGGGACCGTCCAGCTCAACGAACTCTCGGTCGAGGCAGCAAGACCCGGCAACTCAGCTCCCGGACCGACGGGCTCCGGTGGGGTCAACCTCAGCGGCGGCGACGGCGGCACGGCCGCCACCAGCGGCGGCGGTGGCGGTCCCTCTGGCATCACCGGCTACACCGCTCGCGTCGTCACCGCCGGGACCAAGACCAACACCCCCGTCATCGAGGTCCCGCAAGCCATCTCCGTCGTCACCCGCGAACAGCTCAACGACCGCAACGTTCAGGGCTTCGCCGAGGCGGTCCAGTACATCCCCGGCGTCTCGGTCGCCACGCAGGGCTTCGACCCGCGCTTCGACCAGATCTTCATCCGCGGCTTCGACGTGCTCACCAACCAGGGCATCTACCGCGACGGCCTGCGGGTGATCGGAAGCGGCTTCAACTACCCGCGGCTCGAGCCCTACGGCTTGGAGGCGGTGACCGTCCTGCGCGGGCCCGCCTCCGGCCTCTACGGGCTGGGCTCGCCTGGTGGCATTCTCGACGCGACCACGAAGCGACCGGTCTTCACGCCCTTTCGCGAGATGTGGCTCCAGGGCGGCAGCTTCGGTACCGCGCAGGGCAACTTCGACTTCGGCGGCCCAGTCGACGGCACTGATGGCACCTTGGCCTTCCGCATGACCGGCATGAGGCGCGAGGGTGGCACCTTCATCGGGCTGGGCACCAACAACGACCGGCTCTATCTCGCCCCGGCGCTCACTTGGAAACCGTCGGCCGATACCACACTCACGTTCCTGAGCGAGTTCCAGACCAATAAAAACCCAACCACCTCATTCTTCTATAACTATCCGGGCTTCCGGGTGAGTCCGTACTACCTGGGCGACCCGGCCTTCGACGGCCTCAATCAGACCCAGTTCCGGGTCGGCTACGCGTTCGAGCACCTCTTCACGCCCGACCTCGTGTTCCGCCAGAACTTTCGGAACTACGGCTCGTTCGTCGATGCGGCTTACACGAGCATCGACAGCATCAACGCAGCGAACACGATCGGCACGCGGAGCACCGGCTACATCCGCTCGGGCCTGATGCAGCAAACCCTGGACAACCAGTTGGAAGCCCGCTTCGCAACCGGACCGATCGCCCACACCGTGGTCGGGGGCGTCGACTACGCGCGGTACAGCCTGAGCCAACGCTTCGGCTTCGGCCCCGCCCCGGACCTCAACCTCATCACCCGGAACTATGGCCAACAGTTCATCGCGACGCCGCCCCTCGCGGCGGCGACGCGCCAGACGCAGGACCAAGTCGGTATCTACCTGCAGGACCAAGCCAAGCTCGGCAATTTTATCCTGACGCTTAACGGGCGCTACGACCAGACCTTCCAAGACAGCTTCGCCACGCCAAGCAGCGCGGTTTCGCGCCAGGACAACTCGGCGTTCACCGGCCGCGTCGGGTTGGGCTACATCCTGGCACCTGGCCTCGTGCCCTACGCGAGCTACGCCACCACCTTCACGCCGCAGGTCGGCACGGACCGGAACGGGCAGGCGTTCAAGCCAGCCACCGGTGACCAGATCGAGGCGGGGGTGAAGTACCTGATCCCCGGCACCAACATCCAAGTCGCGTTCGCGGGCTTCGACATCGTCCAGTCGAGCATTCTGCGCACGGACTCGGGCAACATCGCTTTCCAAGCCGCCACCGGCGCGGTGCGCTCCACTGGCTTCGAGGCGGAGGCTACCGCCAACCTCGCGCCGGGCACGAACCTGACGATCGCCTACTCGCACGTCGACATACGCTTCATCAACGGGACAGGCTTCGATCCGAGTGGAAACGTCGTCTCGACCAATGGGAACCGCGTCTCCGGCATCCCCGGCGACACCTACGCCTCGTTCCTCACCTATGCCTTCCCGCCGTCATCGCCCATGCGCGGCGTTCAGTTCGGCGGCGGCATCCGCTTTATCGGTACGAGCTTCGCGGACGATGCCAACACGGTGCGCAACACGGCCGTCACGCTGTACGACGCGTTAATAGCCTACGATTTCGGGGCTATTGACCCGAAGTACAAGGGCTTCCGTGCCCAGATCAACGGCTATAACATCTTCAACCGCAACTACACGAGCTGCTCGTTTGGGTTCTGCAACCGCAACGAGCCGGGTCGGATCCTCGGCAGCCTGATCTACCGGTGGTAAACGTCGCGCCAGCCACCGGGGCGTCCGCCCCTGCCTGGCTGGAGGCCGCCGTGAGGCACGTCAAGTGAGTACCCTCGTCTCACGCCGAGCAGCGATGTGTCTTCCGGCGGCGATTTGGCCGATGTTCCTGCCGCGCTTCGCTAGCGCGGGCGCAGACGAGCCGGCCCGGCTTGCCCGCACGGTCACCTTTGACCTCGGCAGCAGGGACGGACAGGCGCCGTGGCGGATCACACTCTACGTCCCGCCCGGAGATGCACCAACCACTGGCTGGCCTGTCCTTTACCTACTGGACGGCAACGCGGTGATGGCCACTGCGACCGACATTGAGCGCGTGCAGGCACCATACCCGGATGCGACCGGGGTTGAATCACGGTTTGCGATTGTCGGGATCGGGTATCCCGGGGATGAAGCCTATGACGGCGTACGTCGCTCCTGGGACTACACGCCGCCGCCGGGGCAGTCCTACCCGCCGTACAAGCCTGGCGGTCCCGCCCTCCGAACAGGTGGCGCCCAACAGTTTCTACATTTCGTCTTAACCGAGCTTAGGCCCGCGATCGAGCGGCGTTGCCCGGTTGACTCCACCCGGCAAGCCCTCTTCGGCCATTCATTCGGCGGGCTCTTTGTCCTCTATGCCCTTGCCAACGCGCCGACGGCCTTCTCCCATTGGATTGCGGTCAGTCCTTCTATTTACTGGGAGGATCTTGTGCTGCTGAAGAGCATTGCCGGGCTCGAAAGCGGGGCACCCGTTCGTGCGCATGTGCTTCTTTTGGCGGGGGCCTACGAGGAGGAACTCGCGCCGTTTCAGCGGGATGCGCCGGATCGCGAAGCACGCATGAAGCGCCTGAAAGCGGCACGAACGGTTGAACTATCGCGAGAGATGGCGGACCGCCTCTCACGCATTCCCGGATTGACAAGTCAGTTCCGATTGATCCCCGAGAGAACGCATATAAGCGTTTTACCGGAAGCCGTAAACGATGCAGTCGCCTTTTTCTTGAAACGGTGAGGATGGGACTGCCCTAACGGTCGTCGACTTGCAATGACTAAAGATGCGTTGCTCCGAGAGTGCGCCAAATGGGGCATTGGGCCACGCAACTATAAATCAATATTCGCATTCACGATTTTGCCCTTCGTAGTCATTATAGAGACCACCAACTCAAATGTTCGAAAGAGCCCTGACCAGCCCCCACGCGGTGGTCCGAGTTCAAAGTTAGTGCAGGGTCAGGGTCAAGGCCTCTGCCTCAACAGCCTAGAGCGGTTTCGGTTTAATCGGGGTCGTATCCTGCCGCGACGAAGAAGTTTGCGGCCTCGTCGGGCGTAACGGCATCGACGAGCCGCCCGATTGTGGTCCAGAGCCCTTCGCGCGTGCGCGCCGCGGCCTTGCGCAGCCCCGCCTTCAACTTCGAGAACGCCATCTCGATCGGATTGAAGTCCGGCGAGTAGGGCGGGAGGAACAGGAGCCGCGCGCCCGCCGCCTCGATCGCCGCGCGCACGGCCGGGCCTTTGTGGCTGCCGAGATTGTCCATGATCACGATGTCCCCGGGTGCGAGTTCGGGCACCAGGACCTGATCGACGTAGACTTGGAAGGCGTCGCGGTTGATCGGCCCGTCGAGCACGAACGGCGCGGCGATCCCGGACAGGCGCAGGCCCGCCACCAGGGTCGTGGTCTTCCAATGACCGTGCGGGACGGGGGAGCGCAGCCGCTGGCCGCGGGGACAGCGCCCGCGGGTGCGGGCCATGTTGGTGGCGGTCCACGTCTCGTCGAGGAACACCAGCCGGTCCGGGTCGAGATCGGGCTGGCTCTCGAACCACGCTTCCCGGGCGGCCTTCACGTCCGGCCGATCCTGCTCTGCGGCGTGGGCCGTCTTTTTTTGTACGTCAGGTCGCGCGCGTCGAGGAAGGCCCACAACGTGCCGAGCCCGACGGTGAGGCCATGCTCGTCCTGCAACCGGGCGCGCATCTCCTCCAGGGTGATGTCGACCGTCTCGTCGATCAGCGTACGCAGGAACGTCTCGTACGGGTCGAGCTTGGAGCGGCGGGCACGCCCCTGCGGCCGGGCGGCCACCGTCCCAGTCGCGGCGAGCGCCGCCATCCAGCGGATCGCGGTTGCTTGGCCGACCCCGAAGCGGGCGGCCGCCTGACGGCGCGAGGTCGCCGCAGCCGCGGTCACCACCCGCTCGCGCAGGTCCAAGCTGTAGGGGCGGCCCATGCATCACTCCGGCTGTCGACCGGCCTGAGTGAATCAGCCTCCCAGCGCCGCGTGAACCCTACCAACCCGACTCAGCCCAAACCGAAAACGCTCTAGCACGCGGTTGCCCAGCCAAGGTCCGTAGAAAGGCCAAGACGCGGGGTTCTGCCGCAGCACCGATACGGCGCGCCTCGGGTTGGTCGGGAGCCAACCCAGGAGACAGCATGGCGGACAAGGCTGACGTGACGACCTACACGGTGAAGCAGGCGCTGGCCGCCAAGGTCGACGATCACATCGAGATCGCGATTGAGGCCCAGGACGGCACCAAGCTGAAGCTCAAGGCGACAGCCGACCAGCTCGACGCACTGGTGGGCGATCTGGAAACGATCCTAGACGGTGATGACGCGGAGGTTGAGGCGGCCGAGTAGCCATCTGCGGCTTTCTAAATTGTTGAATGAGACGCCGCTCCGCAATCATGGAGTGGCGTCTTCGGCAACATCGCCCTCCCGTCTGAGATCGCAGAGGCCGACTTGCTGAACAGTCTTAGCCCCCTTCTGTACAATGAGGGTCGCCTCTGTGAGCAGCCACGGTAGCAGCCGTGATCAGCATCAGCTTCACGGCATACGGCGACTCGAGAGAAGCTGCCGGCAATTTGTTTGATGGCCCATAGTCCTGTTTAGGCCTCGATCGATTGCAGTGCTGAGTGATGGCTTCTGTCCTAAGGGCGGAGCCATTCTGTCGCACAGCACAGAACTCATGCTCGGTTTGTTGACCCCGAAACAAGCTGGGAGCCACGTAGCTTTGTCTCTTCCCCTAGTCATCATGCTCGTGGCGGCGGTCTGCGCCATCGCCCTCACGATCGCAGCCCTTCCCGGCCTGGATCGGTTCATCAGATGGTGAACGGTGTCCTGAGAAACTTCGCCGACTCCAGATGGTTGATTGCCCACAATCGTTTTGGAGGTGGAGCGTGGAGTTTGTGGTGATGGTCGCGGGGGTGGTAGGAGCCGCTGCAACGCTGGCTTTCCTGATGCCAGGACTGGACTCGTTCTTCTCTTGGTGACGGCACGAAAATGCCGGGCTAGGTCAGATAAGCAGCATCCTGCTTGATCACCGTTGATCCGTCGAATACGTAGCGCTCCCCGGACAGAAAAAAGGCCACTCCCGACGGAGCGGCCCGAAGTCTTGGGAGGAAACGCCCTTGGGAAGGGCTGCGAAACCGCGACGCCATCGCGATCTCACGTGGTCGACCTAAGCCTGCACGGTGCAGCGCACAACTGCCGCAGGGCCTCGTAGCGTGCATAAGTCGCCCTGAATGTGTGCCAAGGTGCGCCTCCACACCATGACTCAGGCTTCCGCCGTGTCTTGGGGCTGCGTCACGCCTCACTTTAAGGACGACGCAGTCGTGTCGTCCGTCAGCGGGCTAAGGCGTCGGCCGGGCCACCGGCGTGCTGGCCCGAGTACCGATAGGCGGGGGCCGCACGGTAGTGAGTCACCGAGATCTCTGGCAGGACCACAGAGGCATTGCCGACGTAGCCCGAGTAGGCTGAAGCCGGGTAGGGGCTGTGCTTGCTGTCGATGCCCTGCGCCAAGGCGGGGGTGGCAACGGCAACCAGAGCGGCCGCGGCGAGCAGATGCAGCTTCATGACGATCTCCATGCGGGTTCGTTTGACTTCACAAGGAAGCCATCCGGTAAGTCGTGTCGCGTGAGGAAGATCGTCGGTCTGGCGGTCTTGATCGCGGCGGCTGTGCTTGGCCGACTGTGACCTCTCAACGGCATACTCTGCCAATCGTTCGCCGGGTTTTGTGCGCCGCCACACAGGACACGAGCGCGCTAACGGGCGAGCTCGTCCGCTGGAGAGCTATTGCTTCGACAGGCCCGGCCACGTCATAGCGGGATCGAGAGCGTCCGTGTCGATGCTGGTGCTTTTGGATGTCTCAACGACCAGCAGCCCCGCCACGAGCAGGACCGCGACAGTCGACAGGACGAGTCCAATCCGCTCAGGATCAAACCAGCGTGTCCTCAGCACGGCGCAGCCGAACGTGAACACCGCCGTCTCGGCCAGCGGTATGAGGTTGATCAGCGCCAAAGCTCACTCCTCGTCGAACCGCACTATTCGGCGGCAGCTGCCTTCGATTTGGCCGGAGGGAGGGCGGTCGCAGCTGCGGTCAAGTTGCGTCGAGCCTCGGAGATCGCTGCCGTCGTCGCCTCGCCTTGCGCGTTCAAGGCCTCGAGGAAGGCGATCCAGTCCGGTCGTGCGGCAGCCGGGATCTCGGCGTCGAGCTTTGCCCTCAGGTTTGCCACCCGCGCCTCGGGCGTCGCGCTGATCGGTGCAGCGATATCGGCATCGTAGACACCGACCGCGCAGGTCTGATCGCCGGCCTTGGTGTAATAGGTCGTCTTGGGTTCTTCGACCGTGCTCCCGGGCTTGGGGAACAGGTAGCGGATCACCGAGATCTGCCCAGGCTTAGCCGTGTCCATCATCGTTCGGATGAAGTGGTTGCCGGTCCGATCGTGCAGGTCCCGCACATCCTGCCCTCTTAGGATCGGGTTTGGGTGGGCGTTCATCACTCCATCCGGACCAACACAGAAGACGTAAGTCTCCGCTGTGCGGAAGCCATCAGCGCCTTTGCTGAACGCATCGAGCGCCTTCGCCTGATCGGAGCTTACCGCCTTGCTGGCGCGCGTCAGAAGCCACTTGGCGCTCGCTTCGATACCCGTACCGGCATCATCGCAGGACAGGCCTGCCTCGCTATCGCCGCAGGCATAGACGGCGTGCGGTAGCGCTACCCAGGCCAGAACAGGAGCAAGAATGGCGATGCGCAGGCTCATGGCAGGCCTCACGAGCTATGGGCAGCGAGCTCAGTCCGGCGCTGCGCCAGGGCCCATTTCCACGATGGCACCTGGGTAGAGCGACAACACCCGGCGCGCGTCCTCCAAACGAGGGAAACGGTCTGTCTTAATGTTTCAGCTACGTAGCCTGAGCGTTCGCCAGACCGACCGCCCATAGACCCTCACCGCATAGCTCGGCCCATCTACCGCCGCGAGAATTCTCACAGGATCGCTTCGGCTCGGGTCGACCGCTGCCCCTCGGCAGCCTTTCCTCGGTACCAACTCGTCCGCCCTCAGGGTTTTTCGTCGCTTTTCTGTACAGGCTCACCGGACCGACGTTCGGTCCCGGAGGATGGGTCGATGTTGGAGAAAGGCTTGCGCACGCCCCTTACGTGGGCGCCCGGGAAGTAGCCCGCGATGATGGAGGCTTGGCTCCTGAATGTCGCCCCCGACAAGCGGATGTCATGCGGCGCGCTCCGCACTGCGGTGGTCCTGAGCTTCGCCTTCAACGCGACCACAGGGGGGTGCTGGCAGACCAAATCCACGATGGCGAAGTCGGCCGCCGTCAGCACCTCCAGCATCAAGCAGGGCCTGTCGGAGCTTGAGATCGGCGGTCACATCCTCCGCAGAGAGGAGCCGATCCGGGGGAAGCCCATGGGGTGATCTATCCGGTGCTCAACGCCGAGATCGAACTGCAGGAACCTCGTGCGCGGCGCGGAGGGGTTCCGAAGGGTGTCGACCCGCGGCGACGGGCGGCAGAGAATGCGGCTCGCAACTGTGGCGAGGTCAAAGCCAAGAGCGTCGTGCCGACGCCCGCAGAGGTCCTTAAGACGCCGCAGCCCACCCCAGAGCCAGCGCCCGCTCCAAGCCTAGTCGCCGACGCGACGATCAGCGCGGCCGTCCCCGCCGCGGCGGCGCCCGAGCGCGAGGACCACCCTATCGAACCTAAAGCTGGGTCGGCTGGAAACGTGATGAATGAGGAGCACCCGAAGCGCGGCATCCCGTATCACGCCGTCCGGCAGCGAATGGGCATGCAGGGCTTCAGGTCCCGTCCCGGGATCCGACTGACCCCGGACGATCTCCGAGCCGGGAGCCAAGCCTGGGCAGACGGTCAGTTCGATAGCTGGGCAGAGCATCTGACCGGGGAAGGGCCAATCCATCGGTCCCCCACCCGGACAGAGGGTCAGTCCAAGCCGCGGGCAAAGGGTCAACCCCCATGTATCCAGGAGAAATCAAAGAGCATTATCCCAGACCCTATCGAAGAGAGGCGAACCCCATCTAGCCAAGTCGTGGCCGGGTGCTCCCATGGCGGGTGCAGATCGGCGGCAACATACCGCTGCTCCCGAACCGACCTCGCCTTTTGCGTTCGACACCGTGGCAACTCTTACCCCGCGGTCGAAATCCGTGAAGGCCTGTAGGGTACGCACGAGACGCGTACCCCTGAGAGGAACTTAGGTCGTCGCCCTAGCGCAGGCGGCTTCCATATCCCGCTGACACTGCCCGGCTACATCGTCGGGATCCGGGTCCGGGACGAGGCTCGCGTGATAGGCGGCCAGTGCTCGGAAGCCGGTGGCCGTGGTCGGGGTCGTGCGTCGAAGCTCCTGGCGCTTGCTATGCCGCAGCTTGCGCAGCCGCCTCATCTCGGCGCGCAGTTCGCCCGTGCAGCTGAGCCCGAGGCGAGAGGCGTGCGCCAAGGCGGAAACCGCGGAGGCCTCCTCCCGCGCCACCTCTCGGTGCGTCTCGATCGCCGAAAAGATGGGATCCGGCGACGGCAGGGCCATGGCCGGCGCGGGTAGGCCCAGCCCGAGGAAAGCGCCGAGGCTCCGGCGGGTGACGGTCGCGTGCATGGTAGGCTCCTCTCGGTAGGCGTGAGACAGCCGCCGGCCGTCGCTCGCGCGCGTGGCACGAGGCGTTGTTCCGGTTCGGCGGGTTGATGTCGGATCAGGCGGCGGGATCGCCCGACCGCGGATCCTCGAGCGATGCACGCAGGCGCAGGGCCTGCGGCGGCTCGGGTGCGTCGAGGAAAGTGGCGATCCTGGCGCTACAGGCCAGCCATCGCCGCGCGGCCCGCTCCTATCGGGCAAGCCCACGGTCCGGCCCGATCCGGACCATGCGCCGAGCTGCGGCACGGCGGCGGGCGCCATGCCAGTGGAAGGGCGCCAAGAGGAGGGTCAGCCAGACCCCTCCCCAGGGGGTCGGAAGGCGGCGCGGAAGTCCCGTCGGCACGGCTATGCCTCAAGGTCGCGGTCGGAGCCGCGAAGCCAGACGACTTGGCTGCCGTGATGGTTCTCCGGCGCTCCGAGGCTCGGCTCCGCGTCACCGCCGTCCTCGCGGTCTGGATCGCCGTCGCCTTCGTCCAGAATGGACACGATGCGGTCGACGATATCGAGCGCCAGTTCGGCAAGGCGCTCGAACTCCTCACGCGGGATCGGATGGGCGGCGGGCAGCTTCTGACGGCCGTGGGGCGGGAACGGGACAATTTTGCTCATGGGTGTCTCGGTTGTTGTTGGTGGGACCGGTAGTCCGCCGGCAGGCCCGGCCGGTGCGGGACGCGGTACGCAAGGAGGTGGAGGGGTCAGGCCCCTTCGTTCTCCGTCTCGGCCTCGACTGCGGCGAGCGAAGCCAAGAGGAAGTCGCCACAGAACTCCTGCTTGGCCTTGGCTCGCCAGTCGGCGCCGAAGGTGAGTTCCGCCTGGAAAGCCGCATTCTGGACGAGCGCGGCACGGCCCTCGGCAGTGGTCGGCACGGTGGCCCAGACCGCCGCGCGGGTGGCCCGCTGATCCTGCTCGATGGCATCCTCTTGGATCCGCTCGGCATCCGTCAGGCAGCGACCGGTAACGGTTGCAGCAAAGTCCGTCATCGCAGCCTCGGCGCTCTGGCTGGCGGCGATGGCCGCGAGAACAGGATCCGGAGTGCGAAGAGCCAGTGCGTCCTCGTCCGACGCCACGGGGTACTCATCCGCATGAGCCAGGGCGAACAGCTCCCCGCTGCGCAGCTCGTGCGCGATCTCGGCAAGGCGCAACTCGCGCTCGCTGGCGATAGGCTGCAGCCGAGCGAACTCGGCCACGGTGATCTCGCCGTCCTCCATGGCCCGCATCAGCCCCCGCGTGGTCCATGCGCCTCCCTGTAACCGCGGCGACGATCATCCCGAACTTCGGCCAAGCGCCCGGCAGCCCATCCCCCGCCCTGCACTCCTGGTGGGCTGGTCCTGCGGCCTTCCTCATCCTATTCTTCGTGGCTCTCGCAGCCTACCGCTTCCTGCGCAGCGAGGATTGATCGTGACCGACCCGAACCTCTGGATCAGCTACGGACTGCCCGCCTTCGGGGTCGCTTTCGGCCTTGTCGGACTCGCGGTCGCGTGGATCTCAGCACGCCGGTTTGATGCTCGGTTCGCTGATGTTGAGGTCACGGCGCCAGTCGAGCGGGCCCCGCGCGTCACGCCCTACCGGAAGCCCAGTAAGCACCCTCGTCGCGGCTCGCCTAGCCGGCCAGCCTCCGTACGGACGTAGGCGGAGCCGACGCTGCTCTACTCCACCGTGCGCCACTTCATGGGCGGTAGGTTCTCGCCCGGTGTGGTCGCATCCCTCTGGTAGAAGGTCCGCCGGTCGCCGGTCACCACCTCGGCAACGTCGTCGATCGCGTCGATCACCTTCGAGGTCGCGTTGTAGAGCGGGCCCTGCGGCTTGGCCCTCGTGAGGACCAAGACGCATCGCTGCCGCCAGCGCCGCGCCTCCTCCAGGAAGGCGACCTCCTCGGCCCGCACGAAGACCCCCCGTCTCGCCATTCTGCCGCTCCGCCCGCACGGTGAGCAGATAGAACGGGGCGCGAACATAGCTAGGCGGATGATCGAGAACGTCAGGTGGGTCAGCCCCTCCGTCACGGGCATATGGGAACAGAGTAGGACCCGTTGACCACTCGTTTACCACGATGGCGCAGCTTGCGCGCGCGAGGGCCCGGCGAGCGGCCGCATCGGCACCTTGCCAGTTCCCGCATATCGCGCGGTCGAAACGCAGGCTCGCCTTAAACGTCGTGAAGCCCGCCTCGTTGAACCAAAATTTGACCCTTTGTTCGCCGCATTGCACCATAGGCTGTCCTCCCAAGGGACACCCATCGGCCCGGTCCGGATGGCCCCCCAATCATAGGCTGGGCCGGTGGGGCTCAGGCATCGAGCAGCTCAGCGGGACGGAACAACGCAGCGCAGCACTCGTTATTGCGGTGCAGCAGAGCGATAGCGCCAGCGTCGCCGAGTTGTAGCCCTTCTTGGGCGTTTCCTCCCTAGACTCGGGCCACTCCTTCGGGGGTGGCCTGTTTTGTTCTGAAGCGCGTGGCGAACTTCGTCCCGGTCATGCAATGGTGTGATCGCCTGCCCATCAGAAAAGGCACCAAGCCTCGCCAGCCCGATGATCAGATCGGGCGACGGGGCCAAGCTAAAATCCAGTCCCATAAGCCTCCGGCGTCCCTGGAACAGGGGATGCGGCTCAGCTTGCAGCCACGCTATAGATAGTGCCTCGAAGCTGCATCGAGGGCATCACAGCATGTCTTCCGCCCCGCGCGACAATGGCCGCTCATTTCGACGCTGGTCCAAGCCGGAGCAGTCGCCGGCCTCGCGCCGCGGGCGCGAACACTGGACCGTCCGTTGGATCGGTACTGTCAAACGACGTCCGAAGAAATCGACCGACATCCCGGCGAACGAGCCAACAAGTGGGGGCATCATCCGGCTAAGTTGTGCGGCGACCTTCAGCCGGCCGGTGCGTCCTGATCTTGCCGGCATGGCCGCGCAACTCCTGATGTTCCCGGCCAAGCGGGACGTTGGGTGCACAAGCTCACTGGCGGCCTTCACTGCCCTCGTGACGATCTTTGCGGCTTGCGGGCTTACGGGGCTGGCGCCCTAAACATACCCTCAACCGCCAATAGTAGTCTTCAGGGACTGAGCAACCGCGCTCGCCTGATCTCGGGTCAAGCCCGTCACCAGAATGGCATCGTCCCGGTACACCGTGTACGTGCCGTCGTCAGTCACGCGGATACGGATCATGTCGCCCCCCCGTGGCGAACTGCGTAGCAGCGTATACTCGAGTAGGGTATTGGCAAGAGCCAGACGGCAAGACTCTGTTCACCACCGCGCCGCAGGTTGCGCCTACGGCCGGAGCGCGACCTCCGAGCGTCGGCAGAGCAGCGCCAGGGCGCGATCTCGTCCCGGCTCTTGTGCGGCCTCGCCGTCGCAGTCGCGCTTGCCTAGCGTGGGCCGCTATTCTCGGATCTGACGCCGTGCACGAGAGTCGCCAAGTAGATGGCCGATGCGATCACGGCGCAGGCCATGACGCCGAGGGCTTGAGCTGTTGGCAAGGTCATACCGCCGACCTTGCCGTCTGGTTGTGGCGGTCATGTTGCCGGATATGGACAGGGCGATCACGAGCTAGCGATATGGTGTGCCGAGCTCCGCGGCGGGCGTTTAGGTCAGTGCCATGCTTTGGTCCTGCCTGATTCTCATCGCCGAACAGGCGTTCGTGCCCGCGCAGTGGGAGCGCGTCTCCGTACGAAGGGAGGCGGTTCTCGAAGGGCTACTGCTCGGTGCTGTGGGCGCCGTCATTGGCACTGGCGCTCTCGCGTTCTCGATGGGCGCGATCGAGATCAGCGGCATAACCCACTGCGTGGACTGGCAGCGGAGGCACGACCAGGTGCGGCTGGACGATGGGCCGCTACCGCCCCTCGCCTCTGAGCCCGTCATCCCTCGGCTGCTCGAGCAGGATGCTGCGGCTCCCGGCCGACGTGCCAGGATGTAGAACGATGGGGAGTGCCGGTCCGTCCAATTTCTGCTTGGACGGACTGAGATTGCCAACTGGCGCAGGCCGCTCGGTGACAGGGCGAGCGCTCGTGGGTTGCCTGATCAATCAGGGAAGGAACACCCATGAAGCTCTACGCCCGATGGATGCCGATCGCCGTCGCGATGTCGTGCTTCGCGCCGGTCGCGCATGCCGAGCCGCCGAAGGCTGCCGTCTTCAACTTTCAGCTCGCCAACCTGGGAGCCCAGGGCCCTACAAAAGCTGACGTGGCGCGCCTCGGCCCGATCAGCGACCTGCTCCGTCAGCAGCTCAAGGATACCGGCCGCTACGAGATCGTTTCGACCGATCTCGTGAAGGCCGATGTCGCCAAGGCGGATCTTCGAGCGTGCGGCGGCTGCGCCAATGACTTCGCCCACAAGCTCGGCGCGGAAGTGGCGATCACGGGAGAGATCCAGAAGGTCTCCAACCTGATCCTCAACATCAACAACTACGTGAAGGACCTACGGTCGAAGACGCCTGAGCGGGCCTACAGCGTCGACATCCGAGGCGACAACGACACCTCATTTGATCACGGCGCGAAGTACCTCGTGAAGAACAGGCTGCCGCCGCCCGGCACCGAGAGCAGCGCTAGCCAAGCCACGCACAACTAGGGACCAAAACCCAGCATCACCCTGTGATTAGATTGGGCGACGCGGCGCTTCAACTTGCCCGCTTCGCGCTCCAGCTACCGCTGCACTCGACCAAGCCGCCAGACGTGCGCCAAGTGCCGCTGCCGCTGCCTTTCGCGGTCAGATTGCCGGCGATCGGCACCTTGTTCGAGCCTTGGGTGATTGTGGCTTGTACGGCGCCGGCCGCCGAGACACCGCCATCGATGTCGACTTCCTCCCCGGGGATCGACGCGTCGCTATCCTTGATCTGCACCTTGTAGCTCGTGCTGGCCGAGCAGGGGCCCTCAGTCGTGGTCGCAACGATGGTCCAGGAGCCATCGAACTGGTTCGGTACCTTCACCTTCTTCGTCGCGGCATCCGCTGGGAGGAAGGCGCCTGCCGTCAGGCCAGCAGCGAGGATCAGGGTCAGGGTACGTGCCACAGACTGCTCCGGAGATCGCGCCGCCGGAGACGGCTGCGCCACCGCAGAACGAATGTGTCGGCTCGATAGTTTCAGCGGCTAACCAGATCCCGCTGCGGCCGAAAGCCAAGGTGCTTCGGCGGCTCTTCGCAGAGCGCCCCTTCCACGAGCAATTCGACCTTCGGCAACCTTCTGTTAACCATAACGGCCGAGGTAGATACCAGCGACCGGCTGGGGGTTGAGCGTCGGCAGAGCAGCACCGAGACCCGGATGTTGAAGTAGCCCCCTAAATGACCGGACAGGGGCTCACGCTTATGGAAGTGTGTGCCTATGACCGACCGTATGGTGAGTTCCAACGACCCGCCCCGCGCCGAGCGCGTCGAGGTGATCACCTCGGTCCAGCGCCGGCGGCACTGGACCACGCAGGAGAAGGTGCGCCTCGTCGAGGAGACCTATCTGCCTGGCCAGTCCGTCTCGCTCGTCGCCCGCCGCCACGGGCTGAACGCCAACCAGCTGTTCACGTGGCGTCGGCTGATGGAGCGCGGCGCGTTCACGGCCGCCGGTGCCGGTGAAGAGGTGGTGCCAGCCTCCGAGCTTCGTGTTGCCCAGCAGCAGATCCGTGAGCTGCAGCGGCTCCTGGGCAAGAAGACGCTCGAGACCGAGATCCTGCGCGAGGCGATGGAGCGGGTTGCCGCCCCCAAAAAGTTGCCCTCGCGCGTGACCTCGTGGCCGGGGGACGGCCGGTGAGCGCTGTGGCCGCAGCTTTGAGCGTGTCGCGCCCGCACCTCGCCTCGTCCAGGCAGGCCTCCCCCGCCTGGAAGCCCAGGGGCCGACGCGGCCGTCCGCCTGCACCCGACGCCGCGTTGCTCGGCGCGATCCAGGCGCTTATCGCCGATCTGCCAACCTACGGCTATCGGCGAGTCCATGCCCTTCTGCGCCGGCAGGCCGAGCGGGATGGGCGGCCTGCGCCGAACGCCAAGCGGGTTTACCGGGTCATGAAGGTGCACGGCCTCCTGCTCCAGCGACATGCGGGCGGAGCCGAGACGCGCCGTCACGAGGGCAAGGTGGCGGTGGCCGTGCGCAACACGCGTTGGTGCTCGGACGGGCTGGAGATCGCGGCAGAGAACGGTGAGCGTGTGCGGGTCGCCTTCGCGCTCGATTGCTGCGATCGGGAAGCGATGAGCTACGTGGCGACCACGGCGGGCATCACGGGCGAGGACGTCCGAGACCTGATGGTGGCGGCCGTCGAGCATCGCTTCGGGGCGGTCAACCAGCTACCGAGCCTGATCGAGTGGCTGACTGACAACGGCAGTTGCTACGTCGCCCGCGACACGCGCCGCTTCGCCCGCGAACTCGGCTTGATACCGAAGACGACGCCGCTGGAGAGCCCGCAGAGCAACGGCATGGCCGAAGCGTTCGTGCGAACCTTGAAACGCGACTACGTGCGTGTCTCGGTGCTACCGGATGCCGAGAGCGTGCTGCGCCAGCTCCCCGTTTGGTTGGCGCACTACAACGATCTTCATCCTCATCGCGCGCTCGGCTACCGCTCGCCGCGCGAGTTCATCACCCGATCAACCCAGGAGACCCTGTCCGGTCTTTAGGGGGCAACAACAGATGTACGGTCTTGCGGTGCGGCCTCGTCGGCGCAGTCGCATCAAGCCCGCACCTGGAACACCAGGGCGGACTTCTATCGTCATATCAATGGACGAGTCCTACCCACCTCAGGTGAGCGCCTGCGGATGCGGCGACGGCGTGCCGGTGTCGGTGTCCGGCTTTAGCGGACAGCCCCCGTGCGATTTCCGATGGGACATCGACCGGCGAACATCAGGCCTGCTGTAGGTGCCCAGGATCATCACCCGGCCGTGACAGGCGGGGCAGCGCTTCAGCGCGGCAGAGTGGGCGACCGCGGCTTCGTTCAAGCTGACGGCTTGCCATAACCCGTCGACCTTCACCTCGCAGGTGAGCGGCTCATCCACCGGCATGCTCTACGCCGTCAGACGCGGATCTCTTCCGCGGACAGGCCACCGGCCCGCAGGTGATCAGGGATGTCACCGTGGTCGTAGTACCCGGCCTCGTGGGCCATGGCGTCGAGAGCGGCGATCGGGTCGGACGCCGAGCCGGTCCAGAGGATTGCACCCGTCGTGGCCTGACGGATCTGGAACACCTTCATCATCGGATCCTCAAGCTGCGGCGTATGGTAAAGCGCCGTTGCCACCGCTCGTTCCGAGGCCGCTTGCTGAACGAGAGTAAGCGACGGTGCACACCATCCTCACGATCGCGCGGGCTGACGCCAAAATCGCGCGCCATTGATCTAGGTTGTACGCAACCGATACGGATCATGATGCGGTCCAGCGAAACATCAAAGGGTTGCACGTGGACCGGCGCGTTTTCTCCAGAGCAGATGGTGATGGTGAGGGGCTTCCGGTTCCGTCACCTGATGCCGTGACCGAGTTGATCGTCGCCTTGTCGATCTGCGCAACGTCACTCGACCAACTGGCCGATGAGGTGGTCCGGTGTGCTTCGCATTCGAACGACCCTGTTGCGCAACAGGACCTATTGGCGGCCGCACGAGGCCAACGCATCCGAGTTCTAGAGGTACAAGGCATGCTCGCCGTTCTGAGCGGCGCCTTCGTTGATCGATATGTCGCAGATAAGCAGCCGTGACGGACTGCGCTTGAAGGGTGGCTATAGCCGCGTCAGACGGGTGATCTGTGCCTTTCTAAGGTGCCCCGTCTCAATGTAATCGCAGAGCCTGCAGCGCCCTACGCACCAGCCTTTCTCCGCACGGTTTCGCAATGAAATGGGCGGCGTTCGGCAAGAGTGCTGCTTCCTCGCGACTGCACCCTGAGCAGACGATTATCTTCGTCTCAGGCCATCGCTTGCCAGCAGCATGGGCAAGATCACAGCCGTCCATCGAACCGGGCATATTCACGTCGGTGTAGAGGAGTGCGACATCTGCGTGCGCCTCCATGTGCTGGATTGCGCCCTGAGCATGCTCGGCTTCGAGCACTTCGAAACCCATCGCAGACAATATGTCAGCAGTGACGAGACGGGTGAATTCGTCATCGTCGGCGAGCACGGCGAGGGGGCGCGATCCTGACATAGATCGGGAATGCGCCCATTCGACGCGCGTTGCAGCTTAGCCGCAGATTTATTTAGGACTGTCGCTGGGAACAGCTTCAGCGTCGTGAGCCCAGATATAGGCCGACACTGATGCCTCTTCTGAATTTTGTGTGCAGCTTGGAATGCTGCGGTGGGCCATGCGTTATCAAGCATGGCCATTCCCAGTCGCTCCGCTCGCACCATCGCGACGCTGAAACAGCTCGCCCGAGAGCTTAACGTCCCAGTTGAGGCGTTTCTCCGGGCGCCAGCAGAGGGCGAGGCAGGAGATCTGCTGACTCTTGTGCGCCTTTGGTCCTCGATACCGGACACGCAGGGGCGTCGCCGGGTCCTCAGCGTAGCGCGCCAGGAAGCGGAGCGATCAGAGGGCAAGGAGCGCGCCTGAGCCGTCCCAATCCACGTTGGGCAACCCCGCTTCTGGCCGCATAGCCCGGCAGTCAAGCTTGCCGTAGCCCGTGGGATGGCTTCCAGTTTGGCACCCACCATGCTCCCCGACGCCGCCGCCCTGTGGCGCAGCGCGCTTAAGGATCTGTCCGAGCATGCCTCGCCGTGCCGGTATCTCCTACCGGCTCGATGGGTGGCGCTCCGAACGAACGCCATAGCCTTCTGCGAGAAGTTCGGTGCCGAGGCCCACCGGCTCGGCTAGACGGCACCTGAGCTGTTCGCGGTGCATCCGGAGCACGGCACCCTGCGGGTGGACTACTGCGGGGTTCTGATGGTGGTGAGCGAGCCTGCCCGTGGTGTCGAGGCACAGCGCATCCTGTTCGAGCGGCTGACCGGCTATCCAGTTCGCTGGCTTGTTCGCACGCGTCGGACAGCCCGCGGCCTGCCCCTGGCGGCTGGCGCTGATCACGCTGCTGCAGTTCTCCGAGAACCCGTCCGACCGCCGTGCGGCCGATGCTGTACGGGCTCGCATCGACTGGATTTACCTGCTCGGCCTCGACCTGACCGATCCCGGTTTCGACGCCTCGGTCCTGAGTGAATTCCGCTTTCGCCTCGTGGCCGGCGAAGCCTAGGCCCTGCCGTTCGACACCCTGCTCACCCTCTGCCGCGAGCGCGGCCTCTTGGCCAAGCGTGGCCGCCAGCGCACAGACGCGACCCACGTCCTCGGTGCTTTCCGCAGCCTCAACCGCCTCGGCTGCGCCATCGAGACCTTGCAGGCCGCCCTGAACGCCCTGGCTGTCGTCGCGCCGGACTGGCTACGGGCCCATACGGATCCGAGCTGGATCGAGCGCTACGGCCGTTCCATCGGCGACTTCCATATCCCGCAGGGCGAGACGGCGCGCCGCGCCTGCGCGGAGACGATCGGTGACGACGGGCACCGGCTGCTTGCAGCCGTCGACACCAAGGCTACACCGGGCTGGCTGCGCAACGTCCCCGCCATGGTGGTCCTTCGCCGCGTCTGGCTGCAGAATTTCCACGTCGCCGAACCACCCGCTGAAGGATCGGATGGAGACGGGCGGATCCGCTGGCGGACGGAGGCCGAGGGCATTCCGCCCGCCCTGGCGATGGTCGCCTCGCCCTACGATCCGGACGTGCACTACGCCAAGAAGCGCGCGACCACATGGATCGGTGACACCGTCCATCTGACCGAGACCTGCGACGACGCCCAGCCACCGCTGATCGTCCACGTCGCGACGACACCGGCCCCGGCGTGGACCGGGCGGTGCTCGACCCGCTGCACGCGGCGCTGGCGACGCAGGATCTGCTTCCGGCGCGCCATCTCGTCGATGCTGCCTATATCGACGCCGACGGCCTCGTGGCCGCCGCGCGAGATCACGACGTCGCCCTGACCGGACCGGTGCCGAAGGACAACAAGTGGCAGGCGCGCACCGAGGGCGCCTTCAACATCGAAGACTTCCATATCGACTGGGATCGACAGATCGCGACCTGTCCGGCGGGACATGACAGCCGGAGCTGGCATCCAAATTACAACCTCGGTCGCACGGTCATACGGATTCGCTTCGCGGCACAGCACTGCCAAGCCTGCAGCTTGAAGCCTCGCTGCACCCGCTCGCAGCGCCGTCTGCTGACCCCGCGCTCACGTGAGTAACACGATGCGCTCGTCGCGGCGCGGGCGCGAGAGACCTCGTCGGCCTTCGCAGTTGACCGGCGACGGCGCGCTGGCATCGAAGGCACGCTCTCACGTGGCGTACGGACGATGGACCTGCGTCGCAGTCGCTATATCGGTCTGGCCAGGACGCATTTGCAGCACCTGCTGACGGCGAAGGCGATCAATCTCGGCCGCCTTGCCGCCTGGATTGGCGACACGCCCGCTGGCCGAACCCGACGCTCTGCATTCGCACGCCTCATGGCTCGGCCAACGGCCGCGTAGGAATTCGCCAGCAGTATCTTTCTCGAGGCAAGCCCAGCATCCACACACGTCACCGCAAGGGTCGATCGCCCTCATCCACGACGCGCGCGTCCCACCCCGCCATCGTCAGCCGGGCGACGGTTTCGAGCTCCTCCCGGGTCGCGCCGTCGCGGGCCTGGAGCGACATGCCGTTCTGCACCGTGAGCACGAAGCGGGTGAGTGCGGCGACGTCGACGGCGGCGCCGATCTCGCCCGCCGCGACCGCGCGCGCGAGCCGCTCCGCGACCCGTCGGCGTCCCTCGGCGCGGGCCGCGCGCAGCAACGCGCCGAGCTCCGCCTGTCCCTCGCTGCCGGCAGCCGAGAGCGTCACCATGCAGCCGAGCGGCTCGATGCGGCCGCAGGCGCCGGTGAGCGCGGCGGCCGAATCCATCAGGAGCGCCTCGACGGCCCCGCGCGCCGATGCGGCAGCGTCGAAGTTGGCCCAGACCATTCCGCCGTACCGGTCGCCGTAGTGGCGCAGCGCCTCGGCGTAGAGCGCCTCCTTCGAGCCGAACGCCGCGTAGAGGCTCGGCGACCCGATCCCCATGGCCGCGGTGAGATCCGAGATGGATGTCGCGGCGAAGCCGCGGCGCCAGAACAGCTGCATCGCCTGATCGAGCGCCGCCTCCCGGTCGAAGGCGCGGGGCCGGCCGCGACCGCGGGCGGGCGCGGCTCGGTCCCCTGCCCGGTCCCCTGCCCGGTCCCCTGCCCGGTCCCCTGCCTGGATCGAAGCGGATTTTTGCATCGATCGTTATATAAACCGCTTGACCCGGGCCGGCAACGCATCTAGCCATTTATGTGTCGTTCATTACAGAAAGAGGCGGACGTGAGTGAGCTGGCAGGCAAGCGCGCCCTGGTGACGGGCGCATCACGCGGCATCGGTGCGGCCATCGCCCTGGCGCTCGCGGACCGGGGCGCGGACGTCGCCATCACGTACGAGCGGTCCGCCGAGCGGGCGGCCGAGATCGTCCGCGCCATCGAGGCGAAGGGCCGCCGCGGGCGCGCCATCCAGGCCGACAGCGCCGACGCCGCGGCGGTGAAGCGCTCGGTCGACGAGGCGGCCGAGAGCCTCGGCGGGCTCGACATCCTCGTCAACAACGCCGGCATCGCCCGCGGCGGCCCCGTCGCGGAGATGAGCCTCGCCGACATCGACGCCATCCTGGACGTCAACGTCCGCTCCGTCGTGCTGGCGTCGCAGGCGGCCATCCCGCACCTGAAGGAGGGCGGCCGGATCATCTCCATCGGCTCCTGTCTCGGGGAGCGGGTCCCGTTCCCCGGAGTGACGGTCTACTCCATGTCGAAATCCGCCCTGCTCTCGTTCACGCGGGGTCTGGCGCGCGAACTCGGGCCGCGCGCCGTCACGGTGAACCTCGTGCAGCCGGGATCGACCGACACCGACATGAACCCGTCCGACGGGGCGCAGGCGGACATGCAGCGGGCGATGACCGCCCTCGGCCATTACGGAACGCCGGACGATATCGCGGCCGCGGTGGCCTTCCTGGCGAGCCCGGCCGCGCGCCAGATCACCGGCACCACCCTCACGGTCGACGGCGGCGCCAACGCGTGAACCTCCGCGGCGGACCGCCGGACGCGGGCTCCGTCGCGTCGATCCGCCGATGGCCGCCCCGCCCCCGGTCGGGGCGGCCCACCTGCGCGGCCCTCCTGCGCGGCCCTCCCGGGCCGAAGCCCCGGGTCGCGCGCACGGCTTCGGCTCAGCGGACGCGCTCCCACGTGATGGCGATCCGCGTGCCGTCCGGGCGCCGGAAGCTCTCGCTCAGCCGGTCCCCCTCGACGGTCAGGCGAAGCTGCTCGGTCGTGCGCACGTCGCCGACCCAGTTCGGGAAGGTCGAGCCCTCGACGCGGTTGCCGCTGAACGCGCCGTCGGCGTCCACCGTGTAGGTGCCGAAGAACCCGATGCTGCCGGCCATGGCCGCCCGGTTCTCCTCCGCGGTCCCCTGACCTCGCGCGCTCGAGGCGAACCGGGGAATGTCGGCGTCCGTGAGCACCTCGACGAAGTGCATGTCGCGCGTGAACACCAGCAGCCCGCTCGGGCGCGCGCCGTAGGCCGGCGCGTTGCGCCCCTCCGGATCGAGCCGCGCGGATACCATGCGCCACGTCCCCAGCACTTGGTTGGCGGGCTCGGCTCTGGCGGTCGATGCCGCCGCGAGCGCCGTCACGAGCGCCGCCGCGAGCACGGCCAGTCCCCATCTCGATCGGATCATCCCTCCCCTCCCCTTCTGCCCGCGGCAGGCACCGCGACCGACATGGACGGCGCGGCGTCCCACCCTAGCCGCCCCCGTGGACGAAGACGCCATCGTCGTCGCGTCATCGTCTCCGCGACGCTGCCCCGGCGCGCGGTCGGGCACCGACACGCGCGCAGGCGCAGCGCCGTGGATCAGCGGATGCCGCCGCTGGCCGTGATGTTCTCGCCGGTGAGCCAGCGCGCGTCGTCCGAGGCGAGGAAGGCCACGACGGTGGCGATGTCGTCCGGCTCGCCGGCCCGGCCGAGGGGCGTCTGCGCGACCATTCCGGCCTCCATCTCCGAGCCGGAGATCCCGGCCGCGTGCGTGCCCTCGGTCACCACGTAGCCCGGGCTGACGACGTTCACGCGGATCTTGCGCGGCGCCAGCTCGTTGGCGAGCACCCCCGAAATGGCGTTCACCGCCCCCTTGGTCCCCGCGTAGACCGCTGCCGCCGGCGTGTGGACGTGCGTGATCGCCGAGGAGACGTTCACGATGCTCCCGCCCTCGCCGAGATGCTTCGCCGCCGCCCGCGTCGCCAGCAGGACGCCGAGCACGTTGACGTCGAACTGGCGGCGATAGTGTTCCTCGGTGACCTCCTCGATCGCCGCGAACTCGTAGACGCCGGAATTGTTGACCAGCACGTCGAGCCGCCCGAACGCGCGGATCGCGGCCTCGATCACATCCTGCGCCTCGGACGCTCGGGACACGTCGCCCTGGGCCGCGACGGCCCTGCCGCCGGCGGACGTGATCGCGGCCACGACGGCGTCGGCCCCTGCCCTGCTGGACGCGTAGTTCACCACCACGGCGGCGCCGTCCCGCGCCAGCGCCTTGGCGATCCCCGCACCGATGCCCTTCGATGCCCCGGTCACGACGGCGACCTTGCCCGCAAGCTTCGACATGTGTCCTATCTCCGACATGGGCCGGCCGCGGGATGGCGGCCTGAGTCCCATAGTTCGGAACTTCGGAACTAACGGAGCGTCGTTCAAGACCCCATATGGACGAAAGATGAGACCGCTGTTTCACCCCGCCATCGAGGACGTGCGACCCGAGGCCATCCTGCACGCCCTCGCCGACCCGAGCCGCGCGGCCATCTTCGCCAGGATCATGCGGGCGGGATGCGTCGAGGCCTGCTCGGCCGTGTCGGCGCTCGGGGACCGCGTCATCCCGAAATCCTCGTTGTCCAACCACTTCAAGGTCCTGCGCGAGGCCGGGTTGATCCGCAGCGAGCGTCACGGCGTCGAGGTGCGCAACCATTCCCGCTGGGCCGAGGTGGAGGCGCGCTTTCCCGGCCTGCTGATGGGCATCATCAACGCCTACGCGGCGGAGGCCGGCCCCGCCGCAGAGGCCGCCGGACCGCGATAGGGGCCTGGCCCGGGTCGGCCGCCGCGGGCGCCTCGAGCGCGCACGGCCGCTCGCCCGGAGCGGCCGGCGGTCGGTCAGGACCGATCCCGCCGAGACACGGCGGGACGGCCGATCTCGCCGTCACGCGCGCCGGATCAGCGCGGCCCGATCGGCTCCGAGGCCAGCAGCGTCTCGAAATACGCGATGGTTCTCATGAGCCCGTCCCGCAACGGCACGGTCGGGCGCCAGTCGAGGAGTTGCGCGGCCAGGGCGATGTCCGGCCGCCTCTGGCGCGGGTCGTCCACCGGCAGCGGGGCGTGCACGAGCTTCGAGCGCGAGCCCGACAAGTCGACGACGAGTTCGGCGAGCTGCCGGATGGTGAACTCGTCCGAGTTTCCCAGATTGACGGGGCCGGTGATCTCGGCGTCGGTGGCCATCATCGCCTGCAGCCCCAGGACCAGGTCGTCGACGTAGCAGAACGAGCGGGTTTGATGCCCTTCGCCGAAGATCGTGATCGGCGCGCCGCGCAGGGCCTGGACGACGAAGTTGGAGACGACCCGGCCGTCGCTGGGATGCATGCGCGGGCCGTAGGTGTTGAAGATCCGCACCACCTTGATCGGGACGCGGTGCTGTCGGTGATAGTCGAAGAACAGGGTCTCGGCGCAGCGCTTGCCCTCGTCGTAGCAGGAGCGCGGGCCGAGGGGATTGACGTTCCCCCAGTAGCCCTCGGGCTGCGGGTGCACGAGCGGATCCCCGTAAACCTCCGAGGTCGAGGCCTGGAGGATCGGCACGCGGAGCCGCTTCGCCAGCCCCAGCATGTTGATCGCCCCCATGACGCTGGTCTTGGTCGTCTGTACCGGGTCGAACTGGTAGTGGATCGGGGATGCCGGGCAGGCGAGATTGTAGATCCGATCCACCTCGACGAAGAGCGGGTGCGTGACGTCGTGCCGTATGAGCTCGAAGCGCGGATTGTCGAACAGGTGGGCGATATTGCTCTTCCGGCCCGTGAAGAAATTGTCGACGCAGAGCACCTCGTGGCCCTGCTCCAGCAGGCGCTCGCTGAGGTGCGAGCCGATGAAGCCGCCGCCGCCGGTGATCAGGATCCGATCGCTCATCCGTGATGCTCCCGGTGCTCAGAGCCTGGCCGCGTCGGTGGCGGCGCGGGTCCCGAAGAGGGTGAGCCGTCTCAGCCAGTGCGGGCGCGCGGCGCGCCGCTCGGGCAGGTTCCGCTCGACGAAGCTGGCGAACTCTTCGAGGTCGAGATCGAAATCCTCGCGCTCCCGGCTGCCGGGGACATGCAGGGCGTTGGTCGAGGTGTCGAGGTCCGTCACCCGCTCGGCGGGGAAGTAGTGACAGGCCGACACGTTCTCGCGAAAGATCTCGGTGTCGTAGATGCGCAGATCGTCCTTCCCGCTGAGCACGGATCGGCTCGATATGACGCATCCGGGCGCGTTGGCGACCCACTTATACTTGGCGAGCCCGGCCCCGAAATGCGTCACGAACAGGTCGGTGTGGAGCGCGGCCACGAGGCTCGCCCCCATCGAGCAGGGCACGAGCGGCAGCAACTCCACGTTGGAGACATCGGCGACCCGTGCGCGGAGCGCCCCGATCAGCTCGAGCTCCTTCCGGACGATGGACGGCACGGTCCCCTCCGCGGGCACGAGGCTCTCGCAGTAGCTCTCGACGTAGCCGCCCGCAGTGCCCGCGAGCGTGTTGTGCCCGTCGACGATGACGAGGAATCTCTCGCCGCGCCGCCGGCCGAGGCGTCGGATCAGCGCCACGTAGCCGTCGAGCTGCCGGACCCACTGGCGGTTCTCCAGGCGCAGCCCGATCAGGACGATCGTGGCCCGGCGCGCCGCGTCCGTCAGGCGGGCATCGAGCGCGGGTTCCGCGCTCCGCGCCAGGGCCGCGAGACGATCGGCCAATCGCTGGCTCACGCGGTAGGAACGGAAGGGCAGGAAGGTGGCCGCGCCGGCGACGGCAGCCTGCAGCAGGGGCAGCGGGCCTTCGATCCCGCGATACACCTGCCCGGCGAGCTCCGGGAAGACGGCGTCGACCGGAGAGATCGGCTCGTTGCAGCTCGCGAACAGGAACACCGCCGGCGCGCGACCGAGCGACAGCACGTCGTCGACCGCGGCCAGCTCGTTCCAGATGGCGTGACTGATGTGCGCGTGCTCGAAGACCACCCCGACGCGCGTCGACCGCGCCGCGCCGTCGATCAGCGCCGGCAGGAGGTACTGCCGCCACAACCGGACCTGCACCAGGGTCGCGGCGTCGAACCCGACGCTTCCCAGGTTCGGCCGGGCGTAGGCCGTGTTCGCGCGAACGTCCAGCAGGGCCGATGCGAGGCGCGAGTTCTTGCCGATCAGCGTGCACAGCGTCTCGTTCCGGTCCGCCGCGTAGCCGACAAAGCGGAAGCCCGGCATGGGCAGGTAGATCGAGAAGCGCAGATCGCCGCCGTCCGGATGGGCCGTCTCCTGGCCGCCGCGCGCGACGATCGCCTTCGTCACCAGTTCGGGCAGGTGGGGCGGAGCCCCCGCCGGTGCGGCGTTGAGGCGTGCCAGCGCCGCGTGCATCGCCTGCGCCCGCGGATCGGAACCGCCGCCCGTGACGACCCGGACAGCGTGCTCCGGGCTCGCGGCAGCCGCGCGTGCGAGGGCTTCGATCAGGAGGTGGAGATCCTCGATCATGGCCCGCGTGTTCGACGCGTCGCCGTCGTCGGTGTGGAGCGCCTCGGCCTGCCAGTCGAGCGGGCCGGCGCCGTCCCACGGCGCGGCGAGGAAGTCCGTAGCGCAGAACGCCAGCGGTGTGCCGTCCGGGTTCAGGAATCGGAACGCGCGCGCGTCGTTCGGACCCAGAAGCGCGACCACCGTGACGCGCCCGCCGAGATCGATCAGACCCAGGACATCCCAGTCGGGCTCCGTCGGGGCAGGCGCGACGAGCCGACCATCGCGGCTCGCGACCGCCTCGCCCGATCGCTGCAGCCTGCGGGTGTGGCGGATGATCATGGGCGCCCGTCCTCGATAGCTCCGTCCGGGTTTGTCGAAGTTCGGGCGTTGCCACAAGGAGGCCCGTGGGCGCGCCCCCGGAACAGGCCGATCCGATCGGATGCGCCCGCAGCGGACCCGCGTCCCGTTGACGGGGTGAAGGCTGCTAGGCGGCCCGCGATCACCTGTCCCGCCGACATAGCAGAGCGGGGTGCCGCGGCGCGCTTCGATCGATGACGGCGTTGTCGGGTCGCCGGGAGCACTGACGCATTGTTGCGGCGGCGCCGAGGAGTTCTTGCCGCGCGTCGCGCCGATCCTGGCCGACACGGTCTGCTGCAGAGAGTTGTATATCTGCGGTTCATGCAGATACTAGAAGTTGCCAAATTTCCGGTACGGGCGGTATGATACTGGTACCGAATATCGATTTTGGTATATCGCTACCAGAGATCGGGTTTGTGCGAACCGATTTGCGCCGGAGGAGGCCAGGCTGTTGCAGACTACGGCTGATCTTGCATTGCGCGCGGCCGGCTATGTCGGCGCCTGGACAGCGGACGTGTCGGCGGGACAATCCCTCCTCGACGAGGGGACGGCGGCGCTGCTCGCCGGGGATGCGACCCTGGCCGGGCGCCCGCTGCCCATCGAGATCGCCCTTCGATGCACCCATCCGGACGATCGCGACTGGGTCTTCGCGCGCATCGCCCGGGCGCGCCAGACCGGCGGCCCCGTCTCGGCCGAGTACCGCGTCCTCACGGACGGCGGCGAGGTTCGATGGGTTCTCGACCGTGGCAGCCTCACGCCCGATCCGGCGGGACGGATGCGCGGTCGCGGCATCATCATCGACACCACGGACAGCCACCGCGGCCCCTTCCTTCCGAGCGCGGCGGGCGATCTGCCGGCGGACGACCCGATGGTCCTCGCGATCGATCACCTCCTGCAGGCGCGCGCGGCGATCGTCGCGATGGGCCACCAGCGGCTGCAACAGGTGTCGGATCTGGCGCTCTTCGAGGTCGGGCGAGCGCTGGCGCGGCGCGCTCGGGCGTAGCCGGACGGTCCTGCCCGCGGGACGCCGGCGCGGATCTCCCCGGATTGCCACGGACGCGAGTCAGTGTTCGAGGGCGTGCGCCGGAGCACGGTCGGCGGCCTCGGCCCGTGAGAGCTTACCACCAGGCCGAGAGATCAGTATTCCCGGTGGAGGCTCCGATGGCTGATGCTGCGATCCGCGAGACGATACACCTCGACGAAGGCGACGTGATCGTCTTGCTCCCCGGCAACCTGTCCCCGGCCAGCATCGGCCTGCTCCAGGCCAAGCTCGACGGCTTGGCCGCGGACCTGAACGCGCGGTGCCTGGAGGAAAGCCGCGCTTCCCTCTCGGGATTGGCCGGGCTGGCCGCCTTCCTCGCGAGCTGAGGCCGCCCAGACAGCGCAGCACGGGCCGTTCTCGACCGTGCTGCGACGGCTGGAGGACAGGTGTCGCCGGTCGAGACAGCCGCGACATGCCCCCTCGCCCGACCCGGTCGGGAGCGGCCCTAGTGCAGGTGCAGGGCCTTGAGCGCCTTGCGCACCAGTTTCTCCCCGCAGGGCTTGGCGATGAAATGGGCCTCCTCGGGCAGCGCGGTCGCCTCGCGCGGATCGCAGCCCGAGCAGACGATGATCCGGGTCTCCGGCCAGCGTGCCCGAACGGCGTGCGCGAGCGCGCGGCCGTCCATCGTGCCGGGCATGTTGATGTCGGTGTAGAGCAGGACGGCCCCGTCACATGCCTCCAGATGCTGGAGCGCACCCTGGGCGTGTTCCGCCTCCAGCACCTCGAACCCCAACGCCGTCAGCATGTCGGCCGCGACGAGCCGGCTGAACTCTTCGTCCTCGGCGAGGACGGCGATAGGGCGAGGTCCTGACATGCAGCGGCAACTGCATCGCCGGGTCGCCTGTTTCAGCGTGGCCGGGGATTTTCCGACGCCTGCGACCCTTTCGACAGATCCGGCTCGCCGGCGGCGCTGTCGACCTCCCGACCGCGCACGCGGCGCACGAGGCCAACCCTGCGCGACCCCAGCCGGACGCTTCGGTCACCGATCCGGCAAGTCATCGCCGCGCTTGCCGGGCTTCCGGGCGCCGTCGCCGAGATCAGCGTGCGCCGCCGCAGCCTCGTCCTCGACCGATGCGGCACGCGCCTCCAGTGCCGCGCCGACCTGTCCAGGCGAATACCTGACTCAGCCGGCCTCGCGGCCGCCGAAATATGTGCCTCGTCTGCGAGAGACTTCATATCCGGAAGTCGCCCATCGAGCCGGGTGCCCCTGTCGACGTAGAAGCGGCCGCGTCCTGTAGGGCGAAACCTGACTTATGATGCTTGCAACGGTTTGCTACGGCTGATGGTTACTGCTCGCGAAAAGCGTGGAGAGCTCGATGTACGCCTCGGTGCTGGGTGGTCCGGAGATAGCGGTCGAGCCTCCGGGTGCCGGTCCGCCGCCTGAGGCGATCACCCTCCGCGAACACATCCGCCTGATCCTGCGCAAGCTCCCGCGCCCCGCGCCCAGCGCTCAGTACAGCTGAAGGGAACGAAGCACGACGCCGTCGGTGGTGTGGATCTCCACGCACCAGCGCTCGTCGGGATCGGGCAACTCGCCCCGTGCGTGCATCTCGGCGATCAGCTGCGTCGCCTCGGCCACGGCGATCTCGATCGAGTTTGCCAGCACGCCCTCCTCGTCCTCGATGACCTCGTCCGGCCCCCTCAGGCGGAAATGGTACCGCTCTACCATGTCGCTCCTGCTCACGCCGTCGGCACGGCATGCCGACCGCGCGAGGGTAGCATCGAATGGCCGGATAAAGCCAAGCTGGCATGCCAAGTCGGGGCCGGCCGTGGCGAGATCCGCCCTGGGCGGCGCAGGTTCCCGCCTGTGATCTGCGAGGATGTCGGGGGCAAGGCCGGTGCGCGCCGACGCAGGTTGTTGCGCCGGTCAAGCTCTTAACGCGTCAGGCCTTTTCGCGGCGCATTGTGCGGGCATGTGCCATTGCCCGACGAGTTCGCCATGCATTTCGAGATCCGCGCGACCGACACCCGTCTGTGGACCTGGGTCCTCCTCGATGCGACGCAGATGCCGGTCCTGACATCGGACCGCACCTTCCCCTCGGAAGCCCAGGCCTCGGCGGCGGCGCTGGCCTTCGCCAAGCTCGTCACGCGGGCCGGCAGGACCCTCACCGCCGCACCGCCGGGCGGCCTGATCTGAGGCGACCGCCGTTCCCCGGCGCGACGGGTCTATGGCTGACGCCTGACGCAACCCCGCAGCGCCATGTCGGTGTGCAGGGCGACGATCTCCGCCTTGGTCATCCGGCCGTCGGGCCTGTACCACGTGCAGGCGCTGGTGAGCATCCCGAGGATCGCGTAGCCGGCGACCCGCGCATCCCGGACGTCCAGCTCCCCCGCCTCCGATCCCCGCTCGAGCAGCGCGACCAATCGGTCTTCGTAGGCCCGGCGCAGGGCGACGATCGCCGCGTAATGCGGCGGGTCGAGCGAGCGCAGCTCGAAATTCGCGATGAAGACTTCCTGCTTCTTCTCGAGATGGTACGTGACGTGGTGCGCCACGAAGGCGCGGAGACGGTCCGTCGGGGTGCCGGTCGCCGTCGCCAGCGCCGCGTCGGTCCGCGCCAGCAGCGTCTCCATGTGGTCGCGGACGATGTCGAACAGCAGATCCTGCTTGCTGCGGATGTGGTTGTAGAGCGAGGCCGCCTGGATCCCGACCTCGGCGGCCAGGGCGCGCAGGGTCATCGCCTCGTAGCCGTGGCGATAGATGAGCCGAAGCCCGGCCCGGCGGATGGCGGCGGCCGTGCGCGGCCCGTTCGATCCGGCAGTGCGACCCACGAAGACACTCCGAAGACAGTTCAGAGCGCAACAGACACCGGGGAATGCTCACGCCGATCCCCGCTATAGGCTAACGAACAACCGTTCGTAAATCGCCTTGCCAGCACCGCTTAACGAACGTACGTTCGTTTCAAAGAGGCGAGTGCCCGATTCTCAGGCGAGGAGACGCGCGATGCCCATCGGCCTGCAGGATTTCGACTTCGGCCTGGGCGAGACGGCCGACGCCCTGCGCGCCGAGGTGGAGCGCTTCGCGCGCGCCGAGATCGCCCCCCGCGCGGCGGCGATCGATGCCAGCAACGCGTTTCCCGCGGACCTCTGGCCCAAGCTCGGCGCCCTCGGCGTTCTGGGGGTCACCGTCGAGGAGACCTATGGCGGCGCCGGCATGGGCTACCTCGAGCACGCGGTGGCCATGGAGGAGATCAGCCGGGCCTCGGCCTCGGTCGGGCTGTCCTACGGCGCGCATTCCAACCTCTGCGTGAATCAGATCCGCCGCAACGGCACCGAGGCGCAGAAGCGGCGCTACCTGCCGAAGCTGATCGCGGGCGAGCATGTCGGCGCGCTCGCGATGTCCGAGCCGGGCTCCGGCAGCGACGTCGTCTCCATGCGGCTGCGGGCCGACAGGCGCGGCGACCGCTACGTCCTGAACGGCACCAAGATGTGGATCACCAACGGTCCCGACGCCGACGTCCTGGTGGTCTACGCCAAGACGGATCCCGAGGCCGGCCCGCGGGGGATCACGGCGTTCCTGGTCGAGAAGAACTTTCCCGGCTTCTCCACCGCGCAGAAGCTCGACAAGCTCGGCATGCGCGGCTCGAACACCTGCGAGCTGCTGTTCCAGGACTGCGAGATACCGGAGGAGAACGTCCTGGGCGCGGTCGGGCGCGGCGTCGGCGTGCTGATGTCGGGCCTCGACTACGAGCGCGCCGTGCTGGCCGCCGGGCCGCTCGGCATCATGCGCGCCTGCCTCGACGTCGTCCTGCCCTACCTCCACGAGCGCCGGCAGTTCGGTCGGCCGATCGGCGAGTTCCAGCTCATGCAGGGCAAGATCGCCGACATGTACACGGCGACGAACGCCGCCCGGGCCTACGTCTACGCGGTGGCGCGGGCCTGCGACCGCGGGCGGGCGACGCGCCGGGACGCCGCGGGCGCGATCCTGTTCGCGGCCGAGCGCGCGACCGCGGTGGCCCTCGACGCGATCCAGGCGCTCGGCGGCAACGGCTACATCAACGACTATCCGACCGGCCGCCTGCTGCGCGACGCCAAGCTCTACGAGATCGGCGCCGGCACGAGCGAGATCCGGCGGATGCTGATCGGCCGCGAATTGTTCGCCGAGACGGCCTGAGCGGGGAGCGGGCGCCGTGCCGGTGATCGACTCCGCTCTGGATCCGCGCGCGCCCGAGGCCCGCGCCAATGCCGAGGCCATGCGCGCCCTGGTGGCGGACCTGCGCGCGACCGCCGACCGCGTCCGCCTCGGCGGCGGGGAGGCCGCGCGGGAGCGCCATCGCGCCCGCGGCAAGCTCCTGCCCCGGGACCGGATCCGGGCGCTGATCGACCCGTTCTCGCCCTTCCTGGAAATCGGCCAGCTCGCCGGGCACGGCCTCTACGGCGGCGAGGTCCCCTCGGCCGGGATCGTCACCGGCATCGGCCGCGTCGCGGGACGCGAGTGCGTGATCGTCGCCAACGACGCGACCGTGAAGGGCGGCACCTACTTCCCGATGACGGTGCAGAAGCACCTCCGGGCGCAGGAGATCGCGCAGCAGAACCGGCTGCCCTGCCTCTACCTCGTCGACAGCGGCGGCGCGCATCTGCCCAGCCAGGACGAGGTCTTCCCGGGCCGGGACCATTTCGGCCGCATCTTCTACAACCAGGCGACGATGTCGGCGCAGGGCATCGCCCAGATCGCCGTGGTGATGGGCTCCTGCACCGCCGGCGGCGCCTACGTGCCGGCGCTGTGCGACGAGTCGATCATCGTCCGCGGCCAGGGCACGATCTTCCTCGGCGGGCCGCCGCTGGTGAAGGCCGCGACCGGCGAGGTGGTCAGCGCCGAGGAACTCGGGGGCGCCGACGTGCACGCCCGGACCTCGGGCGTGACCGACCACATGGCGGAGACCGACGCCCACGCCCTCGGCATCGCCCGCCGCATCGTGGCCAACCTGAACGCGGTGAAGCGCCCCGCGCTCGCGCCGCGGCAGCCCGAGCCGCCGCGCTACGCCGCCGAGGAGATCTACGCGGCGGTGCCGGCCGACCGCCGGACGCCCTACGACGTGCGCGAGATCATCGCCCGGCTGGTGGACGGCAGCGATTTCGACGAGTTCAAGCACCTCTACGGCCAGACCCTGGTCTGCGGCTTCGCCCATATCTGGGGCTACCCGGTGGGGATCGTCGCCAACAACGGCATCCTGTTCTCGGAGAGTGCCCTGAAGGGCGCCCACTTCGTCGAGCTCTGCGCCCAGCGCGGCGTGCCCCTGGTGTTCCTCCAGAACATCACCGGTTTCATGGTCGGCCGGCGCTACGAGGCCGGCGGCATCGCCAAGGACGGGGCCAAGATGGTCACCGCCGTCGCGACCGCGGCGGTGCCGAAATTCACCGTCCTGATCGGCGGCAGCTTCGGGGCCGGCAATTACGGCATGTGCGGGCGGGCCTACGGGCCGCGCTTCCTCTGGATGTGGCCGAACGCGAGGATCGGCGTGATGGGCGGCGAGCAGGCCGCCTCGGTCCTGGCCACGGTCCGGCGCGACGGTGTCGAGGGCCGCGGCGGCACGTGGTCGGCGGAGGACGAGGCGGCGTTCAAGGCGCCGATCCGGGCGCAGTACGAGGAGCAGGGCCACCCCTACTATTCCAGCGCCCGGCTCTGGGACGACGGGGTGATCGACCCGGCCGACACGCGCCGCGTCCTGGCGCTCGGTCTCTCGGCGAGCCTCAACGCGCCGATTCCCGAGACCCGCTTCGGCCTGTTCCGGATGTAGGAGGCGCGGGATGAGCGGCACCTTGCTGGAGACGGTCGACGAGCGCGGGGTCGCCACCCTGACGCTCAACCGTCCGGAGCAGCACAACGCCTTCGACGACGGCCTGATCGCCGCCCTCACCGCGTCCCTGCACCGGCTGGGCGCCGCTGCCGGGATCCGGGCGGTCGTCCTGGCGGGCGCGGGCCAGAGCTTCTCGGCGGGCGCCGACCTCGCCTGGATGCGCCGGATCGCCGGCCAGTCCTTCGACAGCAACCTCGCCGACGCCGCCGGGCTCGCGGGGCTGATGCACAGTCTCGACCGGCTGCCGAAGCCGACGCTCGCCCTCGTGCACGGGGCGGCCTACGGCGGCGGCGTCGGGCTCGCCGCCTGCTGCGATATCGCCATCGCGGCCGAGAGCGCGCGGTTCTGCCTGAGCGAGGTGCGGCTCGGCCTGATCCCGGCGACGATCGGCCCCTACGTGGTCAACGCGATCGGCCCGCGCTGGGCCCGGCGCCTGTTCCAGACCGCGGAGGTCTTCTCCGCCGAGCGCGCCCGGGCGATCGGCCTCGTGCACGAGGTGGTGCCCGACGACAGGCTGGAGGCGGCCGGCGCGGAGGTGCTCCGCGACATCCTCCGGGGCGCCCCGGGCGCGCAGGCCGAGGCCAAGGACCTCGTCTTCCTGTGCGAGGGGCGGCGGGTGGACGCCGACCTGGGGCGCGAGACGGGCCGGCGCATCGCCCGGCGCCGGGCCTCGGACGAGGGGCAGGCGGGCATCGCCGCCTTCCTCGACAAGCGCTTAGCCCCGTGGCGGCGGGACTGAGGGGGCGGCCATGTTCGGCAAGATCCTCATCGCCAACCGCGGGGAGATCGCCTGCCGGGTGATCGCCACCGCCCGGCGCCTCGGCATCGGCACGGTCGCGGTCTATTCGGAGGCGGATGCCGGCGCCCGACACACCCGGATGGCCGACGAGGCGTGGCCGATCGGGCCCGCCCCGGCTCGCGAGAGCTACCTCGTGGCCGAGCGGATCCTCGACGTCGCCCGGCGCGCCGGGGCGGAGGCGATCCATCCGGGCTACGGCTTCCTGTCGGAGAACGCGGACTTCGCCGGCGCCTGCGCCGGGGCCGGCCTCGTGTTCGTCGGCCCGCCCCCGGCGGCGATCCGCGCCATGGGCTCCAAGGCCGAGGCCAAGGCGCTGATGGAGCGCGCCGGGGTCCCGCTGGTGCCGGGCTATCACGGCGCCGCGCAGGATGTCCCGGCGCTGAAGGAGGCGGCCGCCCGGATCGGCTACCCGGTCTTGATCAAGGCCTCGGCCGGCGGCGGCGGCAAGGGCATGCGCGTCGTCGAGGCCGCCGCGGCGTTCGAGGCCGCGCTCGCCGGCGCGCAGCGCGAGGCGCGGGCGTCCTTCGGCGACGACCGGGTGCTGATCGAGGCGTACCTGACCCGCCCCCGGCACATCGAGATCCAGGTCTTCGCCGACAGCCACGGCAACACCGTCTCGCTGTTCGAGCGCGACTGCTCGATCCAGCGCCGCCACCAGAAGGTGATCGAGGAGGCGCCCGCCCCGGGGATGGATCCGGTCCGGCGCGCGCGGATGGGCGAGGCCGCGGTCGCGGCGGCGCGGGCGGTCGGCTATGTCGGCGCCGGCACGGTGGAGTTCATCGCCGAGGGCGAGACCTTCTACTTCATGGAGATGAATACCCGGCTCCAGGTCGAGCACCCGGTGACCGAGATGGTCACCGGCCTCGACCTGGTGGAGTGGCAACTGCGCGTGGCCGCGGGCGAGCGGCTGCCGCTCGGCGCCCCGGATCTGGCCCTGCGCGGCCACGCGATCGAGGCGCGGGTCTACGCCGAGGATCCGGCGCGCGATTTCCTGCCGGCGGTCGGCACCCTCGCCCACCTGCGCCAGCCGCCGGAGGTGCCGGGGCGGGTGCGGGTCGAGACCGGCATCGTGCAGGGCGACCGGATCACCCCGGATTACGACCCGATGATCGCCAAGCTGGTCGTCTGGGGCGAGGACCGGGCGGCCGCGATCCGGCAGCTCGCGGCCGCGCTCGCCGCCTACGAGGTGGTCGGCGTGACGACCAATCTCAGTCTCCTGCGCGCCGTCGCCGGCCATCCCGCCTACCGCGCGGCCGACCTCGACACCGGCTTCATCGCCCGCCACGCCGACGACCTGCTGGCGCCGCTTGCGACCGGTGCGGTCGATCCCGCGCTCTGGGCCGCCGCCGCCCTGACCGTCCTGCGCGACCGGCGCACGGCCGTCGCCGCGCAGGCGCAGGCGAGCGGCGACCCGTGGTCGCCCTGGGCCGATCCGGATGCGTGGCGGATGAACGGGGCGGGCTACCAAGACCTGCAGTTCCGCCACGGCGACGCGCCGCCCGTCACCCTGCGGGCATGCCCCCTCCCCGACGGCAGCGCCCGCCTCGACCTGCCGGGCGGCACCGTCCTGGCGGCGCTCGCCGAGGACGCCGAGGGCGAGCGGCTGATGCTGGACGGCGTCTGGCGCCGGCTGCGCACGGTCCGCCGCGGCGCGGAGCTGACGGTGATCGTCGGCGGCCGGAACGCGACGCTGGTCCACGTCGATCCCCTCGCCCCGCCCCGGACCGAGGCGTCCGGCAGCGACCGGGTGACGGCGCCCGTGCCGGGCCGCCTGACCCAGCTCTGGGTGCGGCCCGGCGATGCCGTGGAGAAGGGCGCGCCGCTCGCGGTGATCGAGGCGATGAAGATGGAGATCACCCTCCGCGCGCCGCAGGCCGGCACCGTCGCCGAGGTCCGCCACGCCGTCGACGACATGGTCGAGGAGGGCACCGAGATCGTCACCTTCGCGGCGGAGGAGCGGCCCGCATGAGCTATCCGGCCCGGGTGCAGGTGGTCGAGGTCGGGCCGCGCGACGGGCTCCAGAACGAGCCCGCGCCGGTGCCGATCGCCGCCAGGGTGGCGCTGATCGAGGCCCTGGCCGAGGCCGGGCTGACCCGCATCGAGGCCGGCAGCTTCGTGTCGCCCCGATGGGTGCCGCAGATGGCCGAGACCGCGGAGGTTCTGGCGCGGCTGCGCCCCCGGCCCGCGGTCGGCTATTCCGTGCTGGTCCCGAACCTGCAGGGCCTGGAGCGGGCCCTCGCCTCCGGCGCCCGGGACATCGCGGTGTTCGCCGCCGCCTCCGAGAGCTTCTCCCGGCGCAACGTCAACGGCTCGATCGCCGAGACCCTCGACCGCTTCGCCCCGGTGCTGGAGGCGGCGCGCGCGAGAGCCCTGCGGGTGCGGGGCTACGTCTCCTGCGTCCTGGGCTGCCCCTACGAGGGCGACGTCGCGCCGGCGGCGGTCGCCCGCGTCGCCGCGTCCCTCCACGCGATGGGCTGCCACGAGATTGCCCTCGGCGACACGATCGGGACCGGGACGCCGCGCGCGGCCCGGCGGCTGGTCGAGCGGGTGGCCGCCGACGTGCCGCTGCAGGCGATCGCCCTGCACTTCCACGACACCTACGGGCAGGCCCTGGCCAACATCCTCGCCTGCCTCGAACTCGGCGTGTCGGCCGTGGACGCCGCGGTGGCGGGCCTCGGGGGCTGCCCCTACGCGCCGGGGGCCGCCGGCAACGTCGCCACCGAGGACGTCGTTTACATGCTGCGCGGCATGGGCATCGAGACCGGGATCGATCTCGATGCCCTCGCCGCGGCCGGGCGGTCGATCGCGTCCCAGCTCGGCCGGGAGCCGGCCTCGAAGGTCGCCCGCGCGCTGGCCGCCGCGCCGCCGCCGACACCCTGATCGAAGGGCGGCCTCGGACAGCGCCGCGGCGGCGCGCGCGTTCGGAGGAACGAGGGAGGACGACATGAGCGACCGGGCGGTGAGCTATGTCCACGGGGCGATCGGCGAGCCCCTGCTCGGCCTGACCATCGGCCAGGCCCTGGATCGCGCCGCCGCGGCGTGGCCGGATCACCTGGCGCTGGTCGCGCACGCCCAGGGCGTCCGATGGACCTGGCGCGAGCTGAGGGACCAAGCCGACGCCTTCGCGGCCGGCCTGCTCGCCCTCGGACTCCGGCCCGGTGACCGTATCGGGATCTGGTCGCTCAACCGCGCCGAGTGGGTGCTGACCCAGTTCGCCGCCGCTCGTGCGGGGCTGATCCTGGTGACGATCAACCCGGCCTACCGGCTGTCGGAGCTGGAATTCGCGCTCAACAATGTCGGCTGCACCGCCCTGGTCACGGCGACGGCGTTCAAGACCAGCGACTATCTCGGGATGCTCCGCACCCTGGCCCCCGAACTCGCCGCCTCCGGGCCGGGCCGGCTGTCCGCCGCCCGCCTGCCGCACCTGCGCACGGTGATCCAGATCGGCGGACCGCCGGCCCCGGGGACGGTCCCGTTCGACGCGGTCGCGGCCCGGGGCGACGCGGCCGGCACCGGCGCCCTGCGCGACCTCGCCGACGCGATGCAGTTCGACGACGCGGCCAACATCCAGTTCACCAGCGGCACGACGGGCGCCCCGAAGGGCGTGACGCTGACCCACCACAACATCCTCAACAACGGCCACTTCGTCGGCCGCGCGATGCGGCTGACCGCCGAGGATCGGATCTGCATCCCGGTGCCGCTCTACCATTGCTTCGGCATGGTGATGGGCAATCTCGCGGCCCTGACCCACGGCTGCGCCATGGTCTTTCCGGGCGAGGGCTTCGACCCGCGCGCGACGCTGGAGACCGTGCAGGCCGAGCGCTGCACCGCGCTCTACGGCGTGCCGACCATGTTCATCGCCGAGCTCGACCATCCCGAGTTCGCGCGCTTCGATCTCCGCTCCCTGCGGACCGGGATCATGGCGGGCGCGCCGTGCCCGATCGCGGTGATGCGCCGGGTCGTGGAGCAGATGAACATGCGGGATGTCACCATCGCGTACGGCATGACCGAGACCAGCCCGGTGAGCTTCCAGAGCTCGAGCGACGACCCGCTGGAGCGGCGCGTCACGACCGTCGG
Source organism: Methylobacterium sp. 1A (assembly GCF_058072805.1). Lineage (NCBI taxonomy): Bacteria > Pseudomonadati > Pseudomonadota > Alphaproteobacteria > Hyphomicrobiales > Methylobacteriaceae > Methylobacterium > Methylobacterium sp. 1A. The sequence continues at coordinate 176,077 of NZ_JBYQVE010000003.1, read as the reverse complement.
CCGGATCCACCCGCATCTCGAGGTCAAGATCGTGGATCCCGAGGGACGCGTGACCCCGCGGGGCGAGCGCGGCGAGCTGTGCACGCGCGGCTACTCGGTCATGCTGGGCTACTGGGGCGACGCCGCGCGAACCGCGGAGGTCCTCGACGACGCCGGATGGATGCACACAGGCGACCTCGCGACGCTGGACGCGGAGGGCTACTGCAACATCGTCGGCCGGATCAAAGACATGGTCATACGCGGCGGCGAGAACATCTATCCGCGCGAGATCGAGGAGTTCCTCTTCCGGCATCCGCAGATCCAGGATGTCCAGGTCTTCGGGGTTTCCGACCCGAAATACGGGGAGGAGCTGTGCGCCTGGATCAGGCTGCGCGACGGCGAGACCCTGTCGGAGCCGGCGGTGCGCGCGTTCTGCGCGGGGCAGATCGCGCATCAGAAGATCCCGAAATACATCCAGTTCGTCGACGCCTTCCCGATGACGGTCTCCGGAAAGATCCAGAAATTCGTGATGCGTCGGTGCGTGGAGGAGCAGCTGGGCCTCGCGCGATCCGAGACGACCTGAGCCAGTCTCCGCGAATGCTGTCATCGCCCGGCGGAACGAAGATTTCGTCGTCCGATCGGGCTTGAACGTTGCTGCGCGCGCCGCGAGCGGACATGCTGGCGCGCGACATCACCGAGGCGGCGTATCAGTGTCGGCATGGCCACAGGGCGACGGCGAGATGGCCGCGCGCATCCGCGACTTCGGCTGGGAGCGGACGCCGCTGGGCCCGGCCGCCCGCTGGCCGGAGCGCCTCAAGGTGATGGTCGAGCAGGTGCTCGCGAGCCCGCTGGTCGCGTCCCTCGTCTGCGGGCCCGAGCGCCTCCTGATCTACAACGACGCCGCCGCCCGGCTCTACGGCGCCCGGCACCCCGAGGGTCTCGGCCGGCCGCTCGCGCGCACGTTCCCGGAGGGGTGGGCGACGGTCGCGGACTTCTACGCGCGCGCCTTCGCGGGCGAGGCCGTGCAGGTGGCCGGGCAGCCGCTGGACACCCGCGGCGAGGGCGCCGCGGAGGACGTCTTCGACGCGCTCCTCGTGCCCGTGCGCGACGCCGACGGGCAGGTGGTGGCCGTCCACATTACCGGCTTCGAGATCGGTGAGCGCCTGCGCGCCGAGGCCAAGCTGCGCACGAGCGAGGCCCGGTACCGCCACCTCTTCGACGCCATCGACGAGGGCTTCTGCACCATCGAGGTCCTGTTCGACGCGGCCGGGCGGGCGGTCGATTACCGCTTCCTGTCCGTGAACGCGGCCTTCGAGCAGCAGACCGGGCTCCGCGACGCGGTCGGCCGGACGGTCCGGGCGCTGGCGCCCGACCTCGAGCCACACTGGTTCGAGACCTACGGCCGGATCGTCCGAACCGGCAAGGCGGAACGCTTCGAGGACCGCGCCGACGCGCTCGGGCGCTGGTACGAGGTCTACGCCTTCCCCATCGGGGCGCCGGAACGGCGGCAGGTGGCGGTCCTGTTCAAGGACATCCTCCAGCGCAAGCGCGCCGAGGATCGGCTGCGCGCGAGCGAGGAGCGGTTCCGCGCCCTCGTCACGGCCAGCTCAGACGTCATCTACCGCATGAGCCCGGACTGGAGCGAGCTGCGGGTCCTGGAGGGCCGCGGCTTCCTGGCCGACACCGTCACCCCGAACGACGACTGGCTGAGCGCCTACATCGATCCGGCCGACCAGCCGCGCCTGCGCGAGGCCATCCAGCGGGCGATCCGATCCAAGACGATGTTCGAGCTGGAGCACCCCGTCCGGCAGGCGGACGGGAGCCTGGGCTGGGCGCTGTCCCGGGCCGTGCCGCTGCTCGACGATGACGGCGAGATCCGCGAATGGTTCGGCGCCGCCAGCGACGTGACCGCGCGCAAGCGGGTGGAGGACGATCTGCGCGCGAGCGAGGAGCGGTTCCGCGGGCTGGTCGAGGGGTTCGGTCAGTTCAGCTGGGAGGCCTCGGCCGAGGGCCTCATCGAGGTCGACAGCCCGGGCTGGCGCGCGTTCACCGGGCAGCGCCCGGACGAGTGGCTCGGGCGCGGCTGGATCCACGCGATCCACGCGGACGACCGGGCGCTCACGGAAGCGAAGTGGCGGCAGGCCGTCGCGACGCGGACGGCGGTCGATCACGAGTATCGCCTGTGGCACGCCCCGAGCGCGTCCTGGCGGTGGTCGAACGTCCGCGCGGTGCCGATCACGAACCCCGACGGGTCGATCCGCAAGTGGTCGGGGGTGAACATCGACGTCACGGACCACCACAGGCTGCTGGCGCGCCAGGAAGTGCTGATCAACGAGCTGCAGCACCGCACGCGCAACCTCCTCGGCGTCGTCAGCGCCGTGGCGGGCAAGACACTGCGGCAGGGCAGTTCGGTCGAGGCGTTCGAGGCGCGGCTGCAGGCGCTCAGCCGCGCGCAGGGCCTGCTCAGCCAGTACGGCAGCGACTCGGTCGAGGTGGGCGCGCTGGTGCGCGCCGAGCTGGCCGCCTACGTCGACGGCGCGACCGACCGCATGACCGTCGCCGGCCCCGAGGTGCACCTGACCGCGCGACAGGTGCAGAACTTCGCCCTCGCCGTCCACGAGCTGACGACCAACGCGGTCAAGCACGGGGTGCTCAAGACCGGGACCGGCCATCTCAGCGTCACGTGGGAGATCGTGCGCGACCGGCGCGAGCGCCGCCGACTGGCCCTGTGCTGGATCGAGAGCGGCCTGCCCGCGCAGGCGGCGCGCGTCACCCGCCGCGGCTACGGGACCGAGCTGATCCAGGAGGCGCTGGCATATGCCCTGGGCGCCACGGTCGAGTACGCGCTGGACCGCGACGGCGTGCGCTGCCGCATCGAGATGCCGGTGTCCTAGGTTGCGCGAAGGCCGCGATGCGCGCGCGATCCGTCAAGGTTGGTCAGCGGATTCCGCGATCACGAGACCGTCCACCCGAAGCATTCAAGCATCATCATCGCGGATCCAGCGCGGAAAAATTCAACGACAACCGTTACCGCGCGATCTACCGCGTCCCCACCCGGCAGATAATATCGTCTGACGGCGCCCCAGTTACGATCGTAACCAAAAACTCTTCCGACAGACACGAAAGCGGTCGATCACCGAACTTACTATGCATCTCGGACAGTCATGAGGTCTGAGAATGAACGGTGTCGCCCCCTCGATCCGCCCTGCCGCGCGAGCCGGAGATCCGGACGCGGCGTTTCTCGCGACCGTCGCGGCGCTTCGGCCCCTCATCGCGGAGCACCGGTCGGCCCTGGCTGTCGGCCCGGACCTGCCGGAGCCGGTCGCAGAGGCGCTCATCGACGCCGGTCTCGCGCAGCTCTGGCTTCCGCGGGGCCTGGGCGGTCCTGAAGCGCATCCGCTGAGCGTCCTGGCGGCGATCGAAGCTCTGGCGGAACTCGACGGTTCGGTCGCCTGGTGCGCCGCGATCTCGTCCGGGGGCGCGTCACGCTTCGCCGACCTGATCGACGCCGACGTGATGCGTTCGCTCATCCCTGCCGGCAGGAAGTTCGCGGGCAGCGGGAGCGGCCAGCCGACGGGAACAGCGGTTCGCCATGGATCCGGCTGGCGGATCAACGGACGCTGGTCCTGGGCGAGCTTCTGCCGCTACAGTTCCGTGTCCGCACTCATGTGTGTGGAGATCGACGGCGAGCGGCCGAAGCTCGACGAGAACGGGCGGCCGTCGCTGCGCGGCGTCTTCATCGCCTCGAAGGATGTCGAGGTCGTCGGCAACTGGAATTCCGGGGGGCTCCGGGCCAGCGGGAGTCACGACGTCGCGTGCACCGACATCTGGGTGCCGAACGCGCAGACCATCGACGGCGCGAGCCTCATGATGCCTCGCGACAGAAAGCCCCTCTACATGCTGCCCATGGCATCGGCGGCCGCGATCGCCGCCATCGGTGTTGCGCTCGGGATCGCCCGGGCGTCGATCGACGCCTTCATCGATCTCGCGCAGACGAAGACGCCGCATGGCGGCAAGGTGCCCCTGAGACTTCGCGAGGACGTCCAGGTCGCGATCGCGCGTGCCGAGACGAGCCTCGGTGCCGCGCGCGCCTTCGCCCGGGACACGGTCTCCGAATTCTGGTGGGAAGCCGAGAACGGCCGTCCGATAACGCTCGCGTGGCAGGCCAAGCTTCGGCGGGCCTGCTGGTACGCGGGCCATGTCGGGAAGCAGGTTGTCACGAGCATGTACGAGGCGGCCGGCAGTTCCGCCGTCCTCGAAGACCTGCCGTTCGCGCGCCAGCTCCGCGATGTCTACGCGGCCTGCCAGCACATGCATTATCAGGACCGGCTGCTCGTGCCGACCGGCCGCATCCTTCTGGGCCTCGAAGCCGACGCGCCGTTCATCTAGAGCCGTCGCCGATCACGCATGCGCCGACCGCTCCTCGCGCCACGGTCGCCCCCATTCCTCAGGACTCCATCGAGGAGGGACGCGGCCCTGGCTTCACGAACAGGCGTTCTCGACCTTCGAGAAGATGGTCGTCTCGAGCGCGACGTGATCGGCCGCGGCCTTCGGCTGCGAGGACCGTTCGACGGCGTGGAAGACCGCGTGGATCGCCTCGGCCGTCTTCTCGTCGGTCCGGACGAGGCGCCCGGTCCAGGCCGTGATCTCCTGGGGCGACGACGTGCTGGTCACGAAGCCGATGATGTCGCCCTCGGCCGTGCCGACGAGGATGCGGCTTCGATGCGTCTGCGCGTAGCCGGGATCGGCGGCGGTGTAGGTCCCGGAGACCGCCTCGCCCATCTGGAGGAGGCGGAGTTCCGCGCCGGCTTGGCTCCGCCAGACACCATCGAACATCGTTGCTCAAGCCCGCCGATCGAGCGGCCGCTCGCACGGCCCATCACAAGCGATATAGCAGATTTGATATAACGGATGCGCGAGCCCGGCAATGCTCGGTCGCGGTCCGCGTCGCGTGAGGCCCTGAGCGCGGCCCCGCTACCAGAGGGCCCCGTGCGGGTGGAACCGCACGGCGTCGCCCGGCACGACCTCGGTCCGGTCATCCTCCAGCTCCACGAGGCCGTCGGATTCGGTGAGCGATGACAGCATGCCCGCGCCGTCGCGCTGGAACTTCCGGGCCTCCCAGGCGCCGTCGGCGTCCCGGGCGAGGCTGACCCGGACGAACTCCCTGCGGCCCGCGCGCTTCCGATAGGGGAAGGCCGCCCTGACGGTGAATCCGCGCGACGGCGCGTAGGCCTCGCCGGCGAGCCGGGCGAGGAGCGGCCGCACCACGAACAGCAGGGTGACGTAGACAGCCACCGGGTTGCCCGGCAGGCCCAGGAACGGCTTGCCGTCGATCATGCCCATCGCGACCGGCCGTCCCGGCTTGATCCCCAGCCGCCAGAACACGAGGCGCCCGATGCTCTCGACGGCGGTCTTCACGTGATCCTCGTCGCCGGTCGACACGCCGCCCGAAGTCAGGATCACGTCGTGCTCGGCGGCCGCCGCCGAGAGCCTGGCCGCGAGGGCCGCCGGGTCGTCGCGGATGACGCCGAGGTCGCGCGCCGCGACGCCCATCCGCCGGAGAAGAGCGAGCAGCAGGACGCGGTTCGAGTCGTAGATCGCGCCTGGCCCCAGGGGCGACCCGGGCTCGACGAGTTCGTTGCCCGTCGAGAACACGCCGACCCGCAGGGTGCGGCGGACCTTCACCGTGCGCAGGCCGACCGCGGTCGCCAGGGCCAGGTCCTGAGGCCGGAGACGCCGGCCGGCCGCGATGATCGTCGAGCCCTTCGCCGCGTCCTCGCCGGCGTCGCGGCTGTTGGCGCCCCGCTTCAGCCCGAGCGGCAGGGACACCCGGCCGTCGGGCAGGACCTGGACGTCCTCCTGCATGAAGACGGTGTCGGCCCCCGCCGGCATCGGGGCCCCGGTGAAGATCCGGGCGGCCGAGCCCGCCACCGACACGCCTTCGGGGGAGGCGCCGGCCGCGACGACCGCGCCGACCGGCAGGATCGTCGCATCGGAGGCGCGCAGGTCCGCGAAACGGACCGCGTAGCCGTCGACGGCCGAGTTGGGGAACGGCGGGACGTCGATGGGCGCGACGCAATCCTCGGCCAGGACGCGCCCGTCGGCGTCCGGGACGGGAACGTCCTCGGTGCCGACGATCGCTGCGAGGCGCTCGCCGAACAGCGCGTGCGCGTCCTCGATGGTCATCAGAGGGCCGCCGAACGCGAAGCAGTCGTCGCTGAGCTGGGCCATCCGGCTAGAGCCTCCCGAGGACGTCTTCGAAGGGAACGGCCACGTCAAGCATCAGCCCCGTCACCGCCGCCGCGTCGTTCAGATCTACGACGGGAATGCCCGAGGCCGGAAACGCGACGTCGCTCGCGATGCCCACGATGGTGGTGTCCAGTGGATGGAGGGGCGGGCGGCCGTTCTCGGCGCGATGGACCTCGATCTTGGGGATGGGCTCCCGCTTGTACCCTTCCACGACGACGAGGTCGCACGGGCTGATCCGCCGCAGGAGCTGGCCCAGGCTCGCCTCCTGCTCGTCGCGCAGCTCGTGGACCTGGGCCCAGCGGCGGCCCGACGAGATCAGAACCTCGCTCGCGCCCGCCCTGCGGTGCTCGTAGGAATCCTTCCCGGGCCAGTCCGTGTCGAAGTCGTGATGGGCGTGCTTGATGGTCGCCACCCGCACCCCGCGGGCGACGAGCAGGGGGATGGCCCGGACCAGCAGGCTGGTCTTGCCGGCCCCGCTCCACCCGGCGAGTCCGATTACGCGCATGCCGGACACCGCTGACAGCCCCTCTCGTGCCGTTCCCACTGCCCCGCGCGAGGGCTCAGGGCAAGCGTCGGCCGCGCCGCCGGGACGCGTGACCCCGGCGTCACGCAAATTGAAACGACTTCAAAAACGATATAACACCTCCGCTATAACGGCTGCCATTTGGTATGCCACGAGCGAGCGCCACGCCAACGGACCCGAACGGGCACGCCATGCACGACTTCAACCGTCCCTCGATCGCGCAGGCCTAAGCATGGGCGACGCATCCTCCGCGGCGGACTGGGCCGCCATCGTGACGGACGCCTACTGCGCCGACGCGAAGCCGCCGCTCACGCAGGAGCTCGCCGGCCGGGTCCGCGACGCGCTCACCCAGGCGGTCGCGTCGCCGGCCGGAGACGCGCCGGGCTCCCTGATGGACCGCCTGAACGACGCCCTCGACGCGTTCGAGACCGAGCTGCGCTCCGTCGTCGGACCCAGGGTCACGTCCCTGGACGAGGCGACGGGCACGGCCACGATGAAGCCGCGGTCCGAGGCCGGCCAGCCGCTCCGGGCCTTCGGCGGCCAGTAACCCCCGACCGGACCTCAGGACACCGCGACCACCCGTCCCAGCAGTTGGAAATCAGATACCGCATGAGTGAGGCACCGGGGACAGTCAGGACTTTCTCGCATCCCGGCCGGGGGCGGAACAAGGCGCGCAGCGTCCCCAAGGGGCGCCAGGTCGAGCCGCGGGCGAAGGTCGAGATCGAGGAGCTTCTCGGCTCCCGCTCGCGCCAGCGCGACCTGCTCATCGAGCACTTGCACCTGATCCAGGACACCTACGGCCAGATCAGCGCCGAGCACCTGGCGGCGCTCGCCGACGAGATGGCCCTGGCGTTCGCCGAGGTGTTCGAGACCGCGACTTTCTACGCGCATTTCGACGTCGTGAAGGAGGGTGACGCCTCGATCCCGCGGCTGACCGTCCGGGTCTGCGACAGCATCACCTGCGCGATGTTCGGCGCCGACGAGCTGCTGGAGACGCTCCAGCGGGAACTCGCCTCCGACGCCGTCCGCGTCGTGCGCGCGCCCTGCGTCGGCCTGTGCGACCACGCGCCCGCCGTCGAGGTCGGGCACAACTTCCTGCACAAGGCCGACCTCGCCTCCGTGCGGGCCGCGGTCGAGGCCGGCGACACGCACGCCCATATCCCGGACTACGTCGACTACGAGGCCTATCGGGCCGCCGGCGGGTACGCGACCCTCGACCGGCTCCGCAGCGGGGACCTTCCGGTCGACGACGTCCTGAAGGTGCTCGACGACGGCGGCCTGCGCGGCCTCGGCGGCGCGGGCTTCCCGACGGGGCGCAAGTGGCGCTCGGTGCGCGGCGAGCCCGGGCCCCGGCTGATGGCGGTCAACGGGGACGAGGGCGAGCCCGGCACCTTCAAGGACCAGCTCTACCTCAACACCGACCCGCACCGCTTCCTCGAGGGCATGCTGATCGGCGCCCACGTCGTCGAGGCGCCCGAGGTCTACATCTACCTGCGCGACGAGTATCCCATCTCCCGCGAGATCCTGACGCGCGAGATCGCGAAGCTCTCCGCGGGCGGTCCGCGCATCCACCTGCGCCGCGGCGCCGGCGCCTATATCTGCGGCGAGGAATCCTCGCTGATCGAGTCCCTCGAAGGCAAGCGCGGGCTGCCGCGGCACAAGCCGCCGTTCCCGTTCCAGGTCGGCCTGTTCAACCGTCCGACGCTGATCAACAACATCGAGACGCTGTTCTGGGTCCGCGACCTGATCGAGCGGGGCGGCGACTGGTGGAAGAGCCACGGCCGCAACGACCGCGTCGGCCTGCGCTCCTACTCGGTCTCGGGGCGCGTGAAGGAGCCGGGGGTGAAGCTCGCCCCGTCCGGCCTCACCATCCAGGAACTGATCGACGAGTATTGCGGCGGCATGGCGGACGGCCACACCTTCGCGGCCTACCTGCCGGGCGGCGCGTCGGGCGGCATCCTGCCGGCGTCGATGAACGACATCCCGCTCGATTTCGGGACGCTGGAGAAGTACGGCTGCTTCATCGGCTCCGCCGCCGTCGTGATCCTGTCCGACCGGGACGATGTGCGCGGCGCCGCGTTGAACCTGATGAAGTTCTTCGAGGACGAGAGCTGCGGGCAGTGCACCCCCTGCCGTTCGGGGACCCAGAAGGCCCGCATCCTGATGGAGCAGGGCGTCTGGGACACCGAGCTCCTGGGCGAATTGTCCCAGTGCATGCGGGACGCCTCGATCTGCGGCCTCGGCCAGGCCGCCTCGAACCCGCTCAGCAGCGTCATCAAGTACTTCCCGGACCTGTTCCCCGCCCCGCGCGCCGCGGCTGCCGAGTGAGGCAACCGATGGTGCCGGCGAACCCTATCCCGATGTCCGAGCCAGGAGCGGCCGCATGAGCAACGCCCCCGAACAGCGCGGCGACAAGACCGAGAAGGCCGAGATCCGGGCCGACGGGCTGCAGGATGCGGGCGGCCCCGCCCAGGGCCCGAAGCCGGGGGCCGGCGGCTCCTACTCGGAAGGGGCGAAGGCGGGCGGCCAGGCGGCCCCGGAGCCGTCGGGCCTGCACGATCTCAAGGAGCGGCCGACCGCCCCCCCGACCATCGCGTTCGAATTCGACGGCCAGCAGGTCGAGGCCGCCCCCGGCGAGACGATCTGGGCCGTCGCCAAGCGCCTCGGCACCCACATCCCGCACCTCTGCCACAAGCCCGAGCCCGGCTACCGCCCGGACGGCAATTGCCGCGCGTGCATGGTCGAGATCGAGGGCGAGCGCGTGCTGGCCGCCTCGTGCAAGCGCACGCCGGCCGTGGGCATGAAGGTCAAGTCCGCGACCGAGCGCGCCACCAAGGCCCGCGCCATGGTGCTCGAGCTGCTCGTGGCCGACCAGCCCGAGCGCGCGACCTCGCACGACCCGACATCGCACTTCTGGGTGCAGGCCGACTTCCTCGACGTGTCCGAGAGCCGCTTCCCCGCGGCCGAGCGCTGGACCGGCGACTTCAGCCACCCGGCCATGAGCGTCAATCTCGACGCCTGCATCCAGTGCAACCTCTGCGTCCGCGCCTGCCGCGAGGTCCAGGTCAACGACGTGATCGGCATGGCCTACCGCTCGGCCGACGCGAAGGTGGTGTTCGACTTCGACGACCCGATGGGCGGATCGACCTGCGTGGCCTGCGGCGAGTGCGTCCAGGCCTGCCCGACCGGCGCGCTGATGCCGTCCGCCTACCTCGACGCCGAGCACAACACCCGGACGGTCTATCCCGACCGCGAGGTGACCTCGCTGTGCCCCTATTGCGGCGTCGGCTGCCAGGTCTCCTACAAGGTGAAGGACGAGAGGATCGTCTACGCCGAGGGCGTGAACGGCCCGGCCAACCACAATCGGCTCTGCGTGAAGGGCCGCTTCGGCTTCGACTACGTCCACCACCCCCACCGCCTGACGGCGCCGCTGATCCGCCTGGACAACGTCCCGAAGGACGCCAACGACCAGGTCGACCCGGCCAACCCGTGGACGCACTTCCGCGAGGCGACCTGGGAGGAGGCGCTCGACCGCGCCGCCGGCGGCCTCAGGACGGTCCGCGACACCCATGGCCGCAAGGCGCTCGCCGGGTTCGGCTCCGCGAAGGGCTCGAACGAGGAGGCCTACCTCTTCCAGAAGCTGGTGCGGCTCGGGTTCGGCTCGAACAACGTCGACCACTGCACCCGGCTGTGCCACGCTTCGTCGGTCGCCGCCCTCATGGAGGGGCTGAACTCGGGCGCCGTGTCGGCGCCGTTCTCGGCGGCGCTCGACGCCGAGGTCATCATCGTGATCGGCGCCAACCCGACCGTGAACCACCCGGTGGCGGCGACCTTCCTCAAGAACGCCGTGAAGCAGCGCGGCGCCAAGCTGATCGTCATGGACCCGCGCCGGCAGGTGCTGTCGCGGCACGCCTACAAGCACCTCGCGTTCAAGCCCGGCTCGGACGTCGCGATGCTCAACGCGATGCTCAACGTGATCATCGAGGAGCGGCTCTACGACGAGCAGTACATCGCCGGCTACACCGAGAACTTCGAGGCGCTCAAAGAGAAGATCGTCGAGTTCACGCCGGAGAAGATGGCCTCGGTCTGCGGCATCGACGCGGAGACCCTGCGCGAGGTCGCCCGGCTCTACGCCCGGGCCAAGTCCTCGATCATCTTCTGGGGCATGGGCATCAGCCAGCACGTCCACGGCACGGACAACTCGCGCTGCCTGATCGCGCTCGCCCTCGTCACGGGGCAGATCGGGCGCCCCGGCACCGGCCTGCATCCGCTGCGCGGCCAGAACAACGTCCAGGGCGCGTCCGATGCCGGCCTGATCCCGATGGTCTACCCGGACTACCAGTCGGTCGAGAAGGCCGCGGTGCGGGAGATGTTCGAGGAGTTCTGGGGTCAGAAGCTCGACCCGCAGAAGGGCCTCACCGTCGTCGAGATCATGCGGGCGATCCACGCCGGCGAGATCAAGGGCATGTTCGTCGAGGGCGAGAACCCCGCGATGTCCGACCCTGACCTGAACCATGCCCGGCACGCCCTGGCGATGCTCGACCACCTCGTCGTGCAGGACCTGTTCCTGACGGAGACCGCCTTCCACGCCGACGTGGTGCTGCCGGCCTCCGCCTTCGCCGAGAAGGCCGGCACCTTCACCAACACCGACCGTCGCGTGCAGATCTCGCAGCCGGTGGTGTCCCCGCCGGGCGACGCGCGGCAGGACTGGTGGATCATCCAGGAACTGGGTAAGCGCCTCGGCCTGCCCTGGAACTACGGCGGCCCGGCCGACATCTTCCGCGAGATGGCCATGGTGATGCCGTCGTTCAACAACATCACCTGGGAGCGCCTGGAGCGCGAGGGCGCCGTGACCTACCCGGTCGACGCGCCCGACCAGCCCGGCAACGAGATCATCTTCTACGCCGGCTTCCCCACGGAGAGCGGGCGCGCGAAGATCGTCCCGGCCGCCGTGGTGCCCCCGGACGAGCTGCCGGACGAGGACTACCCGATGGTCCTGTCGACCGGCCGCGTGCTCGAGCACTGGCACACCGGATCGATGACCCGGCGCGCCGGTGTCCTCGACGCGCTGGAGCCCGAGGCGGTCGCCTTCATGGCCCCGAAGGAGCTCTACCGGCTCGGGCTGGAGCCCGGCGACACGATGAAGCTGGAGACGCGCCGCGGCGCGGTCCACCTGAAGGTGCGCTCCGACCGCGACGTGCCGGTCGGCATGATCTTCATGCCGTTCTGCTACGCCGAGGCCGCGGCCAACCTGCTGACGAACCCGGCGCTCGACCCGATGGGCAAGATCCCGGAGTTCAAGTTCTGCGCGGCCCGGGCCTCCGCCGTCCACACGGCCATGGCCGCCGAGTAGGCGGCGCGACCTCCGGCGGCGCGCCCAGGCGTGCCGCCGGCCCCTGGCGGCGGACAGCGGGCTGATACTGTTTCCAATTGATCAGCCCGGTGCCGTCCTTGCGAGCGGAGCGAAGCAATCCAGTCGGCGCGACGCTGACCGATGTCGCGCGGCCCTGGGTCGCTTCGCTGCGCTCGCGATGACGCAGCGGGCTGAAGCTGTTTCCGGTCGATCAGCCCGGTGCCGTCCTTGCGAGCGCAGCGAAGCAATCCAGTCGGCGCCCCGCCGACCGATGTCGCGCAGCCCTGGGTCGCTTCGCTGCGCTCGCGATGACGGAGCGGGTTGCACAGACCGAAGCCGAGGCCCGACCTCGAGAGGCCGCTCCCCACGGAGGCGCGCCTCTGCGCGGCCTCGCTCCTACGAATCAACCTTCATCAGCGAGGCGAGAAGGTCGAGCTCGCCCGCCACGGCCTCCGAGGCGAGCCGCTCCATGCGCAGGTAGCTGTCGAGGATGGCGTCGCCCGTGCTGGTCAGGACCGCCCCGCCGCCCCGGCGGCCGCCCTTGCTCGCGGAGACGAGCGGCTCCTGGAACGCCTTGTTCAACGTGTCGATGAGGTACCAGGCTCGCTTGTAGCTCATGCCCATCCGGCGCCCCGCGGCGGCGATGGAGCCGGTGTCGCGGATGCCGCTCAGGAGGGCGGCCTTGCCCGGTCCCAGCAGGGTGTCCGAGCCGAGCTCGATCCGCAAACTGATGCTCGTGTCCTCGCCCAACGCACACCGCCGCTTCGCTGGAGGCCCCAGCGCCTCGCAGGCGTCCCTACGCGAAACGGCCCCGTCGATCATCCCGGCGGGCGACAGGATCGTCCGTCCCGTTCCGTCGAGGCCGGCCAACGGTGCGCACGTCACGCGGCTCACGCGGCGGGCGTGAAGCCCAGAGCGCGCAGCGCGGCGGCCGTCTCGGGCTCGCCCAGCAGGCTCAGGAAGGCCGCGAGCGCCGGCATCTCCCGCGCGTCCGCGCGATACGCGAGGTCGTAGGCCTCCTCCGTCAGCGGGCGGAAGCCCAGCCCGTAGGCATCCGCGACGCTCGCGATGGCCACGCCCCAGTCCGCCCTGCCCTGCGAGACCGCCGCGGCGACGGCGTTGTGCGAGCGCGGCTGGTTCCAGAACCCCGCCGGCCGGGCACCGTTCAGCAGCCCGTCCACGAGCAGGCGCGTGCCCGATCCGGCGTTGCGGTTGACCATCACGGCGTCGGGGTCGGCGAGCGCCGCGGCGACCGCGTCCGCGGCGTCGCGCCCTTCGAACCGGGCGTCGCCGCGGCGGAACACGACGCCCTGGAGGCGGCGCCACCCGGGCGCGAGGGACAGGCCCTCGGTGAGGAACGGGGCATTGTACCGGCCCGTCTCGGGATCGAAGAGGTGCATGGCGGCGACATCGCACTCGCCGCGCCGCAGGGCGGCGAGGCCGCCGGCCGACCCGACCCAGATGGTGCGGGCGCGGTACCCTCGCTCGCCGAGCAGGCCGACCACCCGGTCCAGGCCGATGCAGTGGCTGCCGACGATCGTCAGGTCCGGCGCCCGCACGCCGGCGCCCAGGCGGACCACGGCGACGCCCTCCCCCGCCTCGACGCCGGCGCGCGCGGCCGGAACCGCGAAGAAGCCGTCCGCCTGCGAGAAGGCGGTGACCGAACCCGAACCCTTCGGCAGCGGCAGGGCGATCGTCCCCTCGCGACCGTGGGCGAGGGAGGTCATCACGAACTCGGTGCGGCCGAGTTCGGAGGGCACCCGCTGGGACACTTGCGCCGCGATCGTCTCGTCCTCGCGCGGCGGCAACCCGGCGAGCGCCCGCACGTACGGCACGACGAAGTCGTGGAAGGTGAACATCGCGGAGGTGGGGAACCCCGGCAGGACGATGACCGGCTTTCCCTGCGCCACCGCCACGCAGAGCGGCTTCCCGGGCTTCAGGGCCACGCCGTGGAACAGGATTCCCGGCTCGCCGAGGCGGGACAGCACCCGGTGCGACACGTCGCCGGCGCCTTTGGACGTGCCGCCCGAGAGCACGACGAGGTCGCTGTCCCGGAGGGCGGACCGGAGGGCGGCCTCGAGGACGGAAGCCTCGTCGCGCACGATCCCGAGCCGGACCGGCTCCCCGCCGTTCTCGGTCACCGCGGCCGCGATGATCGCGCCGTTCGAATCGTAGATCGCGCCCTCGGGCAGGGGCTCGCCCGGTGCGACCAGCTCGTCCCCCGTGGACAGGATTGCGACCCGCGGGCGTCCTGTGACGTCGACGGCCGCCAGGCCGCACGCCGCCAGCATGCCGATCTCGCGGGCGGTGATCCGCGTTCCCGCGCGCAGCACCGTCTCGCCGCGGGCCATGTCGGCCCCGGCATAGCCCACGAACTGCGCCGGCCGCACCGCGGTCAGGACATCGACGGTAAGGCTCCGGGCGTCGAACTCCGTGTGCTCGACCATCACCACCGCGTCGGCGCCGCGGGGGATCACGCCGCCGGTGGCGATCGGCGTCGCCGTACCCGGCTGGACGACGACGGTCGGCGCGACGCCGCAGGCGAGGATCTCGCGGTTCAGCGTGAGACGCCGCGGGCTCGCCGGCCCGGCGCCTTCCGTGTCGGTCGCGCGCAGGGCGAAACCGTCGACCAGGGACCGGTCGAAGGGCGGGACGTCCATGGGCGAGGCGACGTCGCGGGCCAGAACGCGCCCGAGCGCGTCGTCCAACGACACCGTCTCGGACGGCAGGCGCGCGTGCGGGACCGCCGCCCAGAACCGCGCGAGCGCGTCGTCCCGGCTCATCACCCGGAGAAACTGCTCCTGGCTCGAGGCCGCGGCGAGGCGCGCGACGAAATCCGCCGCCCCGTCACGGTCCGCGTCGGCGCTCACAGGGCCCAAACCTCTACCTCCTCGCCGGCCCGGAAGCCTTCGCTCTCCGGCTCGACCACGACGATGCCGTCCGCCTGCACCAACCGACCGAGCGGAAGGCCGGCTCCGCCCAGCGGCTCCACGCCGTCCGACCCGCTTCGGACGAAGACGACCTCGGACAGACCGATCGACGAGACGATCTTCCGGAGGAGGATGTGCCTCCGAGGCGAGCGCTCCCGCGCGCCGGCGAGCCGCGCGAGGAGCGGACGGCCGAGCGCCAGGAACGCGGCGAGCGCCGCCTCGGGAGGCCCGGGCACCAGGAGGACCGGCCGTCCGGCCGCGGAGCCGACGGCGGTGGTCTCCCCGGGCCGCAGGGCGATGCCGTGCGCGCGGACGTCTCCGGCGCGGCCGAGGGCCGCCGCGCTGTGGTCCGAGCGGCCGAAACCGCTGCCCCCGACCACCAGCACCGCGTCCGCCGTGCCGCCGCGGATGGCCTCGGCGATCTCCTCGACTCCCCGGGCGCGAACCGCCTCGGTCGCCCCGCCCGCCCGCGCGATGAGACGCCCGAGCAGGGGCGACACGGTATCGAGGCTGGACGTCCCCACGGTGACGACGCGCAAGCGCGGCTGACGGACGTGGACCGCCTCCAGGCCGGCCGCCTCCAGGACGAGCAGGTGGAGTGGCTCGATCCGGGTGCCGGCCTCGATCAGCCGCGCGTTGGCGGCGACGTCCTCCCCCGCTCCGCGCACGCCCTCCCGCGGGGCGATGTCCGCGACGACCATGCCGTCCGCGAATCCCTCCGGGGGCAGGACGGCATCGGTGCCCGACGGCAGCGGCTGTCCCGCCTCGACCCAGGGTGGCGGTCGCGCCGGGAAGATCGGCGCGTAGGCCGACGCGCCGCCCACCGCGGCGGCCGCGACCGCGAAGCCGTCCCGCATCGCCGTCGGGCCCGTGGGCACGGCGGCGTGCGCGACGACCGCTCGCGCGGCGACGCGTCCGAGCGCCGCTGCGAGCGGGACGGTCGCGGGTTCGACGGGAGCCGCCGCGCCGCTGAGCAGGATCGCCGCCTCCCGAAGCGGGATCAGCGCCGAAGACGCATTCCGGATCATCGTGGCGGCGATGCGCCATCCGGGTTCGATGATCAAGGGCCGGCGCGGCGGCCGACCCGCCGACACGACAACGGTCGCCCCGGGCGATATGCTCACCGCCTACCCGTACGCGCTCCCCTGACAGGCATGACAGGTCCATTCCGCCGAACCTGCGTCACGAGGTCGGCCTCGACGGCTGATCTCGCCATCCGCCTCGTCCCATTCCCGAGGACCGGCCCGGGGGCATGATGCAGACGCTCCAGGACATCCTCTCCCGCCTGTTCAGCCTGGATCGGGACGTGCTGGCGATCGCGTGGCTGTCGCTGCGTGTCAGCCTCACCGCCGTCGGCATCGGTCTCGTGCTCGGTATACCCCTGGGTGCGTTCCTGGCCGTCGCCCGCTTCCCCGGACGCGGCGCCGCGGTCGGCCTGCTCAACGCCTTCATGGGGCTGCCGCCGGTGCTCGTCGGCCTCGCGCTCTACCTCGTCCTGTCCCGCTCCGGTCCGCTCGGACCGCTCGGCCTGCTGTTCACCCCCGCCGCGATGATCGCCGCGCAGGCGACGCTCGCGACCCCGCTCGTCGCCGCACTGACACAGCAGGTCGTCGCCGACGCCCGGGTGCATCTCGGGGAGCAGCTGCGCTCCCTCGGCCTCTCCGCACCGCGTCAGGCCGCGGCGATGATCTACGACGTGCGCTTCTCCCTCGTAACCGCCGCGCTCGCCGCGTTCGGCCGGGCGATCTCGGAGATCGGCGCGGTCCTCGTCGTCGGCGGGAACATCGACGGGTATACCCGCACGATGACGACGGCGATCTCGCTGGAGACCCAGAAGGGCGATCTCAGCCTCGCCCTGGCGCTCGGCCTCGTGCTGATCGGCCTCGTTCTGGTGGTGAACGTCGCCGTGGCCCTGCTCCGCCGGCACGCCGCGCGGGTGTACGGATGAGCGCGACACCGGCCATCCGCCTCGAGGACGTGACCCTGGTCCTCGACGGTCGGACGGTGCTCGACCGTCTCTGCCTGGAGGTCGCTGCGGGCAGCGTCACGGCCGTCATCGGCCCGAACGGGGCGGGCAAGAGCGTCACCCTGAGGGTCGTCGACGGGCTCCTGCGGCCCGACGGCGGTACGGTGCAGGTCGGTCCGCACCGGCGGGCCTTCGTGTTCCAGCGGCCGGCGCTGATCCGCGCGACCGCGGCCGCGAACGTCGCGCTGGCTCTCGGAGACCTGCCCCGTCCTGCGCGGGCCGCGCGGGTGGAGGAGGCGCTGGCCCGCGTCCGCCTCTCCGAGCGCGCCCGCGATCCCGCGACGCGGCTCTCCGGCGGCGAGCAGCAGCGGCTGGCGCTGGCCCGCGCCTGGGCGGTCGGCCCCGGCCTGCTCCTCCTCGACGAGCCGACCGCGAACCTCGACCCGGCCTCGACCGAGATCGTCGAGGGATTGGTGTCCGCGATGGCGCGGGCGGGCACCACGGTCGTGCTCGTCTCACACAATCTCGGGCAGGTGGCGCGCCTCGCCGACGCGGTGATCGTGCTGGCCTCGGGCCGCGCCGTCGAGCATGGTCCCGCCCGACAGATCCTGTTCTCGCCCCGGACGTCCGAGGCGCGGGCCTACCTCGCTGGGGAATTGCCGTGGACGCCTTTCGTCGCCGCCTCCTGACCCTGGGACTGGCCGCGCTCCTGAGCGCGGCCGGCGTCCTGCCGCCGGCCGAGGCCGAACCGGTGTCGATCGTCGTCGCCTCGACGACCTCGACCGAGCAGTCCGGCCTGTTCAAGCACATCCTCCCGCTCTTCCGGGAGGCGTCCGGGATCGACGTGAAGGTCGTCGCCCTGGGCACGGGACAGGCGCTCGACGCGGCGCGCCGCGGCGATGCCGACGTGGTCCTGGTCCACGACCGTCCGGCCGAGGACAAGTTCCTCGCCGAGGGCTTCGCGAAGCGGCGGTACGACGTGATGTACAACGATTTCGTGCTGATCGGCCCGGCCTCCGATCCGGCCGGCGTGCGCGGCCTGGGCGTGCGCGAGGCCTTCGCCAAGCTCGCGGCCAGCAAGGCGGCGTTCGTGTCGCGCGGGGACCGCTCGGGCACCCACAGCGCCGAGCTGCGCAGCTGGAAGGAGGCGGGCGTCGATCTCGCGGCCGTGCGCGGCCCCTGGTACCGGGATGTCGGCCAGGGCATGGGCCCCGCGCTCAACACAGCCTCGGCCCTCGGCGCCTACATCCTCGCCGACCGGGGAACGTGGCTCGCGTTCAAGAACCGCGCCGACCTGGTCATCCTGGTTCAGGGGGACCGGAGCCTGTTCAACCCCTACGGCGCGATGCTGGTGGATCCCGACAGGCACCCCGGCGTGAAGGCGAAGCAGGGACAGGCCTTCATCGACTGGCTCGTCTCACCGGAGGGGCAGCAGGCGATCGCGGGCTACAAGGTCGGCGGCGAGCAGCTGTTCTTCCCGAGCGCCGGCGCGCCCGTGACGCGCTGAACCCGGGATCCCCGGGTCGAAGCGCCGGATCGCCGTCGACGCGCGCGCCTGCCCGTCCCGGGCACCCGCGAGGGTGGGCGGCGGATCTCGCCGGCATTCGCCATCGTGCGGCTCGGAGACCGGCCAGGGACGATGGTCGGCCGGGTCGGGGCGGCGTGGGACGTCGCGATCCGCTTCACCGAACCGGAGGTGCCGAGCGCGCGTTTGGCCGAGGTCACCCAGGACTGTGCGGGTCCACCGTCGCGAGGGAGATCATCGTGGTCGGGCATTCAACCGAGCGGCCTGAGACGCCCCCGGAACCCGCGGCGCCCGAACACTCCGCGTTCGGCGCGTACAGCTCTCCACCCTGCTTCATGCACGAGCTCGGCCCCGACTTCGTCGGCCCGGCGGCGGAGCCTCGGCCTTCCGAACCCTGCGGTCCTGAGAGCGCCGCATCCGACTGGCCGAGCGTGCGGCAATGGCGAAAGGAGACCCGCGCCGCGCTCATCGCGCGGCGGGTCGGCATCTCCGCCCAGGACCGCGCCGCCCGGAGCGAGCGGATCGAGCAGGGTCTCCGAGCCGCTCTACCTTCGCCATCGGGCCTATCGATCGGTCTCTACTGGCCCTTCAGGGGCGAGTTCGACGCCAGATCCCTCCTGACGGAGCTGCGCGGAAGCGGGGCGCGACTGGCGCTTCCGGTCGTCGTCGAGAAGGCGCGCCCGCTCCAGTTCCGGGTCTGGTCGCCGGGCGAGCGCATGATCCGCGGCGTCTGGAACATACCCGTTCCCGCAGAGGGCGAGATTGTCGACCCGGACGTCCTGATCGCGCCGCTCGTCGGCTTCGATCAGGCAGGGTACCGCCTGGGATACGGCGGCGGCTTCTATGACCGGACCATCGCGTCCAGGTCGACGAAGCCGCGGGTCATCGGCGTCGGCTTCGAGCTCGCGCGGCTCGCGACGATCCACCCGCAGGCGCACGACGTCCCCATGGACATCATCGTGACGGAAGGCGGCGTCTGGCCCCGCACGGAGCGACCCTGATCGCGCCGCGGAGCGGGCCGGTGCCCGCGCTGGCCGGCTCGGCAGAGCCTGGCCCAGGACCGTTCGGCCTGAGGTCGGCGGATGAGGGCGCGGGGGTCTCAACCGAGGCTCCTGATCGCGAGTGCCCTTGGAACAGGCGGCCGCGGCGGCTCGTTCAGGCGTCACGGCCCGCCACGTTGGCGAGCCGGTGACGACCAGGATACAGCCATGGCTACAGGCACCGTGAAGTGGTTCAACGAGACCAAGGGCTACGGTTTCATCCAGCCCGACGATGGCGGCAAGGACGTGTTCGTTCACATCTCGGCCGTCGAGCGTGCGGGCCTTCGCTCCCTCAACGAGGGTCAGAAGATCTCCTATGACGTCGAGGCGGACCGCCGCAGCGGCAAGGAGAGCGCCGCCAACCTGAAGGCTGGCTGAGCACCGCGCGACGAGTGGCCTGTATCGGGGCCGCTCGTCACAGATCGGGCTTCGAACTCGGGGCAGGAGACCGCGTCAGGCTCTCGATCTCCCGCATCGGCCTCCCCGACTTGCGGGCGATCTCCTCTTCCTGCTCGGTGATGAGAGTGCGTGCCGGCTCGTCGCCGTCGAGGCCGCCCAGGATCTCGGCCGGCACGCGCCGATTCGAGGCGCGGCTGCCGTCGGCGTAGGTGACGTCGAACAGCACGAACCCCTGCACCTTCGGCAGAGACTTGGTACGCTTGGCCATGAGGGGTATGCCGGCTTCTCGGACGAGGCGAACGCCGTCGCGGCCCCTGCGTCTTGCAGGCGCGACGCGCGGTCAGGAGCGCGTCTCATAACCCATCCTTCCCGTTTGCCGGAATATCCATGGCGCCGGCCCACAGAGGGACGCCTGTGACATCTTGGATGCACATCGACACCGGCCTCGTTCCCGGCGGGAGCCCGTTGCACCTGATGCAGCGGGGCCACGAGTTCTCCATCGTCGCCGACACGATCGAGCTGATGAACAGCACCCGCGGGGCCTCCGAGGAGGCGCTGGCGATCCTCGCTTGCGGCCGGGTGCGCGGGCGGGGCGCGGCGCGGGTGCTCGTCGGCGGCCTCGGAATGGGGTTCACCCTGCGCGCCGCCCTGCGCAACCTCGAGCCCGAGGCGCGCGTCACGGTCGCCGAGTTGGTACCGACGGTCGCGGCTTGGGCGCGCGGACCGCTCGCGGGCGTCTTCGCCGGCTGCCTCGACGACGCCCGCGTCGATCTGCGCGAAGCCGATGTGGAGCACCTTATCCGGTGCGGCCCGGCCGCCTGGGACGCGATCCTGCTCGATGTCGACAACGGACCAGAAGGGTTCGTGCGCCCGGAGAACGATCGCCTCTATGGCAAGCACGGGTTGGAATCGGCGCGGCGGGCGCTGCGGCCGGGCGGCGTGCTCGGCGTCTGGTCGGCCAATCCCGACCGCAAGTTCAAGGCGCGCCTCCAGCGCTCGGGTTTCGCCGTCGAAGAGGTTCGCCCCCACGCGAACGGGCGCAGCGGCCCGCGGCACGTGGTGTGGATCGCGACCTCCGCCGGCCCGACGGTCTGACCCTTCCTGAACATCGATTGGGCCGCGTTCCGGCCCTGACGGCCTTGCCTCGGCAGCGAGCGGGCGTCCTTCGCACTCTATCCTTCGCGTCCCAGCCCTCTTACACTCGATCCGTCGCCGGATCGGCCAGACTTCAGGTTCCGGCGGCTGGGGGACGCGTGCCCCCTCCTACGGAGCCGTGAGCCCGCGATGGCCGACCTCATCGATTTCCCCGGGAAACGCCGAGGTGCCGGCTCGGCCTACCGGCTGCACCGGTTCGGCGCGGACGGCAGCGACCGCGGCACGGTCCTCATCCGAGCCCGCGACGACGCGGAGGCCAGGCATCAGGCCGACAGGCTGGCCGAGGGATTGTTGGCCGAGCTGTGGTCCGGGGACCGGCTCCTGGATCACTTCGCGCCGGCCGGCCACCCGATTGCGGCCTGCATCGGTCCCCTGCGCGACGGGCCCTGATCCCGCGGACGCGCTGGCCTGCCGGCGCCGCGAGCCAGCCGTTGTTACATTGTTGCATGCTCTCGCGCGAGGTGCGATACGCCGCGGATGTCAGCTGAGGCCACGCTCTGGGATCTGGTGACCGCCGAGCGTATCGCCATCGAAGATGTTGGCGCCGCCGTCGACGCCTACCTGGCAGAACCGACCACCCAGGATCACGCCATCGGTCCGGACCACGTGCTCGATCTCGCGGCGGCCGTCGCGGCCCACCCCTCCGCGCCCGCGATCGTGGTCGACACCGAGTCCGACGAGCCGTCGCGCCGCATGGCGGTGCGGGCGGCCCTGCTCATGAGCCGCCCCACCACCCGATCAAACAGCGCCTGAGATTGCGGCCACCCGCGCCCGTCCGCCGGACGACCGGCGGCGGCATGCGGGCCTACTGGTCGTCATCGTCGTCGTTGACCTCGACGAGATCGCTGGTGTCGTCATCGTCCTCATCGACGACGAGGTTGTCGTCGTCGACCTGCTCCCCGTCGTCCTCGATGTCGAGCGCGTCGTCATCCTCAGCGTTGCTGTCCGTGTCCTTCTCGGCCTCCTCGGCCTCGACCTCGTCCAGCGAGACGAGTTCGGGGCCCTCCGTCTCGTCCTCTTCGTCGCTCGGCGCCTCTTTGCGCGCGACGACGGGAGCGCTCCCCCTGGAATACGATGTCGCGGCAGCGATCGGCACGACCTCGCCCGAGTAGGGCGAGATCACGGGATTCTTGCCGAGATCGTAGAACTTCTTCCCCGTCGTCGGGCAGATACGCTTCGTGCCGAGGTCCGGACGCGCCACTGAGACTCTCCCTGAAGGCCGTGAGACGCTGGATCGCCAGCGAGCATGCGGTGATGTCTACCACAGTCAGCAGCCCGATGCCCCGCCTCTTCGCGCCGAGCGAGGCGTGTCTGCACGACAGAGGTGCCGACACGCGATCGGCAGAGGAGGCAGAGGGGGAGAGTGCCGCGGGGCCCGACCTCCGTGATGCCGCGCGATGTCGCGGACGCTGCGGTGACGCAGCGACCGCGATGTCCGCGATGCGGGCAGGACGTCATCCAAATAGGGGTGGTGCTCCGGAGCACGTCGCGCCGTGATGTGTGGTGCTTAATCGTGTCTCGCACCGTCATCGCCGATGGGACTTGTGCGGCGCAGGTGCTGGAGGGTCTCCAACATGTTGACTCGCACCGTCATAGGCCTCGTCGCCCCCGTCTGCCTCGCCGCCGCGTGGGCCGCGCCGTCCCTGGCACAGCCGGCCGCCAATGGCGGGCCGAAATTCCTCATCCACGGCAACTACTGCGGCCCCGGCAACAACGCGCCTCTGCCGCCTATCGACGCCCTCGACGCAGCCTGCGCCCGCCACGACGCCTGCACGCCGGATATCGGACTTCCGACAAAGGCCTGTAACCTTCGGCTGGAACGCGAGGCAGCCGCGGTTGCTCGGGATCCGCGGCAGCCGGACAATGTGCGCTCCCTCGCCGGATTCGTCGCGTCGTTCGCGGCGTCGAACGCGTCGAGCCCGGCGCCGACGGTGCTCCCCGCGAGACTGGCGCGCTGAGAGCCCGACGCATCCGCCACCATCCGCCCGCGCGGGCGTCGGGCGCCGGCACGAACCGGAAGCCGGCGGGATCGCCGGCCGCGGGGGTTCATCCCGCCTGCGCCGTCTGCCGCCCCCGGTCCCGCGCGCGCGCAGGAATTTGGTGACGGCGATGGCGCGCGCGGGGCCCTCCGCGGCCGGCCGGTCCAGCCGCGTTGCGCGAGCGTGGGGGCCTACCGTCCGCTGGGCGCGGCGTAGCTGCCGGTAACGCCGTTACCCCGGCTGCTGCCGCCCGCAGAGCCGGGGGTCTTGTTCCGGACGAAGCTCGCACCCGGATAGCGCCGCTGGACCCGCGACATCGAGTGTCGCCGCACGTGATGGCGCCTCATCCGGACGTCGGTGAGCATGTCGGACGGCGACGAGAGGCCGGTCGCGGGGCCCGCGGGAACGGCCGAGGCGGGGACAGCCAGGACGCCGAGGCCGACACCGGCGAGCGCGGCGAGAACGAGAATGCGCATAGAGCTCCTCCATGCCTCGGCGGAGATGAATCGCCTCGGCATGGAGGGAAGACCTGAAGCGCGCGTCTGGTTCAATGAGCGTGCCTTCGTGAGCGCAGTCTGCCGGGCGGCCGCGCGCCGGCGGCAGAGACAGCCTGGTCACGCGCGGTCACAGCTGCGCCGCCAGCGCGATTAATCCCGGACGCCGCGTGCGCAGCGGCACGTCGCTCCGAGACAATCGCCCCCATATCAGTGTCACGCAAGATGAAATGGGCCGTAAGTCTCGGACTGTACTGCGTAAAGGAGCAAGAATTAGCCTATGAAGACCCGTATCGCCGCTACCGTCACCGCTCTCATGCTCGCCGTAGCTCCGATCTCGTCCGCCATGGCCTACGATCGTCCTGCCTGGACTGGCTCCACGCCCTACGATGTCGAAACCACGGGCTCGTTCGGCGCCCCGTTCGGCGGCCGCTACGACCGCGACCCCTGGACCTGCCCGCAGAGCTCGGCCGCGGAGGGCAATGCCAACCAGCAGAACTTCCCGGTCAAGCAGTACGGCCAGACCGCCGGCGGCAACCGCTGCTGAGGTCGGGGGACACGATGCTGAAGGCCTTCTCCTACGCGATGATCGGCGCCTTCCTGGGCGGCCTCATGATGACCGTCGTCGGCTCGGCCGGCGTGCTGATGGGCCTGTGAACCCGGCAGGATGCCGGCGGCCAGCCAGTAACGGACAACGAGACTGACGCGAGCGGCGGGGTGCGAGCCTCGCCGCTTTCGCGTGTCCTGCCGCTCGATCCGCCGATCCGACCTGCCCGCTCGCCGGCTTGTGGCGCGGACGAGAAACGGTGTCCCATGTAACGCGCGCGGTCACGCGCCGAAATCCACCTGTAACAGAAGCATTGCGTTATCGATCCGCGCGTCGAACGCGGGGCGCGCGCCGCTTCGCGCGGCAGCCCGATCGCGGCGCCACTGATGTTCCGGCAATCCCGACGAGGCGATTGCTGGAGCGCGGAGACGTGAGCGTCGGATTTTTCTGCCCGATCCTCGATTGACCGAGATCATTCCGATCCGCTGCTACAGGTGAGACCTTCCAGATCATGAGCACTTCAGACGCCCTCGACCGGGCCGATTTCGCGCGGCGGGCGGGGGAGAACCAGGCCCGGCTGACCGCCGACCTGAAACCGGCCTACGACTTCGTCGTCTGCGGCGCGGGCGCCTCCGGGTCGGTCGTCGCGCGGCGGCTGGCGGAGAACCCCGAGGTGCAGGTGCTCCTGCTCGAGGCGGGCGGCTCGGACGACGCCGAGGCCGTGCTCGATCCCGCCCTCTGGCCGACCAATCTCGGCGGGGCGCGGGACTGGGGCTTTCGCGCGGAGCCGAATGCCCACCTGAACGGACGCACGCTCTCCATGGCGATGGGCAAGGGCCTCGGCGGCGGCTCCAGCGTCAACGTGATGGTCTGGGCGCGCGGCCACCGGTGCGACTGGGACGCCTTCGCCGCCGAGGCCGGCGACGCGGCCTGGGGCTACGAGAGCGTCCTCGACATCTACCGGCGCATCGAGAACTGGCGCGGCGCCCCCGATCCGGCGCATCGCGGAAGCGGCGGTCCGGTCTGGGTGCAGCCCGCCTCCGATCCCAGCCCCGTGGCCCACGCCCTGCTCGACGCCGCGCGGGACCTCGGCATCCCGACCTTCGACAACCCCAACGGGCGCATGATGGAGGGGCCCGGCGGCGCGGCGATCACCGACATGCTGGTCCGCGACGGCCGGCGCGTCTCGCTGTTCCGCGCCTACGTCCATCCCTGGCTCGACCGCCCCAACCTGACCGTCCTCACGGACGCGCTCGTCCGCCGCGTGACCTTCGACGGCCGCCGCGCCACGGGGGTCGAGTTCGTCCACGCGGGCGCGGTCCGGACGGTCGGCGCGCGTGCCGAGACGGTCCTGTCGATGGGGGCGATCCACACACCCAAGGTGCTGATGCTCTCGGGGATCGGCGACCGGGACGAACTCGGGGCGCTCGGCATCCCGTCGGTGCAGCACCTGCCCGGCGTCGGACAGAACCTTCAGGACCACGTGTCCTTCGGCTGCACCTGGGAATATGCCGACCCGATCGCGCCGCGGAACAGCGGCAGCGAGGCGACCCTGTACTGGACGAGCCGGCCCGGCCTCTCGGCGCCGGACCTGCTGTTCTGCCAGGTCGAGTTTCCGGTTCCGAGCGAACAGACCGCGGCGCGCGGCGTTCCGGCCCACGGCTGGACGATGTTCGCCGGCCTCGCGCAGCCCGCCAGCCGCGGCCGCCTGCGGCTGCGGAGCGCCGACATGGCGACGCCGCCGGTCATCGAGGCGAACTTCCTGTCCCACCCGGCCGACGTGACGGCGGCCGCGGCCTGCGTCGATCTCTGCCGCGCCCTCGGTAACGCGCCGGCGTTCCGCCCGTACGTGCGCGCCGAGGCCATGCCGGGTCCGCTGTCCGGCGCGGCGATGGCGGACTACATCCGCGATGCCGCCGTCACCTACTGGCACCAGAGCTGCACCGCCCGGATGGGCCGCGACGCGCTGGCGGTCGTGGACGGGGCGCTCCGGGTCTACGGCATCGACGGCCTGCGGGTCGCCGACGCCTCGATCCTGCCCCGCGTGACCACCGGCAACACCCAGGCGCCGTGCGCGGTGATCGGCGAACGGGCCGCCGAGATGCTGAAGCGGGCGAACGGCCTGTAACGCCCGTCGCCGCAGCGAGCACGATCGGCGGACCGGAGGGGTCGCTCAGGACGCCCCGTCGCGCGGACATCGCACCGGCCGAGCCGGGCGTCGATCCCGTCCCCGGAATCGCGACGCACCGCGCGTCGCGGACGGTTCGTTCAGGCCGCGTGTGACGGCCGGAAGCGCTGAGCTCCCCTGAGGCGCTGCCGAGGAGCGCCCGGGCGGATGATCCACGGGTTCACGGCCGGGAAAGACACCGCGGATCCTTGCCCGGCCTCTTTCCGAGGATGCCGGGCCGTCCTGTTCGGGTGCCACGGCGCGTCGTGGCGATCATCACTTCGGCGGTCGCGGATGGCTATCGACACGATTGAACACACGCTGCGCGCGATGGGAAACGCGGCGCGAGGCCTGGCCGCGATCGGTGCGGCCCTGCGATTGCGTCAAGACGCGAAGGAAGACGCGCGGGAAGGCGCGAGGGCGGTCGATCCCGAGGTGGCGCGCCGACTGCGCGACGTGGTCGCCGCCGTCATCCCGGGCGGCCTCGGTGAGCTCGAACCCGAGCAGGTGTCCGCGCTCCTGGCATCCGTCACCCACGCGCTCGAGGAGGCGCGGGATCTGCTGGATCACCCGGAGCGGCCGCCGGTCTGGCAGGTTCGCGATCCCGCGATGTTGCAGGCTCAAGGCCAGGCGTCGCGCAGCGTCGTGCGGCGCCTCGCGGCCTTGTCGACCGAGCGCCCGTCGCTCGCGGCCGCACTCACCGGGCGCTTCCTGGATGTCGGCACCGGCGTGGGCGGCATCGCGCTGGAGGCCGCGGCACACTGGCCCTCGCTGCGGGTCGTCGGCCTGGACATCTGGGAGCCGGCCCTGGCCTTGGCGCGCGCGAACGTGGCGGCGAGCCCCTTTCACGGCCGTATCGAACTCCGTCTGCAGGATGTGACGCGGTTCGACGATTCGGCAGGCTACTCGCTGACGTGGCTTCCGGCACCCTTCCTCTCCCGGGACGCGGCCCGAACAGCGCTCGATCGACTCACGGCTGCGCTCGAGCCGCGGGGGTATCTGGTGGTCGGACTCTACGCTCCGCCGGCGGATCCCGCGGCCGCCGCGCTCGCTGCTCTGCGGCTAGCCCGCAGCGGCGGACATCTGTGGGAAGGCGCGGCCATGGAGGCTGAACTCCGCGCACGCGCCTTCACCGCGGTCGAGACTTTCGCGGGCCAGCCGGTCACGCTCGTGATGGGGCAGCGCCCGTAGAGCGATCGCACGCGCGGGGCCAACGGCGCGGCCAACGGCGCGGGCCGCCTGCCCGCCGCGGCGTCGGAGTTCGCGGTCGTCCCGACCGGTCGAGGTTCGGTCGAAGCGCGCACCCGAGCCCCCGCGAGGGATCCCGCGTCGAGCCCCGCGTCCGGGCTTCTGTGACCGGGATCACAGCGACCGGCCATCGGTCGGCGGCAGAGTGCCTTCACCCCAACAGGGAGACGCACGATGAAGATGATCTCGACGAAGATGTTGATGGTGGCGGGTCTCGCGGCCGCGACATTGGCCGGTGGTGCCGCCAGTGCCGACGCCCGCGGGTTTGGCCGTGGCGGTTTCGGACACGGAGGCTTCGGCCATCACGGAGGCTTCGGCCATCGCGGGTTCGGGCACGGAGGCTTCAGGCACGGCGGGTTCGGTCACCATCGCCATTTCTACCACCGTGGATTCCGTCGACGCCTCGGCGGGTTCAGCTGGGGCTATCCCGCGAACAGCTCCTTCCTCGGCCCGAACTTCGGCGACTGCCGCGCGATCTACAATCCTGTCTTCTTCGGCCATGAGCGCGTGTGCGGCTAGCTGAGCGACCATCTTCGACGGATCGCGTTTCCGTCACGCGATCGGCCGCCGCTGCACGCGCGGCGGCGGCCGGCTGACCGACTCCATCCCGCAACCCCTCGCTCCGACGACGGGATCCGTGACGGCGACCCCAGCCCCATCCGTCCCGGGGATGCCGCCCGACTCTCGTGATCCGAGCCGCATCGGCCGCGGATCGAGCGACAGCTCGTAGCGGCCGCGAATTCGGACCTCACGTGCCGCCCTCGCTTGAGGGCGGCACGTGGGCGTGGTGAGGGTTGTCTCACCGAGGATGGTATCGGTGACGCGGTCCGGGCGCGTCACGGCGCCCTGGCGCTGCGCCGAGGAGCAGGGCGATGGCGGTGGGGACATCGATGGGTGCAGGTCAGGAACGCGAACCGGCGACACGCCGCGCGGCCCCGGATTTCTACGACAGCCTGCCCCGGTTCACCGCCTTCTCCAGCCTCATGGATCCAGGCCTCTACCGGCCCCTGCCCGCGGATTGGTGGCTCGGCGTGGCCGATGTCGTCGGCTCCCGGCAGCAGATCGGGCTTGGCCGCTACAAGGCGGTGAATGCGGCCGGCGCAGCCATCATCACGGCGGTCTCCAACGCACTCGGCCGGCGCGAATTCCCCTTCGTCTTCGGCGGCGACGGGGCCAGTTTCGCCGTCGCCCCGGACGACGCGGACGCCGCGAGAGACGCGCTGGCGGCGACGGCCAGCTGGGTCCGCGAGGCGCTGCAACTGGAGCTGCGCACCGCTCTCGTGCCGGTCTCGGCCGTGCGCGATCGCGCGCTCGACGTGCGCGTGGCGCGCTACGCGCCCAGCGCCCACGTTTCCTATGCCATGTTCAGCGGAGGTGGGCTGCCCTGGGCAGA
The DNA here is from genome assembly GCF_058072805.1 of Methylobacterium sp. 1A. Classification (NCBI taxonomy): domain Bacteria; kingdom Pseudomonadati; phylum Pseudomonadota; class Alphaproteobacteria; order Hyphomicrobiales; family Methylobacteriaceae; genus Methylobacterium; species Methylobacterium sp. 1A. The sequence goes on along the minus strand of NZ_JBYQVE010000003.1, from coordinate 147,130 downwards.
GGCGGCCATGAAGGCCGGCGACCACGCTATCGCACCGGCCGAGGCCGGCACCCAGCCCGACCTGACCGGCCTCTCCTGCCGCTGGCAGGAGATCCGTCCCCGGCACGAGCTGATGCTCTCGCTCATGCTCGTGCCCCAGCACAGCGGCGACGCGCCGGCCTTCCGGCAACTCGTGCAGGAGCTCCTGCAGAGGCTCGAGATCAGCGCCGAGGTCGCGCGCCCGATGCAGGACGCGGGACCGGAAATGCGCGGACCGTGGGCGGGACTGGACCTCGAACTGCGCGCGATGCCGGGCTCTCGCAGGAGCCGCTTCTGGGCCAAGTTCCGCCTCGCGGCGCGATCGATACCGGAATACCTGATCTACCGCACGGGCGCGCGGGTCGGCGCGTTCGATCCCGCCGTTCTGCGGCGCGAGATCGTGGGCAACACAGATTTCCGCAAGTACGATGACGCGCTGCGGATGACGCTGGATTGCACCCGCGCCTTCGCCGATCGCCTCGAGGCGGAGCTCGCCGGCGCGGAGGCGCAGGGGATCTGCCATTTCGGCCTGCAGCGCCAGGCGGCTGCGCAGTTGACCTGCATCAGCCCTCCGGTCCCCGGCAGCGGGCACATGCATTTCATCGACGGTGCCGGTGGCGGCTATGCCGCGGCGGCCGCGAATCTGAAGGGTCGCGCGGCCGATGGCGGTGCCTCGGCTCAGACCCGCCCGTGACGCGGCTCCGGACCGTGCCCGCTGCGGGACGGGGCGCGGGCGCGCGATGACGGGATCGGCAGGGCCGTTACCGGCCCGGGATCCCCGCCGGGTGGCCGGGATGGGCCCTGTGCCGGATGTCCGCTCCGAGGCGGCGCGGTCGGCTCTGCGCCCGGGACGAAGCCGGATCGACGGCGCGCGCGATCGTCCGTGTCGAGCCAGCCGCGGTAATGCACCACCAGCCCGACGCGTGGCAGGGCGATCGAGACGTCGAAGCGGAACAACCCCGCCTCCTCCCACTCGCGGGCGGCGGTGCGGGGTGCGAGCGCCAGCGGCAGGGGCAGCCGCGCGACGGACCAGCCGCGCAGCACCATGCGCAGGCCGCCGCCCTCGGGCGCGAGGTCGAACCTGAAGCGGAGCGGACCGAACCGCTCCACGACGCAGCCGCGCTCTTCGGAGAACGCGCTCGTGAACCGGCGACCGGAGAACGCGCGCGTCCAGCGCTCCACCCCGCGCGTCTCGCTGAAGCCGACGTGGAGATCGTGCGCGCCCGCGACCGGCAATCCGAGGAGCGCCGCGAGGCCGCGCGCGACGGGGTGGCGGCCCCGTCGCACGACGGCGCGGCCGTGCGCCCCCGCCTCGCGCAGCACGCCGTGCAGGGCCGCGACGCTGGGCGCGAGTTCGGCGAAGCGCGGACCCAGGACGCGCGCGTAGAGCGCATCGGCCTGTCCCGACTCCCGCACGTCGTGGCGGATCGACAGGCGCGCGAAGCTCGGCTCGAAATCGGACAGGTCGAGCGCGGTCCCGGCGTCGCGCGCGCCGGGCGCGATCGCACCGGCCAGGATCCGCTCGGCCAGGATCGCCGCCGGCAGCACCGGGATCTCCGGGCCATGACCGTCGGCCGCCAGGAGGGTCCAGCGCCGTTCGACGCGGCGCCCTGCGGCGGTACCGAACATCCGGACGACCATGCCGGACCGATCCGAGCCCCAGCGCGCGGTCAGCCGCTGCGTCAGGAGAAGCCCGCGCGCGAGCCCCTGCAGGGACGGGATCCAGCCCCAACGCACCGGCCAGCTCGCGCACCAGAGGCCGATCGTCTGCACCGCGAGTTCGGTCCCGGCCCTGAAGCTGACCGCCGGCCGGCCCGGAAGCCGATCGGGCAGGAGATCGAGGTCCGGGACGTCCGCCAGGGCCAGCCAGCGGCGGCCGAGGGACGCGCCGTCGGACAGGGCGAAGCGCTCGCGCCGCAACGCCTGCCAGCCGACAGCCGCCGACCAGCGCTGTCCGCGCCAGAGCCGGATCGGCCGGCCCACGTAGCTCAGGATGGCCGCGGCGACCGACGTCCCGGCGGTCGCGCGGTTCGAGGCGCTGATCGCGATCTCCACGGCCGTGACCGCCTCCATCCCCTGCGCCAGGCGCCGGGCGACGGCACCGGACAGGGCGGGGACGCTCGATGCACCGGAGAGGATCGCGACGCCGGCCGCGCGTGCGGCGGCGTCGAGCTGGCCGATGCCGGTCACGAACGCCCGGCCGTCCGCGAGATCGAGGTACGGGATCGCCGCGGCGATACAGGCCCGGGGCAGGTCGTAGCCGCTGCCCTGGAAGGGGCCGGCCGCATCGATCACGAGGTCGGGACGGACGCGTTCCAGCAGGGGCGCGACGGCACCGTTGCGGTCGGCCTGAAGGGGACGGCACGGGGGATGGGCCGCGCAGAACGCCTCGGCGCGCGCCAGGCGGCGGCCGGCGACGACCACGTCGTGACCGGCCTCCGCGAGCCGCCGCGACAGGCGAGCCCCGAAGCCGCCGTACCCGCCGAAGACCAGGATCGTGCTCACGCCGCCTCTCCCGGCCCCGCCGGCTCGGCGTCCTGGAAGACCGCTTCCTGGTGGATCAGCCGCCCGAACCAGGGGTGGGCGATGTCGAGGATGAAGCGGAAGGCGCCCGGCGTCGCGTCCCCGCCGGCATCGGCGTGGGTGACGGTGAGCGCGCCGGGGGTGAGCCAGCCCGGCAGGTGCAGGCGGCGCCCCAAGCAGTCGATGAAATAGCGGTGGCTGCGAAACGTCAGCGCCCCGTCCTCGACCGCCACCGTGAGGCTCATGCCGACGCCGGCGCCGACATGCTCCTCCAGGCCGGTGGGACCGGCGAAGCGCTTGGCCGAGTGGATCACCTGCGGGAAGCCGGAGGCGCGGGCGTACAGCCGCGTCCAGACCTGACCGCCGCCATCCGGGTCCTCGGTGACGGTGACGACGCCGGCGCGGCCGGTCTGGCGTTCCAGAGGCAGCGGGCCGCCGACCAGCCGCGTCGCCTGCGCGACGAGCCAGCCGAAGCGGCTGACGTCCATCGCGACGACGTGGCCGACATAGACCGCGCTCGCCCCCTGCGCGAGCCGCTTCCCGAAGCGGCGGCGCACGGCCGGCGACAGGCTCGCCCATGCGCGTTCCGGGATCAGGGCCCGGAAGCGCAGGTCCAGCAGGTCGCCCGGCTCGGTGAGCGACCGGGCGGGGGAGAACGCGCGGGACGGCCCCGCATCGGCTCGACGGACATGTCCCATCGCGGTCACCTGGGCCCCTCGATCGGTCCGGCTCTCCGAGGACGACCCTCGGATCGTCACTCAGCCTTGGCCGGCAGGAACTTCACGATCCGGCCGCCCAGCCGGATGAGCTTGGCCAGCGTGCCCCGGGGCACGTTGAGCATCTGGCCGTACCAGCGCTCCATCGACTCGGTGAAGTCGAGCATCGCGCGCAGGCGCCGCTTGGCGACCGCCCCGAGCGCCGGGTCCGCGTCCGCTTCGGCGACGCAGGCGCGCAGGGCCGCGATGGCGGGATCGATCTCGCGCTCCTTGCGGCCGGCGGCGATGCGCGTGACCATCTCCCAGAGGTCGGTCTCGGCGGCGAAGTGGTCGCGGCGCTCGCCCATCACGGGCACGCGGCGGATCAGGTTCCAGCCGAGCAGCTCGCGCAGGGAATTCGAGACGTTCGACCGCGCGATGCCGAGCATGCCGGCGATGTCCTCGGCGGCGAGAGGGCGCTCGGAGAGGTAGAGGAGCGCGTGGATCTGCGCGACCGAGCGGTTGACGCCCCACTGGCCGCCCAGATCGCCCCAGTGCAGCACGAAGCGCTCGACCGCGGCCGGCAGGGGACTCGGCATGTCTGTTATTTCTGTCATGACAGAAATAACAGACCAGAACGAACACGCTGTCAAGCGGCCGGGATCGCGGGCTGTCGACGCTCGGCCGGGTCCCGGTCGCGCCGCCAGGGCGGGACCGGGCATCCCGTCCCGCGCCTGACCGGGAACGGCGCCCGCGTCAGGCGCGGGGGCGCCTCGCCCCGCTCCGGCGCGGGGTGAGGCACCTCCATCGGGGCGGGTCGGGACCGCCCCGGTCTCCGGTCCCGGCGCGGGCGGCTACTGGCCGTGCCGCTTCAGCCACGCCTCCATGTCGGAGATCTCCTTCTCCTGATCGTCGATGATCTTCTGCGCCATCGCCTTGGTGGCCGGATCCTTGGCGTGCGTCAGCGCGACCTTGGCCATGGCGACCGCGCCCCTGTGGTGCGGGATCATGTGCCTGCGGAAGTCGACGTCGGCATCGCCGGTATAGGGGACGTCCATGTCCTTCATCATCGCCGTGTCGGCGGCCTTGAACGCCTTGGTCGCGGCGTCGTCCTTCGGGTTCGGCTTCATCGAGCCCATGTCCTTGCCGGACATGGAGCCGTGGTCGTGCATGCCCTGCGCCAGGGCGGCCCCGGCCAGCCCGGTCGACAGCAGGGCGGCGGCGAGAAGGGTGCGGAGGTGCGTCATGGATCGTTCTCTCCCGGTGGGGTCAGTTGAACTTGCCGCTGGCGGTCGCGCCGTCCGGGCCGGTGAGCTGCACCGCGCCCTTGGGGCTCGCGCCGAGCGCGGTCGCGGCCTTGCCGGTCATGCGGTTGCCGTCGGCGGGCTCGAGCGGCACGCGGGTCGGCTTGCCGCCGACGACGAGGATGGCGGTGCCCTTGAAGCCGGCGGCCGGGACCGGCTTCTGGCCCTCATCTGATAGGAACACGTCGACGGTCTCGCCCTTGGCGACGAGCTCGACGTGGAACCTGCCGGCATCCGTCACACGGCCGCCGTGCTGGCCGGCGGTCTCGTGGGCGCAGACGGCGGACGCGGCGAGGAGGGCGGCGATCAGGGCCAGTCTCGGTAGGATCATTCCGGTTCTCCTGGGTTATGCGGGTCAGTTGGGTTGTGCGGGTCAGTAGGCCTCGGCCGGGCGCGGGCGCGCGCCGTCCGGGGATGGGTGGGCCGGCGTGTCGGCGTCGAGGGCGCGCAGCCGCTCCAGGGGCGCGCGGCCGAAGCGCAGGAACAGGACGGGGGTCAGGACGGTGTCGAGCAGCGTCGCGCTGACGAGGCCGCCGAAGATCGTCACCGCCACCGGGTGCAGGATCTCCTTGCCCGGGCTCGCCGGGTCGTAGAGCAGCGGCACCAGCGCGACGCCGGCGGCGAGCGCCGTCATCAGCACCGGGGTGAGCCGCTCCAGGCTGCCGCGCACCACGAGGTCGGGCCCGAACGGCACGCCCTCGTGCAGCGACAGGTTCAGGTAGTGGCTGATCTTCAGGATGCCGTTGCGCGCCGCGATGCCGGTCAGCGTGATGAAGCCGATCATCGACGCCACCGACAGCGGCTGCCCGGTCAGCCACAGGGCGACCACCGAGCCGATCAGCGCCAGGGGCACGTTGCCCATGATGATCAGGGCGAGCGCCGCCGACCTGTAGCGGCTGAACAGGATGGCGAAGACGAGCGCCAAGGACACCGCGGAGAGCACCGCGATGGTCCGGCTGGCCTCCTCCTGCGCCTGGAAGGTCCCCTCCAGGCTGGTGAAGAAGCCCGGTGGCAGCGGCTCTTTCGCCACCGCCTCGCGGATGGCCGCCACGACGGTGGCCATGTCGCGCCCGCCGTCGGTGTTGGCCTGCACCACGATGCGGCGCCGGGCGTTCTCGCGCAGGATCTGGTTCGGCCCGTCCGTCTCGCGGATGTCGGCCACCTGGCGCGCCGGCACCCAGCCCGAGGGCGTCTCCAGAAGGAGGTCGCCCAGGCCCGCGGTGGTTCGGCGGTCCTCGGACAGGCGCAGCACCACGTCGAAGCGGCGCACGCCGTCGACCACCGTCGAGACCACGCGCCCGTTCGAGAGGCGGCTGATCTGCTCGACCACGGCCGCGGGCTGCACCCCGTAGAGGGCCGCCCGCGTGTAGTCGACGCGGACCTCGAGCTGCGGGATGCGGACCTGGCGCTCGACCTGCAGGTCGGCGAGGCCGGGGATCGCCGCCATCCGGTCGCGCAGGGCGTTCGCGATCCGCCGCAGGGCGTCGAGATCCTCCCCGTACACCTTGAGCGCGATCTCGGCGCGCACGCCCGAGAGCATGTGGTCGAGCCGGTGCGAGATCGGCTGGCCGACGTTGACGGCGACCGGCAGGGCCGCGAGGCGTCCGCGGATGTCGGCGACCAGCGCCTCCTTCGGGCGCTCGGCACCCGCGTCGAGGGCCACCTCGATCTCGGAGGCATGGACGCCCTCGGCGTGCTCGTCGAGTTCGGCCCGGCCGGTGCGGCGGCCCACCGTCCTCACGCCCGGGATGTCGAGCAGCAGCTTCTCGGCGATCAGCCCGACCCGGTTGCTCTCGGCGAGCGAGATGCCCGGGTTGAAGGTCATGTTGACCGTGAACGAGCCCTCGTTGAACGGCGGCAGGAAGGCCCGCGGCAGGGTCCAGGCCGCGACGCCGGCGGCGACCACCGCGACCGCGACCGTGCCGACGAGCAGGCCCTGGTGCCGGAATGCGACCCGCAGCAGGGCGGCGTTGCCGCGTTTGAGCCGCTTCAGGAGACGGCTGTCGTGCTCCTCCAGCGTCTTCAGGCCGGGCAGCAGTAGGGACGCCAGCGCCGGGGTCAGAGTGATGGAGGTGAGCAGGCTCGCCAGGATGGAGATGATGTAGGCCTCGCCCAGCGGGGCGAAGAGGCGCCCCTCGATGCCCGACAGGGCGAAGAGCGGCACGAACACGAGGATGATGATGAGCGTCGCGTAGACGATGCCCGAGCGGACCTCGTTCGAGGCCTCCACCACCACCTGGAGCACGCCTCTCGGGTTGGCCGCCCGCCGGTTGTCGCCGAGCCGTCGGTAGATGTTCTCCACGTCCACCACCGCGTCGTCGACGAGCTCGCCGATGGCGATGGCCAGCCCCCCGAGCGTCATCGTGTTGATGGACAGCCCGAACAGGTGGAACACCGCCGCGGTCGTCAGCACCGAGACCGGGATGGCCAGCAGCGAGATGGCCGTCGTCCGCACGTTCAGCAGGAAGGCGAACAGCACCACCGCCACCACCAGCACGGCCTCGACGAGGACGCGCGCGACGTTGCGGATCGAGGTCTCGATGAAATCGGCCTGGCGGAACAGGACTCGGTCGGCCCTGATGCCGGACGGCAGGGTCGGGCCCATCTCCTTCAGGGCGGTCTCGATGCTGCGGGTGAGCCGCACCGTGTCGACGTCCGGCTGCTTCTCGACCGAGACGATGACCGCGGGTCGCGCCATGTAGCCGGCGTCGCCGCGCTTCACCTTCGCGGCGAACGAGACCTCGGCGACCTGCCTCAGGTGGACGGGCGCGTCGTTGACCGTCGCGACCACCAGGCTGCGCAGGTCGTCGAGGCTCATGGTCCGGCCGATGTTCCGGATCAGGTACTCGCGCGCGTTCTGGTCGGTGAATCCGCCGCCGGCATTGGTGCCGAACCGGGCGAGCGCCGCCTCGAGCTGCGCGTTCGTGACGGCGAGCGCGCGCATGGCGGCCGGGTTCGGGCTGACCCGGAACTGGCGCACCTCGCCGCCGATGGGGATGACCTGCGCGACGCCCGGGATGGTCAGCAGCCGCGGCCGGATCGTGAAGTCGGCGACCTCGCGCACCTGCATGGGGGTCGCGGTGTCGCCCGTGACCGCCACCAGCAGGATCTGGCCCATGATCGAGGAGATCGGGCCCATGACCGGGGTCACGCTCCGGGGCAGTTGGTCCTGCACCAGGGCGAGGCGCTCCGCGACCTGCTGCCGGTTCCGGTAGATGTCCGTGCCCCAGTCGAACTCGACGTAGGTGATGGACAATCCCACGCCCGAGACCGAGCGCACCCGGGTGACGCCCGGCAGCCCGTTCATCCGGGTCTCGATGGGGTAGGTGACGAGCTGCTCGACCTCCTGGGGCGCGTAGCCCTCGGCCTCCGTCATGATGGTGACGGTCGGCTTGTTGAGGTCGGGGAAGACGTCGACGGGCAGCTTGGTGGCGGTGAAGGCGCCGTAGAGCACGAGCACCGCGGCGAGCGCGAGGACGAGCAGGCGGTTGCGGACCGATTGTCCGACGAGGACGGTGAACATCGGCGGATCCCTCAGCGGACCTGGTCGAGGAGTTCGGCGCCCTGCGTCACGACCCGCTTGCCGGGCCCGACCCCCTCCGCCACCAGCACCCGGCCGCCGTCGAGCGGCTCGACGCGGACCGGCCGCGCCTCGAAGCGCTCGGCGGTGGTGTGCTCGTAGACGACGTCCTGCCCGTTCCCCGCGCGCACGACCGCCGCGCGCGGCAGCGCCAGCCCGGCCTGCTCGGTGTCGGTCCCGGCGAGCACGGTGACGAACTGCCCGACCCGCAGGCCCGAGGCGTCGCCCTGGACGGCGAACTGCACCGGGATGGCCTGGTTGCGGTCGGCGAGGCCCGAACCCTGGTAGGCGAGCTTGAGGGTCCGGCCGTCGGCGAGCCGTGCCGTGGCGTCCTGCGCCGCCGCGAGGGCGTCGAAGCTCAGAGCCTCGACCCAGAGGCGGCCCGGGTCGACGACCTGGAAGACCATCTGCCCGGGGGTGGCCATCTGACCGGCCACCGCCGCGGCCTGCGCGACGACGCCGTCGACCGGCGCGACGAGCGGTTCCGGCTCACGCCTGATCCTGTCGAGGGCCGTCCGTCGGTCCTGCAGGCCCTTGAGCTCGGCCAGGGCGTCGTCGAGCTGGGTCTGGGCCACGGCGCCGGTCAGGGCGAGCCGCCTGTAGCGGTCGACCCGGCGCTCGACGATGGAGATCTGCTGGTCGAGATCCCCTTGCGTCTGGCGCATGTCGGAGACGTCGACGGCCTGGATCGGCGGTGTGACCGTGGCCAGGACCTCGCCCTTGCGCACCCGCGTGCCGAGGCGCGGGAACAGTCCCGAGGGCGGAGGCGACAGGCGACCGCCGACCGAGGACTGCACGACGCCGCTGGCGTTCGGGTCCGGGATGATGCGGCCGGGCAGCTCGACCGAGCGGTGGAAGCTGTCCCGCTCGGTCACCGTCGTGCGCAGGGCGAGCAGGCGCTGGGTGGGCTTCGGCACGAAGACGGATCCGTCGGGCAGGCGCTGCGCGAGATCCGACGCGGACGGCGCGGCCGGGCGCGTCCCGGTCAGCGCGGCCCCCTGCACGGGGGCTTCGCGGTCGTCGTCGCCGTGCGCGAAGGCGGCGGTACCCAGAACGAGGGTGATGCCGACGGCGATCAGCGCCGCCGTCGGGACGCCGCGGCGGCCCCGCGCGAGCGCGGTGACGAGGACGCCGAGCAGGAAGGCGACGGCGACCGCGCCGACCAGGATCGGGTCCCCGGCGCCGAGGCGCTGGCGGACGCCGCGGGCGACCTCCGAGACGCGCGCGAGCGCCGCCCGTGCCGCGGCCGGCTCGGCGGGAATTGCGGCGCCGGCATCGGCCGGCACGGTCACCGTGACCGGCAGCACGTCGACCGCGTCGCCGGCGGTGACCGTCGCGACGAGGTCGTGCCGGCCGGGCCTCGACAGCCACGGGGCCGGCAGCGTGTAGCCGCCCCCGGGCGTGGCGCTGGCGGTCCTCGGGCCCTCGGGGGTCTCGACCTCGATCGTCGCGCCGGTCACCGGCTCGTTCGTCCGGAAGCGGTCGAGGAACAGGGTCAGGGCGCCGTCGCGCGGGATGGCGACCAGCTCGAAGGCGTCGGAGAAGGCCTCGCCGCGCGGGGCGATGGTCTTCGAGACGGGGGGCGGGGCGGCGCCGTGGTCGTGGCCCTCGTGGGCGCGGGCGGGCCCCGCCGGGACGGCGGCGAGCAGCGCCACCGCGCCGAGGGCGGCGGCAAGACGGGTCGACATGGAAACGGTATCCTCGCGATGGGGATGCCGGGCGCGGCCACGGGCGGGCGCACCTCGGGCGTCGCGCGCCTCGGGCGCGCCTCATCTCACGCGCGGGTTCGTGGGGGCTCGGGCAGGGCCTCGGGGCCGAGGCCGGTGCGGCCGGCGACGTCGCCCGGGACCAGCGTGACGGCGCCGAACAGGTCCGGCGACAGGCCAGGGGGCCCCCCGAGGACGCCGGTGGCGCAGCAGGCCATCGTCCCGCAGCAGCGGGTCTCGCGGCCCGGACGACAGCACCCGTCCTCGGTCGGCTCGACGCGCGCCGCCGCGACGGTGGCGCGGGCGAGCTTGGACCATGCCGGCGCCGCCGACCGGGCGGCGGGCGTCACCGGTACGGACGCGGCGACCGGGGCGACCGCCCTCGGCTGCGCCGCGGCCGCGCGGTGGCCGTGGTGAGCATGGCCCTCGTGGGCCTGGGCGGCGGACGGCGCGACGTAGGCGATGATCGCGAGGATCATCGCCGCCATCAGGCGCAGGATCTGCCGGTCCGGGCTCATGGGTACGGGATTACACCGGTTCTGGCGGCGGGACCATGTCCGCGGCCGGGACGTGGACGCCGACGTGCGATTCCGGTCGCTGCGGCGCCACCTCGGGCCGCCGCGAGCAGGGGCTCGGCCGGGAAGCCGGCCGCGGTGACGCGCTTCGTCGCCAGGTCGACCTCTATGTCGACCTCGATCCGGGCGCCGGGCGCGACGGCCTGCACGGCGCGGGTCACGGACCCGGCGCAGCCGCCGCGCCCCGTCTTCCCGACCTCGAAGCGGACCATGTGGCTCTCCTTCCGACGGCGTCCGGACGAGATGGGGCTTCCCACCGTTGGAAGGTCAAGGCCCGAGATCTGCCCAGCTTCGCGCCCATCGAAGGCCGAGACTCGTCCGGTGCCATCCCGCCCGGCCGGGATGGTATCCCGCGCGGTTCGTCCCGCGCCCGGCCTCGCCGACTTCGAGTGGAGCGGATCAGTCCCGCGAACGCCCCAGGGCCGCTCCGCCTGTTCGCGAGGACGTGACGGACGCGCTCCCGGCACGCCCGCCCGCGAACCGCGGAAACCGGTTGGGTCATCCTGGTGCGCCTGCTGGTAGGCCGGGTGGTAAGCTTGGTAATACGCCCGGCGGTGTTCTTCCCGGACGGCATCCGGACGCGGCTCGACCCCGAGGTGCCCGGTGCCGGTCGTTGGACGCCAGCCACGCCCGCCCCTTCGCGACACGCCCGGACCCAGGCCGCCCATGACCGACGCCTCATCGTCCGCTGAGCCCGGGCGGCCCGAGTCCGCGTCCGCACGCGCGCCCGGTTCCGTGGGAGAGGTCTTCCGCGCCTTCCTCAAGCTCGGATTGACCGCGTTCGGCGGCCCCATCGCGCACCTGGGCTACTTCCGCGACGAGCTGGTCACCCGGCGCCGATGGCTGGACGAGCGCGGCTATGCCGACCTGGTGGCGCTGTGTCAGTTCCTGCCCGGGCCCGCCTCCAGCCAGGTCGGGTTCTCGCTCGGCGTGCTCCGCGGCGGCGGCCTCCTGGGCGGGCTCGCCGCCTGGGCGGGGTTCACGCTGCCCTCGGCCCTGCTGCTCCTGGCCTTCGCCTACGGCGCCGCGGCCCTGTCGGGTCCGGTCGCCGACGGCGTGATCCACGGTCTCAAGCTCGTCGCCGTGGCGGTCGTCGCGCAGGCGGTCTGGGGGATGGCCCGCTCCCTGGCACCGGACCGGCCGCGCGCCGGCATCGCGGTGGCGGCCCTGTTCCTCACGGTGTTCGTCGCGGGCTCGGTCGGGCAGCTCGGCGCCATCGCCCTCGGTGCCCTCGCCGGGCTCGTCCTCTGCCGGGCGGCACCGCAGGCGCAGGCGGGGCACCTCGCGGTCCCAGTGTCCCGGCGGGCCGGCGCCGCGGCGCTGGTCGCCTTCGCCCTGCTCCTCGTCGTGCCCCATCTGCTCGTCGCCGGCCTGCCATCCCAGGGCCTGGCGCTGTTCGACGCCTTCTACCGCTCCGGCTCCCTGGTGTTCGGCGGCGGCCACGTGGTGCTGCCGCTGCTGCAGGCCGAGGTGGTCGCGCCGGGCTGGGTCGGCCCCGGCACCTTCCTCGCCGGGTACGGCGCCGCCCAGGCCGTGCCCGGCCCGCTGTTCACGTTCGCGGCCTACCTCGGCGCGGTCGCGGGGCCGTCGCCCCACGGCGTGGTCGGCGCGGCCATCGCGTTGGTCGCGATCTTCCTGCCGGGCGTGCTCCTGGTCTACGGCACGCTGCCCTACTGGGACGCGTTCCGGACGCGTCCGCTGGCCCAGGCTGCGATGCGCGGGACCAACGCGGCGGTGGTCGGAATCCTCGGTTCCGCGCTCTACGATCCCGTCTGGAGCAGCGCGGTCGGCAACCCGCGCGATTTCGCCGTGGCCGTGCTGGCGTTCGTGCTGCTGACGGTCGGTCGGGTGGCGCCGTGGATCGTCGTCGCGCTCACGGCCCTGGGCGGTGTCGCCCTCGCCTCGCTCTGACCGGAGCCGCCCTGACCCGATCGGCCCGCTCGACCCGGCCGACCTGAACCCGAGCGACCTGGACCCGACCGACTTGGACCCGACCGACTTGGACCCGACCGACTTGGACCCGACCGACCTGGACCCGACCGACCTGGACCCGACCGACTTGGACCCGTCCTGGCCGGTGCGAGCGAGAGGATCGGCTTCGACCGAGGGAGCCGGACATGCGGCGCGGTCGGAAGACGAGCGCGGAGCAGGCGGTGCTGACGCTGCGCCGGATCGCGGTGCGGAACGGAACTGCCCCGTCCCCGTCGCGGAGCTTCGCTTCGGCTGCGCGCCCAGACCGGCGGCATCGCCGGCGGCAGCGGCGTCGGCCCCGGTCGCGATGGGCGGGCCCTGTGGGCCTGGAATGCGTCACAGGGCCCGCCACCTTCGAGGCGCCTCGGCTACGGCTTGTTGGCGGGAGCCGGGTTCGTCGTCGTGGCCGGAGGCGCAGGGTTCGCCGGCGCCGTGCCGGCGGGAGGCGGAGGCGGCGGGGGGGTCTCGGCCTTCTTCTCGTCCTTGCAGGCCGTGAGCGCGAGCAAGCCGACGAGCGGCAGCAGATAGCGAATTCGCATGAGCGTTCCTCCTGTCTGGGCGATGTAGGCCATGAGGAACGTCACCCGGCCGCTGTTCGATCCAGCGCGCCGCGAGCCCGGCCACGCAGCCGATGCCGATTCATCGCGAGTCTCGTCGCGGCGAGGCACGGCCATGGGCCCGATCCCGCGGGCCGGCAGGTCGGAACGACGCGGAGCGGACGTCGCGAGAGCCGGCCTCGGGTCGGGAGCGGGCGCGGCGGCAACGTCCGCGACCCTGGATCGCCGCGCGGAGGCGGACCGTCGCGAGACCACCCGCATGCGTCACGCGCGCCGCCTCCGGTCGCAGCGGCATCCGGCAGCGCGCCGCCTCACCGCTTTCGGCTATACTGCGCCGTGAAGCGCGTGCGGCGGCCTCCCATGGCGAGGACCCGGACGGCCTCGCGTCGATGTCGCTCCTGCCCGCCGCCCCATCCTAGAAGCGCTGCCGATGCCGAATCGAGTCCAATCGGCCTTCCGCGCGGCCGCCGAGTTCGGCGTCGGCCTAGTGGCGGCCTGCAACCGGCTGCGGCTGCCCAGGGCGGCGAATCCCTTCGTCGTCGGTGTCCACGCGCCGATGCGCGCGGAGCTGACGCTGGAGAACCTGCCGGTCACCGGGACGATCCCGCCCGGCCTCGACGGCCTCTATCTCAAGATGGGGGCGAACCCCGTCCGCGCGGCGACGCGGGGCCACGACTGGTTCCTCGGCGACGGCATGGTGCACGGTCTCGCGCTCGAGGGCGGCAGGGCGCTGTGGTATCGCAACCGCTGGATCGGCTCGCGCACGGCCGCCGCGGCGCTCGAGCGGCCCGCGGCGCCCGGGCCGCGGCGGGGCGGCAACGACACCGTCAACACCAACGTCGTCGCGATCGGCGACCGGATCTTCGCGGTGGTGGAGGCCGGCAGCTTCCCGGTCGAACTCTCGCCCACCCTGGAGGCGCAGCGCTACAACCCGTTCGACGGGACGCTGGCCGGCTCCTTCAGCGGGCACCCACACCGCGACCCGCTGACCGGCGAGACGCACGCCGTCGCGTATGACGGCCGCGTCTGGGACAGCGTGCGCCACGTCGTCCTCGCCCCGAGCGGGCGGGTCGTGCGCGATGTGCCGGTCGCGGTCGCGCACGGCCCCTGCATCCACGATTGCGCGATCACGGCGCGCTTCGTGATCGTGCTGGACCTGCCGGTCACGTTCTCGTTCCGGGCCCTGCTCGCCGGGTACCGCTTCCCGTTCCGCTGGAACCCCGGCCACGGGGCCCGTGTCGGCCTCCTCCCGCGTCAGGGCGACGGCGCCGACATCGTCTGGTGCGCCGTCGAGCCCTGCTTCGTGTTCCACACCGCCAACGCCTACGACGACGCGGACGGGCGGGTGATCCTCGATGTCGTCGCCTACGGGACGGTGTTCGCCTCGGCCGCCGGCGGGCTCGACGCGCCGGGCCGGCTCGAGCGCTGGATCATCGACCCGTCGACGGGTCGGGTCGAGCGGCGCGTGATCGACGCGGCGGCGCAGGAATTCCCCCGCATCGATGAGCGGCGCCTCGGGCAGCGCCACCGCTACGTCTACACGGTCAGCGTGCCGGCCGACGGCAACACGCAGCTCGCCGGTGCGACGCAGCTCTACAAGCACGACCTCGAGACGGGCGCGCGCCACGTGCACGACTTCGGTCCCGGTCACGTTCCGGGGGAGTTCGTCTTCGTGCCGGCGCGGACCGGGGCCGATGAGGACGAGGGCTGGCTCGTCGGGCTCGTGATCGACACCGCCGGCGACGTGACCGACTTCACCGTCCTCGACGCGCGGGCGTTCGACGCCCCTCCCCTCGCCCGGATCCGCCTCGGGCACCGGATCCCCCCGGGCTTCCACGGCAACTGGTTCCCGGCGCGCGCGCCGGCCTGAGAGACCGGGCGCGGTCCCGGTGACGGCCGAATCCGGACCGATCAGGCCGCGGCGGTCCAGCCGACCACCGCCGTCACGGGGTCGCCGGGCCCTCCCGCGGGCTTGAGGACGCGCCGCTCGACGCGGGCGAAGCCGGCGCGCTGGAGGTACAGGCCGACGAGCTGGGCATGTCCCCCACCGTCGAGGGCACTCCAGATGGCCACCGCCTTGGTCGGGAAGCAGCGGTTCGAGAAGCTGATCACCGCCGGAGCGCCGGGGCGCAGCACGCGCGCGACCTCGGACAGGACGGAGACGGGGCGCTGGAGATACTGGACCGAGACGCAGATCAGCGCGGCGTCGACGCAGGCCGTGTCGAGCGGCAGGCGCGGCTCGGCGTT
This sequence comes from Methylobacterium sp. 1A, assembly GCF_058072805.1. NCBI lineage: Bacteria > Pseudomonadati > Pseudomonadota > Alphaproteobacteria > Hyphomicrobiales > Methylobacteriaceae > Methylobacterium > Methylobacterium sp. 1A. The sequence continues at coordinate 131,954 of NZ_JBYQVE010000003.1, read as the reverse complement.
GAGGTCCTGCACGAAATGCCGGGTCAGGCGCGGGTTGGCGGCGAGTTCGGCGGCGTTCAGGCCGTGACCGGTGACGCTGGCATACGCGACCTCGTCCGGCAGGTGGCTGACCCAGCTCGACATCAGGTCGAGGACGTCGCCGCCCGCCGGCACGATCGCCCTGTAGAGGTCGGTGACCGCCGCGACCGCGGCGGCATCGATATGGGTCACGAAGCGCGGTTGCGCGTAGAAGGCGGGATCGGGATCGCGGTCGTGCTTGGCGAACGCCTCCGGGGGAAAGTCCGGCAGATCCTGGGTCATTGTAGCGCGCTTCCGGATCTGACGGCGCGCCGGCTCCCAGAGCCGGCGCGCGAACCGTGGATTGCGTGCGCGTGTAGAGAGAGCCGGGACGCCCCGCGGCCAGGTGTTCACGTCGCCGCATCCGCGCCATGGCGCGGACGGCATCACGGGTCGGAGCCGACGTTGCCGCCGCTTGTCCGCCCCGCTGGCGCGGCCCTCCTCATCACGCGCGACCGGCCGTCGACACTGCCGGAGATCGGGCGGCCGAACGCGGGACCGCACGGGAACCGGCAAGCCGCTTCGTCCGAGCCGTTCACGGGAAACGCCACGCGAAGTTTCAGGATAAATAATCGCCGCACAAATCGGCGTGAAACGCGCAATTTCTCAATGTACTTGTCATCGACACGTCGATGGCGTACAGATATGAAATCGATTTTTGGCCAGGTATCCGGCCGTATCGCCTCAACAGGGCGAGCGTTCTGCATCTCTCCCATTTTCGACATCCGGCGACCGGGCGCGTGTGATCCATGCGCCCGCCCTATCTATTTGCCTTCACTGACATGGAATACCTATGACCATCGGCACCGTTAAATGGTTCAACGACACCAAGGGCTTCGGCTTCATCCAGCCGGATGACGGCGGCAAGGACGTGTTCGTCCACATCTCGGCCGTCGAGCGCGCCGGCATGCAAGGCCTGAACGAGGGCCAGAAGGTCTCCTACGAGATGGAGACCGACCGGAGGACCGGCAAGCAGTCGGCCGGCAGCCTTCAGGCGGCCTGAGTCTCACGCGTCCACTCGTGACGCGCTTCGAAGCCGTTCCTACGCGGAGCGGCTTCATCCATGTCTCGCCACCGGGGGCTGACGTCCGGTGCGCCCACGGAGAGTTCGTGAAGCCTTTGAAAACCGATCACCTCGTCGATCGTCTCGCGGAGACGGCCAGAGCGCGGCAGGCCACACTGGCCCGGTTCCGGGCACGCCCGGCGGCCGATGATCCGGTCGTCCTCGCTCGGCAAGCCGCGCGGCGCGCGGTCGTCCAGGCCCGGGACCTGCGGGCGACCGAACGGGAAGCCGTTCGTCTGGCCGCCGAGATCGAGCGTGAGGCTGAGGTCCAGGCCGCGCAGGCCCGCGCCGAGGCCGAGTCCGACCGTCTGGCCGCCGAGAAGGCGGAGCAGCAGGTTGCCCGCGCCGCCGAACAGAAGGCGGCACGCGACGCGCGATTCGCGGCCCGCAAGGCGCGTGCACGCCGCTAGCACGCCGCTAGGCCGAACCCAGCCCGCGCGCGCCATCACTCCGGAGGACGACCCATGTCTCACAAGTTCAAGATCGGCCAGCATGTCCGGCAGCTGGGGATCAGCTACGCTGGCAGTAAGAGCACCGTCGACGGCCTCTTCGAGGTGGTCCGCCTGACGCCGGACGACCGTTCCGGCGAGCCGACTTACCGCATCAAGTCCGCGAGCGGCGAGCGCGCCGTGCGGGAAGGCGAACTCACGCCCGCCTGAACCGTCTCGGGCGGGCGGGCGCGCGGGGGACGACGCGACGTCCCGTGACGCGCATCCGCCATGGTGCACCGGCCCGGCGGAAGGCGTCCGGATGGACCGAGATCGAGGCCCTTGCGATCCATGACGACGACGAAGGACATCCACCCGGCCGATGCGGCGATGATCGAACCCAATCAGACGGCCTTCATCCTCAAGGTGACGCGGCCCGACGACGCGGAGCTGTCGGGCCGATTGGTCATGTTCTACGCCGCGATTACCACCTCGGAGGACGAGGCGCTGGCCATCGTGCGCCGCGCGGTGAAAGCCGATGCGGAGGTCGAGCCGACGGGCGTCCGCCTCTCTCAGCAGACCGCCAGCGCACTCGATCTGGAAGCGGGCCTCGCGCGGGCGCTCTGACACGGCGGCCCCCTGGCCCGGCCACACCGCGGGATCGCGCGGAGAAGCCGAAGTGCGACCCTCGTGACCCACGAGGTCTTCCAGCCGCGCCGATCCCCCGAGCCGATCTGCGGCCGCGACCGGGGTCACGGCCGCGTTGGACCTCCGGGCAGGACAGCGCGTTGTGGCAGGCGGCGGTGAGCGGAGGACGTCTGCCATGAACATCGAACGCTTCGCGGAAACCGAGACGACGCTCGCCGTCGCGGACCGCCTCTGGCGCGCCGAGATGCGTCGCGCCTTCGGACCCGATGCGGTCCTGCTCCACGGCTTCGGCGCGGAGCGTCAGGGCGCACCGGGCACGCGGTTGCGCACGGCCTTCGAGGCGAGACGGAGCGCGATCGCGGCGTGGCGGCACGCGCGGCGCCCGGCCGCCTGAGCCACCCGCCTGCGGGATCGGGCGCCGCTTGGCACGGCCCGTCGTCGAAGCGCCCGGCACGCGCCGGGAAGACGCCGTTCCTGGCGCGCAGCACCCGCCGCCCTCTCGGTCCGGCCCGATCGCGGAGCGGCATCCCGGACGGGGGACGTGAACAGCGGCCGCCGGCACGGTATGAGGGCGATGCGGCTCCGCGGGCTGTGCAGCGACCGACGGTTGCGCAGCCCCCTCGCCTCTCCGAGATCAGCACCATCGCCGCCGCACGACGGCAATCGAGGACAGACCGATCGCAAGCGAAGCACGAGCCCGCGGCGTCCCGAGCCGGGATGCCCCGCGCGTTCCCGAGCGCACCGTCCCCGACCGGTCATGCGGTTCCTGCACGGTGTGCTGCCGTGCTCTGGCGATCCCTGCCCTCGACAAGCCGGCAGGGATCGTGTGCCGGCACAACACCGGAACGGGCTGCGGGATCTACAGCGAACGCCCGGAGGCCTGTGCCCGGTGGTACTGCCTCTGGCGCAAGATCGACGTCCTGCCCGACGCGCTCAGGCCCGATCGATCGGGCGTGATGTTCTCACTGGATATCCGCTCGCCCGCGGCCGCTGTGGCGGATGCGGTCTGCATCGTCGGGCGTGCAGTCGAGGGCGTGCACGCCTTCGACCGGCCGGACGTGATCGAGGCGTTCGCCATGTTCGTGCGCGAGGGCTCCTGGCCCGTGTGGCAGGCGACCGAACACGACACGACCCTGGTGCATCCGGGTCCGCAGATTTCTCCGCCGTGACCGTCGGCTGTGCAGGCACGGCCGGGTGCCGGGACGCGCGACGACTCGGTGGGCGCGCGGCGTCCGGCCCCCGTCCCGGCATACCGCGGCGGTAGGCCGGGGCTCCTAATTGTCTCCGAAGTCGTATTTTTAAGATCAGGGCGCGACGCGATGTGCTATGTATCCGCACGGGCACGCATTCGCCGCCCGCTCAGGAGATTCCGATGACCATCGTCCGGTGGCTGATCTCCAGAACGATCCAGTTTTTTCTTGGCAGCGCGCAGGAGCGCAGGTCCGATGCGATCGCCAAGCGAAAGGAAGCCGGGACCTTCGAGGGGGCATCGGCGAGCAAGGGCCGGGATTTCGAAGCCAACTACGCCGCGGCAGCTCAGCTCCTCAGAACGCGGATCGATCGGGAATTCCCCGACGCCTACTACGCGCGGCTGAGTTCCGGGAGAAACAGCTCCTACGATTACGGGCAGGATCGCGCGCTCGCCATCGACACCATGTCGATCGCCATAGCGATGGCGTTGCGGAACGGCGCCACCGTTCCGCAGGCGGCCGCGGCCGGGGCGGCGAGCATCGGCATCTGACGGGAGGCGCGGGACATTCGTGCCTCGGAGGACCGGGTCGCGCTTCCGCGGTCGCTCGGCCAGCGGCGGTGCGTCACGCCGTCGTGGCACCGGCCATGTCGCGGGTCCGCTCGATCATCGCGAGGAGGACCGTGTGAAAGGCTTCCTGCTCGCGCGAGCGGGAGCCCGCCCGCGTCGCGCACGCGAGTTCGGCACGGAGCCCGTCGAGGGCCGCCGCGCGTCGCTCCGCACCGTCTTCACGCAGGACGAGTCGCAGCAGGATATCTTGGGCGGCCGCGAGATCGGCCGGGTCCGCCCGGACGATGAGCGCTCCCAGAGCCTCCAAGCACGTCTCACGATCAGTCATGCGCACATCCATCAGGGAGCGAGCGGCAGAGACGACGTCGGCATCAGGCCCTCGACGCGCAGCTTCAATCGAGTGGCCCTGATCGTCTCGATGGAGCGCCACGAAATATTCCGGGCCAGGCCCTCGGTTTCCAGATCCGTGAGCTGATCGATCAGCCGCCCGCTCTCGAGGAGGCCGGGTCGCTGCGCCATACGGACGACCAACCTGGTCAGCTTCCGCATCACCGGGCATGGCCGGGGTTGGCCGGGCTCTACCACGCGGCTTGGCCGTGACGCGCGAGCATCGCGTCAGGCCTTCCGGGGCGGCTTCGTGGCGGCCGCGACGGAGCCCTTGACGGAGGGCGCCGACGCGTTGGTCTTGGGCACAGACTTCTTCGGCTTCTTGGCTTCGCGATTTCCGCGCTTCTGTTCCGCTGCCATGATCTCGCTCCTGGATACGGTGACAGCCCCGACGACGTCGTCCTCACCGTTCGGGCGTCGGCTGGTCTGGAAGCAACCGGATCGCGGTCGCGACCGGGGTCTCGAACAGGCCGAAGACGGCAACGAGGCGGTCGCTTGCCCAGAGCTCGGCATGATGCCCCGCGATCAGACCCGCTGCCTGCCGCTTGGCGTCGCCGTCGTTGCGCGCTGTGATGACGCAAGTCGTGAGCACGCCACCGGTCGGGGCGAGCCGGTGGACCTGATAGGCGCGGCGCGCGTGTCGTGAGCGCGGCTTGGCGGGAAACGTGATGAGGTCTGCCACGCGCGCCTGTCCGTTGCAGGCGGGGGCATGGACCCTCAGCCACCGGAGCCTGGATCAACCGATCCGGTGATGGCAACACTCTGCGCTCTCACGGCCGACAAAGATAGCCCTGACCGGACGGGCGTCGCGCCCGGCGCGCGACGCGGCGGGCCCGCTCGAGACCTGCGCCCAGCGCCCGTTGGATGATCGGGACGGACGCGAGCGCGCCGACCGGTTGCGATCGAAGCGGTCTGTCCCGTGATCCGGCCGGGCCGATGCGGCCGACCGGCCGGCAACATTCAGGGTCTGGCACCGGCGGCGCGCGCGTGCTCCAGGAAGAAGCGGATCATCTCCTGGCTCGCGTCCGGTCCGCGCGGGTCGGTGAACGAGCCGGCCGGGCTGCCGCCCGACCACGCGTGCCCGGCTCCGTGCAGAACCCACTGCTCCACGATGGCGCGGCCGGACGCGTCCGAACGGACGGTGCGGGTGTAGTCCACCCCGTCCGGTGTCCGGCCCTGGGTCACCGCTGTGCGGAGTTCCGGGTCCGACGGCCCCTGCGCGGCCACGCGATCGCCGTTGGCCGCGTGCACCGTGCGGTCGCGGTCGCCGTGGAACACGATCAGCGGCACGGCGTGGCGTTGTCCCGTCGCGCGCGCGCCGTCCCCCTTCATGGCCGCGAAGGCCGAGGGCACGTCCCGCGCGGAGCCGCAGGCCAGGCCGGAATGGACGCCGATCGCCGCGAACAGGTCGGGGTAGGTCATCGCCAGGATCGCGGCGGCAGCCCCGCCTGCCGACAGGCCGGCCGCGTAGACCCGCCTGTCATCGGCCGAGAACTCCGCGATTACCTGCCGGACGATGCCGGCGATCAGGGCGGGCTCGCCGCCCTCCCGCTGCTGGTCGCCGGGCTCGTACCAGTTCCAGCACCGCTGCATGTTGGCCGAGCGCGGCTGCTCCGGATAGACCACCAGGACGCTGCGCGCCTCCGCGACCGCGTTCATCCGCGTGCCTGCGGCGAAGTCGTCCGGGTTCTGCGTGCAGCCGTGCAGCATCACCACGACGGGCAGAGCCTGGCCGGTGTAGCCGCTCGGTACGTAGACCTTGTAGTTTCGGGTCCCGGCCGCGCCGGTGAACGTGCGGGCCTCGAAGCGTGCCCCCTCCGGAAGCCGGGGCGCGGCCGGCGTCGCGCCGTCCCGCCCGTCGCGATCCGCGCCGATGCCGGCCTTCGCCAGCGCCTCCTGGACGGTGCGCATCACGGTGCCGGCGATGTCGCCCGCGGATCCGGCGTGGGGATGCTGGCCCGGACGTCCTCCGGCCGTCTCCGGTGCGACCCAGGCTTCGCCGGGAGCGGAGGGCGCGACCATGTCGAGGATGTCGGCCGCGTCCGCGCTCGGCGCACCCGTCTCGGCGGCGCTCCGGGCCGCCCCCGACCACAGCCTGAAGGCTGCGGCCTGGCGCTCCTGAAGCCTGGCCATCGCCTCCGCGGCGCGGGCGGCACGGGCCGGGTCGACCTTCGGGAACGCGAAGCGCGTGAAGGCGGTCTTCGTGGCGTGATCCATCGGACGGGTCCTGGCTGAGCGGGAAGCGGGCGCGGCGGGGTCCGGCCGCGTCGGCGGAGAGAGGTGGCGCCGTCAGGCCGTCCGGTCGGCGAGCGCCGCCTTGACCGCGGGACTAGCCTGGAAGGCGCCGAGCACCTCGACCGAGGCGATGGCGGCGCGCGCCAGTTCGGGCGTGACGTCGAGGGCGATGCTGGCCAGCCCGAGCACCTGGATGTGCAGCGGCGCGCCCGCGTCGCGCGCTGCCTCGAGCGCCTGCTTCGTGTAGTGCGACAGGCCGAGGCTGAGCTGCTTCCGGCTGACCGATTGCCTGACGGCCTCGCCCTGGCGCTCGATCTGATTGCGCACGGCAGTACGGATGAAATCGGCACGGTTGGCGTAGAAGCCGTCGCGCACCATCAGGTCGATATGGCCGAGGTCGACGAAACCGAGGTTGAGCGTGATCTTCTCGCTGTCCGGCAGCCTGGGTCGCAGATCGTGCACCTTGTCGGCCATTTGAACCATCCATACGACATCCGGTTGGATGGTATGTAGATGGTGTGCAGATGCGGCGGCGCAAGGGTTGCCGGTGACGACTCCAATCGGAGGGGCCGATCGCGACGTCTTCGAGGATGCGCGGAACTGCCTCGAGGACAGGAACAGCGCCGCGTCGGATCGAACCGCGGCAGGGCGCGGCCCTGCTAGGTCTCGCCACGAGAAATCGATTCCGGACCCGGTCGGGTCGTCAGCTTTGAGGCCGGCGCGCGGTCGGTGCGGCCTCGTCCCATTCGCGATCCTGCTCCGCCAGCAGAGCGGCGCGACGGGCCGCCGCGCTCGCGGCGTCGCACGACGGTGCCGCCCGGGCCTCCTCCAGGGGACGCGAAGGCACCGGATCGGACGCGCGAGCGAGGCGGGTGAGCGTGGCGACGACGTGGTCCACGTCACCGGATGTCACGGCGCCTGTCCGGAGGAGCCCGAGACGCGAACACGTGGCGATGTCCGCACAGGATGCGTCCGCGAAGCGGAGCGCCGCGATCTGACCCGCCGCGAGGGGCAGGCATCCGGCCGGCAGCCCGCGCAGCCGGCCGAGCCGCCGCGCCCGCGTGGCCTCGGGTGTGTGCATCTCCCGCCCGCCCGGGAGCCAGCGCGCCAGCACGTCGAGGATGAAGTGCCGGACGCGCTCGACGCGGATGGGACCGAACTTCCTGATCGCGGCGATCGCGACCGGTGAAGACTGGGCCAGATGACCGAGATCCGGGAATCCGGCCTTCCGCAGGCGGGCGCGCAGGGAGGCCGTCAGCAGGCCGCGCCCGAAGCCCTCGGCCGACAGACGCCGGATCGTGTCCGGGGACAGGTCGTCGAAGAGCGGAAGGCGGGCGCCGACCTCGGCCATGAGGCTGTCGGACCAGACGGCGCGGAGGGATCGGTCGGGCATCACCGCGGCCGATAGGGCACTTGCCGGGTGTCCGCAACGAACCGTCACCGCGGGCCCGAGGGACGGGCGCTGAACGGACCGTCGGACGCGGCATCGCTGGTCGCTCGCGACCGGCCCTGTCCCGCGCGTCGCCGCGGAAACCGTCCGATCAGACTACGATCTCACCGCGGTCAGTTCCTGGAGAGCGCAGTCGATCGCCCGGATGATCTGCTCGCTGGTTCGAACCACGGCAGCGTCTCGCGATAGAGCGACGACCGCTTGCTGCAACGCCCGGAACTGATCGAGCCGGATAGCCGGATCGAGACCGCGCGCGACGGCCGACTGTACGAGGCCGCGGACGAATTCACGCGCCAATTGCTCGTCGAACTCGTGCAAATTCTGGATCTCTGCCTCTCTACCGCGACACGTCTAACACCGTCCGGATGAGAAGGGATCCGCGCAGCAGCGAGTCGCCGGATCCGGCCCCCGGCCGCGCGGCGTCATCGCGCGAGAGTGGCCTCCGCGATCCGGACGGCCGATTGCGCGTCCGCGGCGACGGCGTCCGCGCCGACGACACGGGCGCTGGCAGGCTCCCGCACGAAGAGCGGCCCGCCGACGATGACGCGCAGGTCCGGGTTGCACGACGCGGCGCGCAGCTTCGCCACGGACACCGCCATCACAGGCAGGAGGATGTCGCAGGACAGCGAGATGCCGACCAGATCGAACTGCTCGGCGCGGACCAAGCTGGCGGGGTCCTCGTCCGCTCCGTTGGTCAGGACCACGTCCCACCCCGCCTCGCGGAAGAAGCTCGCCACGAGCGCGAGGCTGAAGAGATGGGTCTCGCCGGGACAGGGCATCAGCAGGACGCGGCGACCGTTCGCCGTCACGTCCACGCCCTCCAGATCCGCACACAGGGCGCGGGTCAGGTTCTGGAGGCGACCGAGCGCGAGCGCCACGTCGAGGAAGTCGGCGGCATCGTCTTCCCAGAGCTCGCCCAGATACCGCGCCGCGGGTGCGAACAGATCGAGCAGCAGGGCATCCAGCGACAAGCCCTCTTCCAGGAGCGCGCGCACCCACTCGGCGTGCGGTTCGCCCTCCATCAGCGCTTGAGCGAGAGAGGCGACGCGCTCAGGCGTCGGTGATCGCGTCGTCGACGCGGGCGACGGCGGATCCGCCCGATGCGCGAGCGCCAGACGCGGCAGGATCTCGTCCTCGACGATCCGGGCGAGACCGGCCTGGATGATGGCCGAGTTGCGTTTGGCCGCTCCGTGAACGGACCAAGTCCGTCGGTCGACGCGGGCGCGCGCGACACCGATACCGGCCATTTCAGGCATTGGCTCCCCCGCCGACGCGGCACTATATGTTTTGTATCGGCACTAGGCAACTCGATTAGCGAACTATAATTCCGATCGCGGACGGATGATTTTGGCTACAGCCTGACGGAACTCACGCGCGCCGCGACCGGTGCGGGCTGTACAGGTCGGTACCGGCACAGAACTGCCGCCTCGGATGACGGTTCCCGTCAATCCGGCACGGCGGACAGGGCGCTCCGGAGCGAACGATCTCTTCACCGAGAGAGCCGGTCGTTCCGCGCCGCGGCGATTGATCCAGGTGAGTGCCCGCGCGCCGCCTTTGTGCGAGCGTAGACGATTGTGGGCTCGGCGGCCGGTGACCGCGTGATGCGCGCTGCTATGTCCAGTCGGCGGAGAGCCCGATGCCGCGATATTTCATCGTCACATCCGATCACATCACGGTCAAGGACGACGAAGGCGTGCAACTTTCCGGTCGGGACGCGCTGCGCGACACCCTTCGCCGGCTGCTGACCGACATCCTGCGCGATGAGGGCTATCGCACCGAGGTGAACGCGTTCACCGCTCAAGCCTACGACGAAGCGGGCAAGCTCGTGATGAGCGCGAGCGCCAGCTTCTCGGCGACAGATGTGTAGGTTGCAGCCTGTCCGTCGCCGAGGCGCGCGGGCGCTCCGTGGCCGCGGAGGCAGATCGGGTTCTCGCTGATCGACGGTGTGGCGGGTACAAGATCAGGGATGACGGAAGGCCTGCCGCGCTCGGCTGGTTTCACCGGCGGTCACCCCGATTCCCTTGTCCTCGGCCGGGATCGCGGTCTCAACTTTCCTGAGACGGAGCTTAGCCCAGGAAGATGGCGAGCAGTTCGCCGGGGACTGTCGCCGTGCGCGGACCGCCTGGACGGGCCCGCGCCCGGCGGCAGGCACATCCGCGGAGTGCCTCAGTCGCGCGCCGCCTCGACGCTGGCGCGATCGACCACGGCGCGCAGCGCCTCACCGCCCTCCATGGCGAACCAGGCCCGCAACATGTCCGTCGTCTCCGGCGTGTCGCCGGGCCGCTCGCGGAACAGGTCGGCGCAGCGAGCCAGCTCGCGCGCCACGAAGATCTCCAGGAAGGCCGCACCGCGGGTTCTCGCGAGTTCGGCGAGAGCGTCCTCCAGGACGCGCCGCATCATCTCGCCGACCATGGCCGAGATGTAGACGGCCTCCGCGCTGCCCTGTTCGGGCTCGTTCAAGCAAGTCTCCGATCTGCCCGGACGCGACCCCGAACTGAACAACGGGCAGACGATAAAGGCGGGTCCCGAGGCCGAAGCCTCGGGTTCTGTTGCTAGGCGTACCCACGCCCCGGAAGATTACGCCGCGAGGCGCATCTCCATGCCGACGTTGTCGTTGGCATTTAGAGTTTTGGTCAGGTGCCCGGAACGAGGGTTGCCCGCGCCGAGCCGGTCGAGTCCTTACCGAAAGCCGCATCTTACCCTGCCGAGGCAGGGCAGAACTCGCGATCCCTTTACCGCCCAGTCGAACCTGTTTCACCCCCAGCAGAAGCACCCTGGCAGCGCGCGATCCGCAACGCCGGACGCTCGCCCTCGTCCCCGCGCGGTATCCGGGGCAAGATGCTTCTGGTGGAGGCGCCGGGTACCGCCCCCGGGTCCTGAAGCGTTATTACGAACCGGTCATCAACCTCGCAGCCACCGTAACCCATCCCGGCCCGCCGGTCCATCGCGTGCACGCAGCGATCCTGGCCGGACATCGGTGGCGCCGCGGCCGCCGCGTGCCCATATGCGTGCGATCCCTCCGCGCAATCCCGTGCTCTGGGCCACGAAGCGGAGGCCGACATGGCACGCGAACTCAAGACCGGCAAAGCGCAGGGCGTCACGCCCGAGGACTTCAACGAGCGCGTGAAGCGGCTCCTCGCCGACAAGCCGGATCCCCGCAAGGCCGAACCGGCACGGAAGAATTTCAAGGTCAACAAGCCGCTCGTGCGGAGCTGACAGGCCGCTTCGGAGACGTTCGCCCGGCAGCGAACGTCTTCTCGGAACCCCGCGCGTGCTCGTGCAGGCATCGCAGGCATGGCAAGCTACGAGGCCGCAGAGCGAAGCGCCTCGGGATCCCTATATCTGCGCGATCAGTGGAACGGCTCAGGAGGAGCGACGATGGAAACCGAGAGGGCGGTGCTGGCCGGTGGTTGCTTCTGGGGCATGCAGGACCTCATCCGGCGCCAGGAGGGCGTCGTGTCGACCCGCGTCGGCTACACGGGCGGCGACGTGCCGAACGCGACCTACCGCAACCACGGCACCCATGCCGAGGCCATCGAGATCATCTACGACCCGGCGCGGACGAGTTTCCGGCGCATGCTGGAATTCTTCTTTCAGATCCACGACCCGACGACGCCGAACCGCCAGGGCAACGACAGGGGCCCGAGCTATCGTTCGGCCATCTTCTACACCGACGAGGGCCAGCGCCGCGTCGCCGAGGAGACCATCGCCGACGTCGACGCTTCCGGCCTGTGGCCGGGCAAGGTCGTGACCGAAGTGGCGCCGGCCGGCCCGTTCTGGGAGGCCGAGCCGGAGCATCAGGACTACCTGGAGCGGCGTCCCGACGGATATACCTGCCACTTCATCAGGCCCAACTGGGTGCTGCCCGCGCGCGCGCCCGCCACCCAGAACGCGTAGGCATATCGGGCCGAGGCCGCCGGACGGTCGGCGGCCTCGGGCCTCACGGTCGCGACGTACCGCCGGCGGCCGCGGAGACGCGCCGGTCGTGACGCCGGCGGGCTCGCGGGCCGAGGCGCGTCCGACCGCTTCCGGACCGCCGCGTCGCGGACACCGCTCCGTCCGGCGGTGGTGGCGTGCGCCGCACCGCGCGAGCGACGAAGCCGCCGACCAGGCCCGGTGCGGTCAGCCCGCGAGTTCGGGCCTCGTCCGTCCGCCGAGATAGGCCGACCGGATCTCGTCGTTGGCCCACAGGGCGTCGGGCGCGCCCTGCAGGACGAGCCGGCCCGTCTCCAGCACGTAGCCCCGATCGGCGACCGAGAGCCCCATCCGGGCGTTCTGCTCCACCAGCAGCACGGTGGTCCCGCGGCGGCGCACCTCGGCGATGATCGCGAACACCGCCTGGACGATCACCGGGGCCAGGCCGAGCGAGGGCTCGTCGAGGAGCAGGATGCGGGGCTTGGCCATCAGGCCGCGCGCGAGGGCCACCATCTGGAGCTGGCCGCCCGACAGCGTCCAGCCCAGGGCGTCGCCGAACCGGCGGATGTCCGGGAAGAGATCGAACATCGCCTCGACCTCGTCGCGCAGCGCCCGCTTGCCGAGGCCGGCGCGGTTGGACGCGCCCAGCATGATGTTCTCGCGCACCGTGAGCCCCGGGAACACCCGGCGCCCCTCGGGGACGTGGGCGACGCCGAGCCGCACGATCGCCTCGGGCTTCAGGCCCTCCAGCGGCCGCCCCTCCAGCAGAATCGTGCCGGCGGCGGGCCGCACCAGCCCGGAGATCGCCTTGAGGGTCGTCGACTTGCCGGCGCCGTTGGACCCGAGCAGCGTCACCACCTCCCCGGCGCCGACCGAGAAGGACAGGCCACGCACGGCCTCGATCTCGCCGTAGCGGACGACGAGGTCGCGGATCTCGAGGAGGGGCGTGGCGGGCGTCGTCATCGCTGGGGTCACGCCGGGGCGAGGTCGGTCTTGAGGCTCGCCGCCGGACCGGCGGCGGCGTCCTCGCCGAGATAGGCCTGGATCACCGCCGGCTCGCGCAGCACGGTCGCCGTGACGCCGTCGGCGATGCGGCGGCCGAAGTTCAGCACGGTGACGTGGCTGGCCACGTCGCTCACCAGCGTCATGTCGTGGTCGATGATCAGGATGGTCAGGCCCTTGGCGGCCATCCGGCGCAGGAGCACCGTGAGGGCGTTCTTCTCGCTGGAATTGAGCCCCGCGGCGGGCTCGTCGAGGAGGAGCAGCACGGGGTTGCCGGCCAGCGCCCGCGCGATCTCGATCAGGCGCTGGTGGCCGTACGAGAAGCCGGAGATCGGCTCCTGCGCCCGCTCCTCCAGCCCCACGAAGGCCAGCGCCGCCCGGGCGCGGGCCTCCAGGCTCGCCCGGTCGCGGGCGCCCGAGGGGTTGTTGGGCCGCTCGGCGCCGATGACCACGTTCTCGAGGGCGCTCATGGAGCGGAACAGGCGGATGTTCTGGAAGGTGCGCCCGATCCCGGCCGCCGCCCGCCGGTGCGGGGACAGGCGCGTGACGTCCTGCCCGGCCAGCCGCACGGTGCCGCCCGTGGGGCTGTAGAGGCCCGACAGGACGTTCAGCGTCGTGGTCTTGCCGGAACCGTTCGGGCCGATCAGCGCGTGGATGCCGCCCCGCGCCACCGTGAAGCTCACCGCGTCCACGGCCTTGAGGCCGCCGAAGTGCTTGGACAGGTCCGACACCTCCAGCATCGGCGCGGCGGAGGGCTCGCCCTGGCTCAGGGTCAGTTCGGCGGCGGGTGGTGGGACCGGGCGGGACCGGCGCAGCCGCCGGACCTGGTCGCCGAGGAAGCCCCAGATCCCGTCGGGCATGAACACCACGATCAGGATCACCGCGAGCCCGTAGATCGCGAGGTAGAGCCCGGGGATTTCCTTGAGGAAGCGGAGCCATTCCGGGATCAGGATCAGCAGGGCCGTGCCGATGACGGCGCCCACCGGCGAGCCGACGCCGCCGAGCAGCGCCATCGTCAGGAAGACGATCGACTCGGCGAAGGCGAACTGGTCCGGGCTGATATAGGTGAAGCTGCCGGCGAACAGCCCGCCGCCGAGCCCCGCCAGCAGCGCCCCGAGCGCGAAGGCCGCGACCTTGGTGCGGTAGATGTCGATGCCCGAGACCCCCGCCGCGAGCTCGTTGTCGCGCACCGCCCGCATGGCGCGCCCGAGCCGCGTCCGCGGCATGTGCCAGACGAGCCAGCCGACGACGGCCAGCACGAGCACGCACAGGGCGAGGTAGCTCTGCCCGTCCGCGAACAGGGCCGGGCGGCGGATGTTCGGCACACCGTCCGGCCCGTGCGTGACGGGGATCCAGTTGGTGAGGACCAGCGTCAGGATCTGCTGGAACGAGATCGTCACCATGGCGAGGTAGTGGCCGCCGAGCCGCAGCGTGGAGGCGCCGAGCGCGGCGCCCAGCACGACCGCGAGACCGAGGCCGGTGAGCAGGCAGATCCAGAAGTTCAGGCCCCCGTCGACCGTTCCGAGCCCGACCGCGTAGGCACCGATCCCGAAGAAGGCGGCCTGGGCGAGGTTGATCTGCCCGCACAGACCGAGCACCACGGTAAGGCCGATCACCGCGATGGCGTAGGTCGCCGCCTGCATCAGGATGTTGAGGGCGTAGCCGCTGAGCGGCGTCGTGGCGGCCAGCGTCACCAGGGCGGCGGCCAGGACCGCGTAGGCGAGGCTCCCGAGGGGCAGGCGGCGCGGCGGGGGCGCGGGAGCCGCTGCGGCCGGGCCGGCGACGGTGGAGGGGCGACCGCTCATGCCTTCTCCGCCACGCGCTCGCCGAACAGGCCCTGCGGGCGCACGACCAGGAACACCACCAGCACCAGGAACGCGAAGGCGTCCTTGTAGGGGACCGAGATGTAGGCCGCCCCGAAGGTCTCGATGATGCCGAGCGCGAGGCCGCCGATGATCGCCCCGGTGACATCGCCGAAGCCGCCGATGATCGTCGCCGCGAACGCCTTGAGGGCGATCGTGGCCCCCATCTGGATCGACACGAACAGCACCGGCGCCACCAGGATGCCGGCGATGCCGCCGAGCACCGCGCTGTACACGAAGGTCAGCATGATCATCCCGGCCACCGGGATGCCCAGGAGGGCGGCCATCTCCTTGTCCTGGGACGTCGCCTGAAGCTTCTTGCCGACCAGAGTGTGCTCGAAGAACCAGTACTGGAACGCCACCAGGGCCGCCGTCACCGCGATGATCAGCAGGTACTGGCTGTCGAGGAAGACCGGCCCGAGCAGGAACCCTTGCGTCTCGAAGACGGGCGGGAGCACTTGCGGCTGCGGCCCGTAGAGGGCGAGCGTCGTGTTCGCCAGGAAGATCGAGGCGCCGATGGTCGAGATGATCACCGGCAGGTAGCTGCGGTGCCGCAGCGGGTAGTAGACGCCGAGATTGAACAGGGCGCCGAGCAGCGCCATCCCGCCGAGGGTCAGGAGAAGGGAGAGCCAGTAGGGCCACTGGAGGTCGACGGCGAAGACCACCATCAGGAAGGCCGCCACCATCGAGAACTCGCCCTGCGCGAAGTTCACCACGTTGGTGGCGCGGAAGATCAGCACGAAGCCGAGCGCCACCAGGGCGTAGACGGAGCCGATGCCGATCCCGGTGAAGAGGAGCTGCAGGATCAGGTCCATGCGGTCCGCACTCTCGCCTCCTTCTCCGGATGTCGTTCACGCACCCCGAACACGTCGGCCGGCTCACCCTTGGTAGAAGTCGATCCGCCGGTCGAAGACGATGTTGCCCTTGTCGTTGCGCACGACGTTGTAGCCGTGCAGGCCGTCGCCGTTCTTGTCGAAGTTGTAGGTTCCCTCGGCGCCCTCGTGGCCGCGCACCGCCAGGATCGCCTCGCGGACCGCCTGCGGATCGGTCTTGCCCGCCGCGTTGATCGCCTTGGCCAGCACGGTGACCGCGTCGAAGGTCCACGAGGACTGGTTGTCGGGCGCGATCTTCATCGCGGCCCGGTAGGCCTTGCCGTAGGCGCGCGCGGCGTCGCCCGACTCCTCGGCGTAGTCGGCCACGCCGTAGGTGCCGTAGAGGGACGGCCCGGCGAGCTTCAGGGCGGTGACGTTGGTGATCGAGGGCGAGCCGACCCAGGGCGCGGTGACGCCGAGCTGGCGCAGCTGCCGGGCGAAGATGCCGATGTCGTTCTCGAAGGTGAAGTACGAGCCGATCACGTCGGCGCCCGACTGACGGATCGCCAGCACGACCGGCGTGAAGTCCTGGCTCTGGTTGGTGTAGCCCTGGTCGAGGGCGACCGTGGCACCGCCCTTGGCGAGGCTCTCGGTCAGCGCCTTGGCGCCGCTGGTGCCGAAGGCGTCGGTGGAGTGGATGATCGCCCACTTCTTCTTGCCCAGCCCGTTGACGCCGTGCTCGGCGATCACCCGGGCCGAGAAGGTGTCGTTGGGGCGGAAGCGGAACAGCCAGGGATTGCCGAGCTGCGTCAGGACCGGGTCGGTGCCGCCGAAACAGACGGGTTTCCCCGTCTTCAGGATGTCGGGCGCCATCGCGTGGTTCTGGGTCGAGCGGATCGAGCCGAGGAAGCCGACGAGGTCGCCCTGCGACGCCAGTTTCGAGAAGGCGAAGACCGCGCCGGGATTGGTGGTCTGATCGTCCTCCGTGACGATCTCCAGGGGCTTGCCGAGCACGCCGCCGGCCTTGTTGACCGTCTCCAGGGCGATCTTGGCCCCGGCGAGCGCGTAGCGGCCGGCATCCGCGCCGGGCCCCGTCACCGGGAGCACCATGCCGATCCGGACGGTCGACCCGGCGCCCTGAGCGCAGGCCGAGCGGATCACCCCCGGCGCCAGGCCGCCCGCGACTGCGGATGCGGCCCCCGTCAAGAAAACGCGGCGCGTCGTCCTCATTGGCGTATCCGTCCCACCGCCGATGCTCGGGCCCGGCGTTGGCGACGATGGTCCCTATTCCGCGCGCCGATGTCTATCCTGCAAACCTTCGACGCTCAGCTTCGGTGAGAAGAAGCTCTCGGATCGTCACTCGACCGCTTTCGCTGCGGTGCGGCGAAGGCGAAGACGATGACGACGAGGCTCCGCCTGCATTCATTCTGTCCTGACGCGCGCTCGGAACGCGAAGATCCGAACAGGCGCGATCCGGAATGTGTACTTTCAGGCAGAGATCCGGCGTTCCTCTGCGGCGCGGGCGAGCGCAACAGGCGCTATAGGATCGGTGTACGCGCGGGAGAGGCCTGGTGCGACCGGCGCATTCGGCGAGGAGGCGCTTCCGTTTTCCAGCGAACCGTTGCACCGTCGAGCTTCCAGCACGGGGCATCGCGGCCTGAAGCGCGCGGCGTACGAGCGGGCGCGAGCCCGCCTCAACCGCGACCGGCCCCGTCATCCAGTCGCGAGGCCGAACCTCCCATGGCGCCCATCATCACGACGGTCGAGGATCTGCGGCGGGTCGCCAAGCGGCGGGTGCCGCGGATGTTCTACGATTACTGCGATTCCGGTTCGTGGACGGAGTCGACCTACCGCGCGAACGAGGCCGAGTTCGCCGGCATCAAGCTCCGCCAGCGCGTCGCGGTCGACATGACCGACCGTACCCTCGCCACGACGATGGCCGGTCAGGCCGTCGCGATGCCCGTCGCCCTGGCGCCGACGGGGCTCACGGGCATGCAGCACGCCGACGGCGAGATCCTGGCGGCACGGGCGGCGGAGGCGGCGGGGGTGCCGTTCACGCTGTCGACGATGAGCATCTGCAGCATCGAGGACGTCGCGGAGAACGTCAGCAAGCCGTTCTGGTTTCAGCTCTACTTCATGCGCGACCGCAGCTTCAACGATCGCCTCATCGACCGCGCGAAGGCGGCAGGCTGCTCGGCTCTGGTCCTGACGCTGGACCTCCAGATCCTCGGGCAGCGCCACAAGGACATCCGCAACGGCCTGTCGGCCCCGCCGCGGCTGACGCCGGGCACGGTTCTCGATCTCCTGACCAAGCCCCGCTGGTGCTGGTCCATGCTGCGCACGCAGCGCCGGACCTTCCGCAACATCGTGGGGCACGTGGACGGCGTGCGGGATACCCGCTCCATCTCGGCCTGGACGGCGGACCAGTTCGACCCGCGCCTGGACTGGGACGACGTGCGGCGGATCCGCGACCGGTGGCAGGGCCCTCTGATCCTGAAGGGCATCCTGGACGTCGAGGATGCCGAGAGGGCGACCGCGACCGGGGCCGACGCGCTCATCGTCTCGAACCATGGCGGGCGGCAGCTCGACGGCGCCCCCTCGTCCATCGCTGCGCTTCCCGGAATCGCGGACGCGGTCGGCCGGCGCGTCGAGGTGCTGATGGACGGCGGGATCCGCTCGGGCCAGGACGTGCTGAAGGCCGTCGCCCTGGGCGCGAAGGGCGTGTTCATCGGCCGCGCCTTCCTCTACGGGCTCGGCGCCTACGGCCAGGCCGGCGTCGCCCGCTCCCTGGAGATCATCCGCACGGAACTCGACATGACGATGGCCCTGTGCGGCCATCGCGACATCCGCGCCGTCGACCGGTCCATCCTCTGGACGCCCTCAGGGCGGGAGACCCGGGAGGATGCGCCGCCCGTGCGGCGCATCGGGCCCTGACGGCGGGCGACCACCGGTCCGATCCGGACCTTCACGGTGTCGCGGTTCCCGATCCGAATCCCTCGCGGATCGCGCGTCGCCGCGGCCGAGGCGTTCCAGCGCGGCACCGGGCCGGGGGCCTCGCGCCGCGCCCGAGCCACAACGACAACGGCGCAGCGACCCGTGGGGTCGCTGCGCCGCTGGATCGGGCCGCCGAGGGGGGAAAGACGGCCTGCCGAATTCAATATGCCAGAAGAGCCGTCCGGGAGGTGCGCCCGAGCACATCCAAAAGGATGTGGCGCGGCAGCGACAGAGATCGGCCATCACCTGTGGACAGCGCGAAGCGCCCTCGATCCGTCAAGGTTCAGGAGCGAGCGTGATGCCCTCACCACCGATCCGACCCAGCCATGTTCGCCAGCCCGCACGCCTTCGTCCTGCACCATCGCTAGCGCCTCGCCGTGCTCGTCTCCTCGGCCCTGTTCCTCGCGGGCGCGCTGCCGCTGTTCTGGGCCATCGGCTGACCGTTCAGGCCCGCCGCGCTGACCGAGCGTCCGGGCACGCTGTCCCGGCGCCCCGCATCGTGTCCGGCCTATCGACGCCTTCGAAGCAGGGTGCCGCTCCGCTCGGAAGGCGTCGCGGCCCGGGGAGGCTCAACGCGGCTTCGCCGATCCGCCCGGCGCCCAGCCGTGGGCCTGGATGGCCGTCGTCAGCTTGCCCTGCATCTCGGGCATCACCGACTGGATCCATTGCTGCATGCCCGCGAGCTGGATCTGAGCGAGCTGCGGCTGGGCCGCCGCGAGGCGCTTCCCGGCGGGGGTCGCGTAGAAGGCGGCGATGGCCTGCAACTCGTCCTTGTTCAGCACGGTGGCGAAACCGCGCGCCTGGATGTCGAGCAGCTCGTCGTAGTGCGCCGTGAGCGTCGGCATGACGACCTCCTGCACCAGCACCTGCGCCTTTGGGGGGTCCTTGATCCCGATCTGCTGCATCATGCCGATCATGGGGGCCGCCATCGAGCCGAGCGTCGCGGCGCGATCACCCTGCATCTGCGCGACGGTCTCCCGGGCAACCTTCAGCAGGGCCGGATCCGGCGCGGTCGTGGGCGCGGGCTTCGGGGCCGGTTGTGCCAGTGCCGCACCGATCGGGAAGGAGGTCAGGCACAAACCGACGACGAGGGCAGAGAAGCGCATGGCGGTCCCGTTCACGAGCGCCGCGCGATCCAAGGCCGCGCGGCCGGTCCGGGTAGCTACCACAGCTCCGAACAGGATCGATGACAGCGCGGGATTGCTCGGCACCGCGTCGCGCGGCGGGCCCTGAACTCGGGGTGCCGATCAGCACCGAGATCCGGCGGTCGCGGGCTCATGGTGTCCGCATCGAGGAATGGGAGGACACCATGCGTCAAACGTTTCTGCGGACCGGCGCTGCGGCCGCGCTGGTCGCTCTGGCACTCTGCGCCACCCCGCCGGCCGCTCAGGCGCGCGGCATCGGCGTCGGCGGTGCCGTGGCGCTGGGCATCCTCGGCGGCGTCGTGGCCGGCAGCGCCATCGCGTCCGCCAACAGCGGGTACTACCCGGGTCGCCCCGTCTACGCCGCGCCCGACCCGTACGGCGCCTGCCACTTCGAGCGCCGCGCGTACATCGACCCGTACGGGTACGAGCACGTTCGGCGGATCGAGGTCTGCGAGTAGGCCGAGCCCCGTCCCGGAGATCGCGGAACGGCGACCCGGCGTCGCCGCGCGCGGCCTCGCCCGCTAGGCCCGGCCTGATCGCAGGCGTGCGACCTCGCTCGGCCCGATCTCCAGGTAGAAGCGGATCGCATCGTCGACGAGTGCGTCGGGCGTGACACCCGCCGCCTTCGCGGCCCGAGCGACCTGGAGGCCGAGCGCGAGGTCGATCCTCAGGTCGGCGCCCCGGCTCGACGGCGCCGGTGCGGCGGTCGGGGCCGGTACGGGCGCGGCGCTGCTCCGCGACTCGAGCTTGCCGAGCTTTGCTTCGCGACGCCCCCTGTGGACGAGCGCGTCGGCACGCTCGTTGAGGCGGTCGCCGGCATGCCCCCGGACCCAGGTCCACTTCACGTCGCGGGCCGCGTTCAGTTCGTCGAGGCGCTTCATGAGATCGACGTTCTTCACGTCACCCGTCGTCGAGCGCCAACCCCGCGCCTTCCAGCCGCGCATCCACTCGGTCACCGACTTGACGACGTACTGGCTGTCGCACCGCATCTCGATCGCGGCCCCGGCGGGGAAATGCTCGAGGCCCTTGATCGCGGCCGTCAGTTCCATCCGGTTGTTGGTCGTGGTGCCGGGCTCCCCGCCGCACAGCTCGATCGTGCCGTCCGGGGCCGCGATGACGACGCCCCACCCCCCCGGCCCGGGGTTCGGGTCGCAACCGCCATCGGCATAAACGATCGTTCGCATCGTGGCGTCAGCCCTCTCGTACGGGTGGTCGGTGGACGGGCGCCATCGAGGCCCGACATCGGCCGACCGATGGTCGCCCCGGCCCGAGCCGGCATCGCCGGCGAGCGCGGCGGCACCTCTAGCACCGATCGCGCGCCGCGGCAGGGCCGGGTGAGGCGCGCGTCGGCGAGCGAGCGGTGTCCCGAAGCCCCGCGCCGACGGGCGGGCCCGGTGCTGGCGACGAAGGCGCATTCGTGTGAAACGCGCCGCACGGACGGAGATCGATATGCGCCGGAATGGCTGAGGATGGGATTGCCGATTCGGGCCGCGCCTGGCGTCGGCTCGCCGCGGCGACGGCGCTCGGCACGGTCGGGGGCGTCGGCATGTGGTCGGTCGTCGTCGTGCTGCCCGCGGTTCAGGCCGAGTTCGGGGTCGATCGGGCGGCGGCCGCCCTGCCCTACACCCTCACGATGGTCGGCTTCGCGGTCGGCGGCCTTCTGATGGGCCGGCTCGCGGACCGCATCGGCATCGTGCTCCCGCTGGTCCTCGGCACCGTCTGCCTGGCCCTCGGCTACGGGCTCAGCGCCCTCGCGACGAACCTCTGGCAGTTCGCCCTCGTGCACGGCGTGCTCGTCGGGGCGCTCGGCAGCTCGGTCGCCTTCGGACCGCTGATGGCCGACGTGTCGCGCTGGTTCTCGCGCCGGCGAGGGCTCGCCGTCGCGCTGTGCGCGTCCGGCAATTACCTCGCGGGCACGCTCTGGCCACCGGTGGTGGAGCGCGCGGTCCACGCGTACGGCTGGCGCGCGACGCAGGCCGGCATCGGCCTGTTCTGCCTCGTCGCCATGCTGCCCCTCGCGCTGGCGATGCGGGGCCGACCGCCACGGGCTTCGGCGACGCGCGCGGCCGGTCCTCAGGCTGTGACGACGCTGTCGCCCGCGGCGCTGCAGGGCCTCCTCGTCGTGGCCGGCACCGCGTGCTGCGTGGCGATGGCGATGCCGCAGGTCCACATCGTGGCGTACTGCAGCGATCTCGGGTACGGCGTCGCCCGCGGCGCGCAGATGCTGTCGCTGATGCTCGGTTTCGGCATCGTCAGCCGGGTCGCGTCGGGCTTCGTCGCCGACCGGATCGGCGGTCTCGCGACGCTGCTGGCCGGTGCGCTGCTGCAGGCGGCGGCGCTCGCGCTCTACCTCGCGTTCGACGACCTGACCTCGCTCTACGTGATCTCGGCCCTGTTCGGCCTGTTCCAGGGCGGCATCGTGCCGGCCTACGCGATCATCGTGCGCGAGTACCTCCCGGCCGAGGAGGCCGGGGCGCGGATCGGTGCGGTGCTGATGGCGACGCTGGCCGGCATGGCGCTCGGCGGCTGGCTCACGGGGGCGATCTTCGACGCCACCGGCTCCTACCGTGCGGCGTTCGTCAACGGGCTGGCCTGGAACGCCGTCAACGTGGCGATCGTGCTGTGGCTGATCCACTGTCGTCGGGCGCGCACGAGTCCGGCCGCGCTCTGAGGGCTCCGGACCCGCCCCCCGGGATCTCGGGCCGTCCCGCCGGTCGCGGCTCCGCGCGCGTCTCACGCGTGCGCCTTCCCCGCGGGTCACGGCGCGGCCGATCCCGCCGCGGGCACGGGCAGCACGTCTGGCCGGAAGAACAGGCCCGCCTTCAGGCTGTCGCCGATGCGGTGCGCGCGCTCGATCAGGAGGGCGGCAGGTTCGGGCGGGAAATGGGCGGAGGCCGTCTCCCCGAACAGGTCGAGCCACCGCGCGAAGTGCTCGGGCTCGAGGCGGCCCAGCGCGAGATGCTTGCCGAACGGGTTGCCCTTGTACCGGCCTGACTTGAAGAGGACCGAGGACCAGAACGCCCGGACGGTCTCCATGTGCCGCGGCCAGTCCGGGTCGGGGATCGCGGCCGCGAAGACGGGTCCGATCAGCGCATCGCCGCGCACGCGCCCGTAGAAGGCATCGAGAAAGCGGGCGAGGCTGGCTTCGTCGAGCGCGACATCGGGCATGATCGTGAGATGCCGGCAGACCCCGCTCTCTTCAAGGGGGATCGGACGGCCTCCGGATCGGAGCCGGAGGGGACGGCGCGCGTGAGTCCTCGGCCGACGCCGGGCGCGGCCGCCATTGACCGCGGTATCGCGCCAGAATAAATGATGGTCATAATTCTTTTGGGCGATCGGCTGCGACGGGGCTCGGTGATGGACGCGCGATGGGTGATCGGGTTCGCCGGCTTGGCACTCGCGGCATGCTCGCCGGCCGAGACCGCCGTCACGCCGGAGCCGCCGCTGGTGCAGACCGTCGCGGTCGCGCCGGCCTCGGCGGCGGTGGCGCGCTACACCGGCGTGATCCGGGCGCGCACCGAGAGCAACCTCGGCTTCCGGGTCGGCGGCAAGATCTTCGAGCGCCTCGTCGACCCGGGCGACCACGTGCGCCTCGGCCAGCCCCTGATGCGGCTCGACCGGACCGACTTCACCCTGGCGCTCAACGCGGCCCGCGCCTCGGTCGAGGCGGCCCGCGCGCAGATGATCAAGGCCAGGGCCGACGAGGAGCGCAGCCGCAAGCTCGTCGGCGACGGGTGGACCTCCAAGCAGACCTACGACCAGAACAAGGCGGCCGCCGACGCGGCCATCGCCCAGTTCGCCAACGCCGAGGCGCAGGCGAGCCAGATCGCCAACCAGGCCGGCTACTCCGAGCTCCAGGCCGATGCCGACGGGGTCGTGATGGAGGTGCCGACCGAGCCGGGCCAGGTCGTCGCCGCCGGGCAGACGGTGGTGAAGCTCGCCCGCGACGGCGCGCGCGAGGCGGAGGTGTTCCTGCCGGAGGGGAGCCGGCAACGCGCGAAGGGCACGGCGTCGGCCACCCTCTACGCCGAGGGCGAGACGACCTACCCGGCCAAGCTCCGGGAATTGTCGGCCACGGCCGATCCGGCGACCCGCACCTACCGCGCCCGCTACATCCTGTCGGGCGGGGGCGAGACCGCGCCCCTCGGGGCGACCGTGACGCTCCAGCTGATCCCTGCCCAGGGGCAGGCGCGGGCTTCGGTGTCCGTGCCGCTGGGGGCCCTGTTCGACCAGGGCGGCGGCTCGGCCGTCTGGCGCTACGACGCCGAGACCCAGACCGTCGCGGCGCAGCCCGTCACCGTCGCGCGCCTGTCGGAGGAGACCGCGGAAGTCGCCTCGGGCCTGACGCCCGGTGACCGGATCGTCGCGCTCGGCGCCCATCTGCTGAGAGCGGGCGAGAAGGTCCGTCAGGCCGACGCCAGCGTCGTGGAGGCCGGCCGATGAACGCCTCCGGCTTCAACCTCTCGGCCCTGGCGGTGCGCGAGCGCGCCGTCACGCTGTTCCTCCTGCTCGCCGTCACCGCGGCCGGGATCTTCGCCTTCGAGAAGCTCGGGCGCGCCGAGGACCCGACCTTCACGGTCAAGACCATGGCGGTCTCGGCCGCCTGGCCCGGCGCGACCACCGACGAGATGCAGCGGCAGGTCGCCGACCCGCTGGAGAAGCGGCTCCAGGAGCTCGTCTACTACGACCGCGTCGAGACGACCGTCCGCCCCGGCCTGACGCTGATGAAGGTCTTCTTCAAGGACAGCATGCCGCCGGCCCGGCTCCAGTCGGAATTCTACCAGGCGCGCAAGAAGCTCTCCGACCAGGCCTCCGGCCTGCCGCGCGGCGTGCTCGGGCCGCTGTTCAACGACGAGTTCTCGGACGTCTACTTCGCCCTCTACGCGCTCCAGGCCCAGGGGCTGCCGCACCGGCATCTCGTGCTCCGCGCCGAGGACCTGCGCCAGCGGCTGCTGCGCGTGCCCGGCGTCGAGAAGATCAACATCCTCGGCGAGCAGGCGCAGAAGATCTTCGTCGAGGTCTCCTACCAGCGCCTCGCGACCCTGGGCATCACCGGCCAGCAGCTGCTGGCGGCGCTCGCCAACCAGAACGACGTGACGCCGGCCGGCTTCGTCGAGGCCGACGGCCCGCGGGTCTACCTGCGCCTCGACGGCGCCATCGACGGCCTCGACGCGATCCGCGACCTGCCGGTGGCGGCCGGCGACCGCAGCCTCAAGCTCGGCGACATCGCCGAGGTGAAACGCGGCTACGAGGACCCGAAGACCTTCGCGATCCGCAACGACGGCGCGCCGGCCCTGGTGCTCGGCCTCGTGATGAAGCCGGGCTTCAACGGACTGAGCCTGGGCGAGGCGCTGAACGCCGAGGAGGTCGCGATCCATCGCGATCTCCCGACCGGCATCACCTTCACGAAGATCACCGACCAGGCGAGGGTGATCGACGACGCCATCCACGAGTTCATGGTGAAGTTCTTCACAGCGCTCTCGGTGGTGATCTTCGTCAGCCTCGTGGCGCTCGGCTTCCGGGTCGGCATCGTGGTGGCGCTGGCGGTGCCGCTCACCCTCTCGGCCGTGTTCGTGGTGATGATGATCACCGGCCGCGACTTCGACCGCATCACGCTCGGCGCGCTCATCATCTCACTGGGCCTCCTCGTCGACGACGCCATCATCGCCATCGAGATGATGGTGGTGCGCATGGAGGAGGGCGCCGACCGGGTCTCGGCGGCGACCCATGCCTGGAGCGCCACCGCCGCGCCGATGCTGACCGGCACGCTCGTCACCATCGCGGGCTTCCTGCCGGTGGGCTTCGCCGCCTCCACGGCGGGCGAGTATGCCGGCAACATCTTCTGGGTGGTGGCCTTCTCGCTGATCGTCTCGTGGATCGTGGCCGTGACCTTCACGCCCTACCTCGGCGTCAAGCTCCTGCCCGACATCAAGAAGGTCGAGGGCGGGCACGCCGCGATCTACGCCACGCGGAACTACCAGCGCCTGCGCCGGGTCGTGCGGCTCTCGGTCGACCACAAGTGGATGGCCGCCGGCATCACCGTGGCGCTGTTCGCGGCGGCCGCGGTCGGCATGGGCAAGGTCGAGAAGCAGTTCTTCCCGAACTCGGAGCGCTCCGAGCTCATCGTCGAGGTGACGCTGCCGACCGGGTCCGCCTTCGCGACCACCGAGGCCAGCGTCCGGAAGGTCGAGGCGGCCGTGCGCGCGCTGCCCGAGGCGGGCGAGATCACGAGCTATATCGGCCAGGGCATGCCGCGCTTCGTGCTCTCGTTCGACCCGGAGCTGCCGGACCCCGCCTTCGCGCAGATCGTCGTCCAGACCGCGGATTCCCACGCCCGCGACGTGCTGCGCGGCAAGGTGCGCAAGCTCGTGGACGACGGCCGCTTCCCCGAGGCGCGGGTGCGGGTGCTGCAGATCGTGTTCGGGCCGCCGGTGCGCTTCCCCGTCGCCTTCCGGGTGGTCGGGCCCGACCTCACCGTCATCCGGGGCATCGCCGCGGAGGTGCGCGACGTCATGATGGCCAACCCCAACATGCGCCTCGTCCACCTCGACTGGGGCGACAGGACGCCGACCCTGCACCTCGCCCTCGACCAGGAGCGCCTGCGCCTGATCGGCCTGACGCCGAAGGAGGCCGGCCAGCAGCTGCAGAGCTACCTCAACGGGACGCCGGCGACCCAGGTCCGCGAGAACCTCCGCTCCGTGGACGTGCTCCTGCGCAGCCCCGGCCCCGAGCGCCGCTCGCTCGGCGACATCGGCGACCTGACGCTGGCCACGCGGGACGGGCGGCAGGTGCCGCTCTCCCAGGTCGCGCACCTGGAGAGCCGCAACGAGGACGCGGTGCTCAAGCGCTACAACCGCGAGACCTACATCCGCGTGCAGGGCGACGTGATCGACGGCAAGCAGCCGCCGGACATCCACGCGCAGATCGTCCCCGAACTCGCGGCCATCAAGGCGAGGCTGCCGCCCGGCTACCGCATCGACACGGCCGGCTCGGTGGAGGAGAGCGAGAAGGCGATGAAGGCGCTCGTCACGGTCTTCCCGCTGATGCTGATCGTGACCCTGACGGTCATCATGCTGCAGGTCCGCTCGTTCACCACGATGTTCATGGTGTTCGCGACCGCGCCGCTCGGCCTCGTCGGGGCGGTCCCGACGCTGCTCGTCTTCCACCAGCCCTTCGGCTTCAACGCGATCCTCGGCCTGATCGCGCTGTCCGGCATCCTGATGCGCAACACGCTGATCCTGGTGGACCAGATCCACCACGACCGCGCGGCGGGCCTGTCGGACTACGAGGCCATCGTCGAGTCGACGGTGCGGCGGGCCCGACCGGTGATCCTGACGGCCGCTGCCGCGATGCTCGCCTTCGTCCCGCTGACCCACTCGGTGTTCTGGGGGGCGCTGGCCTACGTGCTCATCGGCGGCGTCGGCGTCGGGACCCTGCTGACCCTGCTGTTCCTGCCGGCACTCTACGCCCTCTGGTTCCGGGTGGCGCGGGACGCGCACGCGCCGCGGACCGCACCCGGCCCCGCACCGGTGCCCGTGCCGGCCGAGCCCTGACCCGGCCGCCCCCCACCGATGCCCCGCTCGGGGCATCCCGCGATCGCGCGCTCGGGTCCCGGGCGCGCGGTGCGTCGACCGGCCCGCGCTTCGCCCCCTCGCCCGGGCCGGTCGGCAGCCCTGAACGGCCGCCGCGGCGCGACCGCGACGCCGCTCTCCGCCCGGCCTCGGGCATCCGCGGCTCGCCGTCCCTTCAATAAATGACATCTCGCATCTATGTGAGGAGGCGGAGCGGAGGACGGTACGATGCCGAGGGTCTCGCAGGAGCAAGCCAAGCTGAACCGCCAGCGCGTGGTCGAGGTCGCCTCGGCCCTGTTCCGGGAGCGCGGCCTGCACGGTATCGGCGTCGTCGACATCATGGCGGCCGCGGGCCTGACCCATGGCGGCTTCTACGGTCAGTTCGCCAGCAAGGATGCCCTCGCTGCGGAGGCGTTCGACGCGGCGATCAGCGCCGAGTACCGGGCCAACCTCGACGCCTTCATCGAGAATTACCTCTCCTTGGGGCATGTCCGCACGCCGGGGAGAGGCTGCCCCGTCGCGGCGCTGGTGAACGACGTCGGGCGTGAGCCGCCCGGAAGCGCCCTGCGGGCGCGGTTCACCCAGGGGGTCAAGGGGCTCGCCGGTCTCATCGCGGACAGGCTGCCCAGAGCGTCGAAGGAACGCCGCCGGCAGCGCGCCCTGATCGCGCTGTCGACCATGGTGGGGGCGGTGGTGCTGGCCCGGGGCGTCGACGACGAGGCCCTGGCCGGGGAACTGCTCGAGGCGGCGCGCTCCACGATCCCGGGCTGAGCCGGTCCGAGGCGGCACCCCGGCTCGGGCCGCCTCACCGCCGGGACAGGCACGGGCGATGCGATGGCCTCAGATGCCGCGACGGCGCGCGGCCCGCGGTCGGGCGGGCCGCGGTTTTCGGATCGACGGTGTCCGTCACGGCCGTCCGGCGCGTCCGGACGGAGGGTTGCGGGCCGTCAGCCCTCCGCCTTGGCGAGGAAGTCGAAGTCACAGCCTTCCGGGGCCTGCGTGACGCTGCGCCGGTAGAGCGCCTTGTAGCCCCGGGCCGGGGCCGGGGGCGGCCGGTGGCCGGCGAGCCGGCGGGCGATCTCGTCCTCCGCGACCAGGAGATCGACGCGCTTGTCTCGGATCGACAGGCGGATGCGGTCGCCGTCGCGCACCGCGGCCAGCGGTCCGCCCACCGCGGCCTCCGGGGCCACGTGGAGGACGATCGACCCGAAGGCCGTGCCCGACATCCGCGCGTCGGAGATGCGCACCATGTCCTTCACGCCCGCCTGCGCC
The DNA here is from genome assembly GCF_058072805.1 of Methylobacterium sp. 1A. NCBI lineage: Bacteria > Pseudomonadati > Pseudomonadota > Alphaproteobacteria > Hyphomicrobiales > Methylobacteriaceae > Methylobacterium > Methylobacterium sp. 1A. Next base: position 103,354 of record NZ_JBYQVE010000003.1, on the reverse strand, counting down.
AGCTTCTTGGGGATCGGCAGGTAGCCCGCCTCCGGCATGCCGGCCGCGTGCGGGCCGGCATTCTGCAGGACGAGGATGTCACCGGGCGCCACGTCGAGCGCGGGGTCGTCGATGCGCGCCGACAGGTCCTCCAGGCCGGTGAACACCACCGCCCGGCCCTCCGACTCGAACAGGTCGGGCGTCGCCGCCGCGCGCTTGAAGATCGCCCCGTCGGGCGCGAGGCTGCCGGACAGGGCCACCAGGCCGCCGACCGGCGACACGGGATCCGCCGCGGTGCGGATGACCGCGCGGTCGACCCAGGACTCCGGCTCGTCCAGGCGCTCGGCGAGCGTCCGGCCCTCCACGTCCACGGTGTCGAGATGGAGGAGCGGGCGCAGCTCGCGCAGGAGCGCGCCCATGCCGCCGGCGGCGTGGAAATCCTCCATGTAGCCCTGCCCCACGGGCTTCAGGTCGACCAGCACCGGCGTCTCGTCGGAGATCTGGTTGAAGCGCTCGGGCGAGATCCGGATGCCGAGCCGCCCGGCGATGGCGGTGAGGTGCACGATGGCGTTGGTCGAGCCCGACACCGCCATCAGCACGCGGATCGCGTTCTCGACCGACTTCTGCGTGATCACCTGGGAGGGCCGGATCCGCGTCTCGATCAGCCGCACGGCGGCGCGGCCGGTCTCCTCGGCGGCCACCAGCCGGTCGGAATGCACCGCCGGGATCGCGGCGGTGCCCGGCAGCGACATGCCGAGCGCCTCCGCGATGCACGCCATGGTCGAGGCCGTGCCCATCACCGCGCAGGTGCCGGCCGTGACGGAGAGCCGACCCTCGACCTCGGCGATCTCCTCGGCGTCGACGGTGCCGGCCCGGTACTTGGCCCAGAAGCCCCGGCAATCCGTGCAGGCGCCGAGCCGCTGGCCCCGGTGGCGGCCGGTCGACATCGGGCCGGTGACGAGCTGGATCGCCGGCAGGTCGGCGGAGGCCGCGCCCATGAGCTGGGCCGGCACGGTCTTGTCGCAGCCGCCGATCAGCACCACCGCGTCCATCGGCTGGGCGCCGATCATCTCCTCGGTGTCCATGGCCATGAGGTTGCGGTACATCATGCTGGTCGGGTTGAGGAAAACCTCGCCGAGCGACACGGTCGGGAACGGCCGCGGCAGGGCGCCGGCCGCCAGCACGCCGCGGGAGACCGCCTCCACGAGCTCCGGCATGCCCCGGTGGCAGTTGTTGAAGCCCGACGGCGTCATGGCGATGCCGACCACCGGCTTGTTCAGCAGGCCGACCGAGATGCCCATCGAGCGCGCGAAGGAGCGGCGCAGGTAGCGGGCGAAGTCGCGGTCACCGTAATTGGTCAGGCCGCGGTCGAAGCCGTGCGGTTCGTCGGTCATGGTCGTCTCCTCGCGTGGGCGGCCCGGGTTGCCCCGGCCGTCCGGTCTGTCTCAGCGGTCGCCGGGCTCCCGGCTCCCGGAGCGCGCGTCGAGCAGGTCCTCGCGCGCGTCGTCCCACCCCTGTCGTTCGCGCCGCGTTCCCGGCGGAGCGCCGCCGGATCGGTTGCGGCCGCCGACGGCATCGGGGTGCGGACAGGCATGTCCCAGTCCGGCGCCGATGACGAGGCCTCTCAAGGCATGGCCCATCGGATAGGTGTCCGAGAAGGGGCCGCGCGGGTTCCGGAGCGCGAAAAGCGCGGCCGCGTCACCGCGCCCGGTGCCAGCCTCCACGGCGGCGCCCGCGTTCCGCACGATCCGTCCGGCGTTGCATCCGTAGCGGGACAGAGATCGCTCAGGCGGCGGGCGATCTGTAAGACGGTTCCGGCGTCGGCGGCCCCGGCGCTTCGCGGCAACGGGCTACCGGGTCACGTCATGGATTTGCGCAGAGCCGCGGTCGGGCTCACCCGTCAGGTGCGTGACGCCGTCCGCGGCCGGCCGGGCACCGTGTCACCGCGCGGCTCGACGGGGCGCGCGAGGACCGGGCTGTCGCGGCGATCGCTGGGCATCCTGCTCGTCCTCGCGGCGACGGCCGTCTGGCTGGCCGTCGCCCTCGTGCCCAACCTCCTCGGGAAAGGCGGAGCCCTGTGGGCGATCGTGCACGGCGCGTGCGTCCCCCACGCGTTGCGCGGACAGGGCCCCGCACCGTGCAGCCTGGTCGACCTGGAGGGCGGGGTCGAGAAGGGATACGCCATCCTCAAAGACCTTCGCGGGCGGGCGCAGTTCCTCCTGATCCCGACGGCGCGCATCACCGGCATCGAGAGCCCCGTGCTCCTCCAGCCCGGCACGACGAACTACTTCGCCAAGGCGTGGCGCGCCCGAACCTTCGTGGAGGAGCGTCTCGGCCATCCGCTCGACCGGCGCGACGTCAGTCTCGCGGTGAATTCGCGGCTGCGGCGGACTCAGGGGCAGCTGCACATCCACATCGACTGCGTCCGCCGTGATGTCCGCGACACCCTCCGCCGCCTCGCACCCACGATCGGGGATCGCTGGGCACCTCTCGCGGAGCCGCTGGTGGGTCGCCCGTACAGGGCGATGCGCGTGCTCGGCGAGGATCTCGGCACCGCGGACCCGTTCGACCTGCTGGCGCGCGACGACGGGGCGCGCTCGGCCATGGGCGAGCACGCCCTGGCTGTCGTGGGCGCCGAGTTTCCGGGCGCGAAGCCGGGCTTCGTGCTCTTGGACGGTCTGGTGACCAGCCGCTTCGGCAAGGCCTCCAACGGCGAGGTCGTGCAGGACCACACCTGCGCCGTGGCGGCGGAGCCCGCATCGAGCGGGTTTCGGCCACTGGAAGACTGACGCGGGCGGATCCGGCTTCCGCCGCGGGTCGGGTTGCGCGGTGCCGGCCGCGGGCCGCATTCCGGCCGGCCCTCGCGTGAGCAACGTCGCGGCGGCCGGCGGCGGCGCGCCTGCGCGCAAGTCTTATAAATGACCTTAAATCTGTGCCGACGCCCGCAGCGGGGCGGGTAGCCCGAGACAAGGGCCGACTCTGACGCGTGCCATGTCGACGATCATCGCGATGAGAGCGAGGGCGAGAGCCGGTCGCCCTCCGCCCATCCGCCGCTGGTCCCTTCGCGCACGGGGCGCCTCGGTGCAGCCACCGAGGACCCAGTACTCAGGTCATATATATGACACATGAATATTGACAGACCTCCCCGGGGGCGTATCCTCGATCCGACGCCGACGAGGTCGCGGACTTCGCAAGATCGGCGCGCGGACAGGTGAGGAGCGCCATGACGGCACGGAGCATCATCCGGCTCGTCGGGACGGTCGCGGTCCTATGGGGGGCGCTCGGCGCCGCCCGGGCCGAGGTCTCGACCGTGCGGCTCGCCAAGCAGTTCGGGATCTCCTACCTGCCGCTCACCGTGATGGAGGAGGAGGGCCTGCTCGAGAAGCAGGCCAAGCAGCGCGGGCTCGACGTCAAGGCCGAGTGGCTGCGCTTCACCGGCGGCTCGGGGATGAACGAGGCCCTGCTCTCCGGCAACCTCGACCTCGCCTCCGGCGGCGTCGGCCCGTTCCTGACGATCTGGGGCCGGACGCAGGGCAATCTCAAGGTCAAGGGCGTGGCGGCGCTGAACGCGATGCCGCTCTGGCTGGTCACCATCAACCCGGCGGTGAAGGCGATCACGGATTTCGGCCCCCAGGACAAGATCGCCCTGCCGACCGCGAAAACCTCGATCCAGGCCATCACCCTGCAGATGGCCGCCGAGAAGGCCTTCGGGCCGGGCCAGCAGGCCAAGCTCGACCCGCTCACCGTCTCGATGGGGCACCCGGACGCGCAGACCGCCATGATGGGCGGCCGCTCCGAGATCACGGCCCATTTCGGCTCGCCGCCCTTCCAGGAGATGGAGCTGAAGGACCCGCGCGCCCGCAAGGTGCTCGACAGCTACGACGTGATGGGCGGCCCCCACACCTTCAACCTCGTCTGGGCGACCAACCGCTTCGTCACCGAGAACCCCAAGGTCACGGCGGCCTTCCGGGCGGCGCTGGAGGAGAGCCTCGCGCTGATCCGCGACGATCCGGCCCGGGCCGCCGCCCTGTGGATCAAGGCCGAGGGGGCGAAGATCTCGCCCGAGGAGGCCGTGGCCATCATCCGCGCGCCGCAGAACGCCTGGACCACCAAGCCCGAGCGGATGCTCGCCTACCTCGCGTACATGAACCGGGCCGGGCTGGTCTCGGCCAAGGCCGACAGCGAGAGCGAGCTGTTCTTCCCCGATCCGAACGCTGCCGGCGCTCCGAAGGAGGCCAACCGGTGACGGCTCCCGTCGGCCACGCGGCCGTCGACCCGGGCGCAGGCGAGACGCTGCGGGTGCATGTCCGGCGCGGCGAGACCGTCGCGGACTACGCGGTGCCGCGCCGGGCCAACCAGACGGTGCTCGACGTCGTCACCGAGATCCAGCGCGACCAGGACCCGACCCTCGCCTACCGGTTCGCCTGCCGGGTCGGCATGTGCGGCTCCTGCGGCATGACGGTGAACGGGCGCCCGCGCTGGACCTGCCGGACCCGGGTCGCCGCCGTGGCGCCCGACGGAGAGCTTCTGCTGGAGCCCCTGCGCAACCTGCCGGTGGTGAAGGACCTCGCGGTCGACATGGAGCCCTTCTTCGAGAAGTGGCGCCGGGCCCACGGCTTCTTCGAGCCGGGCGAGAACCCGCCCGAGGATTTCGCGGTCGTGGAACCGGAATCCGCCGCGCGCCGGGAGGTCGATGCCGGCATCGAGTGCATCAATTGCGGCGTCTGCTACGCCGCCTGCGATCTGGTGACGTGGAACCCCGACTATCTCGGGCCCGCGGCCCTCAACCGGGCCTGGACGCTGGTCAACGACGTGCGCGACCGCGACCGGGATCGGCTCGCCGCGGTGGCGGGCGATGCCGGCTGCCATTCCTGCCACAGCCACATGAGCTGCACCGAGCATTGCCCGAAGGGCCTGAGCCCGACCTTCTCGATCGCGGGCCTGAAGCGCGAGACCGGCAAGGCGGCGCTGCGCCGGTTCTGGAGGCGCGGATGAGCCCGCTCCTGTACCTCGCCCAGCGCGGCACCGCGGCGATCCTGGCGGTCACGGTCGCGGTCCATCTCGGCACGATCCTCTACGCGGTGCGCGGCGGGCTCACGGCCGGCGAGATCCTGGGCCGGACGCAGGGCAACCTCGCCTTCCTGCTGTTCTACGCGGTCTTCGTTCTGGCGGCCGCGATCCACGCGCCGATCGGCCTGCGCAGCGTCCTGCGCGAGTGGACCGGCTGGCGCGGCCGCTCCCTCGACGTCGCCATGATCGCCCTCTCGGCCCTGCTCGCCGGGCTGGGCCTGCGGGCGGCACTCGCGGTGTACGCGGCATGAGGACCGCCCCGGGCACGGCCGGGCGGGCCGGCATCACCCGCGCGTCCCTGCGCCGGCCCGGCTTCGCCGCCGCGCTGATCCACCGGCTCTCGGGGATCGCCCTGGCGCTGTTCCTGCCGATGCACTTCATCGCGCTCGGCACCGCGCTCCAAGGTGCCGACCGGCTGGAGAGCTTCCTCGGCCTCACCCATAACGGCCTCGTCCGCACGGCCGAATGGGGCCTCGTCTGCGCGCTCGCCGTCCACATGGCGCTGGGGTTGCGCGTGCTCGCCATCGAGTGGCTGCGCTTCCGCGAGCGCGATGCCGGCGTCGTGGCGGGCTGTCTCGCGGCCGCCTTCGCGGTCGGCCTGCTGTTCCTCCTCAGCGGGGCCTGATCCCCCGACCGTCACCAGCGGAGACCCGCCATGGACCTCGACATCCGCGAATTCGAGGAGGTCTGCCGCGACCTCTACGTCCGCGCCCTGAAGATCCTGCCGCCCGACATCAAGGCGGGCTTCGCAGACCTGCAGCGGGCCGAGACCAGCGCCACCGGCCGAGCCATCCTCGACACGATGGTGGAGAACGTCGCGGTCGCGGAGCGCACGAAGAATATCCTCTGCCAGGATACCGGCATCCCGATCTACAACGTCGTGATCGGCGCCGACGTGCGGTTCGACGGCGCTGCACTCAAGGCCGCGATCCGGCGCGGCTGCGAGCGGGCGACCAAGGACTTCTCCCTGCGCTCCTCGGTGGTCCACCCGATCACCCGCACGAACGCGCAGACCTCCTGCGGCATCCGCGTGCCGATCATCCACGTCGACTTCGACGACCGGCCCGAGACCGTGGCGGTGGAGATGATCCCGAAGGGCTCGGGCTCCGAGAACGGCTCGTTCCTGCAGATGCTGCTGCCCTCGGACGGGATCGGCGCGGCCAAGCGCTTCGTCATCGACCGGGTGATCGAGCTCGGCGGCCGGGTCTGCCCGCCGACCATCGTGGGCGTCGGGCTCGGGGGCACCTCCGACCTGTGCATGCACCTCGCCAAGGTGGCGGCGACCCGGCCGCTGCGCTCGGTCTGCTCCGATCCCGAAGGCGCCCGGATCGAGGCCGAGCTGTCGCGGGCCGTGAACGAACTCGGCATCGGCCCGCAGGGGCTCGGGGGCCGGTCCACGAGCTTCGCCGTCCATGTCGAACTCGCCGCGACCCACATCACCCAGAACCCGGTCGCCGTGAACATCCAGTGCCACTCGGCCCGCCGCGCCCGCGCGACGCTCACGCCCGGCGGCATCGCGTTCGATTGAGGAGCAGACCGTGGCCCACCACGTCCTCGACATGCCGGCCACTGAGGCCGAGATCCGGGCGCTCCGGATCGGCGACACCGTCACCCTGCGGCGCTGGCTGTTCGGCATCCGCGACGCGACCCTGATCCACATGTTCGACCGGGACCGCCGCACCCGGCTCGACCTCGACGGCCACGCGGTGATCCACACCGCGCCGAACGTCCACCGCGTCCCGGTCTCCAACGAGGCGCCGGTCGGCTTCGCGCCGTTCTGCATCGGTACCACCACGTCGATGCGCATGGAGCGCTTCACCGACGCGCTGATGGAGCGCGAGGGCGTGCGCCTCATCGTCGGCAAGGGCGGCATGGGGCCGGCGACCCTCGACGCCTTCGCGCGGCGCGGCGGCGCCTACCTGGCGATCGTCGGCGGCGCGGCGGCGCTGGAGACCACCTGGATCGAGACCATCGTGGACGTCGACCTCGACGATCTCCATCCCGAGAGCCTGTGGCAATTCGCGATCCGCGATTTCGGGCCGCTGCTGGTCGGCATGGATTCGCACGGCGGCTCGCTCTTCGCCGACGTGCAGCGCGACGTGGCCGCCCGGCGCGACGCCGTCATCGCCTCCCTCGAGGACGCCCGATGAGCCCCGAACAGGTCGAGACCGACATCCTGATCCTCGGCTCCGGCGGGGCCGGGCTGTTCGCCGCGCTCCACGCCAAGAAGGTCGCACCGGACCTCGACGTCACCGTCGCGGTGAAGGGTCTGCTGGGGAAATGCGGCTGCACCCGCATGGTCCAGGGCGGCTACAACGTGGCGCTGGCGCCGGGCGACTCGGTCGAGCGGCACTTCATGGACACGATCGAGGGTGGCAAGTGGCTGAACGATCAGGCACTGGCCTGGACGCTCGTCACCGAGGCGCAGGTGCGGATCCGCGAGCTGGAGACCGAGCTCGGCTGCTTCTTCGACCGCAACCCGGACGGCAGCGTCCACCAGAAGGCCTTCGCGGGCCAGACCTTCGACCGGACGGTGCACAAGGGCGACCTCACCGGGATCGAGATCATCAACCGCCTGTCCGAGCAGGTCTGGCGCCGGGACGTGCGCCGCCTGGAGGACCACCGCGCCCTGGAGCTGATCCCGGCCCGGGACGGATCGGGGCTGGCCGGCGTGCTGATGCTCGACATGCGCACCGGCGAGCCGAAGCTGGTGCGGGCCAAGGCCGTGCTGCTCGCCACCGGCGGCGGGCCGACCATGTACAAGTACCACACGCCGTCCGGGGACAAGTCCTGCGACGGGCTCGCCATGGCTCTGCGCGCCGGGCTGCCGCTGCGCGACATGGAGATGGTGCAGTTCCACCCGACCGGGCTGCTCGCCGGCGCCGGCACCCGCATGACCGGGACGGTGCTGGAGGAGGGCCTGCGCGGGGCCGGCGGCTGGCTCCTCGATTCCACCGGCCAGCGCTTCATGGAGGCCTACGACCCGCGGGCCGAGCGCGCGACCCGGGACGTGGTCAGCCGCTCGATCATGCGGCGGCTGCGCGACGGCTTCGCCACGCCGAGCGGGGGCGTCCACATCCAGATGAGCCACCTCGGCCCCGAGGACGTGCGCCGCCGGTTCAAGGGCATGGTCGAGCGCTGCGCCGATTGCGGCTTCGACCTCGCGGGCGGGCTCGTCGAGGTCATCCCCACCGCCCACTACATGATGGGCGGCCTCCAGTTCGCGGTCGACTGCACCACCGCGCTGCCGCGCCTTTACGCTGCCGGCGAGGATACCGGCGGCGTCCACGGGGCGAACCGTCTGGGCGGCAACGGCGTCGCGAACTCCACGGTGTTCGGGGGGCTGGCCGGCCAGTCCATGGCGCGGGCCGTGACGCGCGAGGGCCGCCTCGCCGAGCCGGATCCCGCCGCCATCGAGGCGGGCCTCGCCCGCGCCTACGGCCCGCTCGGCCGGCCGGCGGAGTCGCTGCCGGAGATCCGCGAGGCGCTCTACGAGACGATGTGGGCCGATGTCGGCATCCTGCGGGACGCGGCCGGGCTGACCCGGGCGCTCGCCACCCTCGACGGGCTCTCCGACGCGGTCGCCCGGGCCGGCGCGCCGGACGGCGACCGCCGCTACGCGCTCACCTGGATGGACCGGCTGAACCTTGAGAACCTCGTGCTGGTCTCCCAGGCGGTCGCCCGGGCGGCGCTCGCCCGCACCGACAGCCGCGGCGCCCATTTCCGCGAGGATTTCCCGGAGGCCTCGGACCTCGCGACCTCGCACTTCACCGTGGTCCGCCAGCGCGGCGGGGCGCTCGACCTCGCGATGGAGCCGGTGCACTTCACGCATGTGCGGCCCGGCGGCTCGCTCCTCGACGCCGCCGCCTGAGGAGAGCCCGTCCATGCAGACCCTGCGCGGCGCCGACATCGTGGCCCGGACCCTGGAGGCGCTCGGCGTCACCCGGATCTTCACCCTGTCGGGCAACCACATCATGCCGGTCTTCGACGCCCTGCTGGAGACCGGGATCAGCCTCGTCCACACCCGCCAGGAGGCGGCCTGCGTCCACATGGCCGACGCCTGGGGCCGGCTGACCGGCGAGGTCGGCGTCGCCCTGGTGACCGGTGGGCAGGGCCACACCAACGGCGCGGCGGCGCTCACCACGGCGCTCGCGGCCGAGTCGCCGGTCCTGCTGCTCTCCGGCCATGCGGGCCTGTCGGAGCTCGGGCGCGGCGCCTTCCAGGAACTGGCTCAGGCCGACATCGCGCGGCCGATGACCAAGGCCGCCTGGACCGCCGGGTCGGTCGCTTCCCTCGGGCCGGACCTCGCCCGGGCCTTCCGGATCGCCCGGGAGGGGCGGCCCGGCCCGGTCCATCTCAGCCTGCCGGTCGACCTGCTGGACACGGCCGTCCCCGCCGCCTCGGTGCGGATCCCGGACCGGGCCGCGGCCGCCATCCGGGTCGCCGAGCCGGCGCCGGATCTCGTGGCCGACCTCCTCGCCGCCCTCGCGGGGGCGGAACGGCCGCTGATCGCCTGCGGCCCGGCGCTGTGCGACGCCTCCGGCCGGGCTGCCATGGCAACGCTGGAAGAAACTCTCGGCCTGCCGGTCGTCGGCATGGAGAGCCCGCGCGGGATCAACGATCCGGCGCTCGGCGCCTTCGCCGAGGTCCTGGCGCGGACCGACCTCGTCGTGCTCCTCGGCAAGCCGCTCGACTTCACCCTGCGCTTCGGCGCGGCGCCCGCCCTCGCGCCCGACTGCCGCTTCGCCGTCGTCGATCCCGATCCGGCGCTGTTGGCCCGCGCGCCGGCCGACCGCCTCGCCGTCTCGGGCCTCGCCGATCCGCGGCCGGTGCTGGCGGCGCTGACCGCCCGCGCCACCGCCCTCCCCCGCCGGGACGCCTGGCACCGGGAGGCGCGGGCCGCCCTCGCCTACCGGCCGCCGGCCTGGGCGGATTTCCACGGGACGGGTCAGCGCCTGCACCCGGTGGAGCTGTGCCGGGCGGTCGACGCCTTCCTGGAACGCCACCCCGACGGCACGCTGATCTGCGACGGCGGCGAGATCGGGCAATGGCCGCAGGCCCTGGTCCGCGGCGGGCGCCGGCTGATCAACGGCGTCTCGGGCACGATCGGCGCGTCGATCCCCTTCGCGATCGCCGCCGCGCTGGAGCGGCCCGGCGCCCCGGTGGTCGCGGTGCTGGGCGACGGCACCTTCGGCTTCCACATGGCCGAGTTCGACACCGCCGTGCGCTATCGGATCCCGTTCATCGCGGTCGTCGGCAACGACGCGCGCTGGAACGCCGAGCACCAGATCCAGCTGCGCAGCTACGGCCCCGAGCGGACGCGCCACTGCGACCTGCTCCCGACCCGCTACGACACGGTCGTCCAGGCCCTCGGCGGCTTCGGGGCGCTGGTGACCGAGGCGGCCGAACTTCCGGCGGCGCTGGAGGCGGCCCAGGCCAGCGGCCTGCCGGCCTGCATCAACGTGATGATCGCGAGCGTGGCGGCGCCGGTGATCCGCCGCCCCGGCTGAGGGGGCGAGCACGATACATGACGGCGACGCCGTCTTGCCGAATGAGGCGCGGGTCCCCTCTCCCGGGCGGGAGAGGGACAGGGTGAGGGATGAGACCTATCCGGACGAGGCGCACCGCGTAGGCGGTTCGAGGGCGGGCTTAATCCTGAACCTTCTCATCCCTCACCCCAACCCTCTCCCGCTCGGGAGAGGGGGCAGGTCGCGCCCGCCACGTGCGCCGGCGCGACGGTCGTGGACCTTGGGCTCAAGGAGGGGAATCATGCGCAGACGCGACGTTCTGGCCGGGGCAGCGGCGTTCCTGGCGAGTCCCGTCCCGGGGCGGGCCGACGAGGTCGGCGCGGTGGCGATCGCCCGCCAGCCGAGCCTCGGCCACCTGCCGCTGATGCTGATGGAGGAGCAGGGCCTGCTCCAGAAGGCCGCGGCCGCCCGCGGCGTGGCGGGGCTCCAGGCGCGCTACCTCACCCTCGCGGGCGGGGCGGCGATGAACGACGCCCTGCTCTCCGGGACGATCCAGTTCGCGGCCGGCGGCGTGCCGCCCCTCGTGCTGCTCTGGTCGAAGACCGAGGGCACCGCCATGGCGGTGAAGGGCGTGGCGGCGATGAACAGCATGCCGCTCCTGATGAACACCAGCAATCCGAAGGTGCACCGGCTCGCCGACTTCACCGACCGGGACAAGATCGCGCTCCCCGCCGTGAAGGTCTCGGTCCAGGCGATGTTCCTGCAGATGGCCGCCGAGAAGGAGCTCGGCGCAGGCCGCCGCAACGACCTCGACCGGCTCACCGTCACCCTCTCCCATCCCGACGGCATGGCGGCGCTCCTCGGGGGCAGCGAGGTGACGGCCCATTTCACCGCCGCGCCGATCCAGGAGCTGGAGCTGCGCCGGCCCGGCATCCGCACGGTGCTGAACAGCTTCGACGTGCTGGGCGAACCCTCGACCTTCAACGTCGTCTGGGCGTCCTCGGCCTTCGCGGGCGCCAATCCCCGTGTCGTCGCGGCTTTCAACGCCGCCCTGGACGACGCGCTCGCCGCGATCACGGCCGATCCGTCGGAGGCGGCGCGCGCCTACGTGCGGCTCGCCCGCAACGGGAGCGATGTCGGGCTGATCACCGAGATCCTGAAGGACCCGCAGGTCTCCTTCACGGCGACGCCCCGGGCGGTCGGAAAGGTCGCCGACTTCATGGCCCGCACCGGCACGATCCGTCGCCGGCCGGAGAGCTGGAAGGACCTGTTCTTCGCGGGCGTCCACGACAAGGCGGGCAGCTGACGCCCCACCGGCCGCGCTCAGTTCTGCAGCAGGCCGGGCAGCGCCAGGGCCGTCGTGGTCAGGCCGATCGCGGCGAGCAGCGCGAGGACGAGCGTGCGGAAGCGGCGCTGGTCGATCCGGGCGAACAGCGAGAGCCCGGCGAGCACGCTCACCAGCACCACCGGCAGCGCCAGGGCGAGGTCGCCGAGGAGCTCGGGCGGCAGCGGATCGAGATAGAGGAGGATCGTCAGGGCCCAGACCTGCATCACCAGGGTGAAGGACTGGTAGACCGCCCGCTGGGTGCGCGGATCCCAGCCGCGCACGAGGCTCCAGGCCGTCGGCAGGGCTCCGGACAGGCCCGCGATGCCGCCCAGCACGCCGCCGAGGAAGCCGATCGCGCCGTCGCTCCAGCGATTGCCGAAGCCGACCCGGTAATCGGCGCGCAGCAGGGCGACGCCGCCGCTGTAGAGGACCAGGAAGGCGCCGATCGCGACCTTGATGAAGCGCGGATCGAGATCGTGCAGCAGGTGGATGCCGATCGGCGCGCCGACGAGGCCCGGCAGGATCATCGCGAAGGCGGTGCCCCGCGGCGGCCAGGTCCGCAGGCGCAGGATCGAGATCACCTGCGAGAGGATGCTGCAGACGAGCACCAGGGCGGTCGCCTCCACGGGCGTGCGGATCGACAGCAGCGTGCCGGAGGCGATCAGCGCGAAGGCGAAGCCCGTCAGGCCCGAGATCACGCCGGCGCAGCCGACGCAGAGGACGAGGAGGAGCGTCTCGTTCACCGGGGGCGCCCGGCCCGGCCGATGCCATCCGCGCGCACACCCGCCATTCTCGTCCTCCCGGCCCGCGTCCCGCCGGGGCGGGCTCTCTTTCCATGTATCTTATATAAGACTTGCCCCATGGGGCAAGACGCATGCCTCTGCGGCGCGACAGGGCTACCCATCCGGATCCGGCCTGCGACCTCCCACCGTCACAGAGGAGGATGGGGGCGCTCGGTGCCGTCCCCGAACCAGTGAAATCACCCGCACCCCTCGATCACCCGTTGACGCCGGACATCTCATTGGTCTTATATAAGACCAGTCGCCGCCGAGAAGCCGACGACGCAGATCAGGAGGACCGCATGAGCAGCCACGCCGCGTCCGGCGAAGGGCATCGCGAAGGGCGCCGCAAGCCGCATCTTCTCGCCCATTCCCCCCAGGACAACGTCGCCGTCGCGGTGATCGAGGGCCTGAGCGCGAGCACCGACGCCTTCGGGGTGGTCACCGAGAACGACAGCACCTTCGAGGTCCATGTCCGCCACGACATCCCGATCGGCCACAAGGTCGCGCTCACCGACCTGAAGGCCGGCGACACGGCGATCAAGTACGGCCAGGACATCGGCAAGGTCATCAAGGACGTCGCTAAGGGCGAGCACGTCCACGTCCATAACGTCAAGACGAAGCGCTGGTGAGGTGACGATGTTCAAGGAAGCCGCTCAGCTCGAACACGAGATCGCCACCCCCTTCGTGGGCGGTGCGCCCGATCAGTTCGCCACCAAGGCGCTCGCGACCAAGCGCGCCTCGGAGAACTACACCTCCGCCACCTTCATGGGCTGGCGCCGGGAGAACGGCCGGGTCGGCGTGCGCAACCACGTCGTGCTCCTGCCGCTGGACGACCTGTCCAACGCCGCCTGCGAGGCGGTCGCCAACAACGTGAAGGGCACGATGGCGCTGCCCCACGCCTACGGCCGGCTCCAGTTCGGCGAGGATCTGGACCTCCACTTCCGCACCCTGATCGGCATCGGCTCGAACCCGAACGTCGCCGCCGTCGTGGTGATCGGCATCGAGGACCAGTGGACCAACCGCGTGGTCGAGGGCATCGCCAAGACCGGCAAGCCGGTCGTCGGCTTCGGCATCGAGGGCCACGGCGACATCGCGATCGTCGCCAAGGCGAGCTACCAGGCCAAGCGCTTCGTGCAGTGGGCCACCGAGCTCCAGCGCGAGGAATGCCCGATCGCCGACCTCTGGGTCTCGACCAAGTGCGGCGAGTCCGACACCACCACCGGCCTCGCCTCCTGCCCCACCGTCGGCAACATGTACGACAAGCTGATCCCGCACGGGATCTACGGGGTGTTCGGCGAGACCTCGGAGATCACCGGCGCGGAGCACCTCTGTCGCGAGCGGGCGATCAGCCCGGAAGTCTCCGACAAGTGGTACACGATGTGGAAGGCCTACCAGGACGACGTGATCGAGGCCCACAAGACCGACGATCTCTCGGACTCGCAGCCGACCAAGGGCAACATCGCGGGCGGCCTCACCACGATCGAGGAGAAGGCGCTCGGCAACCTCGAGAAGATCGGCCACGAATGCCGGTTCATCGACGCGCTGCAGCCCGCGGAGGCGCCCGCCAAGGGGCCCGGCCTGTACTTCATGGACACGTCCTCGGCGGCGGCCGAGTGCGTCACCCTGATGGCGGCGGCCGGCTACGTGGTGCACACCTTCCCGACCGGCCAGGGCAACGTCATCGGCAACCCGATCGTCCCGGTGATCAAGATCACCGGCAATCCCCGGACCGTGCGGACCATGGGCGAGCATATCGACGTCGACGTCTCGGGTGTGCTCACCCGTGAGATGACGATCCCGCAGGCCGGCGACGCGCTCATCGACATGGTGGTGCGCACCGCCAACGGCCGGCTCACGGCGGCCGAGTCCCTCGGCCACCGGGAATTCGTGATGACGAAGCTCTACCGCAGCGCCTGACGCACAAGTCCCGCGCCCGCGGACCGCGATCCGGTCCGCGGGCGCGGCCCCGACGCCACGGGGTCAGGACCACGCCGGAGCGCGCGACCGCGGGGGAAACCGCGGCGGCCTCCGTCCCGTCATTCTGGAGGAACGCATGAGGCTGCTTCGGTCGATCTACGGCCAGGTCCTGCTCGGCATCGCGCTGGGCATCGCGGTCGGGGTGGTGGCCCCCGATTTCGCCGTGGGCTGCAAGATCCTCGGCGACATGTTCATCAACCTGATCAAGATGATCGTCGCCCCCGTCATCTTCTGCACGGTCGTGGTCGGCATCGCGCATGTCGGCGACATGAAGAGCGTCGGCCGGATGGGCCTGAAGACCATCCTGTACTTCGAGGTCGCCACGACCGTGGCGCTCGCCGCGGGCCTCCTGTTCGTCAACCTGCTGCGACCGGGCGACGGCGTGAACGCCACGGTCGACAGCCTCGACGCCAAGCTCGTGGCCGGCATCGCCGGCAAGGCCCACGCGCAGTCGCCGATGGAGATCGTCGCCAACATCATCCCGCACAGCGCGGTCGACGCCTTCGCAAAGGGCGACCTGATCCAGGTGATGTTCTTCTCGGTGCTGGTCGGCATGGGTCTGGCGATGCTCGGCCGGCGCGGCGAGTTCCCGCTCAAGGTGGTCCACGCCTTCGGCGACGTGCTGATGAAGGTCGTCGGCCTGATCATGCACTTCGCGCCGATCGGCGCCTTCGGGGCGATGGCCTTCACCATCGGCAAGTTCGGGCTCGGCATCCTCGCCCAGTACGGGATGCTGATCGTCTCCCTCTACCTGACCTTCATCGTGTTCATCGCGGTCTTCCTCGGCGGCGTGATGCGCTTCTACGTCGGCCTGAGCCTGTGGAAGCTGTTCCGCTACAGCCGCGAGGAGCTGTTCATCCTGCTCGGCACCACGAGCTCGGAATCGGTGCTGCCGCGGATCATGGCCAAGCTCAACGGCCTCGGGGTCGACAAGAGCGTCACCGGACTCGTGATGCCCGCCGGCCTGTCCTTCAACATGGACGGCTCGTGCATCTACCTGACCATGGCGATCGGCTTCATCGCCCAGGCCCTCAACGTGCCGCTGACCTGGGAGCAGGAGCTCGGCATCCTCGCCATCGCGCTGGTGACCTCGAAGGGCGTGGCGGGCGTGGCCGGCGCCATCCTGTTCGTGCTCGCCGCGACGCTCCAGGCCTCGCAGCTCCTGCCGGTGGCGGGCATCGCCCTGATCATCGGGGTGGACCGCATCCTGAACGAGCTGCGCTGCGTGACCAACGCGGTCGGCAACATGGTGGCGACCCTCGTGATCGCCCGCTGGGAGGGCAAGATCGACCTCGCCCACGCCCGGGCGGTGCTCGACGGCCGCATCACCCCGAACCTCGACCTCCTCGACGACGAGGACGAGGCGGCGGACGCGATCCCCGCCCGCGAGCCGGCGGCGGCCTTGCGCCGCCCCCTCCCCGCTGCCGTGCCGGCGACCTGAGAAGGATCCTCCATGCCCAAGGTCATCATCAGCGAGTTCATGGACGAGGCCGCGATCGCGGCCGAGCTCGCCGGCCTCGACGTGGTGTACGATCCGGGTCTCGTCGACCGGCCCGGGGACCTCGCCGCCGCCGTGGCCCAAGCCGACGCCCTGATCGTGCGCAACCGGACCCAGGTCCGCGGCCCCCTGCTCGACGCCGCCCGCGACCTCAAGGTCGTCGGACGCCTCGGCGTCGGCCTCGACAACATCGACGTCCCGGCCTGCCGGGCGCGCGGCATCGCGGTCTACCCGGCCACCGGCGCCAACGACGGCGCGGTCGCCGAGTACGTGGTCGCCACCGCGCTGCTGCTCCTGCGCGGCGCCTACGGGTCCACGGCCCGCGTGGCGGCCGGGACGTGGCCGCGCAACGCCCTGATGGGCCGCGAGATCGCCGGCAAGCGCCTCGGCCTCGTCGGCTTCGGGTCGATCGCCCGCGAGACTGCCCGGAGGGCGGCGGCCCTCGGCATGGCGATCGCCGCCCACGACCCCTTCGTGGCCGCGGGAGACCCGGCCTGGAACCCGGCCACCGGCCCCGTGCAGAGCCAGGCGCTCGACGCGCTGATCGCGCAGAGCGACGTGCTCTCGCTGCACGTGCCGCTCACCGATCAGACCCGCGGGTTGATCGACGCGGCGGCGCTGGCCCGGATGCCTGCGGGCGCGATCCTGATAAACGCGGCCCGCGGCGGGGTGGTGGACGAGGCCGCCGTGGCGCAAGCCCTGCGCTCCGGCCATCTCGGCGGCGCGGCGCTGGACGTGTTCGACCGCGAACCCCTCGACGCGGCGGCGGGCACCGTCTTCGCCGACGTGCCGAACCTGATCCTCACGCCGCACATCGCCGGGGTGACGCAGGAATCGAACGTGCGCGTCTCCGCCGTCACGGCCGCGGCCGTCCGCCGCCACCTCACGGAGCGCTGAGCCGATGCCGAACCTGACCCTGTCGGAGGCCGAGGCCCTCGCCGCCGACGCCCTCGTCCGCTGCGGCACGGCCGAGGCCGCGGCCCGGAGCGTCGCCCGCGCCCTGGTCGGCGCCGAGGCGGACGGGCTCAAGGGCCACGGCCTGTCGCGGGTCGCGCCCTACGCCGCGCAGGTCCGGGCCGGGAAGGTCGCGGGCGACGCGGTCCCGCTTGCGTCGCGCCCGCGGCCGGGCCTGCTCGCGATCGACGCCGCCCACGGCTTCGCCTACCCGGCGATCGACCTCGCCCTGGAGGCGCTGCCGGGCGTCGCGCGCCAGCAGGGCGTGGCGGCGGCCGGCATCCGCCGCTCGCACCATTGCGGCGCGGCCGGACGCCCGGTGGAGGCCCTGGCCGAGCAGGGCTGCGTCGCCCTGCTCTTCGCCAACACGCCCGCCGCGATGGCCCCCTGGGGCGGGCGGCAGGCGGTGTTCGGCACCAACCCGCTGGCCTTCGCCTGCCCGCTGCCGGGCCGCGCGCCGATCGTCGTCGACCTCGCCCTGTCGAAGGTGGCCCGCGCCAACATCGTCGGGGCGGCCAAGCGCGGCGAGCCGATCCCCGAGGGCTGGGCCCTCGACGCGGAGGGACGACCGACGACCGACGCCACGGCCGCCCTCGACGGCACCATGGTGCCGCTGGGCGACGCCAAGGGGACGGCGCTCGCCCTGATGGTCGAGCTGCTCGCCGCCGGCCTCGTCGGCGCGCGCTTCGCCGGCGAAGCCTCCTCGTTCCTCGACGCCGCGGGCGACCCGCCGGGGACCGGCCAGCTGATCCTCGCCCTCGACGCTTCGGCGCTCAGCCCGGACGCGCCGGAGCGCTTCGCGGCGCTGGCCGGCGCGATCGAGGCGCAGGACGGCGCCCGGCTCCCGGGCAGCCGCCGGCTCGGGCTCCGCCGCCGGGCCGCCGAGGGGGGGCTCGACGTGGCCGAAGCCCTCGTGGCCGAGATCCGGGCGCTGTGAGGCGTAACGCCTGTGCGAAGGGAGAACCCGTGATTGCTCCCGTCGGCAGAGCCACGTAAGCCAGAGGAGGGAGAGGTGCTGGACACAACCTTCGACGCTCTACCCACGGATGGGGCTCTGCGTCGTCACGCGATGGAACGGTCAGGCGAAGGGCAGGCAGGTTCGGGACGCGCAGACTCGGGACGCGCCGGCGCGGTCGGCTTCCGCCCGCTCTACCGGCAGGTCTACGACACGCTGCTGAAGCGCCTGGCCGACGCGGTCTGGCAGCCCGGCCAGATCCTTCCGAGCGAGGGGCAGCTCGCCGCCGAGCTGGGCGTCAGCCAGGGGACGGTGCGCAAGGCGCTCGACGCGCTCACCGCCGACAGCCTGCTGGTGCGCCGCCAGGGCCGCGGGACGTTCGTGGCCGACCACGACGACAAGCAGAGCGTCTTCCGCTTCCTGAAGCTGCGGCCGGACGGCGACGGCACCGGCATGCCCACGAGCCGGGTCACGGGGATCGCGGAGGCGGCCGCCAGCGCCGACGAGCGCGGGCGGCTCGACCTCGTGCGGTCCGCCCGCGTGGTCCGGATCGAGCGCGTGCGCGCCGTCGACGCCAAGCTGTGCGTGGTCGAGACGATCAGCGTGCCCGCCGGCCTGTTCCCGGGCATCGCCCAGATCGAGCTGCCGAACACCCTCTACAGCCTCTACGCCACCCGCTACGGCATCACGATCGCCACCGCCAACGAGCGCCTGAAGGCCGTGGCGATCGGGCCCCGCGAGGCCGAGCTGCTCCAGGTGCCCGCCGGAACCCCCGCCCTCGAGATCGACCGCGTCGCCATCGACCTCGAGGAGCGGCCGGTCGAGTGGCGCCTCTCGACCTGCCTGACGCAGGACATCCACTACCTCTCGGTCCTTCGCTGACCGGGATCCCCCGACGCGCCGCCTCGCAGTCGAAGGCGAGGCGCGCCGAACCGGACCTCCGCTGCCACAGCCTGAACGGGGAGCGCGCGATGACCGATCGCGGAAGACGGGACTTCATGCGGCTGAGCGCCCTCGGCGCCCTCGCCGCGCTCGGGGGCGTGCCGCGCGCACGGGCGGCCGACGGGGGGACGCTGCCCTTCGGCAACGGCGAGCGGCCGCTCGTGGCCTATCCGGGCAAGCGGCCGCTCCTGCAGATGACCGCGCGCCCGCCGCAGCTGGAGACGCCGTTCGCGGTCTTCGACGGGGGCGCGATCACGCCGAACGACGCGTTCTTCGTCCGCTACCACCTCGCCGACATCCCGACCGAGATCGACCCGCAGGCCTTCCGCGTCGCCGTGACCGGGCAGGTCGAGCGCCCGCTTTCCCTGTCGCTCGCCGACCTCAAGGCGATGCCCCAGACCGAGATCGTCGCGGTCAACCAGTGCTCGGGCAATTCCCGCGGCTTCTTCGAGCCGCGCATCGCCGGCGGCCAGCTCGCCAACGGCGCCATGGGCTGCGCCCGCTGGACCGGCGTGCCGCTCAAGACGGTGCTCGACCGGGCCGGCGTGAAGGCCGGCGCCGTGCAGGTCGCCTTCAACGGCCTCGACGGGCCGGTCCTGCCCGAGACGCCGGACTTCGCCAAGGCGCTGACCCTCGACCACGCCCGGGACGGCGCGGTGCTGCTCGCCTGGGGCATGAACCGGCAGGACCTGCCCTGGCTCAACGGCTTCCCGCTCCGCCTCGTGGTGCCGGGCTACTACGGCACCTACTGGGTCAAGCACCTCGACAGCATCGCCGTCCTCGATCACCCCTTCGAGGGCTTCTGGATGAAGACGGCCTACCGCATCCCCGACAATGCCTGCGCCTGCACCGAGCCCGGCAAGGCGCCGGACAGGACCGTCCCGATCGGCCGCCTCAACGTCCGCTCCTTCCTGACGAACCTGACCGACGGCGCGCCGGTGAAGGCGGGTCCGGTCGCCCTGCGGGGCATCGCGTTCGACGGCGGCTCGGGCATCCGGGACGTCGCGGTCTCGGCCGACGACGGCCGGACCTGGAGCGCGGCCCGGCTTGGCCAGGATCTCGGCCCCTACGCCTTCCGCACCTGGACCGCGGAGGTCGATCTCGCGCCGGGCGCCCACGCCCTGCGCGTGCGGGCCACGGGCAACGACGGCGCGACCCAGCCGATGGAGCCGCGCTGGAACCCCGCCGGCTACATGCGCAACGTCGTCGAGACGACCCGCGTGCGCGCGGCCTAGAGGGAGGATCGGCATGTTCAGCACCCGCCCGCTCCGCGCGTCGGTCGTCGCGATCGCCGCCGCGCTGGCCGCGACACCCGCGCTGGCCGCGCCCGAGACCTACGCGCTGCCGGAGCCGACGGCGCAGTTCCGGCCGGCCCCGGATGCCGCGCACGCGGCCGGCTTCCAGGCCGCGCAGGAGAACTGCCTGACCTGCCACTCGGCCGACTACGTCGCCATGCAGCCGCCCCGGAAGGGGCAGGCGTTCTGGGACGCCGAGGTCGCCAAGATGATCAAGGTCTACCGGGCACCGATCACGGAGGACCAGGCCCGGGCCATCGCCGGCTATCTCGGCGCGGCCTACTGAGCGCCGAGACCGGGCAGGAGGTCGCGCGATGACCCTCAGAACCGCCGTGCCGGACCGGTCCGGGGCCGCGCCGACCGGGTCGCGGGGGGCCTCCGCCTGGGCCGGGGCGGCCGGCACCCTGCTCCCGGGCCTGCTCCTGTGCCTGGGCATCACCGCGGTGGCGCAGGCTCTGCAGGCCGGCGAGGAGCACCTGACCGGCCATCCCTACGTCGAGGCCCTGGTGCTGGCCATCCTGCTGGGGACGGCCGTGCGGACCGCCTGGGTGCCGGGCGCGCGCTTCAAGGCCGGGATCGCCTTCTCGGCCAAGCAGGTGCTGGAAGTGGCCGTCACGCTGCTCGGCGCCGCGGTCAGCCTCGGGGCGATCGTCGCCTCGGGCCCGGCGCTGCTGGCCGGCATCGTCGGGGCGGTGGCGCTGACCATCCTGGCGAGCTGCGCCCTCTGCCGCGCCCTGGGCCTGCCGGTGCGCATGGCGCTGCTGATCGCCTGCGGCAACGCCATCTGCGGCAACTCGGCGATCGCCGCGGTGGCGCCGGTGATCGGGGCGGACAGCCGGGACGTGGCGGCGGCCATCGCCTTCACGGCGGTGCTGGGCGTGCTGATGGTGCTGGGCCTGCCGCTGTTCGTGCCGCTCGTCGGCTTCAGCGAGCACCAGTACGGCGTGCTGGCGGGCCTGACCGTCTACGCGGTGCCGCAGGTGCTGGCCGCGACCGTCCCGGTGGGCCCGCTGGCCACGCAAGTGGGCACGCTGGTCAAGCTGGTCCGGGTGCTGATGCTCGGGCCGGTGGTGCTGGCCCTCTCGCTCCTCGCCCCGCGCCTGCCGGCGGCGGGCGCGAGCGCCAAGCCTGCTGGGGGAAGCGCCCCCGGGAGCGCCCGGCGCCGGCCCGGCTTCTTCAAGCTGGTCCCGTGGTTCATCCTCGGCTTCCTGGCCCTGGCGAGCCTGCGCTCGCTCGGGCTGATCCCGGACGCCTGGGTCGCGCCGATCTCCCGCCTCGCCGGCTTCCTCACCATCGTGTCGATGGCCGCGCTCGGCCTTGGGGTGGACGTGCGCGTGCTGGCCCAGGTCGGCGGCCGGGTCACGATGGCGGTCACCGCCTCGCTCGGCGTGCTGCTGGCCATCGCCGTCCTGCTCATCCGCGGCCTCGGGTTCGGCTGAGCCGGTCGCCGGCGGCGCGCCGCACCCGCCGGCGTCCACGCGCGGGTGGCCCGGGCTCCGCGAGCGCGATCGCACCGGGGAAGCGGCTCACACGCAACGGTGGCGGTCGCGCACGGCGGACAGCGATGTCGCCCGCCCGGGAGCGTGAAAGTCCCCGACGAGACGACGTCATCCGGGCACCGATGCGGACGTCGAGCGCGCAACGGGATCGGCGGTGCCACGATGCCGCCGGGGCAGGATCGCGCGATCGCCGCGACGTCTGACGAACAGGCAGACGTCTTCGCGCCGAACGCGGTCGAGCAAGACGACAGCTCCGGATATGGGGTGTCCGCGGCGCAACGCCCGACGGGATTTGAGTGAACCCTCCGCGCCCGTCCCGTCCATACCTGCGCCGGACTGCCCGGCGCGGCACCGATATTCGGCCTCGTGAACGACGGAGATCACCGAATATTTGCGCACAGGAGACAAATATTCGAAGCAGAGTTTTGCCCCGCGCGCGCCGTTAACCACGGTTTTCAATATTTCTGAAATTCGAAGCCGCTAATATGCGGATATAACCTGGGATTGAACTGCTACAATGATGACCCCCTCGACGAGAGCGAAGTAGCGAGACGCCGCGTTGGGACTGTATTCCAAGCTGCGGGCCGCACTCGCTGAAGATGCCCTCCTCGCGCGCGGCGTGAAGCGCTCGCTCGTCGACGGGCTGTATCAGCCCTTCGCGTCGCTCGCGGTCGGCGCCGCGTCCGGGACGATCGTCGCCACGGCCGCGGCGTTCTGGTCCGACGATCGCGCGATCACGGTGACCGCGTTCGCGGTCGGCCTGATCGGCCTCACCCGCATCGTGCTCGCTCGGATCTACCTGACGAAGGGGCCGCAGAAGCACGATCGTTACGAGCTCTGGGAGACCTACTTCTCCCTCGGCGCGTTCGCCTACGCCGCGTCGCTCGGCATCCTGTCGTTCCTCATCACGACGCGGTCGTCCAACCTCGCGCTCCAGGTCATCACCCCCACGTTCACGATCGGTTACGCCGCGGGCATCTCGGGCCGCAATGCGGGCCGCCCCCTGCTGGCCATCGCGCAGGTGCTCCTGTCGGCGATGCCGCTGTCCGCGGGCCTGCTCGTGTCGGGCGACGGCGAGCGGGCCTCGCTCGGCATCCTCTCGCTCCTGTTCGCCTACGGCATGATCGACATCACGCTCAGCACGCGCGAGATCATCGTGTCGGCCCTGGTGACGACGCGCGAGAAGGAGGCGCTCGCCGAGAAATTCCAGGCCCAGGCCAATCTCTTCGACATCGCGTTGCGCAACATGTCGCACGGACTGTGCATGTTCGACGCGCGCGGCCGGCTCCAGGTCTGGAACGACCAGTTCCTCTCGATATCGGGCATTCCCTCGAACCGCATCCACACCAATTCGACGGCCAAATCGCTGTACGCATTGAGCCGCGCCATCATCGATGAGCGGACCGCGGGGCGCGGCGCGACGCTCTCGACATTCTCGGCGGCGTCGAACGCGTTGAGGTCGGGAAACCTGGTCCTGATCCTCCCCGACGATCGCGTGGTCTCCCTGATGCAGCGGCGGACCGCCGAGAAGGGCTACGTGATCATCTTCGAGGACATCACCGAGCGGCGTCGGAGCGAAGCCCGCATCCAGCAGATGGCGCGTTACGACGATCTGACGGGCCTGCTCAATCGCAGCAGCTTCAAGGCCAAGGTCTCCCAGGCGCTGAAAGCCAGCGCCAGCAGCAAGGGCGATTTCGCGGTCCATCTGCTCGATCTCGACCACTTCAAGGTCATCAACGACACGCTGGGGCATCCGGCCGGAGACAGGTTGTTGCAGATGGTGGCGGACCGGCTGCGCGGGATCGGGGCGCTGTCCGGATCGGTCGCCCGCCTCGGCGGCGACGAGTTCGTCATCGTCCAGCAATCCGTCACGTCGCCGGCCGTCGCGGAGGATCTCGCGCAGCGCGTCCTGCACGAGCTGGAGCGACCTTTCGATATCGACGGCACCCACGTCACGGTCGGCGCCTCGATCGGCATCGCGATCGCCCCATTCCATGCCAACGACGAGGACAGGCTGCTGAAATGCGCCGATATCGCCCTCTACGCCATCAAGGGGGCCGGCAGGAGCGGGTTCAAGATCTTCCAGCACGAGATGGAAGCGGCCACGCGCGCGCGGCACGCCCTCGAGTCCGATCTCCGGGCCGCCCTGACCAACGGCGAACTGGAGCTGCACTATCAGCCGATCGTCGACGCGAGCACCGGGGCGATCGTGAGCTGCGAGGCCCTGCTTCGGTGGCAGCACCCCGTCTCCGGCTACATCCCGCCGTCGGACTTCATCCCGGTGGCCGAGGACACGGGGCTCATCGTCCAGCTGGGCGACTGGGTTCTGAACGAAGCGTGCCGCGAGGCCCGGAACTGGCCGTCGACCGTGAGCGTCGCGGTCAACATGTCGCCGCGTCAGTTCGGTGATCCGCAGCTGGCCTTCCACGTCATCGGCGCGCTGAACCGCTCCGGCCTCCCGGCGCATCGCCTGGAGCTCGAGATCACGGAGAGCGTGACGCTGGGCGCGACGCACAAGATCGTCGAGACCATCCACACGCTCCGCCAGCTCGGGATCCGCCTGTCGATCGACGATTTCGGAACCGGTTACTCGTCCCTGAGCTCCCTGAGAAACTTCGCCTTCGACAAGCTGAAGATCGACCGGTCGTTCGTGTGGGACCTGGACAGGAAGGCCGAGTCGACCGCGATCATCCGGGCGATCGTCGGGATGGGAAGGAGCATCGGGATGGCCATCGTCGTCGAGGGCGTCGAGACGGAGACGCAGCTCTCCATCCTCCGGGCCGAGGGCTGCGATCTGATCCAGGGCTACGTGTTCAGTCGTCCGGTCGCCGCACCCCAGATCCGGGCCATGCTCGCGGCCGCGGAGCCCGTGACGAAGCTAGCGAGTTGACCCCGCCGGCCCCCGCGCGGTCACCGTGCGGGCCTGAGCGGCCTGGGCTTTTCCCCTGAGCCTGTCCTGCGCCAGGACGAGCCGCTCCATGATGCTCAGATCCCTGTCCGTGAGATTCATCGCGGCGGCCGCCCAGACCGAGACGATCTTTCTCAGTTCCTCCAACGATATGCGGTTGACCTCCCGGGCGGCTCGATAGATCGCCTGCTGCCCGTTGCGGCGCCGGTGGTTGCCGGCGATGTACGCGCGCACGGCCGCCTCGCCCTGGCCCCGCTCGGCGAGGACGTGAACGATTCCCAGTTCGTGCATCTCCTCCGCGGTGTAGGTTCTCCCATCGAGGATCATCTCCTGAGCCCTGATGGTCCCCAGACGCCGGGCGAGGAAGCTGTAGGCCCCCATACCGGGGAAGAGCCCGAAGAGGATCTCCGGGAAGCCGAACTTGGTGCCCTTCTCGGCGATGATCACGTCGAACGAGAGCAGGCCCTCGAACCCCCCGCCCAGCGCGTCGCCCTGAACGAGGCCGATCGTGATGATCGGCAGGTTCAGCGCGTTCATGTTGCGATGAAGAACATCGACGCACGCGTTGCCGTAACCGACCAGCGCGGCCTCGTCGCCCGCGCGGATCTTGCTCGCGAACAGGCTCAGATCACCGCCGAGACTGAACACGCCGGGAAATCGTGAACCGAAGACAAAGTAGTTCAGGTCGAGGCTGCCGTTGCCGAAACCGCGCTCGATGCCATCCTGCAGCCGGCTGAAGTCGGCCAGCATCTCGGGATTCTGGCACGGGCGGCCCTGCGGGCGCATGAAGGCCCACAGGGTGCTGGTGTCGGTTTCGAGATTGACTTCGATCTGAGCGAGTTCGGAAAGGCCGTGGTCGGGAGACGAGACGGTCGGCGCGATCCGCTTCTCGCTCGGCCGCCGCGCGGCCGTCGGACGCCGTCGCAGCGGCACAGGACCAGGGTATGGCACCAAGTCTTTGGCGAGACCTGTAATAGACGCCATCGTATTCGGATCCGTTAAGTGATCCTTAACCGTATCTCAGCCGGCGTTGCGGAGCTAGGCAGCCGGAGCGGCCCTCCTCAGATAATTAAGCTTTGGTTAATGCCGGCCTTTTAGCCACCTTTGCTTGCGAGGCGGGCCTCTCCGGACGAGAGGCCCGCCGACGCCCCGGCGGCTGCCCTGACCCTCGACCTCCACGGCCTCGACGGCGCCGGCTCGGTCCGGCGGGATCGCGGACGGCAGGCGTGAAGCGGCACGCCCGCCGCTCCCGCGCGAGACCGGGTCCGCCGCGGGGACGCGCGGTCAACCGCGCGACGGACGCCTCAGCGGCACCCCGTAACGGCTCCGATCTCCGATCATGCGAGTCGGCGCAATGCTCGCTGCGCCGATCGCCGATCATGACGATTGCTGTCTCCATCCCCAGCAGTTGTATTATAGACGAGTAGCATACCAATAGTTGCACAATATTATCTGTTCGTTATAAATTTTCATGTCTATCGAGACCATGATCCGAGAGCGATCCGACGACGAGAGCGACGAGAAGCCGGCACTCTATCTATGGTTGACGACAGCGTTTCTCTATTTCTGCACCGCAGCTTCGACACTGAGCCTGGCCAGTAGCGGACACGACATCGCTGCCCTATGGCCGGCCAATGCCATTCTGGTCGCCCTGCTGCTCTCCCATGACAGGGTCCGATCGGGCACGGTGCTGAGCGCCGGATTGGCCGCGAACATCGCGGCCAATGTCCTGACGCGGGGCACTGTGCTCGGCCCCTTCCTGTACAGTCTCGCCAACCTCGCCGAGGTGATGTTGGCCGTCCGTCTCCTGCGAAGGACCTACGAGCAGGACGCCCTGCTGCAATCCACGAGATCCGCCCTGCGGTTCCTCGCGATCGCGGGATTGCTGGCACCGGCCGCGAGCGGCGTCCTGGGAGGCTTGACGGCGCATCTCGTCTTCGGCCAGCCCCTGTTGCGCTCGTTCGGCACCTGGGTCGCGAGCGACGGCCTGGGACTCATCGTCTTCACGCCCTTCCTGCTCTCGCTGTTCCGAGGCGATTACGCGCGTGCGCTCGCGGAGCGGAGCTGGCGGGACCGGCTCGAAGCGGCCGCCTTGCTCGTCCTCGCAGGCTCGGTCGCGTACGCGACCTTCTTCTGCACCAGCCGCCCCTTGCTGTTCCTGATCTTCCCGCCCCTCATCCTGATCGCTTTCCGGCTGGGCCGCCTGGGTGTCACCGCGGCCGTGATGGTCGTGGCCGTCATCGGAGGCGTCGCAACGATGTACGGTCGCGGGCCGATGGTCCTGATCGCGGCCGACGCCGTCACGCAGGCGCAGGCGTTCCAGGTGTTCCTGGCCTTCATCCTGCTGACCTGCCTGCCCGTCGCGGCGGAGGTCTCCGCGCGGGCGCGGCTCACGGCCGAGCTGGCCGCGCACGATCGGGAGATGACGAGGAGCGCCTTCACCGATTCCCTGACAGGACTGCTCAACCGTGCGGGCTTCGAGCATCAGATCGAGACCATCCTGCCCGTCAGGGCACTCCCGCCCGTCAGCCTGATCGCGATCGACATCGATCACTTCAAGCAGATCAACGACCGCTGGGGGCATCCGGCGGGCGATCGCGCGCTCGAGACTCTCGGATCGCTGCTCGCATCGCAGATCCGCCCGGGGGATCTGGTCGCGCGCCTCGGCGGCGACGAGTTCGTGATCCTTCTCCGCGAGAGCGACCTCGAGCGCGCCAGGGCGGTGTGCGAGCGGATCCGCGCGAGCGCACGCGCCTTGCCGTTCTCGACCGGTGCCGGGACCGAAGCGCCGGTCAGCCTGAGCATGGGCTTGGCCGTCGCGCGCGTGGGCGAGGGCTACGAAGCGCTGGCTCAGCGGGCCGACAGCGCTCTGTACGAGGCGAAGCACGCCGGCCGCGACGCCCTGCGATGGGCCGCCTGACTCCGGGATCGACCCTGACCGGCGGCGATCCGGGCCCGGTCGTTTGGCCGTGAAACGCCTGCCCCGTAGGATCGGCCGATGAGACGCCGCCACCTCGTCGGACCGATCCTCTGCGTCGCGCCGCTCGCCCTCCTCTTCGGGACGGCCGACGGTCCCGCGGGCTCCGCGGCCCCCGGCCTGGTGCCGCAGGCCGAGCGCGCGGATCTCGTCCGCGTGGAGAAGGCGCAACGGCGCCTGACGCTGCTGCGCGGCGGACGCGTCCTGGCGGTCTACCGCGTCTCGCTGGGCTTCGCGCCGGTCGGCCCGAAGGCGATGGAGGGCGACGGCCGAACACCCGAGGGTCGCTACCGCATCGCGGGCAAGAACCCGGACAGCATCGCCCACCTCGCGCTGCGGATCTCCTATCCGGACGCCGCCGACCGCGCCGCGGCGTCCGCGGCCGGCGTGCCACCCGGTAGAGACATCATGATCCACGGTCTGAGGAACGGGTTCTCCTGGGTCGGTCGCCTGCATCGTCTGATCGACTGGACGGATGGCTGCGTGGGCGTGACCAACGCCGAGGCCCGCGCGATCTACGCGCGGGTCGAGGTCGGCACGCCGATAGAGATCCGGAGCTGAGCGGGATCGGGCGCCGTCGGGCGGAGCGTTCGGGGCCGGACGGCGCGCGGCCGGGGCGCCTCAAGGCCCCGCATCCCCGGCGGCCGCGCCCGGCCCCGCGGGCGGGCGCCACGGGAGCGGATCGAACGAGCGCCGGAGCGCCTCGAGGAACCGCTCCGTCCGGGCCGCGCGCGACCGCCGTTCCGAGCCGAGCAGGGCGACGACCGGCGCCGACGGCAGAGCGTAGCCTTCGAGCAGGCGCGCCAGCCGCCCCGCGCGCAGGTCGTCGGCGACATCCCATTCCGAGCGCACGATCACGCCGAGGCCCGCGAGGGCCCAGCCCCGCACCACGTCGCCGTCGTTGCTGACCAAGCCCGCATCCACCCTGACGCGGACCTCGGCGCCGTCCGCCGCGCGGAAGCGCCAGAGCGTCACGTCCTCGTCGTTCTCGCGCAGCGCGATGCAGGTGTGATCCCGCAGGTCGACCGGCACGCGCGGGGCCGGATGCCGGGCCAGGTAGGCGGGCGCCGCGCAGAGGATCCGGTCGTTCGGCGCGAGGGCGCGCACGGTCAGGCTCGGGGTCGCCTCCCTGATCTCACCGACGTGGATCGCGAGGTCCCAGGTCTCGGACGGGATGCGGCCCAGGCGATCCGAGAGCAGCAGGTCGATCCGCACGCCCGGATGCCGGAGCCGGAACGCCGTCACGACGGGGGCCACGTAGCGGCGCCCGAAGCCGAGCGGGGCGACGACGCGCAGATGTCCGGTCACCGCGCCGACGCGCTCGGCCAGGGCGTCGGCGAGATCGTCGAAGGCGCCGAGGAGGTCGCGACCGCGCTCGGCCAGCAGCTCCCCCTCGTCGGTCAGCGTGAGGCCGCGGCCGGACCGGTCCACCAGATGGACCCGCAGCCGCTTCTCCAGGCTGCGCAGCCGCTGCGTCACGGCGGGGGGCGACACGTTCAGGCTGCGCGCCGCGGCGGCCAGGGACGGGCTGGCGGCGACCGCGACGAAGAAGCGGAGATCGTCGGTGTCGAGCATTAAGGCCGACCTTAATCCAGAATGCCGAACAGATTAATGGCGTCTCGCGGTCCGGCATGATCTGTCACCCGGCAGCGAGACAGGGAGGCGTGGACATGCCGGAGACCGGAGTCGGGACGCAGGTGCCGTCAGCGGAGGCCGACGGGGCGTCGGGTCCTCTTCAGACACCGTGCCTTCTCCTGGACGAGGCGCGGCTGCGCGCGAACCTCGCGGGGCTGCGGGCGCACCTGGACCGGCTGGGCGTCGCCTTCCGGCCGCACCTGAAGACGGCGAAGTCGATCGACGTCGCCCGCCTGGCGATGACCGGTCCGGCCGGCCCGGCGATCGTCTCGACCCTGCGCGAGGCCGAGTACTTCGCCGAGGGCGGGGTCCGGGACATGATCTACGGCGTCGGCATCGCCCCGCAGAAGCTCGACCGCGTCGGCGCGGTCCGGCGCCGCTGGGGTGCGGACCTCGCCGTGGTGCTCGACTCGATCGAGCAGGCGGCCGCGGTCGCCGCCTGGGCCGCGCGGACCGGCGACCGTCTGCCGGTCCTGATCGAGGTCGACGCCGACGGGCATCGCTCCGGCGTGAAGCCGGCCGACGCGGCGCTGCTGGTGGCGATCGGGCGCGCGCTCGGCGCGGGGGCGGACCTGCGCGGCGTGCTGCTCCACGCCGGCGACAGCTACGGCCTCAGCGATCCCGAGCCTCTCGCCGCGGCCGCGGAGGGCGAGCGCGCGGCGGCGGTGACGGCGGCCACCCTCCTGCGCGCGGCGGGCCTGCCGTGCCCGGTGGTGAGCGTCGGCTCGACCCCGACCGCGCGCTACGCCCGGAACCTCGACGGGATCACCGAGGTCCGTGCCGGCGTGTTCATGTTCGGCGACCTGTTCCAGGCCGGCGTCGGCTCCGTCGCGGTCGACGACATCGCGGTGAGCGTGCTCGCCACCGTGATCGGGCACCGCCGCGACAAGGGCTGGATCATCACCGATGCCGGCTGGATGGCGCTGTCGCGCGACCGGGGCACGGCCCGGCAGGCGGTCGATCAGGGCTACGGCGTGGTCTGCGACCGCGCCGGCCGCCCCTACCCGGACCTGATCGTCGCCGACGCCAACCAGGAGCACGGCATCCTCGCCCTGCGTCCGGGCTCCCGCGCCGCCCTCCCCGATCTGGCCATCGGCGACCGTGTGCGCGTCCTGCCGAACCACGCCTGCGCGACGGGCGCCCAGTACGACCGCTACCACGTCCTCGACGCCGACGGGCGGGTCGCCGCCGTCTGGCCGCGCATCAATGGCTGGTAGGCGGCGCCGACCGTGACGTCGCGGATCGGGCGCCTCGCGAGCGCCCGGCGGCGCCGGACGCGGCGGGAGCCCGCCTGGACACCGCGAGGCGCGTGACCGCCGCCCTCCTCGGGGCGGCGCATGCCGCCCGCGCGCACTGACGCGCGCACTGACGCGCGCTCCGGGCCCGGTCGGCGCGGCCCGAGGCCCCCGGCACCGACGCCGCCCGATGCGGCGCCCGATACGGAAGGAGAAGCCCATCATGACAGCCCACCGGTTCGACGCCGTCCTGTTCGACCTCCTGACGGCCCTGCTCGACAGCTGGTCCCTGTGGGACTCGGTCGCCGGCAGCACGGAGGCCGGCCGCCGGTGGCGGGCCGAGTACCTGCGGATCACCTACCGGACGGGGGCGTACCAGCCCTACGAGGATCTCGTGGCGGAGGCCGCCGCGGCGGTGGGCCTGCCGCGCCGCCTCGCGGCGGACCTCGAGGATCGCTACGGCGAGCTCCGGCCCTGGCCCGGCGTGACGGAGACCCTGCAGGCGCTCGCGGCGCGCTCCGTGCGGCTCGGCGTCGTGACCAACTGCTCCGAACGTCTGGGTCGCATCGCCGCCGGCTGCCTGGGGGTCGAACTCGACGCGGTCGTCACGGCGGAGCGCGCCGGGTTCTACAAGCCCGATCCGCGTCCCTACCGGCTGGGACTGCAGGCCCTCGGGGTCGAGCCGGCGCGCTGCCTGTTCGTCGCGGGCTCGGCCTTCGACCTCGTGGGCACGGCGCAGGTGGGGCTGGCGACGTACTGGCACGACCGCGTGGGCATGGCGGCCCCGGACGGCGCGTCGCCCCCCGCTGGCGCACGAGACCACCCTCGATCCGCTGCGCGCCTGGTTCGATCCGGGCGCGCGCTGACGCTGACCTTCTCCGGGCGCGGCGGGGGGAAGGCGGGGCGGGCGACGGGCCGGCAGAGGGCACCTCCCGACCCGCGCGAGGCGACCGCATGTGCCGCCGCGCACCGGGCGGCCCGGCGCGAGCTTTGCCTTTCGGCCGTCGCCCGGTCCATGTAGCCGCCCATGATCCGCCTCATCCCCAGCCTGCCCGCGGCCTACGTCATCGCGCGGGTGGTGTGGCCCCTGCCGGTGCCGCTCGCGCTCAGGCTCGGCCTCGCCGGGCTCCTCCTGGTCGCCTCCCAGTACCACCTGTGGAGCCGCCTCTCCTCCGGGTCGGTCTTCGCGCCCGAATTCCCGCGCCCGATCGTGATCCTGTTCAACTGGGCGTTCGGTGCGATCGCGCTGGCGGCGGTGATGCAGCTCGGCCTCGATGCCGTCGCGCTGATCTCGCTGGCTCTGCCCGGGGGCGGCTGGGCGATCCCGACCGCCTGGCGCATCGCGGTGGCCTCGACGGCCGCCGGCCTCTCGGCCGTCGCCGTGTGGCAGGCCGTGCGCGTGCCGCCCCTGAAAGACGTCCCGGTCGCGATCGCGGACCTGCCCCCCGGCCTCGACGGCTACACGATCCTGCACCTGACCGACCTGCATATCAGCCGCCTGTTCCCGGCCGCCTGGGCGCGGGCCGTCGTCGCGCGGGCCGACGCCCTCCAGGCCGACCTGATCGTCGTGACCGGCGACTTCATCGACGGTTCGCTGGAGGCCCGGCGAGACGACGTCGCGCCGCTGCGGGCCCTGCGCGCGCGCGACGGTGTCTGGGCCGTGCCCGGCAACCACGAGTACTTCTTCGACCACGATTCCTGGATGCGCCATCTCGCGGGCCTGGGGATCCGCGTCCTCGCCAACACCCACACGATCCTGAGGCGCGGGGGCGGCGCGCTGGTGCTGGCCGGCGTCACCGACCGCTCCGCGCCCGCCACGGGGCATCCGGGGCCCGACCTCGACGCGGCCCTGGCGGGCGCACCGCCGGGCGCGCCGATCGTTCTGCTGGATCACCAGCCGGCCAACGCCGCGCGGGCCGCGGCGCGCGGCGTGGCGCTCCAGCTCTCCGGCCACACCCACGGCGGCATGATCCGCGGCCTGGACCGGCTGGTGGCGCGCGGCAATTCCGGGTTCGTCTCGGGGGCGTACCGGGTCGGGGCCATGCGGCTCTACGTCAGCAACGGCACCGGGCTCTGGCCCGGCTTCGCCCTCCGGCTCGGGCGTCCGTCGGAGCTGACGCGGATCACCCTGCGGGCAGCCACCTGACGCGCGCGCGCCGCCGCGCGGCTTCTCGCACGGGTCAGCGATCCAGGCCCGGGAGGCCCCAGCGCCGGCCGAAGCCCGCATCGCCGGACACTCGGCTGTTTCCCCCGGGAGGGGCCATGTTCGTCGGAACGGCTACCCCGGGTCGCTGCCGGATCGCCCCCGCTCGGAAGCTGCCGGCCGGCTCGCGGGAGAAGAGCGGTGAGAGCGGCCCCTGCGCGCGTGCCGGACAGCGCCAGTCCCAGGACGAAGCCGGGCCTCGACGAAAGGTCAGGCCATCGCACCCTCGATTAAACCTTCTCGTCGTATCCCCCGGATACCATCTTGGCTCCGGCGAGGTCGAACAGTGCTGCAGGGGACCATATCGAATACCCAGCGCGAGGCACTCCGCCAGCAGGCGCTGGCCGAGATCGCCCTCCTCGACACGCCGCCGGAGCGCGAGTTCGATGCACTCGCCAAGCTCGCGCAGCGCATGCTCGGCACCGGCATGTCCTCGATCACCCTGATCGACCCGGAGCGCCAGTGGTTCAAGGCGCGTTGCGGTCCCTTGGCGGCCGAGACGCCGCGTGCCCAGGCGTTCTGCCCCGTCGTGTTCGAGACGGAGGCTCCGCTGATCGTGGCGGATGCCAGCCTCGACCCTCGCTTCGTGGCCAGCCCCTTCGTCACGAACGCCCCGTACATCCGCTACTACGCGGGCGTGCCGGTCCGCGTCCGGCAAGCCGACGGCGACAAGATCACGATCGGCACGCTCTGCGTCCTCGACGAACAGCCCCGCGAGCCGACGACGACAGACCTGGAGGTGCTCGAAGAGCTGGCCTGCATCGCGGAGGCCCTGATCGAGGCGCGCGCCGTGGCCCTGCGCGCAGCCGAGGCTGCCGAAGAGCGCCGGATGGCCGTCGAGGGCCTGGAGCGTGAGCGCCGCCAGTTCAAGCAGGCGGAGCGCATGGCCGAGATGGGCTCGTACCGCTACGATATCGAGACGCGGTCGACCTCCTGGTCGGACGGCGTCTTCGTCATTCACGAGCTGCCCGTCAGCGGCGGTGTGCCGATTGGCGCGATCATGAACTTCTTTCCCGAGCCCGATCGCGCCCTCTTCCGCGCGGCCGTCAGGCGCGTGCTGGACACGGGCGAGCCGTTCGAGATGGACGCCGATTTCGTGACCGCCAAGGGCAATGCCCGGCGCGTGCGGTGCTCCTGCGAGATCGAATTGGTCAAGGGTAAGCCCGTCGCCCTCATCGGCCTGATCCAGGACATCACCGAACGGCACAGCTTGGAGCAGCGTCTTCGCCATCAGGCGCGCACCGATGACCTGACGCAACTCGCCAACCGAGCCGAATTCCACCGCGCGCTCGACGCGCGGCTGCGCGAGGCGCGCGCTTCCGACGACGATGTGGCTGTCCTCCTGATCGACCTCGACGGCTTCAAGGGCGTGAACGATCGCCTCGGGCACGCGGCCGGCGACGAGGTTCTGCGTTGCGTAGCCGAGCGGTTGCGCGCGCCCTGCTACGCCGGTTGCTTCCCGGCACGGTTGGGGGGCGACGAGTTCGCGATCCTGGTGCCTGCCGGCTGCGATGGCGCGGGCGTGCAGGCGATGGTGCGGCGCCTCCTGCACGACCTCGAGATGGTCGTGAAAGGGCAGGGTCAGATCGCGCGGGTGACGGGAACGATCGGCCTCGCGCGGTCACGAGAGGCCGGACAGGACCGCGACGTGCTGCTGCGCCACGCCGACGCGGCCCTCTACGCCGCGAAGCGTAAGCAGAAGGGGACGGCTGAAACCTACTCGGCCGCGACGGATCCGACTGCCACGCCGGTTCGCGGCGCGTCCGCTCTCGAGTTGGCTCCTCACCGACGCCTCTGACGCGGAGTCGGCCACACGACCCTCTGGCCCGGGTCCGGCGGACGAGGGCGCGGACGGGATGGGCGAAGGCGCGCGGAGATCGTCGCGCCGCCCGGAGCGGATGGCGAGGCGGCGGAAGCGCGCCGACCACGCCGGCGTGCGCGACGATCCAGCGGTGGCGTCCGAGATCCTCGCTGCCCTCGCCGCCGCGCCGTGCGATGCGCGGCGTGATGCTGCGGGATCGGCACGGGTGCCGGGAGCGACCCGGCCGCGACGAGGAGCGTGGCTCAAGAGGCCGTCACCACGCGGCTTGGAGGCCGGCGGTGAACACCTGGGCGGTGGCGCCCGGGCGGACGTCGCCGGTATAGCCCACCGACAGCCGCACGCCCTCGGCGACCGCCCCCGTCAGGCTCACCCCCAGAACCGCGCCGTCCCGGCCCAGCGCGCTCGTCCGACCCGCGAACCCCGCCCCGAACAGGCTCGAGCGAACCACCGCCGCCGTGTCGGCCAGCTCGTGCGCCCAGTACGCCCGACCCTCCAGCCGCAGGTCCGGAATGCCCGCCAACGCCCAACTCGTCACCCGCCCGCCGACCAGGCTGCGCGCCGCGTCGAGGTCGGCCACCGCGAAGCCCTGCCCGCCGAAGCCCTGCCCGACCAGACCGCCCCGCTCGGACACACGGCCCCGCGTCAGCCGGTCGTAGCTGAAGCCCACCTCCGGCACGACCTCGACCGGCAGGCCGGTCGCCAGCGCGTACCCGGCAAAGCCCGACACCCCGCCGTTCCAGCCCGACGACACCCCGCTCGCCTGCGACACCGCCGCGCCCAGCGCCACCGTCCGGTCCACCCGGCCGTCCGCGTACGACACGCCCGCCGTGCCCCGCAGCACCACGGCGCCGAGCCGCGTGCTCGCGTAGAGCGTGCCGCCGTAGCTGTCAGTGGTGAACCGCCCCAGCCCCGCGCCCCGCGACGTGCCGCCCGCGCGCAGGTAGCTGAACGCACCGCCGACCTGCGTGTCCGCCCCGACCTGACGGTCGACGCCCATCAGCAGCCCGCCCGCGTCGAACCCGGCGCCCGTGGCCGCCCGGTCGCCGGCGCGCGCGCCGAACCCGTACAGCGCGTCGGCCCAGACCCGGCCCTCGCCCACCCCAAGCGGCGCCGCCGCCGCCCCGGCGCCGCCGCGCACCTGCAGCGCCGTGCGGTTCGGGCCCGGGCCCGGATCGCCCGCGCTGAACGCGCCCGCGCCCCCGCCCAGCCCGCGCTGGTGCCGGTCGATCGTGTCGGAGAGCAGACGGCGCGCGGCGAGGTCGGTCATCACCGCGTCGCCGTAGCTCTGGCCCGACAGGCTCGCCAGGCCGCCCGGCAGCGTCGCCGGGCCGGCCGCGTAGAGCGGGTCGAACACCCGCGCCCGCGCCGCGTCCGGCCGCGTGCCGGCGGCCGGGCGGGCGAGGTCGAGGGCCGCGCCCACGGCCCGGGCGTTGCCGGTCTGGGCGAGGCCGAGGCCGGCGAGGCTGCCGTAGGCGGCCGGCGTGACCACGAGGTCGAGGCCGGTGGCGGCGTAGAGCGCGTCGAGGCGCGTGGCCGCCGGCAGGCCCGCCGCCGGCTGGGCGAGCCCGCTGAACGAGCCCGACAGCCCGGCCTGCGCGGTGAGCACGCCGAAGCGCTGGCCGAGCGCGGGGGTGAAGCTGTTCGTGGCGTTGCCGGTGATGCCGCGCAGTTCCGGCACCAGGGTGCCGTTGGCCGAGACCGCACCGGTCGGGCCGAGCGCCAGGAGGCGGGCGTAGCTGCCCGCGCCGGTGCCGGTGCCCGGTCCGTCGATGTCGAGGCCGAGGCTGCTGCCGGGGGCGAACGCCACCGGGCCGAGCACGGTGAGCGTGCCGGGGGAGTTGCCCGGCCGCAGGGCGCCCGCGACCGTGACCGGGGCCGCGACGGTGCCGATGCCGCGCAGGGTGCCGGTGGCCGCAACCGTGACCGGCGAGGTCCAGAGGCCGTTGAGGGAGAGCGTGCCGGCCTGGATTGTGGTCGGGCCGGAGAAGAGGCCGGGGCCGGTGAGCAGGAGCGTGCCGGGGCCGGCCTTGGTCAGGCTGGTCGGGCTCGCGGTCTCCAGGATGGCGCCGGCATAGGTCGAGGCGGCCGCATTGGAGACCGTGAGGGCGCCGTTGCCCAGGACGGCGGAGGCCGGGCCGGCGAGGTCGGTGAGCGTGAGGGCGGTGCCGTGGCCCTCACGGACAAACGACAATCGAGGCGCGAAACTCCTGACCTCCCCGCGTCGGTTTTTTTCGCCTCGTCAGGCCGGCGGCCTGACGAGGACGAGGTACGGAGTCAGGCGCGTGACGCGCAGGCTCATCGTCGCGGCCAGAACGTCGAGCGCGTCGTCGGTGTCGCGGATGTCGAGCGTCCCGCTGAAGCGCTGCGCGCCGAGCCCCGAACCGAGCAGGACGATGCGCCCGCGCCGATAGCGGTTCAGGTCGGCCACGACCGCGGCGAGGGGCTGCCCCGTGACGACGAGCTTGCCCTCCCGCCACGTCGTGGCGCGCCCCACATCGCCGCGCTCGACCGTCAGATGGCCGTCGGCGCTCCGGAGGGCGACCTCGCCGGCTCCGATGGTCACGGCGCCCGCGGTCGTCGA
Source organism: Methylobacterium sp. 1A (assembly GCF_058072805.1). Lineage (NCBI taxonomy): Bacteria > Pseudomonadati > Pseudomonadota > Alphaproteobacteria > Hyphomicrobiales > Methylobacteriaceae > Methylobacterium > Methylobacterium sp. 1A. Next base: position 66,247 of record NZ_JBYQVE010000003.1, on the reverse strand, counting down.
CGCGTCCACGCGCCCCTCCGCCACGCCGACCGGTTCGGCGTCCCCGCCGGCCCGGACGAAGAAGCGCGTCCCCACAGCGCGCACCCGCAACCCGCCGCCGTAGACCACGAAGGGTCGGGCGCTGTCGGGCACGACATCGAACACCGCCTCGCCGCGCAGCAGGTGGACGTCGCGCGCGGCGGCCGTGAAGTGCAGGACGAGCGCGGTGTCGGTGTTGAGGGCGGCGCGGCTGCCGTCGGGGAGCCGCGCCGTCTCGATGTCCCCGATCCCGGTCCAGACGTCGGCGCGGACACGGTCGAGGATCCCGCTCTCGTAGGTGATGAATCCGGACAGGCCCAGCGCTGCCGCGAGACCGACGAGGCGCGTCGGCGGCGGCCGCCTGCGCCGGCGCGTATCGGGCACGCGCCCGGCGATGCCCCGCCACGCCTCCATCTCCGCGTAGGCCTCGGCATGGGCCGGGTCGGCGGCGCGCCAGGTCTCGAAGGCTGCCCGGTCGGCGTCGGTCGCGTCGGGGGAGGACAGGCGAACCACCCAGAACGCGGCCCGCGCGTAGATCGGGTCGTCGGCGGCCTCGTCGTCGCCCGCGGGCTTGCGCTCCTCCTCCATGTCGACCCGCTGCCCGCTCCGCCCGTCCGACCTATGAAGACCATCGAGGCCGCGAACTCCTGACGTGCCCGATCAGAAAAACTCGTGACACGCGCGACGAATGTGCAGCAGCGCCGTGATGAGGTGCTTCTCGACCATGTTGCGGCTGACGCCGAGACGGACGGCGACCTCCCAGTTCGAGAGGCCCTCGACGGTGCTGAGCAGGAACGCCTCCCGGCAGCGCGGCGGCAGCCCGTCGATCGTTGCCGCCACGAGGCGCAGCTGCTCGCGGGCGATCACCTGCGTCTCGGTCTGGGCGTGCCCGTCCACGACGCTCGACAGTTCGAGATCGGTCATGGATCGGAAGAGGCGCGCTTCGAACCGGCGGCGCTTGCCGAGATTGGCGGCGACGTTGCGCGCGAGGTGGAACAGGAAGAGGCGCGGATGCTCCAAGTCGGTGGTCGTGAGTGCTTTGACGAGGCGAAGATACGTCTCCTGCGCGGCGTCGGCTGCGTCGGCAGGGTTCCCGAGTTTGCGAAGAAGGAACCGCTGGAGGTTCAGGTTCTCACTGCGATGTAGGGCATCCAATGATACCGCCGCCATAACTCCAATCCTCAGGTGCCTCGCCGACGCACACGAGCGCGCGGCGCCGGCCGATTAGACTGTCACGCCGAGGATAGACGCAAGCGTTCTGAACGCTTTTAGCCGATCTAAACTGATGCATCTGCTCTCAGCCAAACGCTTGTTCGGCCGCAACGAAACAGCGATGCGAATGCGGGGCCTTGAACTGGAATAGTTCTAGTAGAACGGCTGTTTTCCATGTTCTGTTGCAAATCTGCGGCATGGATCGGGGCATGCCGGTGGCGTTCTGGGACCCGGCTTCGCGCCGTTCGTGGTCGAGACGCGCTCAGCGTCCCGGGGCGGCCTTCCGTCAGACGTCGAACGCCCACGTCCTCGACATGGCGCTCGAACCCGGCCGATCGCGGAGCCGCCCGTTCCGGCCACGCACCTTCGCCTCGCAACGCGGCCTGCACTCTGGCGCTGCGAGGGTCTGAAAAGGGTCGGACTTGGTCCGTGCGGCTATTATCCGCTTCGCTACATCTGCCGTCCCACAGCAAAAATGGCGGCATTCCACCCGGAGCCGCCCTTCGGCTGTCGGCCCATCTCAGACGGCTACGCCCGTGGTGGGGACGCCGACAGGCGGACGTTCTGATCTCCTGGCCGTATCATGGAGGTGCGGTGCGTGACCGCGATGATGGTCAACCCGTCAACAAGGTCACGTAAGCCGTCCATGATGTGCCGCTCGGTCTCGTCGTCGAGGGCCGAACTGGCTTCGTCCAGAACGAGAATCGCCGGTTCGCCGTAGAGCGCCCGCGCGATGGCGATGCGTTGCCGTTCACCGCCCGACAGCTTGAGGCCCCGTTCGCCCACGACGGTCTCAAACCCTTCCGGCATGGCCTCGATGCGCGTGAGGATGGAGGCCTGCGCGGAGGCCCGGCGGAGGCGCTCCGCGTCGAACGGACGGCCCAGCACGATGTTGGCCGACAGCGTATCGTTGAGCAGTGTCACCTCTTGCGGCACGACGCCGACATGGTTGAACCAATCATCGCTCGCGATGCGAGTCAGGTCGGTTCCGTCGGCGAAGATGTGGCCGCCGCTCGGTTGCAACCCCTTCAACAGCAGGCGAACGACGGTTGATTTGCCTGCACCGGTCTCACCCGTAAGGAAGGTCGGCGTGCCGCGGCGAGCGACGAAGGAGAGGTCGGCAACGCCACGACCATTGGCGTAGCGAAAGCTGACGTTCTCGAAAGCGACGATGCCGAGGGACGGCCGGTAGGGCAGCGGATCGGCGGGCTCGAGCTCTTCCGGTGCTGTCCACATCATCGCTAAGGGCCGGAAGCGGGCCGCTGCTTCGACCGACTCCTTGATGGCCATGCCGACCATGTGGAACGGCTCATTCAACTGGATCAGCAACGTGTTGAAGAGCACGATGCCGCCAATCGAGATCAGGCCGCCCTCGAACCGGGGGACGAGGATCAGGAACGTGACGGTCAACTGCAAGGCTGCAGCGATGCCCAGAAGCCCACAGAAGGCACTGCTCACCAGCGCGTAGCGCCGCAAATTCGCGAAGGCATCACCCGCGCTGGCAGTAAAGCGCTCGGTGATCCATCGTTCGCCGCGTGTCTGGCGCAGGGTGTCGATGACGGCGATGGCGTTGCCGACCAGGCGCGCATTGGCCTGACTTTGATTCATCGCCTCATTGAGAGCGGGTTTGACTTTGCCGATACGCGTGTAATCGAGCGCGATCACGACCACGCCGTAGATGAATATGATCAGGGCTATGTCCCAGCTGACGAGGTTGCCGAGGACTAGGACGCTGAAGGCGATCTGGACGCATCCAGGGAGCAAGCCTCCGAGCCCGAGCTGGGTGATGAGGTTCAGCGTCTGGGTTCCCTGCTGACGGGCAGTCCCGATCTCCGCGGCGTTGTGCTCCAGGAAGAAGGCTGGCGTCTTGTGTAGGAGGCGCGCAAAGAAGGCCGTATTTGCAATGAACGATAGACGCTCCGCGCAAAGCACGATCAGGAACCGTGATCCAATGCCCAGAGCTTTCGCGCATCCGAACAGGAATGCGTAGGACATGAGGAGCGGGAGCGCGTCGGACCGCACTTGTCCGCGGGCCAGATCGTCGACGGCGCGTGAGAAAAGGTACGGAGCCGAGATCGAGGCCAATGCACCGAGCAAACTGGCCGAGATCACCGCGATGGTCGTCAGGCGGGCGTCACGCCAGTAGGCTCGCAGCAACGCATTCAGAATCGATATCATTCGAAATTGCCAGGGAAAATCCTGAGGGCGATTTTCGAATCCCTCGCAAGCTTGAGGAATGCAAGATTTTTCGCGGCACCCCGCGACTGGATCTGTCCGCCGCGATGCATCCGCCGCCCGGGAGAGGACGGGCAAGAAGCCAACTATCCCGAATATTTGCCCTGTTCTGCCCTATGACCGGATGACGAACGAATACCCGATATCAACACGCTGCATGTCCAGCGCGGGATACATCACATACTGCCATGCCAATCGATTATCCCTCACGCAATCCGGAAATTCGACCTGCTCCGATCCAAGCATCAATACAAGTTCTATTTTACGGAAAACCGGAATGAACCAATAGGACCTGAGTACGAGAGCACCGCTTGACGCAGATCTGCACGCGATTCAATTGGGTTTCCCATCTTCCGCGATGTCCGCCGTGAGCGGGCCGGCGGCCATTTCCTCGATGTGTTCAATCGCGGCTTTCAGACTTATGAACGCGCCCAGCGGGCCGCGCAGGTGTACGACTATCTTTCGCCGACTGATCGGGGTGCCGTCCGCGCTGGGCTCGGAGAGCATCATCTCGAGAGCGAGGCGACCGACGCCTCCTCCGACGCCATGCGTCGATGTGGCTTCGAAGTAGATGACGGGAGCTTCGAGAGTACCTTCGACCTCACTGGGGACGATCGGAACGGAGCTGATCTTGGGACGGCTGGTCAACGGTGTGTCTCCGGTGTTGGCCGCGTCGATGGTGCAACCGGCCACATTGAGCACGCCATGCGGGCGTGCGCCTTCACCGATGTCCTTCCATCGCTGCCTGTTCGACCTCCTCTGTCGCGTGCCAACGGTCGCCCGACAGAGCCACGATGCGCCCATGTTCAAGAGTATCGGGACGATCATCGTCTCCCTGAGAGAGCGAACAGAGGACGAGCGTCACCTGGATCGAGAGGCGGACCGTCGATCCTGAGCAGCAAATGCTCCGGCGATGGCACCGCCCCACCCTCCACTTCGAGAGTTCCGCTCACGGGATGACAAAGGGATCCTCGAAGTCGTCGGGATACGTCGAGCAGGCCGGGGCGTCATTGAGCTTCCGACACGGCCATTGCGATCGGGCAATTCGATCGACGAGCTCGAAACGAGAACCGGTCCAGTGGACGAAGCCGAAGTGGGCCCAAGGGCCCGCGGCCTTCGGATCGTCCTTCTCGAGTGGTGGCGAGTCAGGATCGAATTCCATGATCCAGCGCATGGTGGGTGCATAAGGCAGCTTGTCGTCGAGCAGAAACAGGACGCTGCCGCCGTACTTCGTCTGACGCACGCGGTCGTCGGAGCTCAGGACCGGATCCGTCGGCAGCACGTCCGCACTGACATCCCGCAAGGCGCCGTCGGCAGCGAACCGAAAAGCCTTCCGACCCATGCCGTTGTGGCAATCCAACCCCGCCTCACCCTCGTCGCATCGTACGGGCCAGATCAGGTACACGGTGTCTCGGGGGTCCGCTCCCTCGAAGCTGCGGACCATGAACGCGCCGGCCCCCAGCGTGAAGTCAGGACGGCGCCCGAAGCCGGGAGCCGCCAGGTAAAAAGCTTTGCGCAGATCCTCACGGCGCGTGTCACGTTCGAGGTCGAACGCTCGGACAGGGAGGGCCAAGACAGCGTGTGCCACATGCTCAGGAGCCGGGCCGAAGCAGTGATCGTCGAAATGAAGCCCGAGGAACGAGGTCCCTCCGCCCGCGTCGTGGGGCTTGCAGATCGCCCCCATGGTCCGCCCAACCTCGAGGGGCATCCACGGACTTGGCATGATCGCCGGGACCCGAGGAAAGACGGGTTCGGCGTCAAACAGCTTCATGGCCGCGGGACGCACGATGGCCCCACGTGCGTCACCCAGTCCCGGAGCATGCCCTCGCGCGCACCCAATGCTGTAAAATCCGACCAGTGATGCGGCCACAAAGAGACGGGATAAGGATTTCATCCGACGACCTTGTCGCACGTCCGCGAATAAGCGATGTCACCAGCTATGGTTCAGCAGGAACTCGGCCCTGTATGGTAGGCGAATGTTAGGCTTGCTCATTGCCGCGAGCCACCAGCGTTCCCGCTCTGACTTCGGCAACCGTCGCAGACCCGTCGGACAAACCCGAGTCCGCGCAGCGCGAGCGCCTGTGTTTCTGTACGCCGCGCAACAGGCGTCGTCACGCCACGGCGATGAGCTAGTCCGCTGGACAAGCCCATCGAGGTCTATGGTTTTGCGGGCCTGCGCCGTCACCCGCAGTGAACCGCGGCGGCTTTCCCGGAGCCTGTCCGGTTCGGGTCAGGCGGCCAAGGCTCGGACCTCGGCTTCGGCAGAAGCGGCGGGTTTCCGTCTCGGCGGAGGCAGCGTGCCGATCGGTTGGAGCGGCCGCCGGTGGTTGAACCAGTCCACCCATTCGAGGGTGGCGTACTCGACCGCCTCGAACGAGCGCTCAAGATCTCACGCCGCAGCGTCCATCGCGCCCTACAGGACGCAGCATCACCGGAATCGCTCGGACCGTCCCCGCCCCTCGAATGACTGGTCGGGCCGCTCGCGCCCCTCGTGTGACTGTACCATCGGGCTCCAGAAGCCATCCGGCGACCAACTGTGCGGCTGCACGGGAACATGCCCGCCGTCCCAGTTGCGAGGCCTCATATCAGCGATCAGCCTCGACCCAGTCTCGTAGCGGTACATCTCACGGTGGTCGCTATCGGCGCGGCGTCGCACCGCGCTCAGGTCCGTGGTGATGTCGATGGGAGCCATCTTCCGGGAAGCGCTGCGCGGCGCGCGCTTCGCGGTCACGGGCTTCGCATCGAAATAGTCACGGTAATCCCCGTACGACTCGACCGCCATCGCGCCGACCGTCGATCCGAGAAGTATGGCGGCTGCGAGCAACGTCTTCACTATCCCACACCTTCTGCATGCATGGTGGCGTCTAGCAGATCCGCGTTTACGTCGGCCCGCCGAACTGTGTAGGATTGTAGGCGATCTTCCAGAGGATGCGGTGACGTGCGGCACAGGCCGGATGCCGCTCAGGCCGCACGAAGGCGCGGCTCTCCAGCTCTCACGCGGCTCCTGATTTTGCTCCGCCGCGCATCCCGATCTTCCTGGCGCAGGACAGCACGGACAACCGCGTGCTGCCGCGGGTGACCGAGGAGTATCGCGCGCGGCTGTGCCGAGCCGGCAGCCGGGTCGCGTTCGACCGCGTGCCTGGCGTGGGACATCTGTCGATGGCCAAGGACGCTGCGCCGGCGGCCCTCGACCGGATCGGTGACCGCTCCGCCGGCGTGCGGGCACCGAGCGAGTGCGGCGAGCCTTGACCGCCGGACGGCGCCCTTTAGGGTCGGATCCCTCCGCTGGGCAAATTCGAGACTGAGGGGATACCGCCTCAGGATACGCGACCGAGCGAGCCACGTAGCGCGGGAGGCGGGTCCATGACGGACATTCTCATTGTCGGCGCGGGGCCGGTCGGTCTGACCATGGCGGCGGAGCTGGCCCGCTACGGCGTCGGAGTGCGCCTGATCGACCGCGCCCCGCACGCCACGGAGACCTCGAAGGCCCTCGTGGTCTGGTCGCGCACCCTCGAACTCATGGATCGCATGGGTTGCACGCGAGCCTTCCTGGATGCGGGACTGCGCGCTCCCGGTGCCTCGATCCGCAGCGGCGGCAAGGTGCTCGGCAGCCCGCGCCTGGAAGGCGTGGCGAGCGCGTACAACTTCGCCTTGATGATCCCACAATGCGAGACGGAGCGCCTGCTCACCGCGCAGCTGGGCGCGTTCGGCGTCGAGATCGAGCGTCAGGTCGAGCTGGTCGACTTCGCCGAGACGGCCGACGGCATCGACGCGCACGTGCGACACGCCGACGGACGCGAGGAGACGGTGAGGACGCCGTGGCTGATCGGCTGCGACGGTGCTCACAGCACGGTCCGGCACAAACTCGGCATCCCGTTCTCCGGCTCGGCGCAGGGGGACGACTGGCTGCTCGCCGACGTGCGCCTCGAGGGGCCCGCAGCACCGCCGGCGGACGAGATCGCGACCTACCTGCACCGTGACGGCCCCTTCGTCGTCTTCCCGATCCCGGGCGGTCGGGCGCGCGTCATCGCGACGGTGGGCAAGGCGGATGCGGCGCACCCGCGGCCGGAGCCCACCCTCGACGACGTGCAAGCCCTCGTCGATCAGCGCGCCGGCGGCGGCTTCCGCGTGTCTGACCCGGTCTGGTTGACGCACTTCCGCATCAACGAACGCAAGGTCGCGGATTACCGGCGCGGGCGCGCCTTTCTCGCCGGCGATGCGGCGCACATCCACAGTCCCGCAGGCGGACAGGGGATGAACACCGGTATGCAGGACGCGGTGAACCTCGCCTGGAAGCTGGCGATGGTGGTGCGCGGTCAAGCGAGCGCGTCCCTGCTCGACAGCTACAGCCCAGAGCGCAGCGCGGTCGGGGAGCTGGTCCTGCGCAACGCGACCCGGCTGACCGACATGGCGACGCTGTCGAACCCGGCGGCGCAGACGGCGCGCAACCTCGCGCTGCGCTTCCTGCTCGGCCTCCATGTCGTTCGCGACCGGATGGCGACGCAGCTGAGCGAGATCGAGATCGCCTATGCCGACAGCCCGCTCTCCCTCGGACACGGCGCCGGGGCGCGTTGGGAGCCTGCTGCCTACGCGGGACCGCCCCCGGGCGCCGGCAGCGAGCCGCGCTTCGTCCTCTATGCGGCGGACGCGACGCGTGGGGCTGAACTGATCGAGCGCTTCCCCGGCCTGCTCGAACCGACGCGTCGGTCGCTGCCGAGCGGTTCCGACCTCATCGTTGTCCGACCCGACGGCTATATCGGTCTGGCTGCGAGGGACGGCGCGTGGGAGACCGCCGAGCAGTATCTGCGAGCCCTCGCGTAAGGTCCGAGCACCACCTGCTCCGCGCTCGTCTTCTGACCTCGCCGCATGCCCGACTCCTTCGGTCCTGGCCGATCCTCTCAATCAGCCCGGTCCAGAGCCAGTCGGTCAGGTCACACCGGCCTGTCCGTCACGCCCGCTTCGTCACCTCCGCCCACGCGACGTCCCTGGAATGGTCCACGTCGCGCTCAGAAGCGCAGCTGCATCCGAGCAGTCCCCGCATGCGAGAGGAAGTGATCGCCGACTTGACCCTGATACTCGCCGGTCACCTCGATGCCGCCACCGAGGCTGATCTGAAAGCCCAGCCCCATCTCGCCGAGGCGATCGGGGATCGACGATTCCGTAGCGAACAGGCCGAGAGCGCCGGTCCCCTGGAAGCTCGCCCGACCGGTGAAATGGTCGTCCGAGAGGAGCGTCACGCCGAGGATACCGTAAGGCCGGATCCAGCGCCCCGCATCGAGGTCGATCCGGCCGCCGATCTCCAGCATCGGGCTGAACGCCACCAGCGTCTTGGCGACCGGTCGCATGTCGAGGTTGAAGCCGGGGGCCCCGGTCTCTGAATAGGCGGGACTGTAGCTGTAGAGCAGATCCAGATCCGCGTAGGGCTTGAGATACCAATCGCCGAACAGGACTTGGTAGCTTGCCCGCAGCCGCCCGCCCGCCGAGAGGATCCCGGACTTGCTGCGCGCCGTGGCCGTGGCGCCGCCGAAGTCGATCAGGCGCCTGTTCTCGGCCCAGGAATAGCCGAGATTGGCCGATGCCGCGAGCAGCCAGGGGCCGATCTGGTGCTTGAGCGCCGCCGAGACATCGCCGGCATCGCTGGTCGTCCCGGTGATCCGGTCGGGATCGCTCTGGATGGCGCGGGTGTAGGCGCCGGTCAGACCGAAGAACCAGTCAGGGGCGAACTCGGTCTGGAGGCCGGTCTGGTAGCTGAGGGCGGTCTGGCGATAGCCGCCGTCCTCCGCGGTCGCGGAAAGGGTCGTGTGGGCGCTCGTGATCCGCCCCCAGACACACTCGCCCTCACGCAGGAGCGTGCCGGTACCGCTGAAGGCCGGACAGCTCATGGCCCGCTGAAGACCTTTGCGGGTGTCGAGCGTCCGGTCGGTCAGGCTGTCCTGGTTGGACTCGGGCTTCAACTCGTCGAGGGCGGCGGCGTAGGCCTTCTGGCTGTCGACCGAGAGGAAGCGCCCGTAGAGCGTTCCGAGCTGCCTGGTATTGCCGTCCCAGGCATCCTGCAGGCCCTGTGCGACGCTGCGCTGGTCCGGCGTGAGCGTGACGCCCGTCGGCTCCGTGAACCGGGCTCTCGGGACCAGGGAGAGGGTGTCGCCCGACGCGACGATCGACCAGGAGATCGGAACCGCGCCGGAATGGAGGCTGCTGCCGACAGCCATGGCGCCGCTCTCCACGACCTGACCGGCCCGGAGGAAGGCGTACCGGCCGGGCAGCAGCCCGTCGATCAGATGCGGCTCGACGAGGCCCTTCAGCGATGCGGTGCCGGTGACGGTGAGGAGATCGGCGCGCAGGGCCCCCTCCGGCGCAAGGGGCGCCACGTCGACGAGCATCCGCCCGTACGCGCTCTGCTCGAAATTGCCGGTCACCGTCGCTCGGGCGACCTTGCCGACGCCGCCGATGTCGAGGGTGGCGCTGTTGTGCAGGCGGCCGTTCGGCCCCAGGGCGATGACGCCTTCGGGTCCGGTGCGCAGGATCGCCGAGGTGCCACCCGTGTTCTGGAAACCGCCGTTGACGAAGGTGACGCCCCCCGCCTGGCCGGCGGCCAGGTCCACGTCGCCGATCACGGTGCCGTAATTGTTGATCTCGCCGGCGGAGAACGCGCCGACGATGGCCCGGCCCGAAGCCGCGCTGACCACGGCGCGCCCGCCAATCACGATCGTAGTGGAGCGCCCGCCGTCGATGCGGATCGCCGCTCCGGTGCCGCTGCCGCCCGTGACGAGGCCGTTCACCTGGAGGTTGATCCTGCCGCCCTGCTCCGGGTCGGGTTCGAGGCTCCCGTCGGTGCGTTGGACGCCGGACTGGACGAAGATCGCGTTCGCGTCGAGGCCCGACGCGATGATCGATCCGGACGACGCGACGGAGATGTCGCCGCCCTTGCCGGTCGCGTTCAGACGGCTCTGGCCCGACGCCCCGGCGGCCGGGCCGGCGAGGTCCAGGAGCAGGCCGCCGCCGCCTCCGAGGCTCTGGGCGAGGAGGCCGTGGGACTGGGCGCCCGACGTGCGGATCGCGCTGCCCTCCTCCAGCGTCACCCGGATCGTCCCACCGTTGCCGTCGGACCCGTCGCGCAGGGCGTAGGGCACCGCGTATCCCATCGCCTGGTGCGCGCCGCCGTAGCCACCGCCGCCACCGATCGACTGCAGCAGCAGCGCCGGCGCCGCGTCGCCGACAGTGGAGACCTGCGCGCCCGCGGTCAGGCTCACCCCGACCGGGCCGCCGCTCCCCGAGGCGCCGCCCGCGCCGCCGATCCCGAACGTGTAGCGGTGGCCGCCCGGGCCGGCCGCCACCGAGGCGAGACCGCCGCCGCCGCCGATGCTCTGCGCCAGGATGCCCACCGCCCCGAAGCCCGTCGTGGCGACCGTGCCGGATTGCACGATCGTCACGCCGCCACCATCGCCCGCCACGCGCCCGGAGCCGCCGAGCGTCAGGCTGCCGGATCTCTCGGAGACGCCGGCCGGATCCTCCGGTGGGGCGATCCGCTCGATGTCGAGCGCGGCGAGCAGGGCGTCCGCCAGCGCCTGGGCGTCGCTCTTCGTCCCGCCCTTCGTCTCGCTCTTGGTCTCGCTCTGAACCTGGCTCGGGCCCGGCTCCTTGGATGATTTCGTCCCCTCCGCCGCAGCGGCGGGGGTGGCAGCGGCGGGAGTGTCGGCCTCGGCGGAGGGCGCCGAGAAGCTTCCGCCACCGCCGCCGATGCTCTGGGCGACGACGGCATGCGCCTCGGCCCCGGCTGTGGTCACCGAGCCGCGGTTATCGACCCGGACAGATCCGCCCCGGGCGCCGGTCCCTCCCGATCCGCCGACGGTCAGGTTGAGCGTCAGGCCCTTGTTCGCTTGGCTGCCGGCGGCCGTGGCGCCGACGCCGTTGCCGCCGCCGCCGCCGATGCTCTGCGCGTAGAGGCCGTAGGCGGCATCGTCCGCGGTGGCGACCGAACCGGTGTTCACGATCTTGGCCGTGCCGCCGATGTTGCCGCTGCCGCCCGTGCCGCCGAGCGTCGCCGTCACGGTCGTCCTGTTGGTCGCCTCCGCGTAGGCGAGGCCACCCTGGCCGCCGCCGCCGCCGATGCTCTGCGCCAGGATGCCGTGCGCGCCGATCCCCATCGTCCGGACGGTGCCGCCGTTCTCGACCGAGACGCGACCGCCGTTCCCGCCCTGCGCGCCGCTCCCGCCGAGCGACAGGGTGAACGCCACGTCGGGCAGCTTGGTGGCGCCCTTCTTCTGCGCGTCCAGATAGCTCGAGACGCTGCCGCTGTAGGACTTGAGCGCCTTGCCGAAATCCGAGTTCTTGAGCTGATCCGCCAGGCCCTTGTACGTGTCGCTGGACTTGATGTCCTTCAGGAATCGATCGAGATCGTCCTTGTTCTCCTTGTCCTTCGCCCACTCCTGGTAGGCGGCGACACCGATCGTCTTCTTGATCTGCGTCCAGATCGTTCCGACGGTGTCGGGGTCGGAAACGTCACGCGCCGCGACGCTGCCGCCCATGCCGCCGCCGCCGCCGATGCTCTGCGCCACGATCCCGTGCGAGCCGTCGCCGCTGGTCGCGATCGCGCCGGCGGCGGCATTGGTGACGGTCACGTCCCCGCCGCTGCCGCCGCTGCCGCCCTGGCCGCCGAGCGTCAGGCCGACGGTGAGCTTGCCGACGGCCGATCCGGACACGGTGCCGCCGTTGCCGCCGCCCCCGCCGATGCTCTGCGCCTCGATGCCGTGGGCGTTCGACCCCCCGGTCGTGATCGCGCCCCGGTTCGTCACCGTGACCGCGCCGCCGACATTGCCCTTGCCCTTCCCGCCGCCGATCGTCTCCGTCACCGAGAGGGTATCGGCGATCGGAAGCTTTCCGACGAGGCCGTTCAGGGTCTTGTCGAAGGAGAAGCCGGGGGCCGCGAGGCTCGCGGCGCTGCCGCCGTTGCCGCCGCCCCCGCCGATGCTCTGCGCGAGGATGCCGACCGCGCCGGCTCCCCCGGTGGTGACGCTGCCGGACTGCGTGACCGTGACCGCGCCGCCGATCCCGGCGACGCCCGCGGTGCCGCCGACGCTCCGCGCCACCGTGACGTTCTGCTTGAGGCTCAGGCTGTTGCTCGTCGCGGTCGCGCCCCCGCCATTGCCGCCGCCCCCGCCGATGCTCTGGGCCTGGATGCCGATCGCGCCGTCCCCGGAGGTGCGCACCGCGCCGCTATTCGCGGCGGTGACGGTGCCGCCATTGCCGCCGCCGCCGCCCGTCCCGCCCAGCGTGGAGGTGGCGGACACGGCCATCTGGCCCGGCGGAGCGACCGCCAGCGCGTAGGCGGCGGCATCGCCGCCGATCCCGCCGCCGCCGCCGACGCTGAGGACCAGCAGCCCCGCGGCCGCGTCGCCGTAGGTGGTGACCCGGCCGGCATTGATCACGCCCGCCGGGCCGCCGTTGCCGCCGTCGCCCCCCGAGCCGCCGATCGCGGTGGAGAAGGCGAAGCTCGGCAGCGACTGCCCGCTCGGCGTGGCCAGGGGCGTCGTGATCGCCGTCGCGCTGGCCAGGCCGCCGACACCGCCGCCGCCGCCGATGCTGAGGACGGCCAGGCCGTCCGCTCCGAGACCGGCGGTGGTCACGGTGCTGCTGCTCTCGATGCGGGCCTCGCCGCCGTTGCCCCCCTTGCCGCCGGATCCGCCGATCGCCCACGAGGCGGAGAGCGCCGCGCCCACCGCGATGCTCCTGACGTCGCCGCCGGCGCCGCCGCCGCCGCCGATGCTCTGCACCAGCACGGCCGTCGATCCCGTCCCGCTGGTCTCGATCGCGCCGGCCCGGCCGGTGAAGCGCGCGAGACCGCCATCACCGCCGCCGCCGCCGCTGCCGCCCAGGCCGACCGCGAAGAAGGCCCCGGCCGGGAAGGCGCCGCCACCGCTGCCGCCGCTGCCACCGATGCTCTGCACCAACGCCCCGAAGGCCGAGTCGCCCTCGGTCGTGATCCGGCCACCCGCGTTGACGATCTCCGCGGTCCCGCCCGCGCCCCCGGTCCCGCCGGCCCCGCCGCGGCCGAACCAGAGCGAGATGCCTCCGGCCCCGCCGCCGCTCCCGGGCGCCACGTCGAGGGCCGCGAGCGGCAGGGCCGAGAGGGCGCTGCCGCCGCCGATGCTCTGCGCCACGAGGCCGGTCGCCCCGGCGCCGGACGTCGTCACCATCCCGCTGTTGGTCAGGGTCACCGATCCGCCCGGGGCGGCATCGCCCCCGCCGCCGCCGCCGAACACGCCGCCGCCGCCCTTGCCGCCCGGCCCGCCGACCGATTGCGCGACGAGGCCGAGGGCGTAGTCGCCCGCCGTGACGATCGTGCCGCTCTGGGTCACCGTGACGGTCCCGCCGTCACCGCCCCGGCCACCGGGCCGGCCGCCGGCATCGGGCTGTATCCCGCCGTCGCCGCCGATGCTCTGGACGAGGCCGCCGAGGGCAGAGTCGCCGGAGGTCCGGATGGTCCCGGCCATGTCGAGGCGCGCGGTGCCGCCCGCGCCGCCCGGCGTCACGAAGGGGTTGCTGTAGAAGGTCCCGGACCCGCGGATCGAGCCCGCGCCGCCGATGGACTCGACGATCACCGCGGTCGCCCCGACACCGTCGGTCGTCACCTGCCCGGAGCGTGTCACCGTGAGCGCGGCCGCGCCGCCGGCGCCGCCCCGTCTGGAGGCGGTCTGGTCGGCGTCGGTGCCCCCGCGGCCGGCATCGCCGCCGACCGCACTGACCCGGACCCCCAGGAAGGCCTGCCCCTCGGTCGCGACGCGGGACGACAGGGTCAGGGTCGCCGGCCCGGCATCGCCGCCGGCGCCGACATCCTTCTGGGCGTCGCCGCCGTTCCCACCCCGGGAGAAGACCCAGAACCGCGGGATCGGCCGGAACTGGAGCTGGGAGACGCGGGCGCGCGTCGTGTAGCCGACCTGATCCCCCTCTCCGCTCACATCCTCTCCGAGCGTCACCGCGACGGCACCGCCGCGCCCGCCGCTCGCGCCCGGGACGGATGCCAGCCCCGGGACCGCGTCGCCGCGCCCGCCCGCTCCGCCCACTGAACCGGTCCGGATCGTCGCGGCGAGGTCGTTGCCGGCGGCCGCGGCATCGACATCGATCAAGGACAGGTCAGGGCCGTCGGCACCGGCCGTCGCGACGACATTCGACGCGATGACGTTGGCTCTTCCGTCGCGGCCGCTGGTGGCGGTCACCACCTCGGGCCGAGGTCGCTCCAGGGCGCGCGCCGGCAGGTCGAGGACCAGGACCAGGCCGGTGCTGGCCGCGACGACGAGCCGTCCGCCATCGCGGATCTGCCGGTCGCGGCGTGGGACACAGAGCTGACCTGGCCGGTGACCCATCAGGAACGCGTCTCTCTGCGCCGCTGTCTCAAGAAAAAAATCCGGGCCCTCGCGGCTCAGGGCAACCAGCGATCGTCCACACGAAGTTTTGAATGCATTCCTCTCACATGGTTAACAAAACGTTTAGGACGATCTTTCGGGCCGATGATGGTCCTATTTTTCCCAATTCTGGAGCAAATGTGCGGACTGAGATCGATATTTCTGACAGCGACCGAACCCATATTTCTTGGTAATTCACGATTTTTAGTATCCGAGTCCATGTTTAAACGTCCTCAGATATTCGAGGCCGCGCCTGGAGCGAATTGCACGCGTCGCGGGTGCAGCAATGTAGGTGCGGTGGATTTAGACGGTCGGCGTTGCCCACCCCGTCGGGGGACGCGTTTCACACCGCCACAGGCCGGAGACGGAACAGGAATGACGGCTGTCCCTCGACGACCGTCCTGCCGGGTCTCGTCGCCGTAGCCGGCCGTCGGAACCGGACACGCTCGCCGGGCTGCTCGGTAAGGCAAGGCGCGCGCCGGCGTGGCAAATGGCGACGCCCGCGATATATTAGGATCCGCTAAATAAGAGACCCTGAGAGCGCCCGGATCCGGACCGATGGACGTCGTCACGCCGAACGAACTGCTGCGCCTTCAGGACAGGGCCGGCGACGCGGCCCGTCTGCTCCGTCTCCTCGCCAACGAGAAGCGCCTGCTCATTCTGTGCCTGCTGGTCGCCCGCGGCGAGATGGACGTGACGAGCCTCGCCGAGGCGGTCGGACTCAGCCAGTCGGCCCTGTCGCAGCACCTCGCCAAGCTGCGAGAGGACGGGCTGGTCGCGTACCGGCGCGAGAGCCAGACGCTTCACTACCGCCTGGAGGATCCCCGGGTCGCCCGCGTGCTGGCGACCCTCAAGGACATCTTCTGCCCGGAACTCGCCTGACCGCGTCAGCCACGCAGGATCTCCACCGCGAGTCCCGAACGGTCCGGCCGGTTGCGCAGCCGCAGGCTCGGCCCGCTGCGGCGTGACGCCATCGCGGCGATGGCGAGAGCGAGCCCGCAGCCCGTCGCGCGCGGCGATCGCGGAGGAATCCCGCGTGCTCCGGGAAGCCGGCCGGCGCGTCGCTCCGGCGCTCGCAGGCTTGCCGCAGAACATTAGGATAAGCTAAATAAGAACCGTCTAATGTTCTCGCGCGGGACAGCGTTCTCCGCCGCCGAGCCGGGCCTCGCCTGGACCGGAGCTGTGGGCAGATCGAGATGGATCACTTCACCCCGGTCGGCGCCCTTCTCGGCGGAGCGATGATCGGCGCATCCGCGTCGCTCCTCCTCCTCCTCACCGGGCGCGTCGCCGGAATCAGCGGCATCCTCGGCAGCCTCTTGGTCCCGCCCGCGCGCGGGACCGTTTGGCGGGCCGCCTTCGTGGCGGGCCTCGTCCTGGCGCCGGTCGCTTACAGGGGTCTCGGGGGCGACCTGCCGCCGGTGACGATCGGGGCGTCGTTCCCGCTCCTCGTCGTCGCGGGCCTGCTGGTCGGCTTCGGCGCGCGCCTCGGATCCGGCTGCACCAGCGGCCACGGCGTCTGCGGCATCGGCCGCGGCTCGCCCCGCTCGCTGGCCGCCACCGGCACGTTCATGACCGTCGCGATCCTCACCGTCCTCGTCGCGCGGCGTCTCGTCGGAGCCTGAGCCATGGCCAAGACCGTCTCCGCCCTCGCCGTCGGCCTCCTGTTCGGCCTCGGCCTCCTCGTCTCGGGCATGGCCGACCCGGCCAAGGTGCGCGCCTTCCTCGACGTGACGGGCCGCTGGGACCCGAGCCTCGCCCTCGTCATGGCGGGTGCCGTCGCGGTCTCGGCCGCCGGTTACCGCCTGGCGCTGCGGCGCGGCCGGCCGGTGCTCGCGCCCAGGTTCGATGTCCCGACCCGGCGCGACCTCGACCTGCGTCTCATCCCCGGGGCCGCGATCTTCGGCCTCGGCTGGGGCCTGGTCGGCCTCTGCCCCGGCCCCGCCCTCACCATCCTGACGGTGGCCCCGGCCGAGGCCCTGACCTTCGTGGCGGCGATGGTCGCCGGCATGCTGCTGTTCCGCCTCGTGCCGCCGGTACGTCCGAAGCCGAAGGCCGTGCCGGGAGCCGGCGCCTGAAGCGCACCGCTCGGGCGAGCGGGTTCGCTGCGTCGGGATCGGACGCTCCCGCCATGTCGTCCGCGTGCCGGCGTCGCCGTGGGCTCGCGGTCCGACAGCCCCAAGGCGACGCTCTGCGGGCGCGGCGGGCACGGCTCGGGTCCGGAATCCGGCATCGCTCCGGTGGTGGCGGCCGCGACGGTGATGCGGCTCCAGCCTTCGGGTCTCGCGCTCCGCGCATCGCGCCCGACGGAGCGTCGGCGGCGCTGTCAGTCGGTGGGCTGGAGCCGCAGAGCGATGCCCCAGGGATCGCGGACAACGAGCGCGCCGTCGTCCGCGCCGAGGGGCGCGTCGGCCTCGCGCAGACGGTCTCCCGTCGATGCCAGGGTCGGTCGATCGACCAGCAGCAGCACCTCGGCGAGGCCCGTCCGCCCCTCGGATCTGACGGCCGCACCGCGGCTGTTCCAGACGTTGCCGGCCAGTTGATGGTGGTAGCCGCCGGAGCCGAGGAACAGGGCCCCCGGATAGCGGCACATCACGTCGAAGCCGAGCAGGTTCGCGTAGAAGCGCTCTGCCGCTCCGAGGTCGCCCACTTGGAGGTGGACGTGCCCGACGCAGGCGGCGGCCGGCATCGCCGACCAGGGACGTGTCGCGGCACCGACGATTCCGGCCTGATCGAGCCGTTCGTTGCGCATCACGACCGAACCGTCCGACGCACGCGGCCACGCCGATGCCGGGCGATCGACGTAGATCTCGATGCCGTTGCCTTCCGGATCGTCGAGGTAGACGGCCTCGCTCACGAGGTGGTCGGCGCCGCCCGTGAGCGCGATGCCGTGCCTCTCCGCGTGCAGGAGCCAGGCACCGAGGTCACTCCGGTCAGGCAGCAGGAACGCCGTGTGGAACAGGCCGGCCTCGCGCGGGTCCCGTGACCGCGCGTTCGGGTCACGGCGCAGGACGAGGCGCGTCGCGTCGCCCGTCCCGAGCTGCACGGCACTCTCGGTCTCCGAGAGGATGCCGAGCCCGATGATGTCCCGGTAGAACCGCGTGAGCGCGTCGAGGTCGTGCACGGCCAGGGTCACCGCACCGATCCGGTACGGCGCCTCGGCCAGGACGCGGTCCGGCCCGGCCTGGGGCCGGCTCGAAGCGGGTGTCGCCATGGTTCGTCTCCCGATCTCTGTCCGTCCGGCAGGTGGGATCGCCGGCCGGTCCTCAGCGGCTTCTCGTCTCCCGGGCGGCGGGCTCCGGCGCCCCACGCCAGGATCCGAACAGGCTGAAATGCGGGGTCCCGCCCTCGGACGCGACCGCGACCGTCGCCGTGCGGCCCGCGACCAGGCGGGTCTCGTCGGGAACGTCGTCCAGCTTGATCCGCACCGGGATGCGCTGGGCCAGCCGGACCCAGGCGAAGGTCGGGTTGACGCTGGCCAGCAGGTTCGAGCCCGCCGTGCGCTCGCGATCCTCGATGCCGCCCGCGAAGCTCTCCACGCGGCCGTTCAGCGTCGACGTCTCGCCCATCAGGCGGACGCTGGCCTTGTCGCCGACATGGATGCGCGGGAGCTTCGTCTCCTCGAAATAGCCCTCGACGCGCAGCGTGTCGCTGTCGATGAGCGCCATCACGCCCCGCCCGGTGGACACGTAGGTGCCGGGACGCAGCTCCATGTTGGTGATGCGCCCGTTGACCGCGGCCTTCACCGCGGAGCGTTCGAGGTTGAGCTTGGCGAGGTCACGGTCGGCCACCGCCTGCCCGTACGCCGCCCTGGCCTCCAGGTCGGTCGCCCGGGCGGCCTCGACCCTCTGCTGGGACGCGGCGGCGTCGCTGAGCTTCTGATAGCGGACGTAGTCGGCGGCGGCCCGCTCGGCGGTCGCCTGCTTGCCCTCGACCACCGCCTCCGCCTGGCGCAGGGCGAGATCGAAGCGCTCGGGATCGATGCGGAACAGCACGTCGCCCCGCTTCACCACCTGGTTGTCCGCCACCAGCACCTCGGTGACGAGGCCGGAGACGTCGGGGGCCACCTGCACCACGTCGGCGCGCACGCGCCCGTCGCGGGTCCACGGCGCCTCCATGTAGTAGTCCCACAGCGCCAGCCCGACGACGATCGCGGCGGCGACCGTCCCGAGGGTGACGAGGAGGCGGAACGAGAGGGCGAGAAGCCGGGGCATGGAGGGATCCGGAAGGTGTGGGCAGGGCGAGACCGGGCGGCCGGACGAGCCCGCCGGTCAGGAGGTGAGAGGGACCGCGACCGAGACGACGAGGCCGAGGAGCACGACGTAGAGGGCGAGGTCGAACAGGGGCCGGTGCCAGACCATGCGGTAGAACCCGGTCCGGGCCAGCAGCCGCCGCACGAGCAGGCTCAGGGCGAAGGCGATCAGCATCCAGGCCGCGAGGCTCGGCACGAACACGCCGTACAGGTCGAGTTCACCCGTCATGCCGCGAGCTCCGGATGCGTGGTGGTGGGCAGCGTCGACCGGTAGGGCGGCGCGTCCGGGAACAGGCCGCGCCGGACGCCGACGAGACCCATCAGCGCGGCCCGGCCGGCCGCCTGCCGCGCGTCGCGGGAGGCGGCGTCCAGGGCCCCGTCGACGGCATCGAGCAGGCCGGGGGCGGGCTTTCCCGGCTCGGCCGCGAAGTGCCGCGACAGCGCGACGAGGAGTGCCTCGACCGCCGCCCGGGTCGGCTCCGAGAGCTGCCGCCGGTCGCGCCGCAGTTCCACGACGTTGATGCCGACCCGGACCTCGGCGAGGAGGTCGGCGGTCCATTCCGCGTCGTCGGACGGCAGGGCGGCCAGCCGCGGCGCGATCAGGCCGACCCGGTCGAGCATCAGCGCGGCGAGTTCGAGACCGTTCTGCGCGCCCTGGCGCCCGGCGGCGCGGGCGAGGCTGCGGCGGTTGACGGCCCGCAGGCGCCGCGCCGACCAGCCGGCGCCGACCGAGCGGACGAGGCGCGTGACGATGGCCGCGACCCACATGCCGACGATGACCGCGACGGAGGCGTTGGTGAAGGCCGCGAAGTCCCCCGTGTAGCTGCCCTGGAGGGCGATCATGGCCGAGCCGTTGACCGCCGCGCCCATCGCCAGGGGCGCGGTCCTCGGCTGGGCCATGAACACCCCGCAGGCCAGGAGGGCCGGGGACAGCGCCAGGGCCAGCATCTCGAAGGTGGTGGCCAGCGGCAGGACCGCGAACAGGTAGGCGCCCGCCCCCAGGGCGCCGACGATGGCCGAGTTGGCGAAGCTGACGATGAACGGGGCGGGATCGTCCTGGGCGGCGAAGAAGCAGCAGCCGACCGCGGCCATCATCGGGGCCGCCGAGCCGTGCGGCCATCCGGTCGCGATCCAGATCGCGCAGGTGACCAGGATGGTCAGGAACACGCCCAGGGCCGACAGCAGCGCCATGCCGTGGTCGCGGTGGCGGATCGTGCGCGCCGCCGCGGTGTACCGGAAGGTCAGGTCCTCGGTGACCGGCGTCCCGTCCGCGATGTGCCGCTGCAGGATCCGGGCGTCCTGGCGCAGGTCGATGAAGTCGCGCAGCCGCGCCAGGAGGCTCGCCAGCACGAGGGCGTCCCAGGACGGCCGCTCCCCGAGCCCGGGTTCGAGGGCGTCCGCCTCGGCCTTCAGGCGGTCGGCCTCGGCCTGTTCGGTGGTTCCGGAGGCGAGCCAGCCGGCCATGGCGTCGAGGAGGATGCGCAGGCGCTGCGGCAGCGCGCTCGCCCGCTCCAGCGTCTCGATGCGGTCCGAGACCGCCGAGGCGATGGGCAGGAACATGAGCATGTGCTGGCGCAGAGTCGCCATGGCATCCGCCGAGCGTTCCGCGCCGGTCATGTCGTAGCGCAGCGGCGTCGCCAGGGCATCGAACGCGACCGCGTCCGAGGCCAGCTTCAGCCGGGTGGCCTGCGTGTCCGTCGTCGCGCGGGTGCGGCCGAGGACGTCGATGACCCAGCCCCGCGCGTCGCGCAGCCAGAGGTCGAGCCGGCCGGAGATCACCGGCGCCACCGATTGCGGCAGCACGATCGTGTTCACGAGGCTGGCGCAGAGGATGCCGAGGGTGATCTCCTCGGCCCGGGCCACCGCGACATCGAACATCGTCCCGGGATCGCCCACGGCCGGGAAGCCGATCAGCGCCGCCGTGTAGCCGCCGAGCATCATCAGGTAGCTGCGCGGGGTCCGGTCGAGGAGGGAGAAGTACAGGCACGTCGCGACCCAGGTCGCGATGGCGAGCGTCAGGAGTTCCGGCGCGTTCACGAGGTTCGGCACGAGGGCGACCGTGACCACGGCCCCGAGCAGGGTGCCGAACACCCGGTAGAGCGCCTTGGAGCGGGTGGCGCCGGCCAGCACCTGGCTGGTGATGTAGACGGTGCCGAGCGCCCAGTAGGGGTTCGGCAGATCGATCCAGAACGCCAGGAACAGGGCCAGCATGCCGGCACCGAAGGTCTTGAGCGCGAAGGCCCAGTCGCGCCAGCCGGGGAGCGTCATTCCGCGGCCTCGCCGCGACGCGCCCCGGCCTCCGCCCCGTCGAGCCCGGCCTCGCCGCGGAGATGATCCTGCAGGGCCTGGAACACCCGCAGGCCGGCCTCCAGGTCCGCGGCGCTCACGGTCGCGAACACCGTCTCCCTGAGGCGCTCGAGATCCGCCTCGATCCGCGCGACGACCGCCTGTCCCGCGGGCGTCAGGGTCAGCACCTTCGCGCGGCGGTCGGTGGGGTCCTCCCGGCGCGCGACGAGGTCCGCCTTCTCCAGTTGATCCAGGAGCCGCACCAGCGACGGCCCCTCGATGCCGATCGCGTCCGCCAGGGTGGTCTGGCGCGGCTCGCCGCCCATGCGGGCGATCAGCACCAGCGGCAGGGCCTTGGCCTCCGAGATGCCGTGGGCCTCGGTCGCCGCGTTGGCCAGGCGCCGCCACTGCCGTCCGGAGAGCAGCAGCGTGTGGGTGTAGGCCAGACGGAGCTGCCGTAGGGTCTTGGCTGCCATCTCAAGCCTCCCGGCGGATCGTGGTGACGCGCATCGGGCGGCCCCGCACCGATATTGATAGTAACCTATCGATTGGCGCGGCGCTGTTCAAGGGCGCGCGCCGGCGGGCCACAACGCGCGGTGGTCCATCCCGCGGATCTTCGAGGCCGGAAGCCCGGTCCGCGAGGAACGCGACGCCGGCCTCGGCGATGCGCCCCTCGCGGCCGATGAGCCGACGCCGGCGCCGTCTCCGCCTGGGACGTCCCGGCAACGCGGCGTGTGCGGCCGGGGGGCTCCCACCTTCCCGCCCATGCGGCGGGCCAGGCGCCCGGGCGACCGTGACCTTCGTCACGGTCGCGGAGCGGCGCACAGGGCATGTCAGTCTCCGCAGGCCAGGAGGATCAGATGACGGCTCCGTTCTCCCTCATCAGGCGATGGCTCGACTGCCGTCGCGCGCGGAGCGAACTCGCGTCGTTCAGCGAGCGCGACCTCGCGGATCTCGATCTCGTCGGCTGTGACGTGAAGCGCATCGCCTCGGCGCGGTCCGTGCGGAGAGGCGCGGCCTGAGGATCCCGGCGCCGTCAGCGCGGCGACCTGCGCCGGTCGCGTGTCAGGCGGTCGACGGCGAACTCCGCGGCGATGCCGATGACGGCACCCGCCAGCACGTCGGCGGGGAAGTGCGCCCCGCGGAGAACCTGCGCCGTGACGACGCCGGCCGCGGCGGCGTAGGACGGTCCCCTGATCTCCGGATAGGCGCGCGCGGCGGCGCACGCGACGGCGGTGCTCAGGGCGGAATGACCCGAGGGGAAGGATTGCCACGGACCGATGCCCGTTCCCGGCCATCCCCGCACGTAGACCCCCTCATCCATCAGGACGTTCGGCCGCGTCCGATGCACCGCCCGCTTCAAGCTCGTCTTGACGACACCGGCCAGGAGACCGGCTTGCAGCATGTGCCGCCCCGCTTCTGCCATCCGGCGATCGCGCACCATGAGCCCCAGGACGAGGGTGCCGGCAGACAGCGAGAGCAGGGACTGCCAGCTCCCGATCTCGCTCGCCGTCCCCACCGTTCGAACGACGGGGTGGTCTTTCGCGCGTGCCAGCCCGACGCCGAGGGCGACGTCGGCCGCCTCGAATCGGTTGGCGGTGTCGCGTGCTCTGACGTCGGACGGGCTGTTCGGGGATCGCGCAAGCATGGCCATAAACGCGCCCGACGGGCGTTCGTTCGATGCGGCCTCCGCGGGCCGAGGCACCCGCGAACGGCACCCGCCACCGCACCCGCGCCCGATCAGGGACGCGCGCCGCGTCGGCGAACTCACGGTCCGGACGGGAGAGGCCGTGATCGCCTGAACTCGGGCCCGGCGGATGGAGAGGATCGGCCAGGATCTGAGCCAGGATCTGAGCCAGGATCTCAGCCAGGATCTCAGTCAGGACCGGCGAAGTCGGACATGCGGCTCGGCCCCGAATACCCGTCAGGCCGGCCCGGAGTTGACGGAATCGGACAGATTGGACAGGTTCCAGTGACTAACCTGTGTTACAGTCAGGGCGACGATGTCCACTGATCTCCCCCAGGGTAGAGTCACGTTCCGCGGCCGCGGTCTGGCCTTCGCGCACGGCGCCAAGCTGGTGCTGAAGGTCTGCCCGCTGTGCTCGCAGTGGAACGCGCCCCGGGCTGCCGACCTCGGGCAGTGCGGCTGGTGCGCCTACACCCCGTCCTGTCGCGACGTCGAACCGGCGCCGAGCCGCCACGACACCGACGTCACCTCGTGAGACCGCGGAGGCTCGGACCGGCGCGCGACGCCGCGCATCGCGACGGTGCGGGCGCGGCGTTCCGCACCGATGCCGGCATGCCCCGCGCCGTTCAGCTGTACTGAAGCTCGGCCCGCGCGCGGGAGAGCTTGCGCAGGATACGGCGGATGTGCTCGCGGAGCATGAGGGTCTCGTCCGTCGGGTTCTCTTCCGAAGCCATCGCCGACACATCCAAGACACTTACGGCCCGGTAGCGCATCCGCTCCTCCGCACGACATCACGACGTGTCCTAGCAGCTACTTTCAATTAACGCATCCATCATTTGATCGATTCCGCGCCTCTGCAGCGCGCAAGTTTACGTAGATTTCTCAATCGATGCCCTGATCGGGCCGCGCAATAGAGTTTCCACGTCCCTCGCTTCACCGATCTGGCTTGCGCACGAAATAATCCCGGCCCCGATCAGCTTCGGCCGCTCGGTCTCGTGGCAGACGGTGGCCGGCTCGACACAGACCGCGCGCGGGTTCGAAGGACTTCCCCGCCCCGCCGGCCGGGCGGCGCTCGGGATGCCGCGGACAGGGGGCGCTCTGGTCGAGCCGCGATGCCTTGAACGACGTGCCGAGATCCTGAGCGCGGCCGGATCGGCATCGGCTTTCCTGCGCTTTGACCGCCCCGGAAGGAACTGATCTTCCGCTCTGCTACGACGCGGCGCCGCCGGGGCGCGGCCGGCGCGACGGACACCCCACCCCGGCGCCGGTCGTCCCGGACCTGCGCGTCCGCGCGGCCGCAGCGTTCGGCCGAGCGACCGTGATCGGGAGGTGCGCGCGTCCGGCGTCGCCCGCGCTAGGAATCCGCGGTCCGGCGCCCGATCTCGCTGTCGAGATACACGGACCAGTCCGACAAGGTCGTGAGCTGCGAGCCGAACATCTTGCTGACTTGGTAGTAGCCCAGGGCGCGATAGCTCTCGAACTGGCTCTCCGAGAACCACTGGTTGGCCGTGCTCTCGTGCGGGAAGGCCGGGCTGGTGGCGCCGTAGGCGCGGACTTCGGCGGGGATGTCGTCGAGGAAGCTCGGCTTGATGTAGATCAGCGAGGCCGCGTCGCGGGCCCCCGGATACGCGATCGTACCCCGCGCGTAGCCCAGCGCACCGGCACGCTTGCCCTCGCGCTCGATCGTCGCGCGGGGGAGAATGCGCATCTCGCCCATCTGGACCTTCGCCAGCCCGTCCACCTCGGCCTTCCGGATCACGTTGCCGAGGTCGAAGAACGTGCAGCGTTCGTCCTGGCCCGCGTCGATCACCACGATCCGCGCGCAGCGCCGCCGCAGCATCTCGTAGACGCCGAGATTGTCGAAATGGCCGCCATCCGAGAGGTAGATCGCCTGCCGGACATCGGTGCTGCGGCCGCCGAGCTCGCTCAGGAGCGCGAGCACGGAGTTCCTCGGCTTGGCGAGCTTGAGGTCGTCCCGGCGCGCCACCGCGGGGTTGGGCAGCCAGGCGCCGAGCCGGACGTTGAACAGGGTCATCAGGAACGCGATCAGGCGCGACGAGTGATAGCCCCAGTTCGGGCTGACCGCCGCCCCGGAGATCGTCAGCAGACCGCCCAGCAGCGGCCCTCGGCCCGCGCTGACACGGTCGCCCGGGGTCTCCATCCCGGCGTATTGCGACGTGCGGATGTAGGCCCCGCGCGGGCCGACGGTGCCTGGCCGGTCGCGCGCCCTGTCGGCGCGGTCGAGGATCGCCGAGCCGCAGGCGAAGGGTGTCGCGGTGAACGAGGCGGCCTTCCGCTCCGCCCACTCGGTGTGGAGGAGATCCGTCAGGTTGAGCGTCATGTTGACGACGGGCAGGAGCCGCTTCTCGGTCCCGAGATCGGCGATGCGCGGGCTGTCCTCCTCGTCGAAGTCCGTGAACGGATCGGCGTCGCGCCGCGTCCGCGCCGAGCCGAGGAAGCCCCGGGTCAGGCGGTTGCGGTAGACGCCGTGCATGGAGAAGCGGTTGACGTTGACGCGGCCGAACAGCCAGACGGCCCCGGCCAGGATTGCCGCCACCGCGACGTCCAGGATCACGATCATGCCGTAGGGGTTGATGCCGCAGACGGAGCCGGCATCCGCGCCGGTGTCCGCGCCGCCGAGCGCCCGGCGCGGCAGCAGGCAGTTGCCCCACCAATCGTGCGCCTGGCCGAGGAAGCGGCCGAGGCACCAGCCCATCAGGGCGAACAGGCTGATCCCGAAGACCGCCGCCATCGCGCTGAGGCCGATCATCACGAGGTCGTCCATGCGTCCCTTGGCGGCCAGGGACTGCGCGCGGACGAAGACCTGCTTGCCCAGGAAGGCGGCGGCCGGGCCGGTGGCGAGGGCGCCGAGCGCACCGAACAGGGCGGGGATCTGCGCGTCCTGGCGGCCGAGGGCGTCGGCGGACAGGACGAGGCAGCACAGGCACAGGCCTGTCCAGCCCATCGCGGCCAGCAGGAGCTGGCCGTCGACCCGCGCGACCCACTCGCGGTCGAGGTCGGCGCACTCGGCGCTCTTCCGGAACCCGATGAAGATGACGCTCTGGAGAAGGTGGATGACGATCAGCGCCGGCGGGGCCGCGACCGTCAGGATCTGAGAGACCTCGGCCTTCGCGGCGTCGAAGCCGGCAGCGGAGCCACCGACCAGCCAGCCGATGGACGCGTCGGCGCAGACGCAGATCAGCCCGGCCGAGACGAGGCTGCTGGCGAGCCAGGGACCGAGATTCCGCTCGTACAGCCAGAGGCCCGGATGGCCCTTCGAGGTCTGCCAGATCAGGCCGCTGAGATAGGCCGCGACCTGCACGGCGAAGTAGGCGAGGCCCAGGCGGCACAGGGAGAGGCCCGAGACCGGCAGCGGCTGCTCGAACAGCGCGCGGAGCGTGAACGGCAGTGCGAGGGCCCAGACGCAGGTCGGCGCGATGATGCAGGCCGCGATCCGCGCCGGGGACGCGTACGCCGTGACGCCGCCCGTCCGTGGCCGATGGCTCGGCAGGAGGGTGCAGGCGCTGAACGTCGCGACGAACAGCGCCGCGCTGCCGAGCACCAGGGGCAGCCACAGCGTGCTGCCGCTCGCAGCCTCGAGCGCCGTCCGGTAGGCGAGCAGCGCGAGGGGGACGAACAGCAGCAGCGGGAAGATGATCAACCAGTTGAGGATCGTGTTCCGGATGTAGAGAACGATGCCGGCCCAGGTGTCGCGCGACAGGATCCCGACCTCCGGGGTCAGGTAGTTCGTGTAGCGCCGCAGCTTGGCGAAGATCTCGTTGCCCGAGCCGCCGAGCTGGCGCTCGGCCTCGGCGATGCTGCCGCACTGACGGATGAACGTCTGCAGCCAGCCGCCGGCGAAACCGCCCCCCGATACCGTCGACAGGTAGTGGAACTCGCCGAGCATCCGCCGGCTGGCCAGGGCCTGCAGGGCGCCGAGGCAGAAGGTGGCGCTGCGGATCCCGCCGCCGGACAGGCACAGGGCGGCGAGCCGGGCCTGGTCGGCCCGCGCCTGCCAGGGCGCGCGATCGCCGGGCTCCGGCGGCCCGCAGAAATGATCCATCTCCTCCGCGAGCGCCTGCTCGGTGTCGAGGAACCACGCGTCCCGGCCCGTTGTCAGGGCGGGCAGATGGTGGGGAGAGGCATCCGCCTGGATGTCCGCGACACTGGCGCTCATCGCTCCTCCTATCGCCCGCTATCGCCCGCGCTGTGCCGGACCGTGCCGGACTGTGCGGTTCAGCCGCCGGGGCACGACAGCGACCGTGCCCCGGCCGTCCTGATCGGTGACCTCTCGAACATCTCCCCGCCCGATGTCGAAACAAGTGACAATAAAATTTTACGGGATCAATAACCGCTGTATAAACGATATCGACAACAACGGTCGGGAGAACAGGTTACCCGAATCAGCATTGCGGCCGAGCAGGGGCGCTGCACCACCGAAGCCCGAAACTACCGGCGCGCCGACCCTCACAGAAAAACTGTATTCGAACATCATCCATTCGAATGACGCGCGCACGGGGATCGGCGTTTATTGAAATCGGTGAGACGCTTCGCGAAGGCAGGGTTCCCGCCATGTCCCAGGTGCGATCGTGACCCGCTCCCAGGCCGCCCGCCAGACTGCCCGCCACGCCGCCCGCGTCGTCGCGCTCACCGCGGCGATCCTGCTCCCGGCGCAGGCCGGATCGCGCGCCGCCGACCGAGGACCGACAGACGGGCCGGGTGACGGGCCGGCAGACGGGCCGAGCGACAGGCCGGACGGCACCCCGCACTTTCTCGAACAATCCTGGACGCCGCAGGAGCGCGCGTGGTTCTACCGGGCGAGCCAGGGCTCGCAGATCATGCCGTATGCCTGGTTCATGTCCCTGGAGCGCCCGGACGACGACACGCTCTTCGTCGCGGACGGGCTCGCGCGTTTCGGCTACCTGCCGAACCCGTACGACGGGACGCGCGGATCGGACCGCAGCGGGCTCCCCATCGGGTTCGTGAAGGACGTCGACGATCGCGGCGAGTGGATCGGCATGACCTGCGCCGCCTGCCACGTGAACCGGGTCGACCTGCGCGGTCGGTCGATCCTGATCGACGGCGGCCCGGCCGATGCCGACATGTTCGCCTTCATCGAGGAACTCGGCCGCGCCCTCGCGCGGACGCGCGACGACCCGGCGCGCTTCGAGCGCTTCGCCCGCCGCGTCATCCCGGCGGAACTGTCGGCGCCGGGGACGGGCCCGTCCGAGCCCGACCGCCGCCGCCTGCGGGCCAGCCTGACGCGGCTGGCCGAGGACTTCTCCCGTTACGTCGCGTCGAGCCGGACCGCGGTGCCCTGGGGGCCGGCACGCCTCGACGCGTTCGGCATGATCTTCAACCGTGCAACGGGCATCGATCTGCGCGACCCGCACAACATCGCCCCGCCCGACGCGCCCGTCAGCTACCCGTTCCTGTGGGATACGTCGTGGCACGACCGGGTGCAGTGGAACGGCTCCGCCGCGAACGGGCTCGCCGTCGAGCGCCTGGGCCGGAACGTCGGCGAGGTGCTCGGGGTCTTCGCCCGCACCGACATCCGGGAGTCGACCCTGCCGCCGCTCTGGTTCGAGACCTCGGCGGACCGGGTCAACCTCCTGCGGATCGAGAACCAGCTGGGCGCCCTCACGGCGCCGGCCTGGCCCGACCGGATCGCGCCGCGCACCGAGGCGCAGGCCCGGGACGCCGCGGCCGGCAAGGTCCACTACGACCGGTACTGCGTGTCCTGCCACGCGATCGCCCCGACCGGCGCGAACCGCACGCTGACGGTGACCCTGACGCCGCTGGCGGAGATCGGGACCGACCCGAAGATGGCGACGAACGCCGTGTCCCGGCGCGCGCGGACCGGGATCCTCGAAGGGATCCGGATGCCGTTCCTGGCGACGACGCCGCCGCTGGCCGCCGAGACGAGCAGCCTCGAACTCGTGGCCACGCTCGTCGCCGGCGCGATCCTGGCGCCCCTCGACCGTGGACCGGACCCGGCGGGCGTCGGGGCGGACCAGACCGTCATCCTCGACCGGCTGCTCAAGCGCGGCGCCGCCGCCCTCGAGGCCCGCAACGCGATGCTCGACGATGTCTCGACCGCCGGCGGCAAGGGCCTCGTCGCCGCGTTCGTCGGGGCGCGGAGAGACCGCGACCTGATGGTCTACAAGGCGCGGCCGCTCAACGGGATCTGGGCGACGGGCCCGTACCTGCACAACGGCTCGGTGCCGAACCTGTACGAACTCCTGCTGCCGTCCGGCCGGCGATCCAAGACGTTCCGGGTCGGCAGCCGGGAACTGGACGAGGACCGGATCGGGTTCCGGTCCGATAGCGGGCCGTTCCTGTTCGACACCGCGCTGCCGGGCAATGCCAATACCGGCCACGAGGGGCCCGCCTACGGGACCGAGCAGCTCGACGACGCGCAGCGCCGGCAGCTCCTGGAGTATCTGCGAACCCTGTAGGCGCGCTCCGCGGTTTCGATTTCTATCTTACCAGTATTGATTTGTCGTTCGATTGCATCCGTAATGGAACAACCGATTTCGGCACCTGTCGGTCCGACCGGATGGCTGGAGATCTGACAACACTCAAGACTCGCACTCAGCGCGGAGCGTGGCCATGCAGGATCTCGAGGCGTATTCGGTTCTGGTGGGGTCGATCTACGACCGCGTCGGTCAACCGGAGGAGTGGTCGGCGCTCCTGGAGGATCTGACCGATTTCGTCGGCGGCCGGGTCGGCCAGCTCGCCGTGTTCAGCCTCGACGGGAACCGCAAGCCGCTCTGGGCGGTGTCCGGCTTCGAGCGGTCGCGGTACCGCGAGTTCCTCTACCGACACGCCACCGAGGATCCGCGCCTCCCCTACATCCTGTCGAACCAGGGCAAGGTCATCCGCGCCGAGGAGGGGGTCGACGCGGTGCAGTTCCGCGAGTCCGCCCTGTTCAAGGAGGTCGTCCAGCCCTTCGAGATCGAGCACAGCCTCGTCACCTACTTCGCCAAGGAAGCCGACGTCATGGCGACGCTCGCGGCGATGCGGGGCGAGGAGGGCGGCCCCTTCCGGTCCGACGAGGTCCGGCGCCTGGCGATGCTCGTCCCGCACCTGCGCCGGGCCTTCGAGCTGTACGCATTGATGCGGCAGGCCTCCGAGCGCACGTCCGATCTCGCCTCCGCCCTGGACCTGCTCGACGCCGCCGTGATCCTCACGGATTCCGACCTGCGGGTCGCGCACGCCAACCGCGCCGCCGAGGCGCTGGCGCGGTCCCGGACCGGCCTGTCCTTCGTGAAGGGCAGCCTCGTCCTCAAGGACAGCCAGACCGGGCGGCGGATCGCCCGCGCGGCCGGCGAGGCGCTCGCGGCCGCGAGCGGCGACGTCGCGATCACGCAGGCCGACCACATCACCGTGACCTGCGGCGAAAGCGGCATGCCCTACCGGGTGTCGCTGCACCCGCTGTCGAAGCGGCCGGCCGGCACCGGGTCGAAGGTGCGGGCCGAGCTGGCGATCGTGATCCGGACCGGGACCCCGAAGGTCCAGGGGAGCAACGCCGCGCGGCTGCAGAAGCTGTTCGGGCTGACCGCCGCCGAGTCGATCCTCGCCAACGCGGTCGCTTCGGGACGGTCCCTCGACGACCACGCCCAGGACCGCGGCATCGCGATCTCGACCGCCCGCACCCAGCTGCGCGCCCTGTTCGCCAAGACCGAGACGCACCGGCAGGGCGAGCTCGTGGCGCGCCTGCGCGAGGGGCTGGACGTCTCGCTCAACTGACCACCGGGTGTCGGGCCGGACGGCCCGCGCCGCTCCGCGAACGCCACAGGAGGTCGTGCATGCGCGCCGCCGCTCCCGAGACGCCCTGCCTCGCCTTCCTGGAGGCCCTGCCGGTGGCGGAGCGCTGGCAGCGCGCCCGGGACTGGATCGCCCGCGCCCCCCGGCCCTTCTTCGCGCAGCTGCGCGCGCGGCGGACCGCCCTGGATTGCGGCGCGGCCATCCTCGTCGCCGGCCGCGCCGAGGTCGAGGAGATCCTGTCCCTGCCGCAGGTCTTCTCCGTCGCGCTCTACAAGCCCAAGATGGGCGAGTTCATGCTGGCGCTCGACGGCACCGAGGTGAATTACCGCGACAAGGCGGTCATGCGCGCCGTGCTGTCCTGGCGCGACCTCCCGGCGATCCGCGCTCTGGCGGGCGCCGAGACCGACGCGGCCCTCGACGCTGGTCTCGACCAGGGGCTCGGCCAGGCCGGCGGATCCATCGACGTCGTGGCGTCGGTCTCGCGCCGCGTCCCGCTGCGGATCGTGCAGCGCTTCTTCGGGTTCGCGGCGCCCGATGCCGACCTGCTGCGCTGGTCGTACGCGAACCAGTTCGACCAGTTCAACAACCTCCCCTTCGACGAGCGCCCGGACGCCGACGCGATCCACGCGGCGGCGGATCTGGCGCGCCAGGAGATGCGGGCGGCCTTCGCCAGGATCATCCCGGCGCGCGTCGCGGCGATCGAGGCCGGCGCCGACCTGCCCGACGACGTCCTCACCCGGCTGCTCCGGCTGCACCTGCCGGCGGCGACCGGCTTCGGCATGGACCGCGTCGTCATCAACGTCGGCGGCCTGCTGATCGGGGCCATCGAGACCACGTCGGAGGCCGTGGTGCACGCCCTCGCGGAGCTCCTCGGCCGGCCGCAGATCCTCGCGGCGGCCCGCGCGGCCGCCCGGACCGGACCCGCCGCCTTCGACGGCTACGTGTGGGAGGCGCTGCGCTTCGCGCCGATCGTCGCCTTCATGTTCCGCCAGGCGGAGACCGACCACGTGCTCGGCCGGGGCAGCCCGGCCGAGAGCCGGATCGCCAAGGGCCGGGTCGTCCTGCCCCTCAGCCTGTCGGCGATGTTCGACGCGACCGGCGTGCCCGACCCGGACCGCTTCGACCCGGCCCGCCCGGAGCAGACCTATCTCCATTTCGGCCGGGGCCATCACGAGTGCCTCGGCCGCTACGTGGCGGGCGCGATGGTCCCGGAGATCGTTCGCCGCATCCTCCTGCGCGATGCCGTGCGGGCCGACAGCGCGGTCGAGGACGGGGGCACGCCGTTCCCGACCGCGTTCCGGATCTCCTGCGCCGGCCGGCCGGCGGGGGACGCCGGGCCCGGTTAGCCCGGCGCGCGCGGGACGTCGCCGACACCGCGCCCGGTCCCTCCGTCGCGAGCCCGGGCGGCGCGCGACCGCGCGCGCCCGGATCCGGGGCGTCGCCCGGAGCCCCGCCCGATCGGCGCCCGGCCGCGCGCGGGTGCCGGCCGTCCCATCAAGGCTTCGTCACCGCAGAGCCCGGAGCATCGACATGGCATCCTTCCAGGATTTTCAGGACGGCTACGAGCGGACCTGGGCGTCGCTCCAGATCCGGCCGGAGAAGCTCGCGACCGTGCGCAAGCTCGCGCAGCAGCTCGCCGCCGGCAAGCCGCGCTACCAGGAGATCGAGGCGCGCACCGGCGTGCCCTGGTGGTTCATCGGGCTCTGCCACTACCGGGAATCAGCCTTCGATTTCGACACGTATCTCGGCAACGGACAGAAGCTCGGACGGCGCACCACGATCGTCCCGAAGGGGCGCGGGCCGTTCACGGGGCCGCAGGCCTTCGTCGAAGGGGCGATCGACGCGCTGCGTCTCCAGGGCCTGGTCGGGCTCGGCGACTGGAGCGTCGCGCGGGCCCTCTACCGGCTCGAGGGCTTCAACGGTTACGGCTACCACGGCCGGGGCGTGAACTCGCCGTATCTCTGGGGCGGATCGACGGCCTACGGGCCGCCGGGCGCGCGCGGCGGCAAGTTCGTGCGCGACCACGTGTTCGACCCGAACGTGGTCGACACGCAGATCGGCACCGCGGTGATCCTGCGGAGCCTCATCGACCTCGACGCGACGGTCGCGCTCGCGGCGCCGCGCGCCGTCGAGGCGGCCGTGTCCCGCGAGCCCGACGACGAACTCGCCGACAGCACGCTCTGGGTCCAGCAATCGCTCAATCGCCTCGGCGCGACGCCGCCCCTCGTCGAGGACGGCCGGAACGGGCCGCGGACCATGACGGCCGTCGCGACGTTCCAGGCGCGGTGCGGTCTGGACGATACCGGCCTCGCGGACGCGCGCACGATCGCCGCCATTCAGGAGGCGCTGCGGCCGGCGGCGCCGGACCACGCGGTGCTGACGCGGATCCAGGACCTGGAGCGACAGCTCGCCGCGAGGGCGGTCACCCCGATGCAGCCCGCCCCGATGCAACCTGCCTCGATGCCCCCGGTGGTGATCGCGCCGGCCGCGCCGCCCGCCGACGTCGCGGCGCGGCTCGACGAGTTCCTCCAGGCCCTGCGCCGACAGATCGACGGTGCGCGCCTCCCGACCGCCCCGATCTTGCCCGGCCCGCCCGCGGCGCGTCCCGACGGCGCGGTCCTCGGGCCGGTCAACGGCGCGCTCGGGCAGACGATCGGGCAGCTGCTTTCCGGCAAGAAGTCGGCGATCGGCATCATCGGCGCCGTCGCCACGCAGATCCTGTCCCAGGTGCCGCTCAACACCGGTCTCGGGCAGGTGCTCGCACAGCTCACGCCCGCCTTCGGGCTGAGCCCCTACACGATGCCGATCTTCATCGGGCTGACGGCGTGGGGCGCGCTCGGGAAGTTCGAGAAGTGGAACGCACGCGCGGGGCAGGCGACCCCGTAGCGCGCGACGGGCTCCCGGGAAGTCCGGCGCTCACGACGCGCCGCGCCCGCTCACTCGGCGAGCACGAAGGCGAGGCCGAGGATCGCCACCAGCAGAGCTCCGCCCGCGAGCTCCTCGCGCGGCTCCTCTGCGAAACGCGCGGACCGGCTCGCGCTGGCGATCCCAGCTGCGGCGAGCCCGATGATCAGGAAGCCGAGGCCGAGCAGATCGGTCGTCTGAACGGACGGTAGCATCGGTGGTCCTCCGTCAGAGGTGCCTCTCACCCCTCTGGCCAAACCCAGTGCGCCTCGACATGCGCGATCAGCCCGAGCGCGTGATCGCGGACGAGGATCGCGGCCCGATCCGCGTCGCGTGCCTGCAAGGCGGCGATGATGGCGGCATGCTCGCGCATCGAGTCCTCGAGCCTCCCGGCCCGATGGAGGAAGGCCGACCGGATCGCCCGCATGTGGATGAACAGGTTGGTCGTCATCTCGACCATCAACCCGCAGCCGCCGAGACGGATGATCGTCCGATGGAAGTCGAGGTTGGCCTCGTCGTAGGCCTTCAGATGGTCGGGCAGAGTCGCGATATCGAACGCCTCGAAGGCCCTGCCGAGCGCGCGGAGATCGGCATCCTCGGCGTTCCGTGCGGCGGCATGAGCCGCCA
The DNA here is from genome assembly GCF_058072805.1 of Methylobacterium sp. 1A. Lineage (NCBI taxonomy): Bacteria > Pseudomonadati > Pseudomonadota > Alphaproteobacteria > Hyphomicrobiales > Methylobacteriaceae > Methylobacterium > Methylobacterium sp. 1A. Next base: position 31,860 of record NZ_JBYQVE010000003.1, on the reverse strand, counting down.
TGCCTTCGAGCGCGGCCCAGACGGTGATCATCTCGACGATCTCGCGCTTGTTCTTGCGCGTCACGAAGAGGCCGCGGCGCGGCACCGTGGACACGAAGCCCTCCCGCTCCAGGAGCGTCAGGGCTTCCCGGACCGGCGTGCGGCTGATGCCGAGATCCTGCGCGATCTGGTGTTCGTGCAGCCGGATCTGCGCCGATCCGGCGTAGAGATCCATCGCCAGGATCGATTGCTTGATGCTGTCGTAGGCCTGTTCACGCAGACTCAGGGTCTGTCCGATCGAGGCTAGACCCAGAGAGGTCTCGGAAGGCTGCAGCACAGTCGAACTCCGGGAACGCGAGAATGGATTCTGGCCTCAGGTCCTGGAATGGCGCCGAGCGCGGCCGGGCTATCGCGTGAGAGCGAGGCGCCAGGAAAGCCGCCCCTCGCCCGATCGTCGATGCGCGCCCGAACATGCGCGATCGTCCGCGGCGCCCTGCGTCTCGACGAGACGGTCTCCGTGCGGGCCAGCTGCCCGGTGCTGGCCGACCCGGCTCCGGAATTCGGGAGCCGGGTCGGGGAGGCTTCGCCCCGGCCGCGGAGCGGCCGGGGCCGTCGCTCAGGCGTGGGCCAGCTTCATCGCCGGAGCCGCCGCGTCGTTGTTCGCCGCGTGGTGCTGCTTGAGCATCGGCCGCAGGACCGCGATCGCCAGGACGGCGGCGATCAGGTCCATGGTCGCCACCGTGTAGAGGACGGTCGCCCAGGTGCCGGTCGCCTGCATGATCAGGTTGCCCACCGGCACGAACAGCGCGGCGAAGCCCTTGGCGCAGTAGAGCACGCCGTAGATCTTGCCGATGTGCTTCGAGCCGAAGGTGTCGGCGGCCGTGGCGCTGAACAGCGAGTAGACCTCGCCCCAGGCCAGGAACACCACACCGGACAGGATCACGAAGGCCCACGGGTTGGAGCCGAAGTAGCCCAGCGCCACGATGCCGATACCCTCCATCGCGAACGCGATGAACATCGTCTTCTCACGGCCGATCCGGTCCGAGACGAACCCGAAGAGGGGGCGCGAGATGCCGTTCATGATCCGGTCGAGCATCAGCGCGAAGGGCAGCGCGGCCATGGCGAAGAAGTACAGGTTGACCTGGAAGTTCTTCACCCCGAGATCCTGCGCGATCACGCCGAGCTGGGCCACGGCCATCAGGCCGCCCGTCACCGTGCAGGTGAACATCAGCAGCATCACGTAGAACACAGGGGTGCGCAGCGCCTCGCCCAGGGTGTAGTCGCGCCGCGACTGCAGGACCTTGGTGGAGAACGGCACCTGATCCTTGCGCGGGGCGCGCATGGCGATGGCGGCGGCGATGATGATGGCGCCCTGGATCAGGCCGAAGACGAAGAAGGCCTGGGCGTAGTTGCCGCCGTCGATCATCTTGGCGATCGGCAGGATGGTGAGCGCCGAGCCGGCGCCGTAGCCGCCCGCCGTGAGGCCGACCGCGAGGCCGCGCTTGTCCGGGAACCACTTGAGCGCGTTGTTGACGCAGGTGGCGTAGACGCAGCCGACGCCGATACCGCCGGCCACCGAGCCGAGGTAGAAGCCGCTCAGGCTGGTGGCGTAGGAGTTGATGACCCAGGCCAGGCCCGTCATCAGACCGCCGAACATGACGACGCGGCTCGGGCCGTACTTATCGATGAAGTAACCCTCGATCGGGGTCAGCCAGGTCTGGACGACGACGAAGATCGTGAAGGCGACCTGGATCGCGGCGCGGTCCCAGCCGAAGGTCTTCTGAATCTCGGGGACGAACAGCGTCCAGGCATACTGGATGTTCGCCGCTGCAACCATGCAGATCACGCCGAGCACGATCTGCAGCCATCGATTTGTACTGGGTACTGCCGTAGCCGGCGTGGCATTTGGCATGGCCATGAGCTTCCTCCCTCATTCCTGCGCTGACATTCAGCGGCGTGCTATAGGATTGGCGTGCACGCCGACGAATTCCTTGCCCGCGCCGGAACCTTATGTCGGGTTCCGAAATTGGCACGGCGGCATGCATTATTCTGTGTGCCAGGAACGTATGGCAAGCAGAATAATTCATCCGTTTCGGCCGAGAATTCGGGATTAGAGGGCGATCTCGCGCGTGCTACCGGATCGCGCGGCCGGCCGCCGCTCTCGCGGACGCCCGTCCTCGGTGTGCCGGCGCCATCTGAGACCCGGCCCGCGGCGTCGGCGCGATCCCCAGCTTTGAGGATCGGACGACGTGATCGCTCGGCCCTGAACAGCACCGATGCAGACGATCGGCCCGGATCGGAGGGATCGACGGGCGACGCGGACGGCGGCGCCGGGTCGCGGGGCGCGTCAGGGAATCAGCTTGCCGGGATTCATGAGGTTCCGGGGGTCGATCGCGCGCTTCAGGGTCCGCATGAGGCCGAGCGCCTCCGGCCCGTGCTCGCTTTCCATGAAGCGCATCTTCTTCTGGCCGATCCCGTGCTCGCCCGTGCAGGTGCCGCCCAGGTCCAGCGCGCGGGCGACGAGCCGGTCGAGGAAGCCGGCCACCGCGGACATCTCCTCGGGGCTGTCGGCATCGACGAGCGGCAGGGTGTGGAAGTTGCCGTCGCCGACATGGCCGGCGATCGGCGCCGTGAGCCCGGTCGCGGCGATGTCGCGCTTCGTCGCCTCCACGCATTCCGCGAGCCGCGAGATCGGCACGCAGACGTCGGTCGACATGTTCTTGATCGTGGGACCCGGCCGCAGCGCGACCGAGGCCCAGTACACGTCGTGGCGCGCCTGCCAGAGGCGCGCGCGCTCGTCGGCCCCGGTCGCCCAGTCGAACGGGCCGCCGCCGAGATCGGCGGCGATCTCGCCGAACCGCTCGGCCTGCTCGCGCACGCCCGCGTCCGTGCCGTGGAACTCGACGAGGAGCAGCGGGGTCTCCGGCAGGGCGAGCTTCGAGTAGCGGTTGCAGGCCGCCACCTGCACCTCGTCGAGCAGCTCGATGCGCGCGACCGGGATGCCGGACTGGATCGTCAGGATCGTGGCGTCGCAGGCCGCCTTGATCGAGGGGAACGGGCAGATGCCCGCCGAGATCGCCTCGGGGATGCCGTGCAGGCGCAGCGTGACCTCGGTGATGATCCCGAGCGTGCCCTCCGAGCCGACGAGGAGCCGGGTGAGATCGTAGCCGGCCGACGACTTGCGCGCCCGCCGGGCGGTCGTGACGATGTCGCCGTTCGGCATCACCGCGGTGAGCGCGAGCACCGCGTCCTTCATCGTCCCGTAGCGCACGGCGTTGGTGCCCGACGCCCGCGTCGCCGCCATCCCGCCGATCGTGGCGTCCGCCCCGGGATCGATGGGGAAGAACAGGCCGGTGTCGCGCAGGTACGCGTTCAGCGCCCTGCGGGTGACGCCGGCCTCGACCGTGCAGTCGAGGTCGTCGGCATGGACCGCGCGGACGCGGTTCATCGCCCCCGTGTCGATCGAGACGCCGCCGAACGGCGCGTTGACGTGGCCCTCGAGGGAGGTGCCGACGCCGTAGGGCACGATCGGCACGTCGCGCTCGGCACAGGCGCGCACGACGGCCTGCACCTCCGCGGTGGAGTGCGGGAAGACCACGAGGTCCGGCGGCTCGCACGGCGCCCAGGTGAGCTGGTTGGCGTGCTGCTCGCGCACCGCCGGGCTCGCCGTCACCCGGTCCCCGAGCACGGCCCGCAGGGCCTCGGCGAGACCCGCGATCGTCGCCGCGTCCGGGCGGGTCCGCGGGGCGGGAACGGGGGCGTTCATGGGCTGCTCCGATGGGCTCGAACTGGGGCGTCGCCGGGGACGGCGCCGGGGACGGCGTGTCCCGGGGGGGGGCGCGGCCCTGCGACATGGCCTCCGCCGGGAGGACCTAGCAACGCGACCGTAGGTCGATCGGCGGCCGCCCGCCACCCGGGCGCGGCGGGGCGGCGGCGCTGCCCCCTCCCCCCGGGTCGCGTTCACCCACCGCGTCTGCCCCGCCGCGTCTGCCCCGCCGCGCCTACTCCGCCGCCCGCGCGCCGCGCGCCGCGGCCTGCTCCAGGTGCCGGTCGTGGGTGAGGCAGAGGACCGTCACCATGGCGGCGAGGCCGGCCGCCGCGATGAGGAGGAGGCCGCCCGTGAAGGTGCCGGTGGCGTCCTTGATCGCGCCGACCGCGTAGGGCGCGGCGAAGCCGGAGAGGTTGCCGAGGGCGTTGATGATGGCGATGCCGCCGGCCGCCGCGGCGCCGGACAGGTAGGCGGTGGGCAGCGTCCAGATCACCGGGAGGCCGCCGAAGATGCCGAAGGCCGAGACGCTGAACAGGGCCATCTTGGCGTAGGGATCGGAGACCAGCGCCGCCGCGGCCGTGCCGCCGGCCGCGAGCAGGAGCGCGAAGGCCGCGTGCCCCTTGCGCTCGCCCCTGCGGTCCGAGGAGCGCCCGAGGGCGAGCATGCCGACGATCCCGATCGCGAAGGGGATGAGGCTGACGAAACCCGTCTGGACGTTCGTGAGGTCGAAGCCCTTGACGATCTGCGGCAGGAAGAAGCTGAGCCCGTAGAGCAGCGCCACGTTGCCGAAATACACGAAGGCGACGGCGAGCACGCGCCGGTCGAGGAGCGCCTCCGCGACGCTGTAGCGGCGGGCGGATTCGCGCGCCCGCCGCTCCTGCGCGAGGCGCTCGGTGAGCCACGCGCGCTCGTCCTCGGGCAGCCAGGCCGCCTGCGCCGGCCGGTCCGTCAGGAAGGCCAGGACGATGCCCGCGAGGATGACGGCGGGCAGCGCCTCGAGGACGTAGAGCCACTGCCAGCCCTTGAAGCCCCAGACCCCGTCGAGGCCCAGCAACGCCCCCGAGACCGGCGAGCCGATGACGCTCGAGAGCGGGACCGCGGCCATGAAGGCGCCGATGATGCGCGCGCGGTAGCGCGCGGGGAACCACAGCGTGAGGTAGAAGATGATGCCGGGGAAGAACCCGGCCTCCGCAGCGCCCAGCAGCAGGCGCACGGCGTAGAAGCTCTTCTCGCCGACGATGAAGGCCATCGCGCCCGACAGGAGTCCCCAGGTCAGCATGATGCGGGCGATCCACACCCGCGCCCCGACCCGCTCAAGGATCAGGTTCGACGGCACCTCGAAGACGAAGTAGCTCAGGAAGAAGATGCCGGCCCCGAGCCCGTAGGCCGTGGCGGAGATGCCGAGGTCCCCGTTCATGGTCAGCGCGGCGAAGCCGACATTGACCCGGTCGAGGTAGGAGATGAAGTAGCAGGTGATCAGGAGGGGCAGGAGCCGCCTGCTGACCCGCCGGATGGCGCGCGCTTCCACATCCATCGTCGCCCCCTCGAGGATCCGGAACGGACGCCGGGCGCCCGATCCGACCGGGCCTCCGGTCAATTCGCGGGTGACATAGCCGGGCCGTCGGCGCCCCGATAGGAGCGGACGCGGTGCGGCGGCGGGCGCCTACGCGCCGGGGCGGGATCCGGCCCCGCCGCGACCGAGCGCGTCGAGCAGGAGGTCCGCGACGGCCCGGGGCTGCTCCTGCTGAACCCAGTGCCCCGCCCCCGCCACGAAGTGGCAGCCGACCAGGCCCGCGCCGGCGGCCTCCTTCATGCGCTCCAGCGCGCCCGGCGCCTGGAACGGGCCCCAGTCGCGCGTCCCGGACACGAACAGGAGGGGGACCTCGATCCGCCGGCCGGCGAAACGCGCGAGGTCGCGGTCGATGCTGCCATCCATGCGGCACCGGTAGCCCTGGAGCGCGCCCTGGAAGCCGGAGCGCGCGTACTCGGCCGCGTAGACGGCGAGTTCCGCCTCCGTCAGCCAAGCGCAGTCCGCGCCGCCCCGCTCCGGCATCTCCGGCGCCACGGTCGCGGGCATCGTCCGACCTTCATCCATCACGTAGTAGGTCGGCATCTCGGCGAGGGCCTCGGCCGTCCAGCCGGCGAGCGCGCGGGGTCGATTGTCCGGCCAGTCCGCGCTCTTGTGGTGGAAATAGGTGCGCAGGAACGCGGCGAGGCCCTGGGGACTGCGCTCCATGTCGGCGGCGGCGCGGCGCATCGCGTAGTAGCGGTGGTAGTGCGTGCGCGGGCGCGGCAGGGCGGCCAGCGCCGCGTGGATCGGGTCGTCGGCCGGCGTCCGGAGGCCGCGGGCCAGGGCGTCGAGCCCCGGCGCCCCCGCGAAGGGCGCGCTCATGAGGGCGACCATGCCGAAGAGATCGGGCCGCGCCAGGGCGCAGTAGCCGCAGACCCAGGACCCGTAATCGTGTCCGACGAGCGCCGCGACCCTGTCGCGCTTCAGGGCGCTCATCAGGCACAGCAGGTCGAGGAGAAGGTTGTGCAGCCGGTAGGGCGCGAGGTCGTCCGCGAAGGCGACCGGCGCGTCCGCGGTGCGGCCGTAGCCCCGGAGGTCGGGGGCGACGACGTGGTAGCCCGCCGCGGCCAGCGCCGGCATGACCTTCCGCCAGGAATAGGCGATCTCGGGGAAGCCGTGCACTAGGAGGATGAGCGGGCGGTCGGGACCGCCGTCGCCCGCCTCCAGCACGTGCATGCGCAGGCCGTTGACGCCCTCGACGAAGCGGGCGCGGATTCCGTTCGGGAGGGCGGCCGGATCGAGCGGGGGCAGGACGTTCGTCACCATGGCCGCGCGCTCCCGTGCCGATTGTTCGACGGCCGCCGAGCGTACACGCTCCGCGATCCGACCGCGAAATCCGACCCGCGCGCATCCGGCCCTGCCCCACCTCCGCGCCCGGTCGGCGCGCCGCCGAACCGTCAGGCGGTCAGGGCGGCGCGGGCCTGCCGGTGCCCGGCCTCGGCCCGCCACGCGTCGCGCTCGGCCTCCAGGCCCTGGATCCGGGCATGGAGCTGCCCGGCATCGATGGCCGTCTCCATCAGCATGTCCTGCGCGCTGGCGAGTTGCTCGCGCAGCTCGGAATTCTCGGTCACGAGGGTCAACAGGATCGCCGCCACGTCGTCGCCCATTCGTCCACCTGCCTCACCGTCCGGGGTCGCGGCTGGTAGGACCGGCATGGTTACCGCTCCGGAAAGGATGGCGGCCGGGCGCCCGCGCCGAGGCCCCTGTCCACAGCCGGATGGCGCCGGCCGCCGGGAGGCCGCCCGCGGGCCGCGCCGTCTCAGCCGCAGGAACAATCGTCCGTGCGGGAAGATGCCGTCATGCGCACCCCGCGCGAACGGAGCTGCTCGCATGTTCATGAAGCTCGACCGCCTTCAGGCCGAACTGCCACAGCCGAAGAAGCCCGATCCCAACGCGGCGGCCGCGCTGCAGGAGCTGCTCGGCGGCAAGTACGGGGAGATGTCGACCCTCGGGAACTACATGTTCCAGAGCTTCAACTTCCGCAACAAGTCGAAGCTGCGCCCCTTCTACAGCCTCGTGTCGAGCATCTTCGCCGAGGAGCTCGGGCACGTGGAGCTGGTCTCGACCGGCATCGCGATGCTCAACAACGGCCCCGGCGACGACACCGAGGAGGTCGACGTCTCGAAGGCCCCGTTCCACGACATGCAGGACATCCGGCTCGCCGGCAGCTTCCTGAGCAACGGCGGCGGCGCGACACCGGTCAATTCCAACGCGCAGTCCTGGAACGTCGACATGGTGACGACGACGGGCAACATCATCATCGACCTGCTGCACAACTTCCACTTGGAGTGCGGCGCGCGCCTGCACAAGCTGCGCGTCTACGAGACCCTGAAGGACCCGACCGGCCGCGAGGTCTGCGGCTACCTGCTCGTGCGCGGCTCGGTGCACGCGCACGCCTACGCGCTGGCGCTCAAGAAGCTGACCGGCGTCGAGATCGAGAAGATGCTGCCGACCCCGAACATCGTTCTCGACAAGATTCCGGAGTGCCAGAAATATCTGCAGGAGGGCTCGCACCGGCGCCTCTACCGCTTCAGCCCGGACGACTACAAGGAAGCGGCCGGCGTCTGGTCGAACGACGAGGTCGCGCTGCCGGGGGATCCGCCCGGCAACCTGGAGGTCGTCGACGGCCTGCCGGAGGGCGGCAAGATCCCAGAACTCGACGGCAATTACGGGGCCTTCGCGCCCAACTACGCCCCCGAGGAGATCTTCGAGATCGCCAGCAAGCTCTACAAGAAGGGGCGCTGAGGCGCGCTGAGAACCGGGCAGGGCCCCGCGGTCTCAGAACCGCGGGCCGCGCCGTCCCCGGTCAGTACCAGTCGTCGTCGTCGGCGGGCGATCCTGGCGGGAGGGGGCCGTCACCCATCACGCCGGGATCCCCGTAGTTGAACGGAGGTCCGTCGAAGCCGACCACACCGTCCGGATTGTCCGGCGTCACGTTCGGATCGACCTTCAACTCGGTATCCTCGCGCCCGAGCCGTTGATCGAGGCGATCCATGCGCTTGAGATCCTGCTGGATCGGGATGTCCTGCTGGGCCTGCGCGACGATCGCGGGACTTGCGAGGGCGAACACCAGCGCGGCGACGGTCAAGCGTGTCATAGCAATCGGCCCTTCGCGTCCCGGCGCGCTCCTGAAGTCGATGCATACCGTGGACGGACCACCGAGCATAGCATTGACGGCCGTCAACACTAATCGCGCGTGCATGTCGACCGGGCGCGCGCTCGGCGAATGCGCGTCGCCGCCCGGCCCGACCGGATCGAGATCTGCCTTCGCGCCGTGAGACGTGCCCTCCCCGCCGGGCATCATGCGGGCACCGTGCAGGCCTCGTGCAGGTCAGATCGCGGAAGGCCGGCAATCCTGCGGGCGCCGGGCCTGACCGGTCAGCGCGGCTGGCGGCCGGCCGGGCCGGCGACGTGCGGGCCAGCGGAGCGGTCGGCCGGCACGGGCCGGTGGTAGGTGACGGAGATCTCGGGCAGCATCACCGCGGTGACGTCGGACAGGCCGTGGCGTGCGGCGGATCCCTGCGCGGAGGCGGGCGTCGCGAGGGCGGCGGCGAGGGTCGCGGCGAGCGCGGCGGCAGCGAACAGGCGGACGGTCATGGCAAACCTCTTCTGACTTCGGCACGAAGTCATCCGGTCAACTGTCGCGAGTGAGGAAGATCGTCGTTCCGGCGGTCTTGATCGCCTCGGCTCTGTCGGGCCGAATGTCATCCTTCAACATGGATGTTAGGCCGGCGGTTGCCGCGAATGCGTGCGACGCCGCACAATCGTCAGTATCGGATCAAGCGCGAGGTCTCTTCGTCGCGCCGGACCGGCCCCTTTTGGGCGCGCCCGGCACCGCGGCTCGATCCGGCGCGGCGATGGCCGGCATCCGCGACTCGCGGGCGCGCCGGGGCGCTCCCGCCGGGATTTCGTGGACGGACGTTCGCTTTCCGTACTCATGTGGCATCGGAGTGGCAGCCGGCGCGCGACGGCTCCGCTACGGTGCGGACGTCTCCCTGAGGCGCCCTCGATGCTCATCCCCGCCCCGACCATCCGCCGTCTCCTCATGCTGGGGCTCGTGCTCGTCGCCCTCGTCGCGCTCGCGGACGGCGTGGCCCGCCACGAGTTGCGCACGGCCGCGCGCGCGATGACCCTCGCCGACGCGGCCCCGCAGACGGAGCGCGCGTCGGATGAGTAGGCGCTCGCCCCTCGCGGCCGGCCTGACGCTCCTCGCGGCCCTGGCGGGGGCCGAGCCCGCTGCGGCGCTGGCAGCGGAGCCGGCCGACCTGCCGGGCCTGGAGCGGGCGTGGCACGGCTGCGTCCGCGAGGCCTTCGACCGGCAGCCGGCGCACCGGAGCAGGCCCGGCCGGGAGCGGGGCGCCCTGGACGCGTGCAAGCCCCAGGAGGACGCCTACGTGGCGGCCCTGATGGCCGCCCGGCCGATCGACGCGAACCGCCCTGCCCTGGCCTGGGCGCGGACCTGGATGGCCTACGTGGTGGATCCGCTGAGGGACTGGATCGCCGCGCTGCATCGCTGAGCCGTCCCAGCCGCGGCCGGGCGGAGGTCGGGCGCGGACGGCCATCCGCGCGGGGCGGGACGCCTGCAGGTCTCACGCAGCTCTACCGAAGGTGCGCTCCGAGCATTCGCACCAGTATTGTGCATCCCTTTCCGATGTTCGCGCGTTCCAATCTCGAACCGGCCGATATTTCGGTGCGATTGTCGACATAGAGGAGGCGCGAATGCTGCGCGGTGGATTGCTGTGGCTGCTGGGAATCCCGCTGCCGATCATCCTGTTGCTGTATTTCCTCGGCGTGTTCCACTAGGTCGAGGCGGACGGTCGTCGTGCCCTACACGGTCGAGATCACCACGCCGCCGGTGCGGATCGACGGCGCCGAGCAGGCCTCACGGATGTATCAGCTGCCGGACCCGTTCAGCACGCTGGCCGAGGCCAAGGAAGCGGCGATCGCGCATATCGGGGGTCTCGGCCTCGATCCGGCCGGCATCCTCTACACCGTCTTCGATCGCGAGGGTTTCACGGTCGCCTCCAACGCGGATCAGGGCGCGGGGGCCGGATAGAGCGGGCCGGCGGATCAGGGTCCCGTCCCGCTCTGCGGGGCCCTCCGAGCCCGGAGGCGGCCTCCCTGCCCGCCTCCGGCCGGTGCGCGGCCCGGGATCCGTGCGCGAGCGGCGGCCCTGCAGGTGTTCCGGGACACGCCGGACCTGAAAGCTTGGGCGTACATCGGGATCACACCGCGAACACAGTCGCGAACCCGATGGAGACGACGATGACCTGGACCAACCGCATCGCCTTGGTGGCGACCCTGATCGCCGGCGCGGTCGCCCTCGTGACCTACGCGCAGGCCCTCAGCCTGCCGGCCCATTTCGCGTGAGCGAGACGGGCCCGGCGGCCGTCTCGCCCACCGTCGCCGCCTGAACGCGCGCCGAACGGTTCCGCGGCGCAGCGTGACTCTTCGCACCGCACGCGGCCGGCCGATCCGGCATCATCATTGCAGTCGGTGATCCCGGGTCTCGCCCGAGACCCGCTGCTCGATGAGAGGCGTGCACGACATGGTCCTGAAGGGCTTCTCCTACGCGATGATCGGCGCCTTCCTGGGCGGCCTCGCGATGACGGTGACCGGCTCGGCCGGGGTGCTGATGGGCTTCTGAGCCGCGGCGGCCCTCGGGGCCGCCCGGGCGACGGATTGCCCGAACGGACGGCGGGAACGGCGGGGCGAGAGCCCCGCCGTTCCCGTATGCGGACCCGGACGATGCCGCGGTTCGGGTCGAGGCCGCGCTCACGCGACCGGGTCATCCCATCCGATGGCGCGGCGCAGGAAGGTGAGCCCCAGCGCCCGGAACGCCGCCGTCTGCTCGCTGTCCTTGCCGGCGCCGTGCCCGCCGGTCGCGGGCTCGTAGAAGGCGACGTCGCAGCCGAGGACGCGGAGCTTCTGCGCCATCTTCCGCGCGTGGCCGGGATGGACCCGGTCGTCGCCGCGGCTCGTGGCCAGCAGGATCGGCGGGTAGGCCCGCCCGGCCTCGGCGGCGTGGTAGGCGGAGATGCCGGACAGGAACGCCCAGTCCTGCGGGTCGTCCGGATCGCCGTACTCCCCGATCCAGCTCGCGCCGGCCAGGAGCTTCGTGTAGCGGCGCATGTCGATCAGCGGGATCGTGCAGGCCAGCGCCCCGAACCGCTCCGGGTAACGGGTGAGCATGTTGGCGATCAGCAGGCCTCCGTTCGAGCCGCCCTCGGCCGCGATCCGCCCCGGCCGCGTCACGCCGCGGGCCACGAGATCGGCGGCCACCGCGGCGAAGTCGTCGTGCGCCCGGGCCTTGCCCTCGCGCCGGCCCGCGTGGTGCCAGCGGGTGCCGAACTCGCCGCCGCCGCGGATGTTGGCGGTCACGCAGGTGCCGCCGCGCTCCAGCCAGAGCTTGCCCAGCACGGGCTGGTAATCCGGCAGGCGCGAGAGCCCGAACCCGCCATAGGCCGTCAGGTAGACGGGGGCCGCACCGGTCTCGGCTTCCGGCCCGACCTGAACGTATGGAACGCGCGTCCCGTCCGCCGACCGGGCCTCGTGGCGCGTCACCCGGATGCCGCGCGCGTCGAAGGCCGGGGGCGCCCGACGCAGGACGGCCGGGGCGTCGAGCGCGGGCGGGAAGGCGAGCAGCGCCGGCGGCGTCACCGGATCGTGGGCCAGCGCCAGCAGGGCTCCGTCCGCCCGCTCCGGATCGCCGTCGAGGGGCCAGAGATGGACGGAACCCAGGGCGGGCAACCCCGCGAGGGGCCGCTCGGTCCAGCCGCCCGGCCCCGGCTCGAAGACCCGGTAGGTGGGACGCAGGTCCTCGAGCACGTCCACGATCAGCCGCCCGGCCGACCAGAACACCCTCTGCAGGGCGAGCCGCGCGTCCGGCTGCCAGAGGACCGTGAAGGCGCGACCTCCCGCCAGCAGGTCGGGGAGCGCGATCGCCAGCACCGTGTCGGTGTCGTGGGCGACGCCGTCCACCGTCCAGGGCCGCCGCAGCCGCACGGACAGGTGGTCGCGGTGCAACTGGACCCCGGCATGCGTGGGCAGGTCGAGGCGCGCGCGCAGGCCGCCGCGATCGCCGATATGGACAGCCGCGTCGAAGAAGCCGAGCTGCTCGACGACCGTGATCCGCTCGGTCCCGGTCTGCCGGTCGGACGCGCCCCAGACCGCCATGCTGGTCTCGGCGGTCTCGAACAGGACGGACGCGTCGCGCGGGTCCGTGCCGCGCGGCCAGAGCCGGACGGTGCGCGCGTAACCGGACCGCGTGGCCATGCCCGGGCCGAGGGCGCTCGACAGGAGCACCGTCTCGCGATCGAGCCACGTCGCGCCGCCCTTGCCCTCGGGCAGGACGAAGCCGTCGGCCACGAAGGTGCGGGTGTCCAGATCGAACTCGCGGATCACGGCCGCGTCCTTGCCGCCGCGGCTGAGGCGGACGAGGGCGCGATCGAGCGCGTCCCTGAGGATCGTCGCCCCGGCCCAGACCCAGTCCTCGCCCTCCGTCGCCGCGAGATGGTCGAGATCGAGCAGGATCTCCCAGTCCGGGACCGCGGCGCGGTAGCCGGCCGCGTCGACGCGCCGCCACAGGCCGCGCGGATGCGCGCCGTCCGTCCAGAAATTGTAGAGCCAAGTGCCGAAGCGCTGGACGAACGGGATGCGGTCCGGCCGGTCGAGAAGCGCGCGGGCGATGTCGCGGTCGCGGAGGAAGCCGGCATCGCCGTAGCGGGCGAGCGTCTCCGCGTTGCGCGCCTCGACCCAGGCGAGCGCGTCGGGCCCGTCGACCTCCTCCAGCCAGAGGTACGGATCGTCGTCGGGCCGCGCGAGGGTCGGCCTGGGGTCGGGGTGGGGGTCGGTTGCCGCGGACATCAGTGGGAGCGTAGCCCCTGCGCGCCACCCTCGATAGGCGCGCGGCATTCTCCCGATGAGCGGTCAATCGTCTCGGACGCGCAGATGTTCGCACGCCTCGCGCAGGTGGAAAGGACGATCCAGACACGCGGATCAGGACGTTTCCGCATGCGGGCGGCCGATCCCCCTCCCGAACGTCGCCTCCGCGCGCGCCGTCGACTCGGCCGGCAGGTCGCGCAGGTCTCTCGGGCGCATCTATACTTATCTTTCCAGCACCATTCGGACCATATCAGATCTTTGACTGTTTTCGTTTTTATCAAATCAGCACATATGCCTTGCATTCGCACCGATCATGGTATTCAATGATGGTTCTGTCGCGTACGGTCTGGTTCGTGCTCTGAGTCCCCATGGCCTTACCGGGGGTCGCTGCGATGCGCGTCGTCGAACAGGGGTTGCGCAGGTCTCGGCTCGCCGAGGCGGCGATGGTCGGCGTCGCGGGCGCCGCCATCCTGGTCTCGGGTTGTCTCGGCATCTCGCCCGGATGGGCGGTGGACGCGGACGCGGTCGTCGGGACCTGGCGCCTCGCCGCGGCCACGCGCCGGATCGTGGACACGGGCGAGACTATCGACGCCTACGGCGGCCCGAAGCCGACCGGGTGGATCCATTACGGCCGCGACGGGCGCATGATGGTGGTCTGCGCCCACGAAGGCCGGGAGCGGCCGGTCGCCAACGACAAGATGTCCGACGCGGACCGGATCAAGCTCCACAAGACCTTCTTCGCCTATGCCGGGACCTACCGGCTCGAGGGCGACCGGATCGTCCACGACATCGACACGTCCTGGAACGAGGCCTGGACCGGCACCTCCCAGGTCCGGCACGTCGCGCAGGAGAACGGGCGGCTCGTCCTCACGACGGTGCCGTTCAAGTTCAACGTCGACGGCAGGATGAGCGTCATCACGCTCACTTGGGAGAAATACCCTTAGTCGAAGTCCGAAGACCCTGCGACGTCACGCACTCATCAACCAGAACATTTCACGATGGAGGAAGACATGCTGCGTCCCCACGTCCTGCACGCGACCGTATTCGCTGTCGCCCTGATGACGCCGAGCCTGGGCCGGGCGGACACCGTCCAGGCCGACGCGCAGAGCGCCGCGAGCCAGTGGGACGCGGCGTATAACGGCGGCGACATGGACGCGCTGGCCAAGCTCTACACGCCCGACGCGATCGTCGTCACGAAGGGCGCGCCGCAGACCAGCGACGGCATCCAGAAGTTCTTCGCCGGGCTGAAGGCGAAGGGATGGGACGAGCACAAGACGACGGTCAAATCCGCGCTGCCGAAGGACAACCTGCTCATCGTGTCCGGCCGCTGGGAGATGACCGGCCCCGGGGACGGGGGCGCGAAGAAGAAGTTCGAGGGCAACTGGGTGAACGTGCTGGAGAAGCGCGACGGCGCCTGGCGCACGGTCCTGCACACCTGGAACTGATCGCTCCGCCCAGCCGGGGGACGGCCGGGCGGAGCGCCTCCCGGTCTCAGTGGATCGGGCGCGGAACCGTGCCCCGCGCCCGGGCGGCCGGGCCGCCCTCGGCCGGCGCCACGCCGGCCTCCAGGCTCTCCAGGCTCTGGCTGCGCGGCTCGACGCCGAACGCCGCGACCGCCACGATCTGCAGGGCGAGCAGCCCGATCATCAGGCCGGTCACGCCCGCGATGCCGTAGGTCTCGAACAGGGTAACGACCAGGAAGGGCGTCACGATGGTCGCCCCGCGCCCGACCGTGTTGCACAGGCCCGACGCCCGCAGGCGCACCTCGGTCGGGAACAGCTCGGGGATGTAGATCCCGAACAGCAGGGCGACCAGCACGTAGATCGGCACCGTCAGCCCGAACCCGACCAGCGGCAGCAGGACCGGGTCCAGGGTCATCGGGTAGAGGATCCCGAACAGGATGGCCGTCGCCGAGGCGCCGATGATCGTCGGCTTGCGGCCCCAGCGGTCGGCGGTCAGGGCGCCGATGGCGCTGCCCACCGGCGCGCCGAGCCCCATCAGCAGCGCGTAGCCGAAGGAGGTCGCCACTGAGAGGCCCTGCCGGATGAAGAAGGTCGGCAGCCAGGTCACGAAGCCGTACAGCAGGGTGTTGATCACCACGAGGCACAGGCAGCCCAGCAGCAGGCGCGACAGCAGCGGCGGCCGGAACAGGGCGGCGAGCCCGAGCTGCGTGACGGGCGCGGCCGCGGCGGCGGGCGGCAGGGGCGCGCCGCGGGCCGCCTCGGCCTCGATCGCGCGCATCAGCGCCTCGGCCTCGGCGTGGCGCCCCACGGCCTCGAGCCAGCGCGGCGATTCCGGCAGGCTCTTGCGGGCGTACCAGACGGCGAGCGCCCCGAGACCGCCCAGCGCGAACATCGCCCGCCAGCCGAAGGCCGGGATGATCAGGTAGCCGATCAGGGAGGCGGCCGGCAGGCCCGTGACGACGAACACCGCCATGAGGCCGAGGAAGCGCCCGCGCGAGCGCGCCGGCACGAACTCGGTCATGGTCGAGTAGCCCACGACGTTCTCGGCCCCGAGCCCCACGCCCATGATGAAGCGGAGCACGATCAGCACCGTCATGTTGGGCGCGAAGGCCGCCCCGATGGCGGCCAGCCCGAAGACCAGGAGGTTGGCCTGGTAGGTGAAGCGCCGCCCGTAGCGGTCGCCGAAGAAGCCCGTCAGGAACGAGCCCGCCATCATCCCCACGAAGGTGGCCGAGACGAACCACGCGTTCTGCGGCAGGGTCGAGAAGCCGCTCTTCAGGGTCGCGCCGAGCACGGTGGCGGCGATGTAGATGTCGAACCCGTCGAAGAACATGCCGATCCCGATCAGCCACATGATGCGGCGGTGGAACGGGCCGATCGGCAGGCGGTCGAGGCGGCCTCCGGCGTTGACCGCCGGGCTCACGGCTTCGGACATGGGGCGTTTCCTTCCTCGGGTTCGGGGCCGGCGCGGAAGGGGTCCGTCTGGCGCGGACCTCGCATCCCCCGCGCCGCCGGACGTCAGTTCAGGCGGCGCTGGCCGGCCGTGTCGCGGTACCAGTCGAAGGGCCCGTCGCCGGTGGCGACCATCACGCTCTTCACGTCGAAATGGTCGTTGAAGCTCTCGATCCCGCACTCGCGGCCGAGCCCGCTGTCGCCGACCCCGCCCCAGGGCGAGGCCGGGTCGAGGCGGTGGTGGTCGTTGATCCAGACGATGCCGGCCTTGACCGCGTGCGCCACCCGGTGGGCCCGGGCGACGTCGCGGGTGCGCACGGCCGCGGCGAGGCCGAAGGGCGAGTCGTTGGCCAGCCGGAGCGCGTCGGCCTCGTCCTCGAAGCGGGTGACGCTGGTGAAGGGCCCGAACACCTCCTCCTGGAAGATGCGCATGTCGGCGGTGACGTCCGCGAACACGGTGGGCTCCACGAAGTAGCCGCCCTCGAAGCCCGGCACCCGGGCCGCCCGCCCGCCCGCCACCGCGCGGGCGCCCTGGTCGCGGCCGTAGCCGGCATAGGCCAGCACCCGCTCGCGCTGGCGCTCGGAGATGACCGGGCCGAGCTGCGTCGCCGGGTCGAAGGGGTCGCCGAGGCGGATCGCGGCGGTCTTGGCGGCGAGCCGCTCCACGAACTCGTCGTAGATCGAGGCCTGGACGAGGTGGCGGCTGCCGCACACGCAGGTCTGGCCGGCGCCGATGAAGGCGCCGAAGGCCGCGTAGTTCACCGCCCGCTCGACGTCGAAGTCGTCGAACACCATCACGGGGGTCTTGCCGCCGAGCTCCATGGTCTGGTGGGCGAAGACCTTCGCGGCCGCGGAGCCCGCGATCCGGCCGGCCTCGGTGCCGCCGGTGAGCACGAGCTTGTTGATGTCGCCGTGCTCGGCCAGCGCCTTGCCGGTCGAGGCGCCGAGCCCCAGCACGATGTTGAACACGCCCGGCGGCAGGCCGGCCTCGGTGAAGATCTGCGCGAGCTTCAGGGTCGTGAGCGGCGTGTACTCGGAGGGCTTGACCACTGTGGTGCAGCCGGTGGCGAGCACGACCGCCAGCGACTTGCACAGGATCATCAGCGGGTGGTTGAACGGCGTGCAGTTCGCCACCACGCCGATCGGGGTGCGGCGGGTGTAGTTGAGGTAGTTGCCCTCGACCGGGATGACGTCGTCGCGCCGCGCCAGCGCCACGCCCGCGAAGTAGCGGAAGAAGTCCGGCAGCCGCGAGAGCTGCGCCCGGGTCTCGTTGACCGGCCGGCCGTTGTTGGTGGTCTCCAGCCGGTAGAGCGTGTCGAGGTTGGCCTCGAACGCGTCGGCGAGCCGGTTCACCAGCCGGGCGCGCGCCCGGATGTCCATCCCGCCCCATTCCCGGCCCTCGAAGGCCGCCCGGGCCGCGCGCATCGCCCGGTCGACGTCGGCCGGCCCCGAATTGGGGATCCGCGCGATCACCGCGCCGGTGGCGGGATTGCGCACGTCGATCAGCGTCCCGTCGCCGGCCTCGACCTCGCGCCCGTCGATGAAGTTGCCCCGTGTCTCGACGGTCGGTTCCGGCGCGTGCAGGGTCATGGCGTCTCTCCCGTGTCGGGTCCGTAGTCGGGCCGGGTCGGGCCCGGTGTCGTGTTCGACCGCGTCCCTCGGCTCCGCGCCGGGCGCGGGCTCGTTCAGAGGACGATCGCGCTGCGTTCCAGGGCGGTCAGGATGCGGCGCTCGGCCTGGGCGACGTGCGCGCGCACGAGGCGGCGCGCCCCGCGCCCGTCGCGGCGCTGCACGGCGTCGATGATGGCGGCGTGCTCGTCCACCAGCTGCGCCGGGTCGCGCCCGCGGATGCCGTCGAGGCTGACCCGGACCAGCCGGTCCGCCTGCTCGACGAGGTCGCGCACGGTCGCGGCCATGCGGCGGTTCCCCGACGCCTCGGCGAGGGCGATGTGGAAGGCGCGGTTCTCCGCGATGAAGTCGGCGCCGTCCGCGACGGCGCGGAACGCGTCGAGGGACGCCAGGACGGAAGCGGGCGCGCCGGCCGCGGCCTCGGCCGCGCAGGCCGGCTCCAGAGCGAGGCGCATGCGCAGCAGATCGCGCGCGTCCGCCACCGAAATCGCGTTGATCTGATATCCCTGACGCGCGTGAACCGTGACGAGCCGCTCGCGCTCCAGGCGCAGCAGCGCCTCCCGGACCGGCTGCCGGCTCACGGCGTAGCGCTGGGCCAGTTCCTGCTCGCGCACCTCCGCGCCGGGGCGCAGGACGCAGGCCAGGATGTCGGCGCGGATCGCCGCGTAGATGTTGTCTCGGAGCAGCACGCACGGCCTCGTTCGATCGACACATGCTGCCATTCGTGAAATATCACGTCAACCGGATTGCGAGCGAACGCGTCGGATGCGACAGCGTCGTGGAGCCGCCGGCAGAGGCGGCGGGGGAGGTTTCGGATGCAGGCGATGTTCGCGGATGGCCAGGTCGCGGTGACCGCTTCCGGCGAGGGCCCGCCCCTCGTCCTGCTGCACTCGCTGCTCGCCGACCGGACGAGCTTCGACCGGGTCACCCCGGCGCTCGGCCGCGACTTCCGGCTCCTCGTCCCCGACCTGCCCGGGTTCGGCGCCTCCGCGCCCGCGCCGGGCGGCCTCGAGGCCGTCGCCGACCGGGTCGGCGCGGCATTGCGCGCGGCGACCGGGGGTCGGCCGGCGGCCGGGCTGGGCAACGGCTACGGCGGCTTCGTGCTGCTGCTCTGCGCCCTGCGCCACCCCGACCTCTTCGACCGGCTCGTCTTCGCCGATTGCGGCGCCTGCTTCCCGGAGCCCGGCCGGGCCGCGTTCCGCGGCATGGCCGGCGCGGCGGCCGAGAAGGGACTCGCGGCGCTCGCCGACACGGCCATGCGCCGGCTGTTCGCGCCCGCGTTCCAGGCTGCGCACCCGGACCTGATGGCCGAGCGCCGGGCCGCCTTCCTGCGCACGGACGTCGACGTGTTCCGGGCGGCCTGCGCGGCCCTGGCCGGCCTCGACCTGCGCGCGCGCCTCTCCGAGATCCGCGCGCCTGCGCTGGTGCTCGTCGGGGAGGAGGACGAGGCGACCCCGCCGGCCATGGCGCGCGAGCTCGCGGCCGGGCTGCCGGACGCGCGGTTCGTGACGCTGCCGGACTGCGCCCACGTCCCGCAGCTCCAGGCCCCCGAGCTGTTCGCTCGCGAGGTCCTGGCGTTTCTCCGGCCGGGTGCCGCCTGAGCGGACGCGCGGAACGGTGCTAGGTTCGGCCGCTCCGGCGGGGTCGGCGGCCCCGATCCGCGCGGCCGCGGCGGCGCGCCATCCAGCGAGACGGACATGAAGACATTTTTCGTGCAGATCAAATGCGAGATCGGCAAGACTTACGCCGTGTCCGACGCGCTCGTCGCGATGGAGATCGCGTCCGAGATCTACTCCACGGCCGGACGGTTCGACATCATGGCCAAGTTCCACGTGGACAACGGCGTCGATATCGGGCTGTTCGTGAACGACTTCCTCTTGCGCCTCGACGGCGTGAAGGATTCCGAGACGATCATCGCCTTCAAGGCCTTCCACTGACGCGCCCGACCGGGACCGGCGGCCGGCCCCGCGCGCCGCGGACGTCCGGGGCGGCCCGGCTCAGCGGACGCGCGACGGGTCGATCACCAGGAAGTACTCGCACGCCTCCGTGCCGACGTTGGTGAAGGCGTGCCCGGCATCGGCCTCGAAATACAGGCTGTCGCCGGTCTCCATGATGACCGCGCGCTCGCCGATCACCGCCCGGAGGCGGCCGCGCAGGACGTAGATGTACTCGGACACGCCGCGGCGATGGGCGGTGAACTCGCCGGTGCTGGCGCCGGGCGGCAGCGTGTTGAGCACCCAGTCGATGCCGCGCCCGGGCAGGACCGGCGAGATGCAGCGCCGCAGGTAGCCGGACGCCTCGTCGCGCAGGATCGGCTGGCGGCTCGCCGGGATCACCAGGATCTCGCGCTCCGTCGCGGGCGCCATCAGCCGCGAGAAGGTGACGCCGAGCGCCTCCGCGAGGCGGGATAGCACCACCGTCGACGGCACGGCCTCGGAGCGCTCGATCTTGGAGATCATCGAGCGGCTGACGCCCGAGCGCGCCGCCAGCGTCTCCAGCGACAGGCCCTGCTCCCTGCGGCGCCGCCGGATCTCCTCGGCGATGTGGATCTGCGGGGACGTCTCCGTCGCTGCCGGGTCCGCCCCGATGATCGTCCTCGCCGTCATGCCCCGTCATCCGCGCCCGCGTCCGGGCCGTGCGACCGGGGCGCGGCACCGAGAGAGTCGCCCCCGCCTAGCGCAGGGGCTGCCGAAATGCACCTTGCGCCGCACCTTGCGCTGAAGCGCACTCCGGAACGCGCGTCGCCGGGCTGGCACGCCGCTTGCCTCCACAAGAATGGATTTTTATCCATCACAGTGGAGGATGTGCCGTGGCCGATACCGCGTTGCCCCTTGAGGCGTCCCCCGTTCTCGATGCCGGCCCGGTGCCGGTCGCCGACCGGCGCCAGATCGTCTGGTCGAGCGTCATCGGCACGACGGTCGAGTGGTACGACTTCCTGATCTACGGGACGGCCACGGCGCTCGTGTTCAACAAGCTGTTCTTCCCGAGCTTCGACCCGCTGGTCGGCACCATCGCGGCGTTCGGCTCCTACGCGGTGGGCTTCCTGGCGCGCCCCCTGGGCGGCGTCATCTTCGGGCATTTCGGCGACAAGATCGGCCGTAAGGCGATGCTGTCCCTGACCATCATCATCATGGGCCTCGGCACGTTCCTGATCGGGTGCCTGCCGACCTACGCGCAGATCGGCATCTGGGCCCCGATCCTGCTCGTGGCGCTGCGCCTGGTCCAGGGCATCGGGATCGGCGGCGAGTGGGGCGGCGCGGTCCTGATGGTGGTGGAGAGCGTCCCGGCGGAGCGGCGCGGCTTCTTCGGCAGCATCGTCCAGCTCGGCTACCCCCTCGGCGTCATCGCGTCGATCGGGGCCTTCGCGCTGTGCGGCTTCCTGCCGGAGGCGGACTTCCTCGCCTGGGGCTGGCGGATCCCGTTCCTGGCCAGCGCGCTGCTGGTCGGCCTCGGGCTGTTCATCCGCCTGCGCCTGCACGAGACCCCCGCGTTCCAGCGGGTGAAGCGGCGGTCCGCGGTGGCGCGCCTGCCGGTCATGGAGATCCTCACCGAGCACCCGCGCACCTTCCTGAAGGCCGTGGGCCTCAAGGTCTCCGAGATCGCCTACGTCAGCGTCGTGACCGTGTTCTCGATCTCCTACGTGACCGGCCAGCTCGGGCTGTCGCGCAGCATCATCCTGAACGGCATCCTGGTGGCGGCGGTGATCGAGCTCTTCACCCTGCCGGCCTTCGGCTGGCTGTCGGACCGCTACGGCCGCCGGACCCTGTTCGTCGCCGCCTGCCTGTTCTCGATCGCCTTCGCGTTCCCGCTGTTCACCCTGCTCGACACGCGCGACCCGACGATCATCACCCTGACCGTCGCGGTGGCCCTGAGCTTCGGCCAGGGGATCATGTTCGGCACCGGCGCCGCCTGGATGTCCGAGCTGTTCGACGCGCGCCTGCGCTACAGCGGCGCCTCGCTGGGCTTCCAGGTGGGCGCGGCCCTCAGCGGCGGCTTCACCCCGCTGATCGCCGCGGCCCTGCTGGGCTGGAGTTCCGGCGCGACCTGGCCGATCTCCGTCTACCTGATCGCCCTCGCCTGCATCACCCTGACGGCGACGCTCCTCGCCCCGGAGACGGCGCGCAAGCCGATCGACTGACCGGATGAGCCGCCGCCCCGGACGCGCGCGGCGGCTTCCCATACAGTGGATTATCGTCCACTATCTGAAACAGACCGACGCGAGATCCACTGCATGACGAAGCACACCATACGCACCGAGAAGGCCGCTCCGGCGGTCGGGCCCTACGCACAGGGAATCCGGGCCGGCGGGCTGGTCTTCGCCTCCGGACAGCTGCCGATCGATCCCGCCACCGGCGCGTTCCCGGACGGGATCGAGGCGCAGACCCGGCGCTCCCTCGCCAACCTCGCCGCCGTCCTCGAGGCGGGCGGCGCCAGCCTCGCGAGCGTCGTGAAGACGACCGTGTTCCTCAAGGACATGGCGGAGTTCGCCGCGATGAACGCGGTCTACGCCGAGCACTTCCCGGGCGAGGCCCCGGCCCGCTCCACGGTCGAGGTCGCGCGCCTGCCGCGCGACGCCCGGGTCGAGATCGAGGCGATCGCGCTCGCCACGGAGGCCGCATGACAACCGAGGCGACCAGCACGATGACCGGCGAGACCGCACCCCGCATGGTCGAGGCCTTCGCGCACGCGGCCGGATCGGCCGCCGTCCGGGTTCCGGGCGGCGCCGCCGGCTGGGTCGGCAGCCTGACCCACATCCACATCGCCCCCGCGGCGAGCTACGAGATGGAGGAGGTGTCCGAGGCCGTGTGCGTGGCCGGCCGCGGGATCGAGGGCGACCGCTACTTCCTCGGCACCGGCACCTACTCGCCCAAGCCCGACGTGCGCGAGGTCACGCTGATCGAGCAGGAGGCCCTCGACGCCCTCAACCGCAACGACCCGCCGCTGCAGGAGGGGCCGCTGCGCCTCCTGCCGGGGGACCATCGGCGCAACCTCACGGTGCGCGGCGTGCCGCTCAACCACTTGGTCGGCCGGCGCTTCCGGGTCGGCGCGGTGATCCTGCGGGGCGGGCGCCTCAACTTCCCCTGCCGCTATCTCGAGGAGCTGCTCGGAATGCCGGTCTACCTGCCGCTCTACAACCGCTCGGGCCTGAACTGCGGGATCGAGAGCGGCGGCGTGATCCGGCCCGGCGACGCGATCGCGCTGCTGGACTGACGGAGCTGCGCGCGATGACGGCCCGCCTGATCATGAAGCTGCGCGTCGCCGACGCGGTCGCGACGACGCCGGAGGTGCTGCACCTCGGTCTGGTCCATCCCGCGCGCCCGGAACTCCCCGCCTGGACGGCCGGCGCCCACGTCGACCTGCGCCTGCCGGACGGGCGGGTGCGACAGTACTCGCTGTGCGGCGACCCGGCCGACCGGAGCCGCTACGAGATCGCGATCAAGCGGGAGGCGGCCGGCCGGGGCGGCTCGGCCTGGGCGCACGAGACGCTCGCGCCCGGGGCGTTCGCCCACGTCTCGGCGCCCCGCAACAACTTCCCCCTCGACCCCGAGGCGCGCCGCCACCTGCTCGTGGCCGGCGGGATCGGGGTGACGCCCCTGCTCGCCATGGCGCGCGCGCTCGCCGCGTCGGGAGCGGAGTTCGCGTTCCACCTCTGCGCCCCCTCCCCCGAGGCGGCGCCGCTGCTGGCAGCGGTGCGGGCGGTCTGCGGGCCGCGCCTCCGGTGCTGGTTCGGGTCCGAGGGGCGGCGCTTCGACCCCGACGCCCTCGGCCCGGCCGAGACCGGGACCCACGCCTACGCCTGCGGGCCGCGGCGCCTCATGGACGCGGTCCAGGAGGGCCTGGTCGCGCGGGGCTGGCCCGCCGAGCGGGTGCACAGCGAGCATTTCGAGCCGCTGCGCGACGACGGCTTCGTGCCGGAGCCGTTCGAGGCGCGCATCGCCTCCACCGGGCAGGTGCTCCACGTGCCGGCCGACCGGTCGCTGCTCGACGTGCTGCGCGGCGCGGGGCTCGACCTGCCCTCCTCCTGCGAGCTCGGCGTCTGCGGCGCCTGCGAGTGCGGCTATCGCGACGGCGCGGTCCTCCACCGCGACGCGGTCCTGCCGCTCGCCAAGCGCCGGAGCCGCATGATGCCCTGCGTCTCGCGCGCGCGGGACGCCGTGACGCTCGAGTTCTGACGGCCGGACCCGCGCTGCGGCGTTATCAGACGTGCGGCCCCGCGCGGGCGACGACGCCGGCCGCCTCGCCGCGCGGCCCGCGCGACCGTGAGCTGCGCCAGCGCGCCGCACGATTCGGATCAGCGAACCTCACGCGGCGGATGGCGATGCCGCTCGGGCTGGGTTAGCCCGCCTCGACAGTGCCATCGCCGTGGGGCAGTGCCCCGCCCGCCAAGAGGAGGTTGTGAGAATGAGCCGATCCACGCTGTCCATCAGCGCCGGTCTGGCGGCGGCCGCAGTCGTCCTGGCGGGCCTCTGGATCTCCTACGGGCCCCGCCCTCACGCGAGCCGCGACAGGCAGGCGTCCACACCGATTCCCGTGTCCAAGCAGGACCGATCCGGGATCGACCCGCAGGGCGAGGCCATCCGGTCCGTCTATCCGGGGCCGAACGCCGGATCCGCCCCGCGCGTCGCCCCAGCACCGCGGAACGCGACAGCCGCCCCCCCGTCGTCCCTGGCGGCAACCCCGCCCGCATCGCCGCCCGCATCGCCGGATGCCCCCGTGGCGAGCGGGGTGGCGAAGCCGGCGGCGCCGCCGCAGCAGGTCGAGGGCGCGCCGGGCTCCGGCCAGCCGCCGGCCTCTCCGGGCCAGGGCGTCGACCTCAACACGGCGTCCGTCGAGGAGCTGAACGCCCTCGGGGCCGGCATGATCGGGCGCCGGATCGTCGCGTTCCGGCCCTACGGCTCCCCGGAGGATCTCGTGACCCGGCGTGTCCTGAAGAAGGCCGATTACGAGGCGATCAGGGCTGCCGTCGCGGTGCGGCAGACCGAGTCCGCTGGCGCGGGCCGCCCGGATTGAGGGTCGAAGCCCGTCGGCACCGAGCCGGGCTCGCCGGTCCCACGGTGCCAGGGGCCACGGCCCGGACGCTACGCGCGCTTCGACGGGGCGGGCTGCTTGGCGGCGAGACGTTTGCCGAGCCGCTCGATGTCGACGATCATCCGCTCGTGCGTCCCGGCCCCGATCTGCTCCGACTCGTCCCAGGCCGCGACGCGGAACTGGATCTGGCGTCCGGCGACGCCGACCACCTCGGCCTCCGCCCGGACGCGGTGCCCGACCGGGGTCGCCGCCATGTGGGTCACGTCCACCTTGGTCCCGACGGCGCTCTCGCCGGGATCGAGGTACTGGCGGACGGCGTTCAGCGCCGCGTTCTCCATGATCAGGACCATCATCGGCGTGGCGAAGACCGGCGGCAGGATGTTGTCCTTGAACTGGCTGGCCAGATGTGACGGTCCGACCAGCATGGCGAAGCTCCCCTTCGCCCCCAACGGGATGTCCTGCATGCGCGCGCTCCAGATCCGTTTCGACCCGATGACCGGTAGGTAGGGCTGAGGGACCGCGTTCGGACATCCCGGGACCTTCGCCGCACGCAGCCCAGCCCCCTCCCCGCCGCCCGGCCCGGCACGGGAACTCCGGACCGGGCCGCTGGGAAGAGAGGGACGAGCGCCCGCAAGCGAGCCGCGTCCGGTCAGCGCCGACGGCGGGGCTGGCCGGACGCCTCGAGGATGAGGTCCGCGATATCCGGAGCGCGCGAGATCAGGGACAGGTGGCTCGCCCGGAGCTCGACGGTCCGCGCGTTCATGCGCTTGGCCATGAACCGTTCGAGGTCCGGGTCGATGGTCCGATCCTCGGTCGACACCGCGTAGAAGCTCGGCTTCGAGCGCCAGGCGGCCTGGGTGGTCCGTCCCGTCAGCAGGGCCTTGCGGAACGGCTGCTGGACCGCGAACAGCACCCGCGCCTTCTCCACCGGCAGGTCGCCCGCGAAATCCCGCAGGAACGCCGCCTCGCTCAGGCGCCCCTCGTCGCCGTCGAACACGATGCCGGCCGAGGCGGGCGGGGTCGGGTAGGCCTTCGCCAGCGCCGCGTAATCCTCGTTCGCGTCCGGCGCCCGCGCCGCCACGTAGACCAGCGCCGAGACCTTCGGGTCGATCCCGGCTTCGGTCACGATCATGCCGGAGAACGAGTGGCCGACGAGGACGGTCGGTCCCTCCTGGCGGGCCAGCACGCGCTGCGCCGAGGCCACCGCTTCCGCGAGGGTGGTCAGCGGGTTCTGCACGGAGGTGACGGAGAGGCCGGCCGCCTGCAGGTGCGGGATCACCTCCGACCAGCACGACCCGTCGGCGAACAGCCCGTGGACCAGCACGACGTTGCGCGCCCGCGGGAGGTCCTGGGCGGTGGCCGGTCCGGGCAGCAGCGCGGCGGCCGCGCCGGCGGCAAGGGTGCGGGTCAGCGTTCTGCGCGTCATCATGGGGGCGCCTCCATCCGGACTCGTCGATGCGGGACGTACCGTCCCTGTTCGCCGTCGGCGCGGGAAGGATACAGCCTCGGGCCGCCCAGGGCGCATCTCGGCGCGCATCTCGGCGCGACCCGGCGGCGGCCGGGACCGCGCGCGGACGGGCACATCCGGGCGCAAGCGTCCCGGGATGTTACCCGGATATGCTGCGCGATGCTGGACGAGGGCGGCCTTTCAGCCTCTCATGGCGGCACGAATTGAGTAAAGACCGGGAGAGGAAACCGAGATGCTGCGACGCGTGCTGCGTCGGCTGACGGCTGCGGCCTCGCTGACAGTGCTGACATTCGCCGTTCCGGCCTTCGCCGAGGAGCCGCTGCGCTTCGAGGTCGATCCGGCCTGGCCGCAGCGCCTGCCGAACGACTGGATCATGGGTCAGGCGGCGGGCGTCGCGGTCGACGCGCAGGACAATGTCTGGGTGATCCAGCGGCCGCGCACCCTCACCGACGACGAGAAGGCCGCGAGCCTCGATCCGCCCCGCACCCGCTGCTGCAAGCCGGCGCCCCCGGTCCTCGTCTTCGACCAGGCCGGGCGCTTGGTGAAGTCCTGGGGCGGCCCGGGCGGGGGCTATCAGTGGCCCCAGAACGAGCACGGCATCCACATCGACCACAAGGGCTTCGTCTGGCTCGCCGGCAACGGCGATACCGACGGCCAGATCCTGAAGTTCACCCTGGACGGCAAGTTCGTGCTGCAGATCGGCAAGCAGGGGCCGCAGACCGACAGCCGGGACACGAGCCGCCTCGGCAAGCCGGCCGGCATGATGGTCGATCCGGAGACGAACGAGCTCTACGTGGCCGACGGCTACTACAACCACCGCGTCATCGTGTTCGACGCGGAGACCGGCGCGTTCAAGCGGATGTGGGGCGCCTACGGCAAGCCGCCGACCGACGACAAGCTCGGCCCCTACGATCCGGCGGCGGCCCCGTCCCAGCAATTCGCCAACCCGGTGCACTGCGTGCAGGTCGCCCGCGACGGCCTCGTCTACGTGTGTGACCGGACCAACGACCGGATCCAGGTGTTCCGGAAGGACGGCACCTTCGTGAAGGAGATGTTCGTCGAGAAGAACACCCGAGCCAACGGCTCGGTCTGGGAACTCGCCCTGTGGCCGGACGAGCGCCAGACCTACCTGCTCAACGCCGACGGGGCCAACAACGAGGTCCGCACCCTGAGCCGCGACACCGGCGAGATCCTCGGCCGCTTCGGCCGCAACGGCCGGATGGCCGGCGACTTCCACTGGGTCCACAACCTCGCCATCGACTCCAAGGGCAACGTCTTCACCACCGAGGTCGACACCGGGAAGCGGGCGCAGAAGTTCCTGTTCCGGGGCGACATGGTGCTGCGCAAGCGCGCCGCCCTGCCGGAGGGCGGCGCGCGATGATCGCGGCGGCCGATCCGGCCACGCCGGTCGCCGGCGCGGGCTGCGCGTGCTGCCTGCCCCGGCGTGGCTTCCTGGGCCGCCTCGCGGGGCTGGGGGCGGCGGCGCTGACGGCCGGCGCCGCGCGGGCCGAGCCGTCGCGCTACACGGGTCTGGTGATCGATTGCCACGGGCACTACACCACCGAGCCGGCCGCCATGCTGGACTGGCGCAAGTGCCAGATCGGCGCGCTCAACGACCCGGGCCAGTCCCCCAAGCCGTCGGACCTGCAAGTCAGCGACGACGCGGTGCGCGCCAGCGTGAGCGGGCGGCAGCTCAAGCTCCAGTCCGAGCGCGGCATCTCCCTGGCGCTGTTCTCGCCGCGGGCCGGCGGGATGGGCCACCATATCGGCACGGCCCGCACCAGCCTCGACTGGTCGATCGTGTCGAACGACATGATCCACCGTGTGACGAGCCTGATGCCGCAGAACTTCGTCGGCGTCTGCCAGCTGCCGCAATCGCCGGGTGTCTCGCCCAAGAACTGCACGGCCGAGCTCGAGCGCTGCGTCAAGGAGCTCGGCTTCGTCGGCTGCAACGTCAACCCGGACCCGTCCGGGGGCTACTGGACCGATCCGCCGCTCTCCGACCGGTTCTGGTACCCGCTCTGGGAGAAGATGGTCGAGCTCGACGTGCCCGGCATGGTGCATGTCAGCGCCTCGGCCAATCCCAACTTCCACGCGACCGGGGCGCACTACATCAACGGCGACACCACCGCCTTCATGCAGTTCGTGACCTCGGACCTGTTCAAGGACTTCCCGACTCTGCGCCTGATCATCCCGCACGGCGGCGGTGCCGTGCCCTATCACTGGGGGCGCTACCGGGGGCTGGCCCAGGACATGAAGCGGCCGCCGCTGTCCGAGCTGATGCGCAACGTCTTCTTCGACACCTGCGTCTACCATCAGCCGGGCATCGACCTGCTGCTCAAGGTCGTCCCGCGCGAGAACGTGCTGTTCGCCTCCGAGATGGTCGGCGCGGTGAACGGGGTCGATCCCGAGACCGGCCACGCCTACGACGACACCAAGCGCTACGTCCAGGCCGCGGCGATCCCGGACGCGGACCGGGCCAAGATCTACGCCGGGAACGCGCTGCGCGTGTATCCGCGCCTCGCGGCGCGGCTCCGGTCGGCCGGCGTGACGCCGTAGGGCCGCCGAGGCCCCCGGAGGAGTCGCAGAGGCGGGGCGGACCCGATCGCGGATCCGCCGGCGCGCGCCTGCCGGTGACCGGGCGAATGTGTCTCAGATCGACGGCGCCGCCGCGCGAACGATGTTGGTCCCAGGGCCGGACCGGCGGGTGAAGCGGGGATGTCGTTCATGAGGGTCACCATCTGCGCCGTCGCGCTCTGCCTTGTCGCGGGCCTGGGCCACGCTCAGGAGGCCGGACAGACGGTCGCCGGCGAGGGCGATTGGGTGCTCAGGAAATCGGCGGCCCCGTCGAGCGGCGACGTCGCCTGCGTTCTGGCGCCGAAGGCGCGGTCGCGCATCCAGATCGTCGGCGACCGCATCGAGATCACCGGCCTACCGAAGAATTCCATCTTCAATTATCAGTATCGGATCGACGAGGGACCTGTTTCAAACGCGATGTTTCCCACAACGCAGATGCAGGACGCCGGAGTGATCACGCTGAATGGGGACGTATTGAAAGACATTCTGGCCGGTCGACGCTTCAGCATCCGCCTGCTGGACCGATGGCACGAAGCCATCACGGAGGAGATCGGCCTCTCCGGGCTGCGCGGCCTGATCGACAAGCGGGCCGAGGCCTGCAGGTAGCCGGCGCCTCACGCAGCGCGCCGGAGCCCCCTCCCCCGTGCGGGCGGATCGCGCCCGGCGGATCTCGGGGACCGGCGGCCTCGCGACCGGTCCGCCCCGGCGGCGCGAGGCCCGCGCGGCGCGACCTCAGAGCCCGGATCGCTCCGGGCCGCGCGCCTGTTCGCGCTCGTAGGCCGCGAACAGCTCGGGGAGGCGCGCGACGAGGAAGTCGCCGAAGGCGGGATGGAGCGTCTCGTCGATGATCAGGCCCACGGTCGTCGGGGTCCGCTCGATGCGCGCCAAGTGGCGCCCGTCCTCCGCCAGCCCCGCCTCCGGCCCCGCGCGGACCACCGGCGGCGCCGGGGCTGGGACCGGCGCCACGGCCGCGTACACGCGCACGAACCGCTGGTCGGAGGACAGGGTCGCGAAGGCGTCCGCGGCGACGATCTCATCGACCCGCGCCCGCATCTCCGGGCTGGCGAGGCGATCCGCGAGGCTCATCCACCGGCGGCGTCCCGCCTTCGGGGCGGGACCGATGGCGGCGATCACGGAATCGGGCAGGGCGCGCCGCGCCGCGATCAGGCGCGACAGCTCGGTCTTGTCGACGAGGAGGGCGGCCATGATCACGTCGCGCCCGTGCCCGAGCCGCTCCAGCGTCAGGGCGAAGGCGGCCCGCTCGATGAAGCTGAGATCGGCCCGCGCGTTGTTCTCCTGACCCTGGGCGACGACGAGTTCGGCATCCGTGAGCGTCCGCACCAGCGCGCGGACCGGCCGCCCCAGCGCGGCGGCGGCCCGCAGCCGCCGGTGGCCGAACGCGACCTGATAGCGCCCGCTGACGGTGGGATGGGGCCGCACCAGGATCGGGGTCTGCTGCCCCTGCGCCCGGATGACGGCGACGAAGGCGTCCTCGCCGGGGCCGTCGATCACCGGCAGCCGGTCGGGGGCCGGCGACGGGTCGACGAGGCCCGGATCGAGATCGACCGCGACGCTGCCGGACCTGAGCTGGTCCTCCGCGGCGCGCGCCGAGACGACCTCGGAGGTCAGGCGCTCCAGGGACCGGCTCATCGCGCCGACCGCGCCGCGGCCGGTGAAGCTGGGAACGGCCGGGGCGGGGCTCCGCTCCGATCGCCCGGCCGCCGCGTCGTCGCGGGGCGAGTTGACCGCGGTCAACTCGGTCTGGTCGGCCGGATCGAGCAGGCCGGCGAGGAGGTTCTTGCGGGCCATCGGATCAGCGTCCCCATGCCGTGCGGATCAGCGCCTCGATCTCACCGTTGACCGCGTCCAGGCTCTCCATCGCGCGGTCGTAGGTCGCCCGCGTGAACTGGTCGCGACTGACCTCGAACAGGGTCTGCTTGGTGATGCCGGCATCCGAGACCGCCGTGCTCTTCAGCATCGCGTTGGTGAGCACGCGCTCCCCGAACAGGGTCCGCATGAACGCGACCATCTGGGTCTGCGGGCCGTCGGTCGGCTCGTAGCGCGTGACGAGGTAGCGCATCCAGTCGTAGTTCATGTCGCCGCCGGCCTTGGCGACGACTCCGAGCATCTCGGAGGTCATCAGCAGGAACTGGCACATCGACATCACGTCGAGCATCTGCGGATGCACGGTGACGAGCACGCTGGTCGCCGCGCACAGGGCCGAGAGCGTCAGGTAACCGAGCTGCGGCGGGCAATCGACCACGACCACGTCGTAGCGGTCGGCGACCGGCGCCAAGGCCTGGGCGAAGCGCGTGAAGAACAGCGAATCGTCGTCGCTGCTCCGCTGAAGGAGGGCGCGCGGTGTCTCGTGCTCGAACTCCATCAGCTCGAGATTGCCCGGAACGAGGTCGAGCCCTGGGAAGTAGGTCTTCTGGATGACGTCGGTCAGGGGACGGCGCGCCGCGTCGTACCGGATCGCGGCGTAGAGGGTCTCGTTGTCCCGCACGTCGAATTCGGGCTGGATCCCGTGCAGGGCCGACAGGCTCGCCTGCGGGTCGAGGTCGACGGCGAGGACGCGGTAGCCCTGCAGCGCCATGTGCTGCGCGAGATGGGCCGCCGTGGTGGTCTTGCCCGAGCCGCCCTTGAAGTTCACCACCGCGATGATCTGGAGATGCTCCTCGGCCCGCCGCTCCTTCCGGTACCGCCGGCCGGTCTTGGCCCCCTCGTCCAGCATGCCGCGCAGCGCCTGGATGTCGGCGCTCGAGTAGGATCGCCGCCCGGACGGCCCGATCTCGGGGGCGGGCCCCTTGCCGTCGAGCGACAGGCGCCGCAGGTAGCCGTCGTCGACCCCGATCAGCTTGGCGGCCTCGCCGGACGAGAATCGCCGCAGCTGCTTGCGCGCCTCGGGCGGGAACAGCCGCTGCCGGTGCGACTGCAGTTTGGCCGACAGCGCCTGCGCGTCGCCGGCGATCAGATCGTGCATCGCCATGGAGGTTGACCCCGAAGAGGGTAGGGCGGCGAGCGCCGCGGGGCTGGCCAC
>NZ_JBYQVE010000002.1:2130000-2440289 GCF_058072805.1 Methylobacterium sp. 1A | reverse complement strand
ACGGCCCACGCCGCAGAGCAGGATCGGCCGGACGTGAAGGCCGCCCGGGAAGCGTGGTTCGAGAGCCAGCCCGATCTCGACCCGGACCGGCTGGTGTTCCTCGACGAGACGTGGACCGCCACCAACATGGCCCGCACCCGCGGGCGCTGTCCCCGCGGCCAGCGGCTGCGCTCCCCCGTCCCGCACGGTCATTGGAAGACCACGACCCTGGTGGCGGGCCTGCGCCTGTCCGGGATCGCCGCGCCGTTCGTGCTCGACGGGCCGATCAACCGCGACGCCTTCCAAGTCTACGTCGATCAGGTCCTGGTGCCCGAACTCGCACCCGGGGACATCGTGATCATGGACAATCTCGGCAGCCACAAAGGCCCGGCCGTGCGCGCGGCGATCGAGGCGGCGGGCGCGCGGCTCCTGTTCCTCCCGCCCTACTCGCCGGACTTCAATCCGATCGAGATGGCGTTCTCGAAGTTGAAGGCGGGGCTGCGCAAGGCCGCGGCGCGCACGCGCGAAGGGCTCTGGACCACAATCGGGCGGCTCGTCGATGCCGTTACGCCCGACGAGGCCGCAAACTTCTTCGTCGCGGCAGGATACGACCCCGATTAAACCGAAACCGCTCTAGCGCACCCATGATGGCCTGCTTCGGCCTGCCCCGACGGATATTCAACCGGCATTGGACCGGCCGAGGCGAATGGTGCTCCCCACCATGAGTTTTTGATTCATCGCAAGGCGCGAGGGCATCGCGCCGCCAACCTGCCATCCGTCCTGTGGAACCGGGGGGCGCACATGTCCAACACCGATGGGGATACGCGTTCGAAGCCGGGCCAAGCGGCGGCACCGGACAGAGGTGATGCCGCGCAATCGACTCCAGCCTCGACGCGCCCACCGACAGTCTTGCGAGACCCGCAATCGCGCAACGGTAAGACGGCAAGCGAACGTGCCCGCGCGTCAGGCGTGGATTGGACCTTGAGCCTCAGGCGCAGGCTGGACCGGTGCGGTGTCTCGGCCCCGGAGATCGACGCCCTCGCCGCGTCCGTATCCCGGGTCGCAACAATCGAGGCCGACCGGGAGATATTACGCGAGGACGACGTTACGGCTCAATGTCGGATTCTTCTGGATGGCTGGACTTGTAAGTACATCCCCCTTGAGACCTTCAGGCCGCAGATCCTGAGCCTACAAATCCCGGGCGACTTCCTTGACCTGCAGGGCCTTTTTCGACGGCGGATGGATCACGTGGTCGCTTCGCTCACGCCATGTCGCATCGGCGTCATCCCGCATGATGCCTTCAAACGCCTCATGGAGCGGCATCCGCGCATCGGCCGCATGGTGCAGCTCGAAGCAGTCGTCGAGTTGGCCACGGCCCGTCGCTGGCTCCTGAACGCCGGCCATCGCCAAGCGTACGAGGGGATGGCGCACCTGATCTGCGAGCTCTTCACGCGTGCGGCAGCCGCCGGCTTGGCCGAGGCGTCCCGATTCCCCATGCCGTTGACGCAGACGGAACTGGGCAGCGCCCTCGGACTGACGTCGGTCCATGCCAACCGTATCGTGAGAAGGCTTGCCTCGGCCAAGCTCGTGTCGTGGCGAGGCCGGTGGATCACCATAGAAGACTGGGATGGGTTGACGGAGCTCGCCGAGTTCGACCCCGCCTACCTCAAGCCGGAGCACGCGGCGCCCTGATCGAAGAGGTCGGGGTCCACCGGCGATGCGTCGGCGAGAGGCGCGCTCACAGCGGCTCGAGCGCATCGGTCACCGACAGGGCGATCTCGCGCTCCTCGTTCGCGGGCGCGATGCGAACCGAGACCGCCGAGCCGGACGCCTCGATCATCGCCTCGCCGCCGGCATTGGCTTCTTTGTCGAGGGCGACGCCAGCGAAGGACAGCCCGCGGCAGATGGCGGCGCGAACCTGCACGGCGTGCTCGCCGATGCCGCCCGTGAAGACCAGGGTGTCGACGCCGCCGAGGGTGGCGATGAGCGAGCCTGCCTCCCGCACGATCCGGT
Organism: Methylobacterium sp. 1A; assembly: GCF_058072805.1. NCBI lineage: Bacteria > Pseudomonadati > Pseudomonadota > Alphaproteobacteria > Hyphomicrobiales > Methylobacteriaceae > Methylobacterium > Methylobacterium sp. 1A. The sequence goes on along the minus strand of NZ_JBYQVE010000002.1, from coordinate 2,438,297 downwards.
AGGTGAACAGATCCAGGGCCTCGCGCGCGGCCGAAGCGTCGCTCGCCTCCAAGACCCGCACATCGTCGCTTATGCCGGAGACGCCGAGGAGGCCCGACCGCTCGTTCAGGAGATCGGCCACCGCGTCGGCTGACAGGCCGCGCTCCCGGATCAGGTACAGAACGAGGCCCGGGTCGACCGCCCCGCTGCGGGTGCTCATCATCAGCCCGTCGAGCGTGGTGAAGCCCATCGTCGTGGCGACGCTTCGCCCGTCCCGGATCGCGCACAGGCTCGCCCCGTGCCCGAGATGGGCGGCCAGGATCCGCCCGTGCGGAAGCGTTCGGGCGAGATTGGCGTAGGACAGTCCGTGGAAGCCGAAGCGCACGAGCCCCTCGTCGATAAAGGCGCGCGGCAGCGGGTAGAGTTGGGCCAACCGGTCCTGCGTCCGATGGAAGGCGGTGTCGAAGCAGGCGACCTGCGGCAGATCCGGCCAGACCTCCCCGACCGCGCGGATGCAGGCGAGCGCCTGCGGCTGGTGCGCGGGCGCGAGCGGAATAAGCCCTTCAAGCGCCGCGAGGATCTCCGCGTCGAGCCGCACCGGCGCTGCGAGATGCAAGCCGCCATGGACGACGCGGTGTCCCACCGCGGTCGGTGCCGCGGGAAGTCGCACGAACAGCCAGCGGGCGACGGCGGCATGGTCGCCCGCCGGTGGGCGCTCACCCCCGACGGCGGCGCCGTCGACGGAGAAGTCTTGGATCATGCCCGATCTCTGCGACGTGCGCTCGCCACGCCGGCTCGTCGGCGCCCGGCCGGAAAAGGGCGCAGCGCAGGCTGGAGGAACCGGCGTTGAGCACGAGGATCATCGCCCGGCCTCAGGTCACGACCGTCCACCCGTCCACCGTCCCCGCCTGCCCAGGCTTGGCCGTGTCGGTCGGGCCGCACTGCATGATGTCGCCCTCGATCCGGCGGTCGTGATCCTCGGGGGCGTGCCGTTCCGGCCAGACCCAATCCCGCACCTCAGGCAGGTCGTCGCCGGTTCGGCGAACATGCTCGCGATGGGTGGCCAGCGCCTCGCGAAGCGCCTCCTCGGCGTGCTCGGCCCGGGCGCCCAGTCGCGGGACGGCCCGGATCGCGGCCTGGGCGAGATGATAGCGGTCGAGCCGGTTCAACACGCACATGTCGAAGGGCGTCGTGGTCGTGCCCTCCTCAATGAAGCCATGGACGTGGAAGTTGCCGTGGTTCGTCCGCTTGTAGGTCAGCCGGTGAATGAGCCACGGATAGCCGTGGTAGGCGAACACCACCGGCCGGTCGCGCGTGAACAGGCTGTCGAAGGTCGGGTCGTCGAGACCGTGCGGATGCGTCTCGGGCGCCGGCAGCGTCATCAGGTCGACCACGTTTACGACCCGGACCCTGAGTTCCGGGACGTGCCGGCGCAGCCAATCCACCGCGGCGAGCGTTTCCATCGTCGGCACGTCGCCCGCGCAGGCCATCACAACGTCGGGCTCCGTGTCTCCCTCGTTCGAGGCCCAGTCCCAAATGTCGATGCCGGCCGCGCAGTGCGTGACGGCTTCGTCCAGGGTCAGCCACTGCAGCGCCGGCTGCTTGCCGGCCACGACGACGTTGATGCGGTCATAGGTTCGCAGGCAGTGATCCGTGACGCACAGCAGGGTGTTCGCGTCCGGCGGCAGGTAGATCCGCGCCGTATCCCCGCGCTTGTTCGCCACGAAGTCGATGAAGCCCGGATCCTGGTGGCTGAAGCCGTTGTGGTCCTGCCGCCAGACGTGGGACGAGAGCAAGATGTTCAGGGATGGCACCGGTCGTCGCCAGGGCAGGTCGCGCGAGGACTTGAGCCACTTGGCGTGCTGGTTCACCATCGAATCGACGACGTGGGCGAAGGCCTCGTAGGTCGCGAACAGGCCGTGCCGGCCCGTGAGCAGGTAGCCTTCGAGCCAGCCCTCGCAGAGGTGCTCGCTCAGCACCTCCATGACCCGGCCGTCGCGCTGAAGGTGGTCGTCGCCCGGCAGTGTCGCCTCCTGCCAGACGCGCCCCGTCACGTCGAACACCGCGTCAAGCCGGTTCGAGGTGGTCTCATCGGGACCCATGATCCGGAAGTTGCGGGCGTGCTTGTTCAGGGACAGGACCTCCCGCAGGTAGCCGCCGAGCGTGCGGGTGGCCTCGGCTCGGGAGCGGCCAGGTCCCGGCACGGGGACGGCGAAGTCCATGATGTCCGGCAGCCGCAAGGGCGCGCTCTTATGCGCGTTGGCGTGCGGGTTGGCCGAGATGCGCCGCGGCCCCTTGGGCGCCAGGGTGGCGAGTTCCGGAACGAGCGAGCCGTCCTCGTCGAACAGCTCCTCCGGTCGGTAGGAGCGCATCCAGGCTTCGAGGATCGCGCGGTGCTCCGGGTTCTCCCGCGTGGCCGCGACGGGAACCTGATGCGAGCGCCAAGTTCCCTCGACCGGCTTGCCGTCAACGGCCTTCGGTCCCGTCCAACCCTTGGGGCTGCGCAGCACGATCATCGGCCAGCGCGGTCGCCGGGCCTCGCCGCAGCGCGCGGAGTGCCGGATCGCTGCGATCTCGTCGAGGACCGCGTCGAGCGCCGTCGCCATGGCTTGGTGCAAGCCGGCCGGCTCGTCGCCCTCGACGAAGGTCGGCTCGTAGCCGTACCCGACGAGGAGGCTGCGAAGCTCATCCGCGGGCATCCGGGCGAGGAGCGTCGGGTTGGCGATCTTATAGCCGTTGAGGTGCAGGATCGGCAGTACGGCTCCGTCGGTGGTCGGATTCAGGAACTTGTTGGAATGCCACGACGCGGCGAGCGGCCCCGTCTCCGCCTCGCCGTCGCCGACCACGCAGGCGACGATCAGGCCGGGGTTGTCCAGGGCAGCGCCGAACGCATGAGCCAGGGAATAGCCGAGCTCGCCGCCCTCGTGGATGGAGCCGGGCAGCTCCGGCGAGGCGTGGCTCGGTATGCCCCCGGGAAACGAGAACTGCCTGAACAGGCGCTCCATCCCCTCCGCGTCCCGCGCAACGTCGGGGTAGATCTCGCTGTAGGTGCCCTCCAGGTAGGCGTTGGCGACGAGCCCCGGCGCGCCGTGACCCGGCCCCCACACCGCGATCATGTCGAGGTCGCGCTGCCGGATGACCCGGTTCAGGTGGACGTAGATGAAGTTGAGGCCCGGTGTCGTGCCCCAGTGGCCGAGAAGCCTTGGCTTGACGTGCTCGGGCCTGAGCGGTTCGCGCAGGAGCGGGTTGGCCATGAGGTAGATCTGGCCGACCGACAGGTAGTTCGCAGCCCGCCAGTAGCTGTCGATCCGCCTGAGGCTGTCGGGCCCGAGCGGCCCCGGCACGAAGGCCAGGTCGTGACCGCCGTCCGCACGGCCGCCGTCGCGGCGTTCCTCGTGGGTCTTCGTCGGCTCGCGCCTCGCGTCCATGTCGGCCTCCCGGTTGCGGATCCCGGACGACCGTGCAGGCAGCCGAGGCTAGCGGCGTTGAGTTGGATCAAGGCGGCTCCCCGGAAGGCCGGCAGGATGCCTTCCGTCAGCAGGACGGGAGCGAACGATGGCCTTGGTGCTTCGAACCACCTTCATCACGACGGTACGCCGCGCGCGGGTGCCGGTCATGCTGGCACCGACGAACGACGCCGAACCCCGGGTCGTCACGGACGCGGCGCGCTACCGGTCCATCGGCAGCCTGCAGGCGCTGGCGCTCGCCATCGCGGCCTCGGTGGTGACGCCCGCGCTGCTTTGGCTGGCTCTCTGAAAGAAATCCCGGCGAATCGAGGAGACCCGCGATGGACGACATCACCGTACGCCGTCACGTGCTCGACGAATTGGAATACGCCCCCATGGTCGACGCGGCGCAGATCGGCGTCGCGGTCGACGACGGCGTCGTGACGCTGACCGGCCACGTCCGGAACTACGCCGAGAAGAGCATCGCCGAGCGCGTCACGCTTCGGGTGCGCGGCGTCCGGGCCGTGATCGAGCGGATCGAGGTGCGGTACCCGGAAAATCCGCGCGTCGGCGACGAGGCCCTGGCCGAGCGGTGCGCCCGGGTTCTGGAGTGGGACGTGCAGATCCCGGAGCGGTCGGTCTCGCTCAAGGTCGAGAAGGGCTGCGTCACGCTCGAAGGATGCGTGCCGCACTACCACCAGAAGGCGGCGGTCGATAAGGCGCTGCGGCGGCTCGCCGGCGTCATCGACATCGTCAACCTCATCGCGGTGAAGCCGCCTGTCCGACCCACCGAGGTCAAGGACAGGATCCTCGCCGCCCTGAGGCGCAGCGCCCGGGATCCCGACACCATCCGCGTCCACGTGGACGGGGACAAGGTGATCCTGGACGGATGCGTCGACGTCTGGAGCGAGCGCAAGCTCGCCGAGCGTGCCGCGTGGTCGGCGCCCGGCGTCCGCGCCGTCGAGGACCGCCTGACGCTCGCATGACGGGGAGTTGCCGATGCTGGCGATGGTCCTGCAGGAGATCGGCGGTCCCCTCGTGCCGGAGGAGAGGCCCGACCCACTTCCCGGCCCCGGCGAGGTCCGCATCCGGGTTGAGGCCTGCGTGGTCTGCCGGACCGACCTCCACGTCATCGACGGCGAGCTTCCGCAGGCCGTCTACCCCATCGTGCCCGGCCACGAGGTCGTCGGCATCGTCGAGGCCGTCGGCGAAGGCGTGACCGATCCGGCCCCGGGTCAACGCGTCGGGGTGCCCTGGCTCGGGCACGCCTGCGGCCACTGCCGCTACTGTAAAACCGACCGGGAGAACCTGTGCAATGCCCCCGGCTTCACCGGCTGCACCCGCGACGGCGGGTTCGCCACCCATCTCTTGGCCGAGGCCGCCTTCACCATCCCGCTCGACACGAGCCTGGACCCGGTCGCGACAGCGCCGCTCCTCTGCGCAGGGCTGATCGGTTGGCGCACGCTGCGGATGGCGGAGGACGCCGACACTGTGGGGCTCTACGGCTTCGGGGCGGCCGCGCACATCGTCGCCCAGGTCTGCCGGTGGCAGGGCCGCCGCGTGTTCGCGCTCACCCGACCCGGCGACTGGAAAGCCCAGGACTTCGCCCGCTCCCTTGGGGCTGAATGGGCGGGCGGGTCGGACGAGGCGCCGCCCGAGCCGCTGGACGCGGCCTTGATCTTCGCACCCGACGGCCGGCTGGTGCCGACCGCACTCGCGGAGTTGCGCAGGGGCGGATGCGTGGTCTGTGGCGGTATCCACATGAGCGACATCCCGCGCTTCCCCTACGAACTGCTCTGGGAGGAGCGGTCGGTGCGCTCGGTGGCGAACCTCACCCGCGCGGATGCGCGCGGCTTCTTCGAGGTCGTGCCGCGGGCCGGCATCGTCACCCGCACGCGCACGTTCCCGCTCGTCCAGGCCAACGCGGCGATCGCCGCCCACCGGTCCGGCGCCCTTCAGGGCGCCGCCGTTCTCGTGCCCTGAACCGGTCTCGTCCGCTGCATTTGGACTGCCCATCGAGTGCCCTTGCGATGGATCAAGGTCGTCCCCGCGAACCGGGGCCAGAGTACCTCCATCGCGCCGGCAGCCCGGCCAAGGGAGGTGGTCATGAAGATCTCCAACATCATGGTCTCGGTCGACCTCGGGCCCGCGGCGGCGGACCGAGTCCAATTGGCGGCCGGCCTCGCCCAACAGTTCGGGTCCAAGCTGACCGGCGTCGCCGCACGTCCGGTCCTCGGACCCATGCCGGTCGGCGACATGCTGGAGGTCGAGCGTGTCTGGGCCCTTGAGGAGCGCCTGACCGACGAGCAGCTCGCGGAGGCCAAGGCCCTTTTCGAGCGCGAGGCCGGGCAGGCGCCTAAGACGAGCTGGCGCTCCGCACCGACCGATCCGTTGGCTTTCCTCGGTGCGCAGGCGCGCACCGCCGACCTCGTGGTCGTCGGCCGGCAGGGACCTGCGGACGGTGATGCCGGTCCGATGGCGGTCTCCACCGGGGGGCTGCTGATGGAGGTGGGGCGTCCGGTGCTGGTGGTCCCGCCGGGCATCGAGCACCTCGCGGTCAAGCGGGTCGTGGTGGCTTGGAAGGATACGCCCGAGGCCCGTCGAGCCCTTCACGACGCTTTACCGTTCTTGAGACAGACCGAGCAGGTTTGCGTGGTGGCCGTGGGACCGGACGCGCAGCACGTGGGCGCCGAGGGCGCGGCCGAGTACCTGTCCGGGCACGGAATCAAGGCCACGACCCACCTGCTGCGCAAGCCGGAGATCGGCCCCGCCGACGAGATCCTTCGGTTCGCCGGTCGGGAGGACGCGGACCTCATCGTGATGGGCGCCTACGGGCATAGCCGGCTGCGCGAGTGGGCCTTCGGCGGCGCCACCCGCGAAGTCCTGCAATCGACCCCCGTCTGCTGCCTGATGAGCCACTGATGCCCTCGGCGACCACCATCCACGCGGGCGCTCTGGTGCTGCTGTCCATCCTTATCGGCACCGGCTCCGCCCAGGCCTGGGACCGGCAGGTCAAGCAGGGCGAGTCCCTCGCCAAGACCAACTGTGCCCGCTGCCACGCCGTCGGGCGTGTCGGGGCGAGCCTGCTGCGCGCCGCGCCTCCCTTCCGCGAACTGCACAAGCGCTACCCGGTCGAGGATCTCGGCGAGGCGCTCACGGAAGGCATCCGCACCGGTCATCCGAGCATGCCCGAGTTCCGGTTCGACCCTGACCAGGCGCAGGAGCTGATCGCCTACATGAAGTCGCTCGAACGCTGAGGAAGAGCCTCGATGTACCTCCGCTGTCTTCTCGTCCCCACAGCCCCAGGCATCGATGTCACCCACCGCCTGGACGCAGCCCTTCGCCTTGGGCGGCGCCTGCACGCGCACATTGGGGTCGCCTTCATGGCGCCGGACCCGGGTTATGTCATGGCCAGCATGGCCGGCATGGTCGGCATCGCCAGTTTGGCCAGCGTCATGCCGATGGACTGCGCGACCATCGAGGCCATCGACCGGGGCGTGCGCGAGGCCGCGGCCGAAGGCAAGGCGGCCCTGGAAGCCTGGTGCGGACGCGAGGGCGTTCCGCTGGTCGCCAAGACCGAGCGCCTGGACGCCACTTTCGCGACATGGACGGAGCTGTCGGGCGAGGTCGAGCCGCTCCTGACGCTGGCCGGGCGAGTGAACGACTTGATCATCGTCGACCGACCCGATCCGGCGCGCTCGTTCACCGGGAGGGCGCTCGACACGGCCCTGTTCTCGGTCGGACGACCGACGCTGATGGTTGGCGAGGTAGTCCCGTACGACCTCCTCGACCACGTCGTGATCGCCTGGAACGGCAGTCTCGAAGCGGCACGCCTGATCGGGCAAGCCATCACGCTGCTGCACGAGGCCGCCCACGTCACGGTCGTGCATGCGAGGACGGAACGCTTCGAGGAAACGCGGGCCGCGGACCTGTGCGCCTACCTGCGCTGGCACGGCATCGTGGCCGAGGCCGTCACCCTGCCGGTCGGGGATGGGATCTCGGTCGGCGCGGCCATCCTGGACGAGGCCGAGCGCCGGAACGCCTCCTTGCTGGCGATAGGTGCCTACACCCACAGCCGCGTGCGCGAGTTCCTGCTCGGTGGCGTCACCCGGCATGTGGTCGAGCACGCGCGCATCCCGGTACTCATGGCCCACTGACGTATCGCGCTTGCAGGACGGCCTTTCCGGGGTTGGCCCGTCGCCAGACCTCGGCGGCCCCGCTCTCAACGCCTCGGGTCGTGGCAGTGCATGCGAGGAGGCGCCGTGCCGCAATCCAGGCTGCAAGTCTGGTGGGGCTTGCAGAACCACTGCAGGGCCCCGCTTCTCAGGCAGGACCCTGCGCAATGCCGATGGGGCGCGTTTGCAGGCTCGACGAACGTCCCTTTCGCATCAGGCGGGCCGGCCGTCGGTCGCGCCTGAGTTGGCGACGCGCTTACCACGATCGCGGCGAGAACCAGGAGGGCTGCACATGACGTGGTGCTCCGCATGATGCCGGGCATCAATGGCTCATCAGGCAGCAGAGGGGGGCATAGGCCAGCAACTCCCGAGTGACGCCGCCGAACGCCCACTCGCGGAGGCGCCCGTGACCGTAGGCGCCCGCGACGATCAGGTCGGCCCCGTGCTCGGTGGCCGCTTCGACGAGTGCCTCGGAGGTCGAGGCACCCAGGGCATCGTGTCTGACGCGGATGGCTGAGACGCCGTGCGCCTGGAGGAGACGAAGGGTGTCCTGACCCTCGGAGCCGGCGCCATCGTCGACGGAGACGACGAGCACCTCGGACGCCCGCTTCAGGAACGGCAGCGCGTCCAGCACCGCGCGGCGCGCCTCGCGGGTGTTCTTCCAGCCGACCACGACGCGCTTGGCGTCGAGATGGTCGACGCCCGGCGGCACCACCAACACCGGGCGTCCAAGATGCATGACCGCGTCGGCCGGATCGACCGCTAACAGCGCGGGCCCGGGGTCCGTCCCTCGGCCGACCACCACGAGGTCGGCGGCCGCCGCTTGGGCGACCAGGAACGCCAGCGGGAAATCGAGGTTGGAGCGCCACTCGACGCGGCTGCGTCCGCCGGCGGCTTCCTCGAAGGCCTCGTGGGCCACCCGGAGGTCGTTCAGGACCGCCTCCTGGATCGAGGGGATGCCGAACGACCCTCCCGGCGTCGGGCCGGCCGGAGCCCAGCTATAATCCGGCATCTCCGCCGCGACGCCGGTCAAACGGGCGTGGAAGTCGTCGGCAAGGTGCGCGGCCAGGCGCACGCGGCTTCGCGCCCCGTCCGTCAGGTCCACGGCGACCATGATGCTCGCGTAGGTCATGGAACGTCTCCGGATCGGCAGGCGATGGAACGGGTGCGGGCGGCCCTTGCGGCCTCGCCCACTCCGATGGTTTCAGCCAAGCGTGAGGTGGTCCTCGACGGCGCGCACGCCCGGAGCCGACCACGCGGCGGTCTCGGCGAGACGTCGCTCGTGCCAAGCGTTGACCCTGCCCTCCAGGACGACCCTGGCGTCCTTGACCGTCACCTTGATGGCGTCGGCCTCCAGTTCGGCGTTCCGCTTGAGCGCCGCCAAGATCTTCGCGCGAACGTCGGGCGCGCTCGCCTTCGGCGCCACCTCGATGTTGTTGATGATGCCGGTCACGCCGGCGAGCCGCTTGATCGACCGGTAGGCCTCTTCCTTCTGGTACTGCCAGTCGACCTTTCCGGAGAGCGTCACCCAGCCGGTCTGGACCTTCACCTGCACGGCATCCTTGGGCACCGTCGCGGACCAATCGAGCATCTGCACCGCGCGTTGCGCCAGGTCCTCGTCGCGCGGCGGGGTCTCGCCGGCGAAGCGCACCGTGATCTTCTCGACGACGCCGCGGACGCCGCGCACCTTCTGCGCGGCCTTCTCTGCGGTCACACGTTCCGCATAGTTGGCGACGTGACCGGTGAGGGTGACGATGCCCTTCTCTACGGCGACACCGATGTGGGCGGCGTCGATGCTGGGGTCGAAGTCGAGCTCGTCGATGACGTTCTGGCGGATCAGCTTGTCGCCCATCGTAAGTCTCCTCGATGAGGTCCAGGTCGCGCCTGGCCGAGCCCGAGGCTATGCGCGGCAGGCGGTCGGACATTGATCCAGCGCAAGCTCTTGCCCGGCCGTGATACGACCCAGCATCGGGCATGCCCGGGGGCAGCCCGGGACGGCGCAGCCGGCGGTCACGGCAGAGACCATGTCCCGGGCATCGAATAACCGGCCGAGCAGCGGCACGTCCGCGAAGGCCTTCGGGACCCGGGCGTTCCCGGCAATCAGGGCGAAGGGGATGCCCCTCCGGCGCAGGGCGCAGGCCAGCGGGAAGCACGGCCCCTCGTTCAGGTCGACGCTGACCACGGCGAAGTCCGGACGTTTCGTGTCGAGGCTTCCGATGGCATCGCCGCCGGTTCCGTAGGGGCCGCTCACCGCACAGCCGGCGTCCGCGAGGGAGTCCTCCAGCCACATGCCCGGCAGCGCCTGCGGCTCGGCGACCAGCACGACCGGCCGCCCCTCCGTTCCGTTCTCCATCGCCCGATTCCCATTTCCGGTTGCGATGGGGCGAGGATGGATCGGTCGGATCCGTCCGCTTTGCGCTGGGTCAAAGCAGCGTGACCGTGCCGAACATGGCCAGGACAGCGAGCAGCATGCAGGCAGTCGCGATCCATCCGAGCAGCCGCAGCGGCCCACGCACCGCGAAGGCGCCCATGATGTCGGAGCGGGACGCGGCCAGCATCATCACGGCCATGACAGGCACCGCGATGATGCCGTTGACCACCGCGCTCCAGTAGAGCGCCCGGATCGGATCGACCGCGCCCAGGCTGATGACCATGCCCACCAGGGTGGCGAGCGCCACCGTCCCGTAGAAGGCGCGCGCCTCAAGGATGCGTCGGCCGAAGCCCACCGGCCAGCGCCGCGCCTCGCCGACGGCGTAGGCCGCCGAACCCGCAAGCACCGGAACCGCGAGAAGTCCGGTCCCCACGATGCCGAGCGCGAAGACCGTCGCGGACAACGGGCCGGCCAGCGGGCGGAGCGCCTCCGCGGCCTGGGCCGAGGTCTGAATGTCGATGATGCCGCGCGGGTGCAGCACGGCGGCGGTGGTGACCATGATGGCGAGCGCCACGAGGTTCGAGAAGGCCATGCCGACGAGCGTGTCGACCCCGATGCGGCGGAGCGCGGCGCCACCCTGCTCGGGTGCGTGCAGGAGGTCGCGCCGGCGCGGGAAGGCGTTCAGGTCCTCGGCTTCCTCCGCGGCCTGCCAGAAGAACAGGTATGGGCTGATCGTGGTCCCGAACAGGGCCACGAGAGTAGTCAGGCCGGTGCCGCTGAAGTCGACCCTTGGTACCGCCAGGGCCAAGCCGAGATCCCACCAAGAGACGTGGGCAAAGATCACCACGCCGAGATAGGCGAACAGGCTGAGCGTCAGCCATTTCAGGACGGCGACGTAGCGCGTGTACTGCAGGACGAGTTGCATGAAGGCGCAGACGGCGGCGAAGAGCACGACGTAGAGCCAGCGTGGCCCCGGGAGGAGCAGGTCGAGCGCGTCCGCCATCGCGCCGAGATCGGCCCCCAGATTCAGGACGTTGGCGGTGAGCAGGAGGAACACCACGGCCTGGAGCAGGCTGTCCGGGTAGTGCTCGCGCAGCACGCCGGCGATGCCATGGCCGGTGGTCCGCCCGATCCGGGCGGAGACCATCTGCACCGCCGCCATCAACGGCAGGGTGTAGATCATGGTCCAGCACAGGCCGTAGCCGAGCTGCGCCCCGGCCTGGCCGTAGGTGGCGATACCGCTGGGATCGTCGTCGGAGGCGCCGGTGATCAGGCCGGGCCCGAGCACCCGCAGTAGGCGCGGCTTCGAGGGACCGATGGCGGTGCTCGCCACCTCCGGATCATCGACCTCCCTGGCCGCGGCACGTGACGAGTTGCTCATGCCGCCGGCTTCACGCCGGCTTCTTCGCCCCGCAGGGCGCGCGCGACCCTCAGGGCCGCGTCCAGGTCGTTGCGATCCGTCCCGTAGCGCCGCCATAAACCGTCCAACCATTCCGGCCGTCCGGCCTCGGCGTCCGGGATCTCGGAGAACGAGACGTGGTACATGCCGTCGAGCGCCTCGATGCCGTAGCCGGTGACGGCCCATTGGCGGCCCTGCCAGTGCACGGGTTCGGTGAGTCCGTGGCTCATCCTTGCCTCCTCAGGCTGCCTGTCCATCGAGTTCCGCGACCTCGCAGATGTCGGCCCGCATGCGCCAATCGACGATGCCGGCGGTCTGGCAGAACAGCGCCTGGGCCGCGCAGGCGGCGGCAGCCTCCGAGTGGGCGGAGACGACGGTCTGCCGCTGGATGGCGGTGTGTTCGTGGCCGATGTCGTCCGGCACGACCTTGTGGAAGGTGACCAGGTACTTGTGCATGGCGCGCCTCGTATTGCGATATTGCGGAGACGGTGGGCGCCCGCGGGAGCGGCGGCCTTGATCCAGCGCAAGGCTCGACAAGCGATCAGGCCCCTGGTGCCGGCGGGAAGAGGCGTTCCCGACCCAGTTCGGGCCCGTTGTCGTGGCCTGTCCGCGCGGTTCGATGCGCGTGCGCCTTGCCGTGCAGTGGCCAGTATCGCTCCATCGCCAGGTAGGTGAACGACGCGGACCAGCCGATCAGGAGCAGGCCGTTGAGCGCCTCGACGCCGGCGAGCAGCCGGGTATGGGAGGTCGGGAAGTGGTCGCCGAAGCCGAGCGAGGTGTAGGCGACCACGGAGAAGTACAGGCAATCCTCGAAGGAGGTGACCGGCGCGCCCGCGAAGGCGCCGACGCCGAGGCGGAGCACGAGAAGCCAGTAGGCGCCGGCGTAGATCCAGACCGCGACGGTGTGACCGACGAAAGTCATCAGCACCACGGCGAGAATCCGGGCGCGGGGCGGGACCGGCAGCTCGGACAGGTGCTCCGAGGTCAGCCGCAATGTCTCGTAGAGCACCAGGATCGTGGTCGTGACGAGGACGACGCTGGCCGTCATGGCGAGGAGCATGCGCGGCCCCGGGTGAGCGTGGCGGCCCGAGCCTGCCTGATAAGGCGAGCGCGTCCTTGGCCTAGCGCTAGTGTGCAGGCGTTGAGGCGCCTTTGACCGAGATCAACGCCGTCCCTCACGGAACGGCATTTCCTCACCGGAGCGCCGCGAACCAGGCGCCGGGATCTCGGAGGTGACCATGGCCGACGTGCATGTTGCCGAGGAGCTCTGGTCAACGGGGATGCAGCCCGAAGGCATTCTGGAGCGGTGGTTCGTGGCGGACGGGGCGCTTGTGCGGGCCGGAGAGGCCGTGGCGACCGTGCGCATCGGCGAGGCCTTGCACGACATCGCCTCGCCGACCAGCGGCCGCCTCACGGTCCTGGCGCCCGTCAACGAGGTCATCGACCCCGGCTGCATTATCGCCGAGGTCCACGCGTGACATCCGGGAGGCAGACCATGTCTCAACTCGACGCGGCCACGTCATCACCGACTTGGCGGACGCAAGAGATCCTGATCGGCGGCCTTCAGCACGCCGCCGGCGTCACGCTGGTGCTGACGGCGTGGGTGCTGGTCTTCACCGATCATGCCCGCGCGGCCGGGTCCGCGCTCGTGCCGGGCTTGCTCATCGTCACGCTCTACGGCGCCAATCAGATCCGCTTCCGGGCGGTGCTCGAAAGGGCTGTGCTGATCGTCGGGGCCTGGACGCTCGTCGCGCCCTGGGCGCTCGGGTTCGTGGCGAACGACGGCGCGACCTGGGCGCACGTCGCGCTCGGTGGCGTGGCCATCGCGACCGCCGTTGCACTGCTCCGCACCGCGAGGCGGCCATGACGATTCAGCCGGCCGCCACCCGCGCGGCCGTTCTGGCCGCCCTCCTGGCGGCTTGCATCGGCGCTTCGGTCGCCGGTCCCGAGGAAGACCATCGCGTCCGTGGGCGGGCCATCGCCGCGCAGCTCTGCAGCGAGTGCCACGTCATCGGCCGCGCCTCGCAGCCCGGCGCGTTCGCTGGCCCGGCCTTTCTACGGGTCGCCAACATGCCGTCGACGACCGGTCCGGCGCTCGCGGTATTCCTGCAGAGCCATCACCAGCGGAAGCCGAGCCTGAGACTCGACCGGGACGAGATGGACGCGGTCATCGACTACATCCTCAGCCTCAAGGCCCGAACGGCCGCGACGCCTCCGGGCATCACCTCGGAGGATTGAGGGTGACGCTGCCGCATCCCGTGCTGCTGGCCGATATCGGCGGCACCTACGCCCGCTTCTCAATCCTTCCGGAGCCAGGAGGACGTCCAGGCCCGATCCGGAAGGTGCCGACGGCCGGCTTCCCCGGCCCGGTCGACGCCATTCGGGCCCATGTCGACCGACAGGACGCGGTCCGGCCGCGCTCGGCCTTCCTCGCCGTCGCGGGGCGGATTACCCCCGGCATCACGCGTCTGACCAACGCGCCGTGGCAATTCGACCCTGGCGGGATCGGCGAGGTGTTCGGCTTGGAAGCGGTGCGGCTGGTCAACGACTACGTGCCGCTCGCCGCCGCCGTCACCGTCCTCGACCCGGACGACCCGGCCGAATTGGCGCGGATCGGGCCGGCTGTCGAAGGGGTCGGGCCGCGGCTCGTCCTGGGGCCGGGCACGGGCCTGGGCGCGGCCGTCCTGATCCCGGCGGGCGACCGCTTCCTGATCCAGACGACCGAGGCCGGGCACATCGGGTTCGGCCCCTGCGAGCCCGACGACAAGATGCCCTGGTCGGCCCTGATGGCCGCCGAGGGCAGGCTCACGGCCGAGACCCTGCTGTCGGGTCCGGGTCTCGTCAGGCTGGTGCGGGCCCTCGCGGCGACGCGCGGTGCCGCCGTCGGCTGGAGCTCGCCGCCCGAGGTCCTCGAAGGCGCGAGGTCGGACCCGGTCGCTAGGGAAGCGGTCCATCAGTTCGCCCGCCTCCTCGGCAGGTTCGCGGGCGACATGGCGCTGGTGTTCTCGGCCACGGGCGGCGTCTTCCTCGCCGGCGGGATCGCGCCACGCATCGTCGACGTCCTGCGGGGCGAATCGTTCAGTCAGGCCTTCGAGGACAAGGCCCCGTTCCGCGAGGCGATGCTGGCGCTCCCGCGCGCCGTGATCCTGCATCCGGAGCCGGCCCTCGACGGTCTCGCGGCGCTCTTGGCCGACGAGGACCGCTTCCTGTTCCCGGCCCAGGACTGGCGGGCTTGAGCCAGGTCAAGGCCGGTCAGTCCATGCCCCCTCACGGTGACGGTAGGAGATTCGATCCGAGGAGACCACCATGTCCTATGCCAGCATCATGGTCGCGGCCGATGACGGGCGTCACGCGCCGGCGCGGGTGCGTCTCGCCGCGGAACTGGCGCATCGTCTCGGCGCGCGTCTCGTCGGCGCCGCCGCCTGCCTACCGGACTATCCTCGGGGCTATGGCGAGACCGCCGTGCCCATGGGCATGGTCATCGAGGAGATCCGCCAGGCAGCGTTGGGTCGGCTCGCGGGCGTCGAGCAGGTTTTTCGCCATGCCTCCTGCCTGAACGACCGCGTCGAGTGGCGCTCGGACCTTGGCTCATCGGCCTCGTTCCTCGAAAGCCAGTCGCGGGCGGCGGACCTCGTCGTGGTCGGGCGCTACGCGGATGACGAGGGTGTGACGGTCGGCATGGCCGTCGACGCCGGCGACGTCCTGATGCGGTTGGGGAAGCCAGTCCTGGTAGTCCCGGCCGGCGTCGAGCACCTGGAGGCCAGGCGCGTGCTCGTCGGCTGGAAGAACACCCCGCAAACGCGACGGGCCGTGTCTGACGCCCTGCCCATGCTCAGGCGTGCGGAGGCGGTGCAGGTGTTCCGCGTCTCGGACGGCGACGACCGGGCCGAGGTCGAGGACGTAGCCCGCTACTTGGCGCTGCACGACGTAAACGCGACCGCGCATCTGGCCAAGCCATCGGGCTGGACCGTCGCCGACGACGTCCGGAAGGCGACGCGCGATTTCGACGCCGACCTGATCGTGACAGGCGCCTACGGCTACAGCCGCCTGCGCGAGTGGTTCTTCGGCGGGGTCACGCGGGACCTGCTGGCGCAGGCGTCCGTCTGCTGCCTGCTGTCCCACTGATCGGGGGGCGTTTCGATGGCCAACCCAGGCAATCCTGACCGAGGCGAACCGGGCTTCTCGCCGCCTTCGCCCACGCGTTCCCCGGACCAGGGTCAAGACCCCCTACCCGACCCGGTCGGGGTGCCCATGCTCGGACAGGACGACATGCCGCCGATGAACGAGCCCCCGGGGCGGCCGGGAGGCATGCCGCCGAAGCTCGTACCTTCCGGCGCGAGGTGAGGGAGGCGCTTGGAGCTCCCAGCGAGACAATTTGCGTTGAAGTTGCCTTTGGGCGCCCCGGGGTGAAGGTAGTTTGAAGCTAAGAATGTCATGGCCGCAGGCTTCACCGATGTCCGCTTTGACTGTCTGCCGTCAGCGCTCGTGAGACAGATTGAGGCCGTTCACGAACGGAGGATGTCTGGTTCATCGTAGCCTCAGGAGCGAAGATGAAGCCGACATCCGGGCCGGCCCGGAAGCCGGCAGAGACCGTTCGGAGGCGAGCGTCTACCGCCTGCTCAAGGCTCACGACCTGATCACCAGCCCGGCCGACATCGTGATCAAAGCCGCCGACGAGTTCCGGGACAAGACCACCGCGTCCAATCAACTCCGGCAGACAGACTTCACCTATCTGAAGGTGATCGGCTGGGGCTGGTACGACCTCTCGACCGTGCTGGATGACTTCTCGCGCTTCATCGTGGCGTGGAAGCTGTGCGCGACGATGCAGGTCGGCGACGTCACCGCCACGCTCGACCTCGCGCTGGCGGCGGCCGGGCTCGATCATGTGCAGGTGGCGCATCGGCCGCGGCTGCTCTCCGACAATGGATCAAGCTACGTCGCGGGTGATCTGGCCGACTGGCTCGGCAGTCGGGGCATGACCCATATCCGCGGCGCGCCCCGCCATCCTCAAACGCAGGGCAAGATCGAGCGCTGGCACCAGACGCTCAAGAACCGCATCCTGCTCGAACACGCCTACCTGCCCGGCGAACTGGAGGCGCGGGTTGCCGCCTTCGTCGAGCATTACAACCACGCTCGGGCTCACGAGAGCCTGGGCAACCTCACTCCCGCCGACGTCTACTTCGGCCGCGGCGAGGCCATCCTGCGGGAGCGGGCGCGGATCAAGCGCCAGACCCTTATGGACCGCCGCTTGCGCCACCACGCGCAGGCTGCCTGACCTCTCAACCCAGGTGGACCAGAGCCTCCGGTCCTGAGCGTCCCAAATCGTCTCAAATCATCTGACGACGGACAAGCTCGGCAATCGAGCCCTCGGCGATCAGCCTCGCGTCGACGAGTTCATGCAGCCCTTCGTTGGACAGATGACGACGTCGACCTCGGCACCGTGGTCAAGCTGGTAGCGGATCGTCTTCGGGTCACGTCCTTGCGACGCGCCCGACCGGGTCTCGATCTTGATGCCTGTTTCCTGCTCGAAGCTCGGGATCGCCATGCGATAGGCGAGCTCGAAGTCTCCGAAGTTCAGAACGGTGATCGTCGGTCCGCTATCACGTGTCGATGTCATGGCTCGCGCGTCGTGAAGCGCGAGGCGGTACGGCCGCCATCTGCATCCTCCGTAGCGGTCAACGGATCAGCTCGCCACCCCGACCAGAACCGATGCGCAGCCGGTGCAGGGCCAGTCTCGATGACGGGGACACGCGGTCTGCGCGTCCCGGTTCGAGTCGCGAGCCGCGCGGCGCTCCGGCGGAAAGGCGACCCGGGCCGACGTTCGCGAGGCCGGCTACTCCGACAGTCGAGCGGACAGATTACGAGACCGCTCGCCGCCGCGCGCTCCGTCCGGACGAGTCTCGCGCCTGTGGCGTGCGCGAAGGCGCGGAAATCGACGTCCGGGAGGCCTGTGACCCACCGGCGGCGCCCGCGGCTCATCCGACTCCGCGTCTTGACATAAAACCATTTGGTTTTTCATAATACCGCATGGTTGACTTACCCGACGCGACGCTGGACGCCCTGTTCCACGCCCTCGCCGATCCGACGCGTCGGGCGATCGTGCGGATGCTGGCCGACAAACCGCTCAAGCTCGCCGAGCTCGCGCCGGCCTTTCCGATGTCGAGCGTCGCGGTCTCGAAGCACGTGAGGACCCTGGAGGCCGCCGGGCTCGTGACGCGGCAGGTGCGCGGGCGCTCGCATCTCTGCCGCCTCGAGCCGATGGCCCTGATGGAGGCTCACCGGTGGCTCCAGGCCTACGAAGTCTTCTGGACCGCGCGCCTCGATGCCCTGGAGGACCTGCTGGCGGAGATGAAGCGGGAGGCGGGACCGCCCTGAGCCCGCATCCCGCCCGCCGACGACCCGAAGACATGGGGAGGACCATCATGGCTCAGGACATCGCCGTCCCTCGTCCCTCCGCGCGCGCCGGACAGGCGCCCCGCGCGATCGCGCCGGGGCGCGTCCCGGAGGAGCGGACCCGCATCCGGCGGGTGATCCTGGCCTCATCCCTCGGTGCGGTGTTCGAGGCCTACGACCTCGTCCTGTTCGGGCCGATGGCCGCCATCATCGCCCGGCAGTTCTTCTCGGGCCTCGACGAGGCCTACGCCTATATCTTCACCCTGCTCTCCGCGGCCGTGACCTTCCTCGCCCGGCCCTTCGGCGGATTGATCTTCGGCCCCTTGGGGGACCGCGTCGGGCGAAAATACACCTTCCTCCTGACCATCGTGATCATGGGCGGCGCGACTGTGGCCATCGGCCTGCTGCCGACCTACGCGGCCATCGGCGTCGCCTCGCCGGCGCTGCTCGTGAGCCTGCGCATCGTGCAGGGCCTCGCCTTCGGGGGCGAGTTCGGCGGTGCCGTGACCTACATCGCCGAGCACGCCTCCGCGGACCGGCGCGGCTTGGCGACGAGCGCGGTGGGCATCACCATGGCCTGCGGCCTCGTTCTTGCGATCCTCGTCGTGATCGCCTGCGAATCCGTGCTGGGCAAGGCCGCCTTCGAGGCTTGGGGCTGGCGGATCCCCTTCCTGCTCTCGGCCGTGCTGATGCTGGTCTCGGTCTACATGCGGCTGAAACTGCAGGAATCCCCGGTCTTCCTGCGGATGCGCCGGGGCGGGGGCGGATCGCGCCGGCCGGTCCGCGAGGCCCTCGGGCGATGGGCGAACCTGCGGATCGTGCTCCTCGTCCTGTTCGGTCTCGTCGCCGGGCAATCGGTGGCCAGCGCGACGGGGTCCTACCCGATCTACCTGCTGATGCTGAACCTGAAGATCGATCCGTTCTTGCTGCACTACACGATCCTCGGCTCCAGCCTCGCCCTCGTCGCCTGCATGGTCGCGGCGGGCTGGCTCTCGGACCGGATCGGCCGCAAGCCGGTCATGCTCGCGGGCTTCCTCGGTGTGGCGCTGCTGGCATGGCCGGTCTACGCCGGCGTGACGCGCTTCGCCCATCCCGACCTCGCGGCGGCCGTCGCGGCCAAGCCCGTCGTGGTCGCCGCCGATCCGGCCGGGTGCAGCCGCCAGTTCGACCCGTTCGGCATCGCCCGGTTCGAGAGCCCCTGCGACCTCGCCCGGCGGGCGGTGGCCAAGCTCGGCATCCCCTATGCGACGCGCGATCTGCCGGTCGGCAGCCCGGTGCGGATCGAGATCGGCGAGGCGAGTCTCGCCTCCTTCGACGGGACCGGGCTCGACAAGGCGACGCTCGGGGCACGGACAGCCGAGTTCGGCAAGGCGCTGTCGACCGCCGTCGCGGCCGCGGGCTACCCGGCCAGGGCCGATCCGGCCAAGACGAACCTGCCGGCGCTGATCGCGCTCCTCAGCCTCCTCAACGTGTTCGTGGCCCTGGCCTCGGCCCCGCTCGCGGCCTGGATGATCGAGCTGTTTCCGACGCGCATCCGAACCACGGCGCTGTCCGTGCCCTACGCCGTCGGCGGCTGGTTCGGAGGCTTCCTGCCGGCCATCGCCTTCTCGGCCTTCACGGCGACGGGGAACATCTATGCCGGCCTCTGGTACGCGATGACCGTCCTCGCCGTCGCCTTCCTCGTCGCGGCGCTGTGCCTGCACGAGACGCGGGGCCGTGCCCTCGACGCCATCGCCTGACGGATCGCCCACGCCATGTCCGACACCGCGCCCGACACCGCGCCCGACACCGCGTCCGGCCCCCCGCGGATCGCCATCGCCCTGGTCCGGCAGCTCGATGCCGCCGCGGCCCTGGTGTTCGAGGCCTGCACCGACCCGCGCCGCCTCGCCCGCTGGCTCACGCCGGGGGCCGGCGAAGTCCGCGACGCGAGCTGCGACCTGCGGGTCGGCGGCCGCTTCAGCCTCGACGGCTGCAATCCGGACGGGCGCGCCTACGCGGTGTCCGGCGAGTACCTGGAGATCGTGCCGCCGCGGCGCCTCGCGATGACGTGGCACTTCGCCGGCGACGGACCACTCGCCGGACCGCCGTCGCGCGTCGAGATCGACCTGCGCCCCCTCGGGGTCGACGTGACCGAGCTGACGCTCTCTCATACGCGGCTCGACCGGCAGGACACCGCCGACCGGTACAGGGCGGCCTGGGCGATCTGCCTCGAACGCCTGCGCTGGAGCACCGCGCCGAAACCCGATGCGGCCGTGTTCGCGCCGCCTCTGGGCGCGATCAGCTACCTCTACGGTCCCCGTCACCGGGTCTTCCAAGAGGCGTTCGAGACGGGTGACCTCGCGAACCGGCTGCGAAGCCTGTCGGTCACGAGCGAACTCACCGCGACCCAGCAGGCCTTCATCGCGCGGCAGGATCTGGTCTTCATCACCTCCGTCGACCATCGGGGATTTCCGACCTGTTCTTACAAAGGCGGTGCGCGGGGCTTCGTGCGCGTGGCGGGCCCGCGCGTCATCGAGCTGCCGAGCTACGACGGCAACGGCATGTACCTCACGGCCGGGAATCTCGCGGCCAACCCGAAGCTCGGCCTGCTGTTCATCGACTTCGAGACGCCGCACCGCCTGCGCCTCCACGGCACGGCGCGGATCGCCCGCGACGCGAGGGACCTGGAACGTCATCCTGGCGCCGAGCTGGTGCTCAAGATCGATATCGCCGAGGTGTTCGTGAACTGCCCGCGCTACATCCACCGGTACCGTCGGGAGGCTACGTCAGGCTTCGTGCCGGGGCGGGCACGAGCGGGCGAGCTCCCGGCCTGGAAGAGGATCGATCTGTTCGCGGATGTCCTGCCCGACCGAGATCGGCGAACGATCGACCCGCGCGGCACCGGGACAATGACCCTGGCCGATTACCGCCTGCTGTTGGAGCGTGGGGAAACCTGACCCTGCACGGCCGCGGCTGGCTGTCAGGCCGGAACGTCTCGACCGTCTGCGACGGGTCGCCAACCCATCCTCTCGATCGGTCCCGTCCGGAGCCCGCTCATCAGCCCTGACCCATCGATCCGCAGGATGCGCGATCTGCTGGATCAGCCTCCGACAAGGCGTGAGGCGCCCACGGCCTTACCAAGTTTCCGGTTCGCGCCCTCGTCACTGGCGGCGCTCCGAGAGAGAGCCACCGCCGGTCACGCCACGACCCGGGTCTCAACTGCACGGCAGCGGCGACGGGCGAAAGATCCGAGCCTCACCACGCCTGCTCGAGGACGGAGCGTCCGTGATCCTGCTCGCGCCGGGATGGCTCCTGATCGTTCCGACGATCATCGATGCTGACGATCACGGTCCCCCGGCCATCTTTGCCAATCCAGAGCTTCCCCGAGGGGCCTCGGAAGCCCGCATAACCGTTCGCACAAGAGACGGTCCCTGCGCTCTCAGTACACAGCTGGGCTACGGCAGCCGGTCCCGCCGCGAACAGCGCGGGGGCGAAGGCGACGGCGGACCCCGCAGAGAGCAACACGGAGACGAGGCCAATGGCGGATGTGACGCGCATTGCCGCAGATTATGCAGCCTGTGGTTGAGTCTCAAGACAACTACGCAACCTGACCCCGGAGCTTCCCAGGACATCGAACGGCTTGGTAAATATCGGTCGGCTGTCGAGTCGATCGAGGGACCGGCACCCGGCGGCCGCGATCGCTGTACCACGCCGGATTTCCCGAGACAGTTTGGTTCAGGTTGCGAGCCGCGACACGGCTCCGTGCGGCCTGGACGTCGGCCCGATCGAGCCGGGCAGATGGCGACCGCGGCCATCCCCGAGATTACGGAAGATGGGGGCGCCTGCGGAACGAAGTCGTCCGCTCTGATGCCCCTGCAGCTCGGAAACGGAACGGCAGAGATTCACCCGTCGGAGACGCTCGCGCAGGCGGTCTGCGGCGGCCGATGCTGGCGGAAGCCGTGATCGGCTCGGAAGGCCGGCTGCCGGAAGAGAGGACGGACGCCTCGCGATCCAGCCCAGCCATTCCGGCCTGTTCAGCGGCATCCCCGAACCGGACATTCGGATGCAAGCAGCCGTGTCACCGTCTCATTTGCCCAGTCCGGCGCACGACGAGAAATGCGGACTTGATCGCGGTGGAGACGGATCGTCGCCGGGCACACACGATCGGGCAGACAATTCGTCGCGAACTTCAAATGTTACAATTCAGACCGATCGTTGAATGGGTAATTGTCATGGCAGGCCACTGCGAATGATCAGACCTCTATCACTCCGCACTAGAATCGGCGATTGCATCGATCAAGACGGATCGCTGTCGATGAACCACCCGGAGAAAGACGGCATCGTCCTCTAAGGCTCGCGCCAGCACGATCGCACCCTGTATCCCCGAAACCGCCTCCTCAGCGAGTTGCGAGGCTTGCGGTTCGTGAACGCCGCCGGCTCTCAGGCACCGGGCCAGAGCCGATATCCAGCGCGCGAAGTAGCTCCTTATCCGCTCCGCGAAAACGGCTCCGGAGGCATTCAGGCCAATGCAGCCGACGAGACAGACTCTCCTGCCGGATCGGAAGTATTCCGTCACATCCTCGATCATGGACGTGACGGCCGCTGTCGGATCGCGCGCATGCTCCAACGTCGAGAAGATGACCTTCTCGAACCAAGCGTCTATGTCGGCGAGAACCGCCTCCATCATCTCTTCCTTCCCGCCGGGAAAGAAGTTGTAGAGGCTGCCCTTGCCGAGGCCGGTCGCCTTCGACAGCACCGACAGGCTCGCGCCCTCGAACCCGTGCTCGCGGAACGCTTCCGCGAGTGCCGGCACGGCACCGGCCCGTTCGGTGAGGACGCGCTTCGTGCTCAAAGGCCCAGGTCACTCAGCGAGGGGTGATCGTCGGGTCTGCGCCCGAGCGGCCACCGGAACTTCCGTTCCGCCTCGGTGATCGGCATCTCGTTGATGCTGGCATGACGGTGCGCCATCAATCCGTCTTCGGCGAACTCCCAGTTCTCATTGCCGTAGGCGCGGAACCAGTGCCCGCCGTCGTCGCGATACTCGTAGGCATAGCGCACCGCGATACGGTTGCCGGTGAAGGCCCACAACTGCTTGATCAGTCTGTATTCGTGCTCCTTGTTCCACTTCCGAGTTAGGAAAGCTTGCGCCTCTTCGCGATTGGTCGCGAACTCGACGCGGTTCCGCCAGCGCGTGTCGGGCGTATAGGCCTGCGCGACCTTGGCCGCATCGCGCGTGTTCCAGCCATCCTCGGCAAGACGCACCTTCTGGATCGCGGATTCCTCGGTGAACGGGGGAAGCGGGGGTCGGGACATTGGGATCACCTCTCAGAACCATGTTGTACCGTTCGGTACAACATGGGCGCCGATAGATCAAGTGCCCTGAGAGCCCTCCGGCTCTCGGTCGGGAAATCTGCAAGCGGCGAAGGGCATCTTTTCCGGAGTGCCGTTCCCGAAGCGGACCCGCGGAAGCCCACCCGACCCTGTCGGTCACCTGCGGCTGCGCGGCTCGCGTCAGCGGAGGGATGTCCCGCCGCGCCCCTGGCAAGGACGAGCACCCTCAAGGCACCGGGATGCCGCGCCGGACGGGACCGGCCTCCGGCTGGCCGGCCGCCGCGGAACCGAAGACCCGCGCGATGAGGACGTAGAAGAGCGGCGTGACGAAGACGGCGAGCACCGTCGCGGTGACCATGCCGCCGAGAACGCCCGTGCCGATGGCCCGCTGGCTGTTCATGCTGGCCCCCGTCGCGACGGCGAGCGGCACGACGCCGAGGATGAAGGCGAACGAGGTCATGACGATGGGCCGGAAGCGCAGCTCGCACGCCTCCAGCGCCGCCTCCCGGACGGGCACGCCCCTGGCCACGAAGTCCTTGGCCACCTCGATGATCAGGATGGCGTTCTTCGCGGTCAGGCCGATCACCGTGATCAGGCCGACCTTGAAGTAGACGTCGTTCGGCATGTCCCGCATCAGCATCGCGAAGACCGCGCCGACCACGCCGGTCGGCACCACGAGCAGCACGGCGAGCGGGATCGACCAGCTCTCGTAGAGCGCGGCGAGGCAGAGGAAGACGCAGAACAGCGCCAGCGCCAGCAGATAGACCGCCTGGGAGCCCGACAGCTTCTCCTGCAGCGATTGCCCGGTCCAGGCGAAGTCGAAGCCCGGCGGCAACTGCCCCGCCAGCCGCTCCATCTCGGCCATGGCGTCGCCGCTGGCGTAGCCGGGGGCGGCGCTGCCGGAGATCTTGATGCTCGGGTAGCCGTTGAAGCCCACGACCTGCGACGGTCCCATCGTCCATTGCACCCGGGCGAAGGACTGGAACGGCACCATCTGCCCCTTGGCGTTGCGGACGTTGAGGTCGAGCAGATCCTCCGCCTTCATGCGCCGGGCCGCCTCGGCCTGGACGATCACCCGCTGCATCCGCGCGTGGTTCGGGAAGTCGTTGACGTAGGCCGAGCCCAGGCTCGTGGAGAGGGCGTCGTTGATGTCGGCGAAGGTGACACCCAGCGCGCTGGCCTTCTGCCGGTCGAGGACGAGCTCGATCTGCGGCGCGGTCGGCAGTCCCTCGACGTAGACGCCCTGCAGGATCGGGCTCTGGGACGCCGCCTTGACGAGATGGTCGCGCGCGGCCGCCAGCGCCGCGTGGCCCTGCTGCGCCTTGTCCTGGAGGCGGAAGGCGAAGCCGCTCGAATTGCCGAGCGAGTCGATGGCCGGCGGCGAGAGCGACATGGCGATGGCGTCGGGCAGGCCGCCGAGGGCGGCGTTGGCGCGGGTCGTGATGGCGTCGGCGCTGTCCTGCGGCCCGCGCTCGCCCCAGGGCTTCAGCCCGACGAAGTTGATGGCCGCGTTCTGCCCCTGGCCCGAGAAGCCGAACCCGAGGAGCAGCGTCTGGCTGTCGATGCCGGGCTCCTTGGCGAAGTGCTCCTCGATGCGCTTGGCCACGTCGAGCGTGCGGCCGGTGGCGGATTCCGGCGGGGTCTGCGCGTCGACGATGACGTAGCCCTGGTCCTCGATGGGCAGGAAGCTCGACGGCATGCGCCAGTAGCCCCAGCCGAGCGCGGCCACGAGGAGGCCGTACACCAGGAGCGCCCGAACGGGCCGGCGCAGCAGGCCCGCCACGCCGGACCGGTAGGCCCGCGTGCCGGCGTGGAAGCGGCGGTTGAACCAGCCGAAGAAGCCGCCCTTGGCATGATGGTGGCCCTTCTCGACCGGCTTCAGCAGCGTGGCGCAGAGCGCGGGCGTCAGCGAGAGGGCCAGGAAGGCCGAGAAGGCGATCGAGGTCGCCATGCTGACGGCGAACTGCCGGTAGATCACCCCGACCGAGCCGGGGAAGAAGGCGAGCGGCACGAACACCGCGACCAGCACCGAGGTGATGCCGACGATGGCGCCGGTGATCTGGCCCATCGCCTTGGCGGTGGCCTCCCTCGGCGGGAGCCCCTCCTCGCCCATGATGCGCTCGACGTTCTCGACCACCACGATGGCGTCGTCGACGAGGATGCCGATGGCCAGCACCATGCCGAACATGGTCAGCACGTTGATCGAGAAGCCGGCGAGCAGCAGCGCGCCGCAGGTGCCGAGCAGCGCCACCGGCACCACGATGGTCGGGATGAGGGTGTAGCGGACGTTCTGCAGGAACAGGAACATCACCGCGAAGACGAGGGCCATCGCCTCGGCGAGCGTCATCAGCACCTTCCGGATCGACACCTCGACGAAGGGCGTGGTGTCGTAGGGCACCGTCACCCGGATGTTGGCGGGCAGCGTGCGCTGGAGCTGGGCGAGCTTCGCCTTGACGCCGCCGGCGGCCGCGAGCGCGTTCGCGCCCGGGGCGAGCTGGATGCCAATGCCGGCGGCCGGGCGCCCGTCGAGGCGGGTCTGCATCGTGTAGGACTGGCCGCCGAGCTCGACCTCGGCCACGTCGCGCAGGCGCACGAGCGACCCGTCCGGGTTGGCGCGCAGCACGATCTCGGCGAACTCGGCGGGCGTGGTCAGCTGCCCCTTCACCAGCACGTTCGCGGCGATGCGCTGGCCCTCGGCCGCGGGCTGCGCGCCGACGGTCCCTGACGCGACCTGCGCGTTCTGCGCACCCACCGCGGCCGTGACGTCGCCCGGCGTCATCCCGAACCCGACGAGCTTGACCGGGTCGATCCAGATGCGCAGCGCCTTCTCGGACGAGAACAGGGTGGCCCGGCCGACGCCCGGCACCCGCCGCAACTCGCCGAGGAGACGGCGGGCGGCGATGTCGCCGAGGTCGGTCTCGCTCAAGGAGCCGTCCTTCGAGGAGACGGTGACGAACTGCAGGAAGCTGGTGCTGGCCTCCTCGACGATGACGCCCTGCTGCGTGACCGCCCGGGGCAGGCGCGCCTCGATGCGCTTGATCCGGTTCTGCACCGCCACCGTCGCCTTCGACGGGTCCGAGCCCGGCGCGAAGGACGCCATGATCTGCGCCATGCCGGACGTGTCGCTGGTGCTCTCGAAGTACATCAGCCCGGGGATGCCGTTCAGCTCCTCCTCGATGATGCGCGTGACCCCGTCGTAGAGCCGCTCGGGCGGAGAACCGGGATAGGTCGCGCTCACCTGGATCGTGACGGGCGCCACGTCCGGGTATTGCGACACCGGCAGGAACGCGAGGGAGATCGCCCCCACCAGCACGATGAAGATGGAGATCGCCCAGGCGAAGATCGGGCGCGCGATGAAGAAGCGGGTCATGGTGCGGTCCCGGCGCGGTCAGGGCTTCGCGGAGGCGGAGGACGTCCGGGGGCCCTGCCAGGGCGCCGGGTTCACCGCCATGCCGGGCTGTATCCGCTGGAAACCCTCGACCACGACGGTCTCGCCGGCCTTGAGCCCGTCCTCGACGATCCAGCCCGCATCCGTCAGCGCCCCCGCCCGCACGGGGCGCAGCGCTGCAATCCTGTCCTCCCCGACCACGAAGACCTGCGCGACGCCGGCGCTCGACCGCTGGATGGCCTGGGCCGGGACGACGACCGCGCCCGGCACCGTCCCCTGCGCGAGGCGGATTCGGACATAGGTGCCCGGCAGCAGGACGACCTTCGGGTTCGGGAACGTGGCCCTGAGCGACACCTGCCCGGTGCCGGGGTCGACGCTCACATCCGTGAACAGCAGACGCCCGGCATCGGCGTGGAGCGCGCCGTCGGGCAGGACGAGGCGGACCGCCGTCTCCTCCTTACCCGTGGCCCGCTCCGCCAGCCGCCCCGGATCGGCCGCGGGGGCATTGAAATCGGCGAAGATCGGATCGACCTGCTGGATCAGCGCGAGCTTGGTCGCCTCGCCCTGGCCCACGAGGGCGCCCTCCGTGACGAGGGCCCGGCCGATGCGGCCGGCGATGGGCGCGCGCACGGTCGCGTAGTCGAGGTCGATCCGGGCGCGGGCGAGCTGCGCCTTCGCGCTCGCGACGTCGGCCTCGGCTTGGCGCAGGGCGGCGATCGTGAGGTCGTGCTGGGCGGTGCTGGCTGCCTGACGCTCCAGAAGGGTCTCGGTGCGCTCGGATTGCTTCAGCGCCTGCACCCGCGTGGCCTCGGCCCGGTCGAGGGCCGCGGACTTGGCATCGACCTCGGCCCGGTAGACGGCGGGGTCGATGCGGAAGAGGACATCGCCCTTCCGGACGAGGCTGCCTTCCTCGAAAGCGCGCTCCTGGATGATGCCGGCGACCTGGGCCCGGACCTCGGCGACCCGCGTGGAGGTGAGGCGACCCGGCAGGTCGAGGGTTCGGGGCACCGTCCCGGGCTCGGCCCGAGCGGTCGAGACGTCGGGCGGCGAACCCGCCGATCCGGGACCGCCCGGTGCCTGACCGTCCGCCCCGGGCTTGCAGCCCTGCAGGGCGAGCGCCGCGACGAGGCCGAGGGCGGCGAGGGTCGGCGACCGCCGGGCCGGTGCGTGTGAAGGCATGGAGATCCGTCCTGGAATCGTGGCCGTCAGGCCGCCTTGCGCACGAGGCGCGCGTAGGCGCCTCCGCGGGCGAGCAGGGCTTCGTGCGTGCCGCATTCGACCACGCGCCCCCGATCGAGCACGACGATCTGGTCGGCCCGGCGGACGGTCGAGAGGCGGTGGGCGACGGTGATGGTCGTGCGGGGCTTGCCTGGACGGGCAAGGGCCTCGACCATCGCCCGCTCCGTCGCCGTGTCGAGGGCGCTCGTCGCCTCGTCGAGCAGCAGCACGCGCGGGTCGCGCAGGATGGTCCGGGCCAGTGAGAGGCGCTGCCGCTCGCCGCCCGAGAAGCGGTGCCCGCGCTCGCCCACCAGCGTGTCGTACCCGTCCGGCAGGGCGGCGACCATGTCGTGCAACTGGGCCGTCCGGGCCGCCGCGACCATCTCCGCGACCGTCGCATCCGGCCGGGCGAAGAGCAGGTTCTCGGCCACGCTGGCATGGAGGAGGAACGGGTCCTGCGTCACGACCCCGAGCACCTCGGAGAGGGAGGCGAGACTCAGGTCGCGCACGTCGACGCCGTCGTAGAGCACGGCGCCGCCATCGACGTCGTAGAGCCGGGCCAGGAGATGGCCGAGGGTGGACTTGCCCGAGCCGGTCGCGCCGACGATGGCGGTGTGCGACCCGGCGGGGATATCGAGCGTGACGCCGGCGATCGTCGCGGGGCCGGCTCGGTCGTAGGAGAACGTCACGCCGTTGAGGCGCACGTGGCCGGCGACCTCGGCGGGGTCGAGGGTGACGGGGTCGGGCCGCTCGGTGATGCCGACCGGCTTGTCGAGGTACTCGAAGATGCGCGCGAACAGGGCCCGCGTCTTCCGGGCCTCGACGCCCGTGCGCAGGACCTCCTCGAGCGGGAACAGCATCTGCTCCTGCAGCGCGATCATCGCGACGAGAGTGCCGATGGTCATGGTCGTCCCGGCGCCCGCCATCCAGCCGCCGAGGAACAGGGTCAGGGCCGGCAGGGCTTGCAGCACGAGGTCGATGACCGACCACTGCCACTGCCCGGCCGTGTGGGACCGGACCTCCAGGTTCGCCACCGCGCGCGAGGCCCGCGCGAAGCGCTCCGCGAGATGGGGGACGCGGCCCATCGTGCGGGCGAGGACGATGCCGGAGACCGAGAGGGATTCCTGCACCGCGGACGTCATCTCGGCGATGCGTTCCTGCTGCGCGTAGGTTGTCTCCTCGCGCAACCGGCCGACGCGGACACTGATCCAGGTCGCCGGCGGCAGGACCAGGAACGAGAACAGGGCGAGCCGCCATTCCAGCAGCAGCATGGCCGCGGCGGTCATCACCACCGCGCTGGCGTTGCGCGTGGCCTCACCCGCCGTGTGGGTGACCAGCGCCTGGAGGGCGCCGATGTCGCTCGCGATGCGGGACTGGATGTCGCCGGAGCGGGTCGCCGTGAAGAACCCGAGCGGAAGCGACTGCAGATGCGCGTACACGCGGACCCGGAGGTCGTGCATGAGGGCCTGCCCGACCTTCGCGGTGACGAGGGCCTGCAGCACGCCGATGCCCGCCCCGAGCGCGGCGAGGCCGACCATGCCGGCGGCGAGCCGGCCGAGCAGTCCGAGGTCGGCGCGCGGCAGCGCGACGTCGACGATCTCGCGGAGAAGGAACGGGGCGGCGAGCCCCGCGGCGGAGGCGAGCGCGATCAGCCCGATGACGAGCGCGATCCGGCCCGCGTAGGGGCGGAACAGGGTCAGGATCCGGGCGACGGAGACGTGCCGCGCGGCCAGGTCGCCGTATTCCGCGGCATCGCCCGGCCCGTCCGCGCCGCGGGCGGGGGCGAACCCATCCATCGAGGTCGATCCCATGGCTCAGTCCCGGTCGCCGCCCGGGTGCGCGGACGGTTCAGCCAATGTCATCGCGACGAGGCGGTCGCGGAGCGCGTCGAGGGCGGGGACCGGGTCGCTCGGCTTCTCGCGCACGAGGTAGGCGAGCCACGCGCCGTCGGCGGCGAGCCGGACGAACTCGAGGTCGGCACTCCCGTCGGTGTCGCGGTGGCGGTGCAGGCGTTCCGCGAACCAGGCCGACACCATGCGGCGCAGGGGCGGCTCGGCGAGGATCGAGATGTGGAGAGCGGCCCACTGGCTGCCCTCGGTCATCATCGGGTCGTGCAGCGTGATGTCGACGTAGGCGCGGGTGTACCGGCCGTACGGCCGGGGATCCTTCGCCATCGCCGCGTCGATCTCCGCGTCGAGCTGCGCGATCAGGTCGGCGACGACGCCCTCGACCAGGGCCTGCTTGCTCGGGAAGTGGTGGAACAGGGCCCCTTTGGTCACCCCGGCGGCGTGGCAGACCGCCTGCACGGTGACGGCGGACAGGCCCTGTTCCAGGGCGAGCTTGGCTGCGCAATCGAGCAGCGCGCGCCGGACGAGCTCGGGCCGCTTCTTGCGATGATAGGCGGTCGCCATGGCCCCTTCCCAGGAGTGACGGGAATCGTCCCCGCCTCGAAGATACCTACCGTGCGGTATCTTTCAAGTGCCGTGATCGGATGACGTGTCCGAGACGCCGGCGCGCAGGTGCGCAGCTCCCCGCCGGCTTCGGCTTACCGGAGGGCGTCGGCCTGTTCCGACCGGGCACGAGAGCAGGCCGGTGCAGATCCGAGCCGGCAACCACGGCGAAGGCGACCCGGGTCGGGCGGCCGGACAAGGCCGAACGCACCGGACCGTCGTCCCGCGCAGCGACTACGGCGCGCGGAAGCTCGCCCGCGCGACCAGTCCCGATCCGCCTGCGCGGGAACCGAGCGTGACCGCCCCGCCGATCCGGTCCGCGAGGGCTCGGACGATCGCGAGCCCGAGGCCGCTGCCGTCAGGACCGTCTCGCGTCGCGACACGGTAGAATCGCTCGAAGACCTTCTCGCGCACCTCCGGCGGTATGCCCGGGCCCTCGTCCTCGACGTCCAGGCAGGCGCCCGTCTCCGTGCGCCGGACACGGACGACGGTGGTGCCTTCGGGACGGTTGTAGCGGATCGCGTTGTCCACGAGATTGGTGAGGATCTCGCCGACGATGAACGGATCGCCCACGACCGGCACCGCGCCGTCGGGGCGATCGAGGACGATCTCGCCCCCGCGCGCGAGGGCGTGGGGCACCTGCTCCGTGACCACGCGGGCCGCGATGTCGTTCAGGTCGGTGATCGCCGCGGCGGCGTCCGTGGCGGCCGCGCCCGCATCGGCGCGGGCGAGCGCGATCAGTTGCGCGAGGAGGCGTTCCAGGCGCCGCGCGGCTCCGTCGATATCGTCGATCGCCGCGGCGTGGGCCGGTTCCCCGGGCGTGATCCTGCGGAGCAGTTCCACGTGCATCCTGAGCACGGCGAGCGGCGTCCGCAGCTGGTGCGAGGCATCCGACGTGAAGGTGCGCTCCCCCGCGATCGCCTGCTCCAGGCGCTCGAGCAGCGTGTTGAGGGCGAGCACCGGGGCCAGCGCCTCGCGGGGCACCCCGGCCACGTCGAGCGGCTGCAGGTTGATCGCCCCCGGGACCGCCCGCCGGTCGATCGCGTCGCTCAGCCGGGTCAGCGGCCTCAGGCTGCTGTCGATGCTGTACCACGACAGGGCCCCGATCAGGCCCATCAGCCCCAGCTCGGCCAGCGCGAGCCCGGCGAGCAGGCGTCGCTCCAGGCCCTGGCGAGCCTCGCGCGTCTCGGCGACCTGCACGAGGACCGGGTCCGGCTTCCCGTAGACCCGCCGGGCCTGGGCGGCGATCCGCACGGCCGCCCCGCGGACGATGCCGTCGCGATGGGTCGTCACCCCGAGCGGGAGCGTATCGACGTCCAGGCCCGGGAGGTCGCGATAGCCGGTCACCAGCGCCCCGCCGTAGGTGACGCTGTAGTAGATCCGGTCCTGCGCCTGGCTCTCCAGCATCCCGAGGGCGACGCGGGGCAGGTCGACCGACACCTCGCCGTCCTCCACGGTCAGCCGCTCGGCGATCGCCAGGACGGACCCGTCGAGCAGGCGGTCGTGCGTCGTCTCCACGACGTTCCGGATCACGAGCGCGCCGGCGAAGCCGAGCAGCAGCGCGAGCGCCAGGGCCGGGAGCAGCATGCGGACGAGCAGGCGCCGCCGGATCGAGGGCGCGCGCGGCCGGGTCACACCGGCATCAGCAGGTAGCCGAGGCCGCGGATCGTGCGGATCTCGGGCCCGTCCGGCTGCAGCTTCTTCCGCAGGCGGGCGACGTAGAGTTCGAGGGCGTTCGGCGCGACCGCCTCGTCGAAGCCGAAGATCTCGGCGCTGAGCCGTTCCTTCGGGACGGGTTTCCCGGCGCGCGTCATCAGGATGGTCAGGACGGCGAGTTCCCGGCGTCGCAGCGCGACGGGCGCCCCGCCGAGGGTCACGGTACCCGCGGCCCGGTCGAGCTCCAGCGCGCCGCAGCGCAGGACCGGGTTCGGCACGGCCTGCCCGCGGCGGACGAGCGCCCGCACCCGCGCCTCGAACTCGGCGAGGTCGAACGGCTTGAGCAGGTAATCGTCCGCCCCGAGATCGAGCCCACGGACGCGGTCGCTGATGGCGTCGCGCGCGGTCAGGATCATGACCGGAACGGTCGAGCCGGCCGCCCGGACGGCCTTGAGGACCTCGAAGCCCGGCAGGCCCGGCAGGCCGAGGTCCAGGACGATGAGGCTGTAGGGTTCGCTCAGCGCGAGCTGCACCGCGTCCGCTCCGTCCGCCTCGTGGTCGACGGCGTATCCGCCGTGCCGGAGGGCGGCGACGAGGCCGCGCGCCAGGGCGGCATCGTCCTCGACGACCAGAACGCGCATGCTCCTCCCGTCATCGATCGTGTTGGCCGAAGCGGTCCTCCGAGTCTAGCATTCCCGCCCGGTCTCTGCACGGCGAAGCTGCGGGGACTCCCGCGGCTCTCGAAGGGCAGACCCTGGTGCGCGCTCCCGCTGTCGTCGGCCTCGTCCTGCTGCTGATGGCCGGTCCGGGCCCGGCCTCAGCACAGGTCGAACCATCTCCGGCGGCCGAGGGGACCGGGTCCGCCGCGGCCCGCGGCGAGACCGTCGTGGTCGTGCGGGCGACGACCGACGAGGCCGAGGTCGCCGACCTCCTCGCGGGCTTCCGCGAGGCCCATCCCGGCGTGGCGGTCTCCTACACCAAGATGAATTCCGCGACCCTGTACGACGGCTTCGTGGAGGAGGCCGCGGCCGGCGCGGTCGAGGCGGACATCGTGTGGAGTTCCGCCATGGATCGCCAGATCAAGCTGGTGAACGACGGCTACGCCGCCCACTACGCGTCCCCCGAGGCGGCCTCCCTGCCGGCCTGGGCCGTGTGGCGCAACGAGGCGTTCGGCGTCACGGCCGAGCCGATCGCCATCGCCTACAACAGGACGCTCCTCCCGCCGGAGCAGATTCCCCAGACCCGCGCCGACCTGATCCGAGCCCTGACGGACCACCCCGAGACGTGGCAGGGGAAGGTCGCCGCCTACGATCCGGAGCGGAGCGGCGTCGGCTCGCTGATCCTCGCGCAGGACGCGGACGTGACGCCCCGGACGTGGGACCTCGTCTCCGCCCTCGGGCAGGCCGGCGTGAAGCTCTACACCCGGACGGAGACCATGCTCGACCGCATCGCCGCGGGCGAGGCCGTCCTCGCCTACGGCGTGTTCGGCGCCTACGCCCTCGAACGGGCCCGGCACGATCCGGCGATCGGCCTCGTGCTGCCCACGGACTACACGCTCCTCGTCTCGCGGATCGCCTTCATCGCGAAGGACGCGCCGCATCCCGCCGCAGCCCGCATGTTCCTCGACTACATGCTCTCCCGCGAGGGGCAGGCGCGGCTCGCCGCCCGGTCGCTCACGCCGGCCCGGACGGATGCCCGCCGGGCCGACGACCCGGTCGCGTCCGCCCCGGCCCTGCGGCCGGTCCCGGTCGGGCCGGAGCTGCTGGCCAACCTCGACCAGATCCGGCACGCCCGCATGCTGCGGCGCTGGCGGCGCGCCGTGGAAGGCCGCTGAGACCGGGTCCCGCGACAGCTTCGTGACAGGTTGACCGGCGTATAGCGGCGTCAAGCGCTGCGAAGTCGGCGCGAATACATGGGAGGATTGGTTTGCGGCTGCAGCCCGATCGCCAAGAGCGATCGTCAGCCGTTCAGAACCGACGCTTCCCTCGTGCGGTTGCGACCGCTCCGGCGCCTGAGGGAGACAGCAATGATACAGGCCCATCCGTCGAGTTCCAAAGTCGCCACGGTCCTGCGCGTGACCAGCGGCAACTTCCTGGAGATGTTCGACTTCTTCCTGTTCGGCTTCTACGCCACCTACATCTCCAAGACCTTCTTCCCGGTCGGCAACGAGTTCGCCTCGCTGATGCTGACCTTCGTGACGTTCGGCGCCGGCTTCCTGATGCGGCCCCTCGGCGCGATCTTCCTCGGCGCCTACGTGGACAGCATCGGCCGCCGGAAGGGGCTGATCGTCACGCTCGGCATCATGGCGGCCGGCACGATCCTGATCGCCTTCGTCCCCGGCTACGGCACGATCGGCCTGTTCGCGCCCTTCCTGGTCCTCGTCGGGCGCCTGCTGCAGGGCTTCTCGGCCGGCGTCGAGCTCGGCGGCGTCTCCGTCTACCTGTCGGAGATGGCCACCCCCGGCAACAAGGGCTTCTACGTGTCCTGGCAGTCCGGCAGCCAGCAGGTCGCGGTCATGTTCGCCGCCGTGATCGGCTACATCCTCAACCACGCCCTCTCGCTCGCCGACATGAACGACTGGGGCTGGCGGATCCCGTTCTTCATCGGCTGCGCGATCGTGCCGTTCCTGTTCTACATCCGGCGGTCGCTGGAGGAGACGGAGGAGTTCCTGAAGCGCAAGCACCGCCCCTCCATGAAGGAGGTGTTCGGCTCGCTCGCCAGCAACTGGCAGATCGTGCTGCTCGGCATGCTGCTCGTCGGCATGACCACGATCTCGTTCTACACGATCACCGTCTACACCCCGACCTTCGGCAAGGCCGTGCTCAAGCTGTCCGACACCGACAGCCTTCTCGTGACCTTCTGCACCGCCCTGTCGAACCTGTTCTGGCTGCCGGTCATGGGAGCCCTGTCCGACCGGATCGGGCGCAAGCCGCTCCTGCTCGTCTTCTCGGCGCTGACCCTGCTCACCGCCTACCCGGTGCTGGGCTGGCTCGTGGCAAGCCCGAGCTTCGGGAACATGCTGATCGCCCTCCTGTGGCTGTCCTTCCTGTACGGCAGCTACAACGGCGCGATGGTGGTCGCGCTGACCGAGGTGATCCCGGCGAGCGTGCGCACGGCCGGCTTCTCCCTCGCCTACTCGCTGGCGACGGCGCTCCTCGGCGGCTTCACGCCCCTCGTCTCAACGTGGCTCATCGAGGCCACGGGCAACCGCGCGGCCCCCGGGCTGTGGATGGCCTTCGGCGGGGCGTGCGGCCTCGTCGCCACGCTCTTGATCTACCGCCGGGCGACCCAACCGGTCGCTCTGGGAGCCCCCGCGTGACCGGCTCGCCGGGAGCACCCTGCCTCGGAGACTCCGCGCGCGTCGCGTCGTAGGGGTCACGACAGAGGGGCGGCCGGGACCGGATCGTCGGCCGCCGCCCGCCCCTCCCCTGACTGACCGCCGCGCCGACCGCCCGACACGGGTCCCGTCGCGCGACCTCAGAGATCCAACGTCTTGCGGGCGAAGCTCTCGATGTAGTCGACGAGCCTGTCCGACGCGGCGCCGGCAGCCTCGACGTCGCGACGCGCGACCGCCTCGCAGACGTCCGCGTGGAGGTTGGCGGTCAGCGGCAGATCGGCCGCCTGCTTGTAGTGCTGGTACCAGAACCGCCGCGACAGTCCCGCCATGCTCTCCAGCGAGCGCACGGCGAACTCGTTGCGCGAGGCCGTCGCGATCAGCTCGTTGAACTGCCGGTCGAGGCGCATGAACGCCAGATCGTCCGACGCCGCGGCCGCGTCGCGCATGTCCTGCGCGAGCCCCGCGAAGACCTCGCGCTCCTCGCGGGTGGATCGCTCCGCGGCGAGGCGGGCGATCAGGCGCTCCAAGACGCGCCGCGTCTCCAGGAGCCGCAGCTGCGAGCGCACGTTGATGTCCGACACCAGGATGCCGCGCCGCGGCATGACCACGACGAGCCCGTCGCGCGCGAGGCGCTGAAGGGCTTCCCGGATCGGGGTCCGCCCGATTCCGAGCCGTTGGACCAGGTTCTGCTCGCCGAGCACGAGGCCGGGCGGGAGCACCAGGGTCGTGATCATCTCTTCCAGCTGCTGGTACGCCCGGTCGGTCAGCGTCAGGTCGGGCAGATCGTCGTTGCCGCCCGCGGCATGGGGTGCCTCCTGGGCGGCCTCCTGGGACACCTCCTGGGACGCCCCTTTCACGGCCTTCCGCGCCCGCTTGCGGCCCGGCTCGGCGGCGCGGACGGACGTCGTCTTCCCGGTCACGAAGTTCATAGACGACACCCCCGCCACGGCCGGGCCCGCACACCACGCCGCCATCAGCGTGCATGGGGCGGGCCCGCGCACCGCGCAAGGGCATACGTCTGATATATCTTGCGCATCTTAGTAATATCCTGCATGACGACTCGCCGCATATAACTGTGAGGGAGGTTGAGCCATGGCAGGGCCTGTTGCGATTTCCGCCGGCGACGTGCTGCCGGATCGGACGACCGCGGACGCCACCGCCCGCGCCGCGGTCGGGTCGGGCGCGCTGATCGCGGCGCGACTCGAGCGGCTGCCGATGACCGCCTTCCAGCGCAACATCTTCCTCATCATCGCCACGGCGTGGTTCTTCGATTCGATCGATCTCGGCTCGCTCACCTTCCTCCTCGGGTCGATCAAGACCGAGTTCGGCCTGACGACCGCCCAGGCGGGACTGCTCTCGAGCATGAGCTTCATCGGCATGTTCGCGGGCGCGGCCCTGTCGGGCATGCTCGCCGACCGGTTCGGGCGGAAGGTGGTCTTCCAGATCAGCATGGTGTTCTGGGGGCTCGGCAGCCTCTGGTGCGCCTACGCCCCGGACGCGACGATGCTGGGCTACGCCCGCCTGCTGCTCGGCTTCGGCATGGGCATGGAGTTCCCGGTGGCGCTCGCCATCGTCTCGGAGTTCCTGCCGACCGCCAAGCGCGGCCGCTACCTCGCCATCATGGAAGGGTTCTGGCCGCTCGGCTTCATCGCGGCCGGCTGCCTCAGCTACGTGCTGCTCAGCTATTTCGACTGGCGCGCCGTCTTCCTCGCGCAGGCCGTGCCGGCGCTGTTCCTGTTCGTGATCCGCTTCCTCGTGCCGGAATCGCCCCGCTGGCTCGCCGACCGCGGCCGGCACGCGGAGGCGGACCGGGTGATGGCGCAGATCGAGCGGCAGGTCGCCCTGCGCCTCGACGGGCGTCCGCTTCCGGAGCCGACCGTCCTGCCCGAGCCGGCGCGGGGCGAGCGGCGCTTCTCGTTCCTCGAACTCTGGAGCCCCGGCTACGCCAGCCGGACGGTGATGATCTGGCTGACGTGGTTCTTCGCCCTGCTGGGCTTCTACGGCCTCACCACCTGGCTCGGCGCGCTCCTGCAGGAGGCCGGCTACAGCGTCGCCAAGTCGGTCACCTACACGATCCTGATCTCGCTCGCGGGCGTGCCGGGCTTCATCGCCTCGGCGATCCTCGTCGAGCGCTGGGGCCGCAAACCCACCGCGGTCCTGATGCTCTTGGGCAGCGCCGTCGCCGCCTACCTGTACGGTCACTCGCCATCGTTCGGATGGCTCATCGCCTACGGGCTGATGATGCAGTTCTTCCTGTTCGGCATGTGGTCGGTGCTCTACGCCTACACGCCCGAACTCTACCCGACGCGGGCGCGCGCCACCGGGGCCGGCTGCGCCTCGGCCATCGGCCGCGTCGGCTCGCTCATCGGGCCCTTCGCGATCGGCCTGATCCTGCCGGTGCTCGGCCACGGCGGCGTCTTCGCCCTGGGCGCCGGCTCGTTCGTCATCGCCGCCGCGAGCGTCGGGTTCCTCGGCATCGAGACCAAGGGCAAGTCCCTGGAAGCCATCTCGCACTGACCGGACCGGCCCCGACCGGACGGTGGCGGCGTCGCCGCCGCTCGGTCAGGTTGACAACTGATATATCAACGGTATCTCTATAACGACAGATCCCGGTGGGGGCGCGTCGTCACCCCCATCCCAGCGAGGAGGCGCATCATGGAACTCGCCAACACCCGCATGAGCGAGCGGCAGCGGAACTACCGCGCCAATTACCGCCAGCGCGTGGCCGGCTGGTACAACGGCTTCCTGCACATCGCGATCATCTACACGATCGGCCTGACGGCCCTGTACATCTACGTCTCGAACATCCACGCGCCGAGCTGGATCGAGCTCGCGACGGTCCCGGTCGTGTTCCTGTTCTGCAATTTCTTCGAGTGGTGGCTCCACCGCTACGTGATGCACCGGCCGCAGAGCAATCCGATCGGGCGGGCCGTCTACAATCGGCACACGCTGCAGCATCACCAGTTCTTCACCGACCACGAGATGCGCTTCGCCGACCACCGGGACTACCGGGTGACGTTCTTCCCGCCCTACGCGCTGGCGACGTTCACGCTGATGTCGATCCCCGGCGCCATCGTGCTCGGCAACATCTTCACGCCTAATGTCGGGTGGCTGTTCATCACCACGACGACCAGCATCTACATGATCTACGAGTTCATGCACTTCTGCTGCCACGTCGAGGAGAACTGGTTCGTCCGCACCATGCCGTTCATCAACACGAACCGGCGGCATCACACGGCCCATCACGACCAATCGATCATGATGGAGCGGAACATGAACCTGACCTTCCCGATCATGGACTGGCTGTTCGGCACCTCGGACCTGAACCGCGGTCTCATCGGGACGCTCTTCAACGGCTACGACACGCGCCACGTGAAGACCGACATGCGCAAGACCGCGCGCACGCCCGGTGCCCCCGAGCCCCGGGCCATGCAGGCCGCCGAGTGACCCGCCGCGCAACCCGCCGCCTAGACTGACGAGCAGCCCGGAACGCCGCCATGGACATGATCGAACCGAACGTCGCCGCGCTCGCGTGGTTCGCCCTCTTCGCCGGGGTCGCCTGCACCGGCTTCTACGTGCTGGCCGGGATGTTCCCGCTGGAGACCCGGCCCGACCTGAGGGCGCGCCCCCTCGGCCTCGCGCTGATCGCGGCCAACGTCCTCCTGCTCGCGGCGCTGACCGGCGGGATGCTCGCCTACGGGGCCGCCGAGCTCCGCTGGTCGAGCCTCGTGATCGTGGGCGGCTTCGCCATCCTGTTCGCGCCCGGCCTGTTCAACGTCTGGCCCCAGCGCTGGCGCGACGGCGTCGCGGGCCTGGCGATCGTGCTCGCCGCCCTCTGCGGTACCCTCGGCCTGCTGCAGCAGGTCGGCGCCGTCTTCGTCCTCTGACCCGCACGCGCGATCCGGGAGGGATCCCATGCCGTTTCCGATCAAGTTCGGCCTGTCGGTCGCCGTCGCGCTCGCGGCGCTCGCCGGCTGGTTCTACATGGGCCATCTCGGCCAGACCGGGCCGCGCTGGGCCGTGGCCTTCCTCGGCCCGTTCATGGTGGTCAGCCTCTGGATCTTCCCCGAGGTGATGCGCAACCGCTCCGACGGCCGCACCCCGCGCCACCGGATCCGGGAGGCGCGGTGATGGACAAGGTCTATGCCGGGGACCGGACGATCGACGGGATCGTCGTCACGGTGAACGGGGCGCCGCTGCCGGATCGGGCCGAGGCCAAGTGCTACTCCCGGAACGGCTTCGAGTGGAGCTACGAGGGTCCCGAGCCCTCGCAGCTCGCCTACGCGATCCTGGTGGATCATCTCGGCGACGCGGCGGAGGCGGAGCGCCTGCAATTGCGCTTCATGCGCGGCGTCGTGGCCAACTTCCAGAACGAGTGGGAGATGACGACGGCCGACGTCGCCCGCGTCCTGGAGCGCCTGGATTCGGGCGGCGCGGCGCGGTCCGGCTGAGACTTGCAGCGCCCTCCGCCGCGGCGCGTCGGGACCGCGGCGGCGTTCCGTAGCGGCCCTGCCTGTGCCATGCTCCCGCGTCCGGAACCCCGGAGTCAGAGCGCAACCGGGCTGCCCAGCCCCGGGCTGGGGGCCTGTCGGAGCGAGGCCAGCATGTCCGACGACCGCTACCACCGGAAGGCGCTCGGCGACCGCCCGCTCCGTCCCGAGACGCTGATGCTCGGCTACGGCTACGACCCGGCCCTGTCCGAGGGCGCGGTGAAGCCGCCGGTCTTCCTGACATCGACCTTCGTGTTCACCTCGGCCGAGCACGGCAAAGCCTTCTTCGACTACGTCTCGGGACGGCGCGAACCGCCGGTCGGCGAGGCGGCGGGGCTGGTCTACTCGCGCTTCAATCACCCGAACAGCGAGATCGTCGAGGACCGGCTGGCCGTCTTCGAGGAGGCCGAGGCCGCGCTGGTCTTCTCCTCCGGCATGTCGGCGATCGCCACCACGATCCTGGCCTTCGCGCGGCCCGGCGACGCGATCCTGCACTCGCAACCCCTGTACGGCGGCACCGAGACCCTGATCGCCAAGACCCTGGCCGGGTTCGGCATCGCGCCGTTCGGGTTCTCCGACGGCACCGATCCGGCGAGCGTGCGCGCCGCGGCCGACCGCGCGGCGGGCGCGGGACGCGTCAGCGTCGTCATGGTCGAGACCCCCTCGAACCCGCTCAACACCCTCGTCGACCTGGGCCTCGTCCGGGCGGTCGCCGGGGAGATCGGCGCCCGGCAGGGCGGCGAGGCGCCGGTCGTCGTCTGCGACAACACCCTACTCGGGCCCCTCTTCCAGCACCCGCTGCGCGAAGGCGCCGACATCTCGGTCTACTCCCTGACGAAGTATGTCGGCGGCCACTCGGACCTGATCGCCGGCGCCGCCCTCGGCTCGGCGGCGCGGATGAAGCCGGTACGGCTTCTGCGCTCGGCGATCGGGACCGGTCTCGACCCGCATTCCTGCTGGATGCTCGGGCGCTCGCTCGAGACCCTGTCGCTGCGGATGAGCGCCGCCAACCGCAACGGCGAGATCGTCGGCCGGATGCTGGCGGCGCACCCGAAGGTGGCGCGGCTCCACCATCTCGCGCATCTCGAGCCGGGATCGCGGCAGGCGCAGGTCTACGCCAAGCAGTGCGCGGCGCCCGGCTCGACGTTCTCGTTCGACATCGTCGGCGGCGAGGCCGAGGCGTTCCGGGTTCTCAACGGCCTCCAGCTGTTCAAGCTCGCCGTCAGCCTGGGCGGAACCGAGTCGCTCGCCAGCCACCCGGCCTCCACGACCCATTCCGGCGTGCCGAAGGCGGTGCGCAACCGGCTCGGGATCACGGACGCGACCATCCGGGTGTCGATCGGGATCGAGCACCCGGACGATCTGGTCGCCGACCTCGCGGCCGCTCTGTCCGTCCTGGGCTAGGGACGCGCCCAACGGCGGCCGGGCGCGGTGCGCACGCCGCCGAGGCAGCTCGGTCGCATCGCCCGGCAACGCGTGTCCGGCAACCGGAGACCGCGCGTTAACGACGCCCCGCATTTCGAACAGTCGCTGCACGACATTGCGGGGACGGGACAGAATTGCGGCCGCGCGGAACTGGTCAGCGCAGGCCTTCCTTCCTAGTGTCTGGCCGCGAAACGCGACGGGACGATCGACGGACCCATGAATTTGGCAACCGGCACCCAGTTCGACACGCGGAGCGGCGCTCCGGGCACGCGCGTGGCCGCCGTAACCTTCGACTCGCGGGTGAAAGGTCTCACCTGGCTGGCGCTGAAGGGCTTTCTGCTCTCGATCGTGACCTTCGGCATCTACAGATTCTGGTACGTCACCAATTTGCGCCGCTTCTTCTGGGAGCGCACCGCGCTCGACGGCTCGCCCGCCGAGTATACCGGCACGGGCAAGGAACTGTTCCTCGGCTTCCTCGTCGCGCTCGCGATCCTCGTGCCGATCTACGTCGCGCTGTTCGCGCTCTCGCTCGTCGCGCCCGCGCTCGCCCCGTTCTCGGTGGTGATCTCCTTCGTGTTCCTGTTCCTGCTGGGACAATTCGCGATCTACCGCGGGCGCCGCTACCGCGCGATGCGGACGCTCTGGCGCGGCATCCGCCTCGGGCAGGACGGCTCGGGCCTCGCCTACGCGGCCCGCGCGGGCGGCTGGTGGCTGCTCACGCTCGTCACCTTCGGCCTGGCCTTCCCGTTCATGCGGGCGAGCCTGGAACGCTACCGCATCGACCACACCCTGGTCGGGACCAGCCGGATGCACTCGACGGCGCGGGGACGCAGCGTGCTCGGTCCCTGGCTCCTGCTGTACGGGGTCGGGCTGGGGCCGCTGATCGGGCTCGGGATCGCCCTCCTGGTCGCGGCGGATTTCTCGCTGCCCACGGACCTCCTGGTACCGAAGCCCGGCGGCAAGGCCGGCCAGACGATCCTCAACCCCGCCTACGCGGCCTCGAAGATCGGCATTCTCCTCCAGGCGATGGGCTTCGTGGCCGCCATCTGCGTGCCCGCGGCGCTGCTCCTGCTCCCGTACTACCGCGCCCGCGAGACGCGGGCGTTCATGGGCGCCGCCAGCCTCGGTCACGCCCGCCTCGCCTCGAGCCTGAAGGCGCGGCAGTTCTACTGGCCGTACATCGTCTACATGCTGTCGCTCCTGGGCTTCCTCGTCGTGCTGGGCCTCGTCGCGGCTCTGCTGATCTTCGCCGCACGGGCGGCGGGCGATCTCAGCATGCTCCACTGGCTCGTCGTCCTCATCTACCTGGTCGGCGCGCCGCTGTTCGCGGTGCTCTACGTGCGCGTGGTGCAGGCCCGCCTGTGGGCGGCGGTCGCGACGAGCACGAGCGTGACGGATCCCGAAGCCCTGGATGCCGTCCTCGCCTCGTCCCGCGGTGCCGGCAGCGGTCTGCAGGAGGGCCTCGCCGACGCGCTCGACGTCGGAGGCGCGCTCCAGATCGGCTTCTGACGCTTGACCCGCGCTTCCCAGGCGGTCGACGCGACGCCGATCGAGGTCGAGGGCCGCTACTTCGACGGCGTCAGCGCGCGGGCACATCCCGTCGCGCTGCGCCTCGACGACCGCTTCCGCGTCTCCGGGCCCGGAGTCGCCCAGGACTGGAACCTGCTCGACCTGCGCGCCGCCGTGTCCGTGCCGCCGCTGATGCGGATCGGTCCGGCCGGCGAGCCGGTCCGCGTGGAGTTCTCGGACGCGACGCTCGCCGCCGCGCTCGCGGCGCGCTGCCCGGACCTCCATCGCCGGGAGCGCTCGGGCGGCACGGTGCGGCTCGTGCTCTGGTCTCTCGCGGCCGGTCTCTCGGTCCTGCTCGTGGCGGTCTTCGGCGTCCCGCAGATCGCCGGGCTGCTGGCCCCGCTGGTGCCGGACGCGGCCGAGTCGCGGCTCGGGGCGGTAGCGGAACCGCAGGTCCTGCGCTTCCTCGGCGACCCGCCGGCCTGCGCGGAGCCGGCCGGCCGCGCGGCGCTCGACACGCTGGTGGCCCGCCTCGTCGCGGCCGGTCGGGCCGAGGGCTCGCTGCCACCCGAGGTGGCCGTGAGCGTGCGGCGGCACGGCACGGCCAACGCCTTCGCCCTGCCGGGCGCCCGCGTGATCGTGCTCTCGAGCCTCATCGCGCGGGCGCGCTCGGCCGACGAGGCCGCGGCGGTCCTGGCGCACGAGTTCGGCCACGTCCGCCGACGCGATCCGACCCGCTCCCTCATCCGGGCGTCGGGCACCTCGTTCCTGTTGAGCCTCGTCCTGGGGGACCTGACCGGCTCGACCATCATCATCGCGCTGGGCGACGCGGTGCTCTCGGCCGGCTACAGCCGCGACGCCGAGCGGGCGGCGGACGCCTACGCGGTCGACCTCATGACCCGCGCGGGCGGCAACGGCGCGGCGCTCGCCGACATCCTCGAGCGCATCGCCAAGGACAAGCACGACGGGAAGAGCGACGTGCTGGACCTGCTGCGCAGCCATCCCTTCACGCGCGAGCGCGCCGCCGCGATCCGCGCCCAGGCGGGCTCTGGGGCGGCCGATCGCCAGATCCTGTCCGGCGCCGCCTGGACGGCACTCAGGGGCATCTGCGGGCCCGAGACGAAGACGACCGAGCCGTAGGTCCGGATCACCGGGCGGTCGCTGTCCGCGGGCAGCCGCGGCGGACGGCCCGGCTCCGGTCTCCGAGCCGGTCGGTGTCGCCGCGGCCGGCGGCCTGACTGAGATTCTGAGCAACTAATTGCTGTCGGATCGCCCGCCCCTCGGCTTCTGTGACGCCGGCACAGAGGAGGAGCGGATGGCACACCAC
Organism: Methylobacterium sp. 1A; assembly: GCF_058072805.1. Taxonomy (NCBI): domain Bacteria; kingdom Pseudomonadati; phylum Pseudomonadota; class Alphaproteobacteria; order Hyphomicrobiales; family Methylobacteriaceae; genus Methylobacterium; species Methylobacterium sp. 1A. Next base: position 2,394,424 of record NZ_JBYQVE010000002.1, on the reverse strand, counting down.
GCGACCGGGGTTCCGAACCCGCCCCCCTTCGATCCCGAGGCGATCCCGGAGGCCGCCACCCTCGCGCGCGGCGGGACCGGCCTCCGGTTGCAATGGCGCGACGGGCTGACCGCGACGCTGTCGGCGGAGCGGCTGCGGCTGCGCTGCCGCTGCGCGTGGTGCACCCGTGACCGGGTCGAGCGACGCTTTCCTCAGGCCGCCGCCGACATCGCCGTCGCGCGGGTCGAACCGATGGGCGGCTACGCCGTCCACATCGCGTTCTCCGACGGCCACGCCCGCGGGATCTTCCCCTGGTCCTACCTGCGCGCCCTCGTCGCCGAGGCCGTCGACGACCCGCCCGACGCCGCGCAGGCCGCCTGACCGCGCGATCCGATCCTCCGGCGATCCCACACGCCCCGCCCCTGACCTGACGCGAGATCCTGCCATGAACGCGTTCGAATCCGCGACGAAGACCGAGATTATCGAGACCGACATCCTGGTGATCGGCGGCGGCACCGGCGGCCCGATGGCCGCGATCAAGGCCAAGGAAGCCGATCCGAAGCTCCGGGTCGTCCTGATGGAGAAGGCCAACGTCAAGCGCTCGGGCGCGATCAGCATGGGCATGGACGGGCTGAACAACGCCGTCGTGCCGGGCTACGCCACCCCCGAGCAGTACGTGAAGGAGATCACCGTCGCCAACGACGGCATCGTCAATCAGAAGGCGGTGATGGCCTACGCGCAGGGGTCGTTCCCGATGATCCAGTACCTCGACAAGCTCGGGGTCAAATTCGAGAAGGACGGCTCGGGCGAGTACAACATGCGCAAGGTCCACCACATGGGGACCTACGTGCTGCCGATGCCGGAAGGGCACAACGTCAAGAAGGTCCTCTACCGGCAGCTCCGCCGCCTCCAGGTCGGCGTGACGAACCGGTACATGGCGACGCGCCTGCTGAAGGGCGCGGACGGGCGCATCGCCGGAGCGATCGGCGTCAACACCCGCACCTCCGAGTTCCTGGTGGTGAAGGCCAAGGCGGTGATCCTGGCCTGCGGGGCCGCCGGCCGCCTCGGCCTGCCGGCCTCCGGGTACCTGTTCGGGACCTACGAGAACGCGGCGAATTGCGGCGACGGCTACGCGATGGCCTACCACGCGGGCGCGCAGCTCGCGAACCTCGAGTGCTACCAGATCAACCCGCTGATCAAGGACTATAACGGCCCGTCCTGCGCCTACGTCACCGGCCCGTTCGGCGGATACACGGCCAACAATCGCGGCGAACGCTTCATCGAGTGCGATTACTGGTCCGGACAGATGATGCTCGAGTTCTGGCGCGAGCTGCAGGGCGGCAACGGCCCGGTCTTCCTCAAGATGGACCATCTGCGCGAGGAGACGATCTCCGAGATCGAGACGATCCTGCACTCGAACGAGCGCCCCTCCCGCGGACGTTTCCACGAGCGGCGCGGCACCAATTACCGCCAGCGTCCCGTGGAAATGCACATCTCCGAGATCGGCTTCTGCTCGGGCCACTCGGCCTCGGGCGTCTTCGTCGACGAGTTCGCGCGCACGACGGTCCCCGGCCTCTACGCGGTCGGCGACATGGCGAGCGTGCCGCACAACTACATGCTGGGCGCTTTCGTGAACGGCGGCATCGCCGGGGCCGACGCCGCCGCCTACTGCACGGCCAACGCCCTCGCCGACCATGACCCGGCGGACATCGCCGTCGAGCGCGAACGGGTCCTGGCGCCGACCCGGCGCGTCGACGGGCTCACCCCGCACGAGATGGAGTTCAAGACCCGCCGCTTGGTGAACGACTATCTCGAGCCGCCGAAGGTCACGGCGAAGATGGAGCTCGGCCAGCGCCGCTTCGCCGAGATCCGCGAGGACCTCGACCTGCTCTGCGCCCGCGACCCGCACGAGCTGCACCGGGCCCTCGAGATGCAGACGATCCTCGACTGCGCCGACATGGCGGCGGCGGCCTCGCTCTACCGCACCGAGAGCCGTTGGGGCTTCTACCACCTGCGCGTCGACTATCCCGAGACGAACGACGCCGAGTGGGCCTGCCACACGGTCCTGTTCAAGGACGGCCAGGGCCGGATGGCCCACGCGAAGCGCGCCGTCGACCCGTTCATCGTGCCGGTCGCCGCCGAGGAGATGGGCGCCTACCACCAGCTCCGCATCAAGACGCCGGCCGCCGCCGAGTAATCCCGCCCCGTACCGGAGATCGATCCATGCCGATCATCAATCAGGCCAGCAGCGCCGCGGTCGTCATCGACGACGCCAAGTGCATCGCCGAGAAGGGCTGCCGCGTCTGCGTCGACGTCTGCCCGCTCGACATCCTCGCGATCGATGAGACCCGGCAGAAGGCCTACATGAAGTACGACGAGTGCTGGTACTGCATGCCCTGCGAGGTCGACTGCCCGACGAACGCGGTCAAGGTCAATATTCCCTACCTGCTGCGCTGAGGCCGACCATGAGCCCCGTGTTCGATTCCTTCGACGACGATCTCGACGACGTGGCCGAGCGCTGCGCGAGTGCCGACGCCGGCGTCCGGCGCGTCGCGATGATGGAGCTCGCCGAGGCCGTCGGCCCCGCGGCGAAGGTCCTGCTCCTCAAGGGCCTCGGCGATCCGGACGCGGCCGTCCGCGCCGCGGCGGCCAAGGCGCTGGACGAGCACGACGGCGCGGACGTCGTCGAGGGCCTCGTGCGGTCCCTGGAGGACGACGACGAGGCCGTGCGCCGCACCGCCGCCGATACCCTGGCCGAGAAGAAGGAGCCGGCCTGCGGGCCGCTCCTGATCGAGCGCGCCGCGCACACCGACCCGTTCGTGCAGGCCTCCGCCCTGCGGGCCCTGCGCGAGCTCGTCCTGCCGGACGCCCTGTCGGCCGCGCTGAAGGCGCTCCAGAGCCCGTCCCCGGAGGTGCGCCGCGAAGGTCTCGGCGTCATCGGCTACCTCAAGGCCGAGGAGGCGCTGCCGGCGCTGATCGCCACCGCGGGCGATCCCGACCCGACGGTCCGGCGCGCCACGATGGCGGCGCTGGTCTTCCTGCGCCCCGCCGGTCCGGGCATCGGCACGCTGATCGCCGGCCTGTCCGACGAGCACTGGCAGGTTCGCGAGGAGGCGGCCGTCTCCTGCGCCAAGATCCGGCTGCCCGAGGCGACGGCGCCCCTGATCGCCGTGATGGACGATCCCGTCTGGCAGGTCCGCACCAAGGCGGCCAATGCCCTGGGCCGGATCGGGGCGCCGGCGGCCGTCGAGATCCTGGGACGGGCGCTGACCTCGGAGGTCAGCAACCTGCGCAAGGAGGCGGCCGCGGCCCTCGGCGAGATCGCCGACCCGCGGGGCCTCTCGGCCCTCGAGGCGGCCGCCAACGATCCCGATCCCGACGTGCGCAAGCTCATCCAGTGGGCGATCGGACGCTGTCAGGGACGCCCCTGATCGATCCGGCCGTCTCGGCCTCGTCGCGGCGCCGCATCCTCCGGGTGCGGCGCCGCTTCACGTCCGCTCGGCTCCGCGATATCCAGACGCTGCCGGTGCCGGCGGCCAGTTTAGAGCTGGTACAGGGTTTGCTGCGCCGCGGCAGGTAGGATGCTGGAGGCGGCAATGCAGACCACGGCGCCGATACGCCCGTCTCAGGCCCCGGCAGGGCTCCAGACCCAGGCGAGCGCCCTCCTGCTGTCCGAGGCCGCGCCCAAGGCCGGAACCGGGCAGCGCCCTCTCCTCGACGGGCTGACCGAGCGCGAGGTCGCCCTCGTGCTGGAGAAGGGCCGGCGCCGCGTGCTCTACCGCGGCGCGACCCTGTTCACCCAGGAGACGCCCAACGACGGGATCTGGATCGTCGAGAGCGGCCGCATCCGGGTCTTCTACGCCGCGCCGTCCGGTCGCGAGATCACGCTGGCCTACTGGTACCCCGGCAACTTCGTCGGCGGTCCCGACGTGTTCGGCGCCGGCCTCCACAAATGGTCGGGCATGGCGGCGAGCAATTCCAGCGTGCTGCACCTGCCGGCCAAGGCGCTCCGGCAGCTCGTGACGCAGATCCCGGCCCTCGCGATCGGGGTCATCGACGGCCTGACCTTCAAGGGCCGCTGCTACTCAACCCTGGCCCAGATGCTCGGGACCCGCTCGATCACCGAGCGCCTCGCCCACCTGCTCCTGCACCTGTGCGACCTCTACGGCGTCGCGGAGGAGGACGGGACGGTGATCGCGGCGACCTTCACGCACGCCGACCTCGCCCACATGGTCGGCGCCACACGGCAATGGGTGACGATCAGCCTGAAGCGGCTCTCGGAGCAGGGCGTCCTCGTCACGCGGCGCACGCAGATCGTCGTGCTGCGTCCCGACATCCTCGCGGCGATGCGCGGCGGCGAGGAATGCGCCTAAAACGCGAGCGTCCCGCACAAAACCGCAGCACATCCGGAGCCGCTCGACTTTTTTGCGCAACTAATCGACCCGCAGGCGTCCTCGGCATTTGATCGGACGCGCCGCAGCGCCCGATCATGCCGTCGATGTCTTCGCGACATCGGGCCGAAATGTTGGAGCGGGCGATGACTGGACGATTTCCCGGGCTCAGATCGGTCTCCGCTCTCGCGCTCCTCGCGCTGGCGGGCGCCGGGATCGGGGCACCGGCCCGCGCCGAGACCCTCACCGTCGGCATCGGCACGCAGGACACGACGACCAACACCGCGACGGTCGGCGTGGTGATCCGCCAGCTCAAGCTGCTGGAGAAGTACCTGCCCAAGACCGGCAAGTACGCCGGCACGACCATCCAGCTCGACTGGCAGAACTTCACGTCCGGGCCGCCGGTCACGAACGGCATGATGGCCGGGAAGCTGCAGTTCGGCGCGATGGGCGATTACCCGCTCGTCGTCAACGGCGCGACGTTCCAGAACAATCCCGAGAGCCAATCGCGGCTGATCGCGGTCGCCGCCTACAATCTCCACGGATCCGGCAACGGGATCGTGGTCAACAAGGCTTCCGAATACTTCTCCTTCGAGGATCTGAAAGGCAAGGTCGTCAGCGTGCCCTTCGGGTCGGCGGCCCACGGGATGGTCCTGAAGGCGCTGCAGGACAAGGGCTACCCGGCCACCTATTTCCGCCTGGTCAGCCAGAGCCCGGAGGTCGGCTCGACCAATCTCCAGGAGCGGAAGATCGACGCGCACGCGGATTTCGTCCCCTTCGCCGAGCTTCTGCCGTTCCGCGGCTTCGCGCGCAAAGTGTTCGATGGCGTCGAGACCAACCTCCCGACCTGGCACGGCGTGGTCGTGCGCTCCGACTTCGCCGACCGCTACCCCGAGATCGTCGAGGCCTACCTGAAGGCCGTCCTCGACGCCGACGCCTGGGTCAAGGCCGATCCGAAGCGCGCCGCCGAGCAGATCGCGGCCTGGACCGGCACCGACAAGGAGGTGGTCTACATCTTCCTCGGGCCCGGCGGGATCATGACCGTCGATCCCACGATCAAGCCGCAGCTGGTCGAGGCCGCCCGCGAGGACGTCAAGGTCCTGCAGCGGCTCGACCGGATCAAGACGTTCGACGTCGGTCCGTGGGTCGACGACGGGCCGCTGCGCAAGGTCTTCGCCGAGCGCGGCCTGGACTACGCGCAGCAGCGCGCGAGCACCGCCAATTACGAGGTGCGCGGCGAGGACACGTACTGCAAGAGGCCCGTCACCGAGCCGCGCAAGGCCGGCGAGATCTGGGTGAAGGACGGGGCGATCCAGCCCTACGCGAGCGCGGCCTGCACGCTCGGCGCGCTGAACGAGATGAAGTCCAAGGGGCAGGCCGTCGACGTCGCCTACGTCTTCGACACGGCCCGCGGCATCAAGCTGTTCGCCCGGGAGGCCTTCTACGTCGTCGACGGCAGGGGCGGCATCGCGCCGTTCCTGCTGAAGCAGGACGCCGAGGCCGCGGCGCGGGGCGGCGGCACGGTGATGCCCTACGACGAGGCCCTGAAGGCCGCTGTGACGGGAGGCTAGAACCGCATGGAAGCTGTCGCTCTCCGGCCCGCCGCCGAGTCGCGCCCGCCGCGGGCGGCGCCCCTCCCGCCGCCGGCCGCGTCCGCCAGCCCCGCGACCGGCCGCGTCCGCCGCTGGCTGCGGCTGCATCACGGCGCGTTCCGGGCCGCGCTGATCGGGCTCGCCTCCCTGATCCTGTTCGTCGCGCTCTGGCAGTATCTGACCGCGAACCGCGTGACCCTCTACGTGCGGTTCCTGAACATCCCGACGCCGATGGACGTCGTGGACCGCGCGGCGATCGCCCTGCGCAGCCCGAACTTCGGCGACCACGTGCTCATCTCCTGCCGCCGGATCCTCTTCGGTTTTCTCCTGGCCGGCGGCGTCGCCGTGCCGCTCGGGCTCCTCATGGGGCGCTACCGCCTCCTGCGGGAGATCGCCTTCCCGATCTGCGAGGTGCTGCGGCCGATCCCGGCGATCGCCTGGGTGCCGATGGCGATCATGCTCTGGCCGACCAACGAGGGCTCGATCGTCTTCATCACCTTCCTGGGCTCGTTCTTCCCGATCCTGATCAACACCCTCCAGGGCATGGTCCAGGTCGACCCGGTCCTGGTGCGGGCCGCACGCTGCCTCGGCGCCCGCGAGGCGGCGGTGTTCCGCGAAGTCTACCTGCCGGCCTCGCTGCCGCAGATCTTCACCGGGCTGACGGTCGGCATGGGCGTGGCCTGGGTCTCGCTGATCGCCGCCGAGATGATCTCCGGCCAGTTCGGCATCGGCTACTTCACCTGGGAAGCCTACTCGCTGGTCCAGTACCCGGACATCGCCCTCGGCATGATCACGATCGGGCTGCTCGGCCTCGGCTCCAGCTTCGCGATCCGTCTCGTGGGCCGCCTCGTCATGCCCTGGGCCGCGGCCCGCTAGGCCTCGGCCGGCCGCCCGGCGCGGCCCTCGCCGGACCGGTCCTCCACGCGCGTCACCAATCGGGAGCTTGCCATGGCCGAATCGAGCCGAGGCCTGATCGAGGTCAGCGACTTCTGCCTGCGCTACGAGACGATGGAGGGGTCCGTCGAGGCCGTCTCGAACGCCTCGCTCACCGTCCATCCCGGCGAGTTCGTGTCGATCATCGGGCCCTCGGGCTGCGGGAAGTCGACGCTGCTCAACGCGCTGGCCGGCTTCCTCAAGCCGTCGTCCGGGCGGGTCACCGTCGACGGCGAGGTGATCGCGGGACCGAGCGCGGATCGCGGCATGATCTTCCAGCAATACTCCCTGTTTCCCTGGAAGACGGTGCGCGAGAACGTCGAGTTCGGCCTGAAGATGAAGGGCGTCCGGCGCAGCGAGCGCGAGCGTCAGGCGCGGACGCTGCTCGGCCTCGCCGGCCTCACGGCGTTCGAGAACCACTATCCGGACCGATTGTCCGGCGGGATGAAGCAGCGTGTCGGCATCGTGCGCGCGCTCGCCACCGGCCCGCGCATCCTGCTGCTCGACGAGCCGTTCGGCGCCCTGGACGCGCAGACGCGGCTGATCATGCAGCAGATCCTCACCAACATGTGGCAGCGCCTGAAGATCTCGGTGCTGTTCGTGACCCACGACATCGACGAGGCGATCTTCCTCTCCGACCGCGTCTACGTGATGACCGCCCGCCCCGGGAGCATCAAGGCCGAAATCGTGGTGCCCCTGCCCCGCCCGCGCCAGCCGGCCCTGACCCTGTCGTCCGAGTTCCTGGGCCTGCGCCGGGGGCTGATGTCGCTGATCCGCGAGGAGAGCCTCCGCGCGATGGGCGGCGAGGTCAGCGCCGAGGCGATGAAGGGGCTGGCGATCGATCTCGAGGGCCAGGATCTCCCCGCGCTGCTCTGACCCCTGCGCCGAGGTGCGAAGTCATGACCTATGTCGTCACCGAGAACTGCATCCGCTGCAAGTACACCGACTGCGTCGAGGTCTGCCCGGTCGACTGCTTCTACGTCGGCGAGACCATGCTGGTGATCAAACCGGACGAGTGCATCGATTGCGGCGTCTGCGAGCCCGAATGCCCGGCCGATGCCATCAGGGCCGACACCGAACCGGAGATGGCGGCCTGGAAGACCTTCAACGCCAAGTACGCCGATCTCTGGCCCAACATCACCGAGAGGACCGAGCCGGCCGACGACGCCGCGGCGTGGGACGGCCGCGGCGGCAAGCTGCTCGACCTGTTCGGGACTGCCGACCCGGCGTCCGCTTGAGCGAGGACTGATCCGTCGATGAGCAAGTTCTACGAGGAGCGCGTTCTGTCGGTCCACCACTGGACCGACAACCTGTTCTCGTTCCGCACGACGCGGGATCCGGCGTTCCGGTTCCGCAACGGCGAGTTCACCATGATCGGCCTGGAGGTCGAGGGCCGGCCGCTGCTGCGCGCCTACTCGGTGGTCTCGGCCAACTACGAGGAGGAGCTGGAGTTCTTCTCGATCAAGGTCCAGGACGGCCCGCTGACCTCGAAGCTGCAGCACCTGAAGGTCGGCGACCCGATCATCGTCGGCAAGAAGCCCACCGGCACGCTGGTGCTCGACAACCTGCTGCCGGGCCGCAACCTGTACCTGCTGGGCACCGGCACCGGGCTGGCGCCGTTCCTGTCGATCATCAAGGATCCCGAGGCCTACGACCGGTTCGAGAAGGTCGTGCTGGTCCACGGCTGCCGGCAGGTGCAGGAACTCGCCTACGGCGAGACCATCACCGAGACGCTGCCGCGCCACGAGTTCCTGGGCGAGATGATCTCGAACCAGCTGGTCTACTACCCGACCGTGACCCGCGAGCCGTTCCGCAACCGCGGCCGGATCACCGACCTGATGGTCTCGGGCAAGCTGTTCGAGGATATCGGCCTGCCGCCGATGGCGATCGAGAACGACCGCTTCATGCTCTGCGGCAGCCCCGACATGATCCGCGACACCCGCGAGCTCCTGACGTCGCGCGGCTACGAGGAGGGCAACCACGGCGAGGCCGCCCACTACGTCATCGAGAAGGCCTTCGTCGAGAAATAGCGCACCCGCGCAGGCCGTTCGGCCTCAGCCCGGTGCGGTCCGGAATTCAGGCCGCGCGGACCCAGACCGCGGTGTCGTGGAAGGCGGCGCCGTCGTTGGGCGCGGCCGGCGCGGACCCGATCAGCGCGTTGATCCCGCTGCCCCCGCCGATGAAGGCCGTGCTCGGCCACAGGCTCTCGACCACGACGACGCCCGGCTGCTGCCCGTCGGCGAGCCGCGCGTGCAGCCGGACCCGGCCGCGGGCGTTGCCGACCTCGACGGCGTCCCCCGTGCCGATCCCGAGCCGGTCGCCGTCCGCGGGGTGGATCAGGCAGGTTGGCCGCCCCTCGCGGCGGAGCGACTCGGGCACGTTGGTGAAGGTCGCGTTGAGGAACTGGCGGGCCGGCGGGGCGATCATGCGGAACGGGTGCTCCGCGTCGGCGGGCTCGGCCTCCGGCCAGTGATCCGGCAGGGACGGCATCCCGGCCGCGCGCGGGCCCAGTGACGCCCAGTCGGGCGCGAAGCGGAAGCGCCCGTCGGGATGGCCGAACCCGTTCAGGAAGTGGCTCTCGGCAAAGTCCGGCTGCGCGTCGATCCAGCCCTCCGCCTCCAGCCTGTCGAGGCCGCCCCAGCCGGAGCGTGCCAGGGTCGCGTCGGCGAGGTCCCGGGCGCTCAGGCGGAAGCCCGCGTGGTCCGCGCCGAGCCGGGCGGCGAGCGCCGAGAGGAGCGCGTGATTCGACCGGCACGCGCCCGGCGGCTCCAGGATCGCGGGGCCGGCCTGGATGTGGCTGTGGCCGCCGGCCCCGTAGATGTCGTCGTGCTCCAGGAAGGTGGTGGCCGGCAGCACGAGGTCGGCGAGCGCGGCCGTCTCGGTCAGGAACTGCTCGTGCACGGCCACGAACACGTCCGGCCGCGCGAGCCCGGCGCGCACCCGAGCGCTGTCGGGCGCGGAGACCGCGGGATTGGCCGACTGGATCAGCATGGCGCGGACCGGGGGGCCGCCCTGCAGGGCGTCGGGATCGTCGGCGAGCACGGCGCCGATCCGGCTCATGTCGAGCTCGCGCACGCCCGGCGCCCGGGCGTCGAGACCCTCCGTCAGGGTCTTGTCCCAGTTGAAGATCGCGGCGTGCTGCCAGAGGGCGCCGCCGCCCGGGTGCTGCCACGCGCCGGTGACGGTCGGCAGGCAGGTCACCGCGTGCAGGTTCACCGCGCCGTTGCGGCTCCGGGTGAAGCCGAAACCGCAGCGGATGTAGCTGCGCGGCGTGTTGCCGTAGAGGGCCGCGAAGGCCTCGATCGCGGCGGGCTCCAGGCCGGTGATCGCCGCCGCCCATTCGGGCGTGCGCGACGCCAGATGCGCCTCCAGCGCGGCCGTATCCTGCGCGTGCGCGGCGAGATAGGCCCGGTCCGCGTGGCCGTCGCGGAACAGGACGTGGAGCACCGCGCAGGCCAGCGCCCCGTCGGTCCCGGGCCGGGGCGCGAGGTGGAGGTCGGCCGCCGCCGCGGTCCCGGTGCGGTACGGATCGATCACCACCAGCTTGGCGCCGCGCGTCTTGCGGGCGCGGCTGATGTGGGTCATCGCGTTGACCTGCGTGCTGACCGGGTTGCCGCCCCAGACCACGATCAGGTCGGCCAGCGCCATCTCGCGGGGATCCGGCCCGGCGATCCGGCCGACCCCGGCGCTCCAGCCCGCGATCGCCACCGCCGTGCAGATGGTGCGCTTGCGCCGCGAGTAGCCCATCACGTGGGTCAGCCGGTGGATGCCGTCGCGCTGGACGAGGCCCATGGTCCCGCCCGAGTTGTACGGCCAGACCGCCTCCGGCCCCCAACGGTCCGCCGTCTCGGAGAAGGCCGCGGCCAGCCGGTCGAGCGCCGCGTCCCAGGAGATCCGGCGCCACGCCCCGCCGCCCTTCGGCCCGACGCGCTCCATGGGGTGCAGGATCCGGTCCGGGTGGTGGACGCGCTCGCCGTAGCGGCTGACCTTCGCGCAGATCACCCCGGCCGTGTAGGGGTTGTCGCCGCCCCGGACCGAGACGACGCGCCCGTCCGCGACTTCCACGTCGAGGCTGCAGGCGGAGGGGCAATCGTGCGGGCAGACGGTCCGGACCAAGCGACGAACTCCCGTGGCGCCAGCATGGGGAAGCAAGGACCGTGCGGTTCTGGGCCTTCCGCCGGGGGACCGCAAGGCGTGTTGCCGCCGGTCGCTCGGCGCAGGGCGCCCGACATCACCGACAGAGCACCGATCCCCTGGACCGCATCGGCCACGGGCGTCGCCGCGGAGGCGACCTCGCCGCCCTCCCCCGCGCAGGGTCCGCGCGCGCCCGCGGACCGCGCGCTCAGCTCACCGCGTCGAGGGACGTCTGCGCGATGCGGAACGCGAGCTGCTTGAGGGCGACCGCGCACGCGTTGGTGACGTGGAGGCGGGCCAGCTGCTCGGCCTTCGCGGCGTCCCGGGCCCGGAAGGCCGCGACGAGGGCGTCGATCTCGGCGAGGCTGTGCGGCAGCCGCTCGGGATGCATCAGGGACGTCGCACGCAGCAGGTTGATCCGCGAGTAGAAGCCGCGAAGGGTCTCGCGGACCAGATCGTTCCCGCAATGGCTGAGCATCACGTCGTACAGGACGCCCTTGGCGCGCAGGACGCGGTCCGTGTCGCCGCTGCCGGCGGCCTCGCGCAGCTCACCGGCAGCGCGTCCGAACTCGGCGATCGCCGCGTCCGTGGCCTGGGTGGCGAATTCGTGCGCCGCGTAGCCTTCCAGCACGGCCCGCAGCGCGTAGAGCTGACGCGCCTCCTCCACCGAGATCGAGGCCACGACCGGGCCGCGATGCGGCACCGTGTGGACGAGCTTCTCGGCCTCGAGCCGGCGCAGGGCCTCGCGCACGGAGGCGCGGCTGACGCCGAGCCCCTCGCACAACTCGCGCTCGATCAGCCGCTCGCCGGGGGCGTAGACGCCGGACGTGATCGCCTCGCGGACGGCGTCCTCGACCTTTTGCCGGAGCGTGTCCGGCTGGATGGCCCTGATCTTGTTCATCGCTGGGGATTCGGGGATCGCTGGCGAGCCGAAGCGGTGGCATGGCGCAGCCTCGGGTGGCAAGGCGTGCCCCGGCGCGCGTCGGTCAGCCCCGGCCCCGCGCGGCCAATTCGTCGCGCAGGATCGGCGCGGCCAGTTCCGCGCCGTGCATGCCGATCAGGCTGACGATCTCGAGGACTTCCATCAGCTCCTCCTTGGTCGCCCCGTAACCGAGGGCGTTCTTCATGTGCATCTTCAGGCCCGGCACGTAGAGGTGCGTCGCCGCCGCGTCGAAGGCGCAGTAGACGAACTCCTTCATCTTCGGCGTGAGCACGCCGTGGCGCCAGGGCCAGGCCGAGAAGTCGAGGTAGCCCTCGAACAGGTCGGGATCGAGTTCGAGGAGACCGTCCCAGAACGCGTGCCAGTAGCCCCGGTCGCGGGTGAAATCGGATTTCAGCTGCTCCTGCCGCGGCGTCAGCGGCGCGGGGCCGCTCCGCTGACCGGCCTCCTCCAGCACCTCCAGCAGCAGCGGCACGCCGATGTTGCAGGCGTGGATGCCGAGGGTCGCCGTGAGCGCGAGCACCTCCGTGATCTCCTCGGCCGTCGCGCCCGCATCGAGGGCGTTGCGGATCTGGCGGCGCGTCCCGGGCGCGTAGAGGTGGGTCGCGGCCGTCGCGGCCGAGAGCGCGATCAGGGCGCGGTCCTTGGCGCCGAGATGGTTCTTGCGCACGGGGACCATCGCCAGCCGGGCCCAGGCGTCGAGGAAGCCCGGGGCCAGCTCGGCGAGGGCCGCCTGCTCCGCGTCCCAGTAACCGAGCTCGCCCTGCACGGTGTGCCGGAGGCTCTCCGGGCTCGGCGCGGGCCCGGTCATGCCGTGGCTCCGGCGTAGTCGGCCTCGACCACCTCGTCCTGCCAGTCGGTCTTGCCGAGCGAGATCGCCGTGTGGAGCAGGTAGCTGTCGGCGGCCGCGCCGTGCCAGTGCCGCTCGTCCGCGGGGATCCAGACGGTGTCGCCCGCCCGGATCGGCTGCGCCTGCTGGCCCGCGACGCAGATCCAGCCCTTGCCGGCGGTGACCTGCAGGATCTGGCCCTGCGCGTGCGCGTGCCAGAAGGTCCGCGCGCCGGGCGTGAAGAAGACGTTGTTGATCATCACGCCGCCCGTCGACGGCATCACCGGGTCGGCCCAGACCTGCCCGGTGAAGGTCGGCCCGCGGCTCTCGGACTTCGCGCTGTTCTCGCGGCCGTGGAAGATCTGCATCGTATCCTCTCAGTTCTCGTGTCGGTTGCCGTGGAGCCGGACGCCGCCGGAGACGTCGCCGATGGCGTCGACGACGCGGTTGGAGATGACGTCGCCGTAGCCGAGCGCCGTGGCGAGGCCGAAGCTCGCCATCGGGCCGGACGCGTTGAGGGAGGCGACGCCGAGCTCGTGCAGGAGATCGGTGTAGAGCACGACGTCCTTGGTCATCAGCTTGCCGGTCAGGCCGCCTTCCAAGTAGTCGCCGTCGACGATCTTCGGGAAACGGTTCAGCGTCGCGAAGTTGACGCCGCTGGAGGCGTTCAGCACCTCCAGGAGCCGGTGCAGGTCGAGCCCGGCCTTCCGGCCCGCGACCATGACCTCCGCGGTGGCGGCGAGGCTGACCGCGTTCAGGAAGTTGTTGAGCAGCTTGGTCGTGTGGCCGGCCCCCGATCCGCCCATCACGACGACCTTCTGGGCGATCGGCGCGAACACCCAGTCCAGCCGGTCGATGACGGCGGGATCGCCGCCGACCATCAAGGTCAGCGTGCCTTTCTCGGCCGCGGCGGCGCCTCCGGAGATGCCCGCGTCGACGTAGGCGACGCCGCGCTCGGCCAGCGCCGCGGCGATGCGGCGCGTCGAGCTGGCCGAGGCCGTGCTCAGGTCGACGACGATCTGCCCGTACCGGCAGCCCGCGAGGACCCCGCCCGCGCCGAGCACGACGCGCTCGACCACCTTGCTGTCGGGCAGGGACATCAGGACCACGTCCGTCTCACCGACGACCGCGGCGATCGAGGCCGCGTCCGTCGCGCCCCAGCGCGCGGCGGCCTCCCGGTCGGTGTCGAAGCCGACCACATCGATCCCCGCGCCGGTCAGGCGGCGCGTCATGCGGCCGCCCATGTTGCCGAGCCCGATGAAGCCGATCCGGTTCCCGTTCATGCTGCGTCCTCCGCGCGGCGGCCGGCTCAGTGGCCGGTGCCGAAATCGACGTCCTTGGTCTCCGGGCCGATGAGAGCGCCCACGGTGCCGATCAGGCCGCCGACGATCAGCAGGACCACGGGCGTCAGCGCGAGCGGCATCAGCGCGCTCAGCCAGTCCATGTAGAAGGCGTAGAAGGACGGGATCACCACCGAGAGGCTGAAGCCGATGCCGAAGCCGGTGGCGCGGACATCCGTGGCGAAGCGCTCGTTGATGTAGGTGACGATGACGCCCCAGGGCGAGGTCACGATCACCGCCAGGAGGCTGACCAGCAGCACGCGGGTGCCGAACGCCATCTCGGGCGTGACGGTCAGCGTGTAGAGGATGTACGCGCCCACCGTCGCGATCAGCGGGCCGACGATCACGAAGAACCGCCGGCGGCCGATGACCTGCCCCAGCAGGCCGGAGCCGATGTAGCTGAAGAACAGGATCGTGTAGCAGATCATCAGCGTCGCGGTCAGCGCGAAGCCGTTGAGGTGCAGGGTCTTCACCAGCAAACCGGTCGGCATGTAGATCGTGATGATGTTCTGCGTCGTCCAGAAGCCGGTCATCAGCAGCAGGACCTGCAGGAGGTCGCGCCCGCCCTTCCCGGAGAACAGGCCCGCCATGGGCGATGCCTCGGCCTGTTCGGCCCCGGCGGCGGCCTCCTTCTTCCAGACCTCCGATTCCGAAACCTTGTGGACGTAGTAGAGGGCGAGCAGGCCGGCGAGCGCCGCGCCGACGATGAAGGGGATGCGCCAGCCCCAGACCGTGTAGGGCGACCCGGGCCCGTCGAGCGGGAACAGGTAGAACATCAGCATCGTGATCAGGTTGATGCTGACGTAGGCGGCCGGGAAGCCCGCGATGATCAGGCCGCCGACGAAGCCGCGCTTGTCCTTCTTGGAATACTCGATGGCGAGCGGCATCGCCCCGGTGTAGCCGCCGCCGAGGAAGATGCCGTCGAGGAAGCGCAGCAGCACCAGCAGGATGTACGAGGCGAGGCCGAGCGTCTCGTAGCCGGGCAGCAGGCCGATCAGCAGCGTGATCACCCCGAAGCCCGCCACCGAGTAGATCGAGGCGGCCCGGCGCCCGACCTTGTCGGCGATCAGGCCGAAGATGAGGGCGCCGATCGGGCGGCCGAGAAGCGTGGTGATGAAGACCAGCGAGGCCAGCACCGTCTCCATCTGGGGAGACAGGTTCTTCGGCTGGAACATGAACATCACCGGCGCCAGCGCGACCACCGGCAGGTAGATGTCGAACATGTCGATGTATTCGGAGAAGAACGCGCCGCGAATGGCGCTCTTCCGCTTCTCCTCGATCGACTGTGACGCGGCCGGGCGCGCGCCCGCCGTGTCCGTTGCCAAGGCTGCCGACGTGACCGACATGGCGTCTCCCTCCCTGTTCGTCTGCCGCGCGAGTTTTCTGACTGCGTCGGACCTGGGCGCGGGTGCGGGCTCAGCGCCCGCTGGCGTGCTCCCTGTCCCAATCGGCGATCGCCGCGGAGGCGGTCCGGAAGGCCGCCAGGGCGGCCGGGGCGCCGCAATAGACGAGCGCCTGCATCAGCACCGCCTGGATCTCGTCCCGGGTCACGCCGTTGTTGAGCGCGCCTTTGACGTGGACGCCGAGCTCGTGGTGCTGGTTCATCGCGGTCAGCATCGCGATGTTGAGCATGCTGCGGGTCTTGAACGGCAGCGTCTCGTCGCCCCAGACCGCGCCCCAGCAGTACTCGGTCACGAGCCGCTGGACCGGACGGTTGAACGCGTCGGCATTGGCCCAGGACTTCTCGACATGGGCGGCGCCGAGGACGGTCTTGCGGTTCTCGAAACCCTGGCCGAACAGCTCGCTCTCGTCGGACATCTGGTTCTCCTGGTCGGGGCCGACGCGCGCGGGCGCCGGCCGCATCGCGCGGGACGGATCAGTCGAGGCCGAAGCCGATCATCGCCTTGGTCTCGAGGTATTCCTGGAGACCGGCCTCGCCCCATTCCCGGCCGTTGCCGGACTGGCGGTAGCCGCCGAACGGCGCGTGGACGTCCGGGGGCGGGTAGTTGATGTGGACCTGCCCGCCGATGAGCCGCCGCGCCACGGCGCGCGCCCGGTCGCGGTCCCGTCCCTGCACGTAGGCGGCGAGCCCGTAGCGCGAGCCGTTGGCGATCGCGATCGCGTCGTCCTCGCTGTCGTAGGCGAGGATCGACAGGACCGGGCCGAAGATCTCCTCCCGCGCGATGGTCATGTCGGGGGTCACGTCGGCGAAGATTGTCGGGCGGACGTAGAAGCCGCGGTCGAGGTGGTCCGGCCGCTCCGGGCCGCCGGCGACGAGCCGCGCGCCCTCCGCGATGCCGGTACGGATCAGCCCGACGACGCGCTCGTACTGGGTGCGGTTGACCACCGGGCCGAGATCCGTCTCGGGGTCGGCAGTCGGGCCGAGCCGGAAGCCCGCCGCCGCCTCGGCCGCGATGGCGGCCGCCTCGTCCATCCGGGCCCGGGGCACGAGCATCCGCGTCGGGATCGAGCAGGACTGGCCCGAGTTCGTGCAGCAGGCCGCGACGCCGCGCCGGACCGCCTGATCGAAGTCGACGTCCTCCAGCAGGATGTTGGCGGACTTGCCGCCGAGTTCCTGCGCGACGCGCTTGATCGTCGGGGCCGCTGCCCGGGCGATCTCGATCCCGGCGCGGGTCGACCCGGTGAACGAGACCATGTCGATCCCCGGATGCGCGGCGATCGCGGCGCCGACACCGGGGCCGTCCCCGTTCACGAGGTTGAACACGCCCGGCGGCACGCCCGCGTCGTGCAGGACCTGCGCGAACAGCATCGCGCTGACGGCCGAGTACTCGCTGGGCTTCAGCACCATCGTGCAGCCGGCCGCGAGCGCCGGGGCGATCTTCACGACGATCTGGTTGATCGGCCAGTTCCAGGGGGTGATCAGGCCGCAGACGCCGATCGGCTCGCGCCGGATCCGGGTGGTGCCGCGATCCTCCTCGAACGCGAAGCGCTCCATCACCGCGATGAGCGCGTTGAGGTGCGCCGGGCCCCGCGCCGCCTGCCCCTTGCGCGCGAAGCCGATGGGCGAGCCCATCTCCTGCCGGATCGTCTCCGCGAAGATCTCGAACCGCTCCTCGAAGAGCGCGAGGATCCGGCGGAGGAGCGCGACGCGTTCGGCGGGCGCCGTCTCCGAGAAGGCCGGGAAGGCGGCGCGGGCCGCGCGCACGGCCCGGTCGACATCCGCGGCATCGCCGAGCGCGAGGGTGCCGAACGCCGCCTCGGTGGCGGGGTCGATCAGCGGGAACGGCCGGGCCGAAACCGGCTCGACCCAGGCGCCGTCGATGTAGAAGCGGCTGAGATCCGGGAGCGCCATCGTCTCAGGCTCCTTCGGCCAGCAGGCGGTACATCTCGGTGTGGTCGGCCGCGGGCCCGACCTCGCCGGCGATGGCGTGCCAGGTCTCGATGCAGTGCCGGCCGAAGCCGAGCGGGTAATCGACCGATCGGGCCAAGTCCCCGGCGATGCCGAGATCCTTGTCCATCAGCTTCAGCGAGAAGCCCGAGGCGAAGCTGCCGCTGAGCATGAACTGCTTGACCTTGTTCTCGGAGGTGTTGCTGCGCCCGGACGAGGCGTTGAGCACGTCGGTCATGGCCTCCGGCGCGATGCCGAAGCGCTGCGCCACGTGCAGCGCCTCGACGGTGGCGAGCAGGCCCGCGGCGGAGACGAAGTTGTTCAGCGCCTTGGCGGCGTGGCCCGATCCCGCCGGGCCGATATGCAGGACCGAGCTGCCCATCGCCTCCAGCACGGGCCGCCAGCGGGCGAGGAGATCCGCCGCGCCGCCGACGAGGATCGCGAGCGTTCCGTCTACCGCCCGCCGCACGCCGCCCGAGACCGGCGCGTCGAGATAGCCGAGCCCCTTCCCGGCGAGCGTCTCGCCGAGCGCGCGGGACCGCACCGGCTCCGACGAGCTCATGTCGATCACGGTGGCGCCGGCCGGGAGCGCGTCGGCCCACCCCTCGTCGAGCAGCACCGCCTCGACGATGGCCGAGTTCGGCAGCATCGTGATCAGCAGGTCGAGTTCGGACGCGTTCTCCCGCGTGAGCGTCGCCGCGCCGAGGTCCCGGGCGAGCGCGTCGGTCCGGCCTGCGTCCGCATCGAGCAGGCGGAGCGCGTGCCCCGCTCGGGCCAGGCACCGGCTCATGGGATCGCCCATCATGCCGAGGCCGATGACGCCGATGGTTCTCTGTTCCATGCCGTGAATATCCCTCTGAGCGACGGCCGGACTTGCCCGGCGCCGCGTGTCCCCGTCAGCGCAGGGCGGAGAAGTCCGTGGGGGCGAGGAAGGTGTTCTCGATCCGGGCGACGATCGGCCGGTCCTTCTCGGTCTCGGCGCGGGCGGCGATCCAGTCCGGATCGGCCTGGAAGGCGTTCCAGCGCGCCTCGCGCTGGGCCATGTCCTCCCACTTGAGCAGGTAGGTGAGCGCGTGGTTGTCGGGACCGACGAGCGTGGTCCAGAAGCCGACCTGCTCGATGCCGTATTTCTGGAAGAAGCCGAGCGTGGTGGAGCGGAACCGCTCCAGCAGGGCCGGCAATCGGGTCGGGGCGCAGTAGTAAACGCGCATCTCGACGATCATGGAATCCTCCGGTCAGTAGGTCGGTGAAGCGGTCGGAGGCAGGTCGACGCGCGCGATCCAGCCGGCGACATCCGCGGACGCCGGCGGGTAGATCGCGAGAACCTGCGGATCGTGGCCCGGGACGATGTGATCCTCGGACTCGGCCAGATGCCGGACCGTCCGGTAGCCCTCGAACATGTCGCCGACATTGTAGACGATGGGATAGGCGAGCCGGCGACCGATATTGGCGTAGAAGTGCGCGGCGTCGGAGGCCAGTACGACCCAGCCGCGCGCGGTCCGGACTCGGACGATCTGCAGGCCGTCCGAATGGCCGCCGACCCGGTGGAGGGTGATCCCCGGATACAGCGTGTCGGTCGTCTCGCGGAAGCGGACGCGGTCCTCGAACAGGCGGTCCACCATCGCCTTCACGTCCTCGGCGGCGAAGGGGTGGCGGACCTCCGGATGGCACATGCACCGGCCGGTGCAGAACGCCATCTCGCGTTCCTGGACGTGGAAGCGGGCCGTCGGGAACAGGTCGTGGTTGCCGGCGTGGTCGTAATGCAGGTGGGTCAGGACGACGTCCTCAACCCGCAGCGGGTCGACACCGATCCGCGCCAGGCCCTCCTCGACCGGCCGCACGATGCTGCGGCCCCGCTTCGTCGCCATCGCGCGGTCGAAGCCGGTATCGACGACGATCGTCCTGCCACCGCCGACGACGACCCAGACGAAGTAATCGATCGGCATCGGGCCGTCGTGGATGTCCCCGCCGATGAAGTTCTCGCGGGCCATACGGTGATGATGCGCGTACTTGATCGCGTAGATCTCGTAGATCTCTGCGTCCATGCGGGCGTTTCCTTCGGGCGGCCGGTTGACCCGGCTCATCCTCGCGGATGCCTCTCATCCGCGGGCCGAATGGAGCACATCGTCCGACAATCTGTCAATCTGGCAAAGATACAGGCCGGACGACGCCGATCCTCGACCTTGCAGAGTGGATCCGTGATCGGCTCCCGGTCCGATCAGGCCTGCACGCTGGGGCGGCGCATCGCGAAGCCGAACACCCAGACGGACAGGCCGAGATTGATCGCCGCCACGGCCAGCATCACCTCCAAGAGCGGCACGAGGCCGAACCATTCCGCGACGTAGCCGCAGGCCAGGGGCGTGATCGCCTGGCCGAGGAGCGGGAGGCGGGCGAGCCGGCCCATCGCCGCCGCGTACTGGCCCTGCCCGTAGAGCGCCAGCGGCAGCGTGCCCCGCACGACGGTGCGCATGCCGTTGCCGGCGCCGTAGAGCACCATCGCGAGCCACGCCAGGGACGGGATCGTCGCTAGCAGCAGGAGCCCCAGCCCGACGCTGGCGCTCGACAGGAGCAGGGACAAGGCCGGGTGGGCGCGGCGGCCGAGGGCCAGTTCGACGACGCGCACGCCGACCTGGGCGGGACCGATCAGGCCGGTCAGGGCCACCGCGGCGGTCGCGCCGACGCCCAGCGTCTGCAGCAGGTTGAGCAGTTGCACCGAAGTGGCGGTCATGATCATCGCCGCCATCGTGAAGGTGACGGCGAGCAGGCGCTCCGCCGGCAGGCGCGCCGCTTCGGTCGAGCCGGTCGGCTCGTAGGGCCGGGGCGCCGCGGCGAGCTCGACCGCGCCCCGGCTCCGGGCCGGCAGCGCCCAGGCGAAGAGTGGGACCACGAGGGCGACGGACAGGATCGCGTAGGTGAGGCAGGCCCCGCGCCAGCCGACATGATCGACCAGGAACCGCGTGGCGGGCCAGCAGAGCGAGACCGCGAAGCCCGACGAGATCGCGATCTGGGTCATCGCCCCGCGCGCGGCGGCGCCGTAGGCTTGGCCGATTGCCGCGAAGAGCGGGTCGTAGAGCGCGGCCGACATGCCGAGGCCGGCGACCATCCAGGCGAGCAGGAAGACCGGGAGGGACTGCGCGACCGCCATCAGCACGAGGCCCGCCGCGATGATCGTGGCGCCGGCTACGAGGACCGGCCGCCCGCCGTGACGCCGGATCATGCGGCCGACGAACGGCGCGGGCAGGCCCGACACGAAGATCGCGAGCGAGAGCGCGCCCACCACCATCGCCTGCGGCCAGCCAGTCTCGGCGACGATCGGGTCCGAGACGACGGCGGTGAGGAAGAACGTGCCGCCCCACAGGACGATCTGCGTGACGCCGAGGGCGACGTTGCCGGCGATGGTCGGACGCGGCAGCGTATCGGGCGGCTCGGAGCCGCGCGCGGTTGGGGCGCCGGGCACGATGATGATGTCTCCACGTGGTCGTCTTCGAGGCTGCAGGGCCTCGAGCCTCACTAGCGCGCTACCGGGCCGATCAGCCCCGCAATCCTCGATCTGCAGCCGTGCGCGGGGTTCGGAGGTGACGGCGGGGTCGACGGCGACCGGCCTCAGGGCCGCGACGGATCCTCCGGCAGGAACCGCGCCACCGCGTCGTGGATCGTCGCGGCGATGTCCGCTTCCCGACGCTCGAACTCGTCGAGCAGGCCGGACACGGCGACCGCCAGCGGGCGGCCCTTGCTTTCGATGCGCCGGGGCAGCGGGACCGCGATCGAGCCGGCGCCCGGCGTGACGAGCCCGCGGGAGAGGAAGTGCCCGTCCCGCCGCAGCCGCGCCAGGTTGGTCAGGACGGCCGCGACCGCGATCGGCGGCTGCTCGGCCGGCGCCTCCGCGTTCGTGCGGCGGACCAGCGGACCGATCTCGGCCTCCGGGCTGTCGGCGAGGAGCGCGGTGCCGGTCGCCGACCAGACGACGAGGCGGCGCGTCCCGGGCGGAACGTGGAAACGCATGGCGGTGCGCGCCTGCAGGACGTGGACGTACTGCGAGAAGATCGCGTTGCGCGCGGCGAGGATCACCGTCCCGCCCGTGCGCTCCGACAGGTGCTCGAGCATGCGCACGAGGCTGCCGTCGCGCACCGGTCCCTTGTCGAGCCACGCGCCGAGGAGCGCCACCCGGGGCGACGGCAGGAAGCTGCGGCTCGCCGGGTCGTAGTCGAGATAGCCGAGCCGGACGAGGCTCTTCAGGAGCACCGACGTCGAGGATTGCGGGACGCTCAGCCGCTCGGCGATCTCGGAGACCCTGGCTTCCCGCTGGATCTCGTCGAACAGCTCCAGGATCTGAAGCACCCGTCCGGCGGACTTCACCAGGGCCACATCCGAACCGGCGGGATCGGCCCCCACCGTTAGGTCGGTGGACGCGGTGCCCCGCGGAGCGATGCGCTCAACCATGACGCGACGCGCGAAACGACAATCCCGGAGGCCGCACAGCTCGAAACGGCCCTGGTCGCCCACGCGCGGATCCGTGGTGATCGCGGCGCATCGCAGGCACGTTCCCTCCTCCGCCGCGCCAACAGCCCGCGCCGCTCGCCGGCACTATAGATCCGGCATGCCCGGCGTCTCCCATCATATATGTGATATTCCTCAGCATATGGGCGATGGCGGTTGATGCCGGGTGCGCGCTCTGCCCTACTCGTGTGCGGTGTCGGACTCGTCTGACTGACCGGCACCGGGAGACCGCGCGGCAAGCGCGGCCCTGCTCGGGAGGAATGCCGATGTCGCTCCGCCACGCGGCCGTCGCCGCGCGCCTCCTCGCCGCCGCGCTGATGCTCCCGGCCCTCGGCGGGGCGGCGCGGGCCGAGACGGCCTCTGTCCGCATCGGCCTGCAATACGGCCTCGTCTACCTGCCGGTGATGATCGCGCAGAGCGAGGGGCTGTTCGACAAACGCGCCAAGGCGGCGGGGCTCGACGGATTGTCGGTCACGCTGACCCGCTTCAGCGGCTCGACGGCGATGAACGACGCGCTGCTCTCCGACAGCGTCGAGCTTGGCACCCTCGGCTCAGCCGGTGCCCTGATCGCCTGGGACAAGACCCGCGGGAGCCAGCAGATCAAGAGCCTCACCGCCCTGAGCTCGGTCGTCTACACGCTGTTCACCGGCAAGCCCGGCGTGACCGCACTGAAGGACTTCACCTTCGGCGACAAGATCGCGGTCCCGGCCTTCAACTCGCCTCAGGCGATCCTGCTGCGGGTCGCGGCGGCCCAGCAGCTCGGCGGATCGGCCAAGGCCGACGCGCTGATGGTAAGCCTGCCCCATCCGGACGCCACCGCGGCGATGCGCGCCGGACAGGGCATCGCCGGCTACTTCGCGACGCCGCCCTTCACCCAGGTGCTGCAGGCGGATCCGAAGATCCGGACGGTCATGACCTCGACCGGCCTGATCGGCAGCGGCGACATCACCGCCGCGACCCTGAACGCGAAGCAGGGGTTTGTCGACGCGAACCCGAAGGTCGCGCAGGCGATCCGCGCCGGGATGGAGGATGCGGTGGCGCTGATCCGCAGCGACCCCAAGCGCGCGGCGTCGATCTATCTCGCCTCGGAGCAGGTTCAGATCGACCGCGCGCAAGTTGAGGCGATCCTGACCGACGGTTCCATCGTCTACGACGTGGCCCCGAAGGGAATGGTCGCCCTCGCCAAGGCGATGGCGACGCAGGGCTTCCTGCGGAAGGTGCCGGGCGACTGGCAGGAGATCTTCTTCCCCGGCCTCGAGGGCCGCGACGGCAGCTGAGCGCCGCGGATTCGGCGCCGCCAGCCCGTCCCGCCGCTCAGGGAGCCCCGATGCACAGTTTCCGCTTCAGCGCCGAGCCGCTCCCGCCCGAGGCCGAGGCCGCCCGCGCGTCCGTCCGCGCCTTCCTCGACGCGGAACGGGCGGCCGGGCATTTCGTCCCGCACCGGACCTCGTGGACGACCTTCGACGCCGCCTTCAGCCGGCGGGCGGGGGCCGCGGGCCTCATCGGCCTGACAATGCCGGAGGCCTATGGCGGCCACGGCCGCTCCGGCCTCGTCCGCTTCGTCGTCACCGAGGAGATGCTGGCGGCCGGCGCCCCCTGCGGCGCGCACTGGATCGCCGACCGCCAGTCGGGCCCGCAGATCCTGCGGCACGGCACCGAGGCGGCCAAGCGGGCGATCCTGCCGCGGATCTGCCGGGGCGAGTGCGCCTTCGGCATTGGCATGAGCGAGCCGAATTCCGGCTCGGACCTCGCCGCCGTCCGGACCCGCGCGGTCCGCGACGGCGACGATTGGGTGATCAACGGCTCCAAGATCTGGACGACGAACGCCCATCAGGTCGACTACCTGCTAGCCCTGGTCCGGACCGGCGAGCCGGGGCCGGACCGGCACGGCGGGCTGACCCAGCTCATCGTCGACATGGCGGCCCCCGGGGTGACGGTGCGGCCGATCCTCGACCTATCGGGCCATCACGAGTTCAACGAGGTGTTCTTCACCGATCACCGCGTCCCCGACGCGATGCGGGTCGGCGCCGAGGGCGCGGGCTGGGGTCTCGTCACCGAGGAGCTCGCCTTCGAGCGCTCGGGCCCCGACCGCTTCCTGTCGGATTACCGGCTGCTCGTCGAACTCGTCGACCGGATCGGGCCGGAGCCGGACCGGTTCCAGGCGGTCGAGACCGGGCGAATGGTGGCGCAGCTCACAGCGCTCCTCGGGATGTCGGCCTCGGTTGCGCGCCTCCTCGACCAGGGCGTCGTGCCGGGCGTCGAGGCGGCGCTCGTCAAGGATGTCGGCAACAGCTTCGAGCGCGCGGTGCCGGAGATCGCCCGGCGGCTGGTGCCGGTCGAGCCGAGCCTCACCGCGCAGGGCGACGCCTTCCGCGAGGCTCTGGGCGGCGTGACCCTGCGGGCACCGTCCTTCACGCTGCGCGGCGGCACCCGCGAGGTCCTGCGCGGCGTCATCGCCCGGGGGCTGGGGCTGCGATGAGCCGGATGGAGCACGCCGAGGCCGGCGACGCGGTCGACGGGATCGTCCTCGATCAGGTCGAGCGGCTGCTCGCCCAGCACCTCACGCCGGCGCTGCTGGCGGCCTGCGACGGGGCCGCGGGCGCGGCCGCAAGGGCGGCAAATCTCTGGCCGGCGGATCTCTGGACGGCGCTCGCCGCGAGCGGCCTGCCGCTGGCGCTGGTGCCCGAGGCGGAGGGCGGGATCGGTCTCGCCGCCACGACCGCGGCCCGGCTGATCCGGCGTTGCGGCCGGGCCGCCCTCCCCCTGCCCCTGCCGGAGACCGTCGCGGGCGCGGCGCTTTGGGCTGCCGCGGGGGGACAGGTGGCCGAAGATGCCCTGTCGCTGGTCCCGGGCGGTGGCCCCGTGCGGATCGCGCCCCACGCGGAGGGGTTCGCCCTGGACGGACGGGTCGCGCAGGTGCCCTGGGGCGGTTCGGTCGCGGCCCTGCTCCTCGACGCCGTCGACGCGGCCGGCGTCCCGCACCTCGTGCGGATCGCCGCCCCCGAGACGATCCGTGACACGCACCACAATCTCGCGGGCGAGCCGCGCGACACGCTCGATCTGACCGGCCACACCGTCCTGGCCGAGGATGTCCGCGCCGCGCCGGGCTGGGCGACCGGCGCGGGCGTGCCCTCCGTCGAGGCCGTCGGCGCCTGGGTCCGGGCGCAGCAGATGGTGGGCGCCCTGGAGACCTGCCTCGGCTCGGCCCTCGATCACGCGCAGGAGCGGCAGCAGTTCGGCCGGCCGCTCGCCAAGTTCCAGGCGATCCAGCACATGCTGGCCGAGGCGGCGGGCGAGGTCGCGGCGGCGAGCGCGGCCGCCGACCTCGCTTCCGCCTGCTGGGGCGATCCGCGCTTCGTCCTCGCCACCGCCATCGCGAAGGCGCGCTGCGGCGAGGCGGCGGGCCACGTCGCGGCGATCGGCCACCAGATCCACGGGGCCATGGGCTTCACCCAGGAGCACCCGCTCCACCGCGCGACGCGGCGGCTCTGGTCCTGGCGCGACGAGTTCGGATCCGACGCCCTCTGGCAGGAGCGGATCGGGCGCGCGGTCTGCGCGGGCGGCGGCGCGGCCCTCTGGCCGATGCTGGTCCGCCTGCGCGGCGGCGCCGGGTGACAGGGGAGACAGGCGTGCCGGATCACTCCGCCGAAACTCACTCCACCGAGACGAACACGGCCGGCCCGCTCGCGGGCGTGCGGGTGGTCGACCTGACCAGCGTGATCATGGGGCCCTCGGCGACGCATATCCTGGCCGATCTCGGCGCCGACGTAATCAAGATCGAGACGCCGGAGGGCGATTCCTTCCGGCATTACCGGCCGGCCCGGGGCCCCGGGATGGGCGGCAACTTCCTGCACCTCAACCGCAACAAGCGCAGCGTCCGCCTCGACCTGAAGCGGCCGGCGGCGCGGGCCGCCCTCGACCGGCTGATCGCCACGGCCGACGTCTTCGTCCACTCCATGCGGCCCGACGCGATCCTGCGACTGGGCTACGGCTACGAGCGGGTGCGCGCGCTCAAGGCCGACATCGTCTTCTGCGGAGCCTACGGGTTCGGGGCCGACGGCCCCTACGCCCACAAGGCGGCCTACGACGACCTGATCCAGGCGGGCTCCGGCCTCGCGGCCCTGCAGACAACCGTCACCGGCCAGCCCGGGTACCTGCCCACGGTGCTGTGCGACAAGATCGCCGGGCAGGCCATCGCCTGCGCGATCCTCGCCGCCCTCTACGAGCGCCGGGCCGGCGGCGGTGGGCAGGCGGTCGAGGTGCCGATGTTCGAGACCATGGTGGAGTTCAACTTCGTCGAGCACATGGTCGGCTACGCCTTCGAGCCGCCGCTCGGTCCGCCGGGCTTCAACCGGGTCCTGAGCCCGCGGCGCAAGCCCTACCGGACCCGGGACGGCCACGCCTGTATCCTGCCCTACTCGGACCGGAACTGGCGCGACTTCTTCATCCACACCGGCCGGCTCGAGTTCGTGGACGATCCCCGCTTCGCGCCGCTCGCCGTGCGGGTGGAGAACATCGAGATCCTCTACGCGCTGGTCGAGGAGGAGGCGGCGCGCCAGACCACCGCCGAATGGGTGGCGTTCTGCGACTCGGTGAGCATCCCGTGCATGCCGGTCCTCGGCCTGGAGGACCTGCCGGAGGACGCGCACCTGAAGGCGGTGGGCTTCTTCGGCAGCGCCGAGCATCCGAGCGAGGGGCGCTACCGCACCATGCGCCGGCCGGTCTCGTTCAGCGGCAGCCGCTTCGCGATCCGCCGCCACGCCCCCCGGCACGGCGAGCACACCGCCGAGGTCCTGGCCGAGGCCGGGCTCGACCCGGCGGAGATCGCCGCCCTGATCGACGCGCCGGACAGTTCCGATGCTGCGCCACTGGAGGCCGCCCGATGAATGCTGAAGCCGAGACACAGGACGCCGGCGAGGACCTGCTGTTCTCCGTCGCCAACGGGGTGGCGACCATCACGCTGAACCGGCCCGAGCGGAAGAACGCCTTCACCTTCCCGATGATCGAGGCCTGGACGGAGGCCCTGCAGCGCTGCCGCACCGACGCGGCGATCCGCGTCGTGGTGGTGACCGGCGCGGGCTCGGCCTTCTGCAGCGGCGGCGACATCGTCGAGATGGGCGAGCGCCTCGACCAGCCGCCGGCACGACGCAAGGAGGAGCTTTACGGGCGGATCCAGCGCATCCCGCTGACGCTGGAGGATCTCGACAAGCCGGTGATCGCCGCCCTGAACGGCGTGGCCACCGGTGCCGGCCTCGACCTCGCCCTGATGTGCGACCTGCGCTTCGCCGCCAGGAGCGCCCGCTTCGCCGAGACCTACGTGCGGGTCGGCCTCGTCCCCGGCGCGGGCGGCGCCCATTTCCTGCCCCGCCTTGTCGGGACCGCGAAGGCGCTGGAGCTGTTCTTCACCGGCGATTTCGTCGATGCCGACGAGGCCCTGCGGATCGGCCTCGTCAATGGCGTCCACGCCGACGCGGACCTGATGCCGGCCGTGGCGGCGCTGGCGCGGAAAATCGCCAAGGCGCCGCCGCTGACGCTGAGCCTGATCAAGCGCGCGGTCTACCAGGGCATGCGCAACGACCTGCGCACCAACCTCGACCTGATCTCCTCCCACTACGCCGTCGTCACCGCGACGCCCGAGCATCGGGAGGCCGTGCAGGCTTTCATCGGGGGGCGCGACAGGACCTGACGCGTCGGGGCCCGGTCCCATTGCCGCCCGCATCAAGACCGAAACGTTTGTGCGGGCGACATCTTCCCCCCGGCGTCGCACTTTCGCGCTTGTCGCCACCGCGCTCACCTGCAAGTCTATCCAAAATTCAATCCGCGCAACGACGCGGGCTCAGGTCTGGGAGGACGCGATGACGGCTCGGATACTCGGTGCGCTCGTGTGTGCGCTCGCCTTCGTCACGCCGGCCGCGGCGCAGAGCCCCATCGTCATCAAGTTCAGCCACGTCACCACCACCGACACGCCCAAGGGCCAGGGCGCCGAGCGGTTCAAGCAGCTCGCCGAGGAGCGCACCAAGGGCGCGGTCAAGGTCGAGATCTACCCCAACAGCACGCTCTACAAGGACAAGGAGGAGGTGGAGATGCTCCAGCTCGGCGCCGTGCAGATGCTGGCGCCGTCCACGAGCAAGTTCGGGCCCCTCGGCGTGAAGGAGTTCGAGGCCTTCGACCTGCCCTACATCTTCCCCAATGAGCAGGTGCTGCGGCGCGTCCAGGACGGGCCGATCGGCCAGGGCCTGTTCAAGAAGCTCGAGACCAAGGGGATCAAGGGCCTCGGCTACTGGGACAACGGCTTCAAGATCCTCACCGGCAACAAGCCGATGCACGCCCCCGAGGACGTGAAGGGCCTGAAGTTCCGGATCCAGTCCTCGAAGGTTCTGGAGGCGCAGTTCAAGCAGCTCGGGGCGCTGCCGCAGGTGCTCGCCTTCTCCGAACTCTACCAGGCGCTGCAGACCGGCGTGGTCGACGGCCAGGAGAACCCGCCGTCGAACGTGACGACCCAGAAGCTCAACGAGGTGCAGAAGCACGCCACGCTGACCTACCACGGCTACATCGGCTACGCGGTCATCGTGAACAAGGGCTTCTGGGACGGGCTGCCGGCCGACATCCGCACCACGCTCGAGGGCGCCATCAAGGACGCGACCGCCTACGAGCACGAGATCGCCGACAAGCAGAATGAGAAGGCGCTCGCCGACATCCGCGCCACCGGCAAGACCGAGGTCTACACTCCGACCGATGCCGAGAACGCCGCGTGGCGCAAGGCCCTGGCGCCGGTCCAGCGCGAGATGGCCTCCCGCGTCGGCAAGGATCTGGTCGCGGCGCTGAACAAGGAAGCCGAGGCGGCGCCGAACAACTGATCCCGCCGCAGCAGCGCCCGGACCGACCATGTTGCTGAAACTGCTCGATCGGCTCGAAGAGGTGCTGATCGGAACCCTGATGGCGGCCGCGACCGTCATCACCTTCGCCACGGTGGTGCACCGGTTCCTCTCCGGCATCCCGGCGCTGCAGGACTACACCGACCGGATCGACTTCGGCTGGTCGCAGGAACTGTGCATCTACATGTTCATCTGGGTGGCGAAGTTCGGCGCGGCCTACGGCGTGCGCACCGGCATCCACGTCGGCGTCGACGTGCTGGTCAACCGCCTGCCGCCGGGCGCGCGCCGGGTGATGGTCCTGGTCAGCCTCGCGGCGGGCGCGCTGTTCACCGGAATCGTCGGCACGCTCGGCACGAACTTCGTCTGGCGCATCGGCCACACCGACCAGACGACGCCCGACATGGAGATCCCGGTCTGGATCGTCTACCTTGCGATCCCGCTCGGCTCCTACCTGATGTGCTTCCGCTTCCTGCAGGTCGCGTGGAGCTACTGGAAGACCGGGCATCTGCCCGCCCGCGATCACGCCCATGTCGACGGCGTCCCGACCGTCGAGGGTGTCGACCCGATCCAGCTCGGCCGCGAGGGAGGCCCCGCATGAGCGGCCTGATCATCTTCGGGCTGCTCATCGCCCTCATGCTCACCGGCATGCCGATCTCGATCGCGCTCGGCCTGACGGTGCTGACCTTCCTGTTCACCCTCACGCAGGTGCCGATCGAGAGCGTCGCGCTCAAGCTGTTCACCGGGATCGAGAACTTCTCGATCATGGCGATCCCGTTCTTCATCCTCGCCGGCAACTTCCTGGCCCATGGCGGCGTGGCGCGGCGGATGATCGCCTTCACGACCTCCCTCGTCGGGCACTGGCCGGGCGGCCTCGGCCTCGCCGGCGTGGTCGCCTGCGCGCTGTTCGCCGCCGTGTCAGGGTCGAGCGTGGCGACCGTGGTGGCGATCGGCTCGATCATCCTGCCCGCCATGGTGGCGGAGGGCTACCCACGGCGCTTCGGCGCCGGGGTGATCACCACCTCGGGAGCGCTCGGCATCCTCGTGCCGCCCTCGATCATCCTCGTGCTCTACGGGGTGTCGACGAATTCCTCGATCGGCAACCTGTTCCTCGCCGGGGTGATGCCCGGCATCGTCCTGTCGGCGATGCTGGCGAGCGTCACCTTCGTCATCGCCAAGCGCCGCGGCTATCCGCGCATGCCGAAGGCGTCCTGGGCCGAGCGCCTGCGCGCCTTCCGCGAGAGCGCCTGGGGCCTGTTCCTCGTGGTGATGGTGATCGGCGGCATCTACGCCGGCATCTTCACCCCGACCGAGGCGGCCGCGACGGCGGCCGTCTACGCCTTCGTCATCGCGGTGTTCGTCTACCGGGACCTGAAGCTGTCGGACGTGCCCCGCGTGCTTCTCGCGTCCGCCAACATGAGCGCGATGCTGCTCTACATCATCACCAACGCGGTGCTGTTCTCGTTCCTGATGACGTCGGAGAACATCCCGCAGACGATGGCGGCGTGGCTGATCGCCATGAACTTCAGCCCGCTGGTCTTCCTGCTCGTCGTCAACATCATCCTGCTGATCGCCGGCAACGTGATGGAGCCGTCCTCGATCCTGCTGATCATGGCGCCGATCCTGTTCCCGATCGCGGTCAAGCTCGGGATCGACCCGATCCATTTTGGGATCATCATGGCGGTCAACATGGAGGTCGGCCTGTGCCACCCGCCGGTCGGGCTCAACCTCTACGTGGCGAGCGGGATCGCCCATATGGGCATCTCCGAGCTGACCGTCGCGGTGCTGCCCTGGCTGCTGACGATGCTGGCCTTCCTGGTCTTGGTGACCTACTGGCCCGCCCTGTCCCTGTGGCTCCCGCGGGCGCTCGGGGCGATGTGACGGCCTGACGACCGGCGGAAGGATCCGATCGTCACGCTCGGCGCCGGGACGGCCGCTCCGGGCGCCCGTCCCGATCGCACCGGCACGGGCCGGCAGGAAGCCTGAGCATCCCTGCCGTGCCCGGAAACCGCCGCTCAGGCAGGCTGCGCGACCGCGGTGCTGCTGTGCCGCAGGGTCAGCGACAGGCAGACGATGGCGAGGACGCAGGCCGCCAGCAGGAGAATGAAGCAGCCGTTCCAGCCGTAATGGTCGGTCGTGTAGCCGACCAGCGCGCTCGCCGCGACGGAGCCGCCGAGATACCCGAACAGGCCCGTGAAGCCCGCCGCCGTCCCGGCCGCCTTCTTCGGCACGAGCTCGAGGGCCTGAAGGCCGATCAGCATCACCGGCCCGTAGATCAGGAAGCCGATGCAGATCAGGGCCGCGAGGTCGACGCCCGGATTGCCCTCGGGATTGAGCCAGTAGACCAGCGTCGCCGCCATGACGCCGAACATGAACACCACGCCCGTCGCGCCCCGGTTGCCGCGGAACAGCTTGTCGGACAGCCAGCCGCAGAGAAGGGTACCGGGAATGCCGGCCCACTCGTAGAGGAAGTAGGCCCAGGAGGTCTTGTCGACCGAGAAGTGCTTGGCCTCCTTCAGGTAGGTCGGCGCCCAGTCCAGCACGCCGTAGCGGAGCAGGTAGACGAAGACGTTGGCGAAGGCGATGTACCAGAGCATCCGGTTCTTCAGCACGTGCTCGACGAAGATCTCGCGCGTGGAGAACTCGCGCTCGTGGTTCGCGTCGTAGCCGTCCGGATAATCGTCCTTCCAGGCCTCCACGGAGGGCAGCCCGCAGGATTGCGGCGTGTCGCGCATGGTGATGAAGGCGAAGACCGCGACGCCGAGCGCCACGGCGGCGGGCACGTAGAACGCCGCGTGCCAGTCGTTGAACCAGGCCAAGCCGAGCAGGAAGAGCGGGCCGATCAGGCCACCGCCGACATTGTGCGCCACGTTCCAGACCGAGACGACGCCGCCGCGCTCCTTCTGGGACCACCAGTGCACCATCGTGCGGCCGCTCGGGGGCCAGCCCATGCCCTGGAACCAGCCGTTGAGGAACAGCAGCACGAACATGATGCCGACGCTGGATGTCGCCCACGGCACGAAGCCGAACAGGAACATCACCAGCGCCGAGAGCACGAGGCCGATCGGCAGGAAGTAGCGCGGGTTGGAGCGGTCCGAGACCATGCCCATCAGGAACTTGGACAGGCCGTACGCGATGGCGACGGCGGAGAGCGCGGTGCCGAGCTCACCGCGGCTGTAGCCCTGCTCGACGAGGTAGGGCATGGCCAGCGAGAAGTTCTTGCGCAGCAGGTAATAGCCCGCATAGCCGAGAAAGATGCCCGCGAAGATCTGCCAGCGCAGCTTGCGGTAGGTCGGATCGACGCGATCCGTCTGAATGGGTGGCCGGTGGGCCGCGGGAGCGAGAAAGCCGATCATGGCGCGCCTTGGTGCTTGAGACCGCGGATGAACCCGGGCTCATCCCGGGCGCATCTCGGATTGGACGGGGTGCTGAGGTGCAGCGCTCAGCGTCGCGCCGTATCGGCGCGCCGACGCGCGATCCGCGCGTCCGGTCTCGACCTGTGGCGATGGTGGACGGCATGGTCCGGTCGCGGCATCGTTTCCTCCTGTGATGCGGCGCCTCTCCGGCTCGGCCGGGTCGCCGTCTCTCGGTCTCGCTGCGTCCTTGCCGGTCTCAGACGGCGGCGGCCATCGCACCGTCGGTGCGGCCGGTCATGGCCGCGATCCGCGCTCGGAGCGCCTCGACCTCGTCGGGCGAGAAGGCGAGACCGAGCTTCGACCGGCGCCAGAGAACGTCCTCGGCGGTGCGGGCCCATTCCCGGTCCATCATCCAGCGCAGCTCGCCCTCGTGGAGGCCGTGTCCCAGATCGGGTCCCAGATTCGAGGCGATGCGCAGCGCGTCCGTCCCGTAGGCGGCCACCATGCGCTGGGCCGTGGCGGCGCCGAGCCGGGGCGCGGTGCGGGCGAGGCGCGCCTCGAGCTCGGCCACCCCGTCCACCGGGAAATCGCCGCCCGGCAGCGCGGCGCCTCCGGTCCACGAGCGGCCGCGCGCCCCGAGGCGCTGACCGATCTCCTTCAGGGCATCCTCGGCCAGCTTGCGGTAGGTGGTGATCTTGCCGCCGAAGATGTTCAGCACCGCCGCCTCGCCGGCCGCGCCGTCCGTCTTCAGCACGTAGTCGCGCGTCGCCTCCTGCGCCGCGGAGGCGTGATCGTCGTAGAGGGGGCGCACCCCCGAGAAGGTCCAGACGATGTCGTCCCTGCGAAGCGGCGTCGCGAAGTACTCGCTGGCTGCGCTCAGGAGATACTTGATTTCCTCCTCGGTGATCGCCGCGTCGGCGGGATCGCCGGAGAAGTCACGGTCCGTCGTGCCGACGAGCGTCGTGTCGTTCGCGTAGGGGATCGCGAAGATGATGCGTCCGTCCGCGTTCTGGAAGATGAAGGCCCGGTCGTGGTCGTAGAGCTTGCGCATCACGATGTGCGAGCCCTGCACGAGGCGCACGTGCTTGGCCTCGCTCCGGCCGAGCGGACCCTGGATCACCCGGTCGACCCAGGGGCCGGCTGCGTTGACGAGGAAGCGCGCGGCGATCTCCTCCTCGCGGCCGGTCCGAAGCTCGCGCCGAACGATGCGCCAGAGATCGCCCTCGCGCCGGACCGAAACGACGCGGGTCCCCACCGCGATCTCGGCGCCCCGCGCCTCGGCGTCGCGCGCGTTGAGCACCACTAGGCGCGTGTCGTCGACGCGCGCGTCAGAGTACTCGAAGCCGCGCCGGAAATCGGATTTGAGCGGGGCGCCGATGGGGCCGGAGAGGTCCACGGGGCGCGTGCCGGGCAGGCGCTTGCGGCCGCCGAGATGGTCGTAGAGGAACAGGCCGATCCGCAGCAGCCAGGCCGGACGCAGGCCCGCGTGGAGCGGCAGGACGAAGCGCAGCGGGCGCACGATGTGGGGCGCGATCCCCCAGAGCACCTCGCGCTCGGCCAGCGCCTCCCGCACGAGGCGGAACTCGTAGTGCTCCAGATAGCGCAGGCCGCCGTGGATCAGCTTGGTCGACCATGACGAGGTGCCGCTGCCGAGATCGTTCTGCTCGGTCAGCGACACCGAGTATCCCCGGCCGGCCGCGTCCCGCGCGATGCCGCAGCCGTTGATCCCCCCGCCGATGACGGCCACGTCGAACGTCCGCATGATCCTCCCCCTCTCGTGCCGCGGCGTCGGACGCGCGGCTGCGAAAGCAGAGGAATTGAATACGAAACCAAAGGAAAGTCAATCGAAACCAATACGCTCAGCGACCGGTTTCGACGAGCCGCACTCCGGACGCGCGGCACAGGTCGCGCAGCGTATCGCTGGGGCAGCGATCGGTCACGAAGGTGCCGACTTGGCTGAGCTGGGCGAGCCGGACCGGCGCGCTGCGCTCGAACTTGGTGGAATCGGCGACCAGCACGACGTGGCGGGCGTTGGCGATGATCGCCTGCGCGACCCGGACCTCGCGATAGTCGAAGTCGAGGAGGGCCCCGTCCTCGTCGATCGCCGAGGCCCCGATCACCGCGAAATCGACCTTGAACTGGCGGATGAAATCCACCGCCGCCTCCCCGACGATCCCCCCGTCCGAGCGGCGGATCAGGCCACCCGCCACGATGC
The DNA here is from genome assembly GCF_058072805.1 of Methylobacterium sp. 1A. NCBI lineage: Bacteria > Pseudomonadati > Pseudomonadota > Alphaproteobacteria > Hyphomicrobiales > Methylobacteriaceae > Methylobacterium > Methylobacterium sp. 1A. The sequence goes on along the minus strand of NZ_JBYQVE010000002.1, from coordinate 2,359,997 downwards.
ACTCGATCTCCGGGCTGGGCCGCAGGGCGAGCGCGACGTTGAGGTTGTTGGTGATCACCATGAGGCCGGAATGGCTCAGCAGCGCCCGGGCGACGGCCTCGGTGGTGGTGCCGATATTGATGAACAGCGAGGAGCGGTCCGGGATCAGGTCGGCGGCCGCGCGCGCGATCGCCGCCTTCTCGGGCGCCGCGATCGCGTTGCGTGCCTCGTAGTCGAGGTTCTCGGCGCCCGCGCCGAGCACCGCCCCGCCGTGGATGCGCGAGAGGAGGCGCGCGTCGCACAGGTCGTTCAGGTCCTTCCGGATGGTCTGCACGCTGACCGCGAACCGGCCGGACAGGGCATCGACCGAGACGCGCCCCTCGGTCCGGGCGACGTCCATGATCGCGTTCTGACGCTCCGAGAGCATGCCTTCAGACCTCCGCGCGGCGAAAACGAAACCGGTTTCGGTGCGAACGCGCGAACGATGCCGAAAAGCGAAGGCGCGCTCTGAACCGGCCTTCACGCCTAGCGGATTCACCTCCGGGAGGAAACGTCCGGACCCCGCGGCCCGGCCCGGCGGATGTTGACGATGCGCGCCCGCGCGTCGACAAGCGCCGCGATGGAACGGTTTCGGTATTCGCATCGATGACGCGCGCGGCCGTCCCGCAGAACTGGTCTCCGGTCGGAGGCGGGGATCTCGGCGACCTGATCCGCGGTCATGACTGGGCGGCGACGCCGCTCGGGGCCATCGCCTCCTGGCCCGCGCCCGTCCGGACCATCGTCCAGACCCTGCTGCTCTCGCCGGTCCCGACGGTGGCGATCTGGGGAATCGACGGGATCCTGGTCTACAACCGGGGCTACGCGGAGGTCTGCGGCCCGCGCCATCCGGAGGCCCTCGGCGGGCGTCTCCTGGAACTCTGGCCGGAAGCCCGCGCCTTCAACGCGCACGTGATCGCCAGCGGCCTGGCCGGTCGTCCGCTCAGCTTCCGCGCCCAGGAACTGGAGCTCTGGCGACACGGGCGTCCGGAGACGGTCTGGATGGACCTCGACTACACGCCCATCCTAGACGACGACGGGACGCCGATCGGCACGCTCGCCACGGTGCGCGACATCACCGAGCGCGTCCTCAGCGAGCGTCGGATCGCCGAGAACGAGAGCCGCCTCGGCTTCCTCGACCAGCTGGGCCAGGCAACCGCGAACGCCCGCGACGCCGGCACGATCCTGGAGATCACCACGCGCTGCGTCGACGCACACCTGAACCTGTCGAATTGCGCCTACGCCGACATGGATCCGGACGGCGACGGCTTCACCATCCGCGGCAACTGGCACGTGCCGACGGCGCCCTCGATCCTCGGGCACTACAGCCTCGCCGATTTCGGCGCCCTGGCCGTCCAGGAACTCAATGCCGGCCGGCCGCTCATCATCAACGACAACGCCGCCGAGCTCGCCCCGCACGAGGCCGAGGCCTTCCGGGCGATCGGGATCGCGGCCACCATTTGCATGCCGCTGGTGAAGGACGGACGGCTCGCCGCCCTGATGGCCGTCCACCACGCGCGGCCTCACCGCTGGTCGCGCGCCGAGCTCGCGCTCATCCGCGAAGCGACCGAGCGCTGCTGGGCGCATATCGAGCGTGTCGGCGCGGAGGCGAGCCTGCGGCTCAGCGAGGCGCGGCTCCGCGCCCTGGTCCACGCGACCTCCGACGTGGTCTACCGCATGAGCCCGGACTGGCAGGAGATGCGCCAGCTCCACGGCCGCGGCTTCCTGTCCGACATGGCGGAGCCGAGCGTGCGCTGGCTCGACCGCTACGTCGATCCGGCCGACAGGTCCGAGGTCATGGCCGCCGTCAACGACGCGGTCAGCCGCAAGGGCCTGTTCGAACTCGAGCACCGGGTCCGGCGCGCCGACGGCGGCGTCGGCTGGACGCTGTCGCGCGCGGTGCCGCTGATCGATCGGCACGGGACCGTCACCGAGTGGTTCGGGATGGCCAGCGACGTCACGTTCCGCCACGAGGCCGACGCGCGGCTCAGGGAGAGCGAGGCCCGCTTCCGCGCCATGGCGGACGACGCGCCGGTGATGACCTGGATCACCGACGAGACCGGGGCGTGCATCTACCTCAACCGGCGCTGGTACGAGTTCACCGGGCAGGCGGAGGCCGAGGCGCTCGGCCTCGGCTGGCTGGACGCGATCCATCCCGACGACCGCGCCCACTCCGAGCAGGTGTTCCTGGCGGCGAACGCCGACCGAGCGTCGTTCCGCCTCGAATACCGCCTCCGGGACGGGGACGGCCGGTACCGCTGGGCGCTCGACGCCGCGTCGCCGCGGTTCGCCTCCGACGGCGCGTTCCTCGGCTATTTCGGCTCGGTCATCGACATCGACGAGCGCCGCGAGGCCGAGGCGCGGCTGCGCACGCTGACCGACGTCGTGCCGGCCTTCGTCTGGTTCGCCTCGCCGGACGGCCGGCTGCATTACCTGAACGACCGCTGGTGCGCGTATACCGGCCTCGACACGCAGGCGTCGCTGCCCGATGGCTGGATCGAGGCGGTGCATCCGGACGATCGCGCGCGGACGGCGGCGGTCTGGGCGGACGCGCGCGAGCGCGGTGTCACATACGAGATCGAGGTGCGCTATCGGCGGCACGACGGCGCGTATCGCTGGTACATGGCCCGGGCCGAACCGCTGCGCGATCCCGGAGGGACCATCACCGCCTGGTTCGGGACATCGACCGACATCCACGACCGCAAGCTGGCGGAAGACCGCCTGCGCGAGTTGAACGAGACCCTGGAGAGCCGTGTCGCCGAGCGCACCGGAGAGCTGCTCAAGACCGAGGAGGCGCTGCGCCAGTCGCAGAAGATGGAGGCCGTGGGCCAGCTCACCGGCGGCGTGGCGCACGACTTCAACAACCTGCTGACCATCATCCGCTCGTCCGTCGACTTCCTGCGCCGGCCCGAGCTGCCCGAGGCGCGCAAGGCCCGCTACCTCGACGCGGTGTCCGACACGGTCGATCGCGCCGCCAAGCTGACCGGCCAGCTTCTCGCCTTCGCCCGCCGCCAGACCCTGGACCCGCAGGTCTTCGACCTCGGCGACCGGTTGCGGGCCGTGGCCGAGCTGCTCGACACGGTGACGGGCGCGCGGATCCGGGTCGTCACCGCGATCCCGGAAGTCTCCTGCGCCGTGCGCGCCGACCTGAGCCAGTTCGAGACGGCGCTGGTGAACATCGCCGTCAACGCGCGCGACGCGATGGACGGCGAGGGCACCCTCACGCTGCGATTGACCTGCACCTGCCCTCTGCCGGCGATCCGCGGGCACGCGGCGAGCGCGCGGCCGTTCGCGGCGATCGCGCTCACCGATTCCGGCTCCGGCATCGCCCCGAACGTGCTGGACCGGATCTTCGAGCCGTTCTTCACCACCAAGGAGGTCGGCAAGGGGACGGGCCTGGGCCTGAGCCAGGTATTCGGCTTCGCGAAGCAGTCCGGCGGCGATGTCGCGGTCGAGAGCGTGCTCGGCGCGGGGACGACCTTCACGCTCTACCTGCCCGAAGTCGCGGCCGAGTCCGCGCCGTACGCCGCCGTAGCCCCCGCGGAGCCGGCCTCCCCCATCGGTTCCGGCCAGCGCGTTCTGGTGGTGGAGGACAACGTCGAGGTCGGCACCTTCGCCACGCAGATTCTGGAAGATCTCGGTTACGAGACCACCTGGGCGGCGAATGCCGAGGAAGCCTTGGACCGGCTCGGACCCGAGGGAACGGAGTTCGACGTCGTGTTCTCGGACGTAGTGATGCCGGGGATGGGCGGGCTGGCCCTCGCGCAGGAACTCAGGCGCCGGATGCCGCGGCTTCCGGTGCTCCTGGCCTCAGGCTACAGCCACGTCCTCGCGCAGGACGGCGCGCACGGATTCTCGGTCCTATACAAACCCTACTCGGCCGAGCAGCTCGGACGCCTGCTTCGGCAAGTCACCGCGCGGAAGCGGGGCGCGACGGCGACGCCGTGAGCCGCTGCGGCGCGCACGCGCGCCCCCCGGCTGTTTGCTGATGCAACCGGCGGTGTAAGACGGGCGCCGACGACCCGGACGGATGACGGTGCCGTCCCCCCCGCGCGCGACTGACATGACGACGGATGAACACCCATACGCGCCCGCCACCGGCGACGGCGGCCCCTTCGACGCCGACGGCCTGCGGCTGACGCTGGACGAGGCCGGCATCTGCGGCTGGGCCCTCGACATCCCGACCGGGCGCGTCACGATCCTCCCGTCCTGCATCCGCCTGTTCGGCGTGCCGCCGGACCGTCTCACCACCCTGGACGAGATCCAAGCGCGCGTTCACCCGGACGACCGCGCCGCCCGGGCGGCGGCGATCGGGCGCGCGCTGACGGACGGCGGAAGCTACGAGATCGACTTCCGCGCCGTGCATCCCGATGGACGCGTTCACTGGTTGCGCTCGCGCGGGCGCGTGCAGGTCGATGCCGGCGGCCGGCCGTGCCGGCACCGGGGCGTGGTCTTCAGCATCCACGCGCAGAAGCAGGCCGACGAGGAGTTGCGGGCGCGCGAGGCACACCTGCGCTCGATCCTCGACACGGTGCCCGATGCGATGATCGTCATCGACGAGCAGGCGCAGATCAAGTCGTTCAGCGCGGCCGCCGTGCGCCAGTTCGGCTACGGCTCGGACGAGATGGTCGGGCGGAACGTCAGCGTGCTGATGCCGGAGCCGTACCGCAGCCAGCACGACGCCTACATGGCCCGCTACCTCCGGACGGGCGAGCGCCGGATCATCGGCATCGGCCGCGTCGTGGTCGGCCAGCGCAAGGACGGCTCCACCTTCCCCATGGAGCTGTCGGTCGGGGAGATGCGCTCGGGCGGCGAGCGCTACTTCACCGGCTTCATCCGCGACCTCACCGAGCGGAACGAGACCGAGACGCGCCTGCAGGAGCTGCAGTCCGAGCTGGTGCACATGTCGCGCTTCACCGCCCTAGGCGAGATGGCCTCGACCCTGGCCCACGAGATCAACCAGCCCCTGACGGCGATCGCGAGCTACCTGAAGGGCTGCCGCCGCCTCCTCGGGCGCATGGAGGGTCCCGAGGTGCCCCTGCTCGCCGACGCGGTGAACCAGGCGGCCGACCAAGCCCTGAGAGCCGGGCAGGTGATCCGGCACCTGCGGGATTTCGTGTCGCGCGGCGAGAGCGAGCGCCACATCGAGGGATTGCCGAAGCTGATCGAGGAAGCGAGCGCCCTGGCCCTCGTCGGCGCCAAGGAGAAGGGCGTGCGCGTCCGCTTCGATCTCGACCCGGACGCGCCCCTCGTGATGGCGGTCCGGATCCAGGTGCAGCAGGTCCTGCTCAACCTCATCCGCAACGCGATCGAGGCCATGCAGGACGTCGCCCGGCGCGACCTGACCGTCGCCACGCGGGCGCTGCCCGCCGAGGGCCTGGTCGAGGTGCGCGTGTCGGATACCGGGACCGGCATCGCGCCCGAGATCGCCGAGCAGCTCTTCCAGCCCTTCGTGACGACGAAGGCGAACGGCATGGGCGTCGGCCTGTCGATCTGCCGGACGATCGTCGAGGCCCACGGCGGCAAGATCCAGGCCGGACCCGGTCCGGACGGCGGGACGACCTTCCGCTTCACCCTGCGCACCTTCGACCGCGAGGAGATGGCTCATGTCGAGTGACGCGCCCGTGCACATCGTGGACGACGATCTCGCGGTGCGTCAGGCGCTGGCCTTCCTGCTGGCGACCGACGGGCTGACCGTCCGCGTCCACGATTCCGCGACCGCCTTCCTGGCGGCGGAGCCCGAGCGCGTCGGCTGCGTCGTCACCGACGTGCGCATGCCCGGCATCGACGGCGTCGAGCTCCTGCACCGCCTCCGTCAGCGGGGCAGCCTGCCGCCGGTCATCGTCATGACGGGCCACGCGGACGTCGCCCTCGCGGTCGCGGCCATGAAGGCCGGCGCGGTCGACTTCATCGAGAAGCCGTTCGACGACGAGGTGCTCCTCGCCAGCATCCGCTCGGCCCTGGCGCGCTCGGACCGGACGGCCAAGCGCGCGTCCGAGCGCGACGCGGTGCGGGCGCGCCTGGCCGAACTGACCGAGCGCGAGCGGCAGGTGCTGGAGGGACTGATCGCCGGCAAGGCCAACAAGGTGATCGGCCTCGATCTCGGCATCAGCCCGCGGACGGTGGAGATCTACCGGGCGAACGTCATGTCCAAGCTCCAGGCCGGCAGCCTTTCCGAACTCGTCCGCATGGCCCTGATCGCGGGGCAGACGGACGGCGACTGAGCGCGGGAGCGGTCCCGCGGGCGGCCGGTCTCTCGGGCGCCCCGGGCGCAGCATCCGGGGGCGGTGGTCCGAGCCGGAATCCGCGTCGACGCCGTCTAGGTCGTGGCCAGCATTCCTTCCCCGAGGAAGGAGCCGGGCCCCGGCACGCCGGGCAGAGCGAAGAAATAGCCGCCGCCGATCGGGCGGATGTACTCTTCGAGCCCCTCGCCGGACAGACGGTTCTGCACGGTGACGAATCCGGCGGCGAGGTCGGCCTGGTAGCAGACGAACAGCAGGCCCATGTCGAGCTGGCCGGCGGCGGTCAGCCCGCGGGAATAGTTGTAGCTGCGGCGCAGGATCAAACTGCCCTCGGTGCCCGGCAGGCGCGGATTGGCGAGACGGATATGGGCCGCCAGCGAGATCGCCTCGCCGTCCGGGTCGGCGGCGTAGTCGGGGACGTCGCGCTCGTGTCCCTGCCGAAGCGGCGCGCCGCTGCCCTTGTGCCGCCCGATGATGGCCTCCTGCTCGCCGAGCGGCGTGCGGTCCCAGCGCTCGACGAGGGTGCGGATGATCCGCACGACCTGGTAGCTTCCGCCCGTCGTCCAGGCCGGCTCGTCCTGCCCCGCTCCGACCCAGACGTAACGGTCCATCATCCGGAGGTCCCGCACGTCGAGGTTGGCGGTGCCGTCCTTGAAGCCGAGCATGTTGCGCACGGTGTCGGCCCCCATGGTCTTCACAACGTGGGGCGGGAGGAAGCCCTCCATCTTCCAGCGCGGTGTGAGGAGGCCGGGCGTCGCCTTGATGACGTCGCGCAGGGCGTGGATGTTGGTCTCGGCGGTGTTCGAGCAGAACTGGATCAGCAGGTCGCCGTGGCACTGCGCCGGGTCGAGCGCGTCGTTGGGGAAGCGCTCCATCGGCCCGAGATGGCGCGGGCGAGCGCGACCCAGGCCGAACCGGTAATCGAACAGGCTCGCGCCGACCGAGACGGTGGCGGTGAGATTGTCCGGGAGGATGGTCGGCCCGAGGATGCCGGAATTGCGCGGCGGGAGCTGCGGGTGAAGATCGGGCACGGCACCGCCGCGCGTCAGGAAGGCGAGGCGCTCGGTGAGCATCCGGAACAGGTGGGGCAGCTCGCCGCGCCGCTCGGCCAGCACGTCGAAGGCGACGTACAGGGCGGCGGCCGGCTGCGGGGTGACGATCCCGGCCTGGTGGGGGCCGTAGAAGGGCTGGGCGACGAGCGTCCCTTCCGTGGCGATGGTCGGCGTGGCGTCCTCGGCCCGGGCCGGGCCGACGAGCGCGGCGGCGCCGAGGCCGCCGAGAAACCGGCGGCGGGTGGGAACCGGTGACGGGAAACGCATCATCGCTCGGCAAGGTCTGTGTGTGTTGCCCCCTGTAGCCTCGAACAAAGGCCACAGGGCGGCACCTCGACAATGATATCAGTCTAGACCCAACCGGCCACGCAGCGTCGACAGATCTTCAGCCAGAAGGGTGATGGGCCCCTTCAGGGCGTTGCGGTCGCGGGCGGTCAGGTTGTCGTAGCTCTGGAAGCCGCCGTCCGGACTGCGGTAGCGCGCGAGCAGGTCCTCGACCCGCTTGTAGCTGCGCTCGACCCGGGCGACGAAGTCCCGGTCCGTCAGCAGCGGCCGCAGGAGCGTGAACACCACCTTCGAGCCCTCGATATTGGCCTGGAAGTCCCACAGGTCGGTGCGGCTGTAGCGCTCCTCCTCGCCGCTGATCTTGGTGGCGGCGATCCCCTCGATCAGGGCCGAGGCCGCCCCGACCGCCCGGGCGGGCGGGATGGCGAGCGCCGCGAGTCGGTCGCGCAGGGTCACGGTCTCGGCGGTGAGCCGCTCCGCGACCTCGCCGAGCCCCTCCGTGGTGCCGAGGGTGAACAGCGCCATCTCCAGCCGATGGAAGCCGACGAAGGCGGGATCGCGCTCGCGCAGCTCGAACTCGTCGCTGCGCACGTCGAGACGCTTGATCAGCTCGGGAAACAGGGCCGCCACCGGCTCGATACGCTCGTAGGGCGCGCGCGCCGGGGCGTAGAGCCGGCGCGCCTCCGCGAGCTGCCCGGCCTGGATCGCCGCGACGAAGCGCGCGGTCTCGCGCACGAAGGCGTCGGCCTGGGCCACGACGTAGGTCCTGTACGCCGCGAGGGCCGCAGCCAGCTCCGGCGGCACCGGCCGGGACGGCCGGGCGGGACGCGGGCTGTCCGGCATGTCGAGGGACCAGCCCGGGCGGGGATCGCCGACGCCGATCAGCGTCGCCAGAGCGAGGGCCGCGATGCGGGATCGGTCCCGGGCGAGGCTTGGAGACGCGGGCATGGGCGGCGCATCGTGACACGGGGCGCGGCCCGAGCCGGCCGCATCGACCGGCTAATCGAGGCCTCACCGGCGGGCAACTGCCGACCGCGGCGGCGGTTCGCGGCGGGCCCTGGTCGACCGGCCTTCCGGCGGCCTCGCGGAGCATGATCGCGGCGCGCTCAGACGAGGAGCGGGATCACGATCGCGAGCAGGACATTCCCGCCGATGAGCAGGATCAGAGGAAGCGTCTCCACGCCGGTCAGCCCAGGCAGGACCGGGCGCGGATCCCGGCCATCGTGGGCTTGACCGGGCAGGCGGGCGCGTCCGCGGCGTAGCTCCGGGTGCCGGCCTGCTGCCCGGTGACGGCCTGCGAGAGCGCCGGCAGGTAGGTCGTTCCAACCATGATGCCGGCCGAGAGCAGGAGGCGGGCGATGACGTCGAGCATGGTGTTTCCCCTCATTCGGCCTTCGAGGACCGTTGTGCGGGGCGGTATCTACGCAAGCGGTGCTGCGGGAATATTGCGTCCCGTGTTGCTTCAGCGCTCTCGGGAAGTCATCGCGTCGATGGCACAATAACGGACTGTGTCGTCGCGGAATCAGCGATGGATCGGGGAGCGGGACGGGTGACGGGGCGCGGGACACGGTGCGCGGCGCGATGATCCGCGGGTTGGGGAGGTCCGGGATCGCGCGCCGCGTCCTCGTGGTCGGCGCGATCCCGATTCTCGTCGCGGCCGCCATCGCGCTGGGCGCCTGGATCCTGCTCTACGAGGCCGAGCGGGCCCGGACCGGCGCCGTGGTGGCGACGGAGACCGCACAGACGCTGACGTCGATGAACCGGGCGCGGGCGGATGCCGTCAGCGGCGGCACCGCGCGGCGGGACGAGGCCGAGCGACGCTTCGACGAGCGGGCCGCCACGGCGGCCGGGCAGCTCGAACGTCTGGAGGGTCTCGCGCGCACCCGCGGCCAGTCGGCTCTCGTGGCGACCGTCACGGGCGATCTGAACTCGCAGGTGACGCGTATGCGCTCGCTCCTGCTCTCCGAGCGGACGGCGAACGCGACGATCGCCGATATGGCCCGGCGGGCGGACGCCCTGGTGGCCCTGACCGACGTCGCGCGCCGGCGCCAGCAGCAAGACAACGCTCAGCTGATCGCCGTCCTGGCCGTCAAGGATGCCGAGCTGGAGCGGAACCAGGGTGTCGTCACGGCCCTCCGGGAGCTCCGGGAGGCGATCAGCACCGCGGAGCTGAACCGGGCGCGCATCGGCCGCCCGGTCTTCCCGATCGAGTTCGATGAGCTCGCCGCCGACCTGCGGCAGCTCGATGCGGTGGGCGACCGGCTGCGCCGCGTCCTGCGGGTCGACGGCGAGGCGGGGGCGGCGGACCGGGCGACGGAGCTCCTGAAGGCGTACCGCGACCGGAGCCGGACCGAGGACGGCCTCAACAGGGTGCTCTCCGAGGGCTTCGAACTGACCCGCGCGACCCAGGCCGGCCGCGTCCTGGTCGAGTGGTGCGACCAGCTCGTCCAAGTGAACGTCACCCGGCAGAACCGGCTGTACGAGGAGGTCGCGCTCCTGATCCGTCACTCGGTCCTCTCGAACGAGGCCGAGCTCTCCGCCCAGGACATCGCCCTCACGGCCCTGCGCCTGGCCCGGCGGACGGATGCGGCCCTGGCGCGCCAGGATACTGCGGAAGCGTCGCGGGTGCTGGAGGCGGGCGCGGAGCTGTCGGGCACGTCCCGGACGCTGCTCATCCCGGTGAGCATCCGGGACGAGATGGCGGAGGCGATCGACGGGTGGCGCACGCAGCTCGCCGCGACGATCGAGAAGATCGGCGAGCAGAACGAGACCATCGCCGACATGGACAGCCGCGCCGCCACGATGAGCGCCAACGCGCAGACCCTGAGCCGGGCCTTCATCGACGATGCCGACCAGTTCGGCAGCGTGATCCGGCAGCTGCTGGTCGTGGGGGCGGTCGGCGCCCTGTGCCTGGGGATCGGCGCCGCCGCCGCGGTGGCGCGCTCGATCACCCGGCCGCTGCACGCGCTCCAGCACAGCATCGTCACCGCCGCCGCCGCGCCCGCCCCCGAGGATATCGGCCGCGACAGTCACCTGCTCACCCGACGCGACGAACTCGGCGACATCGCCAGGGCGACCAACGCGTTCCTGGAGCAGATCCGCCGCCGCGAAGCGGACCGGCGCAACGCCTCCCAGCGCGCCGACGACGCGCTCACGACCCTGCGGCAGGCCCAGGAGGACCTGATCCGCGCCGAGCGGCTCGCCTCGCTCGGGCAGCTCGTGGCGGGCGTCTCGCACGAGATCAGCACCCCGCTCGGCATCGCCCTGACCACGGCGACGCAGGTCCAGTCCGACTCGGCGGCGTTCGCGCGCATGGTCGGGGACAACCAGCTCTCCCGGTCGCGGCTGACCCAGTATGCCGGGCGGATGCGGGAGGGCGCGCAGCTCCTGACCAGCAACCTGATGCGCGCGGCCGATCTCCTCTACAGCTTCAAGCAGGTGGCGGCCGATCAGGCCATCGAGGACCGCCGCCCGCTGAACCTCGCGGACTGGATCGACGAGCTCCTGAAGAGCCTGCGCGCCCTGGCGCGGCCCGGCCGCCACGTGTTCGAGGTCGACTGCCCGCCCGATCTCGTCGTCGACACCCTGCCGGGGATCCTGGCGCAGGTCGTCTCGAACGCCGTCAAGAACGCGATCGAGCACGGCTTCCAGGATCGGGAGGGCGGCCGCATCACCATCACGGGGATCCGGTCCGGGGACGGCATCGGCCTCTCCATCGCCGATGACGGGCGCGGCATCGACGGGGCCGACCTCGGCCGCGTGTTCGACCCGTTCTTCACGACGGCCCGCGCCCGCGGCGGCACGGGCCTGGGCCTGCACATCGTCCACAACCTCGTGGTGAACCGCCTCCAGGGGCGGGTCGAACTGCAGAGCAGCGCGGGTGCCGGCACGGTGCTGCGGCTGTGGCTACCGGAGCGGCTGGCATGAGCGGCGCGACGCAACCCATCCGGCGCGGCGTCGGCCGCTCGAGGCTGCCGAGCGCCGGCCTGCTCATGACGCTGCTCGTCGGGCTACTCGTCGGGCTGCCCGCCGCGCTGCGCCCGCTGCCCGCCGCGGCCCTCACCGAGATCCAGTTCTGGCACGCCCTGGACGGGCCGAACGGCGAGCTGGTGACCCGCCTCGCCGAGACCTTCAACGCCTCCCAGCCGGACTACCGGGTCGTGCCGGTCTACAAGGGCTCCTACGCCGAGACGATCAGCAGCGGCATCACGGCCTACCGCACCGGCGCGGCGCCGCACCTGCTGCAGGTCTTCGAGGTCGGCAACGGCACCATGGCGGCCGCCGTCGGCGCCGTCAGGTCCGTCGCCACCGTGATGCGGGAGGCCGGGCTCTCGGTGACGCCCGAGGACTTCCTGCCGGTCGTCGCCACGAATTATCGGGATGCCGAGGGCGGGATGCTGTCACTCCCCTTCAACGTCTCCTCGACGGTGATGTGGATCAACCGCGACCGGTTCCGTCTGGCGGGACTCGACGCCAAGCAGCCCCCGGCGACCTGGCCCGAGGTCTTCGAGGCCGCGCGGCGGCTCAAGGCGGCGGACGGCAAGCGGTGCGCCCTGTCCTCCGCCTGGCCGACCTGGGTGCATCTCGAGCAGCTGTCCGTCTGGCACGACCGGCCGCTCGCGACCCGCTCCAACGGCCTGGACGGCTACGATGCCGAACTCGTCTTCAACGGCCCGCTCCAGGTCCGCCACCTGCAGAACCTCGTCGACCTGAAGCGCGCGGGCGTGTTCGAGTACAACGACCGCGTCAATCGCGGCGAGAACCGGTTCGTCTCGGGCGACTGCGCGATCTTCCTCACCTCGTCCAGCCTGTACGGCAAGGTCGCCACCGCGGCCCGGTTCGACTGGACGGTCGTGCCCATGCCCTTCTATCCCGACGTCGTGCCGGAGCCGCAGAACGCGATCCTGGGCGGCGGCTCGCTCTACGTGATGCAGGGCAAGACGCCGGACGAGTACCGCGGCGTCGCCCGGTTCCTGGCCTTCCTGATGGACGGGCGGCAGCAGGCCGCGATGTACCGGAACACCGGCTACATCCCCACCACGCGCGCCGCCTACGCCGACGCGGTGGCGGAGGGCTTCTTCGAGCGGCACCCGCAGCTCCACGTCGCCGTGCAGGAACTCACCCGGCGGCCGCCGACGCGCAACACCGCCGGTCTGCGCCTGGGCAACATGCTGCAGATCCGGGACATCTGGGCCGAGGAACTGGAGGCGGCGCTCGACGGCGCGAAGGCGCCGCAGCGGGCCCTCGACGACGCCGTGGCGCGGGGCAATCAGGTGCTGCGGGTCTTCCAGCAGCGGACCAAGAAGTGAGCGTGGCCGGTCGGTCGGCCCACCCCGTCATCGCGAGCGCCGCGAAGTGCCCCAGGGATGCGCGCCGTTAGTGGACGTGGCGCTGCTGGATTGCTTCGCTCCGCTCGCACGGACGGCGCTGTCGTTGCCGTCAGCGCGGGTCGCGGAACCGCACCGTCTCGAACAGGTGGCGGCCGAGGGGATCCATTGTCAGGCCGAGCACGTCGTCGCGGAGCGCCAGATGCACCTTGGTGTGGGCCAGGGGCACCCAGGGCATCGCACGCCGGGCGATGGCCTGAGCCTGCCGGTACAGAGCCTGGCGCGCCTCCCGGTCGCCGGTGCGGCGGGCGGCCTCGACCAGCCGGTCGTAGGCCGGGTCGCACCAGCGGGCGAGGTTGGCGCCGCCGGTCTGGGCGGCCTTGCAGCCGAGCAGGACGTTCAGGAAGTTGTCCGGGTCGCCGTTGTCGCTCGTCCAGCCGTAGAGCATCAGCGTGGGCTCTCCGCCGTACAGGGCGGCGCGGTACGCGTTCCAGGGACGCGTGACCGGGCGCGCGCGGATGCCAACTTGCGCGAGGTCGGCCTGGATCATGTCGGCGACGCGCCGGCCGTTCGGGTTGTAGGGTCGGCTGACTGGCGGATACCACAGGTCAACGTCGAAGCCGTCGGCGAGCCCGGCCTCGGCCAGCAGGCGCAGCGCCTCGCCGCGGTCGAAGGGGGTGTCCGGCAGGTCCGCGTCGTGGGCCCAGATCCCGGGCGGCAGCGGCCCCTGCGCCAGGATCCCGGCATCGCCGTAGACGCCCGCCACGATCGCCCGCCGGTCGATGGCGAGGTTGACCGCGCGCCGCACCCGGACGTCGCCGAAGGGCGCGCGGGTCGTGTTGAGGGCGAGATAGGCGACGTTCAGCTCGGCCAGCGCGAGCAGCGTTAGGCCCGGCTCCGCCCGGATCGCGTCGAGGTCGCCGGTCGCCGGGAACGCCATGGCGTGGCACTCGCCGGCCCGCAGCTTGTTCAGCCGGACCGCCGCGTTCGGCGTGATCGCGAAGACGAGACCGTCGGGGCGCTCGCCCGGCTCGTTCCCGTCCGCGGGGCGGCGCCAGTAATCCGGGAAGGCGCGGTAGCGGAGGACCTGATCCGGCCGGTACCCCTCGAAGACGAACGGGCCCGTCCCGACGGGCGCCCGGGCGAGGTCGTCCGACGCGTTGCCGGCCGCGAGGGCGGCCGCGTACTCGGCGGACAGGATGGCGCCGAAGGCCTGCGCGATGTTGGCGAGGAAGGTGGTGTCGGCCTCGCGCAACCGGAAGCGGACGTGGCGCGGATCCTGGGCGTCGACGGTCTCGATCAGGTCGGCGAGGCCGAGATCGTGGAAGTAGGTGAAGCCCTGCGCGGCGCCGTCGGGCCCGGAGCGCCGCTGCCGGGTGAACGAGAACACCACGTCGTCGGCGTTCAGGGCGCGCGTGGGGGTGAAGCGCGCGTTGGCGTGGAAGCGGACGCCGTCCCGCAGAGCGAAGACGTAGGTCCGGCCGTCTTCCGAGACCGTCCAGGATTCGGCGAGGGCCGGGCGGATCGTCGTGGTGCCGGGCACGAACTCCACGAGCGTATTGTAGACCTGCCACGCGGCGTTCATCGTGGTGGTGGTCGTGGCGCGGGCGGGATCGAAGGTTTCCGGGCTGCCTTCCGAGCAGAACACGAAGGTGCGCGCCGATGCCGGGCCGTGACCCAGGATCAGCGCCGAGATGAAGCCGGCCGCCAGGGCGCGCTGCCCGGCGCGGTATGCCGCGGCCGGCCTCACGGCGTCCGGATCGCGCCGGTCCGCGGCCGCGCGGCCGCTCCGGCACCCTGGGCGGGAAAGTCGACCTGCACGACGGTCCCCTGGCCGGGCTCGCTGCTGACCGCGATGCGGCCGCCGAGCTTGGCGGTCACGAGATTGTGGACGATGTGCATGCCGAGCCCCGTGCTGCCGGCGCTGCGGGCCGTCGTGAAGAACGGGTCGAAGATCCGGTCGAGGTGCTCCGGCGGGATGCCCTGACCGGTGTCGCGGACCTCCATCCGCACGAGGCCGTCCTCCCGTTCCGACACGTGCACGGTGATCCGTCCCGGCTCGCCCGCGCGGAAGCCGTGCACGACCGCGTTCGCGATGAGGTTGGTCACGATCTGCGCGAGCACGCCGGGATTGGTGTCGATGACGAGGTCCGCGGGGCAGGCGCGCTCGACCACGTGGCCGCCCTTGCGCAGCATCGGCCGGAGGCTCGTCAGCAGGTCGTCGAGCCAGGTCGCCAGCACGACGCTGCGGCACTCGTCGCTGACGCGGTCCACCGCGACCTGCTTGAAGCCCTGGACGAGGTCGGCGGCCCGGGTGAGATTCGTGCAGAGCAGGGTGGCGCCCTCCTCGACCCGGTCGACGAAGTGGTTCAGCCGGGACCGCGACAGCGTGCCGGCAGACAGGCCGGTGCGGAAGGTCCGCGCCTCGTCGCTCATGAGCGTCCCGGTGGTGAGCGCGATGCCCAGCGGCGTGTTGATCTCGTGGGCGACCCCGGCCACGAGCTGCCCGAGGGAGGCGAGCTTCTCGGCGCGGACGAGGTTGTCCTGGGTCCGGCGCAGCTCGACCAGGGCGACGTCCGCCTGATCCTTGGCCCGGCGCAGCGCGCCTTCCCGGCGGGTGATCTCGGAGACGAACACCGCGGTGGCGCGGGCGATGTCGCCGAGCTCGTCCCGGCGTGCCGTGCCCCGCACGGCCGCCCCCGCCGGGTTACCGGTCAGCATGACCATGTCGCCCTGGAGGGCGCGCAGCGGCACCAGGATCGAGCGGGCGACGAGGATCACGACCAGCGCGCCGAACAGCAGGAGCCCGGCCGCGCCGGCGAGTAGGATCCGCTGGATGACGATGCCGGACCGGTCGGCGTCCTCCACGAAGGCGTCGTTGAGCGCCTTGGCGCTGTCGATCATCGTCGCGGCGAGCCCGTCCATCGCGACGATCATGGCGTTCTGCTGCCGCAGGCCCCCGATGGTGGTGGTGAGGCGCCCGCGCCACCCGTCGAGGGCCTGGACCATCTCGGCCTGGATCAGCGGCGAGATCGGCAGCGAGGCGGCGCTCCGGGCGAGGCGCTCGCCCTCGTCGCGCATCCGCTCGGCGAGGGCCGCGTCCCGGTGCAGGAGGGCGCCCGCGGTGCGCGGCCCCAGCTTGAGGGTGCCGATCGCGACGTTCTGGGTGGCGCGCTCGATCTCGTTGGCCTCCACGGAATAGGCCAGCAGCTGCGCCACCTCGTCGTGCAGGCTCTCCTGGCCGGACGTCTCGATCTTCAAGGTGCGCTCGATCCAGGCGTCGAGCTTCGCGCGGAGGTCCGGCTTCGACCCCGCCGTCTCGGCGGTGAGCGCGTCGAGGGCCTCCGCGTCGGCGTCCCGGCCGTCGGCCCGCAGCGCCGCCGCGAGGTCGCGGCTGGCGGCGCGGAAGAGGCCCTGCGCGCGCGGGCCGTCGCCCTCCGAGACCGCCGCTCCGGCGGGGCCGGCCGCGGGGGCCTCGCTCCGGGCCGCGGCCTGGGCGGCGAGCACGGCGCTCTCCGCGCTGCGGGCTCTCAGGGCGTTGAGGCGGGCCACGAGGCCCCGGGCGACCCGCAGCGCCTCGACCTTCTCGGCCGTCGAGCGCGCGAGGTCGGCGTTCGAGGCCTGCTGCCGCAGGCGCGCCCGGTCGGTGAGGTCGATCAGGGTGTCGGCCCGCTGCGTCATCTCGCGGATCAGGCCGTCATTCTCCCGGGTCCGGCGGACGAAGGCGTCCATCTCGCCCCGGTAGCCGGCCAGCGCCCGCTCTACCGAGGCGGTCCGCGCGCGCTGCTCGTCGATGCGGGCGAAGCCGGCGAGCCGGCCGAGGCCGGCCTCGGCCCGTGCCGTCAGGCTGGCGAAGCGCTCGGCGTAGGCGGGCCGGTCCTGCGCGTCCGCGGCGGCGTACTGGTCGCGGACCAGGCGGGCGGTGGCGATGTCGTGGTACACGTCGGCGGCCAGGACCGCGCCGCGCCGGGCGCGCTCCTCCTGCGCCAGGAGGAGCCAGCCGGCCATGGCGATCGCGCCGGCGGCGAGGATCGGCACGCCACCGACCAGGGCGATCTTGGGTCCAACCCGCATCCGCGTCCCGACATAGGGGTCCGGCAGCAACTTAAGGCCGTGCCGGAGAGCGGTGCAATCGGGCGGCGTTCCGGCGACCGGATCACCCGGTGTCCGCGCGCAGTCTTCGGTCGCTGCCGCCCGCCCCGTCATCGCGCGCGCAGCGAAGCGACCCAGGGCTGCGCGCGTCCGGCCGATATGGCGCCGCCGGGTCGCTTCGCTGCGCGCGCAGAGACGGCGTCGAAGCCATCCGCCACGAGCGGTCTCAGCGATGTCGGGATCGGGGCGGCCGCGGGTCCGGGCCGGCCAGCACGGCATCCTGCGCGTCACGCGCGCGATCGCGCGGCGCCGGCACGCCGAACCGCTCGGCGCAGGTCGGCAGGCGCCGCGGAGCGCGTTCTCCGCCGTGCAGCATGCGGCGCAGCGCACCGAGCAGGTCGGGATCTTCGTCGGCACCGGGGTCGTCGCTGAAGTGCGGCATGGCGGTTCGCGCCCCTCACCGACGGCCGGGCGCGGCGTCGACCGCGATGAGCCGGACGCGACGGCCCGCCGGGTCGCCGACCGGGCCGGCACCCGCGCAGGCGCCGGGCGGGTACGGCCAGGCCGCCCCGCCACAGGCGGCGCCGTCACGGGCCGCCGCGGAGGCTTTTGCGCCCCCGCTGGCCTGCATCGGCACCGTGCTGGCCGCTTGGGTCCAGCCGACGAGCGCCAGGACGCAGAGCGTGCCGAAAGCCGCGGCCGACGAGGTACCGATCACGTGTCGCATGGCCCGTCCTCCGGGCACCTCCGGCCCTCGGTCCTGCCACGCTGATAGGGACGCTCCGTACCGCGGATATTGCTTCCAGCCAGATCTGGAGCGTGAATTGTTGCGTCACCCCATCACGACGCAACATTGATCCGGGTCGCATCAGTCTCCCTCGGGGCGGAATATGTATCCGAGGCCCCGCACGGTGCGGATGTAGCGCGGATTGCCGGGGTCCGGCTCGACCTTCTTGCGGATGCGGTTGATCCGTACGTCGATGGCGCGGTCGAACGCGTCCGGGTCGCGGGCATCGGCGAGGTCGAGCAGGCGCTCGCGCGAGAGCGCCCGCCGCGGATTGTCGGCGAACGCCTTCAGCAGGTCGAATTCCGAGCGGGTGAGCGCCTGCTCCAAACCGGCATCGTCGCTGAGGCGCAGGGCGTCGAGCTCCAGCCATTTCGTGCCGAACCGGATGCGGCGCCCGCTCACGGGAACCGGGGCCGGCGCGGCGGTCGGCGTCTGCACGCGGCGCAGGACCGAGCGCACGCGGGCGACCAGCTCGCGCAACTCGCAGGGCTTGGGCAAGTAATCGTCGGCCCCGAGCTCCAGCCCGACCACGCGGTCGATCGCGCTCGCCGTGGCGGTGAGCATGATGATCGGGATCGCGGTCCGGGCCTTGAGGTCGCGCACGATGGAGAGCCCGTCCTCCTCGGGCATGTTCAGGTCGAGCACGATCAGGTCCGGGCTGTGGCCGGCGAGGTGCTCCCGCAAGGAGCGCCCGCCGTCGCACAGGACCACCGAGAACCCGTGGAGCTTCAGGTAATCCCCGACCATCTCGCGGGTCGCCGCCTCGTCGTCCACCACGGCGATCGACGGGATCGCCGCACCGCCGCGGGCGGCGCCGGGGGCGGGGCTGTCTGGTATGGTCATCGCAGCGGTGCGCACTTTCCGGGTTCGCTCTGGAACGAATGCAGGAATCGTATCGGCTCACGGTAGCGTGACAAGTTTTCAACACGATTTCTAGCGTAGTCGTCCGATTGCGAGCAGCATTTCAGGTCATAGCCATGGACGATGACACCCTCACGCTGATCCCTGACGACCTCGACGAGGCGCAGCCGACCGCGGGAGCCTGGGTGATCGCCGTGATCGACGACGATCCGGCCGTGCATGACGGCACGCGCTACGCGCTGGCGAGCTACACCCTCGACGGGCGCGGCCTGGAGATTCTCACCGCCCGTTCGGCCGCGGAGGCGCGGGTGCTGCTCGCCGAGCGCCGCGACGTGGCGGTGGTGCTGCTCGACGTGGTGATGGAGACCGACAATGCCGGGCTGGAGCTGGTGGACTACATCCGGCGCGAGCTCCGGCAGGAGACCGTGCGCATCATCCTGAGGACGGGCCAGCCCGGGCAGGCGCCGGAGCGGCGGATCATCGTCGACTACGACATCAACGACTACAAGGCGAAGACCGAGCTGACCGCCGACAAGCTGTTCACCAGCCTCACCGCGGCCCTGCGCGCCCATCAGCAGCTCAAGCGCCTCGACGAGACCCGGCGCGGGCTCGAGATCATCATCGACGCCGCGCCGATGCTCCTCGATCACAAGTCGATGCAGCGCCTGGCGGAGGGCGTCCTCACCCAGGTCGCCTCGCTCCTGAACGTCGCCTGCGCCGGCATCCTGGTCCTGCGCGAGACCGCCGCCCCGCAGGAGCGCTTCTGCGTTCTGGCCGGCTCCGGCTGTTACGGCCACTACGCCGGCCGCGAGCCGTGCTGGCCGCTGGAGGAGCGGGTGCAACCCCTCGTCGAACGCGCCTTCGCCGAGCGCCGGCACAGCTTCGGCGAGCACTGGTCGACCCTGTATCTGCACACGGCGAGCGGCAGCGAGATCGTCGCGCTGATCGAGGCCGACCGCCAGTTGTCCGAGACCGACCGGTCGCTCATCGCCCTGTTTACGAGCCGGCTGTCGATCGCCTTCGACAACGTCATCCTCTACGAGCGGCTGCAGCTGACCAACGCCGACCTCGAGCGGCGGGTCGTCGAGCGGACCGCCGAGCTGATCCGGGCGAATCGCCGGCTGGACCTGCAGCGCTCGGACCTGCGGCGCGCCAACAGTCTCAAGACCGAGATCCTCGGCACGATCGCGCACGATCTGAAGAACCCGCTGGCGGTCATCCTCGGCCGCGCCGAGATGCTGTCCGACCTGATCGACATGCAGGGCGACCGGGAGCAGATGCGGGCGCAGGTGCAGCACGTGCGCACCAGCGCCAAAGGGCTGACGACCATGATCGACAGCCTCATGGCCGACGCGATGAACGACGCCCTCGACATCAGCCTGCGCCGGGAACCGGTCGACCTCGCGGGCCTCGCCCGGGAGGTCTGCGAGGCCGACCGGCCGCTCGCCGACGCGAAGGACCAGACCCTGGTCTGCGAAGGCCCGGACGAGCTGTTCCTCTGCGGCGACGCCGAGCGCCTGCGCGAGGCCCTCGACAACCTCGTCTCGAACGCCATCAAGTACAGCCCGGTGGGCGGGGCGATCACGGTCCGGGTCAGCCGCGAGCCGGGCCCGCGCGGCGCGGAACTGATCTGCGCCGTCGCCGACCACGGGCCCGGCCTCTCGCCGGAGGATTCGGCCCGCGTGTTCGGGCGGTTCCAGCGCCTGTCGGCCAAGCCCACCGGCGGCGAGAATTCGACCGGTCTCGGGCTCTCGATCGTCCGTCGGATCGCCGAGCTTCACGGCGGCCGCGCCACGGCGGAGAGCGCCGGTCCGGGGCTGGGGGCGGTCTTCGCGATCCGCTTCCCGGAAGAATCCGTCGGGCTGATCTGAGGGATCGCCGGGTCAGTCCGTGCCGCAACGCGAGACGTCGCGCAATCCGGCGGCAGAGGAGCTTGACCACGACGCCGCTCCGAGCCGGCCGATCACCGGCCGCGACCGCGAGGGGACGGCCGATGGCGACGCGCAGGATGACGAAACCGCGTCCGGATCCGACCGGCTCGTCGCTTGGTCGATGATCGCGGGTCTCGCACCGGCTCTGATCCAGTACGCGCACGGCGTCGCCCTGCCGGCGCGCTTCGTCTGACCGGCAGGACGATCCCGGCTCCGATCGCGTCGCGAAGGACGCGCGATGCCGCCGGGGGAGCCGCTCAAGGCCGCGACGGGCGCGCCTCTGCGTCACCGTCCCCCGGTGACCGGGTCCGGAGATAGGCGATGAGATCCCCCCGATCGAGGGGATCGGGAAGGCCGCGGAAGGTCATGCGCGTGCCGGGCGCCAGCTTCGCCGGGGCGGCGAGCCAGAGGTCCATCCGCTCCGGTGTCCAGACGCCGCCCAGCGCCCGGAGCGCCCCGGTATAGCCGTAGCGCCGGCTGTTGCTGGCGACCGGCTTGCCGAGCACGCCGTAGAGTTCGGGTCCGTTCCGATCGCCCGCCCCCGGGCTGATCGTGTGGCAGGCGGCGCACTGACCGAACAGCCGCCCGCCGCGCTCCGCGTCGGCCACCCGCATGACGTCATCGAACGTCGGGGTCTCGCCCAGGGCGCGGCGGCGCTCCCGTCCGTCGTCCGAGCAGGCTGACGCGAGCAGTACCAGCGCCAGTGCCGAGACGCGCGAGGGACGACGCGGGATCCGCGGGCGCGTCCGCCTGAGACACTGGAGCATCGCGTTCCCTTCGCGGTCAGAGGGGTCGGACCGGCATGGGTCGGTCGGCCGTTGGGGAGCGCGGCGCGCCGAGCACGATCCGGCCGACGAACGGGGCGGCGCGCGATCGGGCGGCGCAGCTTGGCCGAGCGCGCGAGGCTCGCGCCGCCTCTGCCGGCTCAGACAACGGTGGAGATCGCGCCGGGCGGGTGCGCCAGCAGCGTCGCGAGCAGGCTGAGGCCGTACCGGAGCGTCTCGGCGTCCGGCGCCGCACCCAGGGAGACGCGGATCGCTTCCGGGGCGGCCCCGACCGCGAAGGCGTCGCTCGGGACGACCGACACGCCGAGCTGGCGCGCGTGGGCGCCGAACTCGCCGCGACGCCAGGGATCGGGCAGCCGGAGCCACAGATGGTGCCCGCACGGATGCGCCCAGACGTCCAGGTCCCGGAGCGTCTCGCGCGCGACCGCCTGCCTAAGCTCGTTCTCCTGCCGGATCGCCGCGACGATGCCGTCGAGCTCGCCCTCGGCGATCCAGTGCGAGGCGAGCGCGGCCGTGAGGGGCGAGGCCATCATGTTGATGGCGCGCAGTTCGGCCGCCAGCCGCACCGCCTCGTTCGTCCCCGGGACCGCGACGTAGGCGATGCGCAGGCCGGGACTCGCGCATTTGGACAGCGTCGCGATGTGCCACGTGATGTCGCTCGCCTGAGACGCGATGGGAGCCGGCGCGTCGTGGGGCAAGGCGCCGTACGCGTCGTCCTCGATGATGGCAACGCCGTGCGTGCGGGAGATCTCGGCGATCCGCCGACGCCGGATTACCGGCAGGGTCGCGGTGGTCGGGTTGTCGAGGGTCGGCACGAGGTACAGGGCCCGCGGCCGATCGGATCGGCACCGCTCGAGCAGGGCGTCCGGGTCGAGCCCCTCCGCGTCGCCGGCCACAGGCAGGAGGCGGACGCCGCGGCGCTCCGCGGCCATGCGCAGCCCGGGATAGGTGAGCGCCGGGACGCAGAGGGCGTCGCCCGGCTTCAGGACGGCAGCGAGCACGGCGGCGAGCACGACCTGGGCACCGCCGGCCACGAGGACGCGCTGCATCGGGAGCGCCCCGAGCCGTTGACCGAGCCAGTGGGCCGCCGCCGCCCGGTCGGCGAGGTTCCCGGCACTGTCCTGGTACTGCATCCGGGCCAGGAAGGTGGACGAACCGGCCAACCGCGACAGACCCGCGTCCAGGCGCTCCGCCAGCCGCGCCGCCTCCGGCTGGGGCGGCATGTTCATGCTGAAATCGACGCTGCCGGACGGATCGGGCCTGCGCATCTCCCCGGCCGGCGATCGGGACGCCCGGACGAAGCTGCCCCGTCCCGCGGTCGCGTCGATCAGGCCCGTTCGGCGCGCCTCGTTGAAGGCACGCGTGACCGTGGTGAGATCGACGTTGAGGTGCTTCGCCAGGGCGCGCTGCGGCGGAAGGCGCGCTCCCGGCGAGAGCCGGCCGGCCCGGATGTCATCGGCCAACGCCCGGACGATGGCGAGGTACTTGGGCCCCGTGTCGCCGGCGATTGTCGGGCTCCAGGATTCCATCATTGACCCCTGTAATCCCACCACTGTATGCATACATTGAGCGAGCGGCCAGATCGCTCAGTGTTCGCAACCGGCCGCGATCCGCCAGAAACCTGTCGGATTGCTCAGTCTCAACCGCGATTGTATGGCTTAATATGCCATACAATCGGCAGGCGCAAGGCCGGTCGATCAGGGATCGGCGCCGGCCTGTTGCTCAGGACCGTCGATGATGCAGAGGACCACCGACCAATCGCTCATGTCCGTCGGCCTGCGCTGCCGCTGCCCGCGCTGCGGGACAGGACGCCTGTTCGACGGCTTCATCACCCTGCGGCCGCGCTGCGAGGCGTGCGGGCTGGACTACGGCTTCGCCGATCCGGCGGACGGGCCCGCCTTCTTCATCATGATGACGATGGCGTTCCCCGTCACCGCTTTCGGGATCTGGCTGGAACTCACCTACGATCCGCCGCTCTGGGTCCACGCCGTGGTGACGCTGCCGCTGCTCCTCCTGGCCTGCGTGCCGATCATCCGGCCGCTGAAGGGGCTCTTCATCGCCAGCCAGTACATCAACAAGGCCGAGGAGGGACGCCTCGCGGTCCCGAAGGCGCCGGTCTCCGGTCCGACGTCGCGGGACTGACCGCGTCGCCGGTGCGTGCGCGTCGCCGCGATGATCAGGCGGCGGTCGCGGCACGTTGACCGGAAGTCGACCGCCGGGCTAGCCTCGCGGAATCAGAGTATTCCGGGAGATCTCGTGGGCAGAATGTTTCGCCTGATCGTCCCGGCGCCGGGGCTGCGCGACGATAGTGGGACGCGTTCACGGGCAGATTTGGCGTCGCGGCGGATGCCGGTGATCGGCACGCGCGGCCGCGCTGGAAAGTCTTCGGTCCAGCCGCGCCTCACGTCACGGGACGGGCTCCGTGAGGCGCCCGCCGCCGGCTCGACGGCGCGGCGCGGGACGGCACCGCGACCGATCGCCCTGTCGCGGCGAGCGGGCCGAACCTGACGGGAGGGGGGTTATCGATACCGCGATCGCACGCCTGGAGCGCGCCATCGGCCGCGCGGCGCGCGGCCTGGTCGGGCGTCGCCACGTGGTGGAGCTGGTGCACCTCGCGCTGGTGGCGCGCGAGCATCTCCTGCTGATCGGACCGCCCGGCACCGGCAAGTCGGCCGCGGTGCGGGCCTGCGCCGCCGGGACCGGGGCGCGCTGCTTCGAGTACCTGATCGGGCGCTTCACGGAACCGGCCGAACTGTTCGGCCCGCTGGACCTCGAAGCCCTGCGCGCGGGCAAGCTGCGGCCGGACATCTCCGGCATGCTGCCGGAGGCCGAGTTCGCCTTCCTCGATGAGGTCTTCCTCGGCTCGACAGCGATCCTGAACGCGCTTCTCGGCGTGCTGAACGAGCGCCGCTACCGCCGGGGGCATTTCGACACCGCCGTCCCGCTGCGCTGCTGC
Organism: Methylobacterium sp. 1A; assembly: GCF_058072805.1. Taxonomy (NCBI): domain Bacteria; kingdom Pseudomonadati; phylum Pseudomonadota; class Alphaproteobacteria; order Hyphomicrobiales; family Methylobacteriaceae; genus Methylobacterium; species Methylobacterium sp. 1A. The sequence goes on along the minus strand of NZ_JBYQVE010000002.1, from coordinate 2,335,664 downwards.
GTCGGCGCCAGCAACGCCCTGCCGGAGGATCCCGGTCTCGCGGCCTTCGCCGACCGCTTCCTCGTCACGGCCTTCGTTGATCCCCTGGCCGACACCGACCTGGAGGCCCTGCTCGCCGGCGACCCGGTCGCGTCCGTCGAACCCGGCGACGGGGAGGCGCCGCTGACGCTCGCGGAGATCGACGCCCTCGCCGAGGCCGCCGCGCGGATCGACCTCGCGCCGGTCCGGCCCGCCTACGCGCAGGTGGTGCGCAAGCTGCGCGCCCGCGGCGTGCGGCTGAGCGACCGGCGCGTGGTGCGGGGCCAGTCGCTCGTCGCGGCGGCGGCGCTCATCGCGGGCCGCATGGCCGCGGAGGAGGCCGACCTGTGGCCGGTGATCCACCTCGTCCAGGACCGGATCGCGCAGGACGAGGCCCGCGACCTGCTGCGCGTCGAGCTCGGCGCCGCGGCGAGCCCCGTCCTGCCCGCGGCCGCCAAGGCGGCGGGCTACGGTCCGGCCGCACGGGCCGCGGACCTCGCCAGGGAAGGGGAGGCTCTGGCCGCCTCCGCCCCGGACGACCGCACCGCCCCCGCCTTCGAGGCTTGGCTGGTCCGCGCCGAATCCTTCCTCGTGCAGATCGACGCCGCCTTCGGGGCGGAGGAGCGCCCGCCGGCCCTCGCCGCGGCGCGGGACGCGCTGCTGACGCGCTGCCGGGCACCGGTCGCGGGCGCGACTCCGGCGTGATCCAGGATCCGGCGCGTCTTCCCCTGCGGTTGATGCCGGCGGCCGGCGGCTCGCCGGTGGGTCTGCGCCTCACCCGCAGCGACGCGGCCGGTCTCTTGGCGCGGATCGCCCCGCGGATCGGCCGCTACGCCACCCTGCGCCTCGCGCTGGCGGGTGGAGAGGCCGTCCTGTTCGCCCCCGACACGGGCTCGGGCCGGCCGGCGCTGCCCTGGTGCGCGACGCCGCTCGGGTGGCTGGCGGCCGACGGGCCGCTGCTCCTGCCCTTCGGGTGCCGCCTCGCCGTGCCGGCGCCCTGGCGCGCCGAGGTCGCGCGCCGCCTGCTCGACCGGCACGGTCTGGGCGGTCCGGCCCTGCTCGTCCCCGAGGGCGAAACCCTGCGCCTGCTCGACCTCGCCGGTTCGCGCGCCGTGCCGGACATCGATACCGGCCGCCTGGGAGAGGCGGCGTGAGCGCCGCGTCGACCGGTCCGCGGACGACCCTTCTGCCGGCGCTCGCACCGTGGACGGCGCTCTTCTCCGACATGGCGGAACCGGATCTGCGGATCCTCGCGGCGCTGGTCGAGGCGCTGCGGCCCCTCGTCGAGCGGGCCGACGGCGCGGGCGGGCAACCGCAGGGCGAGATCGACGGGCTGGGGGGCCTCGGCACCCGCGGCGGGATCGAGCGCCTCGTCGCCTCGGAGTGGCTCTGGCGCGACCTCGATCCGGACGCCTTCCTGCAGCGCGCGGCCGAGCGCGACCTGCTGACCCTGGAGCCGGTCTACCGTCAGGCGGCGGATGCGGGCGCCGTGCTGGTCGTGGTCGATGCCGGGCCGGAACTCCTCGGCGCCCCCCGCCTCGTGGCCTTCGCGGCGCTGCTCTGCCTGGCCGGCCTCGCCCGGCGGCGCGGCGCGCGCCTGCTCTGGGCCTCGACCGCCACGCCGGAGCGGCGCTGGCTCGGCACGTTGAAACGGTCCGACGCCGCGATCCTTCTCCGCGAGAGTGCCGCCACATCCCTCGACGCGGTCGAGCTCGAACGGGTCCTGGCGGAGCCGGTCGCGACCCGCGCGGCCGGGCGGCCCGGTGCCAGCCTCTGGCTCATCGGCGGGTCCGACCTGCCCGAAGCGACGCGACCGTGCCGGCGGATCACCATCGTGGAACGGCCGCGTCTCGGGCCGGACGGCCTCGCCGTGGCCGCCGACGTCACCGTCCTGGGCGCCACCGGCCAAGTCGCCGCCGCGCGCCTCGACCTCCCGCCGGAGCGCGAGGCGGTGGCGTTGTTGCGCGACCCGTTCCGGCCCCGTCCGGCTCCCGGACGCCCGCCGTCCCGGCGGTCCGCGCCCGACCGGAGCGCGGCGCCTCCGGACTGGGCGCCCCGCGGGCTGGCCTTCGCGCCCTGCGGCGAGCACCTCCTGGTGGCGCGGCCCGACGGCATCCTCATCGTCCCCGTCACCGGCACCTCTGGCGCGCTGCGCCTGCCGGTCGCACCCCACGAGCGCCTCGTGGGGCTCGCCGTCGGCCGGTCGCGGATCCGGGCCGCGTGCCTCAACGTCTACGCCGACGACGCGCGCCTGACGCTCCGCAGCTGGACCTTCGACCGCTCGGGCGCCGCTGCGACGCTCGACCGGCGGATCCCGCGGGACCATCCCCTGGTGAGCCCGCGCCTGCCGAAGGCGGTTCTGCCGCCCCTCGGGACGCTGAAACGCCGCAACCGGTCCTGGCTCCTGGCGGCCGACGGCACGGCCTTCCTGGTCTCGGAGACGCGGCTGATCGACTACGCGCCGCTCGCGGGCGAGCTTCCCCTCGCGGTCACGCCCGCCGGTCTGCTGATGCGCGATCGCGCGGACGGGGTGATCGCGCGGCGGCCGTCCGACGGGAAGGTCGTGGCGCGGTTCCCCGGCCGGGCCGGATCGCTGCGGCCGGGCGGCGGCCTCGCCCTCTGCGCGGTGCGCGGGCAGCCCACCCTGGGGATCGAGCAGGCGGGCGGGCACTGGCACGTGGTGAGCGCCGCGGACGGAGCGGTCGCGCACCTCGGGCCGCAGGGCCGGATCATCGGCATCGTGCCGCCGTACGACGGCGTGCGCGCCCAGGCCGTCGAGGGCCCCCTCGCCCTCCATCTCGACCGCGACGAGGCGGGCTCGGCGCGCCTGACGTTCCGGACCCCGGACGGCGCGGCGGCGTGCGATCCCCTGACGCTTCCGGACGCGACCCTCGAGGCGGTGCGCGTCGCCGTCGATGCCGATGCCGTCCCGTGCATCGCGGCCGCGCGGTGCGACGCCGCGGGCTTCGTCGACGCGCTCGCCTTCGGCCAGCTCGACCGCGGATGGTCCCACCTGAGAGATCTCGGCGCGTTCGCGGAAACCGTCCCGTGCCTGGGCGCCTGAGGCCGCCGCCGGTCCCCGATGCCCGGGAGCCGCTCGCGGCCCTGCGCCCGCGCGGCTGGATGCATGCCGGCACGATCCCCCTCGACGGGATCCTGATGGCGCGCGGCTCCGCGGGGCCGGACTGGCGCGCCCGGCTCCTTCCCTGGCTCGAGCACGCCGCGGAGGTGCGATCACGCGGCGATCGCGTGCTCGTGCTGTTCGCCGCGCCCGTCACGCGGGACTGCGCGGCCCTCGGACCGGTCCTGCCGGTCGTGCGCAGTGCCGGGATCCTGACCGCCGTACCCCTCGCCGAGCCGGAGCCGCCCGTCGCCGCGGCCCTGCGGGACCATGTCGTCCACATGACGGGGGGACGCCTCGCCGCCGAGCCGCTGGCGGCCTTCGCCAGTCTCGACATCGCCGGTTGGTGGGATCTCGACGCGATCGCGGTGCATCCGGCCGAACGCCTGCCGGTCCTGCGACCGGCGCCGCCGGCACGCCGCCTCGTCAGCGCCCCCGCCCTCGTCGCCGACGCGGACCCCCTCGCGCCGGTCCGCGACGCCGCGACCCGGCGGCCGCGGCGTCGGACGAAGCACGTCCTCGGCGATCTCGTCACCCGCTTCCGGCGCCTGATCGGCGGCGCGTTGGGGCTCCTCTGGACCGCCTACGTCGTCCTGCTGGCCTCCATCATGGTCGGCGCCATGGTGCTCGGCTTCGCCGAGAACGTCCGGACGACGGCGGAGCAAGGGGCCGCCGCGGCCCACTGGGGCAGCCTCGCGCTGCCGGTGCTGGTCCTTCTCGTCCTCGCGTGGTTCGCGTTCCGGCGCCGCGGGGCGCGGGCCGCGCGTGAGGGCGCCGCGCCCTCGGCCAGCCCGCCCGCCGGAACCGGCAGCGGGCGCACGCCCGTCTGGCGCCGGGCGGCGGCGTGGCTCGCGTGGCGCTCGCCCTACGCGGCCCATCTTCGCCGCCTCTATGCCCGGCGGCTCACCGAGGTCGAGCGGCTGTTCGCGGCGGGGCGCGTCGACGAGGCCCTGTACCGGGCGATCGGTCTCGGCGGCGCGGCGCGGCGCGGGAGCGCCTTCGCCGACCTGCCGCTGACCGGGCCCGGGCTGCGCAGGAGCCTCGACCTCGATCTCGGGCCGCAGCGGGCGAGCGGACTGAGCCTCGCGCCCGCGGACGAGATCCGGCTCGCGGCGCTCTACCGCGCGCAGGCCGTGGCGATGGCCGGACGCGGCGACACGGATCGCGCGGCCTTCGTGCTCGACAGCCTGGTCGGGAACCCGCACGAGGCGGTGCGCCTCCTCGCGGAATCCGGGCGCCTGGAGACCGCCGCCCGTCTGGCCGAGGCGCGCCGCCTCCCGCCCTCGACGACCGTCCCGCTCTGGTTCCGGGCGGGGCAGACCGAGCGGGCCCTGGCACTCGCCGCCCGCCACGAGGCCCACGCGGAGCTCTGGAAGGAACTCGGGGCCGACGATCCGTTCCGACCGGTCCTGGCCGAGGCCTGGGCCGCGCGCCTCGTCGGGATCGGCGCCCTGGATCGCGCCGCCGCGGTCACCTTCGGCCTGCCGGCTCTGGCCGAGCGGCGACTGGACTGGATCCGGCAAGCCCTCGACGCCGAGACGCCGGTGCCGGCCGCGCCGCTCGCCCGGGCCCTGCGCGCCCTCCCTTGGGAGGGACGGGACGGCGACCGGCTGCACGCTGCCTTCGCGGACCTGGTGGGCGCGACCGGGGCCGAGGCGGCGGCGCGCCGGAGCGCGGTGGCCGCGCTCCTGCTCGACGCGCAGTTCGAGGGCGGTCCGGAGCGGCCGCCGACGCCCGCCTTCGCGCTCCTCTGCCGCGGCCTCGCGCGCCGCCTCGCCGCGGATGACGGCATCCTCGGCCACGATGCGGAGCGCGCCCGGCTCGCCGGGCGCCTCGCGGAAGCCGGCGGACAGGTTGCCCTGCGCCAGCATCTCCGGCAGCTCAGGACGCGCACCGCACCGTCCGCCTCCCGCCTGGCGGGCCCGCTCGTCGTCCCGGACGGCCCGGCGCTGGCCGAGATCGCCGATACCGCGCTCCTGTCAAGCGGGCGGCTGCTCCTGGGCTACCGTTCCGGTCTCGTGCGCCTCCTCGGCCGCGCCGGCCGCGAGCGCTGGCGGGGACAGGTGGATGGCCTGACGGGCTTCGCGCGTCTCGGCGCGGGCGACCTGGCCCTCGTTCTGCGCGAGACGCTCGAAGGCCCCGACGTCCAGCTCTTCGACGCCGGCACCGGACGTCTCCTGCCGCTCGGTCCCCTGCCGATCACGCACTGGCATGGTCAGGCGGACGAGACCGGCTGGCTCGTCTTCGATGGGGAGGCGCTCGTCCGGCTGGACACCGCCTCGCTCCTCGGTCGCGCGGGCGGCGCGCCCGGCTCCGACGGCGCCCTGGCGCACCATTGGCGCCTGCCCATGACCGAACCGGGCCGGCCGCTGCTGCTCGCCGCCTTCGCGGACGCGAGCGCCCTGATCTACGCCCGGCACGACGGCCTGATCGAGTGGTGGAGCCTGTCCTCCCGCACCCTTGCGGTGACGTGCCGGTTCTGGACGCCGCCCGATCGCGGCGTCGGCGTGCTCGGCCTGACCGAGGCCGTCGCGTGGTCCCTCGAGGGGACCGGCGCGCATCCGCACCTGCGGGCGCATCCCCACGCTTTCACGACGGCCTCCCGGGAGCAGGAGCGCGCGTTGATCGAGGCCGCCGCGCGCGCGGAGCCCGCGGACCCGCCGCGCCTAGTCGCGGCGGAGAACGGCCGCCTCTGGGCCGCGACCGCCACCGAGGAGGGGACGCTCTGGGCCAGCGTGCCCGGCGCGAACCGGATCCGCGGACCGGCCGTCCTGTGGCAGGGCAGCGGGAGCCTGCGCGCGCGCTTCGCTCCCGAGGGCGACGCCGCGGCCGTCTTCGACGGGCGGGGTCGCCTGATCGTGTTCGAGACCGTCACCGGACAGGTGATCCTGCGCCTGATCTGACCGGCCGGGCGCGCGCACCGCCTTGGGCACGCGACACCATCCGGGCTAGCTTCCCCGTCGGACGACGACGTCGCTGCCCCGGCGACCGGCAGGCTCACCCCGACGATCCCATGCGGCCCCGCACGCCTCCCCTCTCCACGCTCAGGCTCTTCGAAGCGGCCGGCCGCCATCTCAGCTTCGCCCGCGCGGCGTCCGAACTGAACCTGACGCCGAGCGCCGTGAGCCACGGGATCGTCGGCCTCGAGAAGGCGCTGGGCGTCAAGCTGTTCGTCCGGGAGCCGGGCCGGCTGGCGCTGACGCGCGAGGGGGCCGAGTACCTGACCTACGTGTCCGAGGCGCTGTCCCTCATCCTGATCGGCACGCGCCGCCTGCCCACGCCGCGGTCCGGCAGGACCCTGGCCATCAGCTGCGCACCGACCCTGGCGACGCGGTGGCTGCTGCCCCGGCTCCCGGCCTTTCGCAGCCGCCACCCGCAGATCGCGATCCGGATCGACACCTCCCACCGGCAGGTCGGCTTCCCGATCGACGGCTTCGACTTCGCCCTCCGTCTCGGCCGGGTTCCGACTCCGCGCCACCGCAGCGTCCGCCTGTTCGAGGATTGGCTGCTCCCCGTCTGCAGCCCGGCCCAGCGCGGGGCCGTCACCGGTCCGGACGGCGCCCTCGACCTCCGGCGCGCGACGACGATCCACGTCACCTCCGCGACCGAGGACTGGCAGGCCTGGAGCGACGCGTCGGGGGCGGTGGAGCTGGCCTCGGCCGACACCCTGCACGTCGACACGTTCGCGATGGCGCTCCAGGCCGCGGCCGCGGGCCTCGGCATCGCCCTCGGCCGGGGGGCGCTCATGGACCGGGAGCTGCGCGAGGGTACGCTCGTCGGGGTCGGCCCCGCCGTCCCGGCGGCGACCTCCCACTGGCTCGTGAGCGCCGAGGGCGACGACGACCGGCCGGAGCCCGACCTGTTCCGGACCTGGCTGCTGGCAGAGGCGCGCCGGTTCGCGGCCGAGCAGAAGCGGCGCTTCCCGACCGGCGCCGCCTGAGGGCCCGACGGGACCGGGACGGCGCGCCCCGCCCGTGAGCGGCGTTCACTGCCCGTGGAAATCTTCTCGTTTGTCGCGCCGGCCACCGGCTGCGACCGTCTCCGAAGGCGACAGCCAACGGAGGCCGCGATGGCAACGATCGGGCGCGCGCGCGCAGGGCGACGGGGCGGGTTGCCGGTGGTGCCGGTGGCGGTCGCGGCCGGCCTGGTTCTGAGCGGCGCGATGGGCATCCGGCAGACCTTCGGGCTGTTCCTCGGGCCCTTCTCCCTCGAGACCGGCATCCCGGTGGCGACGACCGCCCTCGCCATCGCCCTGCACAACCTCGTCTGGGGCTTCGCGCAGCCCTTCGCGGGCGCGGCGGCGGACCGCTACGGGGCCGCGCCGGTCGTCGCCCTCGGCGCACTGATCTACGCGGGCGGCCTCGTCCTGACGGCGCTCGCGCCGACGGCGCCGACGCTGCTGCTCGGCCTGGGGCTGCTGGTCGGGATCGGGATCAGCTGCACCAGCTTCGGCGTCGTCCTGACCGCGGTCGGTCGCGCCTCCGCACCGGAGCGTCGCAGCGCGGCTCTGGGCCTCGCGAGCGCCGGCGGCTCGCTCGGCCAGGTGCTGCTCGTCCCGTTCGCGCAGTCCGTGACCGCGGTCGCGGGCGTGAGCGCGGGGCTCCTCGCGCTCGCGGCGATCATCGTCGCGCTCGCGCCGCTCGGTGTCGCGCTCGACCGCGCGCCCCGCGCCGGCGTGCCCGACGGCTCTTCGGCGGCCGGCAGCCTGTCCGAGGCGCTCCTGCGGGCGTGGCGGCACCCGGGCTACCGGCTGCTGACGCTCGGCTTCTTCACCTGCGGCTTCCAGCTCGCCTTCATCGCGACCCACCTTCCGGGGTACCTCGCCCTCTGCCACATGCCGGCGGGCCTGGGCGCGACCGCGCTGGCGCTGATCGGCCTGTTCAACATGGCCGGGAGCTGGGGGTGCGGCTGGCTCGGAGGCCGGTACCGGCCGCAGCACGTCCTGGTCTGGCTCTACCTCATCCGCGCCGCCGCGATCGGCACCTTCCTCGTCGCGCCGAAATCCGAGGCTGTCGTCCTCGCATTCGCGGCCGTGATGGGCCTGACCTGGCTGGGCACGGTCCCGCTGACGAGCGGCCTGGTGGCGCGGGTCTTCGGGATCCGTCACCTCGGGACGCTGTTCGGGATCGTCTTCCTCAGCCACCAGATCGGCTCGTTCTTCTGGGCGTGGCTGGGGGGCGTGGTTCTGGAGGTCTCCGGATCCTACGATGGGGTCTGGTTCGCCACGGCCCTCGCGGGCCTGGTCGCCGCGCTCCTCCACCTCCCGATCGACGATCGTCCGGTCCCGGCGGCCACAGCCGAGGGGGTCCGATGACGCCCGTCCGCCACGCGCCCGCCGCGACCGCCGGTGTCGACGCGCGACCCGTGACGATCGCCTGCCGCGACGGCTACCGGCTCCACGGTCACCTCTGGCGGCCCGAGGCGAACCGGCCACCGGGCCGGGGCACGATCGTCGTCAATCCCGCGACCGGCGTCCGCGCGCGCTACTACCACGCCTACGCGCGGTTCCTGGCCGAGCGGGGCTTCGTCGTGCTCACCTACGATTACCGCGGCATCGGCGACTCGCGGCCCGCGCGCCTGAGGGGATCCGGCATCCGCTGGCGGGACTGGGGCGAGCTCGACTTCGACGCCGCCGTCCGATGGATTCGGCAGCGCGAGGCGGGGCCGCTCACGGTCGTCGGCCACAGCATCGGCGGCTTCCTCCCCGGCTTCGCCGAGGCCGCGGGCGCGGTGGACCGCATCCTCACCGTCGGCGCGCAATTCGCCTATCGCCGCGATTATCGCGCCCGCGAGAGGCTCAGCATGATCGCGAAGTGGCACCTGCTGATGCCGTGCGTGACCGCCGTCGTCGGCTACTTTCCCGGCCGTCGGCTCGGATGGCTCGAGGATCTGCCGGCCGGCGTGGCCTACGAGTGGGCATTCCGCGGGCGGCGCATGGAGGCGAGCTACCCGGCCGCCGAGCGCCCCGCCCTCCTCGCCCGCTTCGCCGCCGTCCGCGCCCCGATCCTGGCGGTCGGTACGCCGGACGACCCGTTCGGCACGCCGGCGGCGATCCGCCGGGGCCTCGGCTACTACGTGTCGAGCCCGCGCATCCAGGTACAGCTGACCCCGTCCGCGATCGGCGCGAATGCGCCCGGCCATGTCGGCCTGTTCCACGCGCGCAGGAGCGGCGGATTCTGGGCCGACACGCTGCGCTGGCTGAGCGACGGGCAGAATCCCTGGCCGGACTCCGTGATCGATCCGGGTCGCCCGAACCCTGCCTGACCGCGCGTATCGCGGCGAACCGCTTCGGACGCGATTGAGAGGGCCTATCCTGCCCTGTGACGCAGCTGCAGCGATCGCGCGATCTCCGAGCGCTTGGCGGCGTAACCCGGAGCCACCATCGGATAGTCGCGCGGCAGCCCGTACTTGGCGCGATACTCCTCCGGTGTCAGCCCGTAAGCCGTCAGGTGGCGCTTGAGCGTCTTGTAGGACCTGCCGTCGATGAAGCTGATCAGGCCCTCGGCCTGGATGGACGCGCGGATCTCCCGCGCGGTGGCGGCCTCGGGCGTCGCGACCGCGCGCGCCGGTCCCGCGCTGATCTGGCTAAGCATTTCGTACGTACTGGCTAAAATCTCACAGAGTTGGACAGGGGATACCGGATTCCGGATCACGTAGGCGCAGACGATCTTGATTGAATTTCTCAAGGACGAGTCAAAAAATTCTCCCGCACCGACACCAACCTCAGGTAGCATACCTGCCATTCTCCCTCTAAACGCACCTCATGAGAGTTGTATATCAATTTTCGCATGTCAATCCTTCATCTTGATTGAGCTTCAAAAAAGAACATCGTGATCACTATTCTACTTATAGAAACAGTGGCTACAAAATTTCTCAACCAGAAAGTGGCTCCATCCTCCCCGCTGATCTGGGTACCGAACAGGTTGCTGTACTGGATCTGCGACACGTCCGTGGCGGCGAGCCTGTCGGAAGCGGTCGCGCCGGTCCCGCACGGGACGCCCACGGACGCGGATGGAAGCGCGATCGGCGGAGTTCGCGCACGGCGGACGGTCACCGACGACGCTGGCGCGACCGTTGCACCTCGGGTCCTAGGTCTGCGAAGAGCCCAGCCGGCACGGGACCGGATGCGGGGCGCCGGATCGCGTCGAGAGAGGATCATGACGGATCAATCCGCACGGACACGGGCGACAGAGTCCGGACGCCGTCCATGAAGGCGGGAGACGAGGGCGATCGCGTCGGGGCGATCTGCCAGGCCCTGAGGCGGGCCATCGTGGAACGGGCGCTCGCCCCCGGCGACCGATTGCCGGAGGACGCCCTCGGCGAGCGGTTCGGGGTGAGCCGCACCATCGCCCGGCAGGCCCTGCTGCGGCTGGCCGGGGAAGGCTTGGTCGATCTGCGCCGCAACCGCATCGCCGTCGTGGCGACGCCGAGCTGGGAGGAGGCGCGCGACACCTTCGACGTGCGCCTCGGCCTGGAGCGGCTCGTGGTCCGCCGCCTCGCCGGGCGGCTCAGCGCGGAGCAGCGTCAGGTCCTGCTGGACCAGATCGCGCGCGAGGAGGCCGCACGGGGCGGCCCCGAGGCGCTGTCGATCCGGCTCGCCACGGAGTTTCACCTGATGCTCGCCGAGATGACCGGCAGCGCCGTGCTGACCCGGTACGTCGCGGAACTCGGCTATCGCTGCGCCCTGATCCTGTCCCTCTACAGCCGGCCGCATTCCTCGGACTGCGCGGTGAGCGAACACCGCGACATCGTCGCCGCCCTGGTCTCGGGCGATGCCGAGCGCGCCGCCGCGCTCATGGACCACCACCTCGACGCGGTCGCCGACCGGGCGCGGATCGTGCCCCCGGCCCCGCGCGAGCGCGATCTGGCACGCCTGCTGGCGCCCTACGTCGCGGGCGGCGGGGCCTGAGCCCGCCGCGTCAGGCCGTCAGGCCGTGCTTCGTCAGCAGGCGCTCGGCGCTGTCGTTCCAGACCTCCATGCCGACGATCAGCCCGTCGCGCACGGTGAAGCGATCGACGTAGCGATTGCCCTCGAAGGGCGTGCCGTCCGGCCACGCGCCGTACAGGGTCCCGAGGCTGTAGACCGTGGTGACGCCGTCGCCCGGCACCACGTCCAGCCGCTCCATCCGCTTCTTCACCCAGGCGTAGCGGCCCGCGTTGAAGGCCGTGACCTCGGAAGGATGATTGAAGACCCGCGCCCCGGTGAACACGATCCGGGTGCCCGGCGCCATGTAGCGCGCGGCCGTCTCGGGATCGGGCACCATCGAGGCCTCGAGATAGGCGGTGACGTTGGCGGCGTCGCGGGCGGTCGCCGCATCGTGGGTCATGTCGGTCATGGCAGGCCTCCTGTCGGCCCAACGTGCCGCAAAAGGCCGGCCCGTGCATGCAGGAAGTGTATGCACTTTGACGCCAGATTGAGCACAGATTGCCTCCGACGATACAGGCACCGGTCTGTGCAGCGGCCGAAGCGGCCAATTCCTGGTGGCATGGAGGTTGCGCGAAGCAGGCTGCGCCCCGCTCCCGGAGACACGCCATGGCCTCCTTCCTGCCCCCGACCCTGCGCCGCTTCGCGGTGACGACGAGCGCGCTGCTCGGCCTCGCCGTCTCGACCGCGCAAGGTGCCGACACCGTCAAGATCGGGCTCGTGACCGCCCTGAGCGGCCAGTCCGCGAAATCCGGCGAGGCGATCTCCCGCGGGATCGGCCTCGCCATCGACGAGATTAACGCCAAGGGCGGCGTCCTCGGGCGCCCGCTCGAGCTCGTGGCCCGGGACGACGAGGCCAACCCGTCCAAGGGCGTGCTGGCGACCCGCGAGCTGATCCAGCGGGTCGGCGTCGTCGCGGTGGTCGGCGGCCTCGACACGCCGGTCTCGATGGCGATCGTGCCGATCGCCAACCAGATGAAGGTGCCGTTCATCGGCCCCTGGGCGGCCGGCACCGGCATCACCCGCAACGGCGCCGCCGACAACTACGCCTTCCGCGTCTCCGCGGTCGACGCCCTCGTCGACGAGGCGCTGGTCGCCTACGCGGTGAAGACCTACGGGGCGAAGAAGCCCGGGATGATCCTCGTCAACAACGCCTGGGGCGAGTCGAACCAGAAGGGACTCAAGGACGCCCTGCAGGCGGCCAACCTCCCGGCGGCGGGCATCGAGAAGTACGAGGCCAACGACGTCGACATGGTGCCCCAGCTGTCCCGGCTGAAGGAGGCCGGGGCCGACGCGCTGTTCCTCGTCGGCAATGTCGGTCCCTCGGCCCAGGTGGTGAAGTCGCTGGACCGGATGGGCTGGTCGGTGCCGGTCGTCTCGCACTGGGGCCCGGCGGGCGGGCGCTTCGACGAGCTCGCCGGCCCGAGCGCCGGCAAGGTCCACTTCATCCAGACCTTCACCTTCGCGGGCAACGCGTCGCCGAAGGCGGGCGCGGTGCTCGACGCGCTCAAGGCCAAGTACCCGGCGATCAAGTCGATGGCCGACGTCACCCCCGCCGTCGGCATCGCCAACGCCTACGACGCGACGCACCTGCTGGCGCTCGCCATCCAGGCCGCCGGCTCCACCGAGGGCCCGAAGGTCCGCGACGGCTTCTACAAGATCGGCACCTATCCGGGCCTTATCAAAACCTACGAGAAGCCCTTCGCCCCCGGCCAGCACGACGCGCTCGGCCCGAACGACTACGTGTTCACCCGCTTCAAGGACGGTGAGATCGTCGCGGTGACCAACTGAGCCCGGCGATGCTGACCTCCATCCTCGTCAGCGGCCTCGGCCTCGGCAGCATGTACGGGCTCGTGGCCCTCGGCTTCCACGTGACCTACGCGGTGTCGGGGACCGTGAACTTCGCGCAGGGGAGTGTCGTCACCCTGGGCGCGGTCCTGGCCTACGCGCTCGGCGTCACCCTGGGCTGGCCGATGCCGGCCGCGATCGTCCTGGCGCTCGCCGGCTGCGCCCTGTTCGGCCTCGTGGTCGAGCGGGCGCTGGTCCGCCCGTTCGTGGCGCGCGGCTCGGACGCGTGGCTCCTGGCGACCGTGGCGGGCGGCATCGTCCTCGACAACACCGTGCTGTTCACCTTCGGCAAGGAGCCGCGCAGCCTGCCCTCCCCGCTGGCGACCAAGCCCGTGGAGATCCTCGGGACCGGCATCTACCCGCTGCAGCTCGTGATCCCGGTGGTCGGGATCGCGCTGGCGTTCGCGATCCGCACGGTGTTCCGGAAGACCGATCTCGGCCGTGTCCTGCTCGCCGTGGCGCAGAACGCCGACGCCGCCCGGCTGATGGGGATCGACGTGCGCCGCACCGTGGCCTGCGCCTTCGCGCTCTCGGCAGTGCTCGCCGGCATCGCGGGCCTGCTGATCGCGCCGCTGTTCTCGGTCTCGGCCGAGCTCGGCACGCTGTTCGGCATCAAGGCCTTCGCGGTCGCGATCCTGGGCGGCATCGGCTCCGCGACCGGGGTGATCCTGGCGGGGCTGCTCTACGGCCTCGTCGAGGCCGGCGTCACCGCGACCCTGGGCTCGACCTACACGCAGCTCGTGGTGTTCTCGGTGATCATCCTGGCCCTCACCCTGCGCTCCGACGGCCTGCTCGGCCGCGCCGCGGTCAACAAGGTCTGACGCGATGCCGTACCTGCGCTCAGGCCCGGCGATGCGGCTCGGCATCGCCGGCCTCACCGCCGCCGCGCTCGGCCTCGTCGCGCTGACCGCCGGCTACAGCCATTTCGTGATCGCCCTCGTGGCGCTGACCACGGTGGCGGGGGTCGGCCTCAACGTGCTCCTCGGCCTGACCGGGCTGATCTCCTTCGGCCAGGCCGGCTTCTACGCGATCGGCGCCTACGCGAGCGCGATCCTGACGCTCCACGGCGTCAGCTTCTGGCTGGCGCTCCCGGCCGCGGCGCTGATCGCGGCGCTCGTCGGCGGACTCGTGGCGGTGCCGGCGATGCGGGTGAAGGGCCCCTACCTCGCCATGCTGACGATCGCCTTCGGCTACATCGTCGAGCACGGGCTGATCGAGGGCGGCGACCTGACCGGCGGCCAGAACGGCCTCGTCGTCACCGACGCGCCGACGCTCCTCGGCGAGCCGCTCGCGCCGGCGGGCCTGGCGGTGCTGGCTGTGCTCGCCGCCGGGGCGAGCCTCGCCGGGTTCGACGTCCTCGCCCGCAGCCGCCTCGGCCGGGCGATGCGCGCCGTGCGCGACGCCGACGTCGCCGCCGCGGCGCTGGGCTTCGACCCGGTCCGGGTGAAGACCCTGGCCTTCGCGATCTCCGCCGCCCTGACCGGCCTCGCGGGCGCGATCCTGCCGCCGCTGATGCTGTTCATCGCGCCGAGCTCGTTCCCGTTCTCGCAGTCGATCCTGTTCGTCCTCTCGGTGATCGTCGGCGGCGCCGGCACGGTGCTCGGCCCGCTCCTCGGCGCCCTCGTCACCGTGCTGCTGCCGGAGGCGCTGTCCGGCCTCGCCGAGTACCGCCTGCTGTTCTTCGGCGTCGCGACCCTGGCGGTGCTGTGGCTGGTACCCTCGGGGCTGGTCGGCAGCCTCGCCCGGCTGCTGCCCCGAGGCCGCGACGAGGCGGCCGCCCCGGAGAGCGGGGAGGTACCGCTGCCCGGCACGGCGGCGCGTGAGGCCCTCGTCCTCGACGGCCTCGGCATCCGCTTCGGCGGCATCACGGCGGCGGACGGCGTCGACCTCACGGCGCGGCCGGCGGCCGTCACCAGCGTGATCGGCCCGAACGGGGCCGGCAAGACCACCGTGCTCAACATGGTCTCGGGCTTCTACCGCCCGAGCGCCGGGGCGATCCGGCTGGGCGGGCGCGACCTCGCCGGTCGGCCGGCCCACGTCGTCGCCCGCGCCGGCATCGCGCGCACCTACCAGACCACGCGCCTGTTCGGCTCGCTCCCAGTGGCCGACAACGTCGCCCTCGGCCTCGCGCCGGGCCGGCTGTGGCGCCGCGCGCGGGCGCGGGACCGCGCGACGGCCGCCGCGCTCCTCGCCTTCGTCGGCTACCGGGGCGCCCTCGACCGCCCGGCCGCCGAGCTGCCCCACGTCGACCGGCGGCTCGTGGAGATCGCCCGGGCGCTCGCCGGCAGCCCCGCGGTGCTGCTCCTCGACGAGCCCGCCGCCGGCCTGTCGCGGGCCGACACCGACCGGCTGGCCCGGCTGATCCGCCGGATCGCCGACAGCGGCGTCGCGGTGGTGCTGGTCGAGCACGACATGCCGCTGGTGATGGGCATCTCCGACCACATCCTCGTCATGGATGCCGGCCGCCCGATCGCGCGGGGCACGCCCGCCGAGATCCGGCGCGATCCCGCGGTCCTGCGCGCCTATCTGGGCGGCGCCGACACCCCGGCCCGGCCGCGGAGCGCGCCGTGGCAGGGGCCGGCGGACGCCGTCCTCTCGGTCCTCGACCTGACGGCCGGCTACGGCGCCGCGCCCGTCCTCGACGGCGTCCATCTCGACGTGCGGCCGGGCGAGACCGTCGCCCTGCTGGGCGCGAACGGGGCCGGCAAGTCCACGGCCATGCGGGCGCTGGCGGGGCTGCTGCGCCCGGTCGCGGGATCGGTCGTGTTCGACGACCGGCGCGTCGACGCGCTGCCGGCCCACCGGATCGCCCGCAGCGGGCTCGTCCTGGTGCCGGAGGGCCGGCAGGTCTTCCCGGAGCTCACCGTCGTCGAGAACATCCGTCTCGGCGCCTTCGGACGCGGGACGCCGATCGACCCGGCCGAGGTCGAGCGCCTGCTCGACCGGTTCCCGCGGCTGCGCGACCGGGCGGCGAGCCGGGCGGGCCTGCTCTCCGGCGGCGAGCAGCAGATGCTGGCCATCGCCCGCGGGTTGATGGCGCACCC
Organism: Methylobacterium sp. 1A; assembly: GCF_058072805.1. NCBI lineage: Bacteria > Pseudomonadati > Pseudomonadota > Alphaproteobacteria > Hyphomicrobiales > Methylobacteriaceae > Methylobacterium > Methylobacterium sp. 1A. The sequence goes on along the minus strand of NZ_JBYQVE010000002.1, from coordinate 2,319,709 downwards.
GCGCATCCTGCTCCTCGACGAGCCGTCGCTCGGCCTCGCGCCGGCGATGATCAACGCCCTCTACGCGACCGTGGCCGAGCTGCGCGACGAGGGCGTCACCATCCTGATCGTGGACCAGATGGCGGCACTGGCCCTCACGGTCGCCGACCGCGGCTACGTGCTGGAGCAGGGCCGGGTCGTCGCGCGCGGAACCGCCGCGGAGCTGTCGGCGGACAAGGGGCTGGAAGCGGCCTATCTCGGTGCGGCGTAACGGGGGCTCTGATGGACACCAATGCCGGACACGGCCGCTACGGCTACAGCGCCCTCCCCGACCGGCCGGTCTACGACTGGCCGGAGGGCAAGCGGCTGGCCGTCTATGTCGGGCTGAACCTCGAGACCTTCGCGTTCGGCGAGGGCCTGGGCGCCGAGCTGGCGCCCGGCGGCCCGCAGCCGGACGTGCTCAACTACGCGTGGCGCGACTGGGGCAACCGGGTCGGCGCGTGGCGGATCGCCGAGATGCTGGACGCTCTGGCGATGCCGGCGAGCGTGCTCGTCAACAGCAACCTCTACCGGGACTGCCCCGGGCTGATCGAGGCGTTCCGGTCGCGGGGCGACGAGATCGTCGGCCACGGACGCACCAACGCCGAGCGGCAAGGCACCCTCGACGAGGATGCCGAGCGGGCGCTGATCGCCGAGACGACCGCGGTGATCGCCGCGCAGGAGGGCCGCCCGCCGGCTGGCTGGCTCGGGCCGTGGATCTCGCAGTCGCGGGTGACGCCTGACCTCCTCGCCGAGGCCGGGTACCGCTACCTGCTCGACTGGGACCACGACGACCAGCCGACCTGGTTCAAGACCCGCGGCGGCGGCCGCATCCTGACGGTGCCCTACCCGCAGGAACTCAACGACATCCCCGCGATCGTCGCCCGCAAGGAGACGGGCCGCCAGTTCGCCGAAGCCATCGTCGACGCCTTCGAAGAAATGCTGGAGCAGTCTCGGGGCGCGCCGCTGGTGATGGGCATCGCGCTCCATCCCTACATCGTCGGGCGCCCGCACCGGCTGCGGCCCCTGCGGCAGGCGCTCCGGCACATCGCAGACCGCCGCGACGCCATCTGGCTCACCACCGCCGGGGCGATCGCCGACCACATCGCGGCGCGGGAGGCCGGGCCGCGCTGACGCGGCCCTGACCCCGGCGGGCTCAGAGCACCTGCGACAGGAACCGGCGCGTGCGCTCGTCCCGGGCGGAGGCGAAGAAGGTCGCGGGCGGCCCGTGCTCGACGATCACGCCGCGGTCGGTGAAGTAGATGTGGTCGGCGACGTCGCGGGCGAAGTTCATCTCGTGCGTGACGAGCATGCAGGTCATGCCCTCCTCGGCGAGTTCCCGGATCGTCACCAGCACCTCCTTGACCGTCTCCGGATCGAGGGCGGCGGTGACCTCGTCGAACAGCATCACGTCCGGCCGCATCGCCAGCGAGCGGGCGATGGCCACGCGCTGCTGCTGGCCGCCGGACAACTCGCCCGGATAGGCGTTCTCCTTGCCGGCCAGCCGGACCTTGGCGAGGAGTGCCCGCGCCCGGGCCTCGACCTCGCGCTTCTCCTGCCCGAGCACGTGGATGGGGGCCATCATCACGTTCTGCAGCGCGGTCTTGTGCGGGAACAGGTTGTACTGCTGGAACACCATGCCGACCTTGCGGCGCAGCGCCAGCTTGTCGAGCCGCGGATCGGTCACCTCGATCCCCTCGACCTGGATCGAGCCCGCGCTCACCGGCACCAGCGCGTTGACGCAGCGGATCAGCGTCGACTTGCCCGAGCCCGAGGGGCCGATGATGCAGACGACCTCGCCCTTGCGGACGTCGAAGCTGATCCCCTTCAGCACCTCGAACGACCCGAACGACTTGTGCACGTCGACGACGCGGACGATCGGCTGATCGGGGGTCCAGCTCGGGGACGGGGTGGCGGCCAGGGTCGCGCGCGTCATGGTCTCAGCGGGTCTCGAAGCGGCGTTCCAGGGCGGCGGTGAACCGGTCGATCGGGTAGCAGTAGAGGAAGAAGCACAGCAGCGCGAAGCCGTAGAGCGGCGCGAACAGCTCCGGGCGGCCGCCCTCGGCGGCGTGCACCTGCGCGGTCAGCGTCAGCATCTCGGTGACGCCGACGATGGAGGCCTGCACGGTCGCCATCGCGATGAGCGAGTAGACGTTCATCCAGGGCGGCAGCATGCGCTTCGCGCACTGGGGCAGGATGATGCGCCACATCGTCTGCCGCCGGGTGAAGGCCAGGGACTCGGCGGCCTCCCACTGGGTGTTGGGCACCGAGCGCACCGCGCCGCGGACGATCTCGGCGACGTTGGCCATGACCGGCAGGCTGAAGCCGAAGGTCGCCTTGACCCAGTCGGGCAGCGGCACGCGGACGCCGAACACGGTGACCTGGAACGGCACGAGGAACATCACGAAGAACAGCAGCACCAGCCAGGGCACATTGCGAAAGACCTGCGTGGCGCACCACGCGAGGCGGGGCAGGATCCGCCCCTCAGCCAGCATGGCCAGCCCGAGCCCGATGCCCGCCACCGTCCCGATCGCCATCGCCATCAGCGAGATCGCGACGTTGAAGGCGAAGCCGGTGAGCAGGAGGGGTGCCCACTTGATCACGACCTCCAGCGGCGACAGCGCGGCGGCGCCGCCCTGCGCCCAGGCCGGGACGGCGACGAGGGCGAGCGCGGTGAGCAGCCAGAGATGGGCCGGGCGCAGGCGCGCCGCCGCGCCGTCCCTCGGGAGCGCGAAGGGCAGCAGCACCGGCAGGTCGCCCGGTCGCCCGCCCCGCGGATCGGCAGCTTTCATCGGCCGTATCCCGGGATCCGCAGGGCGCGTTCCCAGCGGTGCATGATCCAGACGAGCACGCCGACGAGGACCGCGTAGGTCGCGAGCAGCACCAGCATCATCTCCAGCACGTTCTGCGATTCGGACCAGATCTGCTTGACCGCGTACAGCGTCTCCGGGACCGCGATGGCGTAGGCCAGTGTGGTGGTCTTCAGGAGGTTGATCAGGTTGTTGTTGAGCGCCGGCAGGCAGACGCGCAGGGCCAGCGGCAGGACGACGTACCGGTAGGCCTTGAAGCGGGTGTAGCCCAGGGCCTCCGCGGCCTCGACCGTGGTCCGCGGCACCGCCTCGATTCCGGAGCGGAAGATCTCCACGTTGAACGCGCCCGCGAACAGCGACAGCGAGATGATCGCCCACTGGACGTTGTTGAGGATCGGCGCGCGCAGGCCGTCGGCCGAGCGGATGTCCGGGAGCAGCGTCCCGAGGCCGAAGTAGAAGAAGAAGATCTGCACGAGCGGTGGCGTGTTGCGGAAGACCACCACGAAGCCGTTGACCAGCGCCCGCAGGACGCGCGACGGCCCGCTCTGCAGGAGCGCGCCGACGGCGCCGATGACGAGGCTCGCCAGGATCGTGCTGATCCCGAGGAGCAGCGTCATCCGCAGGCCGGCCACGTACCGGTCCCAGTCGTAGGGATCGTAGAAGACCGTGAAGTTGAAGCCCGTGGTCTCGTAGAGCTGCTGGAACCACGCCTGGATCGTGGCGATCATCGCGGGCTAACGCTCGGTGTTGTCGCGCAGAACCGCATCAGTTGGTCGCGTTCTTGTACTTCTCGTGCATCGCCTTCGAGTAAGCGGTCGGCTCGATGCCCCACTTCTTCTCCTCGTTGACGATGAAGCCGGTCTTCATCCAGTCCTTGGTGGCGTCCTCGACCGCGGCCTGGAGCGTGGTGTTGCCCTGCGCCACCGCCATCATCCACGGGGCGTCGAGGATGCCCTTGAGCGGCAGCGCGTAATTGGCCTTCCAGTCGTCGTCGAGCAGCTTACCCTGCAGCATGCTCTGGTCGTAGACGTAGCCGATGCAGTTGCCCTGCTTTAGCGCGAAGAGCGGCTTCTCGGACCCGTCGAAGGCGACGATCTCCGCCCCGTAGGTCCGCGCGACGTCCTTGTTGTACCAGGCGCCCGAGGTGGCGCAGAGCGGCTTGCCCTTTAGCTGCGCCCAGTCGGTGATGCCGGACGACTTGGGCAGCAGGACGTTCACGAAGTCGGAATAGTAGTTCGGGTCGATCGCCTGCACCACGCGGCGGCGCTCCGGCTTGTCCGACAGAGTGGCGATCAGCAGATCGACCTTGCCCTGCTGCAGGAACTCGATCCGGTTGGCCGAGACGACCGGCACGAGCTCGAGCTTCACGCCGAGCCGCTTGGCGAGGTCGGCGGCGAGGTCGGGCTCCAGGCCGATGATGGTCCCGCTCGGGTCGCGGAAGCCGAACGGCTTGTAATCCGCCTTCACGCCGACGATCAGCGTTCCGCGCTTCTTGATCGCGTCGACGCCGTCGGCGGCCGTGGCCCGGCCGGGCAGCGCGACGGTCGAGAACGCCGCGAGCGCGGCCAGCGCACCGGTGGTCAGAAGGGTGCGGACGGTGAGACGCATCGGATCTTTCCTGCTCGGGTCGACGGATCTTGGCATGGTTTCAAGCAATCCACGAGCCATTGGCCGGCGCATCAACTGAAACGTGCCAGAGCGAAGGGCTTGAGATCGACGGTGCTACCGGTCCCAGCCAGCTCCGCGGCGACGGCCTCGCCGATGCCGGCCGAGTGCTTGAAGCCGTGCCCCGAGCAGGCGGAGACGACCAGGACCCGCTCCATCGCAGGATGCCGGTCGATGATGAAGCCGCGGTCGGGGGTCACCGTGTAGACGCAGGCGGCGGCCTGGACGACCTCCGGAGTCGCGCCGGCCAGCCGGTTCGCGACGCGCAGCCGGTACATGTCGTCGGATTCCGACGGATCGACGCGGCGCTCCACCCCGTCGGCGGTGGTGGTGGTGCTGTACTGCTCCGTCGCGACCTTGATGGACCCGTCCAGCGGCGGGAAGCCGTACAGGTATTCCGTGTCGCTCGTCCCGTACATCCAGATGAAGACCGGCGCGTGTGGCCCGTAGGCGGTCTCGTCCGCGAGCGCGTACCAGTGCAGCAGTTGGCGACGGACGGTCAGGAGCCGGTCGAACGGGCTCCCGAGCAGCGGGGCCGTCCAGGCGCCCGCGGCCACGACGGCGCGGTCGGCCAGGATGGTCTCCTCCGCCGTCTCGATGCGGACGCCGCTCCCGTCCTGCTGCAGCCCGACCACCGTGCAGCTGGTGCGGATCTCGGCGCCCGCGGCACCCGCGCGGCCGAGCTGCGCCGCGAGGCAGCGCTCCGGGAACACGTAGCCGCCGCCCGGCTCGTAATAGGCCTTCTCGTCGCCCGCGAGGTTCAGGAATTGCGGGAAGCGGCGGGCCACCTCCGCCCCTGTCAGCACCTCGTGGACGATGCCGGCGCCCTCCGCGGCGCTGATGGACCGGCCCACGAAGTCCGGTTTGCCGTGGTGCGAGGAGACGCCGTGGCCCGGGGCCATGACGAGCGCCCCGCAGGCGTTCAGCAGGGTCTCGCCCGTCTCGGCCTCCAGCTCGCGCCAGATGCGGTGCGAGGCGGTGACGAAGGGGACGTAGTCGGCGCCCTCACCGACCGCCTGACGGGTGATCCGCGTCTCGCCGTGGCTCGACCCGAGCGCGTGGGGCGGCGCGAAGCGGTCGAGCCCGATGACCGCGGCGCCCCGCTTCGCCAGCTGGTAGAGCGCGGCGCTGCCCATCGCGCCGAGACCCAGCACGGCGACGTCGTAGCGGCGGCTCACGGCCGACACTCCCGCTCGCTTCCGGGACGGGCCGCCGCGGCGGCGCGGAACGGAGGAAGATCGGCAGGTCGAGGCATCCGGAAGCGATCTCGCGCGGGACGGGGTAACGGCACACAGCATGATCAATGCCGAGGCGGGCGTTTGACTGAAACGGACGGTTTCCTGCACGTTTGAGCCATCGAGGAGCGGAGGGGCGTGCGAGATGGAGGCGGAGACCGGGGATCGCCCACAGGAGATCGGCTTCATCCTCGTGCCCGGCTTCGCGCTGCTGTCCTTCGCTTCGGGGTGCGAGCCGTTCCGGGCGGCCAACGAACTTGCCGGGCGGCCGCTCTACCGCCTGCGGTACTTCGGCGAGTCGGAGGGCTCAGTGGCCGCCTCGTCGGGCGCCGAGGTCCCCACCGAGGCGCTGCCGCGCCAGCGCGGCCACCTCCACACCCTCTTCGTCTGCGCGGGCGGCGAGCCGACCGGGTGGGACAGGCCCGAGATCCACGCGACCCTGCGGCGGATGGCCCGACTCGGCGTCCGCATCGGCGGCATCTCGGGCGGTCCCTACCTGATGGCCGAAGCGGGCCTGCTGGCCGATCGCGCATTCACGCTCCACTGGGAATATGCCGGTGCCACGGTCGAGACCTTCCCGGAGGCGCGCCTGAGTCGGGCGCGCTACGTCGCCGACGGCGATCGCCTGACCTGCGGCGGCGGCGTCGCGCCCCTGGAGATGGCCCACGCCCTGATCGCCGAACGCATGGGCGAGGCCTTCGCCCGGCGCGTCTCCGACTGGTTCCTCCACACCGCCATCGGCGCCGCCGACGACCCGCAGCGGGCCTCCGCGGTCGAGCGCTACGGAATCCACCATCCGGCCCTGCTGGCGGTGCTGGAGACGATGGAGAAGACCGTGGAGGCGCCGCTCGGCCGCCTCGCCATGGCGCGCCTCGCGGCGATCAGCCCGCGCCACCTCGACCGGCTGTTCCTCGACAAGCTCGGGCTCAGCTTCTCGGCCCAGTACAGGGCGATTCGCCTCGCCCACGGACGCCGCCTTCTGCGCCAGAGCCCGCTCAGGATCGGGGAGATCGCGACGGCCTGCGGCTTCACGAGCGCGGCCCATTTCGCCCGCTGCTACCGGTCCCAGTTCGGCTGCAGCCCGTCCGCGGAGCGCGCGTGACGTCCGCCCGGGTCGTCCGAGCGGTCAGTCCCGCGCGTCCGGCAGCGCCTTCGGGTCTGCGGGATCGTCCCGGCGCAGCGCGACGCCGCTGGTGCCCTGGGCCAGCATCGCCCGCAGCAGCGCCTCCATCTGCCCGGCGGCCGCCTCGACCGCCAGGCCGCCCTCCCGGATGTTCGAGATGCAGTTGCGCCGGGAATCGGGCAGCCCCGGCGCCGGGCCGTACGTGACGTAGCAGCCCAGGCTGTCGGAGGCCGACAGGCCCGGCCGCTCCCCGATCAGAACCACGACGCAGCGCGCCCCGAGTCGCGCCCCGATCGGATCGCCGATCGCTACACGTCCCTGGCTCGCGACGACCACCGGCGCGAGGCGCCAGCCGGCCCGCCGCACCCGCGCTGCCAGCGCCGCCGCCGCCGGGACCGCGTTCAGCGCGACCGCCGTCGCCGACAGCCCGTCCGCGATCACGATCGCCACGTCGAAGCCCGGCCCGTGCCCGTCGAGCACCGACCCGGATTCCGGATCGAGGGTGCGGCCCCTGTCCGGCCGGCGCAGGTACTCCGCCCGGTCGGCCACGGCGGAGCGGACCTCCACCGCGTCGAGGCCCTGCGCCCGCAACCCTTCGCGGATCGCGGCCGCGTCGAGGGGCGTCCACACCGCCTCGCGGGCGCGGGCATGGTCGAGCCCGAAGGCGAGCGCCGCGCCGGTCGGCAGGCCAGCGCCGTGCGCGCCGAGCGCGATGCGCGCCTGGGTCAGCCCGCGCAGGTCGCGCAGCGTCGGGTGGCCCGGACGGGCCGGCTCGCCGCTCACGCCGCCCGCCCGGGCAGGAGCCGGGACGCCTCCGCCAGGGCCGGGGGCAGCGCGCCCGTCGCGCTGGCCAGCCGGCCCTGCCCGTCCGTGATGCCCACGGCCCGCAGCCACGCCTCGAATTCCGGGGCCGGACGGCGACCCAGGGTCTCGCGGGCGTAGACAGCGTCGTGGTGCGACAATGACTGGTAGTTCAGCATCACGTCGTCCGCCCCCGGCACCGTGATGACGAAGTTGACCCCGGCCGCGCACAGCAGGGTCAGGAGCGCGTCCATGTCCTCGCCGTCGGCATCGGCGTGGTTGGTGTAGCAGACGTCCACGCCCATCGGCAGGCCGAGCAGCTTGCCGCAGAAGTGGTCCTCCAGCCCGGCGCGGATGATCTGCTTGCCGTCGTAGAGGTACTCGGGACCGATGAAGCCCACGACCGTGTTGACCAGCAGCGGGTCGAACTCCCGCGCCACCGCGTAGGCGCGCGCCTCCATGGTCTGCTGGTCGACGCCCCAGTGGGCGTCGGCCGAGAGCGCCGAGCCCTGGCCGGTCTCGAAGTACATGAGCTGCCCGCCCTCCGGGCAGCGGCCGAGCGCGCGGGCAGCGTCCGAGGCCTCGCGCAGGACAGCGAGGTCGACGCCGAAGCCGGCATTGGCCTTCTGCGAGCCCGCCACCGACTGGAACACGAGGTCGACGGGCGCGCCGCGGGCCATGGCCTCGATCGCCACGGTGACGTGGCCGAGGCAGCAATGCTGGGTCGGCACGTCGAGGCGCAGCCGCAGGGTCTCGAGCAGCTCGACGATGCGGATGTAGTCCGGCAGGGAATCGGTGGCCGGATTGACCCCGATGACCGCGTCGCCCGAGCCCATCAGCAGTCCGTCGAGCGCCGAGAGCAAGATGCCCTCGGAGGAGTCGGTCGGGTGGTTGGGCTGGTTGCGGGTGGCGAGGCGCCCGGGCAGGCCGATGGTGGAGCGGAAGCGCGTCACCACCGGCCGCTTGGCGGCCACCGCGACGAGGTCCTGCAGCCGGCAGATCTTGGAGACCGCCGCGACCATCTCGGGCGTGAGGCCGGGCGCGAGGGCAGAGAGGGCGTCCGCGTCGGCGGCGGGCGCGAGCAGCCACTCGCGGAAGGCGCCGACCGTCAGGGATGAGACCGGCGCGAAGGCTTCCGTGTCGTGCCGGCGGGCGATGAGGTCGGAGACCTCGTCCTGCTCCGAGGGGATCAGCTCCTCGGCCAGGAAGGTCTTGAGCGGCAGGTCGGCGAGGGCGATCTGCGCGGCCAGGCGCTCGACCGGCCCGTCGGCGCAGAGCCCGGCGAGCTGGTCGCCCGAGCGCTCCGGCGTGGCCTTGGCGAGCAGGCTGCGCAGGTCGGGGAAGGTGAAGCGTGTGCCTTCGATCGTCGTCGCGTAGGCCATGCGGGCGCTCCCGGCGCGCTGTCGGACGTCAGGGAACCCGATCCTGCAGGATGTCGGGGCCGCCGGGAAGCGGGGACGGCGCGGGTGCTGCCCGCCCTCAGGCCGGCAGCACGACCACCTTCGTCTTCACCGGCGTGCGCGCGTAGAGGTGGATCATGTCCTGGCTGAGCAGGCCGACGCAACCGCTGGTGATGCCCGTGCCGATCGATTCGGCGTCGCTGCTGGCGTAGATCGTGTAGAGCGTGTAGGCGCCGTTCTGGTAGAGGTGCAGCGTGCGCGCGCCGAGCGGGTTGTCGAGGCCGCCGGGCATGCCGCGGGCGTATTTCGCGGCCTCGGGCTGGCGCCGGATCATCTCCTTGGGCGGGGTCCAGGTCGCCCACTCGGACTTGCGGCCGACATAGGCGTTCCCGTTCCACAGGAAGCCCTGGCGGCCGACATTGGCGCCGTAGCGGGTGGCGGTGCCGTCACCCTCGATGCGGTAGACGTAGTAGTTGGCGGGATCGACCACGATCGTGCCGGGCGCTTCCGACGAGGCGTACTGGACGGTCCGCCGGTAGTATTTCGGGTTGACCTTGCTGACGTCGACCGCCGGAATCGGGAACTTCTCGTTCGGCATCGGCCCGTAGGTCTTCGCCGCCTCGGCCATGAGCAGGGTGTCGGTCGTCCCGCACCCGCCGAGCGAGAGCGCGCCGATCCCGAGGGCCGAGCCGGCCAGGAACGACCGGCGGCTGAGAACTCCCGCCTCGCATCCGAGGCGCCCGCGCCCGTCGAACCCGCCGGCCTCGCGATCGTCCGTCATCATCGCCCTGGACTTCCCTGTCCTGCAGCCCGGCGCGACTGCGCGGCGTGCCACCGCCGCGCGAACGGCCAAGCTTGAGAGTGCCGCGTGCCAGCGCGCGTGGCAAGCTTGTCTTTACAGAGTCGAGAGCGGCCGAAATGCGTCGCAAGTGTGGTGAGTCCTCGCGATCTCCGGACTTCGTCGCTGAACGACCGTACTGAACGCGCCGGGTGTGCTTCGGACGTCGCAGGTGTCCCGGTGCGGGGCGAGGCCGGTCGGCGTCAAAACTGCACGCCGCGGGTCAGGCTGCCGTCGACCACGAGGTTGGTGCCGGTGATGAAGCTCGCGGCCGGGCTGGCCAGGAAGACGGCCGCGCGGGCCACTTCCTCCGGCCGCGCCATCCGGCCGGTCGGGTTCAGCCGGAGTGCCTCGGCGAACAGCGCCGGGTTGCCGGTCTCGATCTGGTGCCAGACGCCGCCCGAGAAGTAGGTGTTGCCGGGCGAGACCGAGTTCGCGCGGATGTTCCGCGGCGCGAGCTGGAAGGCCAGCCCCTGCGCGTAGTGGATCAGCGCAGCCTTAAAGGCGCCGTAGGGACCGGCCGCGAAGTCGATCTCCCGCCCGGAGACGCTGGAGATGACGACGATCGCGCCGGCCTCGGAGCGCTCGAGGTAAGGCATCGCCGCCTCGACCGCCGAGACGGTGCCCATCATGTCGACGGCGAAGCCGCTGCGCCACGCTGCCTCGTCGCTGCCGACCGCCAGCGCGCTCACGTTGGGCACCACGATGTCGAGGCCGCCGAGTTCCTCCGCGGCCTCGGAGACCCAGCCGCGCAGCGCGGCGGAATCGGCGACGTCGACGGCGCGCCCGGTCGCCGCGACGCCCCGGGCGCGCAGGGCCGCCACCTTGGCGGCGACTTCCGCGGCGTTGCGGGCGCAGAGGGCGACCGCCGCCCCCTCGTCGGCCAGCAGGTCGTTGATCGCCGCGCCGATGCCCTTGGTGCCGCCGGTCACCAGCGCGCGGCGGCCTCTGAGCCCGAGATCCATGCCGTCCTCCTCCGTCGCCGGTCAGGCGTGGGCGATCGCCTTCGTGATCGAGGCGCCGAGCGTGTATTTCGGATCGACCATGTTGCCGAGCCGCACGCGCCCGCACTGCGTGAGCAGCATGTAGGCGTCGATCTCGTCGAAGCCGAAATCGGCGGCGAGCCAGCGGATCAGCTCCCGGTAGGCGATGCGCGCCGCGTCCTCCATCGGCCGGGACGAGCCGATCGTCATGTAGAAGTCTTCGGTCTCGAGCCGCGGCCAGCGGAAGGTCCAGCCCTTGATCAGGTCGATCTGCACCGTCGTGTGGGTCGGGTGCTCCACCGCGACGCCGCAGAGTTCGCCGTCGCCCTGCGCGGCGTGGCAGTCGCCGAGGTAGAGGAGCGCGCCCTTCGCATTCACCGGCAGGTAGATCACCGCGCCGACGCCCACGTCCGGCAGGTCCATGTTGCCGCCGTAATAGTCCGGCTGCAGCGAGGAGATCGCCTCGATCTCCGGCGAGGTGCCGATCGTGCCGATGAACGGCTGGTAGGGCAGCGTGATCCGGTCGTTCCAGCGCACGCCGGTCTCGGCCGTGACCTCGAGCTTGCGCACCCGCTCGGGGAGCGGCGGATTGAGGAGCGCGGTGTCGCCGGTGGCGACGAGGCCGCCGAATTCCGGCATGATCAGCGTCGTGCCGCAGGGCTGCGGGCCGCGCGGCCGGATCGAGCGGATCGCCACCGCGAGGCAGTCGCCCTTCTCGGCGCCGTTGACGTAGATCGGCCCGTTCTGCGGGTTGAGGTAGGGGAAGTTCAGGATCTGCGTCGGGCTGTCGGTCTCGTGGCGGATCTTGCCCTCGAAGGCGTCGTGGGTCTCGACGGTGACGACCGCGCCGGGATCGACGGTCAGCACCGGCTCGGCGAAAGGCCCGTAGACGTAGTGGTAGCGGCCCTGCTCGACCTCGGTGATCGTGTACTCCCGGCCGGGCTTTCCGCCGGCGACGCCCTTGCGGGCCATGATGGACTGGTCGAGCCACTGCATGGTCGTCTCTCCCTTGGTTGTCTGCCGTGTCGTCAGACGGCGAGGTGGCGCCGCACGAGGTCGCGGTCGTCGAGGTCGCGGGCCGTCAGCTCCGCGACGATCCGGCCCTTGTCCATGACGTAGCTGCGCTGGGCCATGGCGCGGATCAGGTCGAGGTTCTGCTCCACGAACACGATCGTCACCCCGGTGCGGTGGTTGAGATCGACCAGGGTGCGGCCGATCTGCTGCACCACCGAGGGCTGGATGCCCTCGGAGGGCTCGTCGAGCAGGATCAGCGCCGGCCCGCCGACGAGGACGCGGCCGATGGCGAGCTGCTGCTGCTGGCCGCCCGAAAGCGTCCCCGCCCGCTGCCCGCGCCGCTCCCGCAGGATCGGGAACGGCCCGAAGGCGCGCTCGTAATCCGGCCGCTCGCCCTTCGGCAGCAGGGAGGCGCCGACCGTGAGATTGTCGGCGACGCTCATGCGCGGGAAGACGTCGCGGCCCTGGGGCACGTAGCCAATGCCGAGGCGGGCGCGCCGGTGGGCGGCGAGCCCCTCCACGGCCGCGCCCCGGAACGCGATGCCGCCCGCGGAGGCGGGCAGCAGCCCGACGAGGCTGCGCATCAGCGTCGACTTGCCGACGCCGTTGCGGCCGATCACCGCCACGATCTCGCCGGGCCGGACCGCGAGGTCGACGCCCTGCAGCACGGGCTTGCCGCCGTAGCCGGCGCGCAGGCCGGTCGTCGCGAGGAGCGGCTCAGGCATCGGCGACGCTCCGCAGCGGCGGCGCGTCCGCCTCCCCGAGGTAGATGGCGGCGACCCGCTCGTCCGCGATGATCGCGTCGGTGGTGCCCTGGGCGAAGATGCGCCCGACATGGAGCACGGTCACCCGCTGGGCGATCTGCCGGACGAAGGCCATGTCGTGCTCGATGGCCAGCACCGCGACGCCGTCGCGGTTGAGCGCCTGCACCATCGCGCCGGTGGCGAAGGTCTCGTCCGGCGACATCCCGGCGGTCGGCTCGTCGAGGAGGAGCAGGCGCGGCTTGAGGCTGATCGCCATGCCGATCTCCAGCCACTGCTTCTGCCCGTGGCTGAGGGCGCCGGCCCGGTCGGAGGCCGCCGCGGTGAGGTTGAGGAAGGCGAGCAGCCGGCGGATCTCGGCGCCGAGCGAGGCGCCCTCGAGATGGTGCTGCAGGGCGATCTCCAGGTTGTGCGCCACCGACAGGCTCGGGAAGATGCCCGGCACCTGGAACTTGACGCTCATGCCGCGCCGGATCCGCGCGAAGGGCTTGAGCGCGGTGATGTCCTCGCCGGCGTAGAGGATCTGCCCCCGCTCCGGCGCGTACTCGCCGAGCAGCAGGCGGAAGAAGGTGCTCTTGCCGGCGCCGTTCGGCCCGATCAGGCAGTGGATCTCTCCCGCCGCGAGGGCGAAGTCGACGTCGTTGGTGACGTGCAGCCCGCCGAAATGCTTGCTGAGCCCGCGGGTCTCGAGGAGCGGAATCATCGGCCGGCCTCCCGGCGGCGCAGGCGGCCGAGCCCGCGCAGGGCCGCCACCACGAGGCCGTCGGGCGCCGCCAGCACCACCACGACGAGGAGCAGGCCCATCACCACCAGGGCGTACTGGCTGCCGTAGATCGTCAGCGCCTGGAAGCCGCCGAGCACCAGGAGCGTGCCGATGAGCGTGGCCGTCAGGTCGCCGCGGCCGCCGACCGCGACCCAGATCACCGGCAGCGCGGCGGCGGTGAGCCCCATGCTGGAGGGCGTGATGTACTGGCCCCAGGCGGTGTAGAGGGTGCCGCTCAGCCCCGCGAGGGCCGAGCCGATCACGAAGGCGGCGAGCTGGTAGCGCCGCACGTCGTAGCCGAGCATCTCGGCCCGTTCCGGGTTCTCGCGGATCGCCACCAGCACGTTGCCGAACCGGGCGTTCACCAGGATGCGCAGCGCGAGGTAGACGACGATCAGGAGGCCCAGGAGACCGTAGTAGAGGGCGACGTCGGGGAACAGCACGACGTCGCCGTCGGGCCACGGCACGGTCAGGGGCGGCATGCCGCTCATGCCGTTGTAGCCGTTGAGGCGCGCCGCCCCGATCTTCCATTCCGGACCGGCGGTCTGCGCCATGAAGCGCTCCAGGGCGAGCGTCGCCGACAGGGTGATGATGCCGAGGAACACCCCGCCGATCCGGCCGAAGAACAGGAAGTAGCCGAGGAGCGCCGCCATCACGGCCGAGAGCGCGACCGCCAGCACCAGGGCCGCCAGGGTGAAGCCGTAGGCGGCGCCGACATTGAGGGTGAGCACGCCGTAGGTGTAGCCCGACAGGCCGAAGAAGGCGGTCTGGCCGAAGCTGAGCGCGCCGCCGTAGCCCCAGATCAGGCACAAGCCGAGCGCCATGAATACCCAGCAGAAGAAGTAGGCGGTGTTGCCGACCGTGTAGCCGTCCGCGAACCACGGGTAGGCCACGGCGGCCGCCACCGCGAGGGCGAAGGCGGTCCAGAAGGCCGGGCCGCGCCCCAGGGTCTGCGGGCCCTCGAGGCGCCGGAGCAGGGTCTTCGCCGAGAACATGGCCGGAATCATCGCCATGGCCTCAGGCCCGCTCGCGCAGGATCAGGCCCGAGATGCCCCGCGGGAGCACCCGGATCACCAGGATCACCGCGACGAGGAGGCCGATCTGGCCGAAGAGCTGGCCCTGCCACGTCGTGAGCAGCGCCCGCACCGTGCCGAGCACGAGCGCCGCCGGCGCCGTGCCGAGGAAGATGTCGGCGCCGCCGACCACTACGGTGACGAAGGCCTCCATGATGAAGGTCGTCCCCATGGTCGGCACGATGGTCATGGTCGGCGCGTAGAGCCCGCCCGCGAGGCCCGCCAGCGCCGCGCCGAGGCCGAAGGTCAGGGCGTAGACCGTGCGGGTGTCGACGCCGAGGGCCTCGGCCATGTGCGGCACCTGGATGGTGGCGCGGGCGAGCGTCCCGAAGCGGGTGGCGTTGAAGGCGAGGTAGAGCCCGGCCAGCACCGCCACGGCGGCGACCATCAGCACGACGCGGTAGGTCGAGTAGGAGTAGCCGCCGACCGTGAAGCTGCCGAGCGGCGTGCCGATCCCCGGCATGCTGGAGCCCAGCAGGATCAGCGTGCCCTGCGTCGCCGCGAGGCTGATGCCCCAGGTCGCCACGATCGTGTCGAGGGGCCGCCCGTAGAGGTGGCGGATGACGAGGCGCTCCATCACCATGCCGACGGCCCCGGCGACGAGTGCGCCGGCCAGGATGCCCAGCGGCAGCGGCAGCCCGGCCCGCGTGGACGCCGCCGTGACGTAGGCGCCGCACATGATCAGCTCGCCGTGCGCGAGGTTGATCACGCCCATCATGCCGAACACCACCGCGAGGCCGCAGGCGGAGAGGACCAGGAACGAGAACGCGTCGCCGATCTGGTAGAGGAACGTGAAGGCGTGAGTCAGCAGATCCATCCGGAGGCCCGATCGTGATGGCTGTGGGCCGGGGCCTCGGCCCCGGCGATGTCGCGTCGTCTCCGGCCCGGGGCCGCGGCGCGCGGATTCCCGTCCCGGCAGCTCAGGGCTTCGGCGGGTTGCTCGGCGTGTACTGCGCCATCGGATCCTTCTGCGTCAGGTCGCAGCCGGCCTTCCCGAGCCAGTAGGGCTGAATGTTGTCCCAGGTCTTCGAGAAGGAGATCGCGTGCTTCTCGTCGACCTTCGCGAGGTAGATCGTGTGGGAGGCGTGCTGGCTCTTCGGATCGATGCAGACCTTGCCCTCCGGCGCGTCCACGCAGACGTCGCCCGCCGCGATGACCTTGCGCAGGTCGGCGCGCTTGGTCGAGCCGTTCGCCCGCTCCACCATCTGCTTGTAGAGGTAGACCGCGAGGTAGGAGTTCTCGGCCTCCTGGTTCACGTAGGGCTCGTTCGGGAACTTCGCCTTCCACTTGGCGAGGAAAGCCTTGCTCGAAGGGCTGTCGACCTCCTCGATGTAGTTCGTGGTCACGTACATGTTGGCGAGGCTCGGGGGCTGGAAGCGCTTGTGCTCGTAGCCCTGGCCGATATTGACCGAGGAGCCCATCGGCACCTTCAGGTTCGCGGCCGCCGCCTGCTCGTAGTAGGAGGCCTGCGCCGTCCCGACGAGCAGCGTCATCAGGATGTCGGGCTTGGCCTTCTGGATGTTCTGGATCGTCTGCGAGAATTGCGACACGCCGAGGGGGATAAATTCTTCCCCGACCATCTCGCCGCCGTTCTCCTTGACGATGTTGCGCACCCACTCGGCCGAGATCTGACCGAAATTGTAGTCGGCCGCGATCGTGTAGACCCGCTTGCCGAACTTCTCCATCATCCACGGGATCAGCGTCGAGAACTGCTGCTCCGGCACCGCGCCCGTGACGACCATGTGGCCGTCGCAGACGCCGCCCTCGTACTGGTTGTTGTAGAACGCGAAGCCGTCGAGCTGGTCGACGATCGGCCGGTAGGCCTCGCGGGACGCGCTGGAGAAGCCCGCGAAGACGGCGTTGACCTTGTCGCGCTGGAGCACCCGGCGCATGAATTCCTGATAGCGCGTGTTGTCGGACTGCGTGTCGTAGATCACGAGCTCCAGCTTGCGCCCGGCGATGCCGCCCGCGGCGTTGATTTCGTCCGCGGCGAGCTGGATGCCGTGGACCTTGCCGATGGTGGCGACCGCGAAGTCGCCGGACTGGTCCTCGAGGACACCGAGCTTGATCGGGTCGGCGGCAAGCGCCGCCGAGGCGGCCAGGGATGCGCTCGCGAGCAGGGCGGCCGCGAGGGCGGACAGGCGGGATCCGCGGGGCGTTCTCGTCATCGGGTCGTCCTCGTCTACGGGGTGGAGTGCGTGCTTCAGGATCGGGCCAGCCGCCGCGAGAGGGCCGGCGCGGCGACGGACGGACGGGCGCGCACCAGCGCCTCGCAGTAGGTTTCGAGCGGCTGCCGGGCGCGCATGGCGTCGCGCCGCAGCGTCTCGTAGGCCGCGTCGTCGTCGAGGCCGTGCTCCTGCATCAGCCGGAGGATCGCCTTGACGACGTGGCGCCGGCCGCGCCGCCGCTCCTCGTGGCGGGCCAGGCGTTCTTCGAGGAGACGGCGCCGGTTGTGCTCGTTCACCGCCAGGAACAGTGCGGCGTAGACCGAGGCGCCGTGGATCGGCTTGCGCAGCAGGCCGGTCGCGCCGAGCTGGAGCAGCGCCTTGAGGCGGCTCGGCGCCTCGACGCCCACGAGCCCGACCACCGGGACCGGCGACAGGTCGGGCACAGCGCTCGCCGCGAGGCCCGGCAGCGGCAGGTCGCCGTCCACGATGACGATGTGGTGCTCGGGGTCGAGGATCTCGAAATCGAGCCACGGCGCCTCGCCGGCCGGGACGACCGAGGCCACGGTGAGCCCGAGCTTCATCAGGGTACTCGCCAGGACGTCCGTGGCGGTGCTCGGCGGCGCGATCAGCAGGGCCTGCGCGCCGCTGAAATTCTGGATCAGCCGGGGCGTCGTCATGGCACCACCTTCAGGTGCGGGCGCCGGCTCACCGGCACGACGCGCGGATCGCTGCGCACCAAGTAGGGGTCCGGCGCGACCGGCGCCTCGGCCTGCGCCACGATGGTGAAGCGGGCCGCCGCCGTCGAGAGGCCGATCCGAGGGGTCAGGCAGGCGTGGAGGGTCGTCTCGTCGAGGCGCACCGGTCCCTGGGGCGCCTCGAACTCGTCGGCGCAGGCCGCCCGGCGCACCGTCGCGGCATCCTCGGTCCCGGCCCGCGCCAGCGCCCGCGCCAGGAGATGCACCGCGATGTACGAGGATTCCGCATCCGCCGAGGGGGTCGGGCCTTCGGGGAAGCGCGCCGCGTAGGCCGCCATGAAGGCGCGGTTGCGGGGCGTGTCGATCGACGTGAAGTAGACGCTGGAAGACAGGTGGCCGTCGACCGCCTCCGGCCCGATCGCCTCCAGTTCCGGCTCAGCGAGGCTGCAGCTCGCCACCGGCATGGTCCGCGCCTGGTCGATGCCGCGCGCCGCGCAGGCTCTCCGGAAGTCGCGGAAGAAGCGGTACGCCGAGATGCCGATCAGCGTGTTGAAGACGAAGTCCGGCTTCGCGTCCAGGATCGCCGCGATCACCTGATCGAAGGCGGTCTCGCCCACCGCGAGGTAGCGCTCACCTGCGACCCCGCCGCCGGCGATCGCCAGCGTCTCCCGCAGGATCCGGTTGTTCTCCCAGGCCCAGATGTAGTTGGAGCCGACGCAGAAGGCGGTGCGGCCGCCCCGGGCGAGGAGGTGCCGCACCAGCGGGACGATGTGCTGATTCGGCGCCGCCCCGGTGTAGACCACGTTCGCCGAGGTCTCGAAGCCCTCGTAGTGCGACGGGTACCAGAGCAGGGCGTCCCGCTTCTCGAAGATCGGGATGATCTCCTTGCGGCTCGACGAGGTGTAGCAGCCGACGACGTGGCGGATCCCCGCGTCGAGGAGCCGCTCGGCGCCGGCGACGTAGCCCGCGAGGGCGCCCTGCGGATCGCGGATCACCGGCTCCAGGACGCAGTCGCCCCGCGCGTTCACCTCGTCGACCGCCAGGAGCGCGCCGTTCAGCATCGCCCTCCCGACAAGACCGTAGGGTCCGTCCGCGGAGAACAGGATTCCGATGCGGTGATGGCTGAGGCCCATGCAATCCTTCAGAACGCAAAAAGCCCGCCAGTGCGGAAGCACTGCGGGCGGCATCGCCGTGAAAGATGGTGACGTATTGGCGCGAAACTGGGCAGCTTTGCCCCGCGCCTGAAAACTAGGCTCCTCGGTAATGGCCTCGGTGTCAAGTCCCGCGCAGTCTTTTCGGAGCCGGCGTCTTGATGATTGCTTCCCGGGTCGCTGATCAGCGCCCGCGCCAGGCCCCTCCGCGGCGCCTGTACCCGCGCAGGCGAGGCGGATGACGGCCGCGCCAGGCCGCTCGATTATTCCGATTTACGGAATGATGAACTGCGGAGAACGCCTATTCTGCTCGCCCAAACGCGGCGGCATTCTCCTCACACGGCCCGGGGCGATCCCGGCCCCCGACGGAGATCCACGGTCATGAAGCTCTACCACCATCCCCTCTCCGGCCACGCGCATCGGGCCCGCCTGTTCCTCTCCCTGGTCGAGGCCCCGCACGAGCTGATCGAGGTCGACCTGAAGGCGGGCGGACACAAGACGCCGGCCTTCCTGGCCATGAACCCGTTCGGTCAGGTGCCGGTGCTCGACGACGACGGCGTGATCGTCTCCGATTCCAACGCCATCCTCGTCTACGTGGCGAAGCGGCTCGGCCGATCCGACTGGCTGCCCGAGGATCCGCGCGCCGCGGCGGCGGTCCAGCGCTGGCTCTCGGTCGCGGCGGGCGAACTCGCCTACGGGCCGGCGGCAGCGCGGCTGATCACGGTGTTCGGCGCCACGTTCCATCCGGAGGAGGTGATCGCCCGGGCGCACACGCTCCTGGGGCGGCTCGAGGCGCATCTCGATGGCCGGAAATGGCTCGCGGCCGAGCGGCCGACCGTCGCGGACGTGGCGGTCTACAGCTACCTCGCCCGCGCCCCGGAGGGGAACGTGGACCTGTCGGGCTACCCGCGGGTCGAGGCCTTCCTGCGCCGGATCGAGGGCCTGCCGGGCTTCGTCCCCTTCGCCCAGACCCCCGCGGGCCTCACGGCCGCGGCGTGACCGGAAGGCCCCGGGCGCACCCGCGCCCGGGGGCGGATGCAGATGGAGGGCGCGAAGATGGCTGACGGTCAGACCCTTGCGACGCTGCCGACATGGCATGCCGGCGAGACGTCCATCCAGGAGACGGTCGGCGCCGCCGACCGGATGGCGGTGGTCGGCCAGCGGGTGGTGCGGGACTTCATGCCCGATCAGCACCGCGCCTTCTTCGCGGAGATCCCCTTCATCGTGCTGGGCAGCGTCGACCGGCAGGGCGACGCCTGGGCCACGCTCCTGGCCGGCCGTCCCGGCTTCATCTCCTCGCCGACCGCCACGACCCTCGACATCGCCGCGCGGCCGGACCCGGCCGACCCCGCGTCCGATGGCACGGGCGACGGCGACGCAATCGGCCTCCTCGGGATCGCGCTGGACAGCCGCCGCCGCAACCGCGTCAACGGCCTCGTCCGCTCCACGGCCGGCGGAGTCCTGCACTTCGCAGTCGACCAGAGCTTCGGGAACTGCCCGCAATACATCCAGCTGCGCGACATGAGCTTCGTCCGCGAGCCGGGCGCCCCAGCTCCGGCCCCCGCCGAGGAGAGCGCGGAGCTCGACCCGGAAGCCCGCGGCCTGATCGCGGCGGCGGACACGTTCTTCGTGGCCTCCTACGCCGACCGGGAGGGCCGGCGCCAGGTCGACGTCTCGCATCGCGGCGGCAAGGCGGGATTCGTCCGCATCGCCGCGGACGGCACGCTGACCATCCCCGACTTCGCCGGCAACCTGTTCTTCGCCACGCTCGGGAACATCTTCCTGAACGGCAGGGCCGGCCTGGTCTTCACCGATTTCGAGACGGGCGATCTCCTGCAGCTGACCGGCGACGCCGCGGTGATCCTGGACTCGCCCGAGATCGCGGCCTTCCAGGGCGCCGAGCGGCTCTGGAGCTTCCGGCCGCGCCGGGTAATCCGCCGACGCGGTGCCCTGCCGCTGCGCTGGTCGTTCCGGCCGGACGGCTGGTCGCCGAACGCGCTGATGACCGGCGACTGGGCGGAGGCCGCCGACCGCGTCCGGGCGGCCGAGCGCGCGACGCAGTGGCGGCCGTTCCGGGTAGCCGAGATCGTCGACGAGAGCCGCACGATCCGGTCCTTCCACCTGACCCCGGACGACGGGGCCGGGCGGCTCCCGCACCGCGCGGGCCAGCACCTGCCGATCCGCGTCACGCTGCCGGGGGCAGACGCGCCGGTCATAAGAACCTACACGCTCTCGGTCGCGCCCTCGGACCCGACCTACCGGATCAGCGTGAAGCGCGACGGCACCGTCTCGCGGCACCTCCACGACCGAGTTCGGGTCGGCGACATCGTCGAGGCACGCGCGCCCGGCGGCGGCTTCACCCTCGATGCGAGCGCGGCGCGCCCGGCCGTGCTGCTCGCCGGCGGCGTCGGGATCACGCCGCTCCTCGCGATGCTCCGGCACGTGGTCTACGAGGGCCTGCGCACCCGCAAGATCCGACCGACCACGCTCGTCTACGCTGCCCGCACCCGCGCCGAGCGCGCCTTCGACCGGGAGTTGTCCGAACTCGCCGCGGCTGCGCAGGGAGCCGTGCGGATCGTGCGCGTCCTGAGCGATGTCTCCGATGCGACGGCCGGCGTCGATTACGAGGCGGCGGGCCGGATCGACATGGCCCTGCTCACGCGGTTCCTGGCCTTCGCGGATTACGATTTCTACCTGTGTGGCCCGTCGGCCTTCACCCAGGCGCTCTATGATGGCCTGCGCGGCTACAACGTGGCGGACGACCGGATTCACGCGGAGGCGTTCGGTCCCTCGGGGCTCATCCGCGACACCGGAACGGCGGCGGCCGTGCCTCCGCGGCCACCGGTCTCCACGGAGACGGTGCCGATCGCCTTCCTCGACACCGGCAAGGAAGCGCGCTGGACGCCGGATTCGGGCAGCCTCCTCGACCTCGCCGAGGCGCGGGGTCTCGCACCGGAGTTCAGCTGCCGCGAGGGCAGCTGCGGGACCTGCCGCACCAAGCTGCTGGCCGGCGCGGTGACCTATCTGAGGGAACCGAGCGCACCGGTGGCTGAGGACGAGGTGCTGATCTGCTCCGCGGTGCCCGCGGAGGGCACGGACCGGGTGCAGCTCGCGCTCTGACGCGCGCGACGGCGCGGCCCGCACCGTGTTCCGCCTTGCGGGACCGGCGCCGGCGGATCATCCTGCGCCGCCACCGGAGCCGGGCTGAACCTTCCCCGAGGACAAGGAGCCCAACCTGTCCGTCCGCCGCTGCCGCCCTTCGACGCGCAGAGCGCGATCACAGAGGTCCGCCTCGCCGAGGACGGGCTGATGCGCTATCGGCACAGCAGCATCAACGCGTTGCCGATCGCGGAATCGGACCGCGAGTTTCACTGGCCCCTCGGGCGCCGGCCGGACGACCTTCCGGGCCTGAGCCAATTCGGCTTCTGACCGTTCGGCCGGGACGCCGACGCGGCGGGCCGGATCGGGCGTGAGCGTCGCGACCCGGCCGCGAGAACCCGGAGCGAGGCTATGGATCGGTGGCAGGCCATGCGCATCTTCGCGAAGGTCGCCGAGACGGCGAGCTTCGCGCAGACCGCCCGCCTCCTGCACATGAGCCCGCCGGCCGTGACGCGCGCCGTGGCGGCGCTCGAGGAGACCATCGGCGCCCGCCTCCTGATCCGGACGACCCGCTCCGTGAAGCTCACGGAAGCGGGCAGCCGGTACTACGAGGATTGCCGGCGGATCCTGGCCGACATCGCCGAGGCGGAATCGGCGGCGGCCGGCTCCAACGCGACGCCGTCGGGCACGCTCGCGGTGACGGCCTCGGTCCTGTTCGGACGGATGCACGTGCTCCCGATCGTCACCGACTACCTCGACACCTACCCGACCATGGTGGCGCGGACCCTCTTCGTCGACCGGCCGGTCAGCATGGTGGAGGAGGGAATCGACGTGGCGATCCGCATCGGCCACCTGACCGATTCCGGGTTCACGGCCGCTCGGGTCGGGTCGGTGCGCCACGTCATCTGCGGCGCCCCGGACTACTTCGCGCGGCACGGCGTGCCGGCGACCCCGGCGGATCTCAAGCGCCACCGGATCGCCGTCTCCACCGGGGCCTTCGCGTCGCCGGAGTGGCGGTTCGGCCGGAACGAGCGGGTGGTCGTCCGCCCCACTCTGGAGGGCAACACCAACGAGGTCTCGATCGGCGCCGCACGGTCGGGCTGGGGGCTGGCGCGTGTCTTGAACTACCAGATCGGCCCGGACCTGCGGGACGGCCACCTGCAGATCGTGCTCGCCGACTACGAGGAAGCGCCGCTGCCGGTCCACGTCCTGTACCCGGAAGGCCGGCACGCGCCCGCGAAGGTGCGGACGTTCGTCGACCTGGCCGTGGCGCGGCTGCGCGCCAACCGGACGCTGAACTGAGAGCAGCCCGGATCGACGACGGTCGCATTGGTCGCAGCCGCGGCCGGGGAAAGGATGGCTCAGTCTTAGGTTAGTTTTTTAGGATCTTCCGCATCTTCTGCGGGCAATGGGGGCCCATACGTGACGAGACCCGAGCGCGCGACCGTGGGCAACCGCCCCTCAGCGGCCATTCGCCTGGATGTCGACGCGGTGGCGCTCTGAGAGGAGTCAGGCGCATGGATCAGTGGACCCGCCTGGATCCCGTCTACGATTCCGAGGCGGCCGCGCGCGCGATCGCCGCGTCGGCGCCCGCGCGCGCCGACGCCCAGGATCACGACGACGGCTTCCCACTGGATGACATCGCCGATCTCGCCCGCCTGGGGCTGCTCGCCGCGCCCGTGCCGGTGGATCACGGCGGCGCGGGCCTCGGGACGGAGCCGGGCGCCGGTGCCCTGGCGGAGGTTCTGCGGCTGGTCGGCTACGGAAGCCTCGCTCTCGGCCGGCTCTACGAGGGTCACGTCAACGCCCTCCAGCTCGTCGCCCGGTACGGCTCACCCGCCCAGCGCGTCCGCCTGTTCGCCGACGCGCGCGCCGGCCACCTGTTCGGTGTCTGGAACACCGAGCCGGGGGAAGGCGGCCTCACGATCGAGGCCTCGGACGTCGACGGCCATCTCCGCGGCGTGAAGACCTTCGCGTCGGGCGCCGGCTTCGTCACCCGCGCCCTCGTCACCGCCCGGCATCCGGGACAGGGCGGCACGGCGATGATGGTGGTGCCGCTCGACGCCGGCACGCGGTCCGATCTCTCGGCGTGGCGGGCGCAGGGCATGCGCGCCTCGGCGACCGGCACGATCGACTTCACCGGCCTCGCCTTCGCGGCCGACGATATCCTCGGCCAGCCCGACGATTACTTCCGGCAGCCGGCCTTCTCGGGCGGCGCGTGGCGCTTCGCGGCGGTGCAACTCGGCGGCATCGAGGCCGTGTTCGATGCCTGGCGCGGCCATCTGCGCCGCCTCGGCCGGGGGAGCGATCCGCACCAGCTGGCGCGCCTCGGCGAGGGCGCCATCGCGGTCGAGGGCGCGCGCCTCTGGGTCGAGCGCGGGGCGCAGGTCGCGTCGGACGCGGCAATGCCGCCGGAGCGCGTCGTCGCCTACATCAACCTGGCCCGCCTCGCGGTCGAGCGCGCCGGCCTCGACATCCTCCAGCTGGCCCAGCGCTCGGTCGGCCTCCAGGGCTTCCTGCGCGGCCATCCGCTGGAGCGGCTGTCGCGCGATCTCGCCACCTACCTGCGCCAACCCGGACCGGATCACGCGCTCACCAGCGCGGCCTCCGAGATCCTGCGCGGGGACGGCCTGGCCGGTGACCTCTGGACCGAGAACGCCGCGTGACGGGGCAGAGCGGCCACGCCACCGCATCGCGGACCGTCTGGCTGGACACGCCGCAGCGGTACGGCCGCGTCAGCCGCGGCTTCCACTGGGTGATGGCGGCCCTGTTCGCCTGGCAATTCACCGGGGCGCTGCTCTACGTCACGATCGGCGATGCGACGCTCACCCGCCTCATCGGCGGCAGCCACTTCACCCTCGGCTTCACCCTGTTCGTGCTCGTGCTCCTGCGCGGAGTGTGGGGCCTCGCGAATCTTCACCGGCGCCCCGCCCATCCGGGCGCGCCGGGGCGCGCGGTCGCGGCCGGTCACGGCCTGATCTATCTCCTGATGGTCCTGGTCCCGAGCCTCGCGCTGCTGCGCCAGTACGGATCGGGCAAGCCCTTCGCGCCCTACGGCATCCCGGTGATGCCGGCGCGCGAGACGAAGATCGAGTGGATGATGCTGCCCGCCGACCTGTTCCACTACTGGCTGGGCTTCACGCTCCTCGTCGTCGTGCTCGGCCACGCCGCGATGGCGTTCCTGCACCGCAGGCTCTGGAACGAGACCGTCCTGACCCGCATGACCTGACCGGCGGCGGGCCCGCGGCACGCGATCCTCAGACCGTCGCTTCCGCCGCGGCGGGCGCGCGGTCGGGCAGCGGCGCGTCCAGCGTGAATACCACGCCGCGGGGGCGGTACTCGATCTCGGCCGAGCCGCCCATCTCGGCGGCCAGCGCCCGCTCGATGAGGCGCGTGCCGAACCCGCCGCGGGCCGGTGCCGTCACCGCGGGTCCGCCGACCTCCTCCCAGCGGAACCAGAGACGGGCCGGCGTCGCCCCGTCGACCACGTCCCAGTTCAGGACCACTCGCCCCCGGTCGTTCGACAGGGCGCCGTACTTCACGGCGTTGGTCGCCAGTTCGTGCAGCGCCATCGTGAAGGCGAGCGTCAGGCGCGGCGTCAGCCACACCTCCGGTCCGTTGATCAGGAAGCGCTGTCCCGCCCCGCCCCGGAACGCCTGGAGGGTGCCCTCCACGATGACGTCGAGCGCGGCCCCGATCCAGCTCTGGCGGGTCAGGACGTCGTGGGCCGCCGAGAGCGAGTGCAGCCGCGCGTCGAGGGTCCTGTGCGCCTCCTCCAGGGAGGCGGCGTTGCGCAGGGTCTGGTGCGCGATCGACTGCATGGTCGCCATCGAGTTCTTCACCCGGTGGTTCAGCTCGTCGGCCAGGAGGGCGCGGTGCTCCTCCGCGCGCTTGCGCTCGGTCACGTCGATGGAGACGCCGGCCATGCTCAGCGGCTGCCCGACCGAGTCGTAGAAGGTCTGACCCCGGATCTGCAGCCAGCGAAGCTCGCCGCCGGGCGTGCGCGCCCGGTACTCGATGTCGTAGTCGCTGTGCTCGCGGATCGAGGTCTGCACCGCGGCCTGCATGCGCGGCCGGTCCTCGGGCTCGATCGCGGCGATCAGATCCTCGTAGCTGAACGCCTCGCCCGACACCCGCCCGAAATTCTCCTTGCAGGTCTCGGAGGCCACGAGACGCATGTCGGCAAGATCGAGGGTCCACGAGCCGAAACGTCCGGCCTTCAGGATGAATCGCAGCCGCTCCTCGCTGCGGGTGAGGTCGCTGGTGCGGCGCTCGATCTCCTGCTCGAGCGCCTCCCGGTCGCGCTGCATCCGCGCGAGCTTCTCCCGCTCCAGCGTCACGTCGAACTGCGACGCGAAGAAGTAGGTGAGCTCCCCGTCGCGATCGAAGACCGGCGAGATCAGCAGCCGGTTCCAGAAGAGCTCGCCGCTCTTCTTGTGGTTCAGGAGCTCGATCTCGATCGGCACGCGGCGGGCGATCGCCGCCCTGATCTTCGCGATGTCGGCCTTGCTGGTCTCGGGCCCCTGAAGGAACCGGCAGTTCCGGCCGATGATCTCGTCGTGGCCGTACCCGGTCAACTTGGAGAAGGCGGCGTTGACGAAGACGATGGGGTTGTCCGGCTGATGGGGATCGGTGATCAGCATCGGCATCCGCGTCGCCCGGACGGCGGAGACGAAGGGGTCAGTGCTCGCGTCGGTGCGGGCGAATTCCGCCTCGAAACGCGTGCGTTCCTGCTGATCCGTCAATGCCCGGTCGCCCCTGTCACGACTCGCCGATGGCGGCCTTCGGCCCTCGTGGCGTGGCTGTACCACAGCGGGGATCGCTTGTGCGCAATCATGATGCGGTCCGAGACGCCGCAGGGGGTCGCGACGCCTCGCCCGATCGGACCCGGGAAGAGGCCCGCCGCTACACCGCGGCCCGACCGGGGCCGAACCCGGCCGGCGGGCGCGAGCCGAGATGGTCCCGCAGCGTCCGGCCCTCGTACTCGGTGCGGAACAGGCCGCGCCGCCGCAGCTCCGGCAAGACCAGCGCGATGAAGTCGTCGAGGCCGCCGGGCAGCGTCGGCGGCATGATGTTGAAGCCGTCCGCCCCGCCGGCCCGGAACCGCGCCTCCATCTCGTCCACGATCTGGGCCGGCGTGCCGACGATCTGCGAGTGGCCGCGCGCGCCGGCGATGCGCAGGTAGAGCTGGCGCAGGGTCAGGCCCTCGCGGCGGGC
This sequence comes from Methylobacterium sp. 1A, assembly GCF_058072805.1. Taxonomy (NCBI): domain Bacteria; kingdom Pseudomonadati; phylum Pseudomonadota; class Alphaproteobacteria; order Hyphomicrobiales; family Methylobacteriaceae; genus Methylobacterium; species Methylobacterium sp. 1A. The sequence goes on along the minus strand of NZ_JBYQVE010000002.1, from coordinate 2,292,895 downwards.
GAGGTCGAACATGAGCTGCTGGCGGGACTTGATGCCTTCGGTCTCGGGCAACTCCGGCACCGGCCCCTCGGGATCGTAGCCCGACAGATCGTGGCCACCGATCATGCGACCGAGCAGCGCCAGCCCGACCACCGGGTCGATCAGGTCCTGCAGCGCCTCGAACTTCGCCCGCGCCTCGGCCTCGCTGCGCCCGACGACGGGGAACAGGCCGGGCATGATCTTCAGATCATCCGGCGCACGACCGAAGCCGGGCATGCGTCCCTTGAGATCGCCGTAGAACTCGACCGCCTCCTCCAGAGTCTGGTTCGCGGTGAAGACGATCTCGGCGGTCCGCGCCGCGAGGTCCTTGCCGGGCCCGGAAGCGCCGGCCTGCACCAGCACGGGCTGGCCCTGCGGCGTCCGCGAGATGTTGAGCGGACCGCGGACCTCGAAATGCTTGCCCCGGTGATCCAGCGGGCGGAAGCCGTCCGGCTTCGAGAACTGGCCGCTCGCGCGGTCGATGATCACGGCGCCGTCGTCCCAGGTGTTCCAGAGGCCGAGGACCACGTCCGCGAATTCCTCGGCGCGCTCGTAGCGGTCGGCGTGACGGCCGATCCGGTCGCCGCCGAAATTCGCCGCCTCCGCGTCGGTCGCGGAGGTCACGAGGTTCCAGCCGGCGCGCCCGCCGCTGAGATGGTCGAGGGAGGCGAACCGGCGCGCGACGTTGAAGGGCTCGTTGAAGCTGGTGGAGGTGGTGGCGACGAGACCGATCCGGCGCGTCACCGCCGCGAGGGCCGACAGCAGCGTCAGCGGCTCGAAATGGGTCGAGCGCGCGGTGCGCTCGCTCGACCGCAGGTCGAGGTCGCGGATCCCGCTCCCGTCCTCCAGGAAGATGAGGTCGAACTTCGCGGCCTCGGCGCGCTGCGCCCAGCCGACGTAGCGCTCCAGGACGAGCCCGCCGTCGGCCTCGCTGGAGGGATGGCGCCAGCCCGCGACGTGGTGGCCGGTCGCGTAGAAGAACGCGCCGAGGCGCAGGGTACCCTGTCTCATCGAACCGACCGTCATCGTGCCTGATCCGCTCCGTGCCTTCCGCGCGGGCAGGTGTCCAGCCGAACCGTGCGCACGGGCGGACCCCGCGTCGCGCACGGCTCATCCGCCGCACCGGAACTCCGGCCGGGCGGCCGGAGCCTCAGCGCGGGACTGCGGCGTCCGGCGCGTTGTCGGCGGGGAGGTCGCGCAGGTCGGACGAGGCGTAACGCCCGTGCCGGGCCGCCAGCGAGCCCCTTGCCTCCTGCATCGGCATGAAGGCCGCGAATCCGACCGGCTCGGCCACGTCGTGGTAGATCGCCTCCATACCGCCGCGCATGTGGTAGGTCTCGTGCCAGATGCCGACGCCGCGCGTGTCGCGCAAGAAATCCCGCCACCAGATCCGGTGCGGCTCGGACTTGGACCACGCGACCATGCTGTCCATGTCCCGCCAGTACCAGCGCATGCCGACATGGAGCGGGCGCAGGCTGAAGATGATGTTGTTCTCGTAGTGCAGGAGGCCCTCTGGCCGCGCCGCGCCGACCCTGTCGATCCGCGGCCCGAAGCCGAGCAGGGTCTTCACGCCGGCCAGGGTGCGGACCTTCATCCCGAGATAGATCACGACTAGGTCCGGGTAGCCCGAGAAGTCCGGGACCGCGTGTCGCCGGTTCGCGCCCATGATCGAGCCCTCATTCGCCGGCCGGTCCTGGCGGGCCTTCAGCGTCGAGAATAGGCGACGACGCGGTCGGCGAGCAATATTCGTGGACCGCGTTGCTTACGACCTGCGAAGTCCGGCAGTATCGGACGAACTCGGTCGCCCTCCGTCACGGCCGCCGCGCGGCAGGCGCGATCCGGGCGGACGCCCCTGCGCGCACCGCCGCGGAGATCCTCGAGGTTCGTGCCGACCGCCTCGGAGATCTCCGCTCCGTCGCCGGATCGTTCGGGATCGTGCGCGGCTCAGCGCGTGCGCGCCCCGCAATCCGGGCCATTCTGCCGGGAGCGCGGCCAGGCGCGGGTGCGGATGTACTGTTCGACCACGAGAGCCCCTCCTCCAAGAACAACCACAGCGAGAATGGCTTCGCGGAAAGCGCCAGGATCGATCATCGTCTCGACTCCCTGAAGTGAATCGCCCCTGCCGGGGCCTGAGATCTCTTCAAGTCTGCTACCCCTCGTCAATACCTGACCGCTTCCCGGGTTGCGCTGCCTAGCTGACAATTGCCCTTCGACGACGTGAACATTCTGTAAGACGGAGGATCGAGAGAGCGGCGCGTCGGCGCCGAGCGCGCGGCCGGAGAATGGGCCCGTCCACCGCGTGCGCCGGCCGACTGGCATCGTGTCGACGGCGCAAGGCCTTCGACATTTCGCGCGACGCGCCCGTGTCGGATGCTAGGATCCGACGATGCAGCAGCAGATCTCGGTCATCACGCTCGGCGTCTCATCGCTCGGCCGGTCGCGCGCCTTCTACGGCGACGGCTTCGGCTGGGCTCCCGTGTTCGAGAACGACGAGATCGTCTTCTACCAGATGAACGGGTTCATGCTCGGAACCTGGCAGAACCCCAACCTCGACCAGGACATGCGGCGCGCGAGCGAACCGAGCCCGAGCGCGTTCTGCCTCGCCCACAATGTCCCGAACCGCGGCGACGTCGCACCCACCATCGCGCGGCTCGTCGCGGCGGGCGGGACGCTCCTGCGCGCGGCCGACGAACCGCCCCACGGCGGATTCCGCGGATATCTGAGCGATCCGGACGGACATGCCTGGGAGATCGCCTGGAACCCGGCCTGGCGGATCGATGAACGCGGTCGGGTGACGTTCGGACTCTGAGCGGGCGCGGAGGCCGCCGAGGAGATCGGCCGTGCCGGGAAGGCCGCGCCTCAGAGGCGGGTGAGCCGCAGGCGCCACCCGGACGAATCCGCGACGATGGCCGGGTCGAGGGCCGGATCGGGCGGCCGCGCCGCGGCCGGCGCGGCCGTCGGAGGCTCCGCCACGGCGATGTCGGCGGACGGGACGCGGCCGGAGACGCAGCCGCAGAGGGGCAGCGCCAGGGCGAGTGCCGCGACGGAGACAGACCGGATCGGTACGGTCCACCCGCGGATCGGCGAGCCGGCCTCGACCGCGCGGGAGACCGCGGCGCTCCGTCCTCGGCGCGGAGCGCGTCCGGAAACGGGTCCCGGCGGACGGCCTGGAGCAGCGCCGCGGTGGGGCCGGGTGCCCGACGCGGACATGGCCCGGCCCCGGCACTCGGCCTCAGGCGCCCGCCGGGCCGCGGCTCACGTGGCCGCCCAGAAGGAGCGCCTTGGCGGCCGCGTCGATCCGGCCGAGCCACTTCTCCGCCGTCTCCGCGCGCAAGTCGGCGACGCGGACCTGCTCCTCGGCGGCCCGAACCCAGGCTTCGGCCTCCGCGCGGATCGTCCGGACGCGCGCCTCGGCCTCCGCGCGGATGTCCTGCACCTGGGCGTCCGCCTCGGCCTGGACGCGCTGCAGCCGGATATCGGCGCGGGCCTCGACCTCGCGGACGCGCATCTCGGATAGTTGCAGGCGGTGCCGGGTCTCCGCCAGCGCGCGCTGCGCGGCGGCCAGGGCGGCCTCGTGCGACATGCTCTGCTCCTGCAGGCGCTGCTTCTGCGCTTCGGCGCGGCCGGCCATGCCGGTGATGATGTCGAGCGTGCTCATCCAGTCCGACACCGCCTCGGACTCGCAGGGGACCGGCGCGGGACCCGCGTCGTTGACCGCGGGTTCCGGCAGGATCGGCGGGTGCGCGACGGGCTCGATGCGCGGCGCGGACAGCGCGGCCGACCCCTCGACCGTGTCGAAGGACGGCTTGAGCTTCAGGATCTCGGCGGACGGTCCCTCGACGAAGCGGTCCAGGCTGTCGGCGACCTGCGAGAGGATGTGGGACCACGTGGCTGTGGGGGCCGCGACCATGATGGCTCTACCCTGGCGGGATTTTGGCAATAGCTAATACAATCTCCAGTATGGTTAATGGGTGGTTAATCGGCGGCGCGGCGGCGCGAATCCCGGACGGTTCGTGGCGGCCCGATCAGTCTCGGCAGGCCCGGACGGGAAGGCTCGACAATCTTCCGCCGGTTCGGTTCCAGTTTCCGAGGCGCTTCGAGCGGTTTCGGCAGGTTATCGACCGCCGAAGACCGGACTCCCGGACCGGCCGCGCTCGGGCCGGCGTCATCGCGCGGCCTGCGTCGCGGGCGCGGCCTGGATGATCGGCGCGGCCGCGGCCAGGATGGACGCGGCGTCGCGGTCGAGGGGCGGATAGATGCGCGTGCCGTTGATGATCCGCTTCGTCGCCTTCGCGGCGGCGCCCGACGAGACCAGCGTGCCGCGATCCCACCCGGCGGTGTAGACCGCCCCCCAGGCGCCCAGATCCAGCACGGTGACGTAGTCGGGCGCGGCGAAGCGCAGCCGCCGCTCCGGCCGGCCGGCGAGATCGCAGACGGCGTTGAAACCCGCGAACCGACCCATCGGCCGGGCGTGCTGGCACGACATCACCGTGCGATGTCCGGCATCGTCCGCCGCAGCCGAGGCGATGTCGCCGGCCGCGTAGACGCCAGCGAGCCCCTGGACGGCCAGGAAGGCGTCGACGGGCAGGCGCCCGAGCGGGTCGAGGGGGAGGCCGAGCGTGCCGCCCAGCGGGCTCGCCCGCATGCCTGTGGCGCAGACACTCGTCCACGCCGGCAGGCGCGTCCCGTCCGCCAGCGTCACCCCGGCGCGATCGACGGCACCGACCCGCGCACCGCCGATGCAGGTCACGCCGGCATCGCGCAAGGCCTCGCGGATCCCCGGCAGGGCCGCCGCGCCCATGGCGCTCCCGACCTCGCGCGCGTGGTCGATCAGGATGGTCCGCACCGGACCCGTGGCCCCGGCCCGGTCCCTGGCAGCGGCGAGCCGGGCGGGCAGCTCGCAGGCGAGTTCCAGTCCCACCAGGCCGCCGCCGATGACGACGGCGGTCCAGCGGCCGGCCTCATCCGGCCCGCCCGGGTCACCGAGACGATCGAGATGCGCCGCGAGGGCCTGGGCCCCCGCGAAGGTGTCGACATCGAAGGCGCCCGCGATTCCCGGGATCTCGGGGCGCCACAGCAGGCTTCCGGCGGCGAGGATGAGGCGGTCGTACGCCAGCGTCTCGACGACGCCCGACGACGCGGCGGACGACGCCGCGGACGACACCGCGGACGACGCCGCGGACTCGACCGTGACCGTGCGCGCCGCGGGGTCGATGTCGATCGCGCGCGCCTCGCGGCGTTCCACGCCGATCGGCCCGAGAACGTCGTCGAGGGGCACGCGCAGGGCGCCGAGATCGGCCTCGTAGCAGCGGACCCGGATGACGTGGAACGGGTCCGGCGCGATCACCGTGACCGCGACGCGGTCGCCGAGGCCGAACTCGGTCCGGGCGCGCACCGCGGCGGCAGCGGCCCACAGACCGGCGAAGCCGCCGCCGATCACGACGATTCTCGAGACCATGGCAGAGTTCCCCCCGTGCCGGAGACATCGAACTCTGCACGTCGCTCGGCGATGCGGCAACGGTTACAGTCCTGGCGCGGGCGAGGATCGCTTCCGACAGTCGAGCGCCGGCGGTTCAGCCGTCGTGGCAGCCGCCATCCTGGCGCGCCTTCGGGCGCCGGAAGGACCCGTCAGCCCGCAGCCGCGGTCTCACGTGAGTGCGGGCCGCGCGGCTCCAGCATGGCCGCGGCGCGGCCCGGGAGGACAGACGCCGCTCCTCGCGCGCGCGGACGCGTAATTTCTTCTCGTCCTGGGTCGGCCGACCGAAAATTCTTGCTTCGACGCCGCGAAGTAGAGAAAGCCCTTTTGTTGACTCCGCGACCGGCCGACAGGATCTTGTATTCACAGTCACGCCGAGGGCCGCGCAGGTACGATGAAGACGCAGGGGCGGACCGGGCGTGATCCCGCAGCCGGGGGATGTGTCGGCGCGGATCGCGCGATCGGGGCGGTCCCGGGTCTCGGACGCGCCGGATGCGCCCGGCCGATCGTCTCGCCGACGGCGCCGCGCCCCTGAACCCAGCCGCCCGGACGAGACCGCTCGGGACCGCGCCGCGGCGCGGATCCCCTGCCCCGCGCCGGCCCCGCACCCCGCCCTCCGTTTCGCCACGACATCAGGCCCGACCATGCGCTCCACCCGCCGATCCCTCCTGGCCGCCGGCCTCGCCCTGCCCTGCCTCGGCGCGCTCGCGCCGCGCGAGGCCCGCGCCGACGACCCGAAGGAGATCCGACTGGACTGGGCGACCTACAACCCGGTCGGCCTGCTCCTGAAGGAGAAGGGCTTCCTGGAGGAGGCGCTGGCGCCGCGGGGCATCAAGGTCCGCTGGGTCCAGTCGCTCGGCTCCAACAAGGCCCTGGAGTTCCTGAATGCCGGCGCCATCGATTTCGGGTCGGCGGCCGGCGCGGCGGCCCTCGTGGCGCGCATCAACGGTAACCCGATCAAGGCGATCTACGCCTACTCGCGCCCCGAATGGACGGCGCTCGTGACCCGCAAGGACAGCGGCATCACCAAGCCCGCCGACCTGAAGGGCAAGCGCGTCGCCGTCACCCGGGGCACCGATCCGCACATCTTCCTGATCCGCGCGCTCCAGGGCGCCGGCCTCACCGAGCGCGACGCCAAGCTCGTGCTGCTGCAGCATGCGGACGGGCGGACCGCCGTCGACCGCGGCGACGTCGATGCCTGGGCCGGCCTCGACCCGATGATGGCGGCGGCCGAGATCGAGAACGGCGACGTGCTGGTCTACCGCGACGCCGCGGCGAACACCTGGGGCCTGCTCGACGTCCGGGAGGACTTCGCCACCGCCCATCCCGACCTCGTCCGGACGGTGATCGCGGCCTACGAGCGGGCGCGCGCCTACGCGCTGGCCAACCCGCAGGCGCTCGCGGCGGCCCTCGTGGCGGCCACCAAGCTGCCCGAGCCGGTGATCGCCCGGCAGCTCGAGCGGACCGACCTCTCCCAGCCGGCGATCGGCCCGGCCCAGGCGCAGTCGATCAAGGCGGCCGGCACCGCCCTGCAGCAGGCCGGGATCATCCCGGCGGGCACCGACGTGTCCGCCGCCGTCGACGGGCTGCTCGACACGCGCTTCAATCCCGTCGCCGGACAGTGAGCGGCCGCGTGCCGCTTCTGCGGCGGGGCGGTCGCGCCGGCCTGGGTCTGCTGCTACCGCTCGTCCTGGCGATCGGCTGGGAGATCGCGGTCGCGAGCGGCGCGGCGTCGGGGCGGCTGCTCCCGCCGCCGAGCCGGATCGCCGCGACCCTCTGGGCCCTGGCCGTCTCGGGCGATCTCTGGATGCATGTCGAGGCGACCCTCGTGCGGGTCGGCCTCGGCTTCCTCTGCGGCGCGGCGGCCGGGATCCTGGCCGGCGCCCTCGTGGCCACGGTCCCGCCGCTGCGCTGGCTCCTCGACCCGAGCCTGCAGGCGCTGCGGGCCGTCCCGTCGCTCGCCTGGGTGCCGCTCTTCATCCTGTGGTTCGGCATCCTGGAGACGCCGAAAGTTCTCTTGATCGCCGTTGGGGTGTTCTTCCCGGTCTATGTCGGCGTCTCGGGTGCGATCGCCTCGGTCGACCGCAAGCTGGTCGAGGTCGGCCGGATCTTCCGCCTGTCCCGCCTCGCCCTCGCCCGCCGGATCCTGCTGCCGGCCGTGCTGCCGGCGACCCTGGTGGGCCTGCGCACGGGGCTCGGCCTCGGCTTCCTGTTCGTCGTGGCGGCGGAGCTGATGGGCGCCTCGGAGGGGCTCGGCTACCTGCTGGTGGACGGCCAGCAGTTCAGCAAGCCCGATCAGATCGTGGCGGCGATCATCGCCTTCGCCCTCGTCGGCAAGGCGGCCGACATGGCCCTGGTCACGCTGACAGCCCCCCTGACCCGGTGGCAGGATACCGTGCGGGACAGCCTGTGACCGCGGCGCCGGTGCGGACGCGCGCCGCGGACCGGGAGGCCGCCCCGCGCCGCGATCCCCACGCCACGCCCGCCGAGAGACGCCCGTGCTGACCGTCGACGACCTCTCCAAGACCTACGCGGACGGCACGCAGGCGCTCGCGGGCATCGACCTGTCGGTCGAGCAGGGCGAGATCGTCGCGCTGATCGGCGGCTCGGGCTGCGGGAAGACGACCCTGCTCCGGCTGATCGCGGGGCTCGACCACGCGAGCGCGGGCGCCGTCGCGGTCGACGGCGAGACGATCCGCGCGCCCCATCCGAGCGTGGGCGTCGTCTTCCAGGAGCCGCGCCTGCTGCCCTGGCTCGACGTGGCCGGCAATGTCGGCTTCGGCCTCGCCGACCTGTCCCGGTCCGAGCGCCGCGCCCGCGTCGCCCACGCCCTGGAGCGCGTCGGGCTCGCCGAGCACGGCGGTCGCTGGCCGCGGGAGCTGTCCGGCGGCCAGCAGCAGCGCGTGGCGATCGCCCGCGCCTTCGTGGCGCGGCCGCGGGTGCTGCTCCTCGACGAGCCGTTCTCGGCCCTCGACGCCTTCACCCGGAAGGGGCTGCACGACCAGCTCCTCGGTCTCTGGGCCGAGTCGAAGCCGACGATCCTGATCGTCACGCACGATGTCGGGGAGGCCGTCACCCTGGCCGACCGGGTGGTGGTGATGCGCCCGCGGCCCGGGCGCCTCGACGAGACCGTCCCGGTCGCGCTCGCCCGGCCGCGCGAACCGGTGGCGGCGACCTACGAGGAGGCCGTGCGCCGCGTGCTCGCCGCCCTCGACCACTCCCTGCGCCCGGCGACGAGCAGCCGGCCGCCCGCGCCCGAGACCCGCGCGAGCTGGTGGTAGGGCCGCCGGCGAACCGCGACCTCAGGACCCGACCGCGGTCAGTTCGAGATCCGCGGGGTCCGCGCGCCGGAACCGGGCGTAGCGCAGCGCCATCACCGGCAGGACCAGGAGGTTCATCACCGTCGAGGTGATCAGGCCGCCGAGGATCACGAGGGCCATCGGGCCCTCGATCTCGCGGCCGGGCTCCCCGGCCCCGAGCGCCAGCGGCAGCAGGCCGAGGCCCGTCACCAGGGACGTCATCAGGATCGGCACCATCCGGTCCGCGGCGCCCGCCGCCGCCGTGGCGGCGTCCCAGGCGCGCCCGTCCCGGGTGACCATCTGCTCGTAATGGGCGATCAGCATCACGCTGTTGCGCAGCGAGATGCCCGACAGGGTCACGAAGCCGACGATCGAGCCCAGCGACAGCACACCGCCGGTGAGCGCCACGGCCGCGACGCCGCCCACGAACGCGAAGGGCAGGTTGACGAGGACGAGGAGCAGGTTCGCCGCCGAGCCGGTGACGATCGCCAGCAGGACCACGATGCCGAAGCCGGCCATCCCGGCATGGACCAGCAGGTCGCGGCGGGCGGCCGCCTGCGCCTCGGCGGCCCCCGAGAAGGTCACGTAGACCCCTTCCGGCAGCCGCACCTCGCGGGCGATCTTGCGCTTGGCCGCCGCCACGAAGCCCGCGACGTCGCGGTCGGCGACGTTGGCGGTCACCGCCTGCACCCGCTGCGCGCCGAGATGCTGGACCTGGTAGCGGCCGGCGCTCTCGTAGACGTCGGCGACCTGCGACAGCCGGACGTAGCGCCCGCCCGGCGTCCGCAGGGGCAGGTCGCCCACCGCGCTGAGGCGGTCCCGCACGCGGGCGTCGAGGATCACCAGCACGTTGAACACGGCGTTGCCGCGATAGGTCTGGCCGACCGTGTCGCCCTGGTAGGCGGTGCGCACGGCCTCCAGCACCTCCACGGGGTCGAGCCCCCAGTGCCGCAGATCCACCGGCCGCAGCGCCACCGTGACCTGCGGCAGCCCGGCCGGCGAGGCCTGCTGGACGTCCCGGGCGCCCTTCACCTCCGAGAGTTCCTGCGCCACCGAGCGGGCGGCCGCCTCGATCCGGTCGAGGTCGCTGCCGACCACGTTGACCACGACCGGCGCGGTGAAGCCCGAGACCGTCTCCTCGATGCGTTCGGTGAGGAAGGTCTTGAGCGAGAAGGCGGCCCCCGGGAAGCCGGCGATCAGCTGCCGGATGGCGCCCTCGACCCGGCGCTGGGCGGCGCCGTCGAGCCCGGGCTCGAGGTCGATGTGGATCTCGCTGTAGTGCGGCCCGGCGGTGTCCTCGGCGGCCTCGGCCCGGCCGATCTGCGCCGCCACGGCGCGCACCCCGGAAATCTCCTTCAGGTCGCCGGTGATCAGCGTCCCGAGCCGCTCCGATTCCTGCAGCGCGGTGCCGGGGATGGCGACCATGTGCAGGATCATGTGCCCCTCCTTCAGGTCGGGGAGGAACACCGCGCCGAGGGTCGGCAGGACGGCGGCGCCCGCGAGGGTGACCAGCAGGGCGCCCGCCATGGCGACCCGCGGCACCCGCCCGATCCCGGCGAGCAGCCGCAGGTAGGCGGCGCGGCTCCAGCGCACCACGGGCGGATCGGACGGCGCGGCGCCGGCGTCGCGCCCCATCCGGCCCCCGAGGAGCAGGAGCGCCAGGGCCGGCGTGACCGTGAGCGCCACGAGGAGCGAGGCGACGACGGCCGCGATGTAGGCGAGCGCCAGCGGCCCGAACAGGCGGCCGGCGACGCCGGTCAGCGCCAGGACCGGCAGGAACATCAGGATCACCGCGAGGGTCGCGTAGGCGACCGAGGTCCGCACCTCCAGCATCGCGGCGAGCACCACGCGCGGCAGGCCGCGGCGTCCGCCCCGCGACTCCCGCAGCCGGCGCGCGACGTTCTCGACGCCGATCACCGCGTCGTCGACGACCTCGCCGATGGCGAGGGCCAGCCCGCCGAGGGTCATCGTGTTGAGGCTCTCGCCCCAGGCCTGGAGGGCGACGGCGGCGGCGATCAGCGACAGCGGGATCGCCGTGGCGCTGATCAGGGCCGCCCGCCAGTCCGCGAGGAAGACGAGGAGCACGACCACCACCAGCACGCCGCCGAGCGCCAGCGCCTCGATCACGTTGCCGGTGGCCACGTCCACGAAGTTCGCCGGCCGGAACAGGTCGGCCCGCAGGCTCACGCCGTCGCGCTTCAGGACCGGGCGCAGCTCGTCGAGGGCCGCCTCCAGGCGGGCGGTCACGGCGCGGGTGTCGACGCCCACCTGCGCGCCGATCATCAGCAGCACGCCGGGCCGGCCGTCCACGAGGGCCGCGCTGATCGCCGGCTCGGGCGCGGCCGTGACGGTCGCCACGTCGGAGAGCACCACGCTCGCCCCGCCGTCGTTGTGGAGCACGATCTGCCCGAGCGCCTCCGGGGTGAGCGACTGCCCCTCGGTCCGGAGCAGGACGCGCTGGTTCGGCGTGTCGACGAAGCCCGCCCCGCGCACGCCGGTCCCCTTCCGGGCGGCCGTCAGGACGTCGTTGAGGCCGATCTGGAAGCGGATCAGGTCGTCGGGGCGGACCTGGATCTGCAGGGCGCGCACGCCGCCGCCGTAGATCGAGACCTGGGCGATGCCGGGCACCGCCTGGAGCCGCCGCCGCACGGTCCACTCCGCGACCTGGCGCAGGTCCATGGCGTCGCGGGTCTCGGAGGTGAGACCCACGAGGAGCACGGTCAGCGTCGAGGAGGTCAGCGGGGTCATGGCGGGCGCCGCCACGCCGGCCGGCATGCGGCCGGCGAGCGCCGCCAGGCGCTCGTTGACCCGCTGGCGGATGCGGTCGACGTCGCTGCCGGACCGGAACGCGGCGGTGATCACCGACAGGCCCTGGATCGAGGTGGAGCGCAGGGTCTCCAGGCCCGGCAGGCCGCCGACCGACACCTCCACGGGCTGCGTGACCAGCACCTCGACCTGCTCCGAATCGAGGCCCGGCGCCTCGGTCTGGATGGTCACGGTCGGCGGCGCGAATTCCGGGAACACGTCGTAGCGCGCCCCCGAGAGGGCGTAGAGCCCGAAGACGAGGACGGCGCAGGCGAGCGCCAGGACCACCCTGGGCAGCCGGACGGCGAAACCGACGAGGGCCGCCTGCGGACCGCCGCGACCGGCGCCAGCGGGCGGCTCAGTCATCGTCGTCGCCCACGACGCGGATGCGGCTCTTCATCTCCTCGGACAGGAGCGCCTGCGCGCCCCGCAGCACGATCTCGCTGCCGTCCGCCAGATCCTCGACCACGAAGGCGTCGGCCGACATCGGCGCGTCCGGCCGCACCGGGTGACGCACGAAGGCGCCGTCGCCGGTCCCGCGATACACCCAGGTGCCGCCCTCGCCGTGGACGACGGCGTCCTCCGGCACGAGGACGCCCTTCACCGCGCGCGGCGCCGGCAGGAACGCCATCGTGCTGGTCCCGGGCAGGAGACCGCTGTCGCCGGAGACGAGATAGAAGAAGCTCTGCCCCTGGATCCGCGGATCGGTCCGCGTCGCCGGCGAGACCAGCCGGAGGGCGACCCGCTCGCTCTGCGGCGGCACCTCGGCGAAAGCGGCCTTGGGCGCCTCCGGCAGGGTCTCACCCGGCGGCAACGTCACCTGCATGAGGAAATCGGCCCGCTCGATCAGGCGCGTCACCAGCGGCGACCGCTCGATGATCGCCTTTCCGAGCACCGGCCCCCATTCCTGGCGCGCCGTCGCCGCGAAGGTGCGCAACTGCGATTCCGCCACCGTGACCGACGCCTGATCGGTCAGGAGCGTGCCCTCGGCGGTCTCGATCTGCGCCACCGCCACCACGCCGGCGCCGAGGGTCCGCGCCCGGCGGGCGGCGCTGGCCGAGACCTCGACCCGGGCGCGGGCCGTCTGGAGCGCCGCCACGGCGCCGGCGTAGCTGTTGGTCAGCTCGGTGATGCGGGCGAGGTCGAGGACGCTGCCGTAGGCGGTCAATTCCTGGCGGTGCAGGACGGCGGGACGCGCCTCGGCGACGAGACCGATCCGGGCGCGCTCGGCCGGCGTCAGCCGGACCAGGGTCCGGCCGTCCTCGATGGCGGTGCGCGGTGCGGGAAGCTGCGCCGCCGCCGACAGGCTGTCCCGCCGCTCGGGGATCAGCGCCGCGACGCGCGCCCGGACCTCGGCGACGATCGGGCCGGCATCGGCCCGGAGGCGCTCGCCCGTCGGCGTGACCGCGAGACCGGCCGCCGCGAGCAGGACCCCTCCGATGAGCAGCAGCGCCCGGCGACCACGCACGTCGCTCTCCTCCCTGGACCGATTGCCGAATCTACCCGGTTTCGATGCCAAATACACCCGAACTCGGCCAGCTCAAACTGTCACGCTCGGTTCCGGTCGCGGGTCGGGCCTCGCGGGTGCTCGGGAACGCGAAAGCCCGCCTCGACGGTGCGAGGCGGGCTTCCGGTCTTCTGGGATTATGTCGGTTCGGATCAGCAATCGTTGCCGGAGACCGGGGCGGTCTGCCGATCGGCGGCGGCCTTGTTCATGGCGCCGACCGTGCCGGGCGACGCGGGCTGGTTGCCGCCGGCCAGGTTCGCGGCGGCCGGATCGGTCGAGTTCGACTTTGAGCCGGCGTCCGTCTGCGCCTGACGGTCGGCGGTCTGGTTGGCGCCCACGTTGTTCATGGCACCGACCGTGCCGGGCGACGCGGGCTGGTTGCCGCCAGCGAGATTCTTGCTCGACTTGTCGACGTCGGAGCTCTTGGGATTCGATGCCTGCTGATCGGGGCTGTTCGACTTCGTGGTTCCGGTGTTGCACGGGGCCGCGAGGGCGGGCCCGGCAGCGAGGGCCAGAAGCGCAACCGCGCCGGCCAGGTGAGAGACCTTCATCAAACGCTCCTCCAGGATTTATCGATCTCCCAAGTGCCTAATCGTCCCGTGAGTTCCGTCGCGACTGCCCAGATCTTCGATTGAGAGCGGCCCGCACACCGGATTTCGGTGCCTTCGACGCGGATAAATGTATGAATTCAGACATTGGCGCCGAAGATACCGGGCCGCTCACGTCGCGGCGGCCGATCTTCGGTGCGGCATCTTATCCCACGGGGCCCGGCCGAGCCGTTTCATCGGCCCGGCGGGACCGCGCATCGATCCGGTCGTCCCCGAGCGCCGCGCCGCCGCTACCTCGTTTGGTCGAGTTCTTGAGTCCGGGATGCCCGGGATAGCGTCGACTCGCGAGGGGGCGTGTCCGCGGCAGCCTCGAGCGGTGTCAGGCCGCGGGGCGGATGGGACACCGCCTCACCCGGGGCGTCTGAGATCGAGCGATGGCGTTTCCACGACACTTGACGGGCCTCGGACACGGTCCTGCCGGCGGCCTCGCTTGGTCACCGGGCGGGCCGTACGGAACGGATCACCGCTGGGCCCATTCGGGCGCACCGGGCGATGGCGGGGCCGAGGCCATGCCGCGGCTCGGCGTGGCCGCCGCCGCGTGGATCGTCCTGTTCCTCTTCGCCCCGGTGGTCGGCGAGCAGATCAAGCTGCCGGGCGTCGACAAGGCGATCTGGATCGGCAGCGACCTGATCGCCTTCGCGTTCCTGGTCATGCGCCGCGACCTCGCCGCCACCCTGTTCGGCAGCCGTCTGCTGCTGCTCAGCTGGCCGCTCCTCGCGATCGCGTCCGCCCTGTGGTCCCTCACGCCCGGCCTCTCGGCCTATCACGGGCTCCAGCTGCTCGCGACGATCGTGGCCGGCATCACCCTGCGGACGACGATGGGCCTGTCCCGCCTCGTCAGGATCGTCTTCCTGGGCCTCCTGGCGGGACAGCTCCTGTCGGCCTTTCTCACGGTGGCGGCGCCCGCCCTGACGCGCGGGACGGACGGCAACTGGGCCGGGATCTACTCACACAAGAACGTCCTCGGATCCCTGTCGAGCCTCCAGATCCTCTGCGCGGCCTGCCTGTTCCTGCAGGGCTGGAACCGTCTCCTGACCGCGTTCGGATTCTGCCTGGCCCTGGCGCTCCTCGTGTCGACGCACTCGGCCACCGCCCTGGTAGCGGCCGCCGCGGGGCTGTTGCCGCTCGCCGCGATCTTCGCGTGGCGCCAGGGCAAGCACGTGACGGGCTTCTGCCTCGGCATCGCCATCGCCCTGGCGGGCGTCGGGATCCTCGTCGTCGCCGCGCGGGGCGCCGACATCTCGGCGAGCGTGCTGTCGGATCTCGGCAAGGACACCACGCTGACCGGCCGCACCATCCTCTGGCAGTTCGGCCTCGACCAGTTCTGGCGGGAGCCGCTCATCGGCATCGGCTACAAGGCCTACTGGGAGAGCCCGCTCACCACGGCCGCCTACCTGCACTTCGTCACGAAGCAGAAGTTGTGGTTCTTCCACAACAACTTCATCGACACGGCCGTGGCGTTCGGGATCGTCGGCCTGGTCCTCTTCACGGCCGCGCTGCTCGACACCGCGCGCCGGGTGATCGCCCATTTCGCGCGCTCCTCCGGCTACGTCGAGGCGTGGCCGATCCTGTTCATGAGCCAGCTCTTCGTCCTGGTCTGTTTCGAGTGCCCGCTCTTCGTCAATCACGGTCTCCACCAACTCCTGCTGGCGGCGATCCTGCCGGTGGTGCGGTCGCCGACCGTCGACGGGAGCGACCCGGCCGCCCGCGATTGAGCTCGCAGGCCCGAGCGCCGTCCGGACCCCGGCGCAGATCCGGACGGCCGGAGCCGGAGGACGCGGTCGGGAAGGATCACGGCCGCCGAACGCGGCCGGCCCGACGGGCCCCATCAGAGGTGACTACGATGTACTGCTTCGGGATCTCCCTGCCCCGGTTCCGCGAACGGCACGCCTACCTATCCCGGCACCTCGCCGAGGTGTGGGGGCCGCGCTGCGAGATCACCGGCTATGAAGGCCCGGTCCCGGATCCGAACGCCTCGTTCCAACCCGACCTGACGGCCGGTCAGATCGGGTGCGCGCTGTCCCACATGAGCGCCTACGAGCGGATGATCGCGCTCGACCTGCCGCACGCGCTCATCGTCGAGGATGACGTCGTTCTGCCGCCGCAGATCCATCAGATCGTGGCCGGCATCGAGGCCGCCTTGCGGCCGGGCGACGTCGTCCTGCTCTTCAATTGGGCCGAGACGGTCGGGCCGTTCAGCTCAGTCGACACCGTCACCATCGGCGAATACCGGTTGTGCCTGCCCATGGACATGAGCAGCCTCGGCACGGCCGCAGCCTACGTGATCACCCGGTCGGCGGCCGAGGGGATCCTGCGGGCCAACCGCCCGGTCGCGGTGACGTCGGACAACTGGGCCTACTTCTTCGAGCGCGACGCCCTGACATGCGGTCGCGCGCTCGTCCCGAACGCCGTCTCGCGGAAACCTTTCGAGTCGACCATCTTCACGTCCCGCTCCAGGATCGCGGCCTTCCTGAAAGGCAACCCGATCCTCAAGCCCCTCTTCGCCGCGCGCCGCCGGGTCCTGGCGGAGCGGGTCGCCGCCAAGCTGACGTTCGTCGACGAGACCTCACCGCTGGCGGGACAGGCGCCGCGCTGACGCCCGTCCCACCGCGCGCAGCGGCGGGTAGAGCTCGGGGGCCGGGACGGTCGGGGTAGCCGAAAGGCGTAGGGGCGATCGCCCTCTTTGCAGCCTCTCACACCCCCGTGAAGTGCCAAGCTCTCCGGCGAGGCAGGAACCCGGGGCGGCAGGACAGGTCCGCGGCGGGTCCTCCTCGAGACGCCCGCATGACGGCGGACCCCGTTCGGCCGCTGGCCGCCCCGTCAAAGCGGGCCCTTGAGGATGAGAGGTCGTCGCTGCGCGCAGCGGCGGTCGCACCAGCGCGGCGGAAGACAGACGATGAGCAGCACGCTCCCGATCACCGGCCCGGACAAGGCCCTCGACACCGCCCTGCGACGCCTCGTGCGACCAGTGGCGGAGCGGGCGCGCTACTACCTGATCCTGCTCGCGCAGATCGGCGCCCTGCTGGTCCTGCTGAAGGTCTCGCACAGCGTCACGGCGATCAACAACTACTACGGCGTGGTGCTGCCCGTGGCGCTGGCCCTCGCGATGACGCGGGTGCGCTTCGCCGCCGCCGATCTCGCGTCGGTCCGGCTGCTGCAGATGATCGGCGTGATCGCGGGCGGCTACGCGCTGATCCACTACCCGCTCTTCCCCGTCATTCTGCCCGGGGCGAAGGCGACCGTCGCCGTCACGGCCATCGCGGTGCTGTGGGTCGCGGCCGTGGCCGGCGGCGTGCTCTGCCTGCGCTGGCCCTCGCTCGCCCTGATCAGCGCCACCTACCTGGTCTGGAGCAAGCAGGCGGTCATCCGGGTGACCGGCCTCTGGCACGGGCACATCACCGACGTGGTGCCGCTCGCGGAGGTGAGCTTCTGCCTCGTCGCGGGCCTGCTGATCGCCCACGGGACGGCGCGTCTGCGCGACTGGCGCGGGCTCGGCGCCGCGGCGCGGTCGGACGTCGCGTCGGCCAGCGCGATGTTCTCGAAGGTGCTGATCGCGGCGGCGATCAGCATCCACCTCGGCAACTACTATTCGTCATTCCTGGCCAAGGTCACGCTCGACGACGGGCCGTTCTCGTGGCTGCTGAACAACGATCCCGGCAAGATCTTCATCGTCGGCCTCGACAACAACCACGTCCCCTACGCCGGCTGGCCCGTGCTGGTGGAGGCGATGCGCACGATCCTGAGCCATTCGAGCGCGCTGACCAACACGCTCATCCTGGTCGGCCAGGGCATCGCCCTGGTGGGGATCCTCATGCCGCGCCGCTGGCTGCTGCTGCTGCTCCTCGGCTTCGACGTGATGCACCTGTCGATCATCGTGCTCATGGGCGCCAACTTCGCCCCCTGGATCATGCTGAACCTCGCCATCGCGGCCGTCGTCGTGAGCCGGCACTACGAGCGGCCCCCGGTCTCGGTCGGGATCCTGTCGGTGCTGTTCATCCTGACCGGCAACACGTTCATGACCCAGGCCTGGCTCGGCTGGTACGACACCCTGGCCAATAACAAGATGTACTTCGAGGCGGTCGACCGGACCGGCCAGCGGCACTACGTGCCGACCAACTTCTTCACCTTCTACTCCTACCCGTTCGCCCACATGGCCTACGGCGCGCCCGACGCGGCGAACGCCTTCGCCCTCGACAACCCGAACGGCGGCACGCAGGTCTTCCGCAAGGTCACGGCCTCGACGACCTGCGACGTTCCCGTCCTGACCGCACCGGACGGCCTGGGTCAGGAATACTCGAAGTCGGAGATCGACGGGCCGGCGCTGGACGCCTACGTCCGGGGCTACCACCGCCTCGTCAGCGCGATCCGCGACAGGACGGGCCTGTTCCCCTACGCGGTCTATCCGCACCACTTCTTCGTCCCGCTCCAGTACGCCGCCGGCTTCGACACCCTCGCCATGGCCGACATCGTCGCCTACGTGTACCGGCGCGAATCCGTCTGCTTCAGCCTGCAGGACGGCGTCCCCGTCCGCCGCGTGGTGTCCGAAGCCGAGCACAGGATCGACCTGACGCCATGACCGCCCCCTCGACCGAGGCCGCCCTGACGGTGGTCTACGACGGCGAATGCCCGTTCTGCTCCAACTACGTGCACCTCATGGCCCTGCGCCGGTCGGTCGGCACCGTCGCCCTGGTGGACGCCCGGAGCGGGGGTCCCCTGGTCGACGAGATCGCGCGGCGCGGGTACGACCTCGACGAGGGCATGGTCGTCCGGCACGGCCCGGACCTCTATTACGGCGCGGACGCCCTCGTCCTGCTGTCGCGCCTCAGCGACGACCGGGGCGCGGCGAGCCGGCTCCTGGCGCGGCTGCTGCGCAGCCCCGGACGCGCGCGGCTTCTCTACCCGGCGATGAAGCTCGGGCGGCGCGTCACGCTCCGGATGCTCGGCCGGACGCGCCTCGCGCGGCCCGGCGGCGCGCCGGCCCGCTGAGCGGGCCGCGCTCCCGCGCCTCCCGCCGGCGCGTTCCGCCCTAGGCCCGGGCGGGCGCGCGCGTCAGCAGCGTCCGCGCGCTGTGCCAGGCGAAGGCCAGGACGCCGCTCAGATTGGCGGTCACGATGGCGCGCCACGTCAGGCCGAGCTGCGCGTCGAAGCACGGGCCCCCGACCAGTTCGCGGGCGGCGTTGCGGGCGGACCAGTACAGGTGCTTGATCAGCCACGGGCTGCGGCCGATGTGCTTGGCGTAGAGCGCCCCGTTGCCGAACTGGTAGTTCCAGTGCAGCCGGTCGATCGTGCGCGGGTCCCGGCGCCCGTGGAAGTGCTTGACGCTCATGTCGGGCACGTACTCGACCGCCACGCCGGCCGCCCAGCCGCGGTAGATGAAGTCCGTGTCCTCGGCCGCGCGGAACGTCGCCCCGGGGCCGAACGCCGCGTCGAACCCGCCGATCCGCTCGATGACGGCCCGGCTGCAGGTCATGTTGCAGCCGTGGACGAAGCCGCCGGGATGGGCCGGGTACGTCAGCCGGCTGGCCAGGGCCTCGGTCTTCGTGGTGAAGTCGATGTCCTGGGTCGATCCCAGCTCGACACGGCCACCGCGGATGACGCTTTCCGTGTCGCCGGCATAGTGCGCGATCAGATCTCGCAGATACTGGTCCGACACGACGCAATCGTCGTCGATGAACGCGATGATGTCTCCGGACGCGCGCGCGATCGCGGCGTTCCGAGACCCGGCGACACCTGGGCGCGCCTGCGTGAGGAGCAGAACGTCGCGTCGATCGATCGAGATTGACGCGGACCAGCGCTTCAACGCCGCGTCCGTGCCGTCCTCGGACCCGTTATCGACGACGATGATCTCGGCCTCAGCTTCGGGCGCGGCCTCGATCGCGCGGACCACCGAGTCGAGCGTCTGCAGAAGGGACGCTACACGGTTGCGAGTACATACGATGAAGCTGATTTTCATTTGGCATTATTCCATAAATACTGCCAGAATTGTGATCTTCTAAAACGAGTCACAGACAATGTATAGTAATATTATTGCACTTCCTCGATCCGTGCGCCGTAGGGGCGGCTACGCCTTTTGGATGCGGAACCGAATGTCGTGCAGTTGTGGCGGCGCAATATCCGGCGTCCTCGACGCAAAGCGACGGCCACTTGGATCCTCTGCCGCGCTATAGAAAAGTTCAGATCCGCGCCGGCATCGGACGATGATCTCGGGTATTCGATCCCACCGACCCGTCAAGCCGGGAAAATCTTGCGGAGATTTACTGTTCCATCGGCGATAATGCGGAATAGGGCAAGCGCGCGCCGTGACGGACTGCGATCCGTCCGGCCTTTCGACCGGGATTCCAAGTCTTTCCGCGAGGTCTTCGGCCAAAACATCGGATCATCCCGGCCGTGCCGCGCGCCGCTTGCACATTCGGAAATCTTCGTTCGGCCTCGGCATACGGTGCTGCCAGCGTGAACGGGGCTCGAAGTGCGTTCGGCAAGATGAATATATTACGTGCCGGTTCATGACGCGGGCAGATCACGGATATGTGCGCCCGATACAGTCACATCGGATTCCCGGACTCGGGAGCGGGCGAGTTCTCGGGCCTCTCTGCAGCGCCTGATCTGCACGGCGCCCCGACCTGACCTCGGCCATCGGGCGTGGGCACGGTCCTCCGATTGGCCAGCTGCCGCGGTCCACCGGGCACTGTTAAGCCGTCCCGACCGATCGCGCCCTGGCCGCCGCCAGCGCCGCCGCCACCCTGTCGCGTCCGAAGGATCCCATGGCAGAACTCCGAGAGGGGCCGGAAGCGACGGCGCCGCCCGCGTTCTCGAAGCGCCGGAGCCTGGCCTGGATGGGATTCTGCCAGGGCGGGTTGTTCCTGGCACAGTTCGGCACCTCGCTGGCCCTCGCGCGGCTGCTGACGCCCCACGAGACCGGCATCTTCAGCCTCGCCGCCGCGATCGCGGGCCTGCTGTCCACGCTGCGCTCCTGCGGCCTGTCGAGCTACATCGTCCGGGCGGACCGGGTGGACGGGGCCCTGCTGGCGAGCGTGTTCACGGTGAACCTGATCCTGTCGGGCGCGGCGGCGATCCTGATCCTGGCCTTCAGCGTGTTCGGCAGCGTCCTCCTGGGCGAGCCGGAGGTCCAGCGCGCCCTGGCCATCCTCGCCGTCGTGCCGCTGGTCGGCGCGCTGGAGTTCCGCCCGGCCGCCATGATCGAGCGGCACGGCAATTTCCGCGGCGTGGCCCTCGTCAACATGCTGCGCGGTCTCGTCGCCAGCGGCGCGATGCTGGCGCTGGCGCTCCTCGGCTTCAGCTACATGAGCCAGGCCTACGGGCAGGCCGCGGGCGCCGTCGCGGCGGCGCTGGCGGCGAACGGCCTCGGCCTGCGCTACGTGTCGCTGCGCATGGGCCTCGCGGGCTGGCGCGAGATCCTGACCTACGGCGGCCGGCTCTTCGCCATCGCGGGGGTCGCGGGAATCGCCGGCCGGATGGGCGACCTCGTCCTCGGGCGGATGCTCGGGCTCAGCGCCCTCGGCCTGTACTCCCGCGCGGCGAGCCTCAACACCCTGATGTGGGACCACCTGCACGTGGTGATCACGCGCATCACCTTCGTGGACCTCGCGAACCAGCAGCGGAACGGGCAGTCCCTGCGCACCTGCTACCTCCACACGCTGCGGATGATCACCGTGCTGCTCTGGCCGGCCTTCGCGGGCGCGGCCGTCCTGGCCGGGCCGATCATGCGCGTCCTGCTCGGGCCGGGCTGGGACGGCGCGGCGCTACCCTTCTGCCTGCTGTCCCTGGCGGCGATCGTGCTGAGTTCGCTCAGCATGACCTGGGAGGTGTTCCTGATCCGGGACCAGACCGCCCTGCAGGCGCGGTTCGAGTTCCTGCGCCACGGCGCCGGGCTCGTGATGTTCAGCATCGGCTGCCTGTTCGGACTCGGCGGCGCGGGCGCGGCACGGGTCGGCGAGGCGCTCCTGGCCGTGGGCCTCTACCGGCCGCATCTCGAGCGGATGACCGACACGTTCCGGCGCGACTACGCCCCCATCTACCTCCACGCCGCCGTCCTGACCGGCATCGCCGTCGCGCCCGCCGTCCTGGTGATGTCGGCCTGGGGCTGGTCGGCCGAGACGCCGCTCCCGAGCCTCGCGGCCGCGATCGCCGCGGGCATCGCGGGCTGGGTGTGCGGCCTCTGGTACCTGGACCATCCCCTCGTCGCGGAAGCGCGCCTGCTGCTCGCGCACATGCGCCCTGCCCGCCCGGCCACGACCGTGTCGGATCTCTAGAGCCGTTCCCGATCACCCCGAGACGGGGGCGATAGCCGGGCGCATGTGCTCGAGGGGCGGGTCCCCTCTCCCGTACGGAGGGGACCGCCGCACGCTTGCGCTTCCGCGCGCCGCGGCGCGATATGGCCGGGCACGGCGGCGAGGCGGGACGATCGCGGGATGGCGGATTTCCGCAGCTTGGAGGTGTTCTACTGGGTCGCGAAACTCTCGAGCTTTCGCCGCGCCAGTGAGAAGGTGAACACCACGCAGCCGGCGGTCTCCCAGCGCATCGCGGCCCTGGAGCACGAGTACGGGACGCTGTTCGAGCGCCGCAGCCGGGACGTCGCGCTGACGGAGCGGGGACGCCTGCTCCTCGGCTTCGCGGAGCGGTTCCTGGCGCTCCAGACCGAGATGAGCGCGGCCCTGCACGAGACCGGCCGGACGCGGGGCACCCTGCGGCTCGGCGTGTCCGAGACCATCGTCCACCTCTGGCTGTCGCGCTTCATCGAGCGCATGCGCGCCACCCATCCCGGGATCGGCGTCGACATCACGGTCGACATCTCGCCCAACATGCAGGCCGCCCTGGTCGCCGACGAGATCGACCTCGCCCTCCTCGTCGGCCCGATCACCCTGCCGAGCTTCGCCAACCGGCCCCTGTTCAGCACCCCCGTCGCCTGGATCGCCGCGCCTGGCCTGCTGCCGGACGACGAGCCCCTGAGCCTCGGCGCGCTGCTGCACCACCCGCTCATCACCTACCCGCGCAACACCAGCCCTTACGTCGAGCTGCGCGATCTCGTCCTGCAGGAGAACCTCCTGCCTAGCCAGATCCACACGAGCGCCTCTCTGGCCACCATCGTGAAGATGGGCGTGGAGGGCCTCGGGATCTGCGTGATCCCCCCGGCCGTGGTCGAGGCCGAACTGCGTGCCGGCACCCTGCGCGTCCTGCCGGCCGAGCCGCAGCTCTCGGACCTGACCTTCACGGCGATGCACACCAAGCGGCCGGCCCACCACTTCGTGGCGGACGCGGCCCGCCTCGCCCAGGACGTCGCCGAGACCTGGGCCGCCGAGACCTGGGCCGCCGGCCGATAAGTCCGGTTTATCGCGCCCCATTCGCAATCACGATTGGCGTGCCCCGCGGCGCGATGGGATCGTTGCCGCAGGAAATGAATCGCTGAAGCGATCGGGATCTCGCGGAATACGGACGGCCGACGCGGCCGCTCCGGCGCGCGACGACCAGCCAGGGAGATCAACGCGGTGAGCCAGCACGCGGGCGCCGACGGCGCGCCACCTGTCTTCGCCGACGCGGCGGACGCGCGGCGCGCGATCCGCGCGGGTCGGTTCCGGGGCCACACCTCGGGTCTCGTCCCCGCCCACGCGCAGGGCAACCTGATGATCCTGCCGCGGGCCATGGCGGAGGATTTCCACCGCTTCTGCCAGCAGAACCCGAAGCCCTGCCCGATCCTCGGCGTCTCGCGGCCCGGCGACCGCGCACTGCCGACGCTGGGGACCGATCTCGACCTCGCCACAGACGTCCCCGGCTACCGCGTCTACGAGGGCGGCGCGCTCGTGGCGGAGCTGCCCGACCTGACTGGCGTGTGGCGGGACGACCTCGTCACCTTCGTCCTCGGCTGCTCCTTCTCGTTCGAGGCCGGCTTGATCGAGGCGGGCATCCCGCTCCGGCACGTCGCCCTCGGCCGCAACGTCGCGATGTACCGGACCTCCATCGCCACCCAGCCGTCGGGCCCGTTCCACGGTCCGCTCGTCGTCTCCATGCGGCCCATGAAGGCGGCGGACGCCATCAAGGCCGTGCAGGTGACGGCCCGGATGCCGGCGGTCCACGGGGCGCCGATCCATCTCGGCGACCCGGGCCTGATCGGCATCCGCGACCTCGCGCGGCCGGATTTCGGCGACCCCGTGCCGATCGAGCCGGACGAGATCCCGGTCTTCTGGGCCTGCGGGGTCACCCCGCAGGCGGTGGCGATGGCGGCGCGGCTGCCGCTCTGCATCACCCACGCGCCCGGTCACATGCTGATCACCGACCTCCTCAACCGCGACCTGCCGTTCCTGTGACCATCCCGGCCGCGCGGCGGCCATTCCGCAAAGGAGTTGCGCCATGTGGGTGAGAGACACGAGTCCGGCGGAGCGCCGGGTCCTGGGCGCGGCCTTCGCGGGCTACGGCGTCGATGCGTTCGACTACATGATCTACACGTTCCTGATCCCGACCCTGGTCGTGGTCTGGGGCCTGACCAAGGTCGAGGCCGGCAACATCGCCACCGCCGCGCTGGTGACCTCGGCGATCGGCGGCTGGGCGGCCGGGATCCTCGCCGACCGCTACGGCCGGGTCGTCGTCCTGCAGGGCACCGTCGCGTGGTTCACCCTGTTCACGGTGCTCAGTGGCTTCACCCAGTCCTACGAGCAGCTGCTCGTGACCCGCGCGCTGCAGGGCTTCGGCTTCGGCGGCGAGTGGTCGGTGGGCTCGGTGCTGATCGCCGAGACGATCCAGGCCCGCTACCGCGGCAAGGCGGTGGGGCTCGTCCAGTCGAGCTGGGCGGTCGGCTGGGCCTGCGCGGCGATCGCCTTCTGGGCCGTGTTCGCCCTGGCGGAGCCGGCGGTGGCGTGGCGGATCCTGTTCTGGCTCGGCGCCCTCCCCTCGGTGCTGATCTTCTGGATCCGCCGCAACATCGAGGACCCCGAGGTCTACCGGCAGACCCGCGCCGCCATGCGGGACGTCGGCGACACCGGCAGCTTCCTCGACATCTTCTCCCGGCCGCTGATCGGCCGGACCGTGCTGGCGAGCCTCCTCGCGACCGGCATGCAGGGCGGCTACTACGCCGTGACGACATGGCTCCCGACCTACCTGAAGACCGAGCGCAACCTCTCGGTCCTGAACACCAGCGGCTACCTGCTGATGCTGATCTTCGGGTCGTTCGTCGGGTACCTGACCAGCGCGTGGCTCTCCGACCGGATCGGGCGCCGCCTGGGCTTCGTCCTGTTCGGCTTCTGCGCCGGCATCCTCGTCCTGGCCTACACGCTGATCCCGATCACCGACCCGGTGATGCTGATCCTCGGCTTCCCGCTGGGCTTCTTCCTCTCCGGCGTCTTCTCCGGAATGGGCGCCTTCCTGAGCGAGCTGTTCCCGAGCCGGATCCGCGGCTCCGCGCAGGGCTTCTGCTACAATTTCGGCCGCGCCACCGGCGCGATCTGCCCGGCCGTGGTGGGCCACCTCAGCGGTTCGCTGACACTCGGCATCGCCATCGGCGTCGTGGCGGCGGGCGCCTATTGCCTCGTGATCGTCGCGGCGCTTCTCTTGCCGGAGACGGCGGGCCGCGCGCTCGATTCTCGCAGCGCGGATCCGGCCGAGCCGGAACCCGTTGCGGCCCTATGAGACCCGATCGGCACGCGGAGCGGCGGCGATGACCAGCGTGGACCTGAATTCCGACCTCGGCGAGGGCTACGGCGCCTACGCCTGCGGCGACGACGCAGCGATCCTCGGGATCGTCACCTCGGCCAACGTCGCCTGCGGCCTCCACGCCGGCGACCCCGAGATCATGGCCCGGACCTTCGCGCTGGCGAAGGAGCGCGGCGTGGCGGTCGGCGCCCATCCGGGCTACCCGGACCTCTGGGGCTTCGGGCGGCGGCGGATGCCCTACAGCCCGGCCGAGATCGAGCGGCTCGTCGCCTACCAGATCGGCGCCGCGCAGGCGCTCGCCGCCTATGCCGGCCACCGCATCACCTACGTGAAGGCGCACGGGGCGCTGGCCAACGTCGCCGCGGAGGAGCGGCCGGTGGCCGACGCCATCGCCCGCGCGGTCCGTGCGGTGGACCGGGAGCTCGCGCTGCTCGCCATCGCGCTGACCGCCCAGGTGCCGGCGGGCGAGGCCTGCGGCCTCGAGGTTCACCAGGAGATCTTCGCCGATCGCGGCTACACGCCGACCGGCCTCTTGATCCCCCGCAGCCAGCCCGGCGCGATGATCACCGATGCCGGCGAGGCGGCCGACCGCGTCCTGCGCATGGTCGAGGCGGGCGCGATCCTCACGGCCGACGGCCAAGCGCTGCCGACGCCGATCCGCTCGATCTGCGTCCATGGCGATTCGGACCACGCCGTCGCCACGGCGCGGGCGGTGCGGACCCGGCTGGAGGGCGCGGGCGTCACGCTGGCGCCGTTCCGGCCGTGAGCGCGGCGCTGGACGAGCCCCGGCTCCTCGACGCCGGCGAGGCGGCCCTCGTGGTCGAGTTCGGCAGCACCGTCGACCCGGCGATCAGCGACCGGGTCCTGGCCCTCGACGACGCCCTCGGGGCGGACCCGCCCGAGGGGCTGCGGGAGCGCGTGCCGACCTACCGCTCCCTGATGCTGCACTACGACCCGCTGGTGCTCGATCGCGAGACGCTCGCCGAGCGGGTCCGGGCGCTGGTGGCCGGCGCGACCGCGCGCGCGGCGAGCCCGATACTCTGGACGCTGCCCTGCTGCTACGACGCCCCCCACGGTGAGGACGTCGCGCAGGTCGCCGAGCGGAGCGGCCTGAGCCCGGAGACTGTGGTGTCGACCCACGCGGCTACGACGTTCCGGGTCTACATGTACGGCTTCGCGCCGGGCTTCGCCTATCTCGGCGGCCTGCCGCAGCCCCTGGCGGTGCCCCGGCGGGCGAGCCCGCGGCCGCCGCATCCGCGCAACGCCATCATGATCGGCGGCGGCCTCGCCGCGGTGGCGACCGTGCCGATGCCGACCGGCTGGTACGTGATCGGCGCGACGCCGTCCCGCCTCTACGCGCCGGAGCGCGACCCGAGCTTCTTCGTCGGCGCCGGCGACCTGATCCGCTTCGAGCCCGTGGATGCCGCGACCTTCGACGCCCTCACGGCCCGCGAGGCGGCGGGCGAGCCGGTGGCCCGCCGCGGGGAGGCGCGCTGATGCCCGCTCTCGTGATCGGGTCCGCCGGCCCCGGCATCACCCTGCAGGACGGGGGCCGGCACGGCTACCTGCGCTACGGCATCACCGCCGCGGGCCCGATGGACCCGCTGATGCACGCCGCCGCCAACCGGGCGGCGTCGAACCCCCTCGACGCCACCGCCATCGAGATCTCCACCGGCGGCGTCACCGTCTCGGCGGAGGACGGCGCCGTCGGGCTCGCCCTGCTGGCGCCGGGCTTCCGCGTCGCGCTGGACGGCGTACCCCTGCCCGACACGGTCGCGCTCGCCCTGGAGCCCGGCCAGACCCTCGTCGTGCGGGCCGGCGATGCCGGCGCCTGGGGCTACCTCGCGGTCGCCGGGCGGCTCGACGTGGCGCCGGTCCTCGGCTCGGCGGCGACCCATACCCGCTCGGGGCTCGGCGGCCTCGACGGGCGCGGCCT
Source organism: Methylobacterium sp. 1A (assembly GCF_058072805.1). NCBI lineage: Bacteria > Pseudomonadati > Pseudomonadota > Alphaproteobacteria > Hyphomicrobiales > Methylobacteriaceae > Methylobacterium > Methylobacterium sp. 1A. The sequence continues at coordinate 2,265,588 of NZ_JBYQVE010000002.1, read as the reverse complement.
CGCCGCGGGCGACCGCCTCCCCGTCGCCGAGGGCCGGACGTCGGACGGAGCGCCGCAGCGGCTCGTCGCGCCCTGGCTCGCCCGGGACGGCCGGGAGATCCGGGTCGTGCTGGGCCCGCAGGACGACTACTTCGCGCCCGACCAGGTCGAGGCCTTCCTGGCCAGTCCCTGGACGGTCTCGCCGCGGGGCGACCGGATGGCCTGCTTCGTCGACGGCACGCCGCTGAGGCACGCCAAGGGGCACGACATCGTCTCGGACGGCGTCGCCATGGGGGCGATCCAGGTGCCCGGCAACGGCCTGCCGATCATCCTGATGGCCGACCGGCAATCCACCGGCGGCTACCCGAAGATCGCCACGGTCATCGGGCCGGATCTCGGGCGGCTGGCGCAGGTCCGGGGCGGGGCGAGCCTGTCGTTCCGGCGCGTCTCGGTGGCGGAAGCGGTCGCGGCGCGCCGCGCCGAGCGCGATCTCCTGCGCGAGGCGATCCCGCGCGAGCCGGTCATCCGCACGGATTTCGCGTCGGACTTCCTGCTCGGCCTCAACCTCGTCGGCGGCGTCACGGACGGCCGCGCCTGAGCGCGGAGCGGCTGCGCAGGGGCGAGCGAGCGTCTAGAGTGCGGGACCGGTCGAGTCCCCGGCCCGAACCCCGACACAGGAAAGCCCGCACGCATGGCGCACGCCGTTACCGCCCCGGGAACCCCGCCCGCCCGCAGCAACGAGCCCCTGAACGCCGACAGCGTGCGCCGCGCCCGGGTCGACCTCGCCGCCTGCCTGCGCTGGGCCGCCCGCAACGGCCTCGAAGAGGGGATCTGCAACCATTTCTCGGCGGTGCTGCCGGAGCGGCCCGACCTGTTCCTGGTCAATCCCTACGGCCTCGCCTTCGCGGAGGTCACCGCATCGAGCCTGCTCCTCTGCGACTTCCACGGCAACGTCCTCGAGGGCGACGGCCAGCCGGAGGCGACCGCCTTCCACATCCACGCCGAGCTGCACCGGCTGAAGCCCCGCGCCCGGGCCGCGTTCCACACCCACATGCCCTATTCGACGGCCCTGGCCATGCTGGAGGGCGAGCCCCTGGTGTGGGCGGGCCAGACGGCCCTGCGCTTCTACGGCCGGATCGCCGTGGACGAGGATTACAACGGTCTCGCGCTCGATTCGTCCGAGGGCCGGCGGATCGCCGAGAGCGCCGGCGAGGCGGACGTCGTGTTCCTGAAGAACCACGGCGTGATGGTGCTGGGCGAGACGATCGCGGAGGCCTGGGACGACCTCTACTACCTGGAGCGCGCCGCGCAGGCGCAGGTCCTGGCCATGAGCACGGGGCGCGCGCTCAAGGCCGTGCCCGAGGCGATCGTGCAGCGCGTGGCGGCCCAGGAGGCGGCCGGGCGCGCCGAGAGCGCCCGCCTCCACCTGGAGAGCGTCAAGCGGGTGCTCGCCCGGGACGAGCCCGCCTTCCTGGCGTGAGCGTCCGTCAGGGCGCGGCCCGGACCCGGTCCAGCAGCGCGGCGTCGGCGTAACCGTCCGGCGGCAGGCCGACCGACCCCTGGAAGGCGCGCAGCGCCGCCCGCGTCTTCGGGCCGATCTTGCCGTCGACCCCGCCGGTGGCGAAGCCGCGCTCCGTCAGGCGGGTCTGCAGGTCGCGCCGCTCGTCGCCGGTGAGGGGCCGGTCGCCCCGCGGCCAGTCGTGCACCAGGCCCGGGTCGCCGCGCAGGCGGTCCGACAGGAGCGCGACGGTCAGCGCGTAGGACAGGGCCGTGTTGTAGCGGAGGATCACCGCGAAGTTCGGCTGCAGCAGGAAGGCGGGGCCGCGGATCCCGGCGGGCAGGATCAGGGTCGCCTCGGCCGTGTCCGGCAGGGCGCGGTCGCGGGCGGGCCTCACGCCGAGCGCCCGCCACGCCGCGACGGTGCGGACCGTCGTCTCGTCGGCGAGCGCCGCGTCGAAGGTCTCGGGCAGAACCGCCTCGCTGCCCCATCTCGCGCCGGGCTTCCAGCCGTGGCTGCGCAGGTAGTTCGCCGTCGACGCGAGGGCGTCCGGCACCGAGGTCCAGATGTCGCGCCGGCCGTCGCCGTCGAAATCGACCGCCTCGCGCTGGTAGACGCTGGGCATGAACTGCGTGTGCCCCATGGCGCCGGCCCAGGACCCGGTCAGCCCCGCCGGCATCCGGTCGAGGGGCGCCTGGTTCCAGGCCAGGATCTGGAGCGCCGCCGCCAGCTCGTCGCGCCAGTAGGTCGCCCGGGCGGGATCGCTGCAGCCGAGCGTCGCGAGCGAGCGGACGACCGGCTTCACCACCGCCGCGTTGTCGAGCACCGCGCCGTAACTCGATTCGACGCCCCAGAACGCCACCAGGATGTGGCGGTCGACCCCGTACTTGGCCTCGATGGCCGCGAGCGTGTCGGCGTGCTCGGCGAGCTTGCGCAGACCGGCCTCGACGCGGGCCGGCGTGACGCTGGCCTCGATGTAGTCCCAGATCGGACGGACGAACTCGCCCTGGCTCTGTGTCGCGGCGATCACGTCCGGGTCGGGGGTGAGCGCGGCGAGCTGCGCCTCGGCGAGGCCCTGCGGCACGGCGCGGGCCGTGACCCAGGCGATCAGGTCGGCCCGGCAGGCCTCGAAGGCCTGCGGCGCGGCTGGCGGCGACGGGTCCGGCCCCGCGGCGAGCGCCGGCACGGCCGAGCCGATGACGAGTGCGGCGCCGGTCGCCAGGACCGCGCGCGCGGCGCCGCTCCGGGTCGCGGGCCGCTTCGGCGCGGCGCGATCGTCCATGGGCATCTCCGGTGATCCTGACGGGCGCGGCGTAGCATACCGCGCCGGCAGCGACACCTTCGAGACGCGGTCCGTCGCGGCCCCGGGGCTCGCCGCGGCCGGGCGGCGCCCCAAGTCGCGTCACATCAGCCCGGCGGCCCGGAGACCGACCCGTGATGCATCCCGCTTACCTGACGGCGATCGGCGCGGCCCTCTTGGCCGCCGGACCGGCCAGCGCCCTGGAGGTCACCCGCAGCCGCGACATCCCGGCTCCGCCCGCCGCGGTCTGGGCGCTGGTCGGCGATTTCTGCGCGATCCAGAACTGGCACCCGCAGGTCCAGCGCTGCATCCTGTCGGGCGAGGACGAGGATGACGGCATCCGCGCGCAGATCCGCGGCCTCGTGGTGAAGGGCGGCAAGGGCACGATCGCCGAGGTCGAGACCGCGCGCGACGAGACCGGCATGAGCTACAGCTACAGCTTCATCCAGGGGCCCCTGCCGGTGCGCGCCTACAACGCGACGCTGGCGGTCCGTCGCGACGGCGCGGGCTCCACGGTGATCTGGAGCGCGACCTTCGACGCCGAGGGCATGAGCGATGCCGACGCCGTCGCCGACATCACGGGCGTGTTCGACGCCGGGCTTGCCGGGATCGCCCGGGAGGCGGCCAGATAGCCCCCTGCCGAATCGGCCAGCCGCGCGAAAAATCGCCTGCCGGGCGCCGCGAGGCCTCGCCGCGGGGCCGTCGCGGACCGATGTGAGCGCCGTCGGCGCGACCGAGCGCCCGGCTCGATTCCCAGAGGCAGCCTCAGGAGGCCGAGACCCGCATGCGCCGTCACCGCCACGCCAAGATCGTCGCCACCGTCGGTCCCGCCAGCTCCGCCCCGGACCAGCTCCGCGCCCTGTTCCTCGCCGGCGTCGACACGTTCCGGCTCAATTTCAGCCACGGCCTCCAGGCGGATCACGCCAAGGTCCACGCGGCCATCCGCGCCCTCGAGAAGGAAGTCGGCCGGCCGATCGGCATCCTGCAAGATCTCCAGGGGCCGAAGATCCGCATCGGCACGCTCCAGGGCGGACGGCTCGATCTCCAGGCCGGCGAGACGGTGCGCTTCGTCCTCGAGGGCGCCGACGGCGACAAGCAGGCGATCCCGCTGCACCACCCGGAAATCTTCGACGCCGTCGTGCCGGGCCAGGAGCTCCTCATCGACGACGGCCGGGTGCGGGTGCGGGTCACCGGACCCGAGCGGACCTCCATCACCGCCGAGGTCGTCACCGGCGGTCCGATCTCGAACCGCAAGGGCGTGAACCTGCCGGGCACGCTGCTGGACCTGTCGCCGCTGACCGAGAAGGACCGGGCGGATCTCGCCTTCGGGCTCGACCTCGGCGTCGACTGGGTCGCCCTGTCGTTCGTCCAGAAGCCGTCCGACGTCATCGAGGCGCGGGGGATCATCGGCGACCGCGCCGGCATCATGTCGAAGATCGAGAAGCCGCAGGCGCTGGAGCGGATCGACGACATCATCCGGCTCTCCGACGCCGTGATGGTCGCCCGCGGCGACCTCGGCGTCGAGATCCCGCACGAGGACGTGCCGGCGCGGCAGAAGGAGCTGATCCGGGCCTGCCGGCTCGCCGTGAAGCCCGTGGTGGTGGCGACCCAGATGCTCGACTCGATGGTCAACGCCCCCGCGCCCACCCGGGCGGAGGCGTCGGACGTCGCCACCGCCATCTACGACGGCGCCGACGCCGTGATGCTCTCGGCGGAATCCGCCACCGGCCGCTACCCGGTCGAGGCGGTGGCGATGATGGACCGGATCATCCGGAGCGTGGAGGGGCACAAGCTCTACCACTCGATCGTCGCGGCCTCGGAGCCGGGCGAGGAGGAGACGCCGCCCCACGCGGTGGCGACCGCCACGGCCGACCTCGCCGAGGCGGTGCACGCCGCCGCGATCGTCGCCTACACGGCGAGCGGGACGACGGCCGCCCGGGTCGCCCGCAAGCGCCCCGCCGCCTCGATCCTGGCCCTGACCCCCAACGTCGCGACCTCGCGGCGGCTGAGCCTGCTCTGGGGGGCCCACAGCGTCCTGACGGAGGACGTCGACAGCTACGAGGAGATGACCTCGAAGGCCTGCCACCACGCGCAGGACGAGGGCTTCGCCAGGCCGAACGACGTCATCGTGGTCACCGCCGGCATCCCGTTCCACACCGCCGGCAACACCAACAACATCCGCCTGATGCAGGTCTGAGACACCCCGATCCGGCACCGGGCTGGAACGCGGCCCGCGCCTGACCCGTTGATGGAGAAGCTGCGCCATTGGGGCGCGATACCGGAGGGCCGACCCATGAACCTGATCGGACGCATCGTCACCAAGATCCTCGGCAACGAGAACCGCCCCGTCGACCGGGACGACCGGAACGCCAGCACGGCGACGCCGCTCGGCCGCCTCGTGACGAAGATCCTGGGCAAGTAGGCGCGTCGTCCGCCCGCGCCATTCGCCGCGCGCCCGAGCCGGGCGCGCGGCGGACCGTTAGGCGGTCAGTTCGCGACGGCGCTGGCGGTCGCCTTGAGCACCGGCGCCGCCGGGATCGAGTGCTGCCAGAAGGTGCCGGTCCGGCCCTTCTCGTAACCGGCGTCGTACAGGGCCCGCATGTAGGCGGTGTCGAAGCCCTTCGCGGCGGACGCCTTGGGGCCGTTCTCGTCGATGTAGGTGAGATTGAAGCCGATGCCGTTGGTGCGGGCCAGCGCGTAGGTCGCCGTCAGCGTCGCGCGGGAGCGGGCGCGGCTCGCGGTGGTGAAGGAGCGCTCGACGATCGAGAGCGTGTTGTCCTTCGTGACCTCGAATTCCGGCTCCAGGCGGCCGTTGATCACCACGTAGATCTCGGCCTTGCCGCCGGTGCGGATCCGCCCGTCGCGCAGCAGCAGGGTCTGCGGCAGGGTGAAGACGGGGGTCACCACCGAGCCGTCGACATGCATCTCCTGGAAGCGCGCGTCGCCGGCCGAGACGTCGATGAACTGGGGCGGGAACACCGCCGGGATGCTGGCCGAGGCCGCCAGCACGTCGCGGAACAGCTGGCGGGCGTTGGGCACCCCGCTCGCCGCGATGGCGCCCATGTTCCAGATCACCGCGCGCTGGGAATCGAGGTTCGTCGTGACGACCAGCAGGCGCCGGCCCTTCGCGTGCTCCTCGGCCACGGCCTTGAGGAGATCGTCCGTGACGTAGCGGTCGATGAGGTTGCGCAGGCGCCCGTCGCCGAACAGGCCCGAGCCGAACAGCACGTTGGCCAGGTTCGGCGAGGCCACCAGCTCGCTGGCGACGCCGCTCGTATAGAACTCGGTCAGGTAGGGGTCGTAGGCCGGGCCCAGGAAGGCGAAGGGCGCGATCAGCGCGCCCGTCGAGACGCCGGAGACCAGGGTGAATTCGGGCCGCTTGCCGGACGCCGTCCAGCCGTTGAGCACGCCCGCCCCGTAGGCGCCGTCGCCGCCGCCGCCCGACAGGGCCAGGTAGGTGAAGCCCTTGAGGCGCCGCTCCGGATTGGCGGCGAGCGCCGCGATCGTGTCCACCGACGCGTCCGCGAAGACGCGCGCGCCGGGGATGCCCGGCACGGTGGCGAAGGCCGCCTGCTCGGCACTGTAGGGGGTCCGCGGAACGCTGCCGCAGGCCGCGACCTGACCCGCCAGCCCGAACGCCACCGCCATGCGCAGGCTGACCTGACGAACACCCATCGTCACTTCCTCGAACCGCGAAACGCGCCCACTCTGCCACACGGAACGAGCTTGGCCGTATCGCCTGTTCCGTCTTAGCCGGCTTCGGAGGAACGATAAGGCCGCGCTGTTGCGGTGGGGTCACGATCCCACGCGATCGGGGCGCAAGCGTGGCCGCTGCGGCCGGCGCCCCGGACGGTGCGGCGCCGTACCGGACACCGGCGGGACCGCGCCGGGACCGCGCCGGGGCCGCGCAGGATCGCGCCGGACCCGGCCGACCCGGGCCGGCCCGGGTCATTGCCGGTGGACAGGCGTCGCGGCGGCCCGTGACCGGCGACCGCCCGCCCTTGCAACGTTCGCGAGCGCCGCGCTAGGGTTCCCCCGTGGCCTGGCGAGACAGGGTGTCGCACGCGATGCGGCAGCCGGTGTGCGGGGGCGCGGTCTGCACGGCGACACGGTCGGCCGGGATAATGGCTTCTGTCTGCCTGGAAGACGCGGACTGGCCTTCGGGAACGCGGCCGAGCCGCAGGGGGCGGAGGGGATGATGGAAGCGGGTCTCGGCTGGACGGACGATCGCGTGGCGCTGCTGCGCCGCCTGTGGGAAGACGGGCAGAGCGCCAGCAAGATCGCGGCGCAACTCGGCGGCGTCACCCGCAACGCGGTGATCGGCAAGGTCCACCGCCTCGGTCTGGCCGGTCGCGCCCGCGGCGGCGAGGAAGCCGCCACCGCCGTCCCGCCGTCGAAGACGGTCGAGATCGAGACCGCCATCGCGGTGGTCGAGACGCAGGCGCCCGAGCCGGTCGCGATCCTGGCCCACCGTCCGGCCCCGGACTTCCCGGCGCCCGCGCCGGCCGCGGCGCCCGCGCCCGTGGCCCTCGCGGTGTCGGAGCGCGTCACCATCATGGACCTCCGGGAATCCATGTGCCGCTGGCCCCTCGGCGACCCGACGACGCCGGAATTCCGCTTCTGCGGCGCCCGCTCCATCACCGGCCTGCCGTACTGCACCCACCACGCCGAAATCGCCTACCAGCCCGCCGCCGAGCGGAAGCGCGATCGCCGCGTCGCCTCGTTCCGCTGAGCCGCCGCGCCGTCAGCGCAGCGTGACGCCGGCTTCGCGCAGGACGCGGGCGGTGCCGGGATTGACCTGGTCCGCCGGGACGAGGCCGACGAGGTTCATCGGCTGCGCTTCGGTGAGCTCCGTCCGCGCCAGCGCCCGGACGATCCGGTAGGCCGTCTCCTCGTCGAGGCCGGGCCGTGCGATCACGAAGCTCCAGGACCCCACCGTCGCGATCGGCTCCGCCTGCCCGGCGAAGCTGCCGGCCGGAACCGTGAGGCGCCGCGTCGCCGCGCCGGGCTGCGCGAGGCGCGCGATGGCCGCCTCGGACGGTCCGAAGAAGCGGGCCCCGCCCGGATCCGCGGCCAGGGCGTGGAAACCCGGCCAATCGAGGCCGCCGCCCCAGAGCGCGTCGGCGCGGCCCTCTCGCACCAGGGCCGGGCCGTCGCCGGCCCGGTCGAGGAGGATCGGGCTGATGTCGCGCTCGGGATCGAGGCCCGAGGCGCCGAGGACGCTGCGGCCCATGACGGTCAGCCCGGACTTGTGCGTGCCGAGCACGACCCTGCGCCCGCGCAGGTCCGCCACCGAGCGGATCGCGCTGGTCGCCGGCACCACGAACAGGCCCGGCGTCGGGTACATCGGCGCCAGGACGGTCAGGCCGCCGCCCTCGGCGAGGGCCGGGTAGGCGTACTCGCCCTGCACGAGGCCGAGATCGACGCGGCCGGCGCGGAGGAGGCCGACATTCTCGGACGACCCGCCGGTGGCGCGCCGCTCGACGGTCAGGGCCGGGTCCGCGGCTGCGACCGCGCCGGCGAAGGCCTCCCCGAAGGCCGGGAAGCCGCCCCCCGGCGTCGCGGTGGCGAGCACGACGCGGAGCGCCTCGGCGGCGCGCGCCGGCCGCGCCAGGACCAGCCCGAGGCCCGCCAGAAGAGCGGCCCGACGAGTCGGCCGAAGAGGGAGGCCCCGTCCGCCCGTCGGGCGGGATGGTCGGGCAGCGCCGGCCGCGGCCGGACGGGCTGGAGAATAGTATTCCATCAGGAACGGGCCGCTCAATAAAGGTCTTCCACCCCGCCGCGAAAGTTCGCCCAATTCCGGAAAGAACTTTCGGCAACGGCACTTAGCCCGATTGCTCCGGCCGCGGCAACGCGATATCGCAGCCTCCCGTCCGGGCCGGTCAAGCCTCCCCACGCGAGGGCGATCCCTTGGCGGGGCCTCTCCCGGATACGACATCTGTCCGATCCGTCACCACGAGCAGGAGTTCCGCGATGGCCGATACCCTCAACGCACCGGCGAAGGTCGGCCACGGCCGTGTCTACGGCTCGATCACCGAGACGATCGGCAACACCCCTCTGGTGCGCCTGAACCGGCTGCCCAAGGAGCACGGCGTCGACGCCGAGATTCTGCTGAAGCTCGAGTTCTTCAACCCGATCGCGAGCGTGAAGGACCGCATCGGCGTCAACATGATCGACGCCCTGGAGGCCTCCGGGAAGCTCCAGCCCGGCGGCACGCTGGTCGAGCCGACCTCGGGCAACACCGGCATCGCCCTCGCCTTCACGGCGGCGGCCCGCGGCTACCGGCTCATCCTGGTGATGCCCGAGACGATGTCGCTGGAGCGGCGCAAGATGCTCGCCTTCCTGGGCGCGGAGCTGGCGCTCACGCCGGGCGCGCAGGGCATGAAGGGCGCGATCGCCAAGGCCGAGGAGCTCCTGAAGGAGATCCCGGGCTCGGTCATGCCGCAGCAATTCTCCAACCCGGCCAACCCGGAGATCCACCGGAAGACAACCGCCGAGGAGATCTGGAGCGACACGGGCGGCCAGCTCGACGCGTTCGTGGCCGGCGTCGGCACCGGCGGCACCGTGACGGGCGTCGGCGAGGTGCTGAAGCCGCGCCTGCCGAACCTGAAGGTCTTCGCGGTGGAGCCGGAGGACAGCCCGGTGATCTCCGGCGGCCAGCCCGGCCCGCACAAGATCCAGGGCATCGGCGCCGGGTTCATCCCCGACAACCTGCACACCAACATCCTCGACGGCGTCCTGAAGGTCACCAACCAGGCGGCGTTCGAGACCTCCCGGGCGCTCGCCCGGCTGGAGGGCATCCCCGGCGGCATCTCCACCGGCGGCAACGTCGCGGCGGCGCTGGAGCTGGCCAAGCGCCCCGAGTTCCAGGGCAAGCGGATCGTGACGGTCGCCTGCTCGTTCGCCGAGCGCTACATCTCCTCGGCGCTGTTCGACGGGATCGGCTGAACCCGGCATCGGAGCGGCCTTCGGGCCGCTCCCCTACGGAGCACCGATCGAATCGCACCGGCGCGGATCGCGGCGATGTGGATCCGCGCGCGCTTCCGGTCCGCCGGGGACGGACACGATCGTCGCGACCCACGGAATTTTTCATTTTATCACAGTCATACAATTATTTTTTCTTGATCAGTATCTGTCTCTTTCAAAACTTATTCGCAGCACAATACTGAGTTTTGGGCGAAAATTTCGGATCAACACTGCGATCTCCCGTGCCTGGACGCCAGAAAAACTCTCCGCTAACGCCGATCGGCGAACGGACAGCGATTCTCTCATGCGCGGCCTCCTGCTTCTCGTGTTCGGCCTCTGGGCTCAGTCGGCGATGGCCCTGGGCTTCGCTGTCCACGACCTGACCGGGCTGGCCGAGGCCGCCAGACTGGCGCTGGGACCGGCAGCCACCGCGCAGGCGGAGGCCCAACGTCTCGGCCTGCACTGCGCCGCCTGCGCGGGCGCCCCGACGATCGCGTTGCGGCTCGGCCGACTGACGGACGGGACCGAGGCCCGGGTCCGCTCCGGCAGGACGACCCTCGCGGCGCTCGAGGCGCTCTGCGTGCGGCGCAATCCGGATTGCCGGCTCTCGGCCCTGCCCGCCGGCCCGGCGATCGGCTGGTTGAGCGTGTACGCGCTGGACGGCGGCGCGGGTGCCACCGCGGTCATCCTCCGGGACGGCGATCTGCTGACGATCGAGGCGCGGGCATCGGATCGCGGGGCCGCGGAGGATGCGGCGCGGCGCCTCATGCAGGCCGTCCTGCCCCGGATCGTCGGGCCGGAGACCTGAACCGACCGCCTCCGGTCGCCCAGTTCGCGCAACCCTCCCCGGCCGCCTCCGTTGTCTCCCGAAGAGGCAGAGAGGCGAGCCATGACAGACCAGACCGGACGACCCGCGCGGGAGGGTGCCGAGGCCGCGGTGGCCAACGAGACCGAGACGCCGCGCGAGAAGCTCGGCCAGATGGAGGACAAGGCGCGGTCCGACACGGATCTCGGCGAGGCGATCGACCGCGCCACCGCCGCCGTCGGCCAGGACGACGGGAAGCGCTGATGGTCAGGCCGACGAGCGAATCCGGCACGGTCACCCGCAAGCCCGACGACAAGGTCGGTTCGCGCGGGAGCCCGCCCGCCGGGGGCGGCCATCAGACGGCCGATCAGGCGGCGATCACCGACATGGGCTCCGGCGAGGCGCCGCGGACCGAACCGAAGGACGGATGGGGCGCGGCCGGAGAGCCCGGGCGCGCGCCGCCGGCGGTCGGCGGCTCCTCGGGCGGCCACTCGGACCAGAAGGCCTCGCGGGGTCCGGCCGCCGACACGAAGGTCGCGGGCGGGCACTACCGGGCGGAGCGGGAGAATCGGGAATGACCGAGCGTCGCGAGACCGGCGCGCAGCCGGACAAGCCGAAGAACGTCGCCCCCGACGCGGTCAAGGACCCGAACGAGAAGACGGAGGGCAAGCCCGGCCAGGGGACGCCCGCCGGCGGAACGCAGAACGACGAGACCGATCCCGGAGGCAGCTGACGCGACCGGGCAGGCCGGCGCCGCGGCGGCATACCCGCCGCGGCGGCGCGCGGCTCAGGAGAGTCGGAAGGGGATCGGCCCGGAAGCCAGCGGGACGTCGCCGGGACGGCAGCCGGTCTCGACGCAGGCGTAGCGGATCGCGTCCTGGCGGCTGCGGAAGATGCCTCCGGCACGCCCACCGGTCTCGACGGCGACCCAGTGACCCTCGCCGTCCTGGCCGACGAGGTATGAGGGCGGCGCGGCGGCGGCCTGCGCGAGCGACGGAAGCGGGTTCAGCGCGACGGGCATCGGTGTCACGGGGTTCACGCGGGCCTCTCGGGTCCGCCCCATCGAAGTATTGCCCCCGGCATAAGGGTTCGATGGGTCCGAGAGCGGCCAGGAATAAGGGCCACATCAGCAACCGGGCCTGAGCGCCCGGTTGCCCGTCGTTCACGATCGGTGACGGTCGCGCGCCTCAGGCGGCGTTCTCCTTCGACCGCTCGGCCCGCTTGCGGTCGTTCGGGTCGAGGATCGCCTTGCGCAGGCGGATCGACTTCGGCGTCACCTCGACGAGCTCGTCGTCCTGGATCCAGGCCAGCGAGCGCTCCAGGGTCATCCGGATCGGCGGAGTGAGGCGCACGGCCTCGTCCTTCGAGGTGGTGCGGATGTTGGTGAGCTTCTTGCCCTTGAGCACGTTCACCTCGAGGTCGTTCTCGCGGTTGTGCTCGCCGACGATCATGCCCTGGTACACCTTCCAGCCCGGCTCGATCATCATCGGGCCGCGATCCTCCAGGTTCCACATAGCGTAGGCCACGGCCTCGCCCTGGTCGTTGGAGATCAGCACGCCGTTGCGACGGCCCGGCATCTCGCCCTTGTAGGGCTCGTACGCCTTGAACAGCCGGTTCATGATCGCGGTACCGCGGGTGTCGGTCAGCAGCTCGCCCTGGTAGCCGATCAGGCCGCGGGTCGGGGCGTGGAACACGAGGCGCAGGCGGTTGCCGCCGGACGGCCGCATCTCCAGCATCTCGGCCTTCCGCTCGGACATCTTCTGGACGACGACGCCGGAATGCTCCTCGTCGACGTCGATCACGACCTCCTCGATCGGCTCCAGCAGGCCGCCGGCCTCGTCGCGCTCGTACACGACCCGCGGCCGCGACACGGCGATCTCGAAGCCCTCGCGGCGCATGGTCTCGATCAGGATCGAGAGCTGCAGCTCGCCGCGGCCCGAGACGTAGAAGCTGTCCTTGTCGGCCGCCTCCTCGATCTTGAGCGTGACGTTGCCCTCGGCCTCCTTGAACAGGCGGTCGCGGATCATGCGGCTCGTGACCTTGTCGCCCTCGGTGCCGGCGAGCGGGCTGTCGTTGACGATGAACGACATCGTCACGGTCGGCGGATCGATCGGCTGCGCCTGGATCGGGGTCTCGACCTGCGGGTCGCAGAAGGTGTCGGCGACGGTGCCCTTGATCAGACCGGCGATCGACACGATGTCGCCCGCCTCGCCGATGTCGATCGGCGCGCGCTCCAGGCCGCGGAAGGCGAGGATCTTCGACACGCGGCCGGTCTCGACGACCTTGCCGTGACGGTCGAGCACCTTGATCTGCTGGTTCGGCTTCACCGAGCCCGCGGCGATCCGGCCGGTGATGATGCGGCCAAGGAACGGGTTGGCCTCGAGCAGGGTGCCGAGCATCCGGAACGGCCCCTCCTCGGTCCGGGCCGGCGGCACGTGCTTGAGCACGAGGTCGAACAGCGGCTCGAGGCCGACCGACGGGTCCGCGTCCGGGCTGTCGGCCATCCAGCCGTTGCGGCCCGACCCGTAGAGGATCGGGAAGTCGAGCTGCTCGTCGGTGGCGTCGAGGGCGGCGAACAGGTCGAACACCTCGTTCACGACCTCGTTGATCCGCGCGTCCGGACGGTCGACCTTGTTGATCGCCACGATCGGGCGCAGGCCGATCTTGAGCGCCTTGCCAACCACGAACTTGGTCTGGGGCATCGGCCCCTCGGCGGCGTCCACCAGCACGATCACGCCGTCGACCATCGACAGGATGCGCTCGACCTCACCGCCGAAATCGGCGTGGCCGGGGGTGTCGACGATGTTGACGCGGGTGTCCTTCCAGACGACCGAGGTCGCCTTGGCGAGGATCGTGATGCCACGCTCCTTCTCGAGGTCGTTCGAGTCCATCGCCCGCTCCTCGACCCGCTGATTCTCGCGGAAGGTGCCGGACTGGGCCAGCAGCTTGTCGACGAGGGTCGTCTTGCCGTGGTCGACGTGAGCGATGATGGCGATGTTGCGCAGTTTCATGGCGGCCCGAAACGGGTTGTGCCGGCTCCCTGGCGGCCGCGCGGCGCGGCCGTCCGCGCCGGTTCAGGTACGGAGTCGTGGTGGTTGCGTCGCAATATAAGGACGCGCGCGCTTGGGCAAGGCCGCTGAAGTCATGGGGGCCTCGCGTGACCGGGATTGCTGGGGGAAGATCGGCGTCGGGATCCGGCGCCGAGTGCCCTATATGACGGCGCGATGACACCGCGGCCGGCGGGAAGCCGCGCCTATCGGGCTGTATTGGATGAAACCGGATCCCTCGGGTAGCGTATCGACCAGGATCAGGCGTCCGGCTGCGGCGATTCGGCCGTCGGGCCGCCAGGGCGGGCTTTCGTCGGAAGGACACGATGCGCGCGCTTGAGCCGCGGCTGTTCCCGTATATCTGGCGCTACTCCAAGGTCGCGCAGCTCCGGATCTGCGCCGTCGTGCTGGCGTCGCTCCCGTTCTATTTCGCCTCGCTCGACCTGCCGAAGCGCATCGTCAACGACGCGATCACGGGGAAGGCCTACGCGCACGGCGAGGCGACCGCGCCGTTCCTCGAGCTCACCGTCGAGTGGCCCGCCTTCCTGGGCGGCGGCAAGACGCACCTGTTCGAGGGGTTCCAGCTCGACCGGTTCGAGCTGCTGCTCAGCCTGTCGACGCTGTTCCTCAGCCTCGTCCTGATCAACGGCGCGTTCAAGTTCTGGATCAACCTCCAGAAGGGCATTCTCGGCGAGCGGATGCTGCGCCGCCTGCGGTTCCAGCTGTTCTCGCTGATGCTGCGCTTCTCCCCGGAGACGCAGCGGGAGGTGAAATCCTCCGAGACCGCGACGATCATCCGGGACGAGGTCGAGCCGATCGGCTCCTTCATCGGCGACGCGATCGTGGTGCCGGTGTTCCTGGGCACGCAGGCCGCGACGGCGCTGGCCTTCATCATGATGCAGAACATCTGGCTCGGCATCGCGGCCGGCGGCATGGTCGCCGTGCAGATGACCGTGATCCCGCGGCTGCGGCGGGAGATCATCCGTCTCAGCCGCCAGCGCCAGATCGCGTCCCGCGCCCTGGCCGGGCGCGTCGCCGAGGTGCTCGACGGCCTGCAGGCGGTGACGCTGAACGACACCGGCCGCTGGGAGCGGGCGGAGATCGGCGGCCGCCTCTACCGGCTCTACGACCTGCGCCTGCGGATCTACCGCCGCAAGTTCGCGGTCAAATACCTCAACAACCTGCTGGCGCAGGTGACGCCGTTCCTGTTCTACGCGATCGGCGGCTACTTCGCCCTGAAGGGCCAGCTCGACATCGGCCAGCTCGTGGCGGTCCTGGCCGCCTACCGGGACCTGCCGCCGCCCCTCAAGGAGCTGATCGACTGGGACCAGCAGCGCCTCGACGTCGAGGTCAAGTACGAGACCGTGGCGGCGCATTTCGGCCCGCAGCGCCTCCTGCCGGCCGAGCACGAATCCGAGCGCGCGGCGCCCCGGCTCGGCGGGCCGCTGCGGCTGGAGGGCCTGCAGCTGCGCGATCCGCAGGGCGGGTCCCTGATCGAGGTCGGCGACGCGGAGGTGCGCCTCCCCGGGCAGGTCGCCCTGGTCCCGCCCGGGGCGATCGCGCAGGAATTCGTCCGCGTGCTCGCCGGGCTCCAGGCGCCGCCCGGGGGCACGGTCCGGATCGGCGAGCACGACCTCTCGACGCTGCCGCGCCGCGACCACGCGCGGCGCATCGCCTACGCGGGCGTCCAGCCCGTGCTGTTCCCCGGGACGCTGCGCGACAACGTCCTCTACGGGCTGCGCGTGCACCCGCTGCGCACCAAGAGCCTCGACCTCAGCAAGGCGCGGATCAACGAGGCGGTGAAGACCGGCAACCCCTGCGACAGCGTCGAGGACCCCTGGATCGACTTCAAGCGCCTCGGCGTCCGGGATGCCGACGAGCTCGACGAGCGCCTGCTCGACCTGCTCGGCCGGCTCGACCTCGGCGACGAGCTCTACCGGTTCGGGCTCGGCGCCCTGAGTTCGGTCGCCCACGACACGCCGGTGGGCCAGCGCATGATCGCGGCGCGGGAGCACCTGCGCGAGCATTTCGCCCAGAAGGGTCTCGCCGACCTCGTGATCCCCTTCGCTCGGGGCCACTACAACGAGCAGGCCACCGTCGGGGAGAACCTGCTGTTCGGCGTCCCCCGCGACCCGACGCTGACGGATCCGCGCCGCCTCGCCGGCGTCCCCCTGTTCCGCGACGCGCTGGAGAAGGTGAAGCTCCTCGACGAGCTCGACCGGATGGGCGTCGCCATCGCCAGCAACCTCAAGGACATCTTCGCCGACGTGCCGCCGGGCCACCCGCTGTTCCGGCGGTTCTCGCTGATCACCCCGGACGCGCTGCCCGACTACCTGCGCCGGCTCGCGCGCCTGCCCGAGGACGGGCGGCTGAGCGAGACCGACAGCGTGGCCTTCCTGGCGCTGGCCCTCGCCTATGTCGAGCCGCGGATGCGCTTCGGGCTGCTCGACGAGACCCTGTCCAAGCGCATGGTCGGCGCGCGGGCGGTCGTGCAGGGCTTCATGCACGGCGACGACGGCTGCGACGTCGAATCCTACGACCCGAACCGGATCAACCCGCGCAGCACCGTCCTCGACAACCTGCTCTTCGGCCGCATCGACACGGCGCGGATGCACGGCGAGGCGCTGATCCAGAAGGAGGCCCGCGCGGTGTTCCGGGAGTTCGACCTGGAGCGGCCGATCCAGCGGCGCGGCCTCGAGAAGGAGGTCGGCAACCGCGGGCAGGCGCTCGCCGAGCGCGTGCGGGTGCGGGTCGGCCTCGCGCGGGCGATCCTGCGCGAGCCGGAGATCCTCGTGGTCGACCGGGTGGACGAGCACCTGGAGCGGGGCGTCGACACGCTGCTCGACGTGACCGAGACCGCCCTGCCCCGGGCGAGCCTCGTGGCGAGCCTGTCGCCGGAATCCGACCCGGCCCGGTTCCCCGCGCGCCTGCCGATCCAGAGTGCCGACCGGAGTGCCGAAGCGCGCCTGCGCGCGGCGGCGGAATGACGTAAGCGTGACCGGTCCGCGCGGGGCGCGGCCGGCGGTTTACAGGGCTGCCCGTCTCCGGCACAGGATGGCACCCCATGCCAACATTCTCGGACGCCACCGCGACCCCGGACCGGACGATCCCGAGCCTCGCCGGGACGCCGCGCGTGGTGCCGCCGCACCGCGCTCCGCCCGAGCGCGAGCTGCCGCTGCCCGCCTACCTGCGGTCGATCCGCGACAACGCGCTCGCGGGCTTCCCCCGGCGCGCCTTTGAGGAGCCGGTCACCCGCCGGGGCCTGCTCGGGCGGTCGAGCTTCGTGCTGAACGACCCCGAGGCGATCCGCCGGGTGCTCGTCGAGAATCAGGCGAACTACGCGCGCACCACCGGGACGACCCGCATCCTGCGCCCGATCCTCGGCGACGGGCTCCTGATCAGCGAGGGCTCGGCGTGGCGGCACCAGCGGCGCACCCTGGCGCCGGCCTTCACGCCGCGGGCGATCGACGGCCTCGTGCCCCACATCGCCGCCGCCGTGACCGACGGGATGGAGCGCATCGCCGCCGAGGCCGCGGCGGGGCCGGTCGACCTGTTCACGTCCTTTTATCGGCTCGCCCTCGAGATCGCCGGGCGCGCCATGTTCTCGGTGGGAATGGACCAGCACGGCGCCGAGCTGCGCCAGTTCATCGCCGAGTACGCCGAGCGGATGGGGCGGCCGCACCTCCTCGACATCGTCACCCCCCCGGGCTGGCCGGTGCCCCTCGACCTGTCGCGCCGCCGGTTCCGGCGCCGGTGGATCCCGTTCCTCGACCGGATCATCGCGGCGCGCCAGGCGGTCGAGGGGGACAGGTCCCGCTCGGGCGATTTGCTCGACCTGCTCGCGGCCGCGCGCAATCCCGATACCGGCGCCGCCTTCACGCCCGACGAGCTGCGCGACCAGGTCGCCACCATGATCCTGGCGGGCCACGAGACCACGGCCGGCACGCTGTTCTGGGCGGCCTACCTGCTGGCCCTCGCGCCGGAGGTGCAGGAGCGGGTCGCCGCCGAGGCGCGGGCCGCCGACCTCGCCGATCCCACCGGCTGCCAGAGCGACGGGCGGCTGCCGCTCACCCGCGCGGTGATCGACGAGACTTTGCGCCTGTACCCGGCGGCCTTCGTGGTCGTCCGGCGGGCGCTGGGCCCGGACAACGTGGCGGGCCACGCCGTGAAGGCGAGCGACATCGTGATGGTAAGCCCCTGGGTTCTGCACCGGCACCGGTCGCTCTGGTCGGATCCCGACGCGTTCGATCCGGGCCGCTTCCTGCCCGGCGCCCCCGCCCCGCGGCGCTTCGCCTACCTGCCCTTCGGGGCCGGCCCGCGGGTCTGCATCGGCGCGCAGTTCGCCCTGAGCGAGGCCGTCCTCTCCCTGGCGCGGGTGCTCCAGCGGTTCCAGCTGGTACTCGACGAGCGCGAGCCGGTGCTGCCCCAGGCGGTCGTGACGACCCAGCCCGATCGCCCGGCGCGCTTCCGGCTGATCCCCCGCGCGCCGGTCAGCCCCTGATCCCGGTGATCGTCGCCGAGATCGCCCGGGGGTCGCGCATCGGCCAGCGGCCGCTCTCCACCTGCGCCAGAAAGTCGTCCAGCAGGCGATTGTAGGCGTCGGGCTCCTCGACCGAGAGGGCGTGGCCGGTATTGGGCAGCATGGCGAGGGCGGCGGAGGGGATGACCCGCTTGAGCATCAGGCTCGGGGTGAGGCAGGGCCAGTCCTCGTCGCCGGCGACGATCAGGGTCGGGACGGTCATGCGCCCCAGCTCGTCCGTGAGATCGTAGAGCGACGGCCGCCCCTTCTGCACGCCGGCCTGGGTGTTGGCCGAGCCGAGGGCCGAATGCTCGGCGAGCATCCGCTTGAACTCGGCGTGGCCGCGCGGGTCCTTGGTCTCGAACTGGACCCGCGTCGGCCCGACGGCGTAGCGCTCCGCGAAAGCCGCCATGCCGTCGCGGAGCAGCATCGCGGCGGTCGCGTCCGCCTCGGCGCGGAACAGAGCCTGCCGCTCGGGCTCCGCGCCGTAGCCGCAGCCGCCGAGGCACAGCGACAGCGCGCGGTCGGGATGCCGCAGGCCGAAATGCAGGGTCGCGAAGGCGCCCATCGAGATGCCGGCGACGTGGGCCTTCGGCGCGCCGAGATGGTCAAGGACGGCCAGGATGTCGTCGGCCGCGCGCGCCTGCGCGTAGGCCGAGACGGCCTCCGGCACGTCGGAGGGCGGGTAGCCCCGGGCGTTGAACGCGACCGCGCGGTAGCGCCGGCCGAAATGGCGCAGCTGCGCCTCGTAGCTGCGGTGATCGCCGGCGAACTCGTGGACGAAGATCAGCGGCGTCCCCTGGCCGCTCTCCTCGTAGTGGAGCCGTATCCCGTCGTCCGTCGTGGCGCTCGGCATGGCGATCCTCTCATCGGCCTCCCCCGGGTTTCCGAGATGGCGCGACGGGGCGCCCGGTCGAGAGTCGGGACCGGAGTTCGTGGCGGGCAGGACGAAGCCGCACCCGGCGGACCGGGCGCGGCTTGCGATCTTCCGTGCCGGCGGGGACGCTCCCCGCCCGGCTCAAGCGGCCTTCTTGGAGGAGGCCGGCTTGGCGGCCCCCTTCTTGGCGGCGACCTCGGCGAGCTTCGCGGCCAGCTTGGCGTCGAGCTTGCCCGAGGCACCGAGCGGCAGCTCGATGTCGAGGCCGAGGGTCGAGACACCCTCGCCGCGCTCCAGGGTGACCTTCACCTTGTCGGGCTCCACCGCGACGTGGTTGGCGATCACCGCCAGGATCTCCTCCCGGAGCTGGATCACGAGGTCGGGGCGACCCGACTCCGCGCGCTCGTGGGCGAGGATCAGCTGCAGGCGGTCGCGGGCGACCGCGCCGGAGCTGCGCTTCTGGAACAGTCCCAGGATGCTCACGCCGCCCTCCGCATGAACAGCTTGTCGAGGAAGGACTTGCGCTCGACCGGCAGGCTCATCGGCACGGACTCGCCCTTGAGCCGGCGGGCCGCGTCGGCGTAGGCCCGCGCCGGGGCGCAGAGCGGGTTGTTCAGCGTCACCGGGCAGCCGAGGTTCGAGGCGCGCAGCACCTCCTGGCTCTCCGGGATGATCGCGAGCAGCGGGATCGACAGGATGTCGAGCACGTCCTCGGTCTTGAGCATGTCGCCGCGGTCGGCCCGCATCGGGTCGTAGCGGGTGAGGATCAGGTGCTTCTCGATGTCCTCGCCCTTCTCCGCCTTGGCGGTCTTGGAATCGAGGAGGCCGATGATCCGGTCGGAGTCACGCACCGAGGAGACCTCGGGGTTGGTCACGACCACCGCCACGTCGGCGTGGTGCATGGCGAGCTGGGCGCCGCGCTCGATGCCGGCGGGGGAATCGCAGATCACCCAATCGAACTTCGCGCGCAGCTCGTCCATCACCCGGGCCACGCCCTCATCGGTGAGCGCGTCCTTGTCGCGGGTCTGCGAGGCCGGCAGCAGGTGCAGGGTCTCGAGCCGCTTGTCCTTGATCAGCGCCTGCGGGAGCTTGGCGTCGCCGTTGACCACGTTGATGAGGTCGTAGACGACCCGGCGCTCGGCGCCCATGACGAGGTCGAGGTTGCGCAGGCCGACGTCGAAGTCGACGACGCACACGCTCTGCCCGCCCTGGGCCAGGGCCGCTCCGAGGGCTGCGGTCGTCGTCGTCTTGCCGACGCCGCCCTTGCCCGATGTGACGACGAGAACCTTTGCCACGCGTCGATCTCCCTTAATCCAGGCTTGCCATTCGGATGTTGCCGCCATCGAGCCAGACCTGGGCGGCCTTGCCGCGCAGGGCCGTGCCCATGTCCTCCGCCGTCCGCACGAGGCGGTCGATCCCCAGCAACTCGGGTTCGAATTTGCGGCAGTAGATTCGTGCGCGCGGGTTGCGCGCTGCTCCGGCGATCGCGCGACCGCGCAGGGCGCCGTAGACGTGGATGGAGCCGCCGGCCAGGATCTCGGCCCCGGAGGAGACGGACCCCATCACGGTCACGTCGCCGGTCGGGTTGATGACGCTCTGTCCGGAGCGGACCGAGCCCTCGACGGTGATCGAGGTGACCACCTGCGGCTCCGGCTCGGCCGGGACGCTCGGGATCTCGATCGTCTCGGACGGGTGCCCCTTGACCAGCAGCGGCGGCAGGCCGTCCACCACCGCGTCGGCCCCCTCGATGCCCAGGACCGCGATGCCGCGGGCCTTGAGCTCGTTCATGAGCGTCTCGAGGGCGTCCGGCTCGGGCTTGAGCTGGGCGCAGTCCAGGATGACGGCCCGGCCTTTCAGCAGGGTCGGCGAGCGCTTGAGCGCCGCGTCGAGGCCCGCGAGCCACTCGGGGAGCGGCGGCTCGGGGGAGAGGGCCAGGGCCTTGAAGGCCCGCCCGCGCAGGCTGAGCGGCCGGGGCGCGGAAGGAGCCGCCGCTGTGGCGGTCTCCGGGTCGATCGGCTCGGGGAGGGTGTCGCTCATGTCCGCCCGTTAAGAGTCCTTACCGGACCATTGACGGCGGGTATGGTTACCGAAGGGTTAAGTTTCTGATCCGGTCGGCAAATTCTGCCGGGATCCTTGTATCGGGGCAGCGGAGGACGGTCTCACGCCCTCGGCCGCGAAGGTCGCGGGGGGCTCGGCCCCGGTCTCCGTGGGTTCTGCGCGGGCTGAAAGGCCGTTAACCGACGGCCCGAACGCCGGAGCTGAGAAGCCTCTCAACCTCGCTCGAACAGGTTCAGCTTGATCGCGTCCTCCAGCAGCCGCACCTCCACGGCCTGCCCCCGGAAGGCCGGGTCGAGGTCGTCGGCGGCGCGGTAGAGACCGTCGATCGCGACCAGCTCCGGCTCGAACCGCCGGCACCAGATCCGCGCCGTCGGGTTGCCGGCGGCGCCGGCGATCGCGCGGCCGCGCAGGGCGCCGTAGACGTGGATCGAGCCGCCCGCGATGACCTCGGCGCCCGACGCCACGGCGCCCAGCACCGTGACGTCGCCCTCGAGGTGCAGCACGGTCTGGCCGGAGCGCACGGGCGCGTCGAGGATCAGCGACCGCACCGTCTCCCGGGCCTGCGGCTCGGCCGGCGCGGGCGCGTCCGCGGCCGACTCGTCCGGGGCGGCGACCTCCCCCGCGGGCCGCCCGCCCGACAGGGCCGGCGGCGTCGCGGAATCCAGGAGCGACGGCGCCGCGCCCTCGATCCCCAGGATCGGGATGTTGCGGGCGGCCAGCTCGGCGAGCAGACCGTCGAGATCCTCGCGGTTGAGCCGCAATCCGGACAGGTCGAGGATCACCGGCCGGCCGGCGAAGAAGTTCGGGGCACGGCGGTTGAGGGCGTCGAGGTCGCCGAACCAGTCGGCGACCGGGGGGATCGGCGCCAGGACGGTGGCCATGAAGGAGCGGCCGCGGAAGCGGATCGGCGGGCGCGCCGGCTCGGATGTCGGCTGGGTCACGGGCGTGTTCGGTGTGCGCGGAAGGGATCGTCTGCATCCATGGGACGGCGCCGCGCCCGGGGCAATCCCGCGAGGGCCGGTGTGACGCCTTGGCGGGCCCGCGGGCGCGTTTCTGTTGTAGAGAGAGCCGGCAGCCGAGCCGGACCGGACCGTTGAGCAGCGTCACCCCGCACGCCCCCGCCCCCTTCGTCGTCGACGACCTGACCCGCGCCAACCAGCGTCGGGCGGCCGACCCGCGCGCCTCGGCCTGGGTCTCGGCCAATGCCGGCGCGGGCAAGACCAAGGTCCTCACCGACCGGGTGGTCCGGCTGCTCCTCGACGAGGCGCCGCCCGGCCGGATCCTCTGCCTGACCTTCACCAAGGCCGCCGCGGCCAACATGGCGATCCGCGTCTTCCGGCTGCTCGGCCGCTGGGTCACGCTGGACGACGAGACCCTCGCCGCCGAACTCGCCGAGCTCACCGGCGAGCGCGCCGGGCCCGAGCGCCTGCGCCTGGCGCGGCGCCTCTTCGCCCGGGCGGTCGAGACGCCGGGCGGCCTCAAGATCGAGACGCTGCACGCCCTGTGCGAGCGGCTGCTCCACATGTTCCCCTTCGAGGCGAACGTGCCGGCCCGCTTCGTGGTGCTCGACGAGGCCAAGGCCCGGGAACTGTTCGACATCGAGATGGCCAACGTCCTGGCCGACGCCGTCGCGAACGGCGACACGCCGCTCAGCGCCGCCCTCGCGCGGGTCACGCCGGAAGCCACGGGCGACACCCTGCGGGCGGCGATCCGGGCGGCCATGCGGGCGCGGAGCTTCATCGGCGACGCCGCCGGCCTGGAGCGGGCCTTCGGGCGGCTGCACGGGGCGCTGGGGCTGGCGGCCGATGAATCCGCCGAGCGGATCGAGGCCGCGATCCTCGAGGGCGGTCCCGGGTGCCGTCCGGAGGAGCGCGCCGCGCTGGTCGCGGCGCTGCGCACCGGCAAGGCCAACGACGAGAAGCTCGCCGACGCCCTGCAGGCCGCCGAGGCCGAACGGCTCCGCTCCGCGGACCTTCCCGACCGGGCCGAGGCGCTCGCGCTCTACCGCGCGGTCTTCTTCACCCAGAAGGACGAGCCCAAGGCCGACAGCAGCCTCGGGACCAAGGGCGTGCCGGCGGACGTCAAGGCGGCGCTGCTCACCGAGCGGGACCGGCTGGAGCCGCTGTTCGACCGCCTGCGCGCCGCCCGGGCCCACGCCCGCACCCAGGCGCTGTTCCAGATCGCGGCCGAGATCCACCGCCGCGTCGAGGCGCAGAAGGCGCGCCTCGGCGCCCTCGACTTCGACGACCTGATCCACAAGGCGCTGGACCTGCTCGGCCGCGTCGGCGCCGGCTGGGTCCTGTACAAGCTCGACCGCGGCATCGACCACGTCCTCGTCGACGAGGCGCAGGACACGAACCCGGAGCAGTGGGCGATCCTGCGGGCAATCACGCAGGAATTCGCCGCCGGCGAGGGCGCGCGCTCCGGCAGCCGCACGCGCTTCGCGGTGGGCGACCCCAAGCAGTCGATCTACGGCTTCCAGGGCGCGGAGCCGCGGGAATTCGCCCTGACCCGCGCGTCCTGGATCGCGGAATCGCGCTCGGCCGGACTGACCTTCGAGGACGTGCCGCTCACCCTGTCGTTCCGCTCGACCGATCTCGTCCTGCGCGCCGTCGACGCGGTCTTCGCCCTCGACGCGCACAACGAGGGCCTGTCGTTCGAGGACACGGTGCGCACGACCGTCCACGCCAGCGCCCGCCCGGGCGCGCCCGGCGCCGTCGAGCTGTGGCCGATCGCCGAGCCGGAGCCGGCCGCGGAGCCCGATGCCTGGACCGCCCCCGTGGACGCGACCGAGACCAGCGCTCCCGCGATCGTCACCGCCCGCCGGGTGGCGCAGGCGGTGCGCGCCTGGACCACCGCGGGGGACGCGACCGGCCGGATCTGGCGCCCCGGGGACGTCCTGATCCTGGTCCGGAAGCGCGGGCCGGCCTTCGAGGAGGTGATCCGCGCCCTGAAGGGGATCGGCGTCCCGGTCGCCGGGCAGGACCGGCTCGAGGTCTCCGCCCACATCGCGGTGGCCGACCTGGTCGCCGCCGGCCGGGCGGGCCTCCTGCCGGCCGACGACCTGACCCTCGCCACCGCCCTCAAGACGCCGCTCGTCGGCCTCACCGACGAGGACCTCGTGCGGATCGCCGCCCGCCGCGACCTCGCCGAGACCCTGGAGGATGCCCTGCACCGCCACGCCGCGGCGGGCGACGCGGCCGCGCGGCGCGGGCTCGAGGCCCTGTCGGGCTGGATCGCCCTGGCGGGGCTCCACGGCCCGTTCGGCTTCTACGCCCGGCTCCTCGGGCCGCAGGGCGGCCGGGCCAAGCTGGTCGCCCGCCTCGGCGGCGAGGCCGGGGACGCGATCGACGTGTTCCTCGCCGCCGCCGCCCAGGCCGAGACCGGCGAGGACGCCCCGTCGCTGGGCGGCTTCCTCGCCCGCTACGTCGGGGCCGAGGCCGGCCACACGGTCAAGCGCGACCTCGAATCGGGCCGCGACGAGGTCCGGGTCATGACGGTCCACGGCGCCAAGGGCCTGGAGGCGCCGGTCGTGGTGATCCTCGACGGGTGCGAGCCCCTCGGCCGCAACGACCCGCCCCTCCTGCCGCTCCCGGCGACGGAGATCGCCCTGCCGCCGGTCTGGTCGGGCGGGCGGACGCAGGACTGCGCCGCCACCGACGCGGCGCGGGCGGCCCTGCTCGCCAAGGCCCGCCAGGAGCACAACCGCCTTCTCTACGTCGCCATGACCCGCGCGGCCGACCGGCTGATCGTGGCGCCCTTCCGCGGCCACGAGCGCGAGACCGAGGCGGCGTGGTGCCGGATGATCCAGGCCGGCCTGGAGGCGGCACTCGGCGCCGGCCGGGCGCTGGAACTCCCCTACGGGCCCGCGACCCTCTGGCAGGACGGCGCCCCGCCGGATCCCGCCCCCGCCGCGGGTGCCGCGTCGGCCAGAGCGGAGGCCGGGCCGGAGCCCGACTGGCTGCGCGGCCCGGTGCCGCCGGAACCGACCCCCGAGACCCTGAACCCGTCCGGCGCCCTGCAGGCGGCGGACGGAACGCGCGTGCCGCCGCCGCGCCTCGCCGACGCGCAGGCCCGGCGCCGGGGGATCCTGACCCACGCCCTGCTGCAGCACCTGCCCCGGGTCGAGCCGGACCGCCGGGAGACGGCCGGGCGCGCCTTCGTGCAGGCCCGGGCGCCCGGTCTGCCGCGCGCGGCCGCTCCCGCGATCGTCCGGTCGGTCCTCCGGATCATCGACGCCCCCGACCTCGCGCCGCTCTTCGCCCGGGACGCCCGCGCGGAGGTGGCACTGTCGGGGCGTGTCCGTGCCGGCGGGGCAGAGAGGGTGGTCCAGGGGCGCGTCGACCGCCTCGCCGTGACGGCGGACACGGTGCACCTCGCCGACTTCAAGACCGGGCGCCCGCCCGAGCCCGGCGCGCCGCTGCCCGCCGCTGAGGCCGGCCAGATCGCCCTCTACGCGCGCCTCCTCGCGCAGATCTACCCGGGCCGGACGATCCGGCCGATTCTCGTCTGGACCTCGGGGCCGGTGATCCGCGCCCTCGATTCCGACGACGTCGCGACGGCCCTGGACCGGATCGGGATCGAGGCGTGACCCGTGCCCCGGGGCGCGTGCCCGGAAGCGGTCCGCATGCGCCAGCGCACGTGGCGGCGCGGCGATTCACCGAGAGAGCCGTGCGTCCCGGGCACCCCCGCCCTCCCCCGGCGACCGGACTTCTTGACCGGGCGCCGGGCCGTCGCCAATTCTGACCGGACCGCGCGGGCCTCTGCCCGTTCGACGCCGCCCGACGGGCGGCGGATTCCGAAAGGTGACGTTATGGCGACGGTGAAAGTAACCGACGCGAGCTTCGAGCAGGACGTTCTCAAGTCCGCCGAGCCCGTCGTGGTGGATTTCTGGGCGGAGTGGTGCGGCCCCTGCCGTCAGATCGGCCCGGCCCTCGAGGAGATCGCGACCGACCTGCAGGGCAAGGTGAAGATCGCCAAGGTCAACGTCGACGAGAACCCGCAGATCGCCGCCCAGTACGGCATCCGCTCGATCCCGACGCTGCTGCTCTTCAAGAACGGCGAGCGCGTGGACCAGAAGGTCGGCGCCGCACCGAAGGGCGACCTGTCGCGCTGGATCGGCGCCCAGACCGCCTGATCTGCCGTCACGGCTCCGAACGACAAAAAGAAAGCCCGGCCGCGAGGCCGGGCTTTCTCGGTTTCGAGCCCAAGTTTTTTTATTTCGGGATCCCGGTGCTTGGCCCGGGATCCCGTATTCCGTCTCAGTACGAGCCGAACTTGTAGTTCAGGCCGGCGCGGACGACGGCGAAGGCGTTCTCGTTCCGGCTGGCGCCGGCGAGCGAGTACACCGGCACGAGGCCGACCGGGGAGATCGCAGCACCAACCAGCGGCGCCTGGGCGCGGCCGTTGTTGTTGTCGAGGTTCACGTACAGACCTTCGACCTTCAGCGTGACGGCCGAAGAGCGGAAGAAGTTCAGGAACGAGTCGGTGGGCAGGGCGTACTCGACACCGCCGCCGACCGTCCAGCCGGTCTTGAAGTCGTTCCGGCGGCCGGCGAAGTTCTGCAGGCCGACGCGAGCGCCGTCATCCGTGCCGGTGGCGTAGGCGAAACCGCCGGTGGCGTACACGAGGGTCCGGTCGAAGGCCCAGCCGAGACGACCGCGGACGGTGCCGAAGAAGTCGATGGTGTTGAGCGTGCCGTTGACCGGAATGAAGCCCGGGTTGATCGCCACGGCGTTGGTGGCGAAGCGGGCGCGACGGCCGAAGTCGAGGTACTGGGCGTCAGCCTCGAAGCCGATCACGGCGCCGGAGCCCGGGGTCAGCTGCCAGTTGTAGCCGACCTGGCCACCGCCCGAGAAACCCTCACGGCTGTCGTTGCTGTAGACCAGCGACGAGCCGTTCGGCAGCAGGGCCTGGTAGGGGACGAGACCGCCCGGAACCAGAGCGACCGGGTTGCCGGGCGTCTGGACGAAGCCGCGGGTGGAGTTGCTGCTGGCGTCGAACGCGTAGCCGGCGTTGATACCGAAGTAGGCGCCGGTCCAGGTGAACACCGGAACGGGGGTGAACACCGGCGGCGGCGCGGCGCGGCGCGGCAGGTCGGCGGCCGAAGCGGCGGCCGTGAGCGCGGTGAACGCCGCGAGAGAGGTGAGAAGCTTCTTCATTACTGTGATCCCCAGCATAAGCCCGATCGCCGGTGAAACTATGCGATCGGGCCCCGCGAGGATGTAGCTTAGCTGCCACAGCGGGAGGAAAGCGTGGCCGTGGACGGGTGTCCGTCCGGGCGATTGCGGCGATTCGACGGATTTTCGAATGCAGAATCCGGATTTCACAGGTCTCCGGTTCCCGGCCACTTGATACAGCGGCCGCGCGCGGCGCTCCCAGACTGGAGACGACTCAGACCGGCGGCGTGTCGTTGGCGGCGAGAACCATGCCGGCCAAGTAGAGCGATCCGCAGATCAGGATTCGCGGCGGGCGCTCGAAGGCGATGTCCCGCACGAGGGCGAGGGCCGCCTCGATGCTCGGCGCCGCGTAGGTCTTGAGGCCGACATCCTCGCCGATCCGGGCCACCTCCTCGGCCGGGCGCGCGGCCATGGTCCCGGTGATCGGGACGGCCACCAGGGCCCGGGCCAGGCCCACGAAGTTGCGCAGGAACCCGTCGGCGTCCTTCGTGCCGAGCAGGCCGACCACGAGGACGAGCGGCACGTCGCTCTTCTCGCCGAGATCCGCCATGGCGGCCGCGAGGATCC
The DNA here is from genome assembly GCF_058072805.1 of Methylobacterium sp. 1A. Classification (NCBI taxonomy): domain Bacteria; kingdom Pseudomonadati; phylum Pseudomonadota; class Alphaproteobacteria; order Hyphomicrobiales; family Methylobacteriaceae; genus Methylobacterium; species Methylobacterium sp. 1A. Next base: position 2,237,793 of record NZ_JBYQVE010000002.1, on the reverse strand, counting down.
GGCCGCCGTCGATGTTGTGGCCGCCGTCGAGCCAGAGCTCGGTGCCGGCATCGAGCTGGGCGGCCAGCCGGCCGCGGCCGAGGCGCTGCAGCCGGCCCGGCCACTCGACCTCGGTCAGGCCCCGCTCCAGGGCCGCGATCCCGATGTCGCCGAACCCGGCGGCGCGCAGCGCGGTGATCGCGGTTCCGGCGTTGACCAGCTGGTGACGCCCGGCGAGGCGCGGCCGCGGGAGGTCGAACAGGTCGGTCTCGTCCTGGTAGACGAGCCGGCCGCGCTCCTCGTGCACGGAGAAGTCCTGATTGCCCACCAGCACAGGCCCGGCCCCGAGGGCTTCCGCGCGCCGGCAGAGGACGGCGTCGGCCTCGGCGTAGTCCTGGGCGGCGATCACCGCCGGGCAGCCGCGCTTGAAGATCCCGGCCTTCTCGGTCGCGACCGACTCGACCGTGTCGCCGAGATACTCGGCATGGTCGCGGCCGATCGGCGTCACCACCGCGCAGGCCGGCCGGTCGATGACATTGGTGGCGTCGAGCCGGCCCCCGAGGCCGACCTCCAGGAGCAGCACGTCGGCCGGGCTCTCCGAGAAGAGCAGGAACGCCGCGGCCGTGGTGATCTCGAACATCGTGATCGGCTCGCCGGCATTGGCGCTCTCGCAGCGCGCGAAGGCGTCGGCCAGCCGGTCCTCGTCCACGAAATGCCCGCCGCCGATCCCGCCGATGCGGATCCGCTCGTGGAAGCGGACGAGGTGCGGGGAGGTGTAGACGTGGGCGGCCAAGCCCCCGGCCTCCAGGATCGACCGCATGAACGCGATGGTCGAGCCCTTGCCGTTGGTGCCGGCCACGTGGATGACGGGCGGCAGGCGGCGCTCGGGATGGTTGAGCCGCGCGAGCAGCCGCTCGATGCGCCCGAGCGACAGGTCGATGGTGCGGGGGTGGAGCGCCAGGAAGCGCGCCATCAGGGCGTCGGACGAGGCCATCGCCGGGCTCAGGCCGCCTCGGAGGCCGCGGCCGGCGCGCCGGCCTGGGACACGTTGGTCAGGAGGCTGCAGAGACGCGTGATCGTCTCCTTGAGCTGGTGCCGGTGGACCACCTGATCGACCATGCCGTGCTCGCGCAGGTACTCCGCCCGCTGGAAGCCGTCCGGCAGCTTCTCGCGGATCGTTTGCTCGATCACCCGCGGTCCCGCAAAGCAGATCAGCGCGCCGGGCTCGGCGAGGTGGACGTCGCCCAGCATCGCGTAGGAGGCGGTGACGCCGCCCGTGGTCGGGTTCGTCAGCACCACGATGTAGGGGAGCCGGGCCGCGTTGAGCCGGCGCACCGCCACGGTGGTCCGCGGCATCTGCATCAGCGACAGGATCCCCTCCTGCATGCGCGCGCCGCCGGAGGCCGCGAACAGCACGTAGGGCGTGCGCTTCTCCAGCGCCGTCTCGGCGCCGCGCACGAAGGCCTCGCCCGCCGCCATGCCGAGCGACCCGGCCATGAAGCCGAATTCCTGCGCGGCCAGCGTCATCGGCAGGCCGCCGACCCGGCCGAAGCCGATCTTGAACGCGTCCTGCAGGCCGGTCTTGGCCCGGGCCTCCTTGAGCCGGTCGACGTAGCGCTTCTCGTCGCGGAACTTCAGCGGGTCGGGGGTGACCTCGGGCAGGGCCACGTCGATCCACGTGCCCTCGTCGAACATCATCTTCAGGCGCGCCTGGGCGCCCATCTTCAGGTGATGCTCGGAACCGGGAATGACCCAGTGATTGGCCTCCACCTCCTTGTGGAACACCATCTGCCCCGTGTCCGGGCACTTGACCCAGAGGTTCTCGGGCGTCTCGCGCTTGAACAAGGTCTTGATCCGGGGGCGCACCACCTCCGAGATCCAGTTCATCGGTTCGACCATCGACTTGCGTCCGTCCGCTTCAAGCCCGCGCAGATATCAGGTGCGGCGCGCTCCGCCGCCAGGGGTGCCCGGTCCGCCCGTCAGGCGGCCCGCCCGACGCCCGCCGACCGCACGCCCGCGGCGAGTTCTCGCACCAGCTCCGTCACGGCCTCGACGCTTCCGGCCTGCGCCCGGCCCTCGCCATCGAGGGAGCGCACCAGGGCGTCCACGAGCGCGGAGCCGACCACGACGCCGTCGGCACCTTCGGCGATCGCCGCCGCGTGGGCGCCGGTCTTGACGCCGAAGCCCACGACGACGGGCAGCTCGGTGTGGCGCCGGATGCGGGCGACCGCCTCGGAGACCTTGCCGAAATCCGGGGTCGCCGTCCCGGTGATGCCGGTGATCGACACGTAGTAGACGAAGCCCGCCGTGTTCGCGAGGACGGCCGGCAGGCGCCGCTCGTCGGTGGTGGGCGTGGCGAGGCGGATGAAGGCGAGGCCCTTGCCGAGGGCCGGCAGGCACAGCTCGGAATCCTCCTCGGGCGGGAGATCGACGACGATCAGCCCATCGACGCCGGCCGCCAGCGCGTCGTCGAGGAAGCGGTCGACGCCGTAGGTGTGGATCGGGTTGTAGTACCCCATCAGCACGATTGGCGTGGTGTCGTTGCCGGCGCGGAAGCGGCGCACGAGGTCGAGGGTGCCCGACACCGTCTGGCCCGCCTTGAGCGCCCGCAGGCCGGCCGCCTGGATCGCCGGGCCGTCCGCCATCGGGTCGGTGAACGGCAGGCCGAATTCCAGGATGTCGGCGCCGGCGCCCGGCAGCGCCTTCAGGACCTCGAGCGAGGTCGCGGGATCGGGATCGCCGGACATCACGTAGGTGACGAGGACGGACCGGTTCTCCGCGCGGGCGCGGGCGAAGGTGGCGTCGATGCGGCTCGGCATGGTCGGTCGATATTCGCTTCTGCAGGGCCGCCGACGGCCCGGGATTGCCCCCGCGCTACACCAAAGGCACCGGCCCGTGAAGCGGGCGGACCTGCCGCGACCGCCGGCGAAGGCGTCCCGGAGGCCCGGCCACGCGCGAGACGCGGCCATGCGCGCGGGCCGGTTGCCGGGACGGCGGCGCCGGCCTAGCCCTCGCCCATGCCCGAGTCAGCCCTCCCGTCGCGCCCCCTGGCGGCGCTCCTGTTCGACATGGACGGGACGATCATCAGCTCGATCGCCTCCGCGGAGCGGATCTGGTCGCGCTGGGCCGAGGCGCACGGCCTCGACGCGGCGTCCTTCCTGCCGACGATCCACGGCGTGCAATCGGTCGAGACCATCCGGCGGCTGAACCTGCCGGGCGTCGATCCCGTGGCCGAGGCGGCCGCGATCACCGAGGCCGAGATGGCGGATGTCGACGACATCGTGGCGATCCCGGGGGCGCGGGCCTTCCTGGAGGCGCTGCCGCGCCACCGCTGGGCGATCGTCACCTCGGCGCCCCGGCGGCTGGCGGAGCGCCGCCTCGCGGCGGCCGGCATGCCGGTCCCCGACCTTCTCGTGGCCGCCGAGGACGTGGCGCGGGGCAAGCCCGCGCCGGACTGCTTCCTCCTGGCGGCCGGGCGCCTCGGCGTCGCGGCGCCGGACTGCCTCGTGTTCGAGGACGCCCCGGCCGGCATCCGGGCGGCCGAGGCCGCGGATGCGGCCGTCGTGGTCGTCACCGCGACCCATCACGAGCCGGTGAGGACCGGTCATCCGACGATCGCCGACTACACCGGGCTGCGCGTCGCGGCGGCCCCGGACGGGATCCGGGTGACACGGACCGCCTGAGCCTCTCCATCCCGGCCGCGGATCCGCTGGCGGCCGGCCCCGCCCGGTCGTATCGCCCGCTTGCGCCGCGCGGATCGCGGTGAAGGGACACGGCCATGGTGACGATCAGTCGACGCCGCGCGCTCGGGGCGGTCGCCGCCGGGGCCGCCGCGGGCCTCGGCCCCGCCGCGGCCGCCGAGGCGCAGCCGGCCCCGCTGTTCCCGCTGCCGCAGGCCACGATCCCGATCCTGGGCGAGGCGCAGGTCTTCCCGGTCCGCCGGATCTACTGCATCGGCCGGAACTACGCGGCCCACGCCCGCGAGATGGGCTCCGACCCGTCGCGCGAGCCGCCCTTCTTCTTCCAGAAGCCGGCGGATGCCGTGCAGGTCGTCGCGGGGGGCGTCGCCGACCATCCCTACCCGTCGCTGACCCAGAACTACCACCACGAGATCGAGCTCGTGGCCGTGCTGAAGTCGGGCGGGCGCGACATCCCGGCCGCGCAGGCGCTCGACCACGTCTACGGCTACGCCACCGGCCTCGACATGACCCGCCGGGACCTCCAGCGCGGCATGGGCAACCAGAAGAAGCCCTGGGAGATCGGCAAGAGCTTCGACCAGTCCGCGCCGATCACGCCGATCCTGCCGGTCGCCCGGGTCGGCCATCCGGCGCGCGGCCGCATCCGGCTCGCCGTGAACGGCACCGTGCGGCAGGACGCCGACCTGTCGGACATGATCTGGTCGGTCGCCGAGCAGATCGCCGAGCTGTCGCGGGCCTTCGAGCTGAAGGCGGGCGACATCGTCTTCTCGGGAACGCCCGAGAATGTCGGGCCGGTCGTCCGCGGGGACGTGCTCGCCGGCTCCATCGAGGGCCTGCCGGACCTGTCGATCCGCATCGTGTGATCGCGCGTCGCGCGATCCCCCGCGGCGATCCGGTCGCGGCGGGGCGTTGACTTTCCCTGCCGGCGTCGCGGCTTTATCCGGTACGGATCCGCGGGGGCAGGAGCAGCGCGCGTATGACCAAGCCCGACGGCGTGCCGCCGCACCTCTTCGAGACCGCCGAGGGCCGCCGTCTCGTGGAGGCCCGCTCCGATCCGGCGTGGCGCCGCTGGGGGCCGTACCTCAGCGACCGGCAATGGGGCACGGTGCGGGAGGATTACAGCCCGAAGGGCGACGCCTGGGACTACCTGCCCCACGACCACGCCCGGTCCCGCGCCTATCGCTGGGGCGAGGACGGGATCGGCGGCTTCGGCGACCGCCACCTGAACTGGTGCCTGTCCCTGGCGCTGTGGAACGGGCGCGACCCGATCCTGAAGGAGCGGCTGTTCGGCCTGACCAACCAGGAGGGCAACCACGGCGAGGACGTCAAGGAACTCTACTACTACCTCGACGGGATCCCGACCCACGCCTTCATGCGGATGCTCTACAAGTACCCGCAGGCCGCCTTCCCGTACGGACGCCTGGTCGAGGAGAACGCGCGGCGCGGCCTCGACGACCCGGAATTCGAGCTCCTCGACACGGGCCTGTTCGACGAGGGCCGCTACTTCGACGTCGAGATCGCCTACGCCAAGGCCGCCCCCGACGACATCCTGATGCGGGTGACCGCGACCAACCGCGGCCCGGACCCGGCCGCCCTGACGCTGCTGCCGCAGCTCTGGGCCCGCAACACGTGGTCGTGGAAGCAGGGCACGCCGAAGCCGGAGCTGATGGCCGGGTCGGAGGGCTCGGTCTGGGCGCGCCACCCCGAGATGCCGACCTTCCGGTTCTTCGCCGAGGGCGCGGGCGACCTGCTGTTCACCGAGAACGAGACCAACACGCATCGGCTGTTCGGCAGCGGCCCCGCCGAGGGCTTCTACAAGGACGGGATCGACCGGTGCGTCGTGGGCGGCGACCGGGCCGCCGTCAACGCCCTGTCCGGCACCAAGTGCGCCGCCCGCTACGACCTGCATCTCGGCCCCGGCGAGACGCGGACCGTGCGCCTGCGCCTGCGCGCCGAGACCGCGCCGGGCGCGCCCTTCGCGGATTTCGACGCCGTCTTCGCCGCCCGCGAGGGGGAGGCCGACGACTTCTACGGGGCGCTCCAGGCGCCGATCGCCGATCCCGAGATGCGGCTCGTGCAGCGGCAGGCGCTCGCCGGCATGCTCTGGTCGAAGCAGCTCTACCATTACGACGTGCGCGAGTGGCTCGCCGGCGACCCGGCGCAGCCCGCGCCGGCGCCGGAGCGGCGGCACGGCCGCAACAGCGACTGGTCGCATCTGCGCGCCAACGACATCATCTCGATGCCGGATGCCTGGGAGTATCCCTGGTTCGCCTCCTGGGATCTCGCCCTGCAGGCGATCGTGTTCGGGCTCATCGACCCGGACTTCGCCAAGAACCAGCTCCTGCTGCTGGTCGACGAGGCCTACACCCACCCGAACGCCGCGCTGCCGGCCTACGAGTGGGGCTTCGGGGACGCCAACCCGCCGGTCCACGCGCTGGCCGCCTGGCGGGTGTTCGAGCTGGACCGGGCGCTCACCGGCCAGCCGGACCACGCCTTCCTCAAGCGGATCTTCAACAAGCTCACCCTGAACTTCACGTGGTGGGTGAACCGGAAGGATTCCGACGACCGCAACCTGTTCCAGGGCGGCTTCCTCGGCCTCGACAATATCGGGATCTTCGACCGGTCGAAGCCGGTAGGCGACGGCGCCACGCTGACCCAGTCCGACGCGACGGCCTGGATGGCGACCTACGCGCTGAACCTGATGCGGATCGCCATCGAGCTGGCGCTCGACGACCCGACCTTCGAGGACATGGCGGAGAAGTTCTTCGAGCACTTCCTCCTCATCGCCGGAGCCACGGGCGCGGGCGTGTGGGACGAGCCGGACGGCTTCTTCTACGACGTCATCGAGACGCGCGACGGGCAGCGCCTCCCGATCCGCGCCCGGACCATGGTCGGCCTGATCCCGATCTTCGCGGTGGCGGTGATCAACGAGTGCGACCTCGCGCGGCTGCCGTCCCTGCGCAGCCGGATGGTGTTCTTCCTCAAGAACCGCCCGGACCTCGCGACCCTGGTCTCGCGCTGGAACGAGCCCGGCGAGGGCCAGACGGCGCTGCTGTCGCTGCTGCGCGGGCACCGGCTGAAGGCGCTGCTCCACCGCGCCCTGGACCCGAACGAGTTCCTCTCGGATTACGGGCTGCGCGCCGTGTCCCGCGTCTACGCGGACGAGCCGTTCTGCTTCGCCTGGGACGGGCGGGACCTGGGGCTCGCCTACGAGCCGGCCGAGTCGCGCTCGCGGCTGTTCGGCGGCAACTCGAACTGGCGGGGACCGGTGTGGATGCCGGTCAACTACCTGCTCATCGCCGGGCTGAACCGCTTCCACGACTATTACGGCCCGGATTTCAGGGTCGAGGCGCCGACCGGGTCGGGCCGGACCTACGCGCTCCGGGAGATCGCCGCCCACCTGTCACGGCGGCTGATCAGCCTCTCGACCCGCCGCCCGGACGGGTGCAGGCCGGTCTACGGCGACAGCCGGATCGAGCAGGAGGATCCGCATTTCCGCGACCACGTCCTGTTCTACGAGTACTACCACGGCGACAGCGGCCGCGGGGTCGGCGCGTCGCACCAGACCGGATGGTCCGGGCTCGTGGCCCTGCTGATCCAGGAAGTGGCGACCGCCGCCGCCGAGGCGCAGAACCCGGGCTGGCCGTGAGGACCGGTCGCCGGGCTCGCGCGCCGGCGACCGACGCCCATTTACTCCGCGGCCTGCTGCATCCGCAGGCGCTGGCCCTCGCCGATCTGGCGGGAGATCGTCGAGCGGCGGGCGCTGTAGACCGCCGAGACCAGCGGGTAATCGACGGGCAGGCCCCACTTGGCCTTGTAGGCCTCGGGCGTGAGGCCGCGCATCGTCAGGTGACGCCGCAGGGCCTTGTAGGGCTTGCCGTCCTCGAAGCTGATGAGCGTGTCCGGCCGGATCGAGGCCCGGATCTGCGCCTCGGTCGGCCGCCGAACCTGCGGCTCCGCGGGCTGGTCCAGGGCGGTGATCGAGCGGTGTACCTCGGAGAGCAGGTCCGGCAGCGTTCCCGCCGGGACACTGTTGCGCGTGACGTAGGCGCTCAGGATCTTTGCGGCGAGTTCGACGCTCGGCGATGTCATCTGCATGGTCGTCACCTCGATTCTACGTGTTTCGGATGTGGCTCTCGTCGGTTTCCGTCGGGCTCTTCGCCGCCGACGGCCGGTGCATGTCCCTGAGACGTTCTCGGCCTCGGCCGGAGGCGGCGGATGGCCTCATTATGGGCCAGTCCGCCGCCGCTACAACCGAGCCGCGCATTTATCGCGCCGATATTTCTACTTAGGATTGAGATTTAGGGTCAACGACGAATCAACGGGCGCGTCGTTGTTCCGGCTCAAGTGCGGTATTGAGGACTCACCTGCCCAACCGGGCGCGTTGGAGAACGCGAAGACATGGAGGCCCTGGTCGTCGGAGCCGGCGTCGTCGGACTCGCCATCGGGCGGGCACTCGCGCTGCGCGGGCATGCCGTCATCGTGGCGGAAGCCGAGGACGCCTTCGGAACGGGAGTCTCGTCCCGCAGCTCGGAAGTGATCCACGCCGGCATGTACTACCCGGGCGGATCCGAGCGCGCGCACCACTGCGTCGAGGGCGCCCGGCGCCTATACAACTTTTGCGCGAGTCACGGCGTCCCGCATCGCGCGTGCGGCAAGCTGATCGTCGCCTCCGACGACGCGGAGGCCGAGAAGGTCGCGGCGATCCGACGCCAGGGCGAGGCCAACGGCGTCCCGGGCCTCGAACTCCTCGACGGACGCGCCGCCCGGCAGCTGGAGCCGAATCTCGCCTGCACGGTGGCGCTGCACTCGCCGCGCACCGGCGTCGTCGACAGCCACGCGCTGATGCTCGCCCTGCTCGGGGCGATCGAGGATCACGGCGGCGCGCTCGCCCTGCGCACCCCGGTCGAGGGCCTGACGCGGCGGGACGGGCAGTGGCAGGCCGCGTTCGGCGGCGCCGAGCCCGGCACGATGGCCTTCGACGCGGTGGTCAACGCCGCGAGCTTCGGCGCCCCGGCCCTGGCCGCCGGCACGGAGGGCTACCCGGCCGAGCGCGTCCCGACGCTGCGCCTCGCCCGCGGCAACTACTTCGGCTGCACCGGCAAGCCGGCCTTCTCGCGGCTGATCTACCCGGCGCCGCGGATCGACGGCGGCCTCGGCATCCACCTCACCCTCGACCTCGCCGGCCGCACCCGCTTCGGGCCCGACGTGGAGTGGGTCGACGGGTTCGACTACCGGGTCGATCCCGCGCGCGCCGAGGCCTTCTACGGCGCGATCCGGCGCTACTGGCCCGGCCTGCCCGACGGGGCGCTGTACCCGGACTACGCGGGCCTGCGGCCGAAGCTGACCGGGCCCGGCGAGGCAGCGGCCGACTTCCGGATCGACGGGCCGGCCGAGCACGGCCTGCCGGGGATCGTGCACCTGTTCGGGATCGAGAGCCCCGGCCTGACCTCCAGCCTGTCGCTCGCCGAGGCGGTGGCCGACCGGCTGGACGCCTGAGGCCACAGAACAGCAGGTGCTCAGAACAGCAGGTGCAGCGCCAGGGGCGCGAGGATCGCCGTCAGGAAGGCGTTGAGCCCCATGGCGATGCCCGCGAAGGTGCCGGCGACCTCGCTGACCTGGAAGGCGCGGGCCGTCCCGATGCCGTGGGCCGCGAGCCCTGCGGCGAAGCCGCGGGCGCGCATGTCGCGGATCCGCAGGAGGTTCATCATCGGCGTCACGAGGATCGCCCCGATGATGCCGGTGAGGATCACCAGGATCGCCGTGAGCGTCGGGTCGCCGCCGAGCGCCTCCGCGATGCCCATCGCGACGCCCGAGGTCACGGATTTCGGGGCCAGCGAGACGAGGATCGGCTGCGGGATGTCGAGGAGGCGCGCGAGGCCGATCACCACGGCGAGGGTGGTGGCCGAGCCGGCGGCGAGGGCCGCCAGCATCGGCGCGAGGGCGCGCAGGACGGTCGCCCGCCGCTCGTAGAGCGGCATCGCCAGCACCACGGTGGCGGGCCCGAGCAGGAAGTGGACGAACTGCGCGCCCTCGAAATAGGCCCCGTAGGGCGTGCCGGTGACGGCCAGGACCGCCCCCACCAGGACGACGGTGATGAGGACGGGGTTGGCGATCGGGTGCCGGCCGGTCACGGCGGCGATCCGGTCCGCCAGGACGTAGGCGGTCAGCGTCACCGTCAGCCACAGGAGCGGCGTCTTGGCGAGGTAGACCCAGAGCGAGAAGTCGCCGGCCACCCGTCAGGGCTCCCCGTCGGTCCCGCGCCGCTCGACCAGCGCGGCGACGGCGCGGAACACCAGGACGGTGACCAGCAGCGACAGGGCGGTCGAGACGACCAGCACGAGGGCCAGTTTGGCGCCTTGCGCCCGCAGCAGGTCGAGGCGGCCGACGACGCCGACGCCCGCGGGGACGAACAGGAGCGACAGGTTCATCAGCAGCCCGCGCGCGGTCGTCTCGAGCGTCCCGTCGGTCAGCGGCTTCGGCAGCACGCGCGGTAGGCCGAGGCGGGCATTGTCGCGCAGCAGCAGGAACGCGAACATCAGGCCCATGCCGATCACCGGCCCCGGGATCGGGACGCCCGCGCCGCGCGCGAGGGCTTCGCCCAGCAGCTGCGCGAGCAGGATCAGGGCCAGGCTGGCGATCATCGCGGGCGGCCGGGACTACGCGGCCGCGACGCCCTGCTGTCCGCTGCGGCGGGCCGCCGCGATGGCGGCCTCGTCGAAGCCGAGCAGGCGGCCGAGGCGCTCGACCAGCGCCTCCTCGAACTCGTCGACGTTGCCGTCCGCCGCCGCCACCGACCACGCCATGGTCAGCAGCTCTTCGCGCTCGGACCGGTCGGCCTCGTGCGGGATCATCTCCACGAGGCTCGCCACGTCGCGCACCTCCGAATCCATGGCGGCGGCGCGCTCGATCAGCGCCCGCGCCGCATCCGGACCGTCGGCGTAGTGGCCCTGCACGAGGCGCGAGAGGCGCTCGCTCTCGGCCGGCGCCAGGATGCCGTCGACGCGGGCGACGTGGACGAGGAGCGCGGTGGCCGCGAGATGCGTCTCGTCCACGGTCTCTTGCGTGCCGACGCCGAGAGCCTCGGCCGCGTAGGCGCGCAGGCGTGCGATCAGGGACATGGCGGCTCCGGGGGATCGTGCACCGCAACAGTTCGGGCCCCGGCGGCGCGCCGTCAAGCACGCCGCCGCACGTCGCGCCGGACCGTGTCCCGGTTGCATCGCCGGCGCGGCGCTCACCGGCGCGCTGCGGCCTCCGCCCCCGTCACCAGCGGCGCGAGGATCGCCTCGGCCGCCCGGACGGTCGCCGGCCCGGCCTCGGCGGGCGTGCCGGCGCGGAAGGGCGGCGCCGGGGCGTACTCGGCGACGAGCTGCGCGGTGCGGGCGTAGGTATCCCCGCGCAGGCGCGCGGCGAGCGCCAGCCCGAGATCGAGCCCCGCCGAGACCCCGGCCGCGGTGACGCGGTCGCGGTCGAAGACGACGCGCTCGGCCACCGGACGGGCGCCCAGGAGCGGCAGCACCGCGTCGCGCACGCTCCAGTGGGACGTCGCGCGGTAGCCGCGCAGCAGGCCCGCCGCCCCGAGGATCAGCGACCCGGTGCAGACGCTGGCGATCCAGCCGGCCCGCGCGGCGCGGTCGCGCAGGAAGGCGAGGAGCGCAGCGTCGCCCATCTGTGCGGGGGTGCCGTCGCCTCCGGGGACGAACAGGACGTCGAGGTCCGCCGGGCAGGTCGCGAAGCCGTGGGTCGCCACCAGGACGAGGCCGGTGTCGCTCGTCACCGGCCCGGGCTCCGCGCCGACGAGGTGGAGGCTGCCGGGGGCGAGGCCGGCGAGGAAGGTCTGCGGCCCCACGAGATCGAGCGCGGTGAGGCCCGGATAGACCAGCATGGCGATCCGGACGGGCCGATCCGGCGGGATCGGCGCCGGATCGCCGGCGCCGGCGGCCAGGGCCGGACGGAGCGGCGCGGCGAGGGCTGCAGCGAGCGCGGCGGCGACGAGATCGCGGCGGCTGGCGTCCGGCGCGGTCACGGGCGCGCCGGGCGGGTCACAGGGCCCAGGCCGCGTCGCGGTAGGCGCTGTCCCAGAACTGCCACTCGAGCCGGGTGGCCTGCGTGAACGCCCGGTGCATCCGCGCGCGCTCGGCCTCCGACGCGTCCCGCGCCGCGCAGTCGGTGGCGGCGATCATGGCCGCGACCGCTGCGGCGAAATCGTCGCCCGCGTAGGTGTCGATCCAGGCGCGATACGGGTTGTCGGGCTGCGCGCGGGCGAAGATGTCGTCGCCGACCGCCTTGTAGATCCAGAAGCAGGGCAGCAGGGCCGCGCAGAGGACCGCGTAGGGCTCGGCGTAGGCGGTGGCCGTGAGGTAGCTGACGTAGTGGTCGCAGGCCGGCGTCAGGGGCGTGGCCGCGAAGGTGTCCGGCCCGATGCCGTAGTCGCGGAAGAAGCCGCCGTGGAGGGCGCGCTCGACCACGATCGCCTCCTGCGCGGCGCGGGAGAACTGCACGATCGTGTCCGGATCCGGCGCCTTCGCGGCGGCGAGGCTCAGCGCCCGGCCGAAGCCGATCAGGTAGTGCGCGTCCTGCACGATGTAGTGCCGGAACCGGTCCTGCGGCAGCGTGCCGGCGGCGAGCTCGGCGTTGAACGGCATCGACCGGATGGTCTCGTAGGCGGCGGCGTTGCGCGCCCAGGCCTCCCAGGAGAAGGCGTCGTCAGGTCCGGGGGATGCCACGGCTTAGCCCTGCCGCTGCGCGTGGGTGACGGCGACGTGGATCAGCTCGGCGAGGGTGCGCACGCCGAGCTTCTGGCGCATCTGCGAGCAGGCGTTCGTCACGGTCTTGTAGCTCACCGACAGGTCGGCCGCGATGGCTCCGTAGGAGCGGCCCTGCGCGAGGCGCGCCAGGATCTGCTGCTCGCGGGGGGTCAGCTGCGATTCCGGCGCGCGGCGGGCGTCGGCGCGCAGCATCGCCACCTCGGTGGCGAGGCGCCGGTCGAGGTAGACCTCGCCGACGCGGACCTTGGCGAAGGCCTCGAACAGCTCGGCCGAGGCGTGGTCCTTGAGGACGTAGCCCAGGGCCCCCGCCTCGAGGGCGCGGGCGACGATCACCGGGTCGTTGTGCATGCTGAAGACCAGGATGCGCGTCTCGGGCGCGACCGCCCGGATCCGCCGGATCAGGCCGAGCCCGGCCATGCCGCTGCCCTGGAAGGTCAGGTCGCAGATCACGACCGGCGGGCGGAGCCGGTGGAAGATCCGGTAGCCGCCGACGACTGTCGTCGCCTCCGCGATGGTCTCGACGCCGGAATCCTCCAGCACGCGTCGACAGCCCTGCAGGACGATGGGGTGATCATCGATGACGAGAACCGGCAGGCGCGTGGCGGCGGCGTCGATCTGGGATGCGATGGCGTTCATGCGCTCGGCGCGGTGTTGTTCTCGTCGCCCCGGTCAGGCGGAACGGGGATCGTGATCCGGACGATCGCCCCGGGGCCGGCATTGTCAAGGGCGAAGGTGCCGTCGAGGGCCTCCACGCGCTCGCGCATCCCCGACAGACCGAGCCCGGTGCCGTGTTCCGGCGGGATTCCGGTGCCGTTGTCGCGGATGGTGAGGTCGATCCCGCCGCCGGTCTCGGCCGCCTCGGCCTCCACCCGGGTCGCGGCGCCGTGCCGCACGGCGTTGGTGGCGCTCTCCTGCACGCAGCGGAACACCGTAAGGTCCACGAGGTCGCCGTAGCCCCGGGCCAGCCCGTCGAAGCGGCCCGCGAAGGTGATGCCGGGATGGCGCTGCTCGAAGCCGCGCAGGAGCAGGTCGAGGCAGGTCGCCAGGGGCGCCTGCCCGAGGCCGTGCGGCCGCAGGCGGTTCAGGAGTTCCCGGTTGACGGTCTGGACCTGCCCGACGATCGCGCTGATCTCGGCCGCCCGGGCGGCGAGCTTCTCGCGGCTCGGCTCGGCCGTGCCGGAGGCGATGCGGCCGATCGAGGCGGCGTTGGCCTCAAGGGCGAACAGGCACGGACCAAACTCGTCGTGCAGCTCCAGGGCCGTCCGGCGGCGCTCGTCGTCCTGCGCGGTCAGGAGCTGGCGGTTGAGGCGGCCGTTGGCGGCCCGGACCTCGCCCAGGGCCTCGGCGACCTTGTTGAACCGCTCGGCGATCACGGCCAGCTCCCGGGCGCCGGGCGGCTCCAGGCGGGCGGTGTAGTCGTGGTGCTCCAGCTGGGTCAGGCCGGCGCCGAGCCGCCGCAGCGGCGCGAGGATCCGGCCCAGCGCGATGTAGAGCGCGATCAGCATCGCGGCGTTGATCGCAAGGGTGGTCAGCGAGAGAGCCCGCGCGTAGCCCCAGATCTCGTCGATCTCGTCCATCGGCTGCGTGGTGATCTGCGCCGTGCCGAGCCGCCGCCCGTTGACGACAATCGGAAGGGCGTGGCGCTCGATCGGCGGCATGATCAGGTCGGCGAACCAGCGCGGCGCCTCCCGGTCGGCGCGCGGCGGCGGCAGCGGCCGGCCGACCTCGTCGCCGTCCGCGTCGAGCACAGCGACCCGGACGTGCCGGAGGACCTTGAAGCGCAGGTCGAGGGTCTGGAGCAGCGTGTCGGGCGCGGCCGTGTCGGACAGGCGGATCGTGTCGGCCACCAGCGACTCGACGGTCGCGAGCGACGCGCGGGTCTCGACGCGCACGGCCGACCGGGCGTTCAGGACGATGACCGCGCAGGAGATCACGGCCGCGAAGGCGTCGATCAGCAGGACCACCGCGACGAGCCGCGCGCGGGTGGACCACGCCGACCAGGGCCAGCGGCGGAGCCGGGGAGCGTCCGGCGCTTCGGCCGTCTCGGTACGCGGGGACAGGTTCGGGCGGGTATCCACGCGCTGACGCATAGCGACCGCGCCGGCGAAGTCCATGGCGCCCGCCGCGGGCGGCCGGCGGAGTGGCGACCCGGACGTGCTCAGGCCGCCCCGCCCCCAGTGCCGCGGACGGGGCGAACACCGATTCTTAAGCGGCGCGGCGTAATCTTGTGGATAGCCGCGCCAGGACTGGCTGGGCAGGCAATTCGGACCGACATCATTGCGCCGTATTGCAGCTCCTCTATCGCCACCAGAGTCGAACCACCTTCGAATCCTCGGAGTGTGGCGGCCGGTGAAGGGGAGCCCGGTCGCGCGCGGCGTGTATCGTGTCAGAGACCCCGGCCTATGATCGATCTCAACCTCGACCCGTCCGAGACCCGGCCTGACCGGACGCCGTCGGCCAAGCCCGGGCCGTCGCTGAACCTCAAGGTCGCGCTGTTCAGCGTGGCCGGCGCGAGCGCGCTGGTCGGCTTCGGCGTCGCCGCCTCGACGGTGATGGCCGGCCTGGCGGCGCCGACCCCCGTGAAGATCGTCGCGTCCCGGCAGGCCGCGGACTGGCCGGAGCTGAAGGACGGGCTGCCCGCCATCAAGGGCTCCGTCCAGGCGGCGGCTGCCCCGGCGCAGCCCGCCAAGCCGGAGACACCGGCGCTCAGGATGGTGTCGCTGCCGGAGGCGTTCGCGGCGATCACGCCCGCGCCGACGCCGCCCGCACCCACCACCCCGCAGCCGGCGGCCCCGCAGCCCGCGAAGGTCGCCGCCGCCCCCGTCGCGCCGACGCAGCGCATCCCGGTTCCGACGCCCGTCACGCCGGTCGCGGCCGCGCGGGAAGTGGCGCCGCTGGCGCCGGTCCGCACGGCCGCGCTTCAGACACCCCGCGCCTCCGAGACGGTCCGGGCCCGCGAGCCCGTCGAGCCGGCCGCGCCGAAGCCGGTGGCGGAGAGCACGGAGCGCGCGGAGAAGGCCGAGCGTCCCGAGAAGAAGGAGCGGGCCGAGAAGACGGAGCGCTCCGGGAAATCGGAGAGGACGGAGCGCGCCGAGAAGATCGAGCGCCCCGAGAAGCCCGCGCCCAAGGCGGCGACCCGCCAAACGCCCGCGCCGACGCGGACCGTCGACAAGGCGAAGGGCGCCGCCGCGACCGTTGCCCAGGCGGAGCCCGCCGAGGCGGAGGACACCGAGGTGCTCGGCATCAAGCTCCCGTCCCTGGCGCCGGCCGGGCGGAAGCTCAAGGAGAGCGTCGACGCCCTCGGCGACGCCGTCAAGAACGTCTTCTGATCCGCCGCGCCGGCCCCGTTCACGGGGCCGGACGTCTGCCGGGGCCGGCGCTCAGGCCCGGCCCGTCTGGCGCCCGGCCTTGTCGCCCTTCGGCCCGGTGCGCTCGGCCTTGCGCTGGTGCTTGCCGGCCCGCGGGCTCGCGAATCCCTTCGGCCCGGCGGGCGGGCCCCGGCGCTCGGCCGGCGCCCCGTCGCCCGCGAGCGCCTCGACCTGGATCTCCGGCGAGCCGTTGCGGGCGAAAGCCTCGGCGAAGCGCGCCGCCGCGTTGCCCCGCACCTCGAACTTGGTCTCGCGGTCGAAGATCCGGATGGCGCCGATCTCCTGGCGCCCGATGCCGCCCCGACGGGTCAGCATCGGCAGCAGCCGGCGCGGATCGGCGTTGTCGCGGCGGCCGAGGTTCAGCCGGAACCAGACCGCCGGGCCCATGGCGGCGATCCGCTCCGGGTCCATCGGGTCGTAGGGCGGACGCTCGCCGCGGGGGGCGCGGCCCTCGCCCGGATCGCTGACCTCCTCGGGGGCCGGCAGGCGGGTGCGGTACACGCGGGCCAGGAGCGCGGCGAGCTCCTCCGGGCTCTTGCCGGCGAGCAGCGTCTCGGCCAGCGCGACGTCCTCCTCGGCCGGCGGCTCGGCGAAGAGCGGGTCGGACAGCATGCGCTCGCCGTCGAGCCGGCGGATCTCGTCGGCCGAGGGCGGCCCCGACCATTCGGGGCTCACCTTGGCGATGGCGAACATCTGCTCGGCCCGGCGCCGCCGGGAATTGGGGATCAGCAGCACCGAGGTGCCCTTGCGGCCGGCGCGGCCGGTGCGGCCGCTGCGGTGCTGGAGCACCTCGGCGTCGTGCGGGAGATCCGCGTGGATGACGAGGCTGAGCGACGGCAGGTCGATGCCGCGGGCGGCCACGTCGGTGGCGACGCAGACGCGGGCGCGGCCGTCGCGCAGGGCCTGGAGCGCGGCGTTGCGCTCGCCCTGCCCCAGCTCGCCCGAGAGTGCCACCACCGAGAAGCCCCGCTCGGTCAGGCTGGCCTGGAGGTGCCGGACGGCGTTGCGGGTGTTGCAGAAGACGATCGCGGTGGCGGCGTCGGCCTCGCGCAGGAGGTTGAGCACCACGTGCTCGGTCTCCCGCGGCATGATCCGCACCGCCCGGTAGGCGATGTCGGCGTGGCCCTTGGTCTCGCCCTTGATCGCGAGCCGGAGGGCCCCGCGCTGGTAGCGCTCGGCCAGCGTCTCGATCGCCTTCGGCAGGGTCGCGGAGAACAGGTAGGTGGCCCGCTCCGCGGGCGTCGCCGAGAGGATGAACTCGATGTCCTCGCGGAAGCCGAGATCGAGCATCTCGTCCGCCTCGTCGAGGACCACGGCGCGCAGCGCCGTCGGGTCGAGGTTGCGGCGCTCGAGGTGGTCGCGCAGGCGGCCCGGCGTCCCGACCACGATGTGGGTGCCGTCCGCGAGCATCCGGCTCTCCCGGCGCGGATCCATGCCGCCGACGCAGGCCGCGACACGGCCTCCGGCCGGCCCGTAGAGCCAGGACAGCTCCCGCTGGACCTGCAGGGCGAGTTCCCGGGTCGGGGCGATCACGAGGGCGAGGGGCGCCGCCGGGGGCGGCAGATGCTCGGCCTCCCCGATCAGCATGCTGGCCATGGCGAGGCCGTAGGCCACGGTCTTGCCGGACCCGGTCTGGGCCGAGACGAGGAGGTCGCGGGAGCCGGCGGCGGCTTCCAGCACGGCGGCCTGGACCGGCGTCGGGTCGGCGTAGCCGCGGTCGCTCAGGGCCCGCGCGAGGGGGGCGGGCAGGGTCGGGAAAGGCAAGCTTCGGGAACTCTCAACGGCCGTGCCGCGCCCGGCAGCGCGCCATCGCGCGGCGGGGGAATCAGGCGCCGGACTTTATTCGGGTGCCTGGAAGGTAACGCCAACCGGGCCGACTGACCACTCCCGTCGCAGCATGGGGCGGTTGCGCGCGCTCGATCCGGGATCCGGCCCGCCTCATCGGCGCGCGAATGGACCCGCGGCCGATCGGCCGTCGACGCCGACACTGGTCCGACGACCTGCTAAGGCTCCCGTGAATCGCGCACGTCGAGGCCCGACGCGAACCGAGCGGAGTACACGTTCATCATGATGGCAGCCCTGCGGGTGGCGGTAGCCTGGGCGACGGTTCTCGCCTTCACGTGGTTCGGCAAGGACTGGCTCGGAGACCTGTCGCAGCCCCTGTTCGCGGGGGGCCTGTTCGCGTGGCTGCTCGCCGTGATCGTCTGGGCCGCCTTCGGCGTGGTGCACGAGGCCGAGGAACTGGCACACCGCCTCGGCGAGCCCCTCGGGACGCTGGTCCTGACGTTGGCGATCGTCATCATCGAGGTGGCGCTGATCTCCGCCGTGATGCTGTCGGCCAAGGACGCGCCGACCCTCGGCCGCGACACGATGTTCGCGGTGCTGATGATCGTGCTGAACGGCGTCGTCGGGCTGGGCCTCCTGGTCGGCGGCCTGCGCCACCACCAGCAGCGCTACAACCTCCAGGGCGCCTCGGCCTTCATGGCGGTGATCATCCCGCTCACCACGATCGCGCTGGTCATCCCCAACTTCACCAGCTCCACCAGCGACGGGACCCTGACGACACTTCAGGCGGTCACGTTCTCGGTGTTCACCCTCGCCCTCTACGGCGTGTTCCTGCTGATCCAGACCGGGCGCCACAGCGAGTTCTTCATCGACGCGGAGATACCCGAGGCGACGGAGCCGCCGCACGGCGCGGATCCGGTCTCGGGCGGCAGCGTCGCCAAGCATGTCGGCCTGCTGCTCGCCAACGTCCTGCCGATCGTGATCCTGGCCAAGAGCCTCGCGGTGATCCTCGATCACGGCATCGCGGCGCTCGGCGCGCCGACGGCGCTGGGCGGCGTGCTGATCGCCGCCATCGTGTTCACGCCGGAGGGGATCTCGGCGCTCAAGGCGGTGGCCCGCAACGAGCTCCAGCGGGCGATCAACCTGTGCCTGGGGGCGGCCACCTCCACGGTCGGCCTCACCGTGCCGGCGATCCTGACCATCGGGCTGCTCACCGGCCAGACCGTGGTGCTCGGCCTCAAGCCGACTGAGATGACCCTGCTGGCCGTGACGCTGATCCTCAGCGCCCAGACCTTCTCGGGCTCGCGCACCACCGTGCTGGAGGGCGCGGTGCACCTCGTGCTGTTCTTCGTCTACCTCGTGCTGATCTTCAGCCCCTGATCCGGCTTCCGGCGGAACGCTTCGGTCGGTGCAACCCGCTCCGTCGTCGCGAGCGCAGCGAAGCGACCCGGGGCGGCGCGACGTTGGAGAACGTGGCGCACTCCGGATTGCGTCGCTCCGCTCGCAACGACGACAGAGCCGAGATCCTCGACCGGAAAGCGCCAGGCCTCGTTCAGGCGCCGAAGCGCTCGGTGCGGATCAGGCCCGGCGCGACGCCCTGCGCCAGGATCAGGTCCGAGGCCGCGGCCACGAACCGGTTCGAGCCGCAGAGGAACACCTTCCCGGGCGCCCCGATCCGCGCCAGCGCGTCGGCGACGAGGTGCGCGTCGATCCGCTTGCCGCCGGGCTCGCGCGTCGTGGCGAGATGCAGGGAGAAGTTGGGATCCGTCTCGGCGAGCCGCTCCAGCTCGGCGACCGCGATCGCCTCCGCGCGGGTGCGGGCCGAGTAGATCAGCGCCGCCGGGATCGCCCGCCAGTGCTGCGCCCGCCGCCGCAGCATCGCCAGGAGCGGCACCACGCCGGACCCGCCGCCGCCGAGGAGCAGCGGCCCACCGTCGGACCCGTCCCAGGAGAACGAGCCGCCGATCGGCCCGCGCAGCTCGACCCGGTCGCCGACCTCGGCGCAGTGCGAGAACCAGCCGGACACCTCGCCGTCCGGCAGGGCCTCGATCATCAGCTCCAGGGTGCCGCTGCCGTCCTGCGCCGAGGCGACGGAGTAGCTGCGCTGCGCCTGGTAGCCGTCCTCGGCGGTGAGCCGGACATCGACGTGCTGTCCGGCCCGGTAGGACTCGGCGAGGCCGCAGCGCAGCCGGACGCTCTTCACGTGCGGCGTCACCGGCGCGATCGCGGTGATCTCCGCCTCGTGCCAGCGGAAGACGATGGGTTCGAACGCCGGGTCAGTCACTGTGTCCGTCACTGCGCCAGTCACCACTTCAGGAACCGCCTCAGTCACCGATGTAGCGCTGCTCACGCCAGGGATCGCCGTACATGTGGTAGCCGCGCAGCTCCCAGAAGCCGGCCGTGTCGGTCTGGGTGAACCGGAGGCCCTTCACCCACTTGGCGCTCTTCCAGAAGTAGAGATGCGGCACGAACAGCCGCGCCGGGCCGCCGTGATCCGGATGGATCGGCTGGCCCTCGTAGCGCGTCGCCACCAGGGCGCGGCCGCCCACGAGGTCGGCCACCGGCACGTTCGTGGTGTAGTCGTCGTGGGATTCCGCCAGAAGGTAGCCGGTCGGCGCCGCGATCCCGGCATCGGCCAGGATGTCGTCGAAGCTGACGCCCTCCCAGGTCGTGTCGAACTTCGACCACTTGGTGACGCAGTGGATGTCTCCGCGCCAAGTGGTGCGGGGCAGCGCCTCGAACTCCGCCCAGCTCCACGCCTTGATCGGCCGGGATCCCTCGCGCAGCGTGAACCGCCACGTCGCCATGTCGACGGTCGGGTTGGGGCCGATCTGGAGGATCGGGAAGTCGTCGGTCAGGTACTGACCCGGCGGCAGGCGCGCGCCGGTCTCGGGCGGCTGCCTGCGTCCGACGAAGCCCCGTGTCACCATGACGGTCGCCGCTCCTCTCGCTCGCCCTCCGGCTCGCCCCCGGGTTTGGTGCGGCGGAGCACCTCACGTCAAGCCGGCACGTGCGGCCGAACAAACGCCCCAAAGCTCGGGTGTGCTAGCAGCTCTGTGCCGATCGATCGGCACGAATCGCCTGCTTTCAGGGGGATGTCATGAAGTACCTTCTCGCGACGAGCCTTGTCGTCGGGAGCCTCGCCACGCTCGCGCCGGCCGCCCAGGCCCGCGACGGCATCGGCGCCGGCGGCGCGGCCGCCCTCGGCGTGCTCGGCGGCCTGGCCGTCGGCGGCGCCATCGCGTCGGCCAACAACGGCTACTACCCGGGCCGCCCGGTCTACCGCGCCCCGCCGCCGGTCTACGTCGAGGAGGATTACGGCCCGGTCTGCCACTTCGAGCGCCGCCGGACCTACGATGCCTACGGCGACGTCTACATCCGCCGCGTCCGCGTCTGCGAGTAGGCGGCTTCCGGAGTCGCCTCTGCGGCGGGCGCCGGTTTCAGGCGCTCGGCGCAGGCGATCCCGGCCAGCACCAGGGCCAGGGCGACCCCTTCCGTCGCGCCGAACGGCTCGCCGACCAGCAGGACGGCGAGGATCGCGCCGAAGATCGGCACGAGGTTGACGAACAGGCCGGCGCGGTTCGGGCCGATGATCTCGACGCCGCGCATGAAGAAGAGCTGCGCCAGCAGCGACGGCCCGAGGCCCACGAAGGCGACCATCAGCCAGCCCTCGCGGTTGGGCCAGACGGCGTGGCCCGTCGCCCACTCGACGGCGAGCGGCGGCAGCGAGGTGACGAAGGCCGCGACCGCCATCGCGGCGAAGAACACCAGGGCCGGCACCTTCGGGCGCGTCGGCAGGAAGATCGTGTAGCCCGCGTAGAGCAGGCAGGCGCAGAAGACGAGCACGTCGCCGCGATTGAAGGCGAGGTTCGTGAGCACGGACAGGTCGCCGTGCGTGGCGGCGAGGCCGGCGCCGACCAGGGTCAGCGCCACGCCCAGGACCTGCCCCGGCGTGACCGGCACCCGGTAGGCGAGCCGGTTCAGGACGATCACCAGCACGGGGATCGCCCCCTGGAACAGGGCGAGGTTGATCGCGCCGGTATGCACACCGGCCGCGTAGAACAGGCAGTTGAAGGCCGTGTAGCCGAGGCCGCCCATCAGCAGGATGCGCAGCCAGTGCGGCCGCAGGAGCGGCCACGCGGCGGCGAGCCGGCGCGCGGCGAAGGGCATGAGCACCAGGCAGGCGACCGCCCATCGGAGCGTCGTGATGACCTGGGGCGACACGTGACCGGGCGCCCAGCGGCTGGTGACGGCGTTGCCGGCCCAGAGGAGCGCCGTGACGGTCAGCAGCAGGTAGGCGGCCGCGGCCGGGGAAGTCCGGCTCGCGCGCCTAGCCGTCAACGGCGGCGGAACTGACCGCCGCGCACCGGCGGGCGGGGTCCGGACGAGCGCTCGTCCTTGTGGCGGAACACGAGGCGGCCCTTCTCGAGGTCGTAGGGCGACATCTCGACCGTCACCCGGTCGCCCGCCAGCGTCTTGATGCGGTTCTTCTTCATCTTGCCGGCCGTGTAGGCCACGATCTCGTGGCCCTGGTCGAGCTGCACGCGGTAGCGCGCATCCGGCAGGATCTCGATCACGAGACCATCGAACTGCATCAATTCTTCTTTCGCCATGCACCTTCTCCAGTCGGACCGTCCGGCAGCAGGCGTTCCGGCAATGCGTGTTCGGCTGTCATCGAGCTCGGGAAACGCCGCAGGGCGCGGATCCGATCCGGGGGACCGCCCGCGCCAGCTCAGCAGCACCGCCCGCATGTAGTCCCCGCGGGAACCGGCCGCAAGTCACGGACACCGAACACGTTCCGTCATCGACACGATTTGCCGGCTCTCAGGGCTCCGCATCGTTGCCGGCATAGTCGAGGCGCCCGTCCGGCGTCCGGCGCCAGATCCGCAGGGCGATCGGTGCTCCGGCGCGGTCGCCCCGCGGGTCGAAGGCCACCGATCCGAGCAGCGTCCGGGACGGCCCCGTCCGCACGGCCTCGGCCACCTTGTGGCCGTCCGCGATGCGGCCGGTCCTCGGGTCGGCGGCGCGGGTGCGCTCGGTCGCCTGCGCCAGGAGCTCCACGGCCGCGTAGGCGTTGGCCGCGACGCTCTCCGCCTCGGGGGAGCGCGGCACCGGGCGAGCGCCGCGGATCTCGGGCAGGCGCGGCGGATCGGAAACCAGGGTCATGACCGTCCCCTCCCCGTCCCCGTCGGCCGCGGCGGCGAAGGCGGGGTCGAGGATGCCGTCGCTCGCCACCAGCGTCGCGCCGAGGCCGGCCTCGCGCATGGCGCGGAGCAGGGTCGCGGCCTCGGGCGCGAGGCCGCCGAAATACACCGCGTCGAGGCGCGCCGCCTTCAGCCGCGCGACGAGGTCCGCGAGGTCGCGGTTGCCCCGGGGGAAGCCGTCGAACATCACCTCCGGCATGCCGGCCTCCTTCAGCCGCGCCGCCACCGCGTCGGCGAGGCCGCGGCCGAAGGTCGAGCGGTCGCTGAGGATCCCGACCCGGCGCCCCGCGAATGCCTTCGCCAGGTAAGCCCCGGCCGCCCGGCCCTGCTGGGCGTCGCTCGGTCCGAGGCGGAACAGGTTCCACAGGCCCCGCCCGGTCAGCGGCCCGTAGGATGCCGCGGGCGCGACCATGACCGCGCCCGCCTCCTCGTAGACGGGCGCCGCGGCCGCGACCGCCCCGGATTCGAGCGGTCCGACGACGAGGCGCACGCCGTCGGCGGCGAACTTCTTCGCGACGGCGACGGCCTGCCGCGCGTCGCCGCCGTCGTCGGCCGGGACGAGGACCCAGCGCGGGCGGCCGCCCGCGACGCGGTTGAGATCGGCCACCGCCTGCTCGGCGCCCTGCCGGAGCCCCTGGCCGAAGGCGGAATCCGGACCGGTCAGCGGCGCCGACAGGCCGATCCGCACCGGTGCCTGCGCGACGGCCGGGGCGGCCGCGAGGAGAAGGGCGAGGAACGGGAGGAGGCGACAGATCATGGCGGCACTCTAGGACCGTCTCCGCCCCGACCGGAAGGGCGCCGCTCCCGGATCGCCCGGACTATCGTCGGGCGCAGCGTCGCGCAGATCGTTGAGCGGATCGGGACGCTGATGCGCGCGGAAGCGCTGGCGGGCGAGCGCGATGTGCGGAATAAGGGCGTCGGCCCGGCCCGTCGCCGGGCGTGCCGGCGCCCCTCCGCGCGTCGCCGGCCGAGACCCTCTGGGACGATTGACGATCATGACCTCGCTGTTCGCCGGCATCCAGGACGCGCCGCTCGACCCGATCATGCGCCTGTTCGAGGCCTTCAACGCCGACCCGAGCCCCAAGAAGCTCAACCTCGTGGTCGGCGTGTACACGGACGCGGACGGCAAGGTGCCGCGCCTGCGCGCCGTGCAGACCGCCGAGAAGCGCTGGATCGAGAAGGGCCTGCCGAAGACCTACCGGCCGATCGAGGGCACCAAGCCGTTCCGCGACGCGGTCCAGGAGCTCCTGTTCGGCAAGGGCGCGCCGATCCTGTCCCAGAACCGGGCCGCGACGCTCCAGAGTATCGGCGGCACCGGCGCGCTGAAGACCGGCGCCGACCTGCTCGCCAAGCTCTACCCGAACGCCACCGTGGCGGTGAGCAACCCGAGCTGGGAGAATCACAAGGCGCTGTTCAGCCAGGCCGGCTTCACCGTAGTCGACTATCCCTACTTCTCGGCCGAGACCGGCGGCGCCGACTACCCGGCCATGAAGGCCTATCTCCAGGATCTGCCGAAGGGCTCGATCGTGGTGCTGCACGCCTGCTGCCACAACCCGACCGGCGCCGATCTCGGCCTCGACGAGTGGCGGGACCTCGTGCCCCTGATGGCCGAGCGCGGCCTGATCCCGTTCCTCGACATCGCCTACCAGGGCTTCGGCAACGGCCTCGACGCCGACGCCGAGCCGGTGCGCCTGTTCGCCGAGTCCGGCCAGGAATTCCTGGTCGCCTCCTCGTTCTCGAAGTCGTTCTCGCTCTACGGCGAGCGCGTCGGCGCGCTCACCATCGTGGCCGAGAACCCGGCCGCGAAGGCCAAGGTCGAGGCCTTCGCCAAGCGCCTCGTCCGGGCGAGCTACTCGAACCCGCACACCCACGGCGCGGCGATCGTCGAGATCGTGCTCACCGACCCGGAGCTGCGCGCCGACTGGGAGCGGGAACTCGGCGAGATGCGCGACCGGATCCGCGCCATGCGCGAGCGGATGGCCGACAGCCTGCAGCAGCGCCACCCGGAGCGCGGCTTCGACGCCATCAAGGCGCAGAAGGGCATGTTCTCCTACACGGGCCTGAGCCCCGCCGAGGCCACCCGCCTGCGCGAGGACCACGAGGTCTACGCCCTGGAGACGGGCCGGATCTGCGTCGCCGCCGTCAACACCCACAACATCGACCACGTCATCGACGCGATCGACGCGGTGGTGAAGGGCTGAACCGGGTGTCGGCCCCCAAGCGCGTCTGCCGATTCAACGTCTGGATCAATCCGGTCTTCGACGCGCGCCTGGGGGCCGAGCCCGACATCGACCTTCAGGTCGGCGACCTGCAGGGACCGGACGACGCGCTCGCGGCGCTGCTGGCGCGGGCCCACGTCCTCCACGTCTCGCCGGCGCGGGACGAGCTGCCGCGCCGCTGGCACGTGACCGACGCGCTGCTCGCCGAATGCCCGAATCTGCTCGCGGTCTCGTCGGCCGGCGCGGGCTTCGACACGGTGGACGCCGCCGCCTGCACCCGGGCCGGCGTCGCGGTGGTGAACCAAGTGGGCGGCAATGCCCGCTCGGTGGCGGAACTGGCGATCGGCCTGATGCTCGCCGTCTCGCGCAAGATCTGCGTCTCCGACCGCCTGCTCCGGACCGCGCGCGGCTTCACCCGCGAATCGCTGATGGGCCACGAGATCGGCGGCGCGACCCTGGGCCTCATCGGGATCGGTCATACCGGCCGGGAGGTCGCCAAGCTGGCCCGCGGCTTCGACATGCGGGTCCTCGCCCACGATCCCCTCCTCCCGGACGCGGAGATCCGGGCTCGCGGCGCGGAGCCGGTGGACCGGGCGCGGCTGCTCGCCGAGTCCGACATCGTGTCCCTTCACTGCCCCCTCGACGACACCACCCGGGGCAGCTTCGACGCCGCGTCCTTCGCGGCGATGAAGCCGGGGGCGCTGTTCATCACCACCGCCCGGGGCGGGGTCCACGACGAGGCGGCGCTCGCCGCCGCGCTCACCGCCGGCCATCTCGCCGGCGCGGGCCTCGATGTCTGGTCGCCGGAACCGCCGTGCCTCGACGCGGCCCTGCTGCAGCTCGACACCGTGGTGGCGACCTACCACACCGCCGGCGTCACCCACGAGGCGCGGCGCAACGTGGCCGCCTGGGGGGCCGAGCAGATCGTCGGCCTGCTCCGGGGCGAGACGCCGCCGCGGCTCGTCAATCCCGAGGTCTGGCCCACGGTCCTCGAGCGCCGGGCGCGGCTGCTCGGCGGCGCCTGACCGGGAACAGGTCCCGCTTCGCCCTGTCTGGGCGGCGCGCGAACCGGTCACGATCGCTCGGACGACGCGAGAGGCGTCGTCTGTGCAGATGCCCCGCGACCCGGCGTGTTGAGAGCCCGTGCGCCGGAGCGATCCTCCCCTTCCCTCAGCGGTCGAACGGGCAACGACGGGGTCTTCGCGCGCTTCTTGCGGGCGCACCGTCGATCCCGCCCAGATTATAGTTATTCAAAATCTAGCCTGGATGTTCCGCCGACGATCAAGCTTGACCGTGAATGTTTCCGCGCCGTATCTGGCGCCACTCGAAACAGAATGGTCGACATCGTGGTACGGCGTAACTGTGCAAGGTCTTGCACGCGGGCTTCGCGCGGTGTTTCCGGACGCGCAGCCAGAATCTCCCTCTTCCTCGCTCCGGTATTGCTCCCGTCTCCTGGCTGGGCTCAACTTGCCGTTGATAGTTCCCAGGAAGTCCAGCTGGAGGAGCTGTCGGTGGCGGGGACCGGCGACGGGACGTCCCGCATCGACGGTTACCGGGCCACGCGGGCGGTGAGCGCCACGCGGACCGACACGCCCGTCCGCGAGGTGCCGCAGACCATCGTGGCGGTGCCGCAGGAGGTGCTGGAGGACGCGGCGGCGACGCGGATCGACAGCGCCCTCGACCTCGCGGGCGTCGGCCGCGGCAACAATTTCGGCGGTCTCGGCCTGACCGAGTTCACGATCCGCGGCGTGGCGACCGGCGAGTATTACCGCAACGGGTTCCCGATCAACCGCGGCTACCCCAACAGCCCCGACATCGTCTCCATCGAGCGCATCGAGGTCCTGAAGGGCCCCTCGGCCTTCCTGTACGGCCGCGGCGATCCCGGCGGCACCTTCAACATCGTGACCAAGCAGCCGCTGGCGGCGCGCTCCCTCACGGTCGGCACGCAGTACGGCAGCTTCGGCGCCAAGCGGAGCACCTTCGACGCCACGGGCGCCCTCGACGAGAGCGGCCAGGTGCTGGCCCGCGTCACCGGCGCCGTCGAGGACAACGGCAGCTTCCGGGACTTCGTCACCAGCGACCGCTACGCCCTCGCCCCGGTCATCGCCTGGAAGCCGACGACGGACACGACCGTCACCCTGGAGGGCGACTTCGTCAGCACGGCGCAGACCTTCGACCGCGGCATCGTCCCGCTGGGGGGCAACGTGCGCGCCCTGCCGCGCAGCCGCTTCATCGGCGAGCCGGGCCTGCCGCCGGCCCATGTCGACAACGCCCTCGGCCAGTTGCGCGTCGAGCACCGGTTCGACCAGGACTGGGTGCTGAACGTCGGTGCCCAGGTTCTCGGCGGGAACCTGTCGGGCTACGGGGTCGGCGCCATCGGCCTGCTGCCGGATGGCCGGACCCAGCGGCGGACCCTGGAATGGCGGGACCTGACGTGGTCCGACCTCGACCTGCAGGCGAATCTCGCGGGCAAGTTCGAGACCGGCCCGTTCCGCCACACGCTCCTGCTCGGGCTGGAATACGACAGCTACCGCTACCGGGAGGTGTTCAACCGCTCGAACGTCGCGACGAACCCGTTCCTCCTCGACCTGCTGGCGCCGCGCTACGGCCAGCCGCTGCCGCCGATCACCGCGCGGGTCACGAACTTCCTGCAGAAAACCGAGAGCTACGCCGGCTACGTGCAGGACCAGATCGACCTCACGCCCCGCCTCCACGCCCTCCTGGGCGTCCGGGTCGAGGACCTCGGGCTGGTCTCGACGAACAACCTCACGAAGAGCACCACCAGCCTGCAGGGTCTGGTGGCGACGCCGCGCTTCGGCCTGCTCTACGACCTGACCGACACGGTCGCGCTCTACGGCAACTACGCGCGCTCGTTCCGGCCCAATATCGGCACGGATCGCAGCGGCCGGCCCTTCGCGTTCGAGGAGGGCGAGGGCTACGAGGCCGGCGCGAAGGTCAGCCTCCTCGACGGGCGCCTCGACGCCACCGCCGCCCTGTTCGAGATCCGGCGCTCCAACGTCCTGAGCACCGATCCGGTCGACCCGAACTTCAGCGTGGCCACCGGCACCGTCCGCAGCCGCGGCTTCGACCTGACCGCCGCCGGCTACCTAGCCCCGGGCTGGCGCGTGATCGGGACCTACACGCGCGTCGACGCGGCCGTCGCCCGCGACAACACCCTGCCGGTCGGCACGCGCATCGCCAACGTGCCCGCCAACAGCCTCGCGTTCCAGACCGTCTACGAGTTTCAGAGCGGCGACCTGAAGGGGCTCGGCCTGGGCGGCGGCCTCGACTTCGTCGGCCGGCGCGCCGCCGGGACGGCGCTCGCGACCTTCAACCTGCCGCAATACACGCTGGTCAACCTGATCTCGTACTACCAGATCGCGCCGGGCGTGCGGATCTACCTCAACGTCGACAACGTGTTCGACGCGACGTACTACGACCGCGCGTTCCAGAACCGCTACGCGACGCCGGGGCAGCCCCGCACGATCATCGGCGGCGTCGCCGCCCGGTTCTGAGGCCCCGGCGCTACGCCGCTGCCGCCCGCATCCAGCCGAGCCCCGCCTCGGTGCCGGCCGCGGGATGGTACTCGCAGCCGACGAAGCCGGAATAGCCGACCTCCTCCAGGGCGGCGAAGATCGGGTCGAAGGCGATCGTGCCGGTCCCCGGCTCGTGCCGCCCGGGATCGTCGGCGATCTGGACATGGGCGATGAGCGGCGCGTGCGCGCGGATCAGCGCCGCCGGATCGTGGCCGAGGCACACGCAGTGATAGGCGTCGAACAGCAGCTTGACGTTGTCGCGGCCGATCGTCCGGATCGCCTCGACCGCCAGCAGCGGGTCGTCGATCGCGTAGTCGGCGATCGAGCCGGGACCGATCGGCTCGACGATCACCGTCATGCCGCGCGCGCCGGCGGCGTCGGCCGCGAAGGCGAGATTGTCGAGGTAGGTGTCCCAGAGCCGCGCCCGCTCGACTCCCGCGGGCCGGACGCCCGCCATCGGGTGGACCATCCGGCAGCCGAGTTGCGCGACGTAGTCCAGGGTCGGCTCGATCGTGGAGCGGAAGTAATCGATCCGGTTGGGCAGCGCCGCGAAGCCCTTCTCGCCCTTGGCGGCGTCCCCTGCCGGAAAGCCGGTCTGGACCAGCGGCACGCCCGCCCGCTCCAGCCAGCCCGCGACCTCCCGGGCCGGCGTCGCGAACAGGTTGGGATGCTCGACCGCGCGGAACCCGGCACGGGCCGCCGCCGCGAAGCGCTCGGCCAGCGGCAGCTCCGTGAACAGGAAGCCGCAATGGCCGCTGAGACGATCCTTGTAGGCACCGAGCTTCATGGGTCAGGCGCTCCCGCCGGTCTCGATCATCGCCCGCATCCGGTCCACCGCCGCGTGGGGCGCGGTCAGCACCGGGACGTCGACGGCCTTCCGCACGGCCTCGGCCGCGCGCGAGGTGGAGAAATGCGCGAGCATGATCGCGTCGCAGTCGCGCAGGTCCGGCGCCCGCTCGGCGATCAGCCGGTTGTGGGTCTCGGCGTCGCCGGCGCGCAGCCGCGCCATCGCGTCGTCCACCAGGACCGTCCGGAGGCTCGCCGGGCGCCCGAACTCGGCGACGAACTCCTCGAACTCGTCCGTCATCGTGCCGACCGAGGGCCCGAAGGTCGCCAGCATGCCGATGCGCGCGCCCTGCGCGATCGCCGCGCGGAACATCGCCTCGTTGGGCTTGAGCACCGGCACCGGCACGGTCTCGATCAGCCGGTCGATGGCCGGACCGAAGGCCGAGCAGGTGATCAGGATGCCGTCGGCGCCCATGTCGTGGCCGTAGCGGCCGAACCGCACGAAGCGCTCGATCATCGCCTCCGAGATCGCGCCCGGCTCCTTCGCCCGATCGAGGGACAGGCCGTCGTCGAGCAGGTTGACGGTCTCCGCCTCCGGCCAGCGCTCGGCGAAGGCGGCCTGGATCGGCGCCATGGCGACCGGTGTCGCGTGCAGGAGGACGATGCGGGGCGCCATGCTGTGTTCCCGAGAGGCCGCGGACCCGGCCGGGCGCCGGTCCATATCTGGTCAGCGATTGTTGTAAGCGATTTCAAACAGGTGGCAAGATAGCGCAGGTCAGGGTCCGGCCCGCCTCGGCGGAGCCGTGCTGGCGCGCAGGATCAGCTCGGCGTCGATCTCGGTGAGACGGACCATCGGCCGCCCCTGGATCCGGGCGATCAGGTGGTCGCCGGCGGCGTGGCCGATCTCGGCGGAGTGGATGCGGATCGTCGTCAGCGCCGGGTCGAGGAAGGGCGCGAAGTCGGAATCGTTGTGGCCGATCACCGACAAATCGCCGGGAATGGAGAGCCCCCTTGCCCGCGCCTCGATCATCGCCCCGAAGGCGATCTGGTCGGTGCCGCAGATGATCGCGGTCGGCGGCGGGCCGCCGGCCAGCATCTGGCGGAACCCGTCGCGGCCGCCGCCGATCCCGTAGGAGATCTCGATGTCGTGCTCCGGGGCGAGCCGCAGGCCGCGGGCCGCGAGCGCCGCCGCGATGCCCGTCACCCGGGCGCCGCCGCGGTCGTTGTCCTTGCGCAGGCCCGAGATCACCCCGATCCGGCGATGGCCGAGATCCATCAGGTAGTTGGCCGCCCGGGCCGCCGAGGCAGCGTTGTCGAAGCCCACGCAGGGGCGCTCGCGGGACAGACTGAAGGTCTGCACCATCGGGATGCCGGCGCGGGCGATCCGGGCGTGGAGGTCCGGGTGGTGGATGTCGCCGACCAGCATCAGTCCGTCGACGCCGCGCTCCAGCAGGAAGGTCGCCTCGCGGAGCTCGTCCTCCAGGTCGTAGCCGGCATTGGCCGCCACCAGGGTGTAGCCCGCCTGCCGCAGCCGGTCCTGGAAGCTCGACAGGACGCGCACGAAGGCCTCGTTCTCGATGTTCGGCACGACGGCGCCGACGGCCATGAAGCGGCGCGTCGAGAGCGCCCGGGCCGCCCCGTTGGCGACGAAGCCGAGATCCTGCGCGGCCCGCATCACCGCCGCACGCTTGTCGGCCCGGACGCCGGCGGAGCCGTTCAGCACCCGGGACACCGTCGCGGTCGAGACGCCGGCGCGGCGGGCGACGTCCCGGGCAACCGGGCTGCGCGTTGGCGGCTCGAGGATCTCCTCCGGCAGGTCCAGCACTGAGATCGATCCTCCTCCCGAACGGCCCCGCGGGGCAGCGCGTCGGCCCCGGATACGCGACGCGGCGATGCCCGGCCAGCAGAAGCGGGCCGAACCGGCAGTATATTGACACCCCACCCGACCACTGGCTATCTGAAAGCGCTTTCAAGAGGCTGCTCGATCGGGCGGCCCACAGGAGGATCCGATGGCGACGCTCGACCGGCCGGCCTCCGGACTGGGAGCCCCAGAGCGTGCCGCGCCGACCGTCGGCGGCGCGGACGCCGCGGCGCCGGGCATCGCGGCCCCGCAGGCCATCGTCACCAGCCTGAAGCGCAGCGACGCGGTCACGCCCTACCGGTTCCGCGACCTGCTGGCCCTCGACGATTTCGAGCGGCACGCCCGCAAGCTCCTGCCGCCGATGATCTTCCAGTACGTCTCCGGCGGGGTCGAGACCGGCTCGGCCCTGGCGCAGAGCCGCGGCGCCTACGCCGACTACGCCCTCGTCCCTCGCCTGATGCGGGACACCTCGGCGCGGGACACCGCCACCACGCTGTTCGGCCAGACCTACGCGGCGCCGTTCGGGATCGGGCCGCTGGGCGGGGCCGCCTTCATCGCCTACCGGGGCGACCTCGTGCTCGCCGAGGCGGCCCGGCGGATGAACCTGCCGATGTGCCTGAGCGCCTCCTCGTTGATCAGGTTGGAGGACGTCCACGCCCGGAACCCGCAGGCCTGGTTCCAGGGCTACCTGCCGGGCGATCAGAACCGGATCGACCGCCTCCTCGACCGGGTCGAGGCCACCGGCTACCGGACCTTCGTGGTGACCGCCGACACGCCGACCCTCGGCAACCGCGAGCACAACATCCGCAGCGGCTTCTCCATGCCGATCAAGGTCACGCCGAAGGTGGCGTGGCAGAGTGCCACCCACCCGCGCTGGCTGCTCGGAACCGTCGCCCGGACCTTCCTCAAGCACGGGGCCCCGCACTTCGAGAACACCGAGGCCGAGCGCGGGCCGCCGATGATGTCGCAGGGCGCGGTGCGCAACACCATCGCCCGCGACCAGCTCTCGTGGAAGAACCTGGAGGCGATCCGCAAGCGCTGGTCCGGCAACCTGCTGGTGAAGGGCTTGCTGGCGCCGGAGGACGTCGACATCGCGCGGGAGTGCGGCGCCGACGGCGTGATCCTCTCGACCCACGGCGGCCGCCAGCTCGACTACGCCGTCGCCCCCCTCGACGTGCTGCCGGAAATCGCCGCCCGGAAGGGCGGGCTGAAGATCATCGTCGACAGCGGCATCCGCCGGGGCACCGACGTGATGAAGGCGCTGGCGCTGGGCGCAGACTTCGTCCTGCTCGGCCGGCCCTTCATGTTCGCCGCGGCGCTCGGGGGCGCCGCGGGGGTCGAGCACGCGATGCGGATCCTCAAGGAGGAACTCAACCGCGACATGGCGCTGATCGGGGTGAACCGCCTGTCCGAACTCAATCCCGACTTCCTGCGCCGCACCCCGCGGCGGGCCTGAGCCGATGGCGGGAGGATCGACCGTGATCGGCTTCCCGGACACGCGCGGCGCGCCGGCGAGCGGCAGCGGGACAGCCGCCCGGGGCGCCGGGGCCGCCGCGCCCGGGCGCCCGGCATCCCTGCACCGTCGATCCCGCCGGCTGTCCCCGCAGCCCCGTCCCCGATCCGGATGCTCCGCATGACCGACCCCGCCCCCCGCGGCCTCGCCTTCGTGGGCTGCTTCACCACCGAGCGGCGCCGGGCGCGCGGCCGGGGCATCGACATCTACCGGACCGGTCGCGACCTCGGCGACTGGACGCATCTCGGCCGGGTCGAGAACCTGACGAACCCGTCCTTCCTGGTGACCGACCCGGCGCGCGCGATCCTCTACACGGTCCAGGGCGACGGCGAGGCGGCGAGCGCCTTCGCGCTGGAGCCCGACGGCACCCTGCGCGCCCTCGGCAGCGCCGCCACCGGCGGCACCAACAGCGTGCACCAGGCCCTCGACCCCGGGGGTCGGTTTCTGATCGTGGCCAACTACGCCAGCGGATCGGTCGCCCTCATGCCGGTGCGCGCCGATGGCGGCCTGGAGCCCGCGTGCCAAGTGCTGCCGCTCCCGGGCGAGCCGGGCCCGCACCGAACCGAGCAGGCCTGCGCCCACCCGCACCACGTGGTCCTGTCGCCCGACGGTCGCCACGTCATCGTCCCCGACAAGGGCCTCGACCGCGTCTTCGTCCTGAAGCTCGCGGGCGAGCGGCTCGCCATCGTCTCGGAAACCGCGATGCGTCCCGGCGCCGGCCCGCGCCACATCGCATTCCACCCGCACGAGCCCCTCGCCTTCCTGGTCAACGAGCTCGACTCGAGCGTCGCCACCTGCCGGTGGGACGCGGACGCCGGAGCGCTGACGCCCCTGCACCTCGTCTCGACCCTGCCGCCGGACTTCTTCGGCGCGAGCACCGCCGCGGCCATCGCGGTCACGCCCGACGGACGATTCGTCTACGCGTCGAACCGCGGACAGGACGGGATCGCGCGGTTCCGGGCGGACCCGGCCGGGCGCCTCGAACCCGCGGGCTGGACGTCCTCCGGCGGCCGCGACCCGCGCTTCATGGTCCTGGCACCGGACGGAGGCCACCTGCTCGTCGCCAACGAGCAGGGCGACTGCCTCGTCGCCTTCGCCATCGATCCCGAGAGCGGAGACCTCACTCGGACCGGTTCGCGCCCGAGCCTCAGTCCCTGCACGATCGCGTTCCTGTAGGAGGCGCCGACGCGTTCAGGCCCGCGCCGCGCGCGGGCCCGACCATGCCCCTCGAAGGGGCAAGAGAGGCGGAACCGGCGGCGGTCGAGCCGTGACCTCTGACCGCCGGGCCGCACCAAGCAAACAAGAAAAGAAAATCATAAATATTCTGGAGGATGCCCATGTTCGCCAAGCGTTACAGGTTCCTGATCGCGTTCCTGCTGTTCATCGCCGGTATCATCAACTACATGGATCGAGCAGCGCTCGGCGTCGCCGCGCCCTTCGTCAAGCAGGACCTGAACCTGTCGCCCTCGGAGCTGGGGGTGATCTTCAGCACGTTCTTCTTCGGCTACGCGCTGTTCGCCTTCGTGGGCGGGCAGCTCGCCGACCGTTACGGGCCGCGCAGCGTCTACAGCTGGGCGGCGGCCTCCTGGTCGGTCCTGTGCATGCTCACAGGGGCGGTGACCGGCTTCGCCCAGATGTTCATCGTCCGCGCCCTGTTCGGCTTCGCCGAGGGGCCGATGAACTCCACCACGAACCGCACCATCACCACGTGGTTCCCCCGCGAGGAGACCGCCCGGACCATCGGCTTCACCTTCTCGGGCCAGACGGTGGGCAGCGCCATCGCGGCGCCGGTCGTCGGCCTGCTGGCGATCCAGTACGGCTGGCGCGTGGCGTTCGTGGCCATCGGCGCCGTCGGCCTGCTGTGGGTCGTGGCGTGGCGGATGCTCATGACCGACCGGCCGCAGGACAATCCGCGGGTCCATCCGGAGGAGATCGCCCTCGTGGAGCGCAGCCGGGCGGTCACGCACCTCGCGCCCTCCGACCATGCCCGCTCGCTGAAGGAGTACCTGTTCCTGCCGAGCACCCTGTCGCTCGGGCTCGGCATGTTCGCGGTGAACTACACCCTCTACATCTTCCTCTCGTGGCTCCCGAGCTACCTCACCGACGCGCTGCACATGCCGGTGAAGGAGATGGCGCTGGTCGCGTCGATCCCCTGGGCCTGCGGCTTCGTCGGCTATGTCGGCGGGGGCGTGGTGGCGGACTTCGTCTACACGCGCATGGGCGACAAGCTCGCCGCGCGGAAGATCACCACGATCGTGCCGCTCGCCATCGCGGGGGTGGCCCTGATCATGGTCAACGCCGCGACCAGCACCGCCATGGCGGTCGCGCTGATCGCGCTCGCCGTGCTGATGCTGACCAGCTCGGTGCAATCCTGCTGGGCGACGATCCACGAGCTGGTGCCCGAGGCCCGGGTCGGCGGCGTCAGCGGCTTCATCCACCTCCTGAGCAACATCTCGGGCATCATCGGGCCGACTGCCACGGGACTGGCCGTGCAGTATCTCGGGGGCTACGCCAGCGCCTTCGTGATCGCCGCCCTGATCGCGGCGGCCGGCGTCGTCGCGATGGCGATCTTCGTGCGGCGGCCGCGCAACCCGGCGGAAGCCGGCCCCCTCGCCGCGGCCAAGCCCGTCTGACCGAGGCTGTCCGATCAAGTCCGCCGGAATCTGGAGCAGCGTCCCATGAGCCCCGAGACCGTCCCGCCCAAACCCGTCCTCCTGACCGGAGCCTCCGGCGCCCTCGGGCGCGTCCTGACCCGCGCGCTCGGCGCGCAGGGCTGGACGCTCCGGCTCACGGACCGCGTCCCCTTCCCCGACCCGTTGCCGGAGGGGGCGCGCTTCCAGGTCGCCGACCTGGAGGACGGGCCGGCGATCCTCCGGCTGGCGGAGGGCTGCGGCACGATCCTCCATTTCGGGGGGATCTCGGTCGAGCACCCGTTCGAGACCGTGATCGGCCCGAACATCCGCGGCCTCTACCACGCCTACGAGGCGGCCCGGCGCGAGGGCGCCCGGATGATCTTCGCCTCGTCGAACCACGCGATCGGCTTCCACCCGCGGTCCGAGGTGCTGGACGACGATTGCGGCCTCGCGCCCGACGGCTATTACGGCCTGTCCAAGGCCTACGGCGAGCTGATGGGCGGCCTCTACCGCGACAAGCACGGGGTCGAGAGCGTCTTCCTGCGGATCGGCTCGTGCTTCCCGGAGCCGACCGACGCGCGGATGCTGGCCACGTGGCTGTCCTACGCCGACCTGACCCGGCTGATCACCCGCGCCACCCTGGCCCCGGACCTCGGCCCGACGGGCTCGGTGGTGATCTGGGGCGCCTCGAACAACAGCCGCATGACCTGGTGGCGGAAGGACGGCCGCGCCGTCATCGGCTGGACGCCGCAGGACAGCGCCGATGCCCACGCGGCGGCGCTGGAGGGGAAGACCAGCGGCAACCCGGTGGTGGAGCGCTACCAGGGCGGCGGGTTCACGGCGATCGACTATTCCCGCGCCGCGCCGCCGCGGTGACGGACCGCTTCTTCGGCGCGGCCACCCGACCGCTCCTCCCGAGACGAGAGACTGGACACACCATGCCGAGCGCGCGACCCGAGACACGCCTCAAATGCGCCCTGGTGATGCGCGGCGCCTTCGACGCCCACGTCGTCCCGGCCTTCGAGGCCGCGGGGGGCCGGACGGCGATCCACTGGGCGCCGACCACGGTCATCATGAAGACCCTCGCCGAGGGCGAGACCGCCGACGCGGTGCTCGTCCTGTCGGACGCCATGGATCGGCTCGTCGCCGAAGACCGCGTCGAGCCCGAGAGCCGGGTCGACGTGGTGCGCTCGCGCTACGGCATCGCCGTCAAGGCCGGGGCTCCGCATCCGGACATCGCGACCGTCGAGGCGCTGAAGCGCACCCTGGTGGAGGCGCGGTCGGTGGCCTACTCGCGGACCGGCGCCAGCGGGATCTACTTCGCCGGCCTGCTGCCGCGGCTCGGCCTCGCCGACGCGGTGAACGCCCGGGCGACGATCATCCCGCAGGGCTTCACGGCCGAGAAGCTGGTCTCCGGGGAGGCCGACATCGCCGTCCAGCAGATCAGCGAGCTGATGGTCGTGCCCGGCATCGAGGTGGTCGGCCCCCTCCCCGACCCGGTGCAGGAGATGACGACCTTCGCGGCGGCGATCCTGCGCGGCGCGGCGGACCGGGACGGCGCGGCCCGGTTCCTCGCCGGGCTGACGACGCCGCAGGCGGCCGAGGCCTATCGGACCAGCGGGCTGGAGCCGGCCTACTGACGGCCCGGTCGTCTGGCCGTACCGTCGCGCTTGCACGGAGCCCGCCGATCTTTGACAATCTCTGCCAAAGATCGTCATCCAGCGGGCGGAGGTGCCCCGTGGCCAGCATGAACGTCTCGCTGCCCGAAGCCATGAAGGCCTGGGTCGAGGCGCAGGCCGATACCGGCCGCTACGCCAATGCCAGCGACTACGTGCGCGACCTGATCCGGCGCGACCAGGAGCGCTTGGCTAAGCTCGGCGATCTGCAGCGGCTGATCGACGAGGGGCTGGCGAGCGGCGTCAGCGACCGGTCGGAGCAGGATATCCGCCAGCTCGGGCGGACGCGATTGGCGGCCCGTCCGGAACCATGACCTTCCGGACGACGCCTCAGGCCGATGAGGACATCGCCGAGGCCTATGTGACGGGGGCGCTACGCTTCGGCGTGACCCAGGCCGAGCGTTACCAGGACGGCCTGTTCGACGCCTTCCGCATGCTGGCCGCAACGCCGCAGATGGCGCGCGAGCGGCGCGAATTCACGCCGCCCGTGCGGCTACATCCCTATCGAGCCCACGTGATCGTCGACGTCGTGGACGGGTCCGCCGTCCTCATCCTGCGCGTGCTGCACGGGCGACAGGACTGGGAACGGGCACTGACGTAGGAGTCGAGCCCGCCTCGATACTGGTGGCCGAACGGGTCTGCGGCGGTCTTGTTGCCACCGCCTCCGCGAAACCGGGGTTCGCGACCGCAAAAAAGTCCTTATGCTCGTGCTGTCCGGACGCCCAATCCCGTCCGACCGGATCGCTCCATTCATGCTGAAGACAGCCTTCGTTGCCGCCCGCGACCGCCAGCGGCTGTCGGAGATCGCGACGATCCTCATCGGCTTCGGCGTCACCCGCGTCGTGGACCGGCTCGGCCTGCGCTACCTGCCGCTCCTGCCGCGCCGCCAGCCCCGGGTCGACGTCACGCGCCTGTCCGAGCCGGAGCGGCTGCGCCGGGCGATCGAGGCGCTCGGGCCGACCTTCATCAAGTTCGGGCAGGTGCTGGCGAGCCGGCCGGACCTCCTGTCGCCGGCCTGGACCGAGGAGCTGCAGAAGCTCCACAGCCAGGTCGTGCCGGTGACGTGGGAGCAGATCGGCCCGCAGCTCGAGCTCGATCTCGGCGCCTCGCCCATGGAGGTGTTCGCCGAGTTCGACACCAACCCGATCGCCTCGGCGTCGATCGCCCAGGTCTACCGGGCGCGGCTGCACTCGGGCGAGGACGTCATCGTCAAGGTGCTGCGGCCGAACCTGCGCAAGATCATCGAGGCGGATCTGCGCCTCATGGCCCACGGCGCCCGCATCGTCGAGAACGAGTGGCCCGACATGGCCCGCTACCAGCCGCGGGAGCAGATGCGCCACCTCGCGGAGGGCCTCAACGGCGAGCTCGACCTGCTCAACGAGGCGCGCAACTGCGAGCTGCTGGCCCAGATCTTCGAGGACCGCGACGACATCGTCTTCCCGAAGATCCACTGGGAGTACTGCTCCGAGCGGGTGCTGGTGCAGGACTTCATCCACGGCATCCCGCCCAACGACGAGGCGGCCCTGCGCGCGGCGGGCATCGACAAGAAGCTGCTCGCCCAGAAGGGAACCGACGCGTTCCTGCAGATGGCGCTGATCGAGGGCGTGTTCCACGCCGACCCGCATCCGGGCAACATGCTGGCCCTGCCCGGCAACAAGATCGGCTTCATCGATTTCGGCATCATCGGGCGGCTGTCGCAGCGGCGGCGCTCGCAGCTGCTCGTGCTGATCGGCGCCATGCTCAAGCAGGACGCCGACGGCCTCATGGCCGTGCTCCTCGACTGGACCGGCACCAGCAACCCGGACCTCACCCGTCTCCAGGTCTCGGCCCAGTCTTTCGTGGAGAGCCACTCGTCGATCCCGCTGAATCTCGGACTGGTGCTGACCGACTTCATGAACATGGCCCGCGAGAACGACCTCGCGATGCCGACCGACCTCGCCATCCTGTTCAAGGGGCTGGTCACCGCCGACGGCGTGATGCGCCACCTCGACCCGAATTTCGACCTGTTCGCCGCCGCGGGCCCCACGGTCCGGGCGAGCATGCAGACGCAGTTCTCACTCTCCGCCCTCAAGCAGAAGGCCGAGGCCCTGGGCGTCGGCCTCTACGGCGCCGCCTCGGAGCTGCCGACCCTGATCCACCTGATGCTGGTGCGGCTGAAGCAGGGCCGCGTCACCGTCGAGATCGAGGTGAAGGGCCTCGACAAGGTTACCCGCGGCATCGAGCGCGCGGCCGCGCGGGTCGCCGTGGCCCTGGTGGTGGCGGCCTTCGCCACGCAGCTCGCGCCCCGCCTCATCGATCTCGGCACGCCCGTCTTCGTCTCGATCGGATTGATAATTTTTATCCTCGGGATCGGCTGGCTCGTGCTGCTGATGCGAAACAAGTAACCGTCTTCGCACCCGCACAGGGCTCCAACATAAGTTTTCATCCGCAGGCGAATACCGAGCTGATTTGATAATCCTGCGCGCC
Source organism: Methylobacterium sp. 1A (assembly GCF_058072805.1). Classification (NCBI taxonomy): domain Bacteria; kingdom Pseudomonadati; phylum Pseudomonadota; class Alphaproteobacteria; order Hyphomicrobiales; family Methylobacteriaceae; genus Methylobacterium; species Methylobacterium sp. 1A. Next base: position 2,198,301 of record NZ_JBYQVE010000002.1, on the reverse strand, counting down.
ATGCTAGCGTGAGACATCCAACGATTCGCTCGGCTGCGGGCGGGGAACCGGCACCAGAAGCGGTCTGAACCGCCGGTGCGGCCCTGCCATCGACATCCGTTGCCGCGCCGCGCGGTCGGGGAGCTCCGACGGCGCGCCGCGCACGGGCGCCCCGTCGGGATGACGAGGGGGGCGGGCGATGGAAGTGGACATCGTACGGCCGCGGATCGACGGGGCGGAGCGCCGCGTCGAGACGCTCGAGGCGGAGAACATCCGCCTGCGCAGCCTGCTCAGCCAGGCGACCGCCCAGGCCGACTGGGAGCGGCAGCGGAGCCGGCGGCTCGGCCGAATCATCGAGACGGCGAGCCGCGTCGAGGCCGGTCGCATGGCGGCCGAGCGGGTCGAGGCGCCCCGCGGGCCGTCGCCCCGCGAACCGGCCGGACTCGGGCTCGAGGCGAGGCCGCGCCCTTCCGGCCGCGCGCGCGCGATCGGCCTGCCGCAGGCCCCGAACGATTACCTGGAACTGCTGGACCGCGACGGGCGCCTGATCACCGCCAGCGAGGACGGTCCGGCCCTGTCCGCCGCCGGGGACGAGGCTGACGCGATCGGCCGGCCCTGGATCGACGCCTGGACGCGCCCCGAGGACCGGGAGGCGGTGGCCGAGGCGCTCGATCGGGCCCGGATCGGCCGCCCGAGCCGGTTCCAGGCCCAGTCGGAATCCGGCGGCGCGCTCCGCTGGTGGGACGTGGCCGTCACGCCGATCGGCGCGGCGCCGGACCGGCCCGAGCGGATCCTGGCGGTGTCGCGCGACATCACCGACCAGAAGCTGTCCGAGGCGCGCCAGACGCTGCTGATGCAGGAACTCGCCCATCGGATGAAGAACACCATGGCCATGGTCCAGGCCGTCGCGACGCAGACCATGCGCAACGCACCGTCGCTGGAGGCGGCCGGCGAGGCGCTGGCCGCGCGGCTCCTGGCGCTCGCGAAGGCGCACGACGTGCTGCTGCAGGGCTCCTTCACCCGGGCCTCCCTGAGTGGTCTGGTCGAGGGCGCCGTGTCGCTCCACGGGGACGGCGTCGCGGGCCGGTTCCGCATCGCCGGTCCCGAGCTGACGCTCGGACCGCGCCACGGCATGACCCTGGCGCTGATGCTGCACGAGCTCGGAACCAACGCGGCCAAGTACGGCGCGCTGTCGGTGGCCGCCGGCTGGGTCTGCATCACGTGGAACGTGGCCGAGGCAGAGGGCGGCCAGACCCTCCGGTTCCGCTGGGAGGAGAGCGGCGGACCACCGGTCACGCCGCCGACCCGCACGGGGTTCGGCACGCGGCTCATCGCCCGCAGCCTCGCCCACAGCTTCGGCGGGACCGCCCACATGAGCTACCCGCGCGAGGGCGCGGTGCTGACCTTCGAGGCGCCCCTCGACGCGGTGATGGTCGCCTGATCCCGACGCGGCTGCGTGGCCCTAGGCGCTCAGCCGGGTCTCCGCCTGCAGGTCCCGCAGGGCCGCGACGGTCCGGTCGCGCAGGGTCCTCAGGTCGACCAGCGAACGGGTCAGATCGTCGCCCGCCAGGGCCGATTCCTCGAGGCCGCGGCAGGCCCGGGACAGCTCGGCGCAGCCGAGCATGCCGGACATCGAGACCAGTGTGTGCGCCTCGCGGCCGTAATCGTCGTTCGCGCGATCCGGTCCCTCGAAGGCGGTGGTCAGGCTGACGACGAACCGATCGAGGATGCGGACGAGCTTTTCCGTGCCGATCACGGCCGTAAGTTCCTCGAGCGCGTCCCGGTTCACCAGGGAGTGCGACACCGTCGGTCTCCAAGTACGGATCCGCGACAGCGATCCGAGAGAGGCGCGCAACCGAGGCGCCGCCCAACGGCCCAGTTTGCAGCGAAGTGTTTACACCGCGTTGCGTCAGCTTTTCAACGAAGCGTGACCGTTCCCCAGGCTCCGCAGGGTTGACCCGGGTGCATGGATCGGCCGTCGCGACTGGCCGAAGCTTCGCGATGGTCGTTGCGAATCAGTTCGGGCTCTCCTAGCCTCGTGCTCCTATCGCGCTCGCACCAGGGAGGGAGCTGCATGATCGCTGTGTTTGCCACCCTCCGAGCAGGACTTGACGGCGCCCCCGCGCGGGCCGGCTAGCCGCTTCCCGCTCTCGCCCGGCCCTGCCGCCCGGCGCCTCTGAACCCGATCCTGCCTGATCTCGCCGGCGCGCATCGTTCGCGATGGGACGCGGCGTCACCCGGAGCCGACGCTCGCCCGCGTCGGGCACTCGCATGTCTCTGTCGTCTCCCCAGAAGGCGGACGCGGTCCGTCGCGTCCTGGCCTTCGTCGTCCGCAGTTGGCGCAGGCGCTGGCCCCTCGTCGCCGGTCTCACCGGCGCGATCACGCTCGCCACCCTGGCGGAGGTGCTGCTGCCGCTCTTCGCGGGCCGCTTGGTCGACGCGCTCTCCGGGAGCGACCGACGCGCGGCGCTGGACGCGGCCTGGCCGGCCTTCCTGGCGATGACCGGGCTCGGCCTCGCCACCGCGCTGCTGCGGCACGTCGCCTGGAGCCTCGTGGTGCCGCTCTCCCTGCGCACCATGAGCGACATCGTCGGCAAAGGTTTCGCCCGGGTCCAGCGCTTCTCGACCGAGTGGCACGCCAACACCTTCTCGGGCTCCACCGTCCGGAAGATCTCCCGCGGCATGTGGGCGATCGACGGGCTCAACGACACGCTGCTGCTGTCGCTCCTGCCCGCGCTCGTCGTCCTCGTGGGCACGGCCCTGGTCCTCGGCCTGCACTGGCCGGCCCTCGGCGCGACGGTCGCGATCGGCGCCGGCGCCTATGTCGGCGCGACCGCGCTGCTCGCGACCCGCGTCATCGCGCCCGCGGCCGCGCTCTCGAACGCCCTCGACACCCGCCTCGGCGGCGCGCTGAGCGACGCGATCGGCAACAACGCCGTCGTCAAGGCCTTCGGCGCGGAGGCGCGGGAGGAGGCGCGGCTCGGCCGGCTGCTGGCGAAGTGGCAGCGGCGGACCCGGCGCACGTGGATGATCGTCACCTGGGGCGGCACCGGCCAGCTCGGGCTGCTGCTCGTCCTGCGCACCGCCATCGTCGCCATCGCCCTGTGGCTGTGGTGGCGGGAGCGGGCGAGCCCGGGCGACGTCGCCTACGTCCTGACCGCGACCTTCGTGGTGCACGGCTACCTCCGCGACATCGGCGGCCACATCAACCACCTGCAGCGGGCCATCAACGAGATGGAGGAGCTGGTCGCCCTGGAGGCCGAACCCGTCGGCGTCGCCGACCGGCCCGGCGCGGTCCCGCTCGCGGTCGCGGGCGGGGCGATCCGGTTCGAGACCGTGCGCTTCCACTACGGCGACCACACGCGGCCCCTCTACGACGGGCTGACCGTGACCATTCCGGCCGGCCAGCGCGTCGGGCTGGTCGGGCGCTCGGGCTCCGGCAAGACGACCTTCGTCAAGCTGATCCAGCGGCTCTACGACGTGTCGGGCGGGCGCGTGACGATCGACGGGCAGGACGTGGCGTCGGCGAGCCAGGCGAGCCTGCGCGCGCAGGTCGCCATCGTGCCCCAGGAGCCGGTGCTGTTCCACCGCTCCCTGGCCGAGAACATCGCCTACGCCCGGCCCGGCGCCTCGGCGCAGGAGATCGAGCGGGCGGCGCGCCTCGCCAACGCGCACGACTTCATCGCGCGGCTGCCGAAGGGCTACGCGACGCTGGTGGGCGAGCGCGGGGTCAAGCTGTCGGGCGGCGAGCGCCAGCGGGTGGCGCTCGCCCGCGCCTTCCTGGCGGACGCGCCGATCCTGATCCTCGACGAGGCGACCTCGAGCCTGGATTCCGAGTCGGAAGCTCTGGTGCAGGAGGCCATGGCGCGGCTGATGCGCGGGCGAACCGCCCTGGTCATCGCCCACCGCCTGTCCACGGTGCAGGCCCTCGACCGGATCCTCGTCTTCGACCGCGGTCGCATCGTCGAGGACGGGCCTCACGCCGCCCTGCTGCGCCGCCCGAACGGGGCGTACCGCGCCCTGTTCGAGCGGCAAGCCGACCTCGCGGAGAGCGCGTGAGGATCCTGTTCGTCTGCGGCCGGGCGCGCGCCCGCAGCCCGACCGCGGAACAGATCTTCGCGCGGCTGCCCGGCATCGAGACCGCCAGCGCGGGGGTGTCGCCCGACGCCGACGAGCCGGTGGACGCCGATCATCTCGCCTGGGCGGAGATCGTCGTCGTCATGGAGCGCGCGCACCGGCGCAAGCTGATGCGCCGCTTCGGGGCCGCCCTGCGCGGGACCCGCCTCGTCTGCCTCGACATCCCCGACGTGCACGACTTCATGGCGCCGGCGCTGGTGGCGCTGCTCGACGCGCGCGCCGGCCGCTTCCTGCCGCGCTGAACCCCGCCGCGCTGAGACCCGCCACGCCCGGCGGCGCATTGCCGTTCTTTAATCTTCCGGTCATGCGACCAAATGGCGGCTGATCTATTATCTGAACACGGAATGAATGAGGCCAATGCAGATGAAGGCCTTATCTCCGGCATTAGAGGGAGATATTACTATGTCCTATCGCAAATCTATGGCTGCGGCTCTCGTGCTCACCACAATCCTCGGTGGAACCGCCTACGCGGCGGAGCAGGCCGCCCAGACCAACGGCACGCAGATCAGCGCGAGCCAGGCGGCGGTCGACAAGGATGTCGGCAAGCTCTCGAAGGACGGCGCACAGGGCTTCAGGGATCTCCAGCTCACCCGCCTCGCGATCTTCGAGGCCAATCCCGGCCAGGCCAAGGACATGATCGCCAAGGCGCAGGCCGCCTTCGCCAAGGCCAAGACCGACGACGCGGTCTTCACCAAGGCCGAGGCCGACCTCAAGTCGCCGGCCGACATGGCCGCCCACAAGGCGACTGCGCCGAGCGCCAAGGCCGACACCAAGGCCGATACCAAGACGGCCTCCAAGGAGCAGGTGGCCTGGGTCCCGGTCGACGCGCAGCTGACCCTCGGCGACGACTTCGTGGCCACGCCCGCCAAGGCCTCCGCGGTGACCGAGGCGAACAAGAACCTCGCTCAGGGCGACCAGAAGGGGGCCCTGGAGAAGCTCAAGCTCGCCCATGTCGACGTCAACTTCACCATGGCGGTCCTGCCCCTGAACAAGACCATCACCGACGTCGATCAGGCCGCGACGCTGATCAATCAGGGCAAGTATTACGAGGCCAACGCCGCCCTGAAGACGGCCCAGGACAACATGCGCTTCGACGTGATCGACGCGATCGCGGTGCCCCAGAAGGCGGCCGCCGCCACGGCCGACAAGGGCGCGCCGCAGGCCACCGGCACGACGGCGGGTGCCAAGACCAGCAAGTGACCGAACGCCGACGACGGCCGCGCCTGACGGATCTCGGGCGCGGCCCGGTCGGCGCACAGGAGGGAGGGTCGCGTGCGGCGATTCTGGATCTCGACCATCCTGGGACTCGAACTGCTCCTCGGCGGGACCCTGGCGGCCTCCGCCCGGACGGCGGGGGTTCCGGACTTCAACATCCGGGCGATCTGCGCGCCGGAGCACCGGGCGGGATCGACCGCCGTCGACCGGGCGAGCTACCGCGGCTGCCTGTCCGACGAGGCCGCCGCCCGGCGCACCCTGATCAAGCGCTGGGCGACGTTCGACGTGGCCGAGCGCCGGACCTGCGCGACGGAGAGCCAGATCGGCGGCACCCCGTCCTACGTGGCGATGCTGACCTGCGTGCAGCTCGGAAGCGACGCCCTGCCGATCAACCCGTCGGGCCAGCCCTGAGACGAGACCATCCGCGCGACGGATCGCACGCCCGTGATCCGCGCATGAGGAACCGGCGGCATCGCCAAGACGTCCTGCAATGTCGATTGAGTGGAGGAGGCATCATGTTCAAGACTACGGCGCGCGCTGCTCTTTGCCTGGCCTGTCTCTGGTCGGTCACGCCGGCCCTGGCGGCCCCGAAGGAGATGCCCCAGGGCAAGCGTGACGAGATGTCGATGAAGGACACCAAGCACGAAGTGGTGATGCAGCGGAAGGAGAATAAGGAAGCCAACAAGAACGTCGACAGCCTCATCACGAACCGCAAGTGAGCGCGCGCGCCGACGACTGATCGATCGTACGTCCGAGCGGGGTGCCGGACGCGGCGCCCCTCTCCCGGCGGTCCCGGGCCCGGCCCGGGGCCGTAAGCGCGCGTCGCGTCGGCACCGTGGGACCCGCGCAGTCTCCGCGTGGTCGGTGACCGGGCAATGGCTTAGGAACGGGGTCCGGGCGCGCGACGCCGCCGCAGGAGCCAGCGCCATGCCGGGTCGAACACCGCCGTGACGGCCTACAGCCTGCGCGCCCGGCTGCTCGCGCTCTGGGTCCTGCTGGTCGCCTCCGCGGCCGCCACCGCCTACCTGATGCTCGGCGTCTACGACCAGTCGACGGGCGTCCAGGTGGCGCAGGCCGATCTCGCGGTCGGGCGGGCCTGCCGCGACATCATCGACCGGTACGCCGCCCTCGTGCGTGCGCGCGGGAGGGGCGTCGGGGAGGCCGACCTCGTCGGCACCGTCTCGGCCGCTCTGGCGCGCTTCCCGGGCCTCGAGGGCGGAATCTGGAGCGCCGCGCGCGGGTCGGTGGCCTACGCCTATCCGACCTACGAGGGATCCGGGCCGAAGACCGACTTTCCGGCGGCCGAGCGCGACGCCATCGCGGCGCTGAACGCGCAGGCCCTGCGGGTCGACCACGCGGCCTCGGAGCGGCGGCCGAGCCGGACCCAGGTTCTCATGCTCCAGGCCTGCCCGCTGCACGGGCCGGAGGCCGGCCTGACCGCGTGGTCGATGACGCGCGCGCACGTGAACGACGGCCCCACCTACACGCGCTTCCTCGCGGGCCTGGGCTTCCTCGCCGCCACGGTACTCGGATCGGCCGCGTTCCTGAGCTGGTTCCTGTACGGGTTCTCGGGGCGGATCGCCCGGCTCGAGGCCGCGCTCGCCGCGCCGCGTCCGGACGGCCAGGACCTGCCCCATCTCGACCGCACCGGCGAGCGCGAGCTCGACCGGCTGGTCGACGCCCTCAACGCCGCCGGCGGGCGGCTGCGGGAGGCCCAGGCCCGGATCGTGGCGACCGAGCGCCTCGCCGCCGTCGGCCGTCTGGCGGCGAGCATCGCCCACGAGATCCGCAACCCCATCGCGGCGATGCGGCTGAAGGCCGAGAACGCCCTGGTCAGCGGCGATCCGCACCGCGCCGCCGTCGCCCTCGAGACCGTTCTCGGCCAGATCGCCCGGGTCGACACGCTGCTGCGCGACCTCCTCAACCTGACGCAGGCGCGGCCGCTCAACCGGATGCCCACACCCGTGGCACCGCTCCTGGCCGAGTGCGCGGGCCTGCACGAGGACCTGGCGCGCGCGCGCGCGGTCCGGATCGCGGTCGAGGCCGACGGGCTGCCCGCCGCGGACCACCCGCATCTCGACCGGGCGCAGGTCGCCCGCGCCGTCGACAACCTGCTGCTGAACGCCCTGCAGCACGCGCCGCCGGGCGGGCGGGTCCGCCTCGGCGCCGAGCGCGTGACGGTCGACGGCGCGCTGCGGCTGCGCCTCAGCGTCGCCGATACCGGCGCCGGGGTCGACCCGGCGATCCGCGCCAGCCTGTTCGAGCCCTTCGTCACCGGCCGGCCCGACGGGACCGGTCTGGGGCTCGCGATCGTGCGCGAGATCGCCGTGGCGCATCGGGGCGAGGCGAGGCTGGTCGAGGGCGCGCCGGAGACCACCTTTGTCCTGGATCTGCCATGGCAACCATCCTGATCGTCGACGACGACAGAGCCCTGCGCGACGGGCTCGCCGAGACGGTGACCGATCTCGGGCACACCGCGCTTCCGGTTGCCTCCGGGTCGGAGGCGCTGGCGCGGCTGGGCGAGGGTCCGGTGGCGGCGGTGCTCCTCGACCTGCGCATGCCCGGAGACCTCGACGGCATGGCCACCCTGGAGCGGATCCGGGCCCTGCCGGAGCCGCCGCCCGTGACGGTCCTGACGGCCTTCGCGAGCCCGGCCAACACGATCGAGGCGATGCGCCTCGGGGCGCACGACCACCTGACCAAGCCGATCGGCCGGGCCGACCTCGCCGCCGTCCTCGACGCGATGCTGCGCGACGCCCGCTCCGATCCCGTCGGCGCTGCCCCGCCGCCGGACCACCCGGTCCTGATCGGGTCGAGCGCGGGCATGCGGAAGGTCCAGAAGACCATCGGTCTCGTCGCCGACAACGCGTCCACGATCCTGGTCCAGGGCGAGACCGGCACCGGCAAGGAGGAGGTCGCCCGGGCCCTGCACGCCTTCTCGCGGCGGCGCGCGCGGCCGTTCGTCCCGGTCAACTGCGCGGCGATCCCGGCCGAGGCTCTGGAGAGCGAGCTGTTCGGCCATGTCCGGGGCGCCTTCGCGGCCGCGACCGCCGACCGCGCGGGCGCCTTCCACGAGGCCCAGGGCGGCACCCTGTTCCTGGACGAGATCGGCGACATGCCGGCCGCGATGCAGGCGAAGATCCTGCGGGTGATCCAGGACGGCGTCGTGACCCCGCTGGGGGGCCGGCCTGCCCGGGTCGATGTCCGCCTCGTGGCGGCGACGCATCGCGACCTGCCGGCGCTCGTCGCCGCGGGCGGGTTCCGCGCCGACCTGTACTACCGTCTGAACGTCGTTCCGATCACCCTGCCGCCCCTGCGCGAGCGCCTGGCCGACATCGTGCCGCTCGCCGAGCACTTCCTGGTCCCTTCGGGCAAGCGCCTGAGCGGTGGGGCCGCCTCGCGCCTGCTCGCCTACGAGTGGCCCGGCAATGTCCGCGAGCTGCGCAACGTCGTGGAGCGCGCCGCCATGCTGGTGCGCGGCGGCGTGATCGCGGCCGAGGCCATCGATCTGCCGGCCGCGCGACTCGACCGCCGCGGCGAGGACGGCGCGGCCGACTGGCTCGCCGGCGACCTGCCCGGGGCCGTGGCTCGCCTGGAGCGGACCATGATCGCGGCCGCGCTCCGCGAGGCCGACGGCAACCGCGCCCGGGCCGCCCGCCGGCTCGGCATCCAGCGGCAGCTCCTCTACGCCAAGATCGAGCGCTACGGCCTCGGCGCGCCGGGCACCGATCTGTCGGAAGAGACGACAGACGCTGTCGGGAATCCCGACGCTTCGGCCGGCACCGACACGGCCTGAGGCCCGTGCGGGCCGGAGAACCGTTCACATCCCGCGTGAGGCCCGCGCCGCGCGGGAACCGATGGCGCGCGCGGGCGTCGAGCCCCGCGTGCGACGGCACGGCCCGGATCGGGGCCGCGCCGTCCGTCGGTCGGGGGATCGCGGCAGGATGAACAGCATCGAGACGGGCGCCCGCGGCGCCGGCGGCCGGACACCCTCGGCCAAGGCCCTGCGCGGCCTCGACGCGCTCAACTTCTTCCTCGCCGACGTGCGCGACGGCCTCGGCCCCTACCTCGCCATCTACCTGATCGCCGTGCGCGGCCCCGACCAGGGCTGGAACGAGGCCACGACCGGTCTCGTGATGACCATCGCGGGCATCCTCGGCCTCGTGGCGCAGACGCCCGCCGGCGCGCTGATCGACGCCACCAACCACAAGCGCGCGGTGGTGATCGGCGGCGCCATCGCAGTGACGGCCAGTTGCCTCGTCCTGCCGTTCATCACGAACTTCTACCTCGTCACCGCCACCCAATCGATCGCTCACGTCGCCGGGACGATCTTCCCGCCGGCGCTGGCCGCGATCACGCTCGGCCTCGTCGGGCCGAAGATGTTCGCCAAGCGGATCGGCCGGAACGAGGGCTTCAACCACGCCGGCAACGCGGTCTCCGCCGCCCTGGCGGGCGGGCTCGCCTACTTCTTCGGGCCGGTGGTCGTGTTCTGGCTGATGGGCATCCTGGCGGCGCTGTCCATCGGCGCCATGCTGATGGTGCCGGCCGACGCCATCGACAACGACCTCGCCCGCGGCATGACCGAGGCGGAGGAGCAGGCTCAGGAGAAGCCCTCCGGCCTCGCCACCCTGCTGCAGAACCGGGCGCTGCTGATCTTCGCGGTGCTCTGCGCGATCTTCCACCTCGCCAACGCGGCGATGCTGACCTCGGTGGGCCAGCTCCTGACGCACATCTCGGGCAAGGACCACGCGACCTCGCTGATCGCGGTCTGCATCGTGGCGGCGCAGTGCGTGATGGTGCCGGTGGCGATCTTCGTGGGCGCGAAGGCCGACGTGATCGGCCGCAAGCCGATCTTCCTCACCGCTTTCGGCATCCTGGCGCTGCGCGGCGTCCTGTACACGCTGTCGGACAACCCGTTCTGGCTGGTGGGCGTCCAGCTCCTCGACGGCATCGGGGCCGGCGTCTACGGCGCGCTGTTCCCGATCGTCGTCGCCGACCTGACCCGCGGCGGCGGCCGGTTCAACGCGGCCCAGGGCGCCGTGGCGACGGCCCAGGGCATCGGCGCCTCCCTGAGCGCGACGCTGGCCGGCGTGATCATCGTGTCGGCGGGTTACTCCACCGCCTTCCTGGCGCTGGCGGCCATCGCGGCGCTCGGCTTCGTCCTCTACTTCGCGCTGATGCCCGAGACCCGCGAGGCGGTGCGCGCGGGCAGCGAGCCCGAGAGCGGCGCCGGCATGCCGCCGGCCGTGCCGGCGAGCGCCTGAGCGCCGCGATCGGATCCGGAGGCCGGGCTCAGGACGCGGCGGCCAGCTCCGGCGCGGCCTCGCTCGCCACGGATTTGCCCGGTCCGAGTTGGCCCGGCACGGTCGCCTCCGGCGGGGCCTTCCGCGAGACGTAGTAGATGTCGACGGCGCGCCAGAACGCGCCCTGCTCCTCCGTCGAGCGGCGCGCGAGGGAGGTCTCGAGGATCGACATCGCGGCCCGCGCGGGCTCGCTCCGCTCGAGTTCCTCGAGCAGGCCGGCGAGATGCAGCATGGGATCAAACTCCGAGCGGACAGCAACCCCCATCAACGCCCGAGCTTGCGTAACGATCCGTCGCGCCCTGCACGTCGGCGCCCTGCATGATCCTTGCCTCGAGCCGGGGCGCGGCTACCATCCCCGCGTCGAGTCCGACTCGCTCTCCCGTCAACCGTCGAGGATCTCCGATGTTCTCCTGCCGAAGCGGCGCGGCTCTTCCCCTGCGCGGAGCGGTCTTCGCCCTGGCCCTGGCCAGCGGATTCGGGGCGGCGCCCCTCGTCGCGCGCGAGATGCCCGAGGCCGGCACGGCCGCCGCGGCGAAGAAGCCGAACGTCGTGATCCTCGCCACCGGCGGGACGATCGCGGGCGCCGGCGCCGACGCCGCGAACAGCGCCACCTACACGGCCGCCAAGGTGCCGGTCGACAAGCTGATCGCCGCCGTGCCGCAGGTGAACACCATCGCCAACGTCCGCGGCGAGCAGGTCTTCCAGATCGCCTCCGAGAGCTTCACCGACGCCCAGCTGGTCCAGCTCGGCAAGCGCGTGTCCCAGCTCCTGAAGCAGGACGACGTCGACGGAATCGTGGTCACGCACGGGACCGACACGCTGGAGGAGACCGCGTTCTTCCTCGACCTCGTGGTGAAGAGCGACAAGCCGATCGTGGTGGTCGGCTCGATGCGGCCGGGCACGGCGATCTCGGCCGACGGCGCCCTCAACCTGCTCGACGCCGTCACGGTCGCCGCCAGCAAGGAGGCGATCGGCCAGGGCGTCACCGTGACGATGAACGACTACATCCAGTGCGGCCGCGACGTGAACAAGCGGACCAACATCGTGCCCAGCGCCTTCTACAGCCAGTGGGGACCGCTCGGCATGGTGGTCGAGGGCAAGACCTACTTCTTCCGCTCGCTGACGAAGCGGCACAACATGAGCTCCGAGTTCGACATCGACCAGATCGACAGCCTGCCGCTGGTCGGCATTGTCTACGGCTCGGGCAACATGATCCCGGGCGTCTACGACGCCGAGCTTCAGGCCGGCGCCAAGGCGATCGTCAACGCCGGCACCGGCAACGGCTCGGTCCCCGGCTACCTCGTCGACAAGCTGAAGGAGATCCGCTCCAAGGGCGCCGTCGTGATCCGCTCGTCGCGCGTGCCGGACGGATTCGTGCTGCGCAACGCCGAGCAGCCCGACGACAAGTACGACTGGGTGGTCGCCCACGACCTCAATCCCGCCAAGGCCAAGATCCTCGCCGCCGTGGCGCTCACCAAGACCAGCGACACCAAGGAGCTGCAGCGCATCTTCTGGGAGTACTGAGTCCGGGAGCGCGCCGGGTCTCCGCGGTTCGACCCCGTCCTGAGGCAGGCCTCGAAGGAGCGCTTCGAGACGTGCTGCCGTCGGGCGTCCAGGCAGAGGCGTGAGCGCACCGTCTTCGCGAGTGCAGCGAAGCAATCCAGGGTCGCGCTGCCCTGGGTCACTTCGCTTCGCTCGTGATGACGATGTGAGTGGCATCGATCGAGAGCGTGAGCGTTCGCTGCCCTGGACGCGGGGTTTCCTGAGCCGGCGGGCGGCCGTCGCGGCGTCGCCGGCGCCCGCCCCGGGTTACATCCCGCGGCGCACCCCTTAGATACCGGCCACCGACGCGGGCGCGCGGCCGATCCCGACTCGCGGCCTCGGCCGCGCGCCCGTCGGCACCGAGCCTGGAGGAACGAGCATGACCGAGCTTCATCCCGAGGTCGCGGCGGTCACCGAGCGCGTCGTGGCGCGCTCCCGCGAGACCCGGCGCGCCTATCTCGACCTGATCGCCCGCGAGCGCGAGGCGGGGGTCCGGCGCGGTAAGCTCGCCTGCGGCAACCTCGCCCACGGCTTCGCGGCCTCCGGCGAGGACAAGGCGGCGATCCGCGACGAGCGGACGGTGATGAACATCGGCATCGTCACCGCCTACAACGACATGCTCTCGGCCCATCAGCCGTACGGGCGCTACCCGGAGCAGATCAAGCTGTTCGCCCGGGAGCGCGGCGCCACCGCGCAGGTCGCGGGCGGCACGCCGGCCATGTGCGACGGCGTCACGCAGGGGCAGAGCGGCATGGAGCTGTCGCTGTTCTCCCGGGACACGATCGCGCTCTCCACCGCGGTCGCGCTGAGCCACGGCATGTTCGACGGCGCGGCTTTGCTCGGCATCTGCGACAAGATCGTGCCGGGCCTGCTGATCGGGGCGCTCCGCTTCGGCCACCTGCCGACGATCCTGATCCCGGCCGGGCCCATGCCGTCGGGCCTCGCCAACAAGGAGAAGCAGCGGATCCGCCAGCTCTACGCCGAGGGCAAGGTCGGCCGGGCGGAGCTGCTCGAATCCGAGTCCGCCTCCTACCACGCGGCCGGGACCTGCACGTTCTACGGCACGGCCAACTCCAACCAGATGATGATGGACATGATGGGCCTGCACATGCCGGGCGCGTCCTTCATCAACCCCGGCACCAAGCTGCGCCAGGCCGTGACCCGGGCGGCGATCCACCGGCTCACCGAGATCGGCGGCGCCGGCAACGACTACCGGCCGCTCGGCCTCTGCGTCGACGAGAAGGCGATCGTCAACGCAGCGGTCGGCCTGCTCGCAACGGGCGGATCCACCAACCACGCGATCCACCTGCCGGCCATCGCGCGCGCGGCCGGCATCGTCATCGACTGGGAGGACATCGACCGCCTGTCCAGCGCCGTGCCGCTGATCGCCCGCGTCTACCCGAACGGCGCCGGCGACGTGAACCACTTCCACGCCGCGGGCGGCATGAGCTTCGTGATGGCGGCCCTGCTCGACGCGGGCCTCCTGCACGACGACATCCTGACCGTGTCGGGCCAGACGCTGCGCGACCACGCCCGCGACCCGAAGCTCGACGGCGAGGAGCTGGTCTTCGAGGACGCCGTGCCGGAGAGCCTCGACGACACGATGCTGCGCCGGCCCGGCAACCCGTTCCAGCCCGACGGCGGCATGCGGCTCGTGAAGGGCAATCTCGGCCGGGCGACGTTCAAGACCAGCGCCGTCGAGGAGCATCGCCGCACCATCGAGGCCCCGGCCCGGGTCTTCTCCGACCAGGACGAGGTGCTGAAGGCGTTCAAGGCCGGTGAGCTGGAGCGCGACGTCGTGGTCGTGGTCCGGTTCCAGGGCCCGAGGGCCAACGGCATGCCGGAGCTCCACAAGCTCACGCCGCCGCTGGGCGTGCTGCAGGACCGCGGCCACAAGGTCGCCCTGGTGACGGACGGGCGGATGTCGGGCGCGTCCGGCAAGGTGCCGGCCGCCATCCACCTGAGCCCCGAGGCGCTCGGCGGCGGCCCGATCGGGCGGATCCGCGACGGCGACATCGTCCGCCTCAGCGCGGCCGACGGGCTGCTGGAGGTGCTGGTCGACGAGGCAGAGCTCGCCACCCGCCCCGAGGCCGAGGCGCCAGAGCCGGCGCAGGGCACCGGGCGGGAGCTGTTCGCGTTCATGCGTCACGGGGCCGACACGGCGGAGCGGGGCGCCTCCGCGATGCTCGCCGCCGCCGGCCTCTGAAACCGAGAGGGAGTTGCCGACCATGAACGATCTGACCAGCATCGACGCGCTGATGCGCTCCGTGCCCGTCATTCCGGTCCTGGTGATCGACGACGCGGCGCAGGCGCGGCCCATCGCCGAGGCCCTGGTGAAGGGCGGCCTGACCGCCCTGGAGGTCACCCTGCGGACCCCGGCCGCCCTCGACGTCATCCGGGAGATGACCCGGGTCGAGGGCGCGGTGGTGGGCGCCGGGACGGTGCTCAACCCGCGCGATCTCGAGAAGGCCCTGGCGGCGGGGGCCGAGTTCATCGTCTCGCCGGGCCTCACCGAGCCGCTGACCGACGCCGCCAAGGCCAACGGCGTGCCCTACCTGCCCGGCGTCGCGACGGCGGCCGACATCATGCGCGGCCTCGACCACGGGCTCGACCGGTTCAAGTTCTTCCCGGCGGAGGCCGCGGGCGGGATCAAGGCGCTGAAGGCGCACGCGGCGGTGTTCGGCGCGGTGCGGTTCTGCCCGACGGGCGGGATCACCGAGCTGAGCGCCCCGGACTGGCTGTCGATCCCGTCCGTGCTCTGCGTCGGCGGCAGCTGGGTGGTGAAGCCCGGCACGCCGGATCCGGCGGCGATCGAGCGGGCGGCCCGGGCCGCCGCGGGGTTGCGCAAGGCGTAAGCCCCGCAACCGACGTCCTTGCGAGCGAAGCGAAGCAATCCAGGGTCGCGCCACATCTCCAGGATGTCGCGCTGCCCTGGTCACTTCGCCGCGCTCGTGATGACGGAGAGGGCGCGGCCCCGCCCCTCAGAGGGGGAGGAGCTGTTGCAGCCTCTCACTCCGCCGGCAGCGGCTGCCTCTGCACCCGCGGGACGAAGACACCGCTCTCCGGCTCGAGCGCGATGCGCCGGTCGTGGAAGGCGTCCAGCGTCGAGCGATGGCCGATCGACACGATCGTCGTGCCGGGGAGCTGCTCGCGCAGCATCCGGTAGAGGGCGGCCTCGGAGGGCTCGTCGAGGGAGGCCGTCGCCTCGTCGAGGAACAGCCATTCGGGCTTGGCCAGCAGCGCGCGGGCGATGGCGAGCCGCTGCTGCTCGCCACCCGACAGCCGCCGCTCCCAGGTGTCGCTCTCGTCGAGATGGTCGACGAGGTGGGGGAGCTGGGCGGCCGTCAGGGCGTCCCGGATCGCCGCGTCCGAGAACTGGTCGGTGGTGTTCGGGTAGACAACGGCGCCGCGCAGGGTCCCCTGCGGAATGTAGGGCCGCTGCGGCAGCAGCAGGGCCGACTGCCCGGCGGGCACGTCGACCCGGCCCTTGCCGAACGGCCAGATCCCCGCGATCGCCCGGAACAGGGTCGACTTGCCGGAGCCGGAGGGACCCGTGACCAGGGTCGCGCCGCCGCGCGGCAGGGTCAGCGCGTCGGCGGTGACGATCGGCTTCCCGTTCGGCAGGGCGAGGACGAGGCCGCGCGCGGTGACGTCGCCGGTGCTCTCGTTCCCCTGGACGAGGCCGTAGCCCGCCGCCTCCAGCGCCTCGGCCTTCGTCATGGCCCTTCGGAACGAGCCGAGACGGATGGTATTGGCCTTGTAGGCGGCCAGCGTCGTGTACGAGTCCACGAAGAACGACAGCGAGCTCTGCACCTGGCTGAAGGCCTGGGACGTCTGCTGGAGCGCGCCCAGCGTGATCTTCTTGGCGAAGAAGGACGGGGCCGCCAGCACCATCGGGAAGATGACGCTCGCCTGCCGGTAGCTGAACGTGAAGGCGATGAGCTTGATGCGGCGGAAGATGATCCCGACATAGTTGTCGATCACGCTGTGGAACAGGCTCGAGAGCCGCGAGGCCTCTGCCCGCTCGCCGCGCAGCAGGGCGATCTGTTCGGAGTAGATGCGGTTCCGGGCCAGCGCGAAGCGGAAATTCGCCTCGACCTGCTCCTGCCGGAAGTCCAGCCCGATGAGCGGCCGGCCGATCAGGTGGGTGAGCCACGTGCCGACCACCGCGTAGGCGATCACCAGCCAGACCAGGAAGCCCGGGATCACCGTGTCGGTGAACGGCACGACGAAGTCGCGCGACAGGGTCCAGAGGATCACGATGAACGAGACGAGCTGCGCGGCCTGGCTGAGGAGCCGGATCGACAGCGTCGTGGTCTGCACGATGAAGCTGTTGACGTCGGCCTGGATGCGCTGGTCCGGGTTGTCCGCTTCCTCGTCGGTGAACGGGATCCGGTAATGCGTGCCGTTGCCGAGCCAGCGCTCGTACAGGCTGTGGGTCAGCCACGTGCGCCAGCGGATGAGCAGCGAGGAATCGACGAACAGGTCGAACATGCCGATGGCGATGTTCAGCGTGGCCAGCGGCACGAACACCCAGAGCAGCTGGTACCAGAACGCGTTCGCATCGTATTCCTGGAGCGAGTTGTAGATGTCGCGGTAGAAGAAGTTGAACCGCAGCGTCAGCGCCACGTCGGCGAAGTTCACGAAGATCGACAGCGCCACGAGGTTGCGGCCGATCCGGCCCTCGGTGGTGCCGAACCAGCGGAACAGGCCGATCTCCTTGGTCGGCTTGTCGCGATTGGCGAAGTACGGGTCGGCGATGTTGGTGATCGCGCGGATCGGCTCGAGATGCGAGATGCCGAGCACGATGGCGGCGAAGACCACCGCGCCGGTAGCGGCGAAGGCCGGCGGGAGCAGCGCGGCGATCACCGGCGGCAGCAGCCCCATGGCGGCGATCGTCTTCGATCCGGCGAGCAGCAGGTAGCCGACGCCGTAGACCGAGACGAAGACCTTCAGGTAGGCCGAGATGCCGTTCGCGGCGATCAGGATGCCCGCCATGGCGAAGCCGGCGAGGGAGACGTAGAGCGGCGGGCTCGGGATTCCGGGAAACGCCAGCAGGATCAGCGCGGCCAGGGCCGTGAGCACGGCCTGGATGCCCAGTCCGGTCCTGAGTGCTGCCACCGTCGATCCCCCATCCGCGCGCGCCCGCCCGGGGCGCCGCCGGCGGCCTTGGCCCCGGCAGATGGCCAGATAGTGGCACTCGGCCCGCGCTGTCGCGTGAAACTTTGGTCACGTTCCGGCGGTGCGGCGATTTACGCGGGCGCCGCGGCTACCAGTTCCACTCCTCGAAGCCGGGCTCGCGGCAATGGTAGCCGATCGGGCATTGCGGGTTGTCGCGCGTCGGGGCGAAGCGCAGCTCGGCGATCTCCGCGCCGCTGCACTGGCCGGGATTGCTGACGAACCGCTCCGGCGCCGCCCCGGCGGCGATGATCACGTCGCCCTCGTTCTTCACCAGGGCCATCGCCTCGGCGCAGGTCATGCGGGCCGTCATCGAGCCGCGCGGCGGCCGCGACTGCGCACGGGCCTCGACCCCGGCCGCGACGGCGGCGAGGTGGGCGAACAGCAGAGCGAGGGCCAACGGCCTCATCGGGCACGGGTTCCGGTACGCACCCGGGAAGAAAGCCCGCGGGTCTGGCGCCATCCTGCACAAGCGGGCCGCCCGAGACTGTCACCGGAATGCGCCACCGGGCCGCTTTCGCCGTCGGACCGCCGCAATCGGCGGATTAGGAGATTCCGGGATCGCCGGAAGCAGCTGTAGATTTGTGGTCGTGGACGCCTGCGCGGGCGGCCCCGGCACGACGGCTGGACCGGCCCCCCGGCACGCGTCTCCGGCGCCCCGCGTGCCGGCCGACCGGCGCCGGAGCCAAGGGACCCAGCGATGTCCGCTCTCTCGATCCTCGACATCTCCGCCGTGCGCGCCGCGCCCGTCTCGCGCGAGCCCTACGCCTACACCCTCGGCAGCAACGTCCTGAATCCCGACGCGATCGACGACATCCGGCGCGACTTCCCGGACATCGCCAAGCCCGGCTACCTCACGGTCGACGAGGTCACCCTGAAGGGCCGGTTCAAGGCGCTGATCGACGAGCTGGAGAGCGACGCCTTCTCGAAGATCCTCGGCGAGAAGTTCGGCATCGACCTCGTCTCCTGCCCGCGCCTGACGACCATCATGCGCCGCAGCCAGCTGAAATACGGCTCGATCCACACCGACGGCCCGTCGAAGGTGCTCACCCTGCTCGTCTACATGAACGACGCCTGGGACGCCCCGGCGGCCGGCCGCCTGCGGGTGCTCTACGACGGCCGCAACTACGAGCCCTTCGCGGTGGAGGTCCCGCCGACCATGGGCACGATGTTCGCGTTCCTGCGGGCGGACAATTCCTGGCACGGCCACGAGCCCTTCGAGGGCGAGCGGCGCGTGGTCCAGGTGGCGTGGCTCAGGGACGCGTCGGAGCTGGAGCGCAAGCGCAAGCGCAACCGCACGGCGCAGTTCCTGAAGGGCATCTTCGGCCGCTGAGCGGACGAGAGGGGGGCGGACCATGGGGGCGGTCGTTCTGGCGGATCCGGGCGACGGGGCGCGTTCCGGCTCCTGGCGTCGCTTCGCCTTGCCGACCCTCCTCATCCTCGGCTGGGTGGGCCTGTTCGCCTACAGCGCCGCCTACCTCACCGAGGACCTGCCGTTCCGCCCGTCCCCGCCGGAAGCGAGCCCGTCCGCGGCGGGGTCCGCCGCGCCGCGCCCCGCGCGCCGCGTCGTGATGCTCGACGAGCCCGACCCGCTCACCGCCCCGGCCGAGCCGCCCGGCCAGACCGCCATGGCGGCCTCTCCGGCGCCGGCGGCCCCGCAGAGTGCCGCCGCGCCGCCCGCGACCACGGCGAATGCCCGCCCGGCCCCGGGCGCCGCTCCGGCCGCCGCCGTGCCCACCGCGGTGCCCGCCGCCGAGTATGTCGGTGTCTGGGGCCCGACGCCGGAGGCCTGCGGAGCGCGCTCGCGCCGCCGCGGCTACATCCCGGCCACGATCACGCAGGACCGCGCCCGCGCGGGCCGCACGCTGTGCCTGTTCCACGACGTGCGGCGGAGCGGCGGCGCCTGGGTCACGGCCGCCGAGTGCAGCGATCGCGGCCGCCACTGGTCGTCGCAGGTCCGCCTGCAGGTCGACGGCGAGCACCTGACCTGGTCGAGCAGCCGCGGGACCTCGACCTATATCCGCTGCGGCCGTCGCGCCGGCTGAGCGGCGCCGTCACGCCGCCGGATCCGCTCCCTGCCCCCCGGCCGCGCGCAGGACGATCCGCGCCGCGGCCCGGCTCGGCGTGTCCGCCGCGGCGAGCCGCATCAGCCCGTCGATGCGGCCGAGGGCGGCGAGCTGGACGTCGCGCTCGTGACCGCCGGCCAGGAGCGGCCGCAGGGCGCCGGCGAGGCGCTCCGGGGTGCAGTCGGCCTGGACGAATTCCGGCATCGCGTTCTCGGCGAGGATCAGGTTCGGCAGCACGATGCTCGGGACCTGGATCAGCCGGCGGGCGATGAACTCCTCCGCCCGCGAGACCTTGTAGGCCACGACCATCGGGACGCCCGCGAGCGCCAGCTCCAGCGTGACCGTGCCGGAGGCGGCGAGCGCCGCCCGGGCCTCCCGGAAGGCCGCGTATTTCGGCGCCTCGCCGGTGACGATGCGGACCGGCACCGGCCACCCGGCCGACAGCCGCTCGATCAGGGCCCTGTGCCGGGTCACGGCGGGCAGGACCGTCTCGACCGCCAGGCCCTCGGCGACGCGGGCCAGCGCCGCGCCGAAGACCGGCATCAGCCGCTCGATCTCGGACCGCCGGGAGCCCGGCAGGACCACGAGGCTGTAGGGAACGGCCTCGCGCCGCCCCCGCTCGGCCGCGCCGGGCCGCAGCTCCGGGAGGCGCTCGATCAGCGGGTGCCCGACATAGGTGCAGGGCGGGCCGCCGAGCCGCAGATGCGCGTCGGGCTCGAACGGGAGCAGGGCCAGCACGTGGTCGATGAACGGCCGCATGCCCTTCGCCCGCCACGGCCGCCACGCCCAGACGCTCGGGGACACGTAGTCGATGATCGGGATGCCGGGGGCCGCCCTGCGCACCCGCCGCGCCACCGCGTGGGTGAAGCCCGGGCTGTCGATGATCACCAGCACGTCGGGCCGGGCGCGGATCGTCGCCTCGACGGTCTCGCGGATGCGGCGGAGCAGGGTCCGCGCCCGGGCGAGGACCGGCAGGTAGCCCATCACCGCCACGTCATCGAGGGGGAACAGGGACGCGAACCCCGCCTCCGCCATGGCCTCGCCGCCGACGCCGCCGAAGACGGTGTCGGGCGCGGCCTCGCGCAGGGCGCGCATCAGCTTGGCGCCGAGCTGGTCGCCGGAATCCTCGCCGGCCACGAGCCAGATCGTGCGGGGCCGGCCGGTCACGGCGCGCCCCCGTACCCAACCACGAACAGGCCGAGGCGGTCGGCCTCCGCGGCCGTCGCCGCCCGGTCGATGACCAGGGTCCCGCCGGCCTCCAGGGCGAGCCCGGCGCAGCCTGCCCGGGCCGCGTTGCGCACGGTGCGGGCGCCGACGGCCGGGAGATCGATGCGGCGGTCCTGGCCGACCTTCGGAGCCTTCACCAGCACGGTCGCGGGCATCGCCCGGCCGAACCCGAAGGGGCGCCGCCCCAGGGCCCGCGCCCGGGCCAGCATGCGGTCCGTGCCCTCCGGCCCCTCCACGGCGAGGATCCGGTCGCCGGCCAGGACGACCGCCTGCCCCAGATCGTAGGGCGAGAGGGCGTCGAGGACGCCGCGCCCGGTGCGGATCGAGGCGGCCGCCTCCGCGTCCGGGACCCGGCGCCCGAGGGGGCCGTCCGGGCAGAGCAGGTCCGGCGCGGCCTCGTGGACGCCGACGACCCGGTGGCCCGCCTCCTCGACCAGCGTGACCGCCGCCCGCAGCAGGCGGTCGTCCCCGCCGCCGGCGATCGCCCGCAGGGCCTCGCGGTTGCGCAGGGCGGCGCCCGCGTTGAGGATCGCGGCCGGGCTCGGGCGGGAGACGCCGCCCGCCGGCACCACGGTCGCCGGCCCCCAGAGCCGCAGCAGCTTCAGGGTGGCCGCGAGATCGAGGAGGTCGACCGTGGCGTCGGCGCCGGCGCGCAGGGCCGGTCCGGTGAAGCCGCGCAGCGCGATCACCCGGAAGGGCCGGCGCGCCCGGCGGAGCGACTCGGCGACGAGCTCCGGCAGGCGCCCCGCCCCCGCGATCAGGACCAGGGCCCCCTCTGGGGCGGGGGCGGGATCGGCCTCGGTCACGGCCCGGCCGCTCAGGCGGCGCTGATCGGGGTCGGAACCTCGCGCGGCGTGCAGATCGAGCGCTTGCCGCCGAGGCGGATGAAGTCGAGGATCTCGGCGACCGCCGCGTGGGACTCGAAGGTCGCGGCCACGTCCTCCACCCGCTCCATCAGCGTGCCCTCGGGGGCGAAGAGCAGGCGGTAGGCGCGCCGCAGCGCGTGGATGTCCTCGCGGGCGAAGCCGCGGCGCTGCAGCCCGATGATGTTGAGCCCCGACAGGTAGGCCCGGTTGCCGAGTACCATGCCGTAGGGGATGCAGTCGTTCTCCAGGCCCGACAGGCCACCCACGAAGGCGTGCGCGCCGACCCGCGCGAACTGGATCACGGCGGCGCCGCCGCCCAGGATCGCGTAGTCGCCGACGCTGCAATGGCCCGCCAGCATGACGTTGTTGGAGAAGATCACGTGGGCGCCGACCCGGCAATCGTGGCCGACATGCGAGTTGGCCAGGAAGGTGCAGTGGTCGCCGACCACGGTCTCCAGGCCGCCGCCGCTGGTGCCCGGGTTCATGGTGACGCCCTCGCGGATCAGGCAGTCGGCGCCGATCGTCAGGGTCGAGGCCTCGCCCCGGTATTTCAGGTCCTGCGGCTGGTGGCCGATCGACGCGAAGGGGAAGATCCGCGTGCGGGGGCCGATCGCGGTGCGGCCCGCCAGGACCACGTGGCTGATGAGTTCGCAGTCCGCGCCGAGCACGACCTCGGGCCCGACATGGCAGAAGGGGCCGATCCGCGCACCGTCGCCGATGCGGGCGCCGGACTCGATCACGGCGCTCGGGTGGATGACGGGGGCGGTCACTCCGTCACCAGCATGGCACTGATCTCGGCCTCCGCGACCAGCGTGCCGTCGACCCGGGCCTCGCCGCGGAACCACCACATGGTCCGGCGCTGGTTCAGCTTCGTCATGTGGAAGCGCACCTGGTCGCCGGGGGTGACGGGCTTGCGGAACTTGCACTTGTCGATGGTCATGAAGAACACCTGCTTGGTGTTCCGCCCGTCCGCCCGGATGTGGCGGCAGCAGATCGCCCCCGCCGTCTGCGCCATGCCCTCGATCAGGAGCACGCCCGGGAAGACCGGCATGTCGGGGAAGTGGCCCATGAACTGCGGCTCGTTGGCCGTAACGTTCTTGATGCCGACGCAGGATTCGTCCCGGTCGATCTCGACGATGCGGTCGACCATCAGGAACGGGTAGCGGTGCGGCAGCAGCTCCAGCAGCGTCTGGATATCGGCTATGCCCAGCTCGCTGCCGGTCTCGCGCGCCGCCTCACTCATCGAAATCCGCACCTCGACTTGCCGCCATCGGCGGCCCGCAATCCGGCCGCCACCGGGGCGCCGACCGCCCTATTCGGAAGAAATCGCCGGAAGCGCAAGGCCTTCCCGGTCAGGCGTCGTCTCCGGCGGGCTCCTTGCCCGAGCGTTCCGCGAGCCGCGCGAGCGTCGTCAGCTCGCGGAACCAAGCCCGCACCGGCTTGGCGGGCGTCCCGCCCCAGCGGCTGCCCGGCGGCACGTCGCGGTTGACGTTGGACGAGCCGGCGATCTGCGCGCCGCGACCGATGCGCAGGTGGCCGACGACGCCGACCTGCCCGCCGAGGACGACGTAATCCTCCAGCGTGGTCGAGCCCGAGATGCCGACCCCCGACACGATGACGCAGTGGCGCCCGATCACGACGTTGTGGGCGATCTGCACGAGGTTGTCGATCTTGGTGCCCTCCCCGATCACCGTGTCGCGCGAGGCGCCCCGGTCGACCGTGGTGTTGGCACCGATCTCGACGTCGTCCTGCACGATGACCCGCCCGACTTGCGGCACCTTGAGGTGGGTGGCGCCCATGGCGAAGCCGAACCCGTCCTGTCCGAGCCGGGCCCCCGGATGCAGGATCACCCGGTTGCCGAGGAGGGCGTGGCTGAGGGTCGTGCCCGCGCCGATCGCGCAGTCGCGCCCGATCCGGACGCCCGGCCCGATGACGGCGTTCGGCCCGATCACCGTGCCGGCGCCGATCTCGGCTCCCGGCCCGATCACCGCGCCGGGATCGACCGTGACCCCGTCCTCGAGCCGGGCCTCGGGATGGACGTGGGCGCCGGAGGCGACGCCGCGGACCGCGAACTGGGAACCGGGACGCAGCGCGTCCGGGTGCAGGCGGCCGAGCAGGGCCGCGTAGGCGCGGTAGGGATCGCGGCTGACGAGGGCGACGGTTCCGGCGGGGCAGCGCGCCGCGAAGCGGGGCGAGATGAGGCACACGCCCGCACGCGTCGCCGCGAGGGCGTCGCCGTAGCGGGCGTTGTCCATGTAGGCGAGGTGGTCCGGACCGGCACTCTCCAGGGAGGCCGCGCCGCTGAACCGGCGATCCGGATCCGCTCCCTCGGGGAGGCCGAGGCCGGCGGCGGCCGCGATCTCGGCCAGGGTGAGGCCGGTGGCGGCGGTGAAGAAGACGGGATCTGTCATGTCCGACAACGCGCCGGCCGGGAGAATCCGGCCGGCGCGCGTGTTTTTTATCAGAAGCGCGAGCCGCCGGAGAAGCGGAAGGCCTGGACCTGATCCGCGCCGATATGGCCGAACTTGCCGAGGATCGGGACGAACACCTTCTGACCCTCGTCCTTGGACAGAGCGTAGGCGTAGTCGAACCGGATCGGGCCGAGCGGCGAGTTCCACAGGATGGACGCGCCGATCGAGGAGCGGATCGCCGCCGTGTCGCGGACGTTCACGCATTCCGGCTCCACGCCGATCGTGAAGGCGTTGAAGTTGCACTTCCCGGTCGTCGGCGAGATGCCGTTGATGAAGGCGTCGCCGTTCACGTTGAAGTTCCGCTGGCCGTGATAGCCGAACAGCGTGCCGGCATCGGCGAAGAGCGCGCCTTTCAGGCCCAGATCCCGCGGAACGAGGGGCAGCGGGAACTGCACTTCGAGGGTGCCGCCGACGTAGGTCGAGCCGCCGATGGCGTTCGAGCGGGCGTCGGCGATGCCGACGTCGCGCGGACCGATGCCGTTCGGCGCGAAGCCGCGGACCAGCGACGGGCCGAGGAAGAACTGGTCGGTCACCCGCAGCGGGTCGTTGTTGAGCGACGAGATGTGGCCGCCCTGGAAGCGGATGAAGCCGACCACGTCCTCGAAGATCTCCTTGTAGTACCGCGCGTCGGCGGTCACGCGGAAGAACTTGGAGTCGCCGCCCAGGCCCGCGACGTCGGGCTTCAGCTCGGCGTAGAGACCGTTGCGGGGCGCGCCGATCACGTCGAGGGTCGAGTAGGCGAGCGTCAGGCCGGCCAGCGAGGTCAGCGTGTTGCCTTGCGAGCCCTTAATGGCGATCGAGGCCTCGCCGTCATACGCGCAGTTCGGGTAGATCGACTGGCCGCCGATGTTGCGGCCGGTGTTCGGGTCGATCGTGCCCGCCGCGTAGGTGGCGGTGTAGCCGGGGATCGGGATCGAGCAGTCGTTGTACGGCCGCTTGAGGGTGTTCGGCACCTTCAGCTCGGTGTTGTACAGCGAGTAGCGCAGCGTGATGCCGAACTCCTCGGTGATCGGCAGGCCGAGGCGCAGCTGACCGCCGTACACCGTGGTCTCGTAGCGCGAGTACCGGGTCAGGTCGGAGTACTTGTAGAAGGCATCGAAGCCCGCCGCGAGGCGGTAGCCGAGGAAGTACGGCTCGGTGAACGAGAAGTCGACGCCGCGCGAGTACTGGCCGCCCGTACCGGCGAGGCGGACGTACTGGCCGCGACCGAGGAAGTTCGACTCGGAGACCGAGACCTCGCCGATGATGCCGTCCTGGGTGGAGTAGCCGCCCGCCACCGAGAACGAACCCGTGGGCTGATCCTCGACGTCGATGTTGATGACCACGCGGTCCGGGGCCGAGCCCGGCTCGTTCGAGAAGCGGACCTTCTTGAAGAAGCCCAGGCCGTTCAGGCGCCGCTCGGCGCGGTCGGTCAGCACGCGGTTGTAGGCATCGCCCTCCGCGATATCGAGCTCGCGGCGGATGACGTAGTCGCGGGTGCGGGTGTTGCCGCGGATGTTGATGCGCTCGACGTAGACGTGCGGGCCGTCCTCGACCACGAAGCCGAGGGAGACCTGGTGGCTCGCCGGGTCGCGCTGGCCGGTCGGGCGGACCTGCGCGAACGGGTAGCCGGCGCGGTTGACCTGGCGGGTGACGTTGTTGAGCGTCTTCTCGACGTCGTCGGCGTTGTAGACGTCGCCCACGGAGGTGGCGATGTCGCTGTCGAGCTTCGCGGTGTCGAGGCCCGGCAGGCGGGAATCCACCTGGACGGCGCCGACCCGGTACTGCTCGCCCTCGCTCACCGTGATGGTGATGACGTAGCCGGACTTGTCGCCCTCGACGTAGCGCGCGTCGGCGCTGACCACCTGGAAGTCGGCGTAGCCGTTCTTCAGGTAGTAGCGACGGACCTGGTCGAGGTCGTTGGTGATGCGGTCGGGATCGTAGACGTCGGAGGTCTTGATGAACGACAGGAAGTTCATCTCCGAGGAGCTCATCAGCCCCTTCAGCGTCCGCTCCGAGTAGGCGTTGTTGCCGACGAAGTTGATCGAGAGGATGCCGGTCTTGTCGCCCTCGTCGATCTGGTAGATCACGTCGACGCGGCCGTTGGGCAGGTCGACGGTCCGGTAGGTCACCTTGGCGGTGCCGCGGCCGAAGCGCTTGTAGACGTCGCGGATGCGCGCGAGGTCGGCGTTGATGATCGCCTCGCTGTAGGGCCCGCGGGACTTGGCCTCGACCACCCCTTCCAGGGTGGCCTTCTCGATCTTCTTGTTGCCCTCGAAGACCACGCGGTTGATCAGGTTGTTCTCGCGGACGGTCACCACCGTGCGGCCGCCCGACTGGGCGACCTTCACGTCGGAGAACATCCCGCTAGCGAGCAGGTTGCGGCGGGCCTCCTCGGCGGAGCCGGACGCCGTCCCGGTCACGTAGGACCGGATCGTGTCGGCATCGACGCGCTGGTTGCCCTGGACGACGATCTGCTGCGCCTGGGCAGCCCCGCTCAGGACGACACCCAGACCGGCAGTGACTAGGACGATGGTTTTCCGCACCGACTTACGTCGGGGCTTCCCCGTCAACGACATCATGCAATCGCCCGTTTCTGTTCTGGTCGCGGGGGTTAGCCCGTCACGGGCGACCGTTGATCGGCCGTCCCGTCACCTGGTCCAAGCGTGGCTTCGGTCCAAGCGTAGCTCTTAGCGGGATTCCCCTGCCAAGCAAACGCGCGGGAGGCCATCGTCAGGGGATTTTGGGGGGTCGTGGCCTTCGCGCCACTTAACGGTGCGGTCAGCTTACGGGCAAACCGCGGATCATGGTGAACGCGCCGTAAACGCCTGAGCGACCGGCCCTTTTCCGCGCCGCTCGCAGTCGCGTGAACGTCCCGTTAACCCTATTTCGACGCGCCGGCGGGGCGTCATCCGGGCGGTGTCCGGGCGAGATCGCGGCGGGATTGGGGCAGCGTTTCCGGTGGAGATCCGGCGGCGATCCTCGGATCCCCGCCGGCCCCGGATCAGGTGTTCCGCCAGGAGGCGCCGAGGTTGAGGATGTCGTTCCAGGCGGCGAACAGCATCAGCATCAGCACGAGGGCGAGACCGATGCGGAAGCCGATCTCCTGGGCCCGCTCGCTCAGCGGGCGGCCGCGCACCACCTCGAAGGCGTAGAACAGCAGGTGGCCGCCATCGAGCAGCGGCACCGGGAACAGGTTGAGCAGGCCGATCGAGACGGAGAGCAGGGCGATCAGCCCGACCAGGCCGCCGACGCCGCCGGTCTTGGCGACCTCGCCGGAGACGCGGGCGATGCCGATCGGACCCGAGAGCTGGTCGGCGGATTCCCGCCCGGTCACGAGCTTGCCGAGATACGAGAAGGTGCGCTCGACGACGAAGTAGGTCTCCTTCACGCCGAGATTGAGCGAGTCGAGCGCCCCGTACTGCACCAGTCGCGCCTCGGAGCCCGCGGGCGAGCGGATGCCGAGCCGGCCGATCCGGTGGCGGCCGAACGGCGTCTTCTCCTCGAAGGTGGCCGGCGTCGCCTGGATGGTGATGGGCTGGTCGTTGCGCTCGACCGTGAAGGTCAGCGGCGTCCCGGCGCTGCCGGTCACCGTGCGGTACATGGCGTTGAAGTCGCCGATCTTCTCGCCGTCGATCGCGGTGATCACGTCGCCGGGCTGGAAGCCGGCCTGGGCGGCGACGCTGTTCGGCTCCACCGACGAGACCCGGGCGGGCAGCTCGTAGCGGCCGCCGAGCCAGATGGCGCCCGCGAAGAGCAGGATCGCCAGGATGAAGTTGGCCACCGGGCCCGCGGCGACGATCGCGGCGCGCTTGGACACGGGCTGGGTCGGGAAGCTGATCGCCCGCTCGTGCGGGCTCATCCGGGCGACCGCCTCGGGATCGGGCATGCTGGCGCCGTTCACGTCGCCGTGGAACTTCACGTAGCCGCCGAGCGGGATCGCGCAGACCTTCCAGCGGGTGCCGCGCCGGTCGTTGAACCCGAAGAGCTCGGGACCGAAGCCGAGCGAGAAGGCGTGCACGCCGACCCCGCACCAGCGCCCGACCAGGAAGTGGCCCATCTCGTGCACGAACACCACGACGGTGAGCACGAACAGGAACGGGATCACGGCGCCGAAGAAACCGCCGGCGGTTCCGCCCATCGCGTTGAGGAAGTCCATAAGCCGTATCCTGGCCGTCTCGGCGCCGGCTTCTCGGGCCGGCCATCCGCCCTGTCTAGCAGATCGGCGGTGCCGACCGCCAACGCAATCCTGCGGCCCGGCCGCGGAAGGTCGCACGCGCCGTCCGATTCCGCACCGGCCGATCGCGCGGGGTCGGTCCCGCCCGTCGGGGACCGACCGTCAGTGGCCGCCGCCCCCGCCCGCGCCGGCCTTCGGCCGCCGGATCATGGGGACCGCGCAGGCCATCGCGAGGAACAGGACGGTGAGGGACAGGAACACGTCCTCGAAGGCCATGACGAGGCCCTGGATCCGCACCGTGTTGGTCATCGCCTTCAGCGCCATGTCGGAGGCGGCGCTGCCGTAGGCGTCGAAGCCGCGCTGCATCGCGTCGAGCCGCTCCAGCGCGGCCGTGTTCGCCCAGGTGAAGCGCTCGTGCAGCCGGGCGAGGTGCAGGTCCCAGCGGTCGTTGAGGATCGTGTTGATCAGCGCGAGCCCGACCGCGCCGCCGAGGTTGCGGGTCAGGTTGAACAGCCCCGAGGCGTTCTTCATCCGCGCCGGCGGCAGCGTGCCCAGCGCGATGTTGTTGATCGGGATCATGCAGAGCATCAGCGAGCAGCCGCGCAGGATCTGCGGCACGAGCAGCTCGTAGAAGTCCCAGTCCTTGGTGAGGCCCGTGACGATCCACGTGCCGCAGGCGAAGCCGACGAAGCCGATCCCCATCATGATCCGGGGATCGACCTTGCCCGAGAGCCGGCCGGCGATCGGCGCGGTGGCGAACATGCACAGGCCCGAGACGAACATCGTCTCGCCGATCATCAGCGCCGAGTAGCCGCGCACCCGGGCGAGGTAGACCGGGTAGATGTAGGTCAGCCCGTAGAGGCCGATGCCCAGCACGAAGCTCGCCACGCAGCCGCTGGCGAAGTTCCGGTCCGAGAAGGCCCTGAGATCGACGATCGGCTGCTTCGCCGTGAAGACCCGCCAGAAGAACAGCAGCGCCGACGTCCCGCAGACGATTGCGCAGGCGAAGACCGCCTCGTCCTGCAGCCAGTCGTGGTTGGGCCCCTCCTCCAGCACGTATTCGAGGCAGCCGAGGAAGCCGGCCATGAAGGCGAGTCCGGCCCAGTCGAACGACCGGATCAGGCCGTAATTGGGCTCGTCGAAATCGACCAGGATCCAGGTCGAGACCGTCACGAAGATGCCCGGCACGACGTTGATGAGGAACAGCCAGTGCCACGACATCAGGTCGGTCAGGTAGCCGCCCACCGTCGGCCCGATCGTCGGCGCCAGCGTCGCCACGAGGCCGATCATCGGCGAGACGATCGTCCGCTTCGAGGGCGGGAAGATCGTGAAGGCCGCGGCGAAGACGGTCGGGATCATGCCGCCGCCGATGAAGCCCTGGAGCGCCCGCCAGACGATCATCTCGCCGATCGACGAGGAGGTGGCGCACATCAGGCTCATCAGCGTGAAGCCGCCCGCCGAGATGGCGAACATCCAGCGCGTCGAGAGCACCCGCGACAGGGTGCCGGAGAGCGGGATCGAGATGACCTCGGCGATCAGGTAGCTGGTCTGGACCCAGGGGATCTCGTCGCCGGAGGCCGAGAGGCCGGCCTGGATCTCGTTCAGGGAGGCCGAGACGATCTGGATGTCCAGGATCGCCATGAACATGCCGAAGACCATGCAGACGAACGCCACCATGCGGCGGCGGTCGAGGGGCGGCTCGGCGGCGCGGATCGGCGCGCCGGGCGCGAGGGCGGCACTGGCGGCCATCGCCGGTCTCAGCGGCTCGCGGTGCTGACCGGCCGCGGCGCGGAGGCGCGGTCGAGGACGGAGCGGTCCGCGCCGGTGCGGGTATCGACCCGGACCACCGCCGACAGGCCCGGCCGCAGCAGGCCCTCGCGGGCGACCTCCTCGGGCACGCGCACCCGCACGGGCAGGCGCTGGACGATCTTGGTGAAGTTGCCGGTGGCGTTGTCGGGCGGCAGCAGGCTGAACACCGAGCCGGAGGCCGGCGAGAACGATTCCACCACGGCGTGGATCTCGCGGTCCGGATAGGCGTCGACCGTCACGGTCACCGGCTGGCCGGGACGCATGCGCTCGACCTGGGTCTCCTTGAAGTTCGCGTCGATCCGGACGCTCTGGAGCGGGACCAGCGCGGCGATCCGCGTGCCGGGCCCGACATAGGCGCCGGCCTCGACGGCCTTGTTGCCGACCACCCCGTCGAAGGGCGCGCGGATCGCCGTGAAGTCGAGGTCGCGCCGGGCCCGGTCGACGGCGGTGCGGAGTTCCGCCGCGAGGCTCTCCGCCTCGCGCTTCTGCGCCTGGAGCACGTCCACGTTGGCGCGGGCCGCGAGGAGGCCGGCCTCCATGGCCTTCACGGAGGCCTCGGTGCGGTCGCGGTCGGCGCGGGTCTGGTCGATGCGCGACTTGGCGACGTAATCCGCCTGCATCTGCGTCGACCGGGCGAAGTCGGCCTGGGCGCGGACGGCGTCGGCGCGGGTCGCGTCGAGCTGCGCGGCGGCCTGGGCGACCTGGGCCTGCGCCGCCTCGGCCTGCCGGCCGATCCGCGCGATCGTGCTCTCCTGGGTGGCGAGCTTGTCCTGCGCCGCCTGCAGCGCGAGGCGGTAGTCGCCGTCGTCGAGCTTGGCGATGACGTCGCCCTTCTTCACCGCGAGGCCGTTCACGACCGGGACCGACTGGAGATAGCCCGGGATCTTGGCCGCCAGGACCGAGATGTCGGCCTGGACGTAGGCGTCGTCGGTCGAGACGAAGAACCGCCCGACGGTCCACCACTGCCATCCTTGATACGCGCCGCCGCCCAGGGCGGCCGCCAGCAGTCCGAGCAGGACGAGCCGCTTCACGGAGCGCTTGCGGGCGGGCGGCGCCCCGACCGGCACGGGCGTCGGCAGGGACGCCGCGGCGGGGGCCGGCGCGGCCGGCGCCGTGCGCTCGGCGCGCGCCTCGTCCCCGGCCTCGATTCGGGACTCAATAGCGGCATCGAGACCGGAATTCGGCCGATCGGCGTCCTCGCGAAGGGACATATCAGCGCCTCGACATCAATGACCGAACCGTTCGGTCAATAACGAGGGACGGCTTGACGCGCCCCCGAAGAAGCCGCAGGTTATTTTGACCGAACGGTTCGGTCAAGCGTGACGGTGTCACGGTGCGGAGCGGGATCATGGCTCAGGGTGCGGCGTTGGAGCGGGGTCAGGCCCAGCACGAGGGCGACAAGCGGCAGCAGATCCTCGAGGGCGCGCGGACGGTGTTCCTGGCGGCGGGGTTCGACGGCGCCAGCATGGGCGAGATCGCGCGGGCGGCCGGGGTCTCGAAGGGCACGCTCTACGTCTACTTCGAGAACAAGGAGGACCTGTTCGAGGCGCTGACCATTCAGGAGAAGGCCAGCCTCGCCGAGGCACTGTTCACCCTGGACGCGGACGATCCCGACGTGCCGGGCGTCCTGACCCGGCTCGGAAGCAGCTTCCTGACCGAGATGTGCCGGCCGGCGCACGTCTCGCTGGTCCGCATGGTCATCGGCGCGAGCGAGAAGTTTCCGCGCTTCGGGCAGGTCTACTACCAGGCCGGTCCGGCCTGCGGCGTCGAGCGCCTCTCGCGCTACCTCGACGCGCAGGTCCAGGCGGGACGCCTGACGATCGCCGACACCGAGCTCGCGGCCCGGCACTTCCTGCATCTCTGCCAAGCGGGTCTGCTGACCCGCCTGCTGTTCGCGGCGGGCGGCATCGCCGGCGAGGCCGAGATGCGCCATCAGGTCGACGAGGCGGTGCGGGTGTTCCTGGCCGGGTACGGCCCCGCGCGCTGAGGCGCGGCTCAGGCGGGAAGCGTCTTTGCGAGCGCAGCGAAGCAGTCCAGCGGCGCCACGCTCGCAGAATGTTGCGCCGCCCTGGGTTGCTTCGCTGCGCTCGCAATGACGGTTCAGCCGGCGGCGCGCAGCTCCGGCAGGGCCTCGGCGCTCCAGATCCGCACGTGGGCGTCGATGGCGAGCGCCTCGTCGACGTCGGCGGGCGCGGCCCGGTACTGGCCGGCGAAGTGGGTGCAGGCGCGCTCGACCAGATCGCTGATCCCGTAGAAGCCGATCCGGCCGGCGATGAAGGCCGCCACCGCGATCTCGTTGGCGGCGTTCATCACGGTGGGCGCCGCGCCGCCGGCGGCCAAGGCCGCGCGGGCGATCCGCAGGCACGGGAAACGCGCCTCGTCCGCGGCCTCGAAGGTCAGCGAGCCGAGCTTCACGAGGTCGAGGGGCCGGCCCCGCTCGATCGTCAGCCGGTCGCCGAGGCCGAGGCAATGCGAGATCGGCACGCGCATGTCGGGCAGCGCCAGCTCGGCGGTCACCGCCCCGTCGAGCCAGTAGACCATGCCGTGGATCACCGATTGCGGGTGCACGACCACGTCGAGGCGCTCGGGCTCGATGCCGAACAGGTGGTGCGCCTCGATCAGCTCGAGCCCCTTGTTCATCAGGCTCGCCGAATCGATGTTGATCTTCATGCCCATCGACCAGGTCGGATGGGCGGCGGCCTCGGCCGCGGAGGCGGCGGCGATCCGCTCGCGGGTCCAGGTCCGGAACGGGCCGCCCGAGGCCGTGATCATCATGGTGCGGACGTCGGCGAGCGGCCGGCCGGCCAGCGCCTGGCTCAGCGCGTCGTGCTCGGAATCCATCGGCAGGATCGTGGCGCCGTAGCGGGCGGCGTCGCGCATGAAGGCGTCGCCGGCGCAGACCAGGCTCTCCTTGTTGGCGAGCGCGACCTTGCGGCCGAGCCGGAGGGCGGCGTGGGTCGATTTCAGCCCGGCCGCCCCGCTCACGGCGGCGACGACGATGTCGGCGTCGCGGGCGGCGGCCTCCATGACGGCCGCCTCCCCCGCCCCGCTCGGGATGCCGGAGCCCGACAGGGCCTCGGCCAGTGCCGGGCCGGCGGCCTCGTCGGCGAGCGCCGCGAAGGAAGCGTTGAGTTCGCGGGCGACCTTGGCCAGGGCGACGGGATCCTTGCCGCCGACCAGGGCGCCGACGCGGAACCGGTCGGCGTGCTGCGCCAGGAGGTCGGCGGTGGAGCGGCCGATCGAGCCGGTGGCGCCGAAGACGGTGACGACCTGGGTCACGGGTTCAACTCCCTCATCGTCACGTGATCAGACCGCCGCCGCGCAGGGCGAGATAGACGGCCGCCAGCACGGCGACCGCGAAGAATCCGTCGAGCCGGTCCATGACGCCGCCATGGCCGGGGATGATCTTGCCCGAATCCTTGACGCCGTAATGGCGCTTCAGTCCGGATTCGATCAGGTCGCCGGCCTGACTCAGCACCGAGGCGAGCGCGCTCACGCCCGCCACGACCGGGAGAGAGGCGGCGCTGGGCAGGGTCATCCCGGCGAGGTCGGCGACCACCGGGACCAGCGTCCCGGCGGCGACCGCGCCGACGAGGCCGCCGAGTGCGCCCGACCACGTCTTGTTGGGCGAGACCCGGGGCATCAGCTTGGGGCCGCCGATCTTCCGGCCGGCGAAGTAGGCCGCGATGTCGGTGGACCAGACCACCGCGAACATCCAGGCCGGCCCGACCAGGCCGATGGCGGGGTCGTCGCGCAGGGCCACCGGCACCGCCGCGATCGCCGCCGCGCCGAGCACGCCGAGGAAGGCGCGGAGCCGGCCCCGTCCGGTCCGCGCCACCGTGGCGCAGGCCGCGGCGCCGAGCAGCAGGACCGCGAGGCAGGCCGGCGTCGGGGCGCCGCCGCGCTGGCAGAGCAGCAGGGCGCCGAGCGTCGCCGCGCCCAGCGCGATCAGCACCTCGCGGGGCTCGGTGCGGCTCATCACCATCCACTCGGCGAAGCCGACGATGCCGGCGGCGAGCCAGATCCCCGCGAAGGGCCAGCCGCCATAGACCAGAGCGGCCAGCACGCCGGCGCCGAGCACGAGGCCCGAGGCAACGCGCAGCCACAGCTCGCGCCGTCCCGAGGGACGCGCGGCCGGTGCGGCGGCGGAGGTCACGCGCGTCCTGCCCTTCGCCTCAGACCTGCATGATCTCCTTCTCCTTGGACGCCAGCACGCCGTCGATCTCGGCGATGTACTGGTCGGTCGCCTTCTGCACGTCGGTGGCCTGACGCTTCTCGTCATCCTCCGAGATGGCGCTGTCCTTCAGGAGCTTCTTGAGATGGTCGAGCCCGTCCCGGCGCACGTGGCGCACGGCGACGCGGGCCTCCTCGGTGTACTTGTGGGCGACCTTGACCATCTCCTTGCGGCGCTGCTCGTTCATCTCGGGGATGCGGAGCCGGATGGTCTGCCCCTCGGTCTGCGGGTTGAGGCCGAGGTCGGATTCGCGGATCGCCTTCTCGACGGCCGTGACCATGCTGCGGTCCCAGACCGAGATCGACAGGAGCCGCGGCTCCGGCACGCTGACGGTGGCGACCTGGGCCATCGGCATCATCGAGCCGTAGGCGTCGACCTGGATCGGGTCGAGGAGCGACGGCGTGGCGCGCCCGGTGCGCAGCGAGCCGAGATCCTTCGAGAGCGAGGACACAGCGCCCTGCATGCGGCGCTTGATGTCGTTGAGATCGAATTCCGGTGTGGCCATGAGGGTCGTCCCGAGACGTCTGACGTGGTCTTGAGCCCGGCGCGGGCGGTCGCGGCCTCAATGGACGAATTTTTTCAGGGCCGCAAACGGTCGCGGCCCGGTCGTGCCGCGCGTCAGGGCGCCACGAGGGTCGAGGGCGCGTCGCCCGACAGGATCGCGGCGATCGAGCTCGGCGGGTGGAGCGAGCCGACCACGATCGACAGGCGGCTCTCCCGGGCCAGCGCGAAGGCGGCGGTGTCCATCACCTTCAGGTCGCGGGCGATCGCCTCGTCGTGGGTGATGCGGTCGTAGCGCGTGGCGCTCGGATCCTTCTTCGGATCCGCCGAGTAGACGCCGTCCACCTGCGTCGCCTTGAGGACCGCGTCGCAGCGCAGCTCGGCGGCGCGCAGCACCGCGGCGGTGTCGGTGGTGAAGAACGGGTTGCCGGTGCCGCCGGCGAGGACGACGACCTGGCCCTTGTCCAAGTGGTGCAGGGCCGGCTGGCGGGCGTAGGTCTCGCAGATGGTCGGCATCGACACCGCCGACATGGTCCGCGCCTGCACGCCCGCGGCGTTGAGCGCCGTCTCGATGGCCAGCGAGTTCATCACCGTGGCCATCATGCCGAGCGAATCCCCGGTTGCCCGGTCGATCCAGCCGGCCGCGGAGATCCGCGCGCCGCGGATCATGTTGCCGCCGCCCACCACGATGGCGATCTCGGCGCCCGACTCGATCGTGCGGGCGATGTCCTCGGCGAGCGCCGCCAGCGTCGGCGGATGCAACCAGTAGCCGTCGGGAGCGGCGAGCGCCTCACCCGACAGCTTCACGAGGATACGGCGAAACGGCGTCGTCTCCGGCATCTGGGCCCCCGGCTCCATCCCGCATCGCGTGAGCGGGGAGGCTTCTACGTCAACCGCCCGAGCGCCGTCGAGGGGCCCGGCCCGGATCCGGCGGGGATCGTGGGTACAAGGCCTGCGCCGCGCGAACGGCGCGCGGCCGTGGAGGATGTCTGCGCCGCCTTCGCGGTTCGGGTGCAGAACCGCGGGATCCCGGTCGATGCGGCCCCGGCGTGACGGCGATCCGCCGCGCCGGCGCCCGTTCTCAACTGCCAGCCAGGACGCCGACGGCGCCGAAGACGGTCATGGCGAGGCCGGAGGCGAACACGCCGATCATGAGGTAGGAGAAGGGCTTCAGAGGCATGCCCGGAACCTAGCGCGGCGCCGCATAGCGGGGTGTGCGGCGCAACACGACCCCGCGCGGATCGATCGGGCGCCTCCGGAAACGCGAAGCCCCGCCCGGCGCGTGCCGGACGGGGCTGATCTCACGACGGCCCGGCAAACCGGGCGATCGCGGTCGGTCTCAGGCGCGGCCAGCCTGCTGGGCGACCTCGGTGGCGAAGTCCGGCCCCTCTTCCTTCTCGATGCCGTCGCCCAGCGCGTAGCGGACGAAGCCCGTCAGGGTCACGGGGCCGCCGACCTTGGAGCCGGCCTCCTTGAGGACCTGGCTCACGGTCTTGGAACCGTCGTGCACGAAGGGCTGCTCCAGGAGGGTGACCTCCTTGTAGTAGCTCTTCAGGCCGCTCTCGACGATCTTGGCCATCACGTGGTCCGGCTTGCCGGCGTTCTTCTCGCGCAGGATGTTCGACTCGCGCTCGACCGTGGCGGCGTCGACGCCCGAGGCGTCCAGCGCCACCGGGTTGGTCGCCGCGATGTGCATGGCGATCTGGCGACCCAATGCCGAGAGCGCGTCGACGTCGCCCTCGGACTCGAGCGCCACGAGCACGCCGATCTTGCCGAGGCCCTCGGAGATCTGGTTGTGCACGTAGGAGGCGATGACGCCCTTCTTGACCTCGAGCTTGGTGACCCGGCGCAGGTTCATGTTCTCGCCGATGGTGGCGATCAGGGCTTGCAGCTTCTCCGAGACGGTCTCGGTGGCGCCCGGGAAATGAGCGGCCTGGAGGCCCTCGAGCGTGCCGTCGGTGTTGAGCGCGATCTTGGCGGCCTCGCGGGCGAAGGCCTGGAAGGCGTCGTTGCGGGCAACGAAGTCGGTCTCGGAGTTCACCTCGACCACGGCGGCGTGGCGGCCGGCGGACTCGACGGCGACGAGGCCCTCGGCGGCGACGCGGCCGGCCTTCTTGGCGGCCTTGGCGAGGCCCTTCTTGCGCAGCCAGTCGACGGCGGCCTCGATGTCGCCCTGCGTCTCGTTGAGCGCGCCCTTGCAGTCCATCATGCCGGCGCCGGTCTTCTCCCGGAGCTCCTTCACCATCGCGGCGGTGATGTTGGCCATGGCGGTCCCTTTCGTGTGGTCTGGATGCGAGAGGCCCGGCGCGCGGGTGAGCGGCCGGGCCCGGTATGCCTGGATCCGCGACGGCCCGATGACGGTGCCGCCGCGAAGCCCCGTTGGATCAGGCCGCGGCGGCGGCCTCGACGAAGCCGCGGGCCTGCGAGACCCACGAATCGCGGTCGATGCGGCCGTTGAGCTTCAGGTCGGCATCGACCTTGGCGACGTCCTCGGGGGTCATCGCGGCGAGCTGCCAGTAGTGGTAGATGCCGGCGTCGTTGAGCTTCTGCACGATCTGCGGGCCGGCGCCGTTGAGCTTGGTCAGGTCGTCCGGCGCGCCGCGCGGGGCGGCGAGCAGCTCGAAATGCTCGGTCGACTCGGCGAGCATCGCCACGTCGGCCGGGTCGAGGGCATCGGACTCGACCGTGACGGCCGCGTCGTCGTTCGCCGGCAGCTCCTCGGCCATCGGCTCCTCGGAGGCGCCGATATCCATGCCCGACGAGCCCTGGGCGCGCGAGATGCCGTCGATGGCGGCCTTGGCGATCAGGTCGCAGTACAGCGCGATCGCGCGGCCGGCGTCGTCGTTGGCCGGGACGATGTAGCTGATGCCGTCCGGGTTGCAGTTGGTGTCGACGATGGCGGCCACCGGGATGCCGAGGCGGTTCGCCTCCTTGATCGCCAGCTGCTCCTTGTTGGTGTCGATCACGAACAGCAGGTCCGGCACGCCGCCCATGTCCTTGATGCCGCCGAGCGCCTTCTCGAGCTTCTCCTTCTCACGGGAGAGCATCAGGCGCTCCTTCTTGGTCAGGCCCGGGCCGCCGGTCTCCAGCGTCTCGGTGACCTTGCGCAGGCGCGAGATCGAGCCCGAGATGGTCTTCCAGTTGGTGAGCATGCCGCCCAGCCAGCGGGAGTTGACGTAGTACTGGGCCGAGCGCTTGGCCGCCTCGGCGATCGTGTCGGCCGCCTGGCGCTTGGTGCCGACGAACAGCACGCGGCCGCCCTTGGCGACGGTGTCGCTCACCGCCTGCAGCGCCTGGTGCAGCGCCGGCACGGTCTGGGCGAGGTCGATGATGTGGATGTTGTTGCGGGTGCCGAAGATGTACGGCTGCATCTTCGGGTTCCAGCGGTGGGACTGGTGACCGAAATGGGCGCCCGCCTCGAGGAGCTGACGCATAGAGAAATCGACGGCCATGTCTTTTGTGCTCTCCGGTTATATCCGCCGCGGAGGGATGCGGTCGGCCGAGAGTTCGGACGACCACCGGAAACGCCTCATTCAGGCATGAGGCCGGCTCCGCGTGTGGGATGGGCGGGCGCTTAGCAGAGGGCGGGTCCGAAGGCAAGAAGCGGCGGGGCGGCGCGGGCCAGCCCTCAATCACAGCCTGTGTTCAGACCGCTTGCAACACGCGGGCTCGCCTCGCGAGAGTTCGGACCATGGCGGCGGTCGCATTCGACACCCTGAAATTCGCCCGGACCCTCCGGGAGAAGGCCAAGCTCTCCCCGGAACAGGCGGAGGGCCATGGCCGATGCCATGGCGGAAGCGTTGCAGGGCGATCTCGTCACGAAGGCGGATCTCCGCGCCGAGCTGGCGGATACGCGGTCCGAAATCGTGCGCTGGGTGGCGGGCCTGATCGGCTTCCAGACACTCGCTGTGATCGGCGCGGTCGTCGCCCTCGCCCGGGCGCCGCACTGACAGGCGCGCAGCCCGGATCACCCGCCCGCGAACACCGCCGCCACGTCGTCGGCCGTCATCACCCGGTACGCCCCCGCCGGCAGGTCCGCCGGCAGAGCGAGACCGCCGACCCGGTCCCGGTGCAGCGCCGCGACGTGGTTGCCGACGGCGGCGAACATCCGGCGGACCTGGTGGTAGCGGCCCTCCGTCAGCGTCACCGCGCAGCGCGTGGCATCCTCAACGTCGAGCCGCACCGGCAGGAGCGGGCGCTCCTCGCTCTCCAGCACGAGCGTCCCCGCGGCGAACACCTCCGCCTCGCGGCCGGTCAGCGGCCGGTCGAGGGTCACGCGGTAGCGCTTCGCCACCTGGGCCTTCGGGCTGATGATCCGGTGCAGGAGCGCCCCGTCGTCGGTCAGCAGCAGCAGGCCCGAGGTCTCCTTGTCGAGGCGTCCCACCGTGGAGAGCGGCGGGTCGCGGCGGCGCCAGCGCTCGGGGAGCAGCCCGTAGACCAGCGGACCCGCCTCCTTGTGCGAGCAGGTGACGCCCAGCGGCTTGTGCAGCATCAGGCACAGGCCGGGGAGCGGGTCCAGGGCCTCGCCGTCGATCGTGAGGCGCTCCGGCAGGTCCGGCGCGAGGGCGATCCGGTCGCCGGCCTCCGCGAGCTCCGCGCCGTCGAGGCGGATCGCGCCGGCGCGGGCGAGCGCCTGGATCTCGCGGCGCGAGCCGTAGCCGAGATTGGCGAGGAGCTTGTCCAGGCGGACGGATCTCGCCGCGCTCATGGAAGCGGCGCGCTCACCGGCGGGCCTCGTAGACCCGGTAGCCGTTCGCCTGGACGGCCACCGCGACGTGCCGGAACGCCTCGCGCAGGCTCGCCTCGTAGGGCAGGTGCGCGTTGGCTACGAGCCACAGCGCCCCCCCGGGGCGCAGGGCCTCGGCGGCCCGCGCGATGAACGCCCGGCCGAGCGCCTGATCCTCGCTCCCGCCCTCGTGGAACGGCGGGTTCGTGACGACGAAGTCGAGGTTTTCCGGCACGGCGCCGGAGGCCCGGATATCCGCCCAGAGGATCGTCGCGCGCGGGTCGGCGACGTTGCGGCGGGCCATCTCGACGGCGCGCCGGTCGATCTCCAGCAGCGTCAGGGCGGTCACGGCCTCGGAGCCCAGGACGGCCCGCGACAGGATCCCGAGCCCGCAGCCGAAATCGGCGCCGCGACCCTTGAGGGCCGGGAGGTTCGCGAGCAGCAGCGCCGTGCCCGGATCGAGCCGGTCCCACGAGAAGATGCCGGGCTGCGTGCACAGGGCGAGGTTGTCGACGTGGCGCGGGCCGCCCTCGTCGATCGCCTCGGCGAGGCCGGCCGGCGCCGTCGGCCGCTCCGCCGTGCAGATCCTGTGGTGCCGGCGCGGCTGGTCCGCGGCCGCGCAGCCGAAGGTCGTCAGCTCCTTGGCGAGGCGTGTGCCGCCGCGATCCTTGGGCGCCAGGGCGACCATGCGGCCGCCCGGCCCGAGGGCGCGCAGCACCTGGGCCAGCACGTAGCGCCGCTCGACCGTCCCGGGCGGCGCCAGCACGGTGGCCGAGTCGAGGCTGTTCTCGGACAGATCCTCGAGCCGCGCGGCGCCGGGGATCAACGGGGAGAGCTGGACGGCGTCGCCCGGGACCTCGGCGAGGTCCACCGGCGGCAGGCCGTAGACGGCGTGGCGCATAGACGATTCGGGATTTGGAGTGCCGAAACCGGAACGCGAATCCGCGGCGGAGCGGGGTAAACCCGCGCCCGACTCGATTCATCCGGGGGAACACCGCGTTTATACCGGAACCGGCCGCGAAGCCCAGCCTCCCGCGCGGCCCGGCGCGTCAGCCCCGCGGAAATTCCAGGCCCATCTCGCGGTAGCGGGCCGGGTCGTCCGCCCAGTTCTCCCGCACCTTCACGTGCAGGAACAGGTGGACCTTGGCGTCGGCCGCCTCGGCGATCTCGATCCGGGCCGCCTGCCCGATCGACCGGATGGTCTGGCCGCCCTTGCCGAGCACGATCGAGCGCTGGCTCTCCCGCTCGACGAAGATCGTCTGCTCGATCCGTACCGAGCCGTCGGGCCGGATCTGCCACTGGTCGGTCTCCACCGTGGAGCGGTAGGGCAGCTCCTCGTGCAGCCGGTCGTAGATCTTCTCCCGGGTGATCTCGGCGGCGAGCATGCGCAGGGGCGCGTCCGAGACCTGATCCTCCGGATACAGCCACGGGCCCGCCGGCATGCGGGCGGCCAGCGCCCGGCGCAGGTCGGCGACGCCGTCGCCGTTGAGCGCCGAGATCATGAAGGTCTCGGCGAAGGGCGCGGCGGCGTTGAGCTTGGCGGCGAGATCGAGCAGCCGCTCGCGCGGGATCAGGTCGATCTTGTTGAGGATCAGCAGTTTCTCGCGCTTCACCTCACCGAGCCGGCCGAGCACCGCCTCGACTTCCGCGTCGACACCCTTGCGCGCGTCGACCAGCAGGCAGACGGCGTCGGCGTCGGCGGCACCGCTCCAGGCCGAGTGGACCATCGCGCGGTCGAGGCGGCGCTTGGGCGCGAAGATGCCGGGGGTGTCGACCAGCACGACCTGGGCGGAGCCCTCGATGAGGATGCCCCGCACCAGGGCCCGGGTCGTCTGCACCTTGCGGGAGACGATCGAGACCTTGGTGCCGACGAGGTTGTTGAGCAGGGTCGACTTGCCGGCATTCGGCACGCCGATCAGCGCGACGAAGCCGGCCCGGGCGTCGGCGGGCGTGCCGGGAAGGGTGGACGGGTCGCGCGCGGGGTCCCGGGCCGGGGCGATGCCGGGCCCGTCCTGCGCGTCGTGATCGTCCTGCTCGTGCGCGCTCATGCTGTCTCCGTCGGTTCCGCGTCCGCGGAGGCCCCGATTCCCTCCCGCTCCATCAGCGCCCGCGCGGCGGCCTGCTCGGCGATCCGCTTCGACGTGCCGTCGCCGAGACCGGGCTCCAGGCCCTCGACTTGCACGGCGATGCGGAACCGGGGCGCGTGGTCGGGACCGGTGCGCTCCACCACCTCATAGGTGGGGATCGGCAGGCTGCGGCCCATGGCCCATTCCTGCAGGGCGGATTTGGCGTCGCGGCCCCGCGCCGCCGCGGTCGGCTCGCCGGGACGGAAATGCGCCTCGACCACCGCCCGGGCGGCGTCGAACCCGGCATCGAGGTAGATCGCACCCAGGATCGCCTCGCAGACGTCGGCCAGGATCGTCTGGTTGCGCCGGCCGCCGCCCATGACCTCGCCCTGGCCGAGGATCAGGTGCGGGCCGACCTCCCAGGAGGCGGCCACGGCCGCGCAGGTCTCGCGCCGGACCAGGGCGGCCAGGCGCCGGGAGAGGTCGCCCTCGTCGGCCTCCGGGAAGGCGCCGTAGAGGCGGTCGGCGACCGCGAGCCCGAGCACGCGGTCGCCGAGGAATTCCAGGCGCTGGTAGCTGCCGCCCCGGCCGCTCGCCTTGCTGGTGTGGGTCAGCGCGCGGGTGAGCAGGTCCTGGTCGCCGAAGCTGTGGCCGATCCGCTCCTCGAGCGCGGTCAGCGGCGGGCGCGGCTTGTGGGCCCGCCGGGATCGGGCGTTGGCCCGGGGCTGCGCGGCGTCGTCCAAGTCCGGGCCAGTCAATGGATCGTCGTGAACAGGCGCGACCAGCGCACGTGGGCCGGCCAGTTCCAGACCTGCCAAGCCGGCGTACCCTCGTCGATCGAGAAGAAGATCATCTCGGCGCGCCCGACCAGGTTGGCGAAGGGCACGTAGCCGACATTGGCGAGATCGCGCGAATCGGTGGAGTTGTCGCGGTTGTCGCCCATCATGAAAAAGTGACCGGGCGGGACCGTGTACAGCTCGGTCTTGTCCCAGAAGCCGTTGTCGCCGTCGCGCTCGATCACTCGGTGGACCACGCCGTTCGGCAGGGTCTCCAGGTACTGGGGCACCTTGGTCGGCTGGCCGTAGGGATCGGTGGTCTCGTAGTCGGCGATCCGCTCGCGCTTGACCGCCTTGCCGTTGATGTTCAGCACGCCGTCGATCATCTGGATCTTGTCGCCCGGCAGGCCGATCACGCGCTTGATGTAGTCGGTCGAATTGTCCTTGGGCAGCTTGAACACCGCGATGTCGCCGCGCTTCGGGTCCGCGCCCCAGATCCGGCCGTCGGCCTGAATCGGGATGTACTCCGAGAGCGGCAGCGAGTACTTGGAATAGCCGTAAGAATATTTTGACACGAACAGGTAGTCGCCGATCAGCAGGGTCGGCACCAGCGAGCCGGACGGGATGTTGAACGGCTGGAACAGCAGGGTCCGCACCACGAGGGCGATCAGCAGCGCCTGGATGCCGACCTTCAGCGTCTCGCGGATGCTGGCCCAGGTGCCGGTGTCGGCAGGTTTCCTGAGCGGCTTGCCGTCGTAATCCACGCGCGCGTTCCGTCTTCGATTGAGGTGCGACGCCCGCGATCCGCGGGGCGCGGCCCCGCCGCGCGCGGCCTGATGTGCGGTTGTCCCGAGGAATGCGCCGCAATCGTGTCCGCCGTGTCCGGCGGTCTAGACCATGCGCGAGCCCCCCGCAACGCGCGACCGCCGCTGGCTAATCCGCGACGGCGGCCTCAACCGGCGACAGGGACCGGCAAGGCCTCGATGATCACGAAGGCTTGCGCCATCGGCGGATCGTCCGTGAGGCTCACGTGGAGCCGCGCCGCGTGCCCCGCCGGCAGGAGTTCCGCGAGCCGCTCGGCCGCGCCGCCCGCGAGACGCAGGGTCGGCTGCCCGGAGGGCAGGTTCACCACCTCCATGTCGCGCCAGAACACGCCGGCGCTGAGGCCGGTGCCGAGCGCCTTGGCGCAGGCCTCCTTGGCGGCGAAGCGGCGCGCGTAGCCCTCGGCGCGAGCGGCCCGCCGGTCGCAGCGGGCCCGCTCCCCGTCGGTGAAGACGCGGTGGGTGAAGCGCTCGCCGTGCCGCTCCAGGGTCCGGGCGATCCGGCGGATGTCGCAGAGATCCGAGCCGATCCCGACGATCATGGGTGTCGCGCCCGGTCCATGGCGGCCCGCATGTCGCGCACCGCCCGGTCGAGCCCCACGAAGATCGCGTCGGCGATCAGGGAATGGCCGATATTCAGCTCCCGGATCTGCGGCAGCGCCGCCACCGGCCCGACGCTGCCGAGGGTGAGCCCGTGGCCCGCGTGGATCTCGAGGCCGAGGCCGGCCCCGTGCTCCGCCGCGCGCCGGATGCGGGCGAGCTCGTGCGCGGTCCGGGCGTCGTCGTCCTCCAGCGCCGCCTCGCAGTAGCTGCCGGTGTGCAGCTCGACGACGGGCGCCCCGAGGGCGCGGGCGGCGTCCATGACGGCGGGCTCGGGCTCGACGAACAGCGAGACGCGGATGCCGGCCTCCGCGAGGGCGCGGATGCGCGGCGCGAGGTGCGCGCGGCCGCCGACGATGTCGAGGCCGCCCTCGGTGGTGCGCTCCTCGCGCTTCTCCGGGACGAGGCAGGCGGCGTGCGGGCGGGTGTCGAGCGCGATCGCCACCATCTCGTCGGTGGCGGCCATCTCGAAGTTGAGCGGCACGGACAGGCCGCGCTTGAGCGC
The DNA here is from genome assembly GCF_058072805.1 of Methylobacterium sp. 1A. NCBI lineage: Bacteria > Pseudomonadati > Pseudomonadota > Alphaproteobacteria > Hyphomicrobiales > Methylobacteriaceae > Methylobacterium > Methylobacterium sp. 1A. The sequence goes on along the minus strand of NZ_JBYQVE010000002.1, from coordinate 2,154,123 downwards.
CGCGATGTCGGTGTCGCGGATGTGGCGCCGGTCCTCGCGGAGATGCGCGGTGATCCCGTCGGCGCCCGCCTCGACGGCGAGCAGGGCCGCCCGCACCGGGTCCGGATAGTCGCCGCCGCGGGCGTTGCGGACGGTCGCGACGTGATCGATGTTGACGCCCAGGCGCAGTTTCTCGGAGGTCATCCGCTCGTTCGTCCCCGTGTCGGCGCGGTGCGACAGACTCACCGGGGGGTCGGAAGGCGCCGCGCGCCCTCACCCCGTGCCGGCGATATGCGGAGGATCGCGCGCGCCGGCAAGACGGTCGGGGTTCGGGGGGCGGGCTCCGGCGGCCGGCCCGCCCGGTCAGGCGAGCCGCAGGCGCGACCGGCTGTCCTTCCGCTCGGGCAGTGTGTCGAGGGCGGTCTTGACGATGGTTGTGGCGTCCAGTCCCGCCTCGGCGTACATCTTCTCCGGGCTGTCGTGGTCCTGGTAGGCGTCCGGCAGCGTCATCGTCCGCACCCGCACCCCGCCCGCGTCCAGAGCGCCCCGCTCCGCCAGCAGGTGCAGCACCATCGCGCCGAACCCGCCCCGCGAGCCCTCCTCGATCGTGATCAGAACCTCGTGGTCGCGCGCCAGATCAAGGATCAGCGCCTCGTCCAGCGGCTTGGCGAACCGCGCGTCCGCCACCGTCACCGCCACGCCCTGCTCGGCCAGCGTGTCGGCCGCCTTCAAGGCCTCCGCCAGGCGCGTGCCGAGCGACAGCAGCGCCACACGCGCCTCCGCGTCCCGGCGCACCACCCGGCCCTTGCCGATCGCCAGCGCCTCGCCCCGCTCCGGAAGCTCGACGCCCACACCCTCGCCGCGCGGGTAGCGCAGCGCGATCGGGCCCGTGTCGTGCGCGTGCGCGGTCGCCACCATGTGCACCAGCTCGGCCTCGTCGGAGGCCGCCATCACGGTCATGTTCGGCAGGCAGCACAGGTAGGCGAGGTCGAACGCGCCCGCGTGCGTCGCCCCGTCGGCGCCGACCAGCCCCGCCCGGTCCAGGCAGAACCGCACGGGCAGGTTCTGCAGCGCCACGTCGTGCACCACCTGGTCGTAGGCCCGCTGCAGGAAGGTCGAGTAGATCGCCACGAACGGCCGGTAGCCCTCGGTGGCCAGACCGCCCGCGAACGTCACCGCGTGCTGCTCGGCGATGCCGACGTCGAAGGTCTTGTCCGGGTGCGCCTTGCCGAACAGGTCGATGCCGGTCCCGCCCGGCATCGCCGCGGTGATCGCCACGACCTTGTCGTCGGCGTCGGCCGCCTTGATCAGGCTCTCGCCGAACACCCGCGTGTAGGCCGGCGCGTTCGGCTTGGCCTTGGCCTGGACGCCCGAGACCACGTCGAACTTGACCACGCCGTGGTAGCGGTCGGCCGAGGCTTCCGCCGGGGCGTAGCCCTTGCCCTTCTGGGTGACGACGTGGAGCAGGATCGGGCCGTGCTCGGCGTCGCGGACGTTCTTCAGGACCGGCAGCAGGTGGTCGAGGTTGTGCCCGTCGACCGGGCCGACGTAGTGGAAGCCCATCTCCTCGAACATGGTGCCGCCGCCGACCACGAGCGAGCGGGCGTATTCCTCGGCCGCGGCGGCGCGCTGGTAGAGCGCCTTGGGCAGGAGCTTGCCGAGCTGCTTGGCGGTCTCGCGCAGGGACTGGTAGGCGCCGCCCGAGGCGAGGCGGGCGAGGTAGGCCGACATGGCGCCGACGGGCGGCGCGATCGACATGTCGTTGTCGTTGAGGATGACGATCAGGCGCGAGTGCAGGGCGCCGGCGTTGTTGAGGGCCTCGTAGGCCATGCCGGCCGACATCGAGCCGTCGCCGATGACCGCGATGGCGTTGCGGCGCTTGAGCGGGCGGTTCTTCGCCTTGGCGGCGGCGTTGTCGAGGTCGCGGGCGACCGCCATACCCAGCGCGGCCGAGATCGACGTGGAGGAGTGGGCGGCGCCGAAGGGGTCGTAGACGCTCTCGCTCCGCTTGGTGAAGCCGGACAGGCCGCCGCCCTGGCGCAGCGTCCGGATGCGGTCGCGGCGCTCGGTGAGGATCTTGTGGGGGTAGCACTGGTGTCCGACGTCCCAGACGATGCGGTCGTCGGGGGTGTCGAACACGTGGTGGAGCGCCACGGTCAGCTCGACCACGCCGAGCCCCGAGCCGAGATGGCCGCCGGTGATCGAGACCGCGTCGATCATCTCGGCGCGCACCGCGTCGGCCACCGCCTGCAGCTCCGACTCCGGAAGACGCCGCAGCGCCGAAGGAGACGGAACGCGGTCCAGCAACGCCGATTGCTCAGGGGAAAGTGCCAATGCTCGCATCCATTCGTTCGAGTATGGCGACGGCTCCGTCGCGAGCTCTCGGCAACCGCGACGCCAGCAGCCCGGGGACACGCGTTCATGCTAGAACCCGCCCGTCCGTCGCTGTCATGATAGTGCCAGTTACGGACGATCGGCGGCGCGATCAATGTCGGGCCGGCGTTTTTTTCAGTCACGTGCCCTTAACGCCACAAGAGGTTCGCCTTTGAATCCGGCTCGTCTGTGCACAATCCTGCTCATGTTCGCGATTACGGGTCACGGCCAAGCTTACGCCCAGCCACGGCCGCCGGACGGCAATCTCGACTTCCTCTGCAACTTCCTCGGCGACTGCCCGGCGCGGGTCGCGCCGGGCGGTCCCGATCGCGATGCCCGCCCGTTCAGCAACAGCCTCGGCCGGCCCTGCGCGTGGCGGGACCGCCCGACCCCGGAGGGCGTCCGCCGGGTCCGCGTCTGCTGGTGATGCGGGCACCGACGCTCGCCGCCGCGGTCCTGACCCTCGCGCTGGTCGCGCCCCCGGTCCGCGCCCAGGATTCCTGTCCGGCCCTGTTCGCGGACGGGCAGACGCCCGTCCTCACGAATCCGAAGCTCGCCGTCCGCGCGGTCCCGCTGTGCTTCGAGGCCTTCGCGGTCCTGCATTCCGGCGTGACGCGCACGCCCCTCTACGCCGCCGAGCACCTCACCCGCGCCAGCGTCGCGGCGGCCCGGGCGGTGGCCCGCGACGATTCCTTCCACGAGGAGACGCGCCTGCCGGAGGATCAGCGCGCCGCGCTGGAGGATTACGTCCGCAGCGGGTTTGACCGGGGCCATCTCGCGCCGGCCGGGGACATGCCGACCCTCGCCGCCCAGGCCGAGTCGTTCAGCCTCGCCAACATCGTGCCGCAGAACCGCGTCCTGAACCGGGGACTCTGGGCGGATATCGAGGAGAGCACCCGGCGCCTGGCCACCCGCCGGGGCGCGCTGTTCGTCGTCACCGGGGTGATCTTCGCGGGCGACGCGGTGCAGCAGATCAAGGGCGGCGTGCTCGTCCCGACGCAGCTCTTCAAGGCCGTGTACGACCCGTCGCGCGGCGAGGCGGGCGCCTACCTCGCCCGGAACGACGATTCGAGGGACTGGCGCGCCCTGTCGATCGACGATCTCCGCCAGGAAGCCGGCATCGACGTCTTTCCCGGCCTGCCGCCCGCGGCCCGGGCCACCGCGATGGGGCTGCCGGATCCCCAGGCCGCCGCCCGCGCGGAGGAGCGCCGGCCCCGGCACGAGCAGACCTGGCAGGACTGGCTCGAGCGCGAACTCACCCGCGCCCTGCGCAAGCTCGTCCGCGACTTCCTGCGCACGTTCTTCTGAGAGGACCCGATGCCCGAGGACAAGCGACGCGCCCGGCCCAAGAGGGGGAGCCCGGACAGCGAGAGCCGGGACGGCAAGAACTCGGACACCGAGGGCTTCGCGCCGTTCGCCGACGATGCCGGCGTGCGCTCCGTCGGCGCCCTGAGCTTCGAGAACGGCAAGGACCGGATCGCCCTGCACGGGTCCCTCGACCTGACCCGCGACCGGACCGGCCTGGAGCAGGCCAGGCTGCTCCGGGAGACGCTGGACGCGATCGTGAAGGCCCTGGAAGCGTCCGACCTGCCGGACGCGGTGGCGGAGGTGCCGGACGCGCCGCCGGGGACGGTCAAGAACCCCTTCGCGTGAGCGATCCGGCGCCCGTCGGCGGCGGGCCCGTCCTTGCCGCGTCCTTGCCGCGTCCCGGCGGGCCTGATACTCCGAGAGGGTCATTCCTATATCGTAGGGACGCGCGTCCAGGACGGGTGCTGAGGCCCGGTGCCTGACCCGTGCCGCTGGCACGATCCGCGCGGTCCCGAACAACGCGCCGAGGACTATCCGCGATGGCTCGCGAATTCATCTACCACATGCGGGGCCTGACCAAGGCCTATACCGGCGGCAAGAAGGTCCTGGATAGCGTCAACCTGTCCTTCTACCCCGACGCCAAGATCGGCGTGCTCGGCATCAACGGCTCCGGCAAGTCGACGCTGCTCAAGATCATGGCGGGCATCGACAAGGAGTTCACCGGCGACGGCTGGGTCGCGCAGGGCGCGCGCGTCGGCTACCTGCCGCAGGAACCCCAGCTCGATCCGAGCAAGTCCGTCCGCGAGAACGTGATGGAGGGCGTCGCCGAGAAGCAGGCCATGCTCGACCGCTACAACGAGCTCGCCATGAACTACTCGGAGGAGACCGCCGACGAGATGACCGAGCTCCAGGACCGGATCGAGTCGCTGGGCCTCTGGGAGCTCGACTCGAAGGTCGATCAGGCCATGGAGGCCCTGGGCTGCCCGAGCGACGAGCAGCCGGTCGCGACCCTCTCGGGCGGCGAGCGCCGCCGCATCGCGCTGTGCCGCCTGCTCCTGTGGGAGCCGGAGCTGCTGCTGCTCGACGAGCCCACCAACCACCTCGACGCCGAGACGGTGAACTGGCTCGAGGGTCACCTGCGCCAGTATCCGGGCGCGATCCTGATCGTGACCCACGACCGCTACTTCCTCGACAACGTGACGAGCTGGATCCTGGAGCTCGATCGCGGCAAGGGCATCCCGTACGAGGGCAACTACTCGGCGTGGCTGGTCCAGAAGCAGAAGCGCCTGGAGCAGGAGGGCCGCGAGGACATGGTCCGGCAGCGCTCCATCGCCCGCGAGCAGGAATGGATCGCCGCCTCGCCGAAGGCCCGCCAGTCGAAGTCGAAGGCGCGCATCACCCGCTACGAGGAGCTGGTCGCCAAGCAGGCGCAGAAGGTCGACGCGTCCGCGCAGATCGTCATCCCGATCGACGAGCGGCTCGGCAACAACGTCATCGAGTTCGAGCACCTCAGCAAGGCGTTCGGCGACCGGCTGCTGATCGAGGACCTGTCGTTCAAGCTGCCGCCCGGCGGCATCGTCGGTGTGATCGGCCCGAACGGGGCCGGCAAGACCACCCTGTTCAAGATGATCACCGGCCAGGAGAAGCCCGACAGCGGCAAGATCGAGGTCGGCGAGACGGTGAAGCTCGGCTACGTCGACCAGTCGCGCGACGCCCTCGACCCGAACGCCACGGTCTGGCAGGAGGTCTCCGGCGGCAACGACATCATCTATTTCAACAAGCGCGAGATCAATTCGCGCGCCTACTGCGCGGCCTTCGCGTTCAAGGGACCCGATCAGCAGAAGAAGGTCGGCACCCTCTCGGGCGGTGAGCGCAACCGCGTTCACCTCGCCCGGACCCTGAAGGGCGGCGCCAACGTACTGCTCCTCGACGAGCCGACCAACGACCTCGACATGGAGACCCTGCGCGCCCTCGAGGACGCGCTGGAGGATTACGCCGGCTGCGCGGTCATCATCAGCCACGATCGCTGGTTCCTGAACCGCATCGCCACGCACATCCTGGCCTTCGAGGGCGACAGCCACGTCGAGTGGTTCGAGGGCAACTTCTCCGACTACGAGGCCGACAAGGTCCGCCGGCTCGGGGCGGATTCGATCATGCCGAAGAAGATCAAGTACAAGCGCTTCTCGCGCTGAGACCGGTCGCGGCTCCGGGGCGCCGCCGGCGTTCCGGAGCCGCGCGCCCGTCCGAGGGCGTTGCCGTCACCTCTGCCCGGTGACGGATCACCGGAGGCGCGCCCGCGCCTCCGCCAGGATCGTCGCCAAGCTCTGCGCGAGCGGGATGGTCGGGGCCCATCCGGTGGCGGTCGCGAAGGCCGCGGGGTCGCAGCCCTCGCTGCGCACACCCGCCGGGCGGACACGCCCGGGCGCGACGCGCAGGTCGAACCGCGCCTCCGTCAGGCCGCGCAGCGTCTCCAGGATGTCGGAGACCGGCGTGACGACCCCCGATCCCACGTTGAAGATGCCGCCGTCCGGCAGGTCGTCGATCCGGGCGATCACGCGCAGGCACGCCGAGGTGACGTCGGCCACGTCGAGGAAGTCGCGCCCCGCCGAGAGGTCGCCGACCTCCAGGCTCGGCGGCGCCAGCCCCCGCTCGATGCGGGCGATCTGACCGGCGAAGGAGGCGACCACGAAGGTCTCGCTCTGCCCGGCCCCGATGTAGTTCGACGGCCGCAGCACGAGATGCTTGATCCGGGCATTCGCCAGCACGTCGCGGAGGATGTACTCGCAGGCGTTCTTGGTCCGGCCCGAGATCGTGTCGGGGCGCGGCGTGACGCTCTCGTCCGGGCGCGGGCAGGCGCGGAACACCTCGCCGTAGACGACCGTGGAGCTGAGGAAGACCAGCGCCGCGCGGGTCCGCGCCACCGCCTCGGCGAGGTTGAGGGTGCCGAGCAGTTCCGCCCGCCAGGCGTAGGACGGCGTCTCGCTCGACTGCGCCACCGAGGCCAGCGCCGCGAGGTGGAACACGCAGGTGGGGTCGAAGGCCGCGACCGTCTCGGCGAGCTCGCGCGCGTCGAACGGGTCCACGGCCCTCAGCGTCACGCCGTCGAGGGGCGGTGGCGGGCTCCGGTCGAGGCCGAGGATGGGGCTGCCAGGCGGCAGGTGCCGACGCAGCGCCTCGAGCAGGCGGCGGCCGAGATAGTCTCCCGCTCCGGTGACGAGGACGCGCATGCCCCTTGCCCTCAACCCTGCCACGAACCCAGCGACGTGCCCCGTGCCGGCGCGGGCGCCGGGAACCGGGATCGTCGGCCGCGTCTATACCGCGCCTCGCCGCGACGCGAGGGGGCGGCGCGGCCAACGGCCGCCGCGGCGGGCGGATCATCGGTGCGACCCCGCCGTTGTGCACATCCGAACAAAGGCGCGTGATCGGCGGGGCCTCGGGCGGTCGGCGCGCTATGGTTGCACCGCGGCCCCGGCCGCTCCGCGTCCGGACGGAGAGCGCCACGGTGATGGGCTGAGTGACGCGCCTCGACGATCTCGAACGGCCCGGCGCCGCGGAACCGCGGGCGCTCCCCCCACCGCCCGCGGAGGCACGGCCGGCGAAGCCCGCGCGCGACGCGCGGGTCGACGTGGTGCGCGGCCTCGCGCTCCTCACGATCTTCATCGACCACATCCCGCGGAACGCGCCGGCCCTGCTGACGCTGCACAATTTCGGGTTCTCGGACGCCGCCGAGATCTTCGTGCTGCTGGCCGGCTACTCGTCGATGATCGCCTACGGCGGGTTGTTCCGGCGCGCCGGGATCCGGACGGCGCTCACGCGCATCGCCAAGCGCTGCCTGCGCATCTACCTGTTCCAGGCCGGGCTGCTGCTCGCGACCCTGGTCATCGTCCGGATCTGGATGGACCTCACCGGCCTGACGCCGCGATTCGGCGTCGCGCCGCTGCTGCAGATGGGCCTCCTGCCGGGCCTGCTGCGCGGCCTCGCGCTGAACGCGCTCCCGAACTACCTCGACATCCTGCCGCTCTACATCCTGCTGCTGGCGCTGTTCCCGCTGATCTATCTCGGGATGCGGCGCGGGATCTGGGGCGTACTGGGCCTGTCGGGCGCCCTCTGGCTCGCCGCCAACGTCGATCACCAGCTGAACCTCCCGAACGCCGCGGCGGTGGATGACGGGTGGTACTTCAACCCCTTCGCGTGGCAGTTCCTGTTCGTGATCGGTGCGGCGCTCGCGGTCACGGTCCGCGCCCATGACGGCCTGCTGCCGCGGCGCGGCTGGGCCGTGGCGGCGGCCGCGGCCTACCTCGTCTTCGCGTTCCTGCAGGGCGGGTCCTGGGCGGAGTGGGGGCTTCCGGACCTCCGGCCGCTGGCGATCGGGCCGCCCGACAAGAGCCACGTCGCGCCCCTGCGCCTGATCAACATGCTGGCGCTGGCCTACCTGCTGTTCAGCGCGCCCGCCGTGGCCCGCGCGAGCCGGTGGCGGCGGCTGCGCCTCGTCGACGCCTGCGGGCGGCACTCGCTGGAGATCTTCGCCGCCGGGTGCCTGGCGGCGCTGATCGGCCGCATCCTCTACCGGACCTTCGACCCCACCTGGCCGCTGCAGATCGCGGTCAATGTCGGGGGGATCGCGATCATGCTCGGCCTCGCCCACGCGCTGGACGCGCGCCTGCGCCGGGCGGCCGGGACCGGCCCCGACGCGCGCCGGCCCGGATAGGCCGGGAGGAGCCGCGATGCCGCCGATGCGCCGCAAGGGCGATCTGCCGGAGAAGATCTGCGCCCAGTGCGGCCGCCCGTTCGCGTGGCGCAAGAAGTGGGAGCGCGTCTGGGACGAGGTCCGCTACTGCTCGGACCGGTGCCGGGCCGAGGCGAAGGCCGCGCGCGGGCGCGACGCGGCGGGGCGCTGACCGCGCAGCGCGGCCAGCGCGTCCGGCGTGTCGACGTCGAAGGCGGTGGCCGGGTCGCCCGGGATCTCCAGCACGTCCGGCCGCCCCCTCAGGAGCGGCCCCGCGCCGTGGTCGCCGGCGAGGCGGGCGATGTCCGGGCCGAGGCGGCGTAGGTTGAGCAGCACCGGATTCCCCCGCCGGCCGGCCTGCACCGGCACCACGGCCGCCGGCGGCTCCAAGGCGACCGAGGAGGCCTCCGCGAAGGCTTCGGCCAAGCGGTCGAGATGCGCGGCGGTGACGCGCGGCATGTCGCCCAGCACGACGATGGCGGCCGTGCAGGTGGCGGGCAGCGCCGCGAGGCCGGCGCGCAGCGAGCTCGCGAGGCCGGAGCGGTAGTCCGGATTGTCGACGCGGACGAGGTCGAGCCCCGACAGCGCGTCGCGGATCGCCGCCGCGTGCGCGCCGAGCACGGCGATCACCGGCCGGGGCCGGGCGCCGAGGGCCGCCTCCGCGGCGTGGCGCACCAGCGGCCGCCCGTCGAGGGGCGCGAGCAGCTTCGGCGCGGCGCCGAACCGGCTGCCGAGGCCCGCGGCGAGCAGGATCGTGCCGACCTCAGGCATGCCGGTCCTCCGCCCCCGGATCCGGCTCGTCCGCCGCGGCCGCGCCGCCGGCGCGGGGCTGCGGGCGCGAGACGATCTCCATCAGCAGGCCGCCGACGCCGAGGGCGACGATGTCGGCCCGGGTCACGGTCAGGTCCGCCAGCAGGCGGTGGAGGATCCAGTCGAAGCCGTTCTCCTTGGGCGAGCGGGCGCAGCCCGGCGCGCCGATCACCGGCACGCCGCCGCGGGCGCCGACGAGGAGCAGGTTGCCGGGGTCGACCGGCATCCCGAGATGGTCGACCCGGCCGCCCGCCGCCGCGATGCCGGCCGGGATGACGTCGCGCCGGTCGGCGATCGCCGAGGCGCCGAACACCACCACGAGGTCGGCCCCGGCGCGGTCGATCATCTCCGCCAGGGACGCCGCCACGGAGGCGGCGCTGTGGGGCACCCGGGTCTCGGCCACGATCGCGGCGCCCGCGGGCGCGAGGCGGTCGGCCAGGGCCCGGAGGGTCTTGTCGATCGTCGTCTCCTTGAGGCTCGGCAGGCGCGTCGAGACCACGGCCACCCGGCGGCGGCGATACGGCACCACCGCGAGGACGTCCCCCTCGGCGGCCGCGCAGGCCCGGGCCAGCACGGCGCCCGGCACGGCGTAGGGGATGATCTTCACCGTGGCGACCATCTCGCCCTCGACCACCGGCCGGAAGCGCGGCAGCGTCGCCACCGTCACCGCCTCGTCGACGGCGTTGACCGCGTCGATCCGGGCCGGATCGAGGGTGAGCACCCCCGCCGTCTCGGCGAACAGGTTGCTGCGGCCGGTGAAGGGCGCCTCGACGCGCAGGTTCGGCCCGCGCAGGCGCGCGGCGAGCCGCGCCGCGGCGGCGTCCTCGCCGACGTCGCCGGGCTCGAGCGTGGCCGCCACGATCTCCGACAGGCCGGCCCGCGCCAGGCCGGCGGCGGCCTCCGCGGCGATGACGGCGCCCTTGCGCAGGGTGATGTCGGCCCGCCGCACCGTGTGCGCGCTGATCAGCCCGGCCGAGTCCGCGACCGGGACGGTTCCGAACCTCACGCGACCTCCGGGCGGGGCACGCGGCGCAGGGCGGCGACGATCTCGGCGAGCACCGCCAGGGCGATCTCGGCCGGGCTCACGGCGCCGATGGGCAGGCCGATCGGCGCGCGGATCCGGCCGATCTGCGCCGGCGTGAAGCCGGCCTCGGTGAGCCGCGCGACGCGCGACGCGTGGGTCTTCCGGGAGCCGAGGGCGCCCACGTAGAAGCACTCGGCCGTCAGCGCCGCCTTCAGCGCGGGATCGTCGATCTTCGGATCGTGGGTCAGGGCCGCGAGGGCGCAGTAGCGGTCGAGGACCGGCACGCTGGTCCCGAGGGCGGCGTCCGGCCATTCGGCGACCAGCGCGGTGCCGGGGAAGCGCTCGGGCGTCGCGAAGGCGGTGCGCGGGTCGATCACCGTGAGCGCGAGGTCGAGCCCCGCGGCCATCGGCGCCAGGGCCTGCGAGATGTGGACCGCGCCGACCACGACGAGCCGCACCGGCGGCACCTGCACGGTCAGGAACAGGGTCCGCCCGCCCGCCTCGACGAGGCCGCTCTTGCCGGAGGCGAGGTGCTTCGCCAGCACGTCGGCGAGGGGATCGGCGGCGATCGCGTCCTCGCCGACGAGGCGCTGCGCGCCGTCGGCGATGTCGGTGATGAGGATCGCGGCGCGGCGCGCGGCCCGCGCGTCGTTGAGCGCTGCCAGGACGTCGCCGCGCATCAGTCGACCCGCTCGACGAAGACCCGGATCCGGCCGCCGCAGGACAGGCCGGCGCGCCACGCGGTCTCGTCCGCGACGCCGAATTCGAGGACGCGCGGCGCGCCCGCCTCGATCACCTCGATCGCCTCGGTGATCACCGCGCCCTCGACGCAGCCGCCGGAGACGGAGCCGAGGAAATTGCCCTCGCCGTCGACCACGAGGTGGCTGCCCACCGGTCGGGGGGCCGAGCCCCAGGTCTCGATCACCGTGGCGAGGGCCACGGCGCGGCCGTCGCGCCGCCAGGACTGGGCGGCGGAGAGGATGTCTGTGTCTGTGCTGAGCATGGCCTCGTGGACTTCCGGCCGGCGGGCGCCCCCCGCCCCTCACAGGTATGGCCCGCGTGCCGCGGTGCAAGAAGCCCTCATGCCGAAGGGCGCGTCAGGAAACATTGGCCGAGATCGTCGGTCGGCCATACTCTGCACCCACGATCTTTCGCGGAGACGGCGCCCCGATTAGTGTCCGGCATGTCCAAACCACAGCCTCATCCTGAGGTGCCGGAGCGCAGCGGAGGCCTCGAAGGAGCCCTCCAGCCGGCCGCGCGACCCCTGGAGCCCTCCTTCGAGGCCCGCTGGCGCGGTCACCTCAGGATGAGGGCGTGGGGTGGACGTTTCGCTGAAACCGAGGCCCCTCTCGCCCGATGGGCCCGGCCCCGGCGCCCAGCCCCATGAACGCCCCGGATCCCGCCCTCGCCCGGGCGCTCCGCAAGGAGCCGCCGCGCTCGCCCCCGCGCCGCCTGTGGAAGCGCGTCAGCCGGGCGATCGGCGACGTCCTGCCGAAGGGCCTCTACGCCCGCTCGCTGATCATCATCATCGCGCCGGTGGTCCTGCTCCAGTCGGTGATCGCCTACACCTTCATGGAGCGGCACTGGCAGCTCGTGACCAAGCGCCTGTCGGCGGCGGTCACGGCGGACGTCGCCGCGCTGATCGACATCTACGAGAGCTACCCGCAGGACAAGGATGCCGAGACCCTCGCGCGCATCGCCGGGGAACGGCTGAACCTCGACCTCGACATCCTCAAGGGCGCCAAGCTGCCGCCCCCGGGCCCGCGCCCGTTCTTCTCGATCCTCGACGAGGCCCTGTCCGACGAGATCAAGCGCCAGATCCGAAGACCGTTCTGGATCGACACGGTCGGGCGCTCGAACCTGATCGAGATCCGCGTGGCGATCCCCGACGGGGTGATGCGCATCACCGCCCGGCGCAGCCAGGCCTACGCGTCGAACTCGCACATCTTCCTCGTGTGGATGATCGGCTCGTCGCTGGTGCTGCTCGGCGTCGCGATCCTGTTCCTGCGCAACCAGATCAAGCCGATCCTGCGGCTCGCGGCCGTGGCGGAGGGCTTCGGCAAGGGGCGCGAGATCGAGTTCCGGCCCCGCGGTGCCCGCGAGGTGCGTCAGGCCGGCCACGCCTTCATCGAAATGAAGCGGCGCATCGAGCGGGCGATGGAGCAGCGCACGACGATGCTGAACGGCGTCAGCCACGACCTGCGCACCATCCTGACCCGGTTCCGCCTGTCCCTGGCGCTGATCGAGCAGACCGAGGAGATCGAGGATCTCAGCCGCGACGTCGACGAGATGAGCCGGATGCTGGAGGGCTACCTCGCCTTCGCGCGGGGCGATTCGGCCGAGCCCGCGACGCCCACCGACATGCGCGCCCTGCTGGAGGACCTGCGGACCGACGTCGAGCGCCTCGGCGCCCACGTCTCCGCGGTCGATCTCGCCGGTGCGCCCGAGGTCACGGTGCGGCCCGGCGCCTTCCGGCGCTGCCTGTTCAACCTCGCCGCCAACGCCGTCCGCTACGGCGAGACGGTGGCGATCTCCGGCCGGCTGGAGGCCCGGACCTTCCTCGTCTCGATCGACGATGACGGGCCCGGCATTCCGGCGGAGAGCCGCGAGGACGTGTTCAAGCCGTTCGTGCGGCTCGACGACGCGCGCCAGGATGCCGGCGGCTCCGGGCTGGGCCTGTCGATCGCCCGGGACATCGCCCGGGCCCACGGCGGCGACATAACCCTGCACGACAGCCCGCTCGGTGGCCTGCGGGCCACCGTCCGGGTCCCGGCCTGAGCCGGATCCGGCTCAGGTATCGGCGGGCCGGCGCAGGCGCAGGAACTCGGCCTGCACGTTGCGGATCAGGTGATCCATGCTCGCCTCGTCGAGGGCGGCGCTCGTCAGCCGGGCGCGCAGGCCGGCCTCGCCGTTCCAGGCGTAGCCGGCCTCGAACGGCAGGTGGCGCCGCAGGAGCGGACTCACGACCGACTCGCGCCGGTAGGCGGGATGTCGCAGCAGCCGCCCGATATGGAGCGCCAGCGTCTCGACGCTGGAGGATCTGGAGCCTGAACTCCCCGCTCCCTTGCCTTTCGAATCGACCGATGCCCAACGCATACGTGTCCGCCCTCCCGGAGACGCCACTGTTGCGCGAAATGATTGCGCATCCATGAGCGTTCGGGCGAGCCGGCGAAAAACTGCAGCTCGCGGGGTCCCAACCTTCGCAGCACGGTGATATGCAGGGGCGCTTTCCCAGGGCCGCGGTCAGCCGCGCGCCGGATCCCGAGTGCCGAACATGAACCCGCTCGTCCCGCTCTTCGCCCTCATCTCGCTGCCGCTCGCGGCCATCGGGCTCGTGCTCTACACCGATGAGGGCATCAACCCGGACCTGTTCTACGCCTCCGTGAAGACCTTCGTGATCCTGGGCGCGATCGCCGCGGCGATGTCGTTCGGCGCGATGAAGCTCTCGGAGCGGTCCAAGCACTGACGTCCCACCGCCCGGAGGGCGCGATGCTGCACGTGGTCCCGGCCTTCTCGCGCATCGGCGAGGAGAACGCCTTCGCGGTTCTGGCGCGGGCCCAGGCCCTCGCCGCGCAGGGTCGGGACGTGATCAACCTCGGCATCGGCCAGCCGGACATGCCCACGCCCGCCCACGTGGTCGAGGCGGGGATCAAGGCCCTGCGCGACGGACACCACGGCTACACGCCGGCTGTCGGCATCCCGCAGCTCCGCGAGTCGGTGGCCCGCGACATCCACCGCCGCCACGGCGTCGAGGTCTCGCCGGATTCCGTGATGATCGTGCCGGGCGGCAAGGTCACCATGTTCATGGCGATCCTGATGTTCGGCGCGCCCGGGACCGAGATCCTGTATCCGGACCCCGGCTTCCCGATCTACCGCTCGATGATCGAGTTCACCGGGGCGACGCCCGTGCCGGTGCCGATCCGCGAGGAGAACGGCTTCGCCTTCTCGGCGGCCGAGACCCTGGCGCTGATCACGCCGAAGACGCGGCTGCTGATCGTCAACTCGCCCGCCAACCCCACCGGCGGCGTGACGCCGAAGGCCGAGATCGACGCCCTGGTGAAGGGCCTCGCCGAGCACCCCGACGTCGCGGTGCTGTCGGACGAGATCTACGGCACCATGACGTACGACGGCGAGACCCACCACTCGCTGCTGAAATATCCCGAGATCCGCGACCGGCTGGTCTACCTCGACGGCGCGTCGAAGACCTACGCGATGACAGGCTGGCGGCTCGGCTGGTCGGTCTGGCCGAAGCCGCTCTACGACGCGGCGCGCAAGCTCGCGGTCAACGCGCATTCCTGCGTCAACGCGGCGACCCAGTGGGCCGGCATCGCGGCGCTCGACGGACCGCAGGCTTGCGTGGCCGAGATGGTCGCCGAGTTCGACCGGCGCCGGGCGATCGTGGTCGACGGGCTGAACGCCCTGCCGGACGTCTCCTGCATCGCGCCCAAGGGCGCGTTCTACGCCTTCCCGAACATCGCCCGGACCGGCTGGAAGGCGAAGCCCCTGGCCTCGACCCTCCTGGAGGAAGCGGGCGTGGCGGTGATCGGCGGTCCGGATTTCGGCGTCCACGGCGAGGGCTACCTCCGCCTGTCCTACGCCAATTCGGCCGAGAACATCCGGCGGGCGCTGGAGCGGATGGGCACGTTCCTCAGCACGCACAGGCCGGGCTGAGACCGCGCCCCGTCGCCGACCTCGGCAGGGACGCCATCATCCGCGCCGCCGTCCTCGCGAGGGCGGCGAAGCGATCCAGTCGCCGCGACGACCGCCGAAGCTGGGCAGCCCTGGGTCACTTCGCTGCGCTCGTGATGACGGTTGTGGCGACCGAACCGTTTGAACGCACACCGGTTCGACCGGCACGCCTCAGGACTTGCCGGGCGCCCGCTTGTCGATCCAGCCGACCAGCCAGTCGGCGATGTCGAGGCTGTTCTTGTCCTGCATCAGCATGTGCGAATTGCCGTGGATGCCGATCTCGGGCAGCAGGATCAGCTCCGCCTTGCCGCCCGCGGCGTTGGCGGCCGCCACGAAGCTGCGGCACTGCTTGAGCCGCGGCGCCCAGCGGGGCGAGGCGTCGACGTAGTCGCCGAACAGGACGAGGATCGGCAGGTCCTTGTAGGGTGCGAGGTCGTCCTTGGCCGGGTCCGGGCAGGCGGCCGGCTCGATGGCCACGATGGCGCGCAGGCCGGTCCGATCGAGGGCGGCGGTCTGGAACGGGTAGATCCCCGACTGCGAGTGCGAGATCAGCACCGCGCCCTTGAGCCGCTTGGCGAGCTCCGACAGGGCCGGCACGGTCGGGTTCGGCACCGGCAGGGCGGCCGACCAGTCCGGGACCATCTGCTTCCAGAACTCCCCCTGGGCCTCCAGGGGGAACTGCATGCCGGGGAACACCTTCGGGTATTCCGGCCCGAACCGGAAGATCGCCCAGGCCGGCTCGCGCCCGGCCGAGAACACGGCCGGCAGCGTCTTGGGGTCGGCCTGCCCCGTCTTCACGGCGTTGATCTGGGCCGGGCTCGCCGCCGAGCGGCCGCGCCAGGCCTGATCGATCACGTAGGTCGGGAAGCCGCGCCGGACGAGATACTCGTCCCAGCCCATGCGCCCGTCGGGCGTCGTCTCCCAGGTCTTGCCGGTGAGGCAGCAGCCGTGGATCAGGACCAGCGGCGGCCGTCCGGCATTCACCGGGACCTGGTAGCGGACGTAGATCTGGTCGACGCTGATCGTGCCCGACGGCGCGTAGGCCGGCAGCGTCGAGAGCGTGTCGGACTGGACGTCGCGGCCGCCGACGAAGAAGCTGCCCTGCTCGGCGATCGTCAGGGGGCCGGCGGCCGGATCGGCCGCGCGCGCGGAGCCGCCGGCGATCAGCATGGCTGCGACCAGCGCGCAGGCCCGCCGGCGGGCGCGCCCGGGCGCGGGCACTGACAGTCCTGCCATGAAATGTCCCGTCCTCCCGCGCGCGGGCCGTCCACCGGACCCGTCGTCGCGCGGGAGCCTAGCACGAAGCTCGGCCGCCGTGGGAGATCCGCCCTTCGGGCAGGTTGCCAGTCAGGCTCCGATGTCGCGCTCGACACGCTCGACCGCCTCCGCGGGCAGGTCGAGGGCCTCGGCCAGCATCTTGAGGAACTGACGCTCCTGGAGCGTGTCGGGCTCGATGGCGAGTCGCGCCGCCGCGAAGATCCGCGCCGCCGCGTCGGGATCCGCGACCCGGTCGGCGATCGCGTCGACGTCGGCCGGGTCCGCGAGCTCGCGCTCGAGCCAGGCTCGACCGTCGGGATCGAGGCCCGCCTCCGCCACGGCGGCGTCGAGGCGCCCGCGCTCCGCGGCGTCGACCATCCCGTCGGCCGTCGTGGCCGCCACCATGGCCCGCAGCATCAGCCGGGCCTCGTCCTCGTCGACCTGCGTGAAGTCCGGGCCCCCGGCCTCGGGCGGGGGCGCCCCGCGCAGCGCCCGGTAGGCGAGGCCGCCGATCAGCGCCAGTCCGCCGAGGGCGGCACCGGCGGCGAGCCCGCCGCGCCTCGACCGCACGAGCGCGTCGACGATCCGTCTGCTGTCAGCCATGCCGTCCTCCCGGTTTCCGATCCAGATCGGATCGGAAACCTCCCGGGAGGCGCTCGGGTTCAGCCGCGCTCAGGCGTCGGCCTCGTCCTCGTCCTCGTCGATATCCACGAGGAAGACGATGTCGGCCTCGTCCTCGTCGTCCGAATCGGACCCGGTGTGGCGCGGATCCTCGACGAAATCACCCTCGCCGTCGTCCTCGGCGAGGGCGTCCTCGAAGATCTCGACCTCGTCCTCGGTGGCGGCCCGGACCGTGAGCGCCGACGTGCCGTTCCAGACCGGCTTCCCGCCGGTCGTCATGGTCCGGATGTCTTCCTTGAAGCCGTCACAGGTGAAGAGGTCCTTGGCGGACGCCTCGTCGCTGTTGATCACCGCAACGGCGGTGCCGTCGATCTCGAGCGTGAACATGGCCGGCATCCCTCTCGTAACCGTCCTCAGGCGCGCCCGGTCCGCGGGCTGGCGCACGGGTGCGACGCGCTGCCCCGGGAAGAAACGTCTCGGTTTCGTCCGTCTGACACGAGCGTCGCGCGGGGATGCTGTAGGGGTGAAGCGGACGGCCGCCAAGCCCGTCGCGGCCCGACCCGCACGATTCGGCGCGGCACGGATCCTGCGCCCATCGGGGCGGCCACAGTCTCGAACACGAAGGATCACCCGCGCATGCGGATCAGGCTCGGCTGCGAGATGCGCTACGCCTTCCCCTACCCCGTGCCCATGGTGGTGATGCTCAACGTGCATCCCTCCGGGGCGGCCGCCCTGGAGGCGCCCGACACGCTCCGGACCGATCCGCCCGTCCCGGTGGCGATCTACCGCGACGGTTTCGGCAACCTGTGCGGCCGGCTGACCGCGCCCGCCGGCAACTTCACCGTCGGGACCGACGCCGTGATCCGAGACAGCGGGATGCCCGATCCGGTGCACCCGGAGGCCGCGCAACACGCGATCGAGGCGCTGCCGGCCGAGACGATCGTGTTCCTGCTTCCCAGCCGCTACTGCGAATCCGACCTGCTGGCCGACGAGGCGTGGCGTCTCTTCGGTCATACCGAGCACGGCTGGGCCCGGGTGCAGGCGGTCTGCGACTTCGTCCACGCCCACATCGCGTTCGGCTACGAGTTCGCCCATCGCGACCGCACGGCCGCGGACGCCTACGCGGGCGGACGCGGCGTCTGCCGGGACTTCACCCACCTGGCCGTCGCGTTCTGCCGCGCCCTGAACATCCCGACCCGGTACTGCACCGGCTATATCAGCTTCATCGGCGAGCCCGAGCCGCACCCGGCGGGCGACTTCGCGGCCTGGATGGAGGTCTACCTCGGCGGCGCCTGGCACGTGTTCGACCCGCGCAACAACAGCCCGCGGATCGGCCGGGTCATGGTCGCGTACGGCCGGGACGCCGCGGACGTGCCGCTGACCCACACGTTCGGACCGAATCCCCTGGTGGGCTTCCGGGTCTGGGCCGACCGGATCGACCACCTGGACGCCTCGGGCGACGCGCCGGTCCTGCCGGAGGAGCCCCTGCCGCCGCAGAGCATGGCGACACGGACCGGGTGAGCGTCAGACGCCGGCGCCGCGGGCGATGGCGCGCTTGACCACGCCCTGGACGTCCGGGTTCGAGAGGAACAGGTCGTGGTTGATCAGGCCGCCGCCGTAATCGGAGGCATCGGCGACGCGCACGCCGAGCGCCTCGAGCTTGGCGCGATCGGCGGCGCCGGCGCGCACGCCCCCCGCCAGCGCGGCGGAGAGCTCGAGCGCCCGGTCGTTGGTCGAGGAGATCACGGTGATCTTCGAGACGTCGGGTCCCATGCGGGCGACGCCGTTGGAGAACAGGTCGAAGTCGATGTCGGGGGCGGCCAGCACCACGGCGCCGATCCGCGACATCGCCGCCTCGCCCGCCTCGGCGCGGAGCATCCGCAGGGTCTCGAGGGTGAGGAGCGTGCCCATCGAGTGCGCGACGATGTTGATGCGGCCGCCGCTCGGCGAGGCGGCGAGCGCCTTCAGCAGGTCCTCGAAGGCGTCGCGCGACCAGAGGGCGCTCTCGCGATCGTAATTGTAGTCGAGGGTCGCGGCCGCCGACGGCCACGTGAACAGGCCGGAGACGCCGCGGAACCGGATCCCGTCCGAGAGCCGGGCGGCGCTGACCGCGGCCGATTCGAACGATTCGCGGTAGCCGTGGACGTAGATCAGCACGTCGCGTCCGAGGGCCGCCTGGGCGAAGGCCTCGGCGGCGCCCGGTCCGGATTCGGATTTCGGAACCGCGCCGATGGTCCAGTCGCCGGTGATGACGGACGAGACCTTGCCGAGCAGCGAGCGGTCGGGCGGTGACAGGCGCACCTCGGCGAAGCTCAGGCCGCGGCCGCGGTCGCTGCTGAAATACGGCGGCCGGGGCGGGTTGCCCACGGGCTTGCGGGTCGTGGCGACCAGCAGCACCGGCATGACGTCGAGGGCCGACTGCTTCTCGGGCAGCGCCGCCCCGGACCCGAGGTCGTCGGTGACGCAGGCGCCGAGCGACGGGGCGAGGCCCGCGGCGCCCGCGAGCGCTCCGAAGCGAAGAAGGATGCGGCGTGAGACGATCTGGCTCGACATGATCCGGTTACGCTCGGGCGGGACGCCTTCCGTTGCCCAGGATCGTGACCATCGCGGGGCACGAGCGACGCGACGCGGCGTGAATAGCGGGCACGGCCGGGCTTGTGGTGGGCGGGACACAGGCCGGCCATCCCCCGACCCCGATGCTCTCCCCCTCGACGGCGGCCGTCGCCGCGGCCATGAAGGGAGCATGACGCCGTCCATCGACATCGAGAGTCTCCGCGAGCGCCTGCTGCGCGGCGACCGCGCCGCTCTGGCCCGGGCCATCACGCTGGCCGAGTCCAAGCGCGCCGATCACCGGGCGCTGGCGGCGAACCTGATCGACTCGGTCCTGCCCGAGACCGGCCGGGCGATCCGCGTCGGCATCACCGGCGTACCCGGCGTCGGCAAGTCGACCACCATCGACGCCCTCGGGTCGAACCTGACGGAGGCCGGTCACAAGGTTGCGGTGCTCGCGGTCGACCCGTCCTCCTCGAGGACCGGCGGCTCGATCCTGGGCGACAAGACCCGGATGGCGCGGCTGTCGCACGATCCCAAGGCGTTCATCCGCCCCTCCCCCTCCTCCGGTACGCTCGGCGGCGTCGCGGCCAAGACCCGCGAGACCATGCTGCTCTGCGAGGCCGCGGGCTTCGACGTGATCCTCGTCGAGACGGTCGGCGTCGGCCAGTCGGAGACGGCGGTGGCCGACCTGACCGACTTCTTCCTCGTGCTGATGCTGCCCGGGGCGGGCGACGAGCTGCAGGGCATCAAGAAGGGCATCCTCGAACTCGCCGACATGATCGCGGTCAACAAGGCCGATGCGGGCGAAGCCGAGCAGCGCGCCAACGCGGCGGCCTCGGAATACCGGGCGGCGCTGCACATCCTGACCCCGGCCTCGGCCACCTGGACGCCGCCGGTGGTCACGATCTCGGGCTTCCACAACCTGCGCCTCGACGCAATGTGGGCGAAGATCGTCGACCACCGGGAGAAGCTCACAGCGACCGGCGAGATCCAGGCGAAGCGCCGGGCCCAAGACGTGAAGTGGATGTGGGCGCTGGTCGACGAGCGCCTGCACCAGCGCCTCGTCGGCTCCCCGGAGGTCCGTCGCCGCACGGCCGAGGCGGAGGCCGGCGTCGCCCGGGGCGAGACCTCTCCGGCCGCCGGCGCGGCGGCCATCGCCGAGCTGATCGGGCTCTGACCCGCTCCGCCGCCGCGATCGCGGGTCGAGGCGCACAATTTCGCGGTGATCGGGGGCACAAACGCCATCTCGCGCGTTCGGTGGACGACGGCGTAACGAGCGGCGCCGGTGTCGCGACGCCGCGCTCACGTCCAGGAGAGTGCCATGGTGGATACGGATCGGATCGTCGGCGGAGCCAAGGAGGCTGTCGGCAAGGTTCAGGGCGCGGCCGGCGACTTCGCGGGCTCCAACCGCGACTCGGTCGAGGGACGTTTCCGCGAGGCCCAGGGCCAGGCGCAGAACGTCTACGGCCAAGTGAAGGACAAGGCCCGGGACATCGCCGACCGCGCCGGTGACTACGCGAGCGACGCCTACGAGCGCGCCGGCGACGTCGCGGAGGACGTCTACCAGCGGGGCGGCTCGTACCTGCGCGACGGGCGCAGCGCGGTCGGCGCCCGGGTGGAGGAGAATCCCCTGGTCGCGCTGCTGATCGCGGGCGCGGTGGGCTACGGCCTCGCCCTGCTGGTCCACGGCCGCCGCTGACCGGGAGCGGCCCCGCCCGGCACGGGCGGGGCCGGCCCTCGGACGAGGCGCGCCTGTCGAGGCCGGTCGCGCTACTGCGCGGTCCAGCCCCCGTCCATGCTGATGTTGGCCCCAGTGATCTGGCTCGCCGCGTCGGAGCACAGGAACACCGCCAGAGCGGCCACCTGGTCGACGGTCACGAACTCCTTGGTCGGCTGCGCCTTCAGCATCACGTCCTCGATCACCTGCTCCTTGGTGAGGCCGCGGGCCTTCATCGTGTCGGGGATCTGCGCCTCCACGAGCGGCGTCCAGACATAGCCCGGCGAGATGCAGTTCACCGTGATCTTGTCAGGCGCGAGCTCCAGAGCCGCCGTCTTGCTCAGGCCCGCGATCCCGTGCTTGGCCGCCACGTAGGCCGACTTGAACGGCGAGGCCACCAGCGAGTGGGCCGAGGCCGTGTTGATGATCCGGCCCCAGCCCCGGGCCTTCATCCCGGGGATCGCCGCGTGCATCGTGTGGAAGGCCGAGGACAGGTTGATCGCGATGATCTGCTCCCACTTCTCGGCCGGGAAGTCCTCGATCGGCGAGACGAACTGGATCCCCGCATTGTTGACCAGAACGTCGACGGCCCCGAAGGTCTCCTCCGCCTCGCGCACCATGGCGGCGATCGCGTCGGGCTTGCTCATGTCGGCGGCCGAGTAGCGGGCCTTGACCCCGTAGGCGCTCTCGATCCCGGCCCGCGTCTCCTCGATGGCGGTCGCGTCCCCGAACCCGTTGAGGACGACGTTGGCCCCCTCCGCCGCGAAGGCGCGCGCGATGGCGAGCCCGATGCCGCTGGTCGAGCCGGTGACGAGGGCGGTCTTGGTCTTGAGAGTCATGGAGCCTCCTGGGACGCGGGCGCCCGGCCGAACGGTCGGGGACGGCGCGCTCGCGGTGGGACAGGTCGCGACCTAAGTAGCGCGGGAAGGGGATGCCGGCACAGGGTCGCCCGGAGGCGGTGCGGGCACGATGTCACCGGCTGCCGGCTGCGGGCGCGGCGTGGCCGGGAACGCGATCTCGACCCGCAGGCCGGGCCCGTTATCGGCGAGCCGCAGGCTCCCGTGGTGCAGGCGCACGACGGCGTTGACGAGGCTGAGGCCCAGCCCGAAGCCGGGCCGCGAACGGGCGTCCTCGAGGCGCACGAACCGGTCGAGCACGCGGGCCCGTTCCGCCTCGGGAATGCCCGGGCCGTGATCGGAGACGGCGAGGCGGATCGATTCCCCGTCGCGCCACGCCTCGAGCGTCACGCTGGTCTCCGCACCCTCGGATTCGGCACCGTATTTCAGGGCGTTGTCGATGAGATTGGCGAGGGCCTGACCGATCAACTCGCGGTTGCCCGCGATCGTGAGCGCGTCCTGCGCGTGCACGGCGAGCGTCAGCCCCAGATCCTCGGCGAGAGCCTCGTACAAGTCGCCGACGCTCCGGACCGTCTGACCCAGATCCAGCGGCACGAGGATCTCCCGTGCAGACCCGGCCTCGAGCCGCGCGATCATCAGGAGGGCGTTGAACACCCGGATCAGCCCGTCGCCCTCCTCGATCACGGCTTCCAGCGCCGCGCGCAGCTCCTCCGGCGTGGAGGCGCGGCGCAGGGCCTCGTCGGCACGGTTGCGTAGGCGGGTCAGCGGCGTCTTGAGGTCGTGGGCGATGTTATCGGAGACCTCGCGCATGCCGCGCATCAGCTCGCCGATGCGCTCCAGCATCTGGTTGAGGCTCGATGCGAGACGGTCGAGTTCGTCGCCGTTCCCGGCCACGTGGAGCCGGTCGTCGAGATCGCCGGCCATGATCGCGCGGGTGGTCTGGGTCATGGCATCGACGCGGCGCAGCACCCGGCTCGCCGCCAGCCAGCCCCCGATCACCCCGAGGATCACGACGGCGGCGAGCGAGGTGATGAAGGCGCGCCCGATCACCGCCCGCAGCCGGTCGCGCTCCTCGGTGTCGCGCCCGACGAGCAGGCGGAACCCGCCCGGAAGGGTGAAGACCCGCACGATCGCCCGGTGCGCCTCGGCATCCGCGTCGTTGCGGCCGTAGCGCGTCTCGCTCTGGCCCGGCGTCGCCAGTACGGCGGCGGGCACGTAGCCGACATTGCCGACGACATGGTCACCGCCGGCCGTGGTCACGAGGTAGAGCGAGGCCCCGGGCTCGCGGGAGCGCCGCTCCACCACGGTGATCAGCCGACGCAGGCCGCCGGCATTGTACTGTTCCGACAGCCCGTTGATCTCGGCGTCGATCGTGGAGACGATCTGGTCGTCGAGCACCGCGCGGGCGTTCCACGCGACGTAGCCGAGCGCCAGGAAGGCGCAGAGGGCGAAGATCGCGAGGTAGGCCAGCGACAGCTTGAACGCGGTGGTGCGGAACAGTTTCTGGAAACGCGCCGCCGCGGTCTCGCGGGCGATCGGCGCGTCGGTCCAAACCTCGCTCACCCGGCCGCGCCCTCGTCGTAGCGCAGCACGTAGCCGGCGCCCCGGACCGTGTGGATGATCGGCGACGCGAAGCCCTTGTCGAGCTTGCTGCGCAGGCGCGAGACGTGGACGTCGATGACGTTGGTCTGCGGATCGAAGTGGTAGTCCCAGACATGCTCGAGCAGCATGGTGCGCGTCACGACCTGTCCGGCGTGCCGCATCAGGTACTCGAGGAGCCGGAACTCGCGCGGCTGCAGCGGGATCTCGCGGCCGGCCCGGGTCACCCGGTGCGAGAGCCGGTCGAGTTCCAGGTCACCGATCCGGTAGCGCGTCTCCTCCGCGGCGCCGGATCCGACCTGCCGCCGGGCCAGTGCCTCGGTGCGCGCCAGGAGTTCGGAGAACGCGTAGGGCTTCGGCAGGTAATCGTCGCCGCCGGCGCGCAGGCCCTTCACGCGGTCGTCGACCTGACCCAGCGCCGACAGGATCAGGGTCGGGGTCGCGACGTTCTGCTCGCGCAGCGACCGGATCAGCGACAGCCCGTCGAGCTTCGGCAGCATCCGGTCGACGATCAGCACGTCGTAGTCGCCCTCCCGGGCGAGCGCGTACCCGTCGAGGCCATCATGCGCGCTGTCGGCCACGTGTCCGGTCTCGCGGAACGCCTTGACGA
>NZ_JBYQVE010000002.1:1097500-2122500 GCF_058072805.1 Methylobacterium sp. 1A | reverse complement strand
TCTCCACGGACGCTACACCTGCAAGGCGCGCAAGCCCGAATGCCCGCGCTGCCTCATCGCCGACCTCTGCCGCTACCCGTCCAAGACGATCGATTGACGACCGCACGACGACCGCGAGACGCGCGCGCGACGGGTCGCGGAGGTCGTCCCGGGCACGTCCCGACCGGCCTCCGCAATCCCGCCCTGCGGGCTAACGCGTTGTGCTGGAAGCCCGCTTCCGCTAGTTTGGCGGCCGGTCGCCGGGGCCCTCGGGCAGAGGCCGTCCGGCGGCCCGACCTCGCGTCCGGTCGCCGCGCCGCGGATTCCTCCCCATCGTCGCGCATCAGGAGCCTCGGCCCATGGACTTCCTCAAACCACGGTACACGCCTATGAATCGCCGCCGTCGCATCTACGAGGGCAAGGCGAAGGTCCTCTACGAGGGGCCGGAGCCCGGCACGCTCATCCAGCACTTCAAGGACGACGCGACGGCCTTCAACGCGAAGAAGCACGAGGTCATCGACGGCAAGGGTGTGCTGAACAACCGGATCTCGGAGTTCGTCTTCCAGCACCTCAACGACATCGGCGTGCCGACGCACTTCATCCGCCGGTTGAACATGCGCGAGCAGCTGATCCGCGAAGTCGAGATCATCCCCCTCGAGGTCGTGGTGCGCAACGTCGCGGCCGGGTCGCTGGCGACGCGCCTCGGCCTGGAGGAAGGCACGCAGCTGCCGCGCTCGATCATCGAGTTCTACTACAAGAACGACGCGCTGAACGATCCGATGGTCTCCGAGGAGCACATCACCGCCTTCGGCTGGGCGACGCCCCAGGAGATCGACGACATCATGGCGCTGGCGATCCGCGTCAACGATTTCCTGTCGGGTCTCTTCCTCGGCGTCGGCATCCGGCTGGTCGATTTCAAGATGGAGACCGGCCGCCTCTGGGAAGGCGACATGATGCGCATCGTCGTCGCCGACGAGATCTCCCCGGATTCCTGCCGGCTCTGGGACATCAAGTCCTCCGACAAGCTCGACAAGGACCGGTTCCGCAAGGATCTCGGCGGCCTGATCGAGGCCTATACCGAGGTCGCCAAGCGGCTCGGCATCATGTCGGAGAACGAGAAGGTCCAGGGCGGCGGCCCGCGCCTCGTGCAGTAGGCCCGGTCAGGCGCCCGGCCGGCGCAGGGGCGCCGGCCGGGCCTCGGGAAACCCCGCGCGCAGCCGCGCGTGGGTCGAGAGTTCCGGGTCGAAGCCCGGGTGATAATGGGGGTCCTGCACCAGCAGCGACCCCCATCGCGTTCTCAGCGCCGCGATCTCGCGCGCGTGGCGGGCCCAGGCCTCTCGGGTCCAGCGGCGGCTCGCCGCCTCGCGGTGATGGAGGACCGCCCCGGGGACCAGGAGCGTGCGGTAGCCGGCCGCGTTCAGGCGCAGGCAGAGATCGACGTCGTTGAAGTCGACCGCGAAGACCGCCTCGTCGAAGCCGCCGACCGCGCGGAACTTCGCCGCCTCGACGGCCAGGCACGCGGCGGTCACCGCCGACACCGTGTGGGTGACGCGCAAGGCCCCGAGGTAGCCGGGGGCGTCGCCGGGAAAGTGCCGGTGCCCGTGGGTGACGAGGCCGCCGGTGCCGAGCACGATGCCGCCGTGCTGGATCCGGCCCTCGCCGTCGAGGAGCTTGGCGCCGACCGCCCCCACGTCGGGACGGAGGGCCTCCCGGGCCATGCGGGACAGCCAGTCGGGCCGGAAGGCCTCGACGTCGTTGTTGACGAAGACCAGCAGCCTGCCGCGGGCGCGGGCCGCGGCGGCGTTGTTCATCGCGGCGAAGTTGAACGGTCCGGGCCAGGGCACGACGTGCCCCCTCCCCTCCCCCTCCAGCGCCCGCAGGTAGGCCAGCGTCTCGGGCTCGCGACTGTCGTTGTCGCAGACGATGATCTCGGTCGACGGCCAGTCGGTGCAGCCTCGCAGGCTCTCGAGGCAGGGGCGCAGGAGATCCAGGCGGTCGCGGGTCGGCACGATGAGGCTGGCCAGCGGCCGCTCGTCCGGCAGGGGATGCTCGACCTGCACGAGACCGTCGGGCCCGACGGCCACGCCAACGCCCTCCCGCCCTGTCCGGTCGAGGTGATCGCGCACCAGCGCGTGGTGGGGGACGCGCCCGGTTTCGCCGCCCCGTGTCGCGGTCGAGGCGCCGCGCCGGACCGACAGGATCTCCGGCAGGTGGCCGATGGCGCCGGGACCGAAGCGCTCGGCGATGCGGAACGCGGCCTCGGCGGGACTGCCGGGATCGTCGCCGGGCTCGAGGGCGCCGCGTCGGCAGGCCAGCACGGGTCCGAGATAATCGAGGGCCGCGAGCCGGTCGGCGTCGAAGACCGGCGGCAGAAGCGGCAGCACCGCGCCGCCGGGTCTCTCCTGCACCAAGGCGTCGCCGTACAGCGCCTGCAGGTCGGGCTCGCGCGCGAACGCGGCGGCGATCCGGCCGGGCGCACCGGCGACGAGGACCCCGTCGCCGATCAGGCGGATCGCGTCTCCCGGACCGGTCGGCGCGGGGGGGAAGCGGTCGAGGATCCCGGGCGGCAGGGCGAGCCGATGGTCGATCCCGATCAGGGCGGCGAGCGCCTGCCGGGCGCGCAGGCGCTTACCCGTCACGCGCGCGCGCAGGATCGCGGCCGCCGCCCGGGGATGCGCGAGGAGCTGGCGCGTCGCGCCCACCAGCGCGCGCCAGGAGCGGCGCGACGGTCCGAGATAGGTCGCGACATCGTGGCCCGACGCGCCGTCCGATGCGCCGTCCGACCGCGGCGTCATTCCAGATCCTCGCCGAACGTCGTGACCGACAGGGCGGGGTGGTAGAACGGATCGTGCCGGATCACGGCCCGCCAGCGCTCGGAGAAGCGGGCGGCCTCCTGCTCGAAGCGCGCGCGCTTGGCCCCGACGGACGGACCGCGGCTGACGGATTCGAGATGGGCCAGTGTCGCGGCCGGCGTCCAGACCGTCTTCCAGCCGGCGGCGCCGAGGCGGAGGCAGAAATCGACGTCGTTGAAGTCGACCGGGAATGCCTCGGCGTCGAAGCCGCCCACCGCCAGATACTTCTCCCGCGCGACGGCGAGGCAGGCGGCCGTCACCGCCGAGACCTCGTGCGCCACCCGCAGCTGGCCGAGATGGCCCGGCGTGTCACCGGGCCGGCGGCGCAGGATGTGGCCGGCGCGGCCGCCGAGGCCGACGACGACGCCGGCATGCTGCAGCGTGCCGTCGCCGTAGAGAAGCTTCGCCCCGACGGCGCCGACCTCCGGCCGGCACGCCTGCCGGACCATGGCCTCGAGCCAGCTCGGCTCCAGCACGGCGACGTCGTTGTTCAGCAGGACGACGATCGTCCCGGACGCCGCGGCGACGCCGGCGTTGACCATCGCGGCGAAGTTGAAGGGCTGCGGGTCCATGAGGATCCGGACGCGCGGATCGCCGCGCAGGGTCGCGTAGTGGTCGAGCACCGCTGGATCGGTGGAGCCGTTGTCGACGATGATCAGCTCGATCGCCGCGTAGGCTGTCTCGTGGAGCACCCCGCGGCAGATGCGGGTGATCAGGTCGAGGCGGTCGCGCGACGGGATGACGACGCTCACCAGCGGCACCGGATCCGGCAGGGGCCACGCGAGGCGAACGGCACCGTCGTGGATCCCGGCGCGGAACAGCGGCTGTCCGGACCGGTGCGCGTCCAGGGCCGCGGCCCGGGCCGACGGGTCGAGACCGTCTCCGGCGCTGCGGGCGAGGATCCGCGGGACATGCGCCACCCGCGCGGCGGTGGTCATCGCCGCGATCGCGATGGCCGGCGCGAGCGCGGCCATCGGGCCGACCGGGCGCGCCATGGCCGCGGCCAGCCACGCCCGCGACAGGAGCAGGGGAAACCCGGGATAGCCGGTCGCCAGGGCGAGGTCCGGGCTCCAGTCCGGCTTCAATTGCGGGCGACCGTCGGGGCCGACCGCGTCGCCGTAGGCGATGTCCGCTCCCGACAGGGCCTGGGCCAGCAGCGCCAGGGCCTCCGGCTCCGGGACGTCGCCGGGGCGCAGCAGGCACAGGGCTTCCGCCTTGCCGGAAAGTTCGTCGAAGCCGGAAGCCGCATCCCAGGTTCGATGCGACAGCGGCCCGTCGACCGATGCGGGCGGCGTCCCCGCCCACGCGACCTGGATCGAGTCGGGGCGGTGCGTCTGCGCGTTCAGCGCGTCGCGCGTGGCCGACAGCGCCGCCGCGTCCTCGGCTCGCGCGAGAACGACGCAGCGGATCCGCAGGGCGGAGGGCGCGACGCGGGCGGGCCGGGTCCGGGCGGCGGCCCAGGCCGGGAACCGGGCCATCGGGGTCACCGCGCAGGCGCCGCGCAGGATGTCGCGGTAGCGCCGTTCCGAGCCGCGGGCGCGCTCGTAGAGGGCGGAGACGCAGCGCCAGGGCCTGCGCAGGAGGCACTGCGCGAGCACCTCGACCTCGCGCCGGGCGCCGACCCGCTCCAGGGCGAAGTCCGCACCGGCAGAGAGACGGATCTCCCGGGTATCGGAGGGGATCAGCCCGAGCCAGTGGGCGAGCCCCTGCGCGGCTCCCGGCAGGAGGAAGTCTTGGACCGTCTCGTCAGGCCCTCGCAGGACGCGGAGGATCGGGCGCCGGGGCGCATTCGTCGGATCGCCGGCATAGCTCAGCACGATCCAGCCGGCGGGATGGTCCGGGAGCACGAGGCGGCGATCGAAGACGGGATCGTCCGTGGATTCCAGCCGGAACTGGGTCTTCCGGCCGAGCCAGAGCCTGTCGCGGCCGGTCCGGGCAATCAGCGGGGTCGGATCGCCGAGGCGCGCCGCGGCGTCACTGGGCAGCGTCGCCTCCGCCGGGTGGCGCCGCGGCGACAGCCGGTTTGCGGCGGCGCGGTTTCGCGGCGGGCTTGCCGCCCGCACCCTTGCCGGTCCCGACACCCACCGCGATGTCGTAATCGGCCGTCATGGCGGCCGGAACCTGCAGCTCGTCGGCCACGACCGTGGCGAAGCCCTGCGCCTCTCCGGGCCCGACGATCACGCTGGCCCGCTCGGTGCGGCTCGAGACGGTCTTGCCGTCGTGGCGGATCTGGAACGTCACCGGCACATCGAACCGGCCCGGCGCGCCCGCCGGCCCGAGCAGGACGTTGATCTCGGCGCCCACCTTGACGGTGATCGAGCCGTCCTGACGCCGCGTGCATTCGCGGGCGAGACGGCCGAGGGAGAACTGGGTGCGCACCGTGTCGCCCGCGAGCGTGCGCGAGGCGGCCCCGCCCTCGGCGACCTCGACCGTCGGGCAATAGGCCGGGTCGAGGGCTTCGGGCTGCGACGGCGGGACCGTCGTGCCGCCGTACTTGAACAGGTTGGAGAAGATGTTGCCCTCCTCGGCCCGGCCCGGGGCCGGGGCGGCGAGCGACGCGGCGAGCACAAAGCCGCCGAGCCGGAGAGCGACGGTCCGGCGCCGGACCATGTCCGGGGACCGCGTGAGGCTCCTGTTCCGATGTCCGATCATCGCACGGCTCCCGAACCGCACCGTCATTTCAGGCTGTCGAACCCGGCCGCGAAGCCCTTCATCGACAGCGGGATGCCGACGCCCTCTTCGGGCGTCTGGAACACGATGAAGGTGGCCTGCGTGCCGTTCTTGAACTGGCGGATCAGCCCGTCATCCATCACGACCTCGGCCACGCACCCGGTGGTGAGGCAGCGGACGAAGCCGGCGCGGCCGATATCCGTCTGGTCGATCTTCAGGCCGAGGCCGGACGGCAGGAGAACGCCCAGCGGCGCCACCACCCGCAGCAGGTAACCGCGATTGTCGGCGGTCTTGAGGACGATGACCACGAGGGTCAGGTTGGGCCTGTCCTCGGCGGCGAGATACTGGACGAGGGCGCACTGCTCGGCCTTCGCGCCGGCCGGCGTCTCGCAGCGCAGCTGCCAATCGTCGAAGGTCTTGCGCACCATGCCCTGAGCCGCGGCCGGCCCGGCGGGCGCCAGTGCCGCCGCGACGAGGGCGAGGAGAACCGGCAGCGCGGCGCGCCGGAAACGAACGAGCCTCGCGTGAAGCGGCACCACCGATCCCTTCGGAACGCTCCGGCCGAGGACCGGCGGGAGCCGTACAATCGGGCGTGTTCCGACCATGGTCCGCCCCGCGCTGTCAAGCGATGCGGGCGCGGTGTTGCGCGTCGGCGCTACCCGTAACGGTTTCAGCGGCCTAGATTGTGTTCGAACACTCCTCCAGCGCCGGATTTTGACGCCGTGATGCGCCCGCTCACTCTCTCGGCCGCCTGCTTGGTGGCCACCCTCGCGCAGGCGGGAGCCCAGTCCCTGCCGGTCGGAGAGACCACCTACATCGAACGCTCGCTGAACCACTCGGACACGCTGGTGATCGAGCATCCGCCCGTGGCGGCGAACCCGTACGGCCGCCGCAACGGTCAGGCGGCCATCGCCGGCTACTGCAGGGACGGCGGCCTTGTCCGCCGCCGGGACGAGTTCGGCAACCCGGTGATCATCCGCCAGCGGGAGATCTGCGACAGCGTCGCGCCGCGCACCCTCAGCCCCGGGCAGGTCGATCCCCGCCCGAGCTGGCCGGCGGATGCCGTGGCGCGCCAGCGGGTGCTCCGCGTCAAGGGGTGAGGCAGGGCTGATGCGGGGCTGAGGTCGGCTCAGCCGTAGCGATGCAGGCCGGTGCCGTGGCGCTTGAGCCACGCTTCGGCAGCGTCGGTGTTCGGGCAGAGCGCCTGCACCAGCGCCCAGAAGCGCGGGGAGTGGTTCATCTCGCGCAGATGCGCCATCTCGTGGGCGACCAGATAGTCGAGCACCATCGGCGGCGCGAGGATCAGGCGCCACGAGAAGTTCAGCTCGCCGCGGGCCGTGCAGGATCCCCAGCGACTGCGGGTATCGCGCAGCGTGACCCGGACCGGCCGCTGCCCGAGCCGCGCCGCGTAGCGCTCGATCGCTTCGGTCAGGTCGCGCTTGGCCTCGCGGGCCAGGAAGTCGCGGACCCGGCGCGCCACGTGGGCGGCGTCGCACGACACCGACAGCACCGCCTCCCCCTCGACGGACTCGATGCGGACGGGACCGCTCCGGGTGCCGCGCTGGCTGATCCGGTGGGGCTCACCGCGGAGCGGCAGGCTGGCTCCGAGCTCGAAGAGCACGCGGGTCGGCACGCGCGCCAGGCGCGCGGCGATCCACTCCGCGTGGCTCGCCGCGAAGCGCTGCGCCGTGTTGATGGCGGTGCGGCTCGGCAGGGTGATCACGGCCTCGCCGGTGGCGGCCGACACGCGGAGCGTGATGCGGCGCGCGGTCGGCCGCCGACGGAGGGCGATGCGGAGGCTGGCCCCCTCGTGCTGGACCTCAAGATGATCGGGATCGGGGCGACGCAGCAGCGCGAGGGGCATGCGCGACTTCTAGCTGGGCCGGGCCCGGGGCTCCAGATCCCGCGTCTCCGAATCGCCGCGGCGGCCTCAGCTGGCCAGCGCCCGGGTCCAGACGTCGGTCTCGGGGAGGACGAGGAGCGCGGCGGCGGCCAGCGCGATCCCGTACGGGATCCCGGTCTTGGCGTCGTGCAGGTGCAGGGCGAACGGCATGCGCGCGATCCGGCCGGGCAGCGGGTGCGTCCGCGCGAACAGGATCGCCAGGGTCAGGGCGCCGCCGAACACCGAGGCCACCAGGAGGTAGTCGCCGAGGCCGTCGAAGCCGAGCCACAGGGCCGTGGCGGCCGCGAGCTTCGCGTCGCCGCCGCCGATGACGCCGAAGGCGAACAGCGTGAACGTGACGAGCAGGACGACCGCACCGGCGGCGCAGTGGAAGCCGATCTCGGTCCAGCTCATCGAGCTCGTCAGGGCCAGCAGCGCGAACCCGGCCACGAGGGCGAGGGAGATCCGGTTCGGGATCAGCATGGTGAGCAGGTCGCTGGCGGCCGCGTAGGCCATCAGGAAGGGAAACAGTATCAGGAGACCGAAACCGGCCGGGCCCAGACCCGCCAGTCCCAGGCTTGCCGTCGCTGAACCGACCATCTCGGCGCCCATCTCGTCGCATCCTGTCGCGTCACACAATACGGTCCGCCCCGGCGGACTGCCGGCCGGTCCGGACCTCGGATGTGCCGGGCGGCGAGCGCCGCCGCGAACAACGGCGATCCCGGCAGGCCGGGAACCCCCGCCTCTCTCCGGATTGCGAGGAGAGGCGGGATGTCTCGAACCTGCCGCAGATCGGACGGGTCTCGATCAGTTCAGGTTGCCGGAGATCTGGCTGAACTTGCTGGTCAGGCTGGTGCCGACCGTCTTCAGGGCAGTGATGATGGCCACGGCGATGAGGGCCGCGATCATGCCGTACTCGATCGCGGTGGCGCCGGACTCGTCCGAAGCAAAACGCGTGAACAGGGTCTTCATAGAGGGTGATCCTTCGATCAACACAGAGCGAGATAAAACTTGCGCGATGCCCGATGAAGAATTTTCAGGTCTCGATCGGCGGCCTGCACAGACTGCCGATTACGCCTTGAAAATCGGTTAAATCGATCCCGCACCGACCTAAAAGGCTGTCTCGCTGCGAGTTTGGTGAAGGTTGGGTTTCACCGATACGGCACAGTGCCGCGACTTGGTCTTGCTTAGCGCTTCCTTCACGGGTTCCGCGCTAGCCTCGGGCCTCGGGTAGGCTCTCTTCGACCGCCCGCCGTCTTGAGGAACCCCGATGCGTCGCACCCTGTCGATCGCGGGCCGCGCCGGCCTCGTCATCCTGCTGACGGGCGCCGCGGCCGCGGCCGGCCAGCCCGATCTGCTGCCCGTCGTGACCGTTCTCGTCGACAACGCCAAGGTGCTCCGCCTGCCGGAGAAGACGTCGACCGTCATCGTCGGGAACCCGATCATCGCCGAGGTGACGCCGCAGAAGAACGGCGTCCTCGTGCTCACCGGCAAGAGCTTCGGCTCCACCAACCTGATCGCCCTCGACAACGGCGGTGCCATGATCGCCGAGACGACCATCCGGGTCGAGGCGTCGCGGGACTCGACGATCACGGTGCAGCGCGGTCTCGATCGGGAATCCCTGTCGTGCACGCCGGGCTGCCAGCCGTCGGTGCAGCTCGGCGACTCGGCCAGCTACTTCGGTGCCACGAGCGGTCAGGCCGATGCCCGTCGCAAGCTCGCGACCGGCGGCGGCGCGGGCACGGTCCCGGCGGCCGATCACTGACCGGGCCGGGGTTCCATCGCGACATCGGCCGCGGCCTGGGGCAGGATCCCCCGGCCCTCGCCGATTCGCCGCGATGCCGCGGGGGCGCTGACGCCAGGGAGACGTCGAGGCCGATGTCCGCCATCACCCGCAATCCGCCGCCGCCCGCCGTCGACCCGGCCGTGCTGGCGGCCTTCCGCGATGTCTCGACGGCCACGATCAGCGACTGTCTGGCGCGGATGCCGGTCCTGGCCGGCCTGCGCCCGTTCCATCGCGGCGGGGCGCTCGTGGGAACGGCCTTCACGGTCCGCGTCCGGAGCGGCGACAACCTGGCCATCCATCAGGCTCTGGAAGAGGTCCGCCCCGGCGACGTGATCGTGGTCGACGGCGCAGGCGACACGAGCCGCGCGCTGGTGGGCGACATCATGAAGGCCATCGCGGAGAGCCGGGGCGTGGCCGGCTTCGTGATCGACGGCGCCGTGCGCGACACGGCGGCGTTCGCGGGCGCGGACTTCCCCTGCTACGCCCGCGACGCGACGCCGCGGGGGCCGTTCAAGACGGGCCCCGGCGCGATCAACGTGCCGGTCTGCGTCGGCGGCTGGACGGTGAGCCCGGGGGACGTGGTGGTCGGCGACGCCGACGGCGTCGTGTCGTTCCCGCCCGGCGACGCGGCCGCCCTGCTCGACGCCGTGCGGGCGCAGGCGGCCCGCGAGGCGGAGGTCCTGGAGCAGATCCGGGCCGGTCGCTACGACGGCCGCTACGCCCGGGTGGCGAAGGCCTGATCCGGCCGGGCGCCCTCGGGCGCCTGCAGGCGCCGCCACAGGGCATCGGCCGCGCCGCCTCGGCCCTCGCGCGTCCGGAACAGCCGGATCTCCACCGGAACGTCCAGTTCCTCCGGGCCTGCCCGCACGAGTTGTCCGCGGGCGATCACCGCCTCCGCGAGCGTCACCGGGAGCCACGCGACACCGTCGCCCCCCTGGGCCATGGTCATCAGCGTCGCCGCGAGGTGCGACGTGAAGGCCGGCTCGTGGCCGGCCGCCGCCCCGCTCGCCGCCAGGATCCGGCCGAGCCCCGAGGCCTCGCCGTAGGCGAGGTAGCGGACCGCACCGCTCAGGGGCCAGAGCGGCGCCCCTTCGGACGTCGGTGCGGAGAGCGGCACCAGGCTGTCCGCGCCGACGCGGACCGACTCGCAGCGGCCATCGTCCAGGGGCGTGGGGAGGTCCGCGCGGTGGTGGCACAGGATGAGTTGCACCTCGCCGGCCAGCAGGATCGCCTCGCAGGCCGCCATGCTGTCCGAGATCAGGTTGAGGGCGCCCAGCGTCTCGAAGGGTGCGTGCCGGCGGATCCAGCCGGGAAAGAACGTGGACGACAGCGCGTGCGTGGCCGCGATCGCGAGGCTCGCATCCGCGCGCGCGCCCGCGGCCCGCGCCTCGCGGCACGCCCGGTCCAGGCCCCGCATCAACTCCTCGGCGTGCGGGCGGAAGCCCGTTCCGGCGGCGGTCAGGTGCGCCCCTTGCGCGCTCCGCAGGAACAGGGGCGTCCCGAGCCACGCCTCGAGCGCGCGGATCCGTCGGCTGAAGGCCGGCTGCGTCACGTGCCGGACCTCGGCGGCCCGCGAGAAGGTCCGGTGCTCGGCGAGCGCGAGGAAGTCCCGCACCCAGTCCAGATCCATAGCACCTCTCCGACAGGACGGGGCCGATGCCGCCCGCGCATCGCGCGCTCCGGAAACGGCATTGGCTGACCGGGGGCCGCCGACGCTATGGCACCGGGACGCACCGGGGAGAGTGAGCCATGCGCATCGTCGACGTCCGCGAGGTCACCAAGCCGATCGCATCGCCGATCCGCAACGCCTACATCGACTTCTCGAAGATGACCACGAGCCTCGTCGCGGTGGTCACCGACGTGGTCCGCGACGGCCGGCGTGTCGTCGGCTACGGCTTCAACTCCAACGGCCGCTACGGCCAGGGCGGCCTGATCCGCGAGCGCTTCCGCGACCGGATCCTGGAGGCCGACCGGGACAGCCTCCTCGTCGATGCGGGCGACAACCTCGATCCGCACCGGGTCTGGGCCGCGATGATGCGCAACGAGAAGCCCGGCGGCCACGGCGAGCGCTCGGTGGCGGTGGGCACCCTCGACATGGCGATCTGGGACGCGGCGGCGAAGATCGCCGGGAAGCCACTGTTCCGGATGCTCGCCGAGCGGAAGGGCGTCGCCGCCGACCCGCGGGTCTTCGTCTACGCGGCCGGCGGCTACTACTATCCCGGCAAGGACGATTCCGCCCTCCGCGCCGAGATGCGCGGCTATCTCGACCGCGGCTACACCGTCGTGAAGATGAAGATCGGCGGCGCACCGCTCGAAGAGGACCGGCGCCGGATCGAGGCCGTGCTCGCCGAGATCGACGGACGGGGCCGTCTCGCGGTGGACGCCAACGGCCGCTTCGATCTCGAGACCGCCATCGCGTACGCCCGGATGCTGCGGCAGTACCCGCTGTTCTGGTACGAGGAGGCGGGCGACCCGCTCGACTACGCGCTCCAGGCGGCGCTCGCGCCCTACTATCCCGGGCCGATGGCCACCGGCGAGAACCTGTTCTCGCACCAGGACGCGCGCAATCTCCTGCGCTACGGCAACATGCGGCCCGACCGCGACTGGCTGCAGTTCGACTGCGCGCTGTCGTACGGGCTCGTGGAGTACCTGCGCACCCTCGACGTGCTGGCCGAGTTCGGCTGGTCGCCCGCCCGCTGCATCCCGCATGGCGGGCACCAGATGTCGCTCAACATCGCGGCCGGGCTGGGCCTCGGCGGCAACGAGAGCTACCCGGACCTGTTCCAGCCCTACGGCGGCTTCCCCGACGGGGTGCGGGTCGAGGACGGCCACATCACCATGCCGGACCTGCCGGGCATCGGCTTCGAGGGCAAGTCGGACCTCATCGCGGAGATGCGCGCCCTCGCGGCGTAGCGCATCGCTCAGCGCGGCCTTGCGGAGCGCGGCGCCGCGGTGGACGATGGCGCATGGATTCCGGCCCCCTCACCTACGCGATCGGCGACGTCCACGGCTGCGCCGCCCTCCTCGACGCGCTGCTGGAGCGGATCGCCGACCACGCGGATGACCGTCCCCACCGGCTGGTGTTCCTCGGGGACTACATCGACCGCGGCCCGGACAGCGCCGCGGTGCTCCGCACCGTGAGCCGCCTGAACTGGGCCGAGCCCGAGCGCGTCGTCTGCCTGATGGGCAATCACGAGCGGATGCTGCTCGACGCACTCCAGACGGAGAGCGCGGCCGCGCACTGGATGTACAACGGCGGCGAGGCGACGCTCGATTCGTTCGGCGCGCGGGATCCTGCCGGCCTGCCCCGGGACACCCTCGACTGGATCGAGGCGCTCCCGACGCTGCACGGTGACGGCGCCCACTGGTACGTGCATGCCGGCCTGCGGCCCGGCGCGGACGCCCTCGGCTCGGACGCGCACGATCGCCTCTGGATCCGCGAGCCGTTCCTCGAGGGCGACCACGATTTCGGACGGCACGTGGTCCACGGCCACACGCCGCAACGGAGCGGGCGCCCGGAGGTGCGCCGGTTCCGCACCAACCTCGACACCGCGGCCGTCTACGGCGGCGCGCTCACCGCCGGGATCTTCTCGGACGCGCAGGGGCCGGCCCTGGAGTTCCTGCAGGTCAGAGCATCATAGGGCGCGACGGCGCCGTCTTTGCGAGCGGAGCGAAGCAACCCAGGGCAGCGCCGCATCGCGCGGCCCAGCGCCGCGTGGACTGCTTCGCTCCGCTCGCGAAGACTCTGGCCGGCGGGCCGCCGGCCGGACCTGTCAGACCCCGCGTCGCGCGGGCACCAGCGCGCAGAGGATGCCGGTGAGCCAGCCGCCCATCAGGGCGAAGCCGCCGGTGGGCGCCGCCATCGGGAGGAGCGCGTGCTGGAGCCACGCGCGCACCGAGAGGTCGCCGCAGAACAGGATCAGGCCGGCGACCAGCAGCCCGGCCGCGACGCGCGCGAGACCGGCCCGGACGAGGCCCGCGGCCCCCAGACCGACCAGCGCCAGGATGGCGGGGGCGTGGAACAGCAGGAACTGCGCCGCCGTCTTCAGCGAGTCCGCCCCGGGAATGTGCGCCGCGGCGGCGCTCAGCGCGACGCCGAGCAGCCCGGACAGGGCGGCGAGCGCCGCGAGCGCGCGGTCGACACCCGCGAGTCTCACGCGCCGCGCTCCGCCAGGAGCTTGGCGATGGCCGCCCGCAGATCCGGCACGCCGGAATCGTCCCGGCTCGAGGTGAGGATCACCTGCGGGTAGGCGGCCGGCCGCTTGGCGAGCCCCGCCTCGATCCCGGCGATGCGGCTCGCGACCTCGCCCTTCTTGAGGGAATCGCCCTTCGTCAGCACGACCTGATAGCTCACCGCGGCCTTGTCGAGGCCGTCGAGGACGTCGGTGTCGATCGACTTGAAGCCGTGCCGGGCGTCGATCAGCATGAACACCCGGGCGAGGTTGGCGCGGCCCTTGAGGTAGGCGTGAATCAGCCGGGTCCACGCCTCGACCTTGGCCTTCTCGACGGCGGCGTAGCCGTAGCCGGGCATGTCGACCAGCGACAGGCGCTCGCCGATCCGGAAGAAGTTGAGCTGCTGCGTCCGCCCCGGCGTGTGCGAGGTCCGCGCCAGGGTGTTGCGCCCGGTGAGCGCGTTGATCAGGCTCGACTTGCCGACATTCGAGCGCCCCGCGAAGGCGATCTCGACGCCCTCCATGGGCGGCAGCCGGTCGAGGATCTGGGCGGCCGCGTAGAAGTCGGCCGGGCCGGCGAAGAGAAGGCGGCCGGCCTCGAGGAGGTCGGCCGCGTCATCGTTGGTCTCGCTCACGGCGTCGCGCCCGTCAGCTCTTGGTGGCGGCCGCCTTGGTGCCGCCGCGCTTGAACGTGGTGCGGAGATTGTCCCACAGCTCCACCTTCACGCCGTTACGGCGCATGATGACGTATTGCTGGATCACCGACAGGGTGTTGTTCCAGGCCCAGTAGATCACGAGGCCGGCGGGGAACGAGCCCAGCATGAAGGTGAACACGATCGGCATGAAGGTGAAGATCTGCGCCTGGACCGGGTCCGGCGGCGCGGGATTCATCTTCATCTGCACGAACATCGTGATGCCCATGATGATCGGCCAGACGCCCAGGTGCACGAAGTCGGGTGCCGGGAACGGCAGCAGGCCGAACAGGTTCACGATGCTCGTCGGATCCGGCGCCGCGAGGTCGCGGATCCAGCCGAAGAACGGCGCGTGGCGCATCTCGATGGTGATGAACAGGACCTTGTAGAGCGCGAAGAAGACCGGAATCTGGATCAGCACCGGCCAGCAGCCGGCGACCGGATTGATCTTCTCCTTCTTGTACAGCTCCATCGTGGCCTGCTGCTGCTTCATGCGGTCGTCCTTGTACCGCTCGCGGATGGCGGCCATCTCCGGCTGCACGGCCTTCATCTTGGCCATGGAGACGTAGGACCGGTTCGCGATCGGCAGGAACAGCAGCTTCAGGCAGAAGGTCACCACCAAGATCGAGACGCCGAAATTGCCGAACAGGTGGTAGAAGAAGTCCAGCGCCCGGAACATCGGCTTGGTGATGAAGAAGAACCAGCCCCAATCGATCATCAGATCGAAGTGCTTGATGCCGAGATCCTTCTCGTAGTTGTTGATGACGTTGACTTCCTTGGCGCCGGCGAACAGCCGCTGCGTCGCGGTCGCCGAGGCGCCCGCCGCGAGATTCACGGCATCGCCGCGCACGCTGGCCTGGTAGACGTTGGTGGCACCGTCGGTCCGGTCGGTGAAGGCGCCGGTATAGGGCGCGTCCTGATCGGGGATCGCGGCCGCCGCCCAGTACTTGTCGGTGATGCCGACGAAGCCGCCGGTCACGCCGCTCCAGGCCTTGCCCTTGGTGTTGGCACCGCCGTAGGCGCCCTCCTTGGCGAGCTTGTCGTAGGTGAATTCCTGCAGGCCGTCGTTGCCGAGATAGCCGATCATGCCCTCGTGCAGGACGTAGTAGCCCTGGGTGTGCGGCTTACCCCAGCGGGAGACGAGGCTGTACGGGTAGAGCGTGATGGCGCCCGAGCCCTTGTTCTCGACCTCGTCGCGGATCGTGAACATGTACTTGTCGTCGACCGCGATGATCCGCTTGAAGACGAGGCCGGCGCCGTTGTCCCAGGTCAGGGTCACGGGCATGCCGGGCGACAGCGTCTTGCCGTCGCTGGTCCAGAGGGTGTCGTTGGTCGGCAGCGGACCGGCATTGGCGCCGACCCAGCCGAACTCGGCGTAGTAGGGCGTCTCGGTCCCGGCCGGCGAGAACAGCACGATCTCGGGGCTCTTGGGGTCGATGGTCTCGTGGTAGTTCCTGAGCGAGACGTCGTCGACGCGGCCGCCCTTCAGGGCGATCGAGCCGGAGAGCGCCGGGGTCTCGATCCGGACGCGCGGCGAGCGGGCCAGCGCCGCCTCGCGGGAGACCGGGCCGCCCTGGGCGGTCGGCAGCGTGCCGGGCGCGGGGGCCGCCGGGCCACCCTCCTTCGGGGACGGCGAGGGCACGCCGTCCGGGGTCACGCCCGGGGGCTGCTGCTGCGCGGCCTTGTTCTGCGCCTCGATCTGGCGCTGCTGCTCCATGCGCGGGCCGGCCACGAAGTACTGCCACCCGAGCAGCACCAGCAGCGACAGGCCGATGGCCACGAACATGTTCGTCTTGTCATTGCCCATCAGGGACACCGCCGCACGCGTTCGGAGTGGCAACAGGAACGTCGCCGGCCCCGGAGGACCTGCGCGCGCCTGTGATTCGGGGATCTCTGTCGCACCCCTGCGACGGGCCGATGTCGGCACCGCCGGGTGGGGCCGCCTGCGCGGAGGCGCGGCCGGCTTCGTGCGGGAGAGAGGACGACTGAGAAGTGGCCGTGTCAGGGGCCGGCTTGGCGCGCCGACCGCCGGATCGGCCGGGCGACCTGTCCCCGCGGGGCGCGGCCGCGCGGGTCACCGCGGGAATCGCGCGGCGCAGATCCTCGGCGAGGGCCTCGAAGGAGGCTTCGAGGGCGGGGCGGCGGGCGATCAGCACAATGTCGGCCGGAAGGCCCGCGAGTTCGCTCGGCAGATCGGACGCGACCAACCCCACGGCAGCGCGGAGTCGGCGGCGGATGCGGTTGCGCTCCGTCGCGTGGCCGACACGCTTCGTGATGGTGAAGCCGAGACGGAGGCCGGGGCAAACGTCCGGGTTCCGAAGACGCCCCTGCGCGGTCATACGCTCGGTGTGGAAGCGACGCCCCTCGGCCGCCGCCAGGAAGTCGGGTCGTTTCTTGAGCCGCTCGATCGTCGCCATCGATGGTTCGATCCCGGCCGATACCACTTGCCTCGTGGCGCGGATGCGTCGGAGCGTCCGCGCCGGCGAGGATCAGGCCTCAGGCCGACAGGCGCTTACGGCCATGGGCGCGACGGCGCGCGATGACCTTGCGGCCGCCGGCGGTGGCCATGCGCGCACGGAAACCGTGACGGCGCTTACGGACGAGCTTGCTCGGCTGGTAGGTTCTCTTCATGGCTCAGAGCCTTCAAAGGTCGAGGCGCGCTCGCGGGCAGCTATTGCTGCACCCGACCTTCACGCGTCCTGGTTGTCTGCAAACACGAAGGGCGCCCATGCGGGGCGCCACGTCGCGAGTGGCGGGCTTATGGCGGATGAGCCCCGCGAAGTCAACGTTTCGCGGGGCTCAATGCCCCTCGAACTGCATGAGGGTGCGCACCTCGACGCCCAGGTCGCGCAGGCGCTGCGCGCCGCCGATCTCGGGCAGGTCGATGACGAAGCAGGCGGCCACGATCTCGGCGCCGATCTTCTGGAGCAGGTTCACGGCGGCGATCGCGGTGCCGCCGGTGGCGATCAGGTCGTCGACCAGCAGCACCTTGTCGCCGGGCCGTACGGCGTCGACGTGGATCTCGATCTCGTCGGTCCCGTACTCGAGGGCGTAGGCCATCGAGACGGTCTTGTGGGGCAGCTTGCCCTTCTTGCGGATCGGCACGAAGCCGCAGGAGAGCTGGTGGGCGATGGCCCCGCCGAGGATGAAGCCCCGGGCCTCGATGCCGGCCACCTGGTGGATCTGTCCGCCGGCGTAGGGATGCACCAGGGCGTCCACCGCCCGCCGGAAGGCGCGCGGGTCGCTCAGCAGCGTGGTGATGTCGCGGAAGATGATCCCCGGCTTCGGGTAATCGGGAATCGAGCGGACCGATTCCTTCAGCGCGACGTGGCGGCGGGCTTCCATGCGTTCGGCCTTCCGTGGGGAACCGCGGGCTTAAAGCAGAAGCCCGACGGCCTGACCAGTCGGTGGCGGCTCAGGCCGCCTGGACCTTCTTGAGGATGGCGACGAGGTCCCGGTGAAGCCCCTCGTTGCCGCAGGCCACCGACCGGGGCGCCAGCGGCTCGGCCGCGCCGTCCGCCGAGGTCACGAAGCCGCCCGCCTCGCGCACCAGGATCACGCCGGCAGCGAAGTCGTAGGTCTGGAGGTCGCGCTCCCAGTAGGCGTCGAGGCGGCCGCAGGCCACGTAGGCCATGTCGAGGGCCGCCGAGCCCATCCGGCGGGTCCCGCCGGCCACCGCCATCACGGCGCCGAGCTCGCGCAAGAGGCGCGGGTGGCTGCCGCGACCGAGATAGGGCGTGCCGTAGCCCACCAGCGCGTCCGCCATGTCCTGGCGGCCGGAGACGCGCAGGCGCCGGTTGTTGAGATAGGCGCCCTTGCCGCGCTCGGCGACGAACAGCTCGTCCTTGATCGGGTCGAAGATCACGCCGGCCACGATCTGGCCCTCGCGCTCGAGACCGACCGAGACCGCGAAATGCGGCACGCCGTGCAGGAAGTTCGACGTGCCGTCGAGGGGATCGATGTGCCAGGTGTGGCTCTTGTCGGTCCCCTCGATGATCCCGTTCTCCTCGAGGACGAGGCTGTAACCCGGACGCGCCTTCATGAGGGCGTCGCGCAGCACCTCCTCGGCCTTGCGGTCGGCCGCGGAGACGAAGTCGCCCGGACCTTTGCGCGAGACCTGCAGGTTCTCGACCTCGCCGTAGTCGCGGCGCAGGCCGCGCGCGGCCTTGCGCACGGCATCGACCATGACGGTCATGAGGGGTGAGGAGATCATAGGCGGACTTTTCGCGGATGAGGATTGGCGCCGTCGTTACAGGTCGGCGCCGGAAAAGACGAGATGGGGACGGGACATGGAAGCGCTGCGGGCCGCTGCCTCAGCGCGGAGCCGGCGCGGTCAGGCCGGCCTCAGCATACCGCCGCGCCCGTCTTTGCGAGCGGAGCGAAGCAATCCAGGGCAGCAGGCCGGCCGCGGATGTGGCATCCCTGGGTTGCTTCGCTCCGCTCGCAAAGACGGGCGCCCGCAACACGGCCCGGCCGGGACGGCGGCGCGGATCCTACTCCGCGGCCTCGACGAAGACAGTGCCGGCGCGGGGCAGGTCCAGGGCCTGCCAGGTCTCGCCCAGCGCCGCGGCGAGGCGCTCGATATGCGCCGCGTCGTGGAACGGCGACGGCGTGATCCGCAGCCGCTCGGTCCCGCGCGGCACCGTCGGGTAATTGATCGGCTGAATGTAGATCGCGTGGTGCTCCAGCAGATGGTCCGCCGCCGCCTTGCACAGCTCGGCATCGCCGACCATCACCGGCACGATGTGCGTCTCGGTCTCCAGGACCGGAAGCCCCGCCGCGCTCAGCGCCGCCTTCGTGGCCGCCGCCTGACGCTGGTGCGCCTCGCGCTCCGCGCTCGAGCGCTTCAGGTAGCGCACCGACGCCCGCGCCGCCGCAGCCACCGCCGGCGGCAGCGCCGTCGTGAAGATGAAGCCCGGCGCGAAGCTGCGCACCGCGTCGCAGATCGCCGCCGAGGCGGTGATGTAGCCGCCCACGCAGCCGAAGCCCTTGGCCAGCGTCCCCTCGATCACGTCGACCCGGTGCATGACGCCGTCGCGCTCGGCGATGCCGCCACCGCGCGGGCCGTAAAGGCCGACGGCGTGGACCTCGTCGAGGTAGGTCATCGCGCCGTAGCGCTCGGCCAGGTCGCAGATCGCGCCGATCGGCGCCACGTCGCCGTCCATCGAGTAGACCGACTCGAACACGATCAGCTTGGGCCGGTCGCCGGCCTGCCGCAGCAATTCCTCGAGGTGGGCGAGGTCGTTGTGGCGGAAGATCGTCTTGGCGCAGCCGGAATGGCGCACGCCCTCGATCATCGAGTTGTGGTTGAAGGCGTCCGACAGGATCAGGCAGTCGGGGATCAGCTTGGCGATGGTCGAGATGCCGGCCTGGTTCGAGACGTAGCCGGAGGTGAAGACGAGGCCGGCCTCCTTGCCATGCAGGTCGGCGAGCTCGCGCTCCAGGTCGACCAGCGGCGAGGTGTTACCGGCGATGTTGCGGGTGCCTCCGGCGCCGACGCCGCAGCGGGCGGCGGTCTCGGTCATGGCGGCGACCACCTCCTTGTGCTGGCCCATGCCGAGGTAGTCGTTGGAGCACCACACGGTGATCTCGGTGGTCTTGCCGTCCGGCTGGCGCCACTTGGCGGTCGGGAAACGCCCCGAGATCCGCTCGATGTCGGCGAACACGCGGTACCGCCGCTCCCCGTGCAGCTGATCCAGGGCCCCGCGGAAGTAGCGCTCGTAGCCGGATCCGGCGCGCGTCGATCCCGCTTGGGCGAGCATCGTGCTGGGCATCCGGGTGACGGTCATCGAGCGTCCTTCGCGTGTTCGGCCGCGCGGGCGACACCGCGTGAGCGGCGTCTCAGGCCCGCGATCGAGGTCCGGCCTCGGTCCAGTCCTTCGCGTGAGGGCCGCAAGATACGCGCGGATCTGGAACTGGTTCAAGGTAAGGTTCCGACATCGCAGCGTTGCATCCGTTGAGAGGCCCGCGTGAACCCGCTAGCGTCCGGCACGTTCTTCCGACCCGAACTTGGCTCCCGCCCCCTGCAACAGCTCATGTCTCCGACCGCAGATGGCTCGTCCGGCGTGGACCGCGCAGCCCCGACCTTGCGGCGACCAAGGGTCGCGCCGTGACGGACTCCAGGGACGAGCGGGCAGAGCGCCTCAAGGCCGCGCTGCGCCAGAACCTGCGCCGCCGCAAGGCGCAGGGCCGCGGGCGGGCCGAAGGAAGACCGTCTCCCGGCGCGGATCAGTCCTGCGCGCGGGAATCGGACGGAAACGGTCCTGATTCCGACAAATCCGGTCTATAGGGCACGGCCAAGCCTGGGCGCTGCCGCGCCCGCGATCAGCACGGCCGGCCGCGCGCCCTCGCGGGTGCGCCGCCCGAGGACACACGATGGACCGCATCCACATCACCGGCGGCGCGCCGCTCAACGGCGTGATCCCGATCTCGGGCGCCAAGAACGCGGCGCTGCCGCTGATGATCGCGAGCCTGC
Organism: Methylobacterium sp. 1A; assembly: GCF_058072805.1. Classification (NCBI taxonomy): domain Bacteria; kingdom Pseudomonadati; phylum Pseudomonadota; class Alphaproteobacteria; order Hyphomicrobiales; family Methylobacteriaceae; genus Methylobacterium; species Methylobacterium sp. 1A. The sequence continues at coordinate 2,101,992 of NZ_JBYQVE010000002.1, read as the reverse complement.
TCACCGGCGAGACGCTGGAGCTGATCAACGTGCCGCGGCTCGCCGACATCGCCGCGCTGACGCGGATCCTCGGCAACCACGGCGTGGACCACATGGTCGTGGGCAAGCGCCCCGGTCAGACCACCGAGACGGGCCAGACGATCCGGCTCACAGCCTCGAACGTCATCGACACCACGGCGCCCTACGAGCTGGTCTCGACCATGCGGGCGAGCTTCTGGGTGATCGCGCCGCTGCTCGCCCGGTTCGGCGAGGCCAAGGTCTCGCTGCCCGGCGGCTGCGCCATCGGCACCCGGCCGGTGGACCTGCTGATCATGGCGCTGGAGAAGCTCGGGGCCGAGATCGAGATCGACGCCGGTTACGTCGTCGCCAGGACCAAGAACGGCTTGCGCGGGGCCGAGTTCGCCTTCCCGAAGGTGACCGTGGGCGGCACGCACGTGGCGCTGATGGCCGCCGCCCTGGCCTACGGGACCACGGTGATCGAGAACGCCGCCCGCGAGCCGGAGGTGGTCGACCTCGCGGAGTGCCTGAACAAGATGGGCGCCAAGATCCGCGGCGCCGGCACGCCGCGCATCGAGATCGAGGGCGTGGCCCGCCTGAACGGCGCCCGCCACGAGGTCCTGCCCGACCGGATCGAGACCGGCACCTACGCCATGGCGGTGGCGATGGCCGGCGGCGACGTCGTGCTCAAGGATACCCGGGCCGACCTGCTCCACTCGGCCCTCGACGTCCTGACGACCACGGGCGCGGAGATCACGCAGGTCGAGGGCGGGATCCGCGTGCGCCGCAACGGCGCCGGCATCGCGGCGGTCGACGTCACCACCGACCCGTTCCCGGGCTTCCCCACGGATCTCCAGGCGCAGTTCATGGCGCTGATGACGCTGGCGAAGGGCCAGTCGCACATCCGCGAGACCATCTTCGAGAACCGGTTCATGCACGTGCAGGAGCTGGCCCGCCTCGGCGCGAAGATCCGCCTGGAGGGCGACCTCGCCATCGTCGAGGGCGTGGACCGGCTGAAGGGCGCCCCCGTGATGGCGACCGACCTGCGCGCCTCGGTGTCCCTGGTCATCGCGGGCCTCGCCGCCGAGGGCGAGACCCAGATCAACCGGGTCTACCATCTCGACCGCGGGTTCGAGGCGCTGGAGGCCAAGCTCGGCCGGTGCGGCGCGCAGATCGAGCGCGTCCGGGCCTGAGCGGCAGCGCTCGGTCCGAGCCGGCCGGCGCGCGGCGACACCTGAGGCTCAGTCCTCGATCTGCCCGCGCCTGTAGCCGAAGCCGGGGATCTCGCAGCCGCAGGGCGCGTCGGGAGGCCCCGGGCGCACCCTGCACGTGCCGCGGGCCGTCACGCAGACGCTGTCGTCCCACGGGCGCCCGAAGTCGCCGCGCCAGCGCGGGCCCCGCCTGTCGTACGCATCGTCGACTGGCGGCGGGGGCGGATGCCAGCCATACCCGTCATCCGCGGGCGGAGGCGGCGGACGCCCGCCGGGCGGCGGCGGTGCGTAGAGATCCCGATCCGGCGCCGGACGACCGTAGATGTAGGGCCGCGCGTCCGGACCGACCTGCGCGACGGCGGGTCCGGCCGCCTGCAGCCCGACGGTCAGCACCGCCACAACCGCGCGCTCGGTGAGTGCCGCCATATGAGACCCTGCCCCGGCTCGACCGCCGGCGCGTCTAAACGGCGACGCTGGCCCGAGCCTGTGCCCGGCCGGGATCGCGATCCCCAGACCAGCCGTTGCCCGAACGGGGCCGCGCCGCTACCTACGCCGTGCCGCGGACCGGCCCTCGCCGCCCGACCCGCGCCCCGTATTCCCCGAGGACCCTCTGCATGGAGCTGCTCAGGCTCGCCGCCCTCGACACCGAGGACCTGACCGTGATCTCGGCCCATCTGCAGGACGCGATCCTGCGACCGCAGGACCTGACCTTCCTCGCCGGCGAGCACCGCTTCCTCATGGCGGTGCGCCGCTTCGACTGGACGCCGAGCGCCCCGCCGCGCCGGCGCCTCGCCGGCCTGCACATCGAGCGCGTGCTGGGCGTGAAGAGCCGCGGCCTGAAGCCGGACGACGCGACGCCGATGAGCCTGCTCGCCCTCACCTTCGAGCCGACGGACGCGCCCTCCGGGCACATCGACCTCGTCTTCTCCGGCGGCGCGGCCCTGCGGCTGGAGGTCGAGTGCATCGAGGTCCGGATGAAGGATCTCGGCCCGGTCTGGGAATCGGCGAACCGTCCCGGGCACGACATCGACACCGATACGGCCGCCGGCTCGGCGGCCTGACGCGAGACAGAAGGCTTCCCGATGGTCCGGCTCGACAGCAGCGATCCGAATTTTGCCGCCGCCTTCGCGCGCCTCCTCACGGTGAAGCGCGAGATCGCCGAGGATGTGGACGAGGCGGTGCGCGGCATCATCGCCGACGTCGTCGCCCGCGGGGACGAGGCGCTGGTCGATTTCACCCGGCGGTTCGACCGGCTCGGCGCCGATTTCTCCGCCGCGCAGCTGCGGGTCACGGACGCGGAGATCGAAGCGGCCGTCGCGGCCTGCCCGTCGGACTCGCTGGAGGCCCTGCGCCTCGCCGCCGAGCGGATCGAGAGCTTCCACCGGGCGCAGCGGCCCGCGGATCACCGGGCCACCGACGCCCTCGGCGTCACGGCCGGCTGGCGCTGGACCGCGCTGGAATCGGTCGGCCTCTACGTCCCGGGCGGCACCGCGAGCTATCCCTCCTCGGTGCTGATGAACGCGCTGCCGGCGCGCGTCGCCGGGGTGCCGCGCCTCGTGATGGTGGTGCCCACCCCGGACGGCCAGATGAACCCGCTGGTCCTGGCCGCCGCGCAGCTCTCCGGCGTCCACGAGGTCTACCGGGTGGGCGGCGCCCAGGCGGTCGCGGCCCTCGCCTACGGGACCGCCACGATCGCCCCCGTGGCCAAGGTCGTCGGGCCCGGCAACGCCTGGGTGGCGGCGGCCAAGCGCCGGGTCTTCGGCCAGGTCGGGATCGACATGATCGCCGGCCCCTCCGAGGTGCTGATCCTGGCGGACGGCCACGCCAACCCCGACTGGATCGCCGCCGACCTCCTGGCCCAGGCCGAGCACGACGTGGCCGCCCAGGCGATCCTGATCACCGACAGCGCCGAACTCGCCGGCGCCGTCGAGGCGGCGGTCGAGCGCGCCCTCACCACCCTGCCCCGTCAGGAGATCGCCCGGGCGAGCTGGCGCGATTACGGCGCCGTCATCCGGGTCCGCACCTTCGACGAGGCCGTGCCCCTGGTCGACCGCCTCGCCCCCGAACACCTGGAGATCGAGACGCAGGACGCGGAGGCGCTCGCCGCCAAGGTCCGCAATGCCGGCGCGATCTTCCTGGGCTCGCACACGCCGGAGGCGATCGGCGACTATGTCGGCGGCCCCAACCACGTGCTGCCGACCGCGCGCTCCGCCCGATTCTCGTCCGGGCTGGGCGTGCTCGACTTCATGAAGCGGACGACGATCCTCGCCTGCACGCCGGAGAGCTTGCGGGCGCTCGGCCCGGCGGCGATAAACCTCGGCCGGTCCGAGGGCCTGGAGGGGCATGCCCGCTCCGTCGCGATCCGGTTGAACCTGTGAGGTTTTGGGGATGGCGGAGAAGCAGCGCGGGCCGAACCGCCTCGCGAAGGTGAGCCTGGACGAAGGGTCCATCGCCCGCGGCAATCCGGATCAGGAGCACGAGCGGGCGATCGCCCTGTTCGACATCCTGGAGGACAATTCCTTCACCATCCCCGGGCGGGAGGGCCCCTACGCGCTCACGCTCGGACTCGTCGAGAACAAGCTGTCCTTCGCCATCACCACGGTGGACGGTGAGCCGGTGATGACGCACCTCCTGTCGCTCACGCCGTTCCGGCGGGTGATCCGCGACTACGAGATGATCTGCGAGAGCTACTACAACGCGATCCGCACCGCCTCACCGTCGCAGATCGAGGCGATCGACATGGGTCGGCGGGGCCTGCACAACGAGGCGTCCGAGACGCTCAAGCAGCGGCTCGAGGGGAAGGTCGACCTCGACCACGACACGGCGCGCCGCCTGTTCACCCTGATCTTCGCGCTGCACTGGAAGGGTTAGGCGCCCTCCGCGCCGACCGGCGATGGCTGAGCCCGCTCCCGAGCCTCCTCCCGAGCCTTTTCCCGACGCGCCCCCGAAGAAGCGGCGGGTGCAGTCCGTCCTGTTCATGTGCAACTACAACGCCGTGCGCTCCGTGGCGGCGGAAGCGATCGCGCGCGCCTATTTCGGCAAGTCCACCTACGTGCAGTCGGCCGGGGTGCGCTCCGGCGAGCCCACCGACCCGTTCATGGTCGCGGCCCTCGACGAGGTCGGCATCGACGCGAGCCGGCACCGCCCGCGCACCGTGGAGGAGCTGGAGGACTGGGAGGGCCTGAACTTCGACCTGATCATCACCCTCGCGCCGGAGGCGCACCACCGGGCACTAGACCTGACGCACACCCTCGCGGCCGATGTCGAGTACTGGCCGACCCCCGACCCGACGCTGCTGCAGGACGCCTCGCGCGAGCAGCGCCTCGACGCCTACCGCGACGTCCGCGACGGGCTGACCCGGCGGATCAAGGCGCGCCTGAAGGCATAGGCGGCAGGCCTCCGCGACGCTGCCTTGCTGGCCGACCTCACGCGCTTGGCGGAAACGTCCTTTCCGATGGCCGCTGCCAGGAATCGCCGACGTCAACCGCGGTTGCCGACCAGCCAAGCGCGCATCCGGCCAGCGAGGAGCGGCCGGGCGCGCCCGACATCCTCGTCGTCGAGCAGCGGCGAGGCCGCGAGGGTCGCGAGATAGGCGTCCTCGGCGGTCCGGCAGGCCCGGAAGGCGGCGTCGGCGGCGAGATCCCGGTCCGTCAGTGCGGCCTGGATCCGGAAGTTGCGGCTAACGCAGTCGCGCCACGCGGCGTGGCGGGCTTCGGTCTCGCTCGCGGCCCGGGCGGTGCCGCAGGCGGCGGCGACGAGGACGACAGCCAGAAGCGGGACCGGCGTCACGTGGCGGGCTCGCGGCATCGTTAAGGCACTCCGTCACCCGACAGAGTGGCGCCGCAGGGTTAGCGATCCGTTAAGGAACGGCGCGTGCGGCCGAGGTTCCACTGCTCGCCGCGTGGCTTGTTCACCGGTTTGCGGTGGTGACCGGGGAGGTGACGCCGCCGAGGGAGACCCAGGCGACGGCGTCCTGGCTCTCGCGCTTGATGAACACGTAGCCGGTCTTGTGCCAGGGCAGGATCGCGCTGGTCTTGTTGTCGAGCACCAGGTCGCCGCGGTCGGTGATCAGGGTCAGCACGGCGTGGCCCTCGCCCTTCTCGTCGATCACCACGGTCATGCGCATCGCCCGCCGCGGCAGGCCGGCCTCGGCCAGCATGTGGCGCTTGAGCAGCTGGAAGTCCTCGCAGTCGCCGATGCCGTCCTCGGCCAGGTCCCAGCGGTCGGCCACGTGCAGGTGGTCCTGGTCGGTCATCGGCTCGATCGCCTTGTTGACCCGCCGGTTCACCGACACGATCGTCGCCCAGGTGGCGGGCGTCAGGCTGATCCGGGCCGGCTCGCCCCGGTCCAGCGCGCACTCCGCCGCGTAATTCTGACAGAACGTCACCCACGCCGCGATCGGCTTGGCATCGCCCTGCACCCGGGCGCCGGCCTCGGTGGGCAGGCTCGCCAGCGTCTGCGCCTGGGCCGGGGCGGCGAGCCCCGCGACGGCGAGGGCAGCCAGGGCCGCCCGGCGGCTCCGGGAGAGCCGACGCGAGGCGGGTCCCTTGACCAGGCCCTGCATCATGGAAACCGCGAACCGCATCGCCGGGACCCAACCGTTAAGCTCTCGTTAACGAAAGCTCTCACGCCGGCGGGCCGGCGGCAATCCGCCGATTAACAAAAGGTTAATGCTGTGCGCAACGCGGATAAGCGCACTCTCGGCCGGTCATCGTGACGCTCACCGGCCGTGCGCGAAAACGTGAAGGCGCCTCAAGGTGTTCTCGGACGAGATCCGCCGTTATCCCGGCACCGCGCCACCAAGAAGAAGCCTGTGGGCGGCAGGAGGAAGACGTATGCGGTGCGTTGCAGACAGAGTGGCCGGCCTCGTCCTGGCCGGGCTCGCAGCGGGAACCCTGGGGATGCTGCCGGCCTCCGCCGCGGCTCCGACCGCCGCCCCGCCCGCGACCGACCTGAAGAGCGAGGGGCCGACGCAGCCGGCCAAGGTCCAAGACGGTCAGTACACCGACAAGAACGGTAACCCGACCTACCACGTCACGGACGGCGGCAAGATGGTCGACTGGTACACCATGTCCGGCTACGTCCGGTACAGCGCGAACTGCATGGCCTGCCACGGCCCCGACGGGCTGGGATCGACCTACGCGCCGTCGCTGGTCGACGCCCTCAAGGGCATGGACTACGCGCAGTTCGCCGGCATCGTCGTGGGCGGCAAGAGGGACGTGAACGCCTCGCAGGAGCTGGTGATGCCCGCCTTCGGCGAGAACAAGAACGTCACCTGCTACCTGCCGGACATTTACACCTATCTCCGCGCCCGCTCCGACGGGGCGCTCGGCCGCAATCGGCCGTCCGAGCACGAACCCAAGCCCGCGGCCTTCGAGAAGGCCGAGGATGCCTGCATGAAGTGAGGCCGCCCCGGTCCGGCTTCCCGCGCGAACCGGACCGGGTCGACACGCCCCGTTGCACCGCTCGATTGCGCACGACATACTCCGCCCAAGACGCTGAAGAGCGGGCGCCAAGCCTGCCGAGGGGGTCGCAGGGGGTGGAACGTGGCTCAAGGATCGGGAGTGCGCCGCCATCTGTGCGGCATCTGGACGGCCTGGACGGACGCGGCCGGGGCCGCCGACGCGGCCGCGGAGGTCGCGCGCGCGGTCGGTGACACCGCCCTGTCGCAGGTCGTCGCGTTCTTCTCCGCCGATTACGATGCCGAGATCCTGGCCCGTGCCCTGGAGACCCGGTTCCCCGGCGTGCCGGTGGCCGGCTGCTCGATGTCGGGCGGCATCGCCCCGGCCGGCGGCCTCGACCGCGGGCTCGTCGTCATCGCGTTCCCGGCCGAGCGGTTCCGGATCGTCTCGACCGTCCTCGACGCCATCGACCACCTCGACGTGGAGCGGACCGCCTCGGCGGTCCGGGCGCTGCGCCGGACCCTGGACCCGCTGGACCGGTGCCGCGATGTCGACGCGGCCGGCACGGGCCACCGCTTCGCCCTGTCGCTGATCGACGGGCTCGCCAACGCCGAGGAGACCGTGGTCTCGGCGATCGCCTGGGCGCTCGACGGCATCCCGATCGTCGGCGGCTCGGCCGGCGACGACCTGCGCTTCCGGGACGCCGTCATGCTCCACGGCGGGAAGATCCACCGCAAGGCGGCGGTCCTGGTGCTCGTCGAGACCGACTTCTCGGTGGAGATCTTCAAGAGCGACAATTTCGAGCCGACGCGGACCAAGTTCGTGGTCACCGCCTCGGACGGCGAGCGCCGCACCGTGCACGAGCTCAACGCCGAGCCGGCGGCCCGGGAATACGCGATGGCGATCGGCCTCGACCCCGAGGGCCTGTCGCCGATGAGCTTCGCCGCCTACCCGCTCGCCGTGAAGGTCGGCGGCGAGTATTTCTGCCGCTCGATCCGGCGGATGAACGAGGACGGCTCGCTCAGCTTCTTCTGCGCGGTGGATGAGGGCGTGGTGCTGACCCTCGCCGAGCCGCGCGACATCGTCGCCTCGACCCGGGCGGAGCTGGCGCGCCTCGACGCCGTGCTCGGCGGCGTCGACCTGATCATCGGCTTCGAGTGCGTGCTCCGCCGCCTCGACGCCGAGAGCCGGCAGGTCCGGCACGGGATCGCCGACCTCTACCGCCGCTACAACGTCGTCGGCTTCGAGACCTTCGGCGAGCAGTACCGGGCGATGCACCTGAACCAGACCTTCACGGGCATCGCCATCGGCAAGACCCTCGCCCCGGGCGCGCCGGCCGCGGCCCCCGCCCCGGCCGCGTCGTGACCCTGCACCCGAACGGCCTCGAGACCGACGCGTCCCTGCACCGGCGGATCGAGAAGCTCGAGCGGATCAACGCCGCGCTGATGTCCCATGTCGAGCGCTCCATGGACCAGCGGGGCAGCGCCTACTCGCTGTTCCAGACGGCGATCATGCTCGAGGGCCGGGTCCGCACCCGCACCGAGGAGCTGACCGGGCTGATGCACCGGCTGGAGCGCTCCAACGAGGCGCTGGCCGCGGCCAAGGAGGAGGCCGAGACCGCCAACCGCTCGAAGACGCGGTTCCTGGCGGCGGCGAGCCACGACCTGCTGCAGCCGGTCAACGCCGCCCGCCTCTCGATCTCGGCGCTCGCCGACCTCGACGTGCCGCCGGAGGCGCGCACCATCGCCGGACAGGTGGAGCGGGGCCTGCAGACCATCGAGGACCTGATCAAGACGCTGCTCGACATCTCGAAGCTCGATGCCGGGATCGTCCGGCCGCAGGTCCAGCCCGTCTTCCTGCCCGACCTGCTGGCGGGGATCGCGGAGAGCTTCGAACCCTTCGCACAGCGCAAGGGCCTGCGCCTGTCGGTCCACTGCCCGGACCTGACCGTCACCAGCGACGTGGTGCTCCTGCAGCGGATCCTCCAGAACCTCGTCTCCAACGCCGTCCGCTACACCCGCACCGGCGGGATCGTCCTGGCGGCCCGGCGCCGGTCCGGCGGCGTCCGGATCGAAGTGACCGACACGGGCTGCGGCATCGCCGCCGAGGAATGCGAGCTCGTCTTCGACGAGTTCTTCCGGGGCGGCGACCGGCCGAGCAGCGGCGAGGAGCCTGGCCTCGGCCTCGGCCTGTCGATCGTCCGCCGCATGGCCCTCGCCCTCGATCATCCCCTGCGGCTGCGCTCCCGGGTCGGCCACGGCACCCGGGTGTCGCTGACGCTGCCCCTGAGCGCGGTCCCGGCCGCCGCCGCGCCGCCCGCCCCGGTGGCGACCCGGCTCTCGGGAGCCCACGTCCTCGTCGTGGAGAACGACGCCTCCACGGCCGACGCCCTCGCGCGCCTCCTCCAGAACTGGGATGCAAGGGTCTCGACCTTCCGCGACCTCGCGGGGGTGAAGGCCGCCGTCGCGGCGGGCGCCGGGGCGCCGGACATCCTGGTGCTCGACTACCATCTCGACGACGGCGCCTGCGGCCTCGACGTGGCCGCCTATCTCCGGGCGCTGCATACCGGGCCGCTCCCGGTCATCGTCACCACCGCCGACCATACCGGCGCGGTCGAGGAGCGCGTCACCGCCGCCGGCGCGGAGCTCGTGCACAAGCCGATCAAGCCGGCCCAGCTCCGCTCCCTGCTCACCTACATGCTGGCCTGAACCCGATCGGGCGCCGCGACGCGCCGGCTCGCGCCGGATCCGAGCCGCGGGCGTCCGCGGCGAACACTCCCGTCCGCGCCGTGACATAGGACACACGGCACCCCTCGACGGGCCTCCCCGCCTGCGCGACAGGGAGTAGCATCCGCGGCGCGTCCCGTGCCCGGATGTCCCCCCGCCATCGACGTCACGGACCCGCCGGGACGCCGCAGGAGCGCGCACCCATGGCGCAGGTCCCGCACGGTCCGACAGGCAGCCCGCCGGGTCATCCTCAGGGCACCGCGCAGGGGTCCGTCCAGGACGGCCTGCCGCCGCGCGAGCGCGTCCTCGCCATGGCGGCGATCGGGCTCGCCATGACCATGGCGGTCCTCGACGGGGCCATCGTCAACGTGGCGCTGCCCGTCATGGCCAAGGACCTCGCGGTCCGGCCGGCCGACGCGATCTTCGTGGTCAACGCCTACCAGGTCGCCGTCACGGCGAGCCTCCTGCCGTTCGCGGCCCTCGGCGACATCTTCGGCTTCCGGAAAGTCTACCTGCCGGGGCTCGCGCTGTTCGTCGCCGCGTCGCTCGCCTGCGCGGTCGCGCCGAACCTGCCGATGCTGATCGCGGCGCGCATCGTCCAGGGCCTCGGTGGCGCGGCGATCATGAGCGTGAATATCGGCTTCGTGCGCTTCATCTACCCGCACCGGATGATCGGCCAGGGGGTCGCCAACGTCGCGCTGGTGGTGGCGGTGGCCTCGGCCGCCGGCCCGACCGTGGCGGCGGCGATCCTGTCGGTGGCGACCTGGCCCTGGCTGTTCCTCGTGAACATCCCCGTGGGCCTGCTGGCCCTGGCGGTGGCGTCCCGGACCCTGCCGGTCACACCGGCGAGCGGCCGCCCCTTCGACCTCGCGAGCGCGGTGCTCAATGCGCTGACCTTCGGCCTGCTGATCATCGGGATCGACGGTCTCGGCGATCCGGAGGCGCGCAGCGTCGCGATCGTCGAGCTCGCCGCCGCCCTGGTCATCGGCGCGGTGTTCGTCCGGCGCCAGATCCGGCTGCCCGCCCCGCTCCTGCCGGTCGACCTGCTGCGGATCCCCGCCTTCGCCCTGTCGATGGCGACGTCCGTCGCCTCGTTCTGCGCCCAGATGGTCTCCTACGTGGCGCTGCCCTTCTACTTCCAGGACGTGCTGCACCTCTCCAGCACCCAGACCGGCTTCCTGCTCACCCCCTGGCCGATCGCGGTCGCCGCGATGGCGCCGATCTCCGGCCGCCTCGCGGACCGCTACCCGCCCGGCATCCTCGGCGGCGTCGGGCTGGCCATGATGGCCGCCGGGCTCGTCAGCGTGACGCTCCTGCCCGCGGCCCCCGCCACCCTCGACATCGTCTGGAGGCTCACCCTGTGCGGCCTCGGCTTCGGCCTGTTCCAGTCGCCCAACAACAAGGTCATCGTCACCTCGGCGCCGCGCGAGCGGGCCGGCGGGGCGAGCGGGATGCAGTCGACGGCGCGGCTCACCGGGCAGTCGCTCGGCGCGGCCCTGGTGGCGGTGATCTTCGGCCTGACGCACGGGCTCGGGGCCGAGCGGGCCGTCACCATCTCGCTCTCCTGCGCTGTGGCGCTCTCGGTGATCGGCGGCTGCGCCAGCGTCCTGCGGCGGAGTCGGAGCGGCTAGACCGACCCCGTATGCCACCGCGGGCGCGGGACCGCGTTGACGCGACGAGTCACGTGCAGGAGCGTCCCATGGATCTCGATCTCACCGGCCGGAAGGCCCTGGTCACCGGCTCGACCGGCGGCATCGGCTACGCCATCGCCAAGGAACTCCTCGATCTTGGCGCCGAGGTCGGCATCAACGGCCGCACGCCCGAGCGCGTCGAGGCCGCGCTGGCGAGGCTGCGGGGCGAGGCGCGGGCCGGCCGCGCCTTCGCGGCGCCGGGGGATGTCGCGACCGCGGACGGCGTGTCCGCGCTCGTCCAGGGGCTGCCGGTCGTGGATATCCTGGTCAACAACACCGGGATCTTCGAGCCGAAGCCGTTCTTCGAGATCCCGGATGCCGACTGGCAGCGCTTCTTCGACGTCAACGTGATGAGCGGCGTGCGCCTGTCCCGGGCCTACACGCCCGGCATGGCGGAGCGCGGCTGGGGCCGGGTGATCTTCATCTCCAGCGAGTCCGGGATCAACACGCCGACCGAGATGGTCCATTACGGGATGACCAAGACCGCGCAGCTCGCGATTTCCCGCGGGCTCGCCCAGACGGTGGCCGGCAGCGGCGTGACGGTCAACAGCGTCCTGCCTGGCCCGACCCTGTCGGAGGGCGTCGCTGAGTTCATGACGCAGATGGCCGGCGGCGCGGCCGACGCCGACCTCGAGGCCATGGGCCGCCAGTTCGTCGCGGAGCACCGGCCCTCCTCGCTGATCCAGCGCCTCGCGCGGGTGGAGGAGGTGGCGAGCCTCGTCGCCTATCTCTGCAGCCCGGCCGCGAGCGCCACCACCGGCGCAGCTCTGCGGGTCGACGGCGGTGTCCTGCAGGGCCTCGCCTAGGATCAGGCAGGGCCCGAACCCGGGATCAGGACCGGTCCGAGCATCACCCGCCGGTCTCGGAAGCGGTGGCCCGGTCAACCAACCCGCGGGCGCGGAACCGCGATGCCCGGCGAGAGCGCGCGAGGAAGCCCGCGATCCAGACCCGTGGATCCGGACCTGTGGATCCGGACCTGTGGACGCGCCCCGCTCCGCGGATCGCCCGAGCCCGCCGGAGCGACCGGCGGCTCTGGATACCGGGCTTTCGCCCGCGGCGCGCCGCGCCATGTCGGCCGGTCGGCCGGCCCGACTGGAGCGTCGCGGAGGCACCTAGAGCCGTCGGCCCAGACGAGACGCCGGACTTGGCTCTAGGTCGTGATCAGGCCTTCAGGTGGGCGGCGAGATGCTTGTTCATCTCGAACATGGAGCACTTGTCCTTGCCGAAGACCTTCTTGAGCTTGTCGTCGGCAACGATCTCGCGCTTGTTCTGCGGGTTCTGAAGATTGTTCTTCTTGATGTAGTCCCAAACCTTGCTGACCACCTCGCCGCGGGGCAGCGGGCTGGTGCCGACGATGGCGCCGAGCTCGGCCGACGGCTTCAGCGGCTGCTGCAGAGCGTTGGGCTTGGTGCCGGCCGACTTGGCGGCAGCCGGCTTCGCAGCCTTCGCCGGGGCGGCCTTCTCCGCAGTCTTGGTGGTCTTGGCCGCCTTCGGCGCAGCCTTCTCGGTCTTTGTGGCCATAAACTTCCTCCGGTTCTCGGGCCGCAGGCCGGGGCATGATCGCCCCACGGCCGAGCCAGCATAGCAGCAACTAAGCGGTGCCGCCGCCGTTCCAAGGGGAAATTGCCTTTGCAGCCCCCTCATCCACAAGGCACGCACGAGAATCCCCTGTGGGATCGCCCGATCGACGCCGTGGTGAAGATTATTCGGTCCGATGCCGGGCGCGAAACCTGCTCTTAACAATCCTGCGCGCGAAGTACAGACATGTTCGCCCCGGCCCTCACGCTCGCGCTCCTGCTCGCCACCGGACTGGTCACCGGTCTCGGGTTGGTGATCCGCGCGGAGACGACGGCCTCCGGCACCGCGCCGGGGCGCGGACTGATCTGAGCGACCCGGGATTGCCGCGCCGGTCCGCCGGGTGCATCAGCCCGACCGCATGACCGACCCGATCACCCTCGCGAGCCTGGAAGGGACTGCCCACGTCGTCCAGGTGGCGCTCAGCCCCGTCTTCCTGCTGTCGGGCATCGCGACGCTCCTCAACGTCTTCGGGGCCCGCCTCGCGCGCGTGGCGGACCAGGCCGACCACGTCTCCGGATTGCTGGCGGGGGCCGGCGACGCCGAGCGCGTCCGCCTCGGGCAGCGCCTGGACCGCCTTCACCGGCGCTCCCTCGCGCTCGACGCCGCGGTGTTCCTGGCCGCGCTCGGCGGCGTGGCGACCTGCGGCTCGGTGCTGACGCTGTTCGTGGGCGCGCTGCGCGACAGCACGGTCGCGACCCTGCTGTTCGGCCTGTTCGGCGCGGCGATCCTGTGCACGCTGTGCGCCCTCGTGGCCTTCGGCTTCGAGATGCTGCTGGCGAACCGCTCGGTCCGCGACCGGATCAACCAGCGGCGGGCGAGCGCCGGCATGCCGCCCGACCGCTGAGCGCTCGGTGCGGGTCCGGACCCCGCGCCCCGCCGGCGGAACCGGTCCCGACCGGCGCGCTTAGTGAGCCGAGGGACCGCCGCGCGGGCACGACCCCGCGCGCGAACCGGGAGAGATCATGCCGACGGACCTGCCCAACGAGCGCACCCTGAGAAAGCCCGGCACGCTGGAGCTCGACCCCGCCGCCGGCGAAGGCGTCGCCATCGACGAGACGCCGCGTCTGATCGCGTCCAACAGGGTCGAGGGCACCGCCGTCTACGACCGCAGCGGCCGCCACCTCGGCGCCATCCACAATTTCATGGTGGACAAGATCTCCGGACAGGTCGCCTACGCGGTTCTGGCCTTCGGGGGCTTCCTCGGGCTCGGCGAGACCCACCACCCGCTGCCCTGGAAGGCGCTGAGCTACAGCACCGAACTCGGCGGCTACGTGGTCGATCTCGAGCCCGGCGTGCTCGCGGAGGCGCCGAGCCAGGCGGCCGGTTAGGCCCGGCTCGTCGACCCGGGCTGTCGGGCGCGGATCATCCCGCGTCGCGGCGCGCGGATGCCCCGCTGCGGAGCGGTGCGGGCCCCGGGACGTGCCGGCTCAGAACTTCCCGCCGAGGCCGACGCTGCCGCCCGGCGACAGCATCGGGCCCATCGAGCCGCTGCCGCCGCTGCCGCCGACGGCCGCGTTGCCGCCGTCGAGATCCTCGCGCCGGATGCGGCGCTCGCCGCTGTCGGCCGTCCGCGTGGCGCCGCCGGCGGTCTTGGGAATCGCGAGCTGCCTCGTCGGCGCCGTCTGGAGAGGCTGACCGTCGGCATCGACCGCGGCGTTGCGCGGCTCGCGGTTCGGCAGCGAACCGCGCAGCGACGGCGGCAGCCCGACCTCCGTCGCCGGCATCACGCCTCCGCCTCCGCCGAGCGCCTGACAGCCGGCCACGAGACCGGACAGGGCGGCACCGAGCGCGAGGCCGCGCGCTGCCGCGCATCGCGACGTGGTGAGGGTCGACATCGTGTAGTCCTCGACAGTGGCCGCGGTGCCATCCGCGGCTCGCGTGGGTTTATGCGCGGTTGTCTACGCTGGGGATGCGGCGAAAACCAGACAGCGCCGCGGGACGCCGGGGGATGACGCCGCCCCCTCGGACCGTGCGGGCGCCCCGCGCGGCCCGAGCCTTGCTGCGAGGCCGCCGCGGTCCATAACTTCGCCCAGGTCCTGCGGCACGACGCCATCCGCGGGCGGGATCCTGCCGGCGGCGGACCCGGAACCGGCCGAATGCGGTCGTGGACGCGCCGGCACGCCGGCGCGGCCCGGCCTTTCCTCAGAGGACGAAGCGTGTTCAGAACCAACCGGATGATCGCGGCCGTGACGCTCGCCCTCTGGGCGTCGGGGGCCGCGGCGCAGGCCCAGGTGAGCGGCAGCGAGGGTCCTGCCGGTCAGGCCGCGCCGCAGAGTCCGGCCGCGCCGCCATCCGCACCGCCGGCCCAGACGCCGGCCCCGGTACCGGCCCCGACGCCACCGCCCGCGGCGACCCCGGCCGCCCCGCCCGCCAGCCCGCCGGCTGCCGCGGGCGCGCCGCCCTCCGCGGCCCAGGCCCAGCAGCAGGGGACACCCGCCACCGTCCTCGACACGCAGGATTACGAGAGCCTGCTCGGCCGCAGCGTGCGCAGCGCCGGCGGCGACGAGCTCGGGCGCGTCATCGACATCATCATCGACAAGGAGGGCCATCCCCGCGCCGCCATCATCGATTTCGGCGGCTTCCTCGGTGTGGGAACCCGCAAGATCGCCGTGGACTGGCGCGCCCTGCGCTTCACGCCGGACGGCGGGAAGGAGCGCAAGCTGTCGGTCGCGCTGACCCGCAATCAGGTCCGCGTCTCCCCGGAATACAAGGCCGGCGAGCCGATCGTGGTCCTGGGCCCCGCCAGCCCGGCCGCGCCCGCGGCCGAGGGCGAGCAGGCGGCCGCGCCGACGGCGGGCTCCGCGACGCCGCCGCAGTCGGCCCCAGCCGCGCCGGCGCCCGGCAACGCGGCCTCGGGCGCCGCGGCGCCGGCCGCCGCGACCCCGCCGACCCCTGCCGCGCCTGTGCCCGCGCCCGCCCCCGCCCCGCCCCCGGAGAAGGCACCGGATAAGTGACGGTGGCCCGGTTGAAGGTCAGAACCGCCGCCGCCCCCCGCGAGCGCGACGTGCCCCGGCAGGACATCCGTTCCCGTCCGACCCGCCTGAAGGATCAGGCGGCCGAGGCCGCGCGCGCACCGGCAGGCTCGGCGGTCCACGGCGAACGCGCGATCTCGTCGGCGAGCCGCTACGGCCTCGACGCCTTCGCGTTCTTCGTCGCGAACCTGCAGACCGGGTTCGGCCCGTTCCTGGCGGTCTACTTCTCCCAGGCCAAGTGGACCCAGTCCGACATCGGCTTCGCCCTGACGGTGGGCAGCCTCGTGGCGCTCCTCGGCCAGGTGCCGGGGGGCGCCTTCGTCGACGTCGTGCGCTCGAAGCGCTTCGCCGCCGCCGTGGCGGTCATCGGGATCGCCGGCAGCGCCTTCGCGCTGGCGGTCTGGCCGAGCTTCCTGATCGTGCTCCTGGCGATGGCTCTCCACTCGGCCGCGAGCTGCGTGCTGACGCCGGCCATCGCGGCGATCAGCATCGGCCTGGTCGGGCGCGCCCGGGCCGGCGAGCGCCTCGGCCGGAACGCGAGCTTCGCCGCCCTCGGCAACGCCCTCGGCGCGGCCGGCATGGGCGCCATCGGCTACTACCTGTCGAACGGCGCCGTCTTCTACCTCACCGCCGCCCTCGGGATCCCGACGGTGATCGCGCTGGCGCGCATCCGCGCCCAGGACATCGATCCGGGCGTGTTCAAGGAGCCGGCCCAGGCGGCGGCGGCCTCGACGGCGCCCGCGTCCGGCCAGGACGGCATCCGCGCGCTCCTGACCAACCGCGGCCTCCTGTGCTTCGCGGCCTGCATGGTGCTGTTCTTCCTCGCCAACGCCGCGATGCTGCCCCTCGTCGGCAGCGTCCTGACCCTGCGGGCGAGCGAGACCGCGACCGCGCTGGTGGCGGCCTGCATCATGGTCCCGCAGGCCGTCCTCGCGGTCAGCGCCCCGGCGGTCGGCCGGGCCGCCGAGCGTTTCGGCCGCTACCCGGTGCTGCTGTTCGGCTTCGGCGCCCTCCCGGTCCGCGGCCTGCTGCTCGCCTACACGACCAACCCCTACGGCCTCGTCGCCATCCAGGTGCTCGACGGGATCTCGGCCTCGGTGCTGGGCGTGATGGTGCCGCTGATCGTGTCGGACCTCACCCGCGGCACCGGCCGCTTCAACCTCGCCCTCGGTGCGGTCGGGACCGCCATGGGCATCGGCGCGGCCCTCTCGACCTCGCTCGCCGGCATCATGGCCGACCATCTCGGCAGCCACAGCGCCTTCCTGGGGCTCGCGGTCGTCGGCTTCGCGGCCTTCATGCTGGTGGCGCTGATCATGCCGGAGACGCGCCAGCCGGAGCGCGCGGCCTGACCCGGCGCGGCATCGGATTCGCTTGGGTGTTTCCGAGCCGCTCAAGCGGCGTTCAGGTTCTGCGGATAAAAGCGCGGCGAAGGTGCGAGCCGGTGAAACATATGGCAACGCTCTCGCGTTGCCGCTGCGGGTCAGACTGCGCCCGCGCTGCACTCCGCCTCAGCCCGTAAGCCAAAGCCGCGTGAATACGGAATGGTCACCGCGATGGAAGAGCTGCACCGATACGCCGACAGGCCCTTCGCCTTCGTCGGACGGTATCTCCGGCGCCGCTGGCTGCCGCACCTGGTCATCCTGATCTCGGTGCTCGGCGCCGTCGGCTTCTCGGTCTCCACCGACTACGCCCTGAAGGGCGTGGTCGACGCGCTGACGAAGGGTCCCGGCCCCGACAACACCGTGATCTGGGGCGCCCTGGCGGTCCTGATCGCCTTCATCGCCGCCGACAACATGCTCTGGCGCGTGGCCGCGCTGACCGGCGCCTTCACCTTCGTGGGCATCACGGGCGACA
The DNA here is from genome assembly GCF_058072805.1 of Methylobacterium sp. 1A. Taxonomy (NCBI): domain Bacteria; kingdom Pseudomonadati; phylum Pseudomonadota; class Alphaproteobacteria; order Hyphomicrobiales; family Methylobacteriaceae; genus Methylobacterium; species Methylobacterium sp. 1A. Next base: position 2,084,561 of record NZ_JBYQVE010000002.1, on the reverse strand, counting down.
TCCGGCGCGACCTGTTCCGGCACCTGACCGGCCACTCCCCGACCTTCTTCTCCGACCGCCAGCCGGGCACCCTGGCGTCGCGGATCACGGCGACCTCGAACGCGATCTTCACGGTCGAGAACATGTTCGTGTTCAACGTGATGCCGCCGACGGTCGCGGCCTTCGGGTCGATCGCCTACATCGCCACCGTCAACCTCACCATGGCGGGCATCCTGGCGGGCGTGTTCGCCGCCGTCGTCGTGCTGATGTTCAAGATGGCCGCGGCCGGCAAGCCGCTGCACCACGACTTCGCCGCCAAGGCCGCCTCCGTCGACGGCGAGATGGTCGACCTCGTCGGCAACATGTCGCTCGTGCGCGCTTTCTCGGCGTTCAAGCGCGAGGGCCAGCGCTTCGAGGGCACCGTCGCCACCGAGATGCGCGCCCGCCGCTCGTCCCTGCTCTATCTTGAGAAGCTGCGGATCGTGCACGCGGTGCTCACCGTGCTCGCCGTGTTCGGCCTGCTCTACTGGGCGATCCAGATGTGGGAGGCCGGCCAGGCGACGAACGGTCAGGTGGTCCTCGTCTGCACGCTCGGCATCCGCATCCTCGCCGCGACCCGCGACCTCGCGGTGGCGCTGGTCGACGCGACCCAGCACACCGCCCGCCTCTCCGAGGCGCTGCACACCCTGCTCCAGCCCCACGACCTCGTGGACCATCCGGAGGCGCAGCCGCTCAGCGGCCAGGGCGCCAAGATCGAGTTCGAGCACGTCGCGTTCAGCTATCCGGACGGGCGCCCCGTCTTCACCGACTTCGACCTCGTCATCGAGCCCGGCCAGCGCGTCGGCCTCGTGGGCAGGTCGGGCGGCGGCAAGTCGACCCTGTTCTCGCTGATCCAGCGCTTCTACGACGTGCAGAGCGGCGCGATCCGCATCAACGGGCAGAACATCGAGCGCGTCACGCAGGAATCCCTGCGCGAGGCCATCACGGTCGTGCCGCAGGACGTCTCGATGTTCCACCGCTCCCTGCGTGAGAACATCCGCTACGGCCGGCCCGAGGCGACCGACGAGGAGGTCTGGCAGGCGGCCGAGGCGGCGCACTGCACCGACTTCATCAAGGCCCTGCCGGAAGGCTTCGACACGATCGTGGGCGATCGCGGCGTGAAGCTCTCGGGCGGCCAGCGCCAGCGCATCGCCATCGCCCGGGCGATCCTGAAGAACTCGCCGATCCTGCTGCTCGACGAGGCGACCTCGGCGCTCGACGCCGAATCCGAGCAGGCGATCCGTCACGCCCTCGCCAACCTGATGAAGGGCCGGACCGTCATCGCGATCGCGCACCGTCTCTCGACGCTGCAGGATTTCGACCGGATCGTCGTGCTCGACGGCGGCCGCATCGCGCAGGACGGCTCGCCCGACAAGCTGACCCATCTCGACGGCTTCTTCCGGGAGCTGATGAAGAAGGAATCCATGGCGATGGCGCTCGCCGCCGCGTGATGAACCTTCTCGCCGAGCGGACGCACCGCAGCCGTCTTTGCGAGCGCAGCGAAGCAATCCAGTGAGGCACGCGATGCCCGAGCGTGGCGCATCCCTGGGTCGCTGCGCTGCGCTCGCGATGACGGTGCGGATCGAGTGACGGCCCGGCGGCCGGCGCTCGCCGGCCGATCGTCGCGCGGGCACGGCCGCTCCGGTTCCCACGCCCGCCCGGCACTGCTAGATCACCGCGCGGCCGGACCGGACCTTGCATCGCCTGAGACGTCGCGAACCGGCCCGGTTCCGAAGCAACGCGACGCCCGAGCCCGACCGTGCCCGACCTTGCCCACGTCATCCGGGAGATCTCCGAGGAGATGGCCCAGCGCCCCGACCGGGGCGCGGTCGCGGACTACATCCCGGAGCTGGCCCGGGTCGATCCCGGCCATTTCGGCCTGGCGGTGATCGACGCCGAGGGGCAGGTCTTTACCGGCGGCGACAGCGAGACGCCGTTCTCGATCCAGAGCGTGTCGAAGGTGTTCACGCTCACCCTCGCCCTCGGCATGGTCGGCGACCGCCTCTGGAAACGGGTCGGCCGCGAGCCCTCGGGCAATCCGTTCAATTCCATCGTGCAGCTGGAGCGGGAGCGCGGCGTGCCGCGCAATCCCTTCATCAACGCGGGCGCGATCGCGGTCACCGACGTGATCCTCTCGGGCCACGAGCCCCGCGAGGCGCTGGGCGAGATCCTGCGCTTCATGCAGTTCCTGGCCCAGGATTCCAGCATCACCATCGACGAGACGGTGGCGGCTTCGGAGAAGCGCACGGGCTTCCGCAACACCGCGCTGGCCAACTACATGAAGTCGTTCGGCGTCCTCGACAATCCGGTCGACTACACGCTCGGCGTCTACTTCCACCACTGCGCCATCGCGATGAACTGCCGCCAGCTCGCGCGGGCCGGACGGTTCCTGGCGCATAACGGCGTCAACCCGTCGACCGGCCACTCGGTGGTCTCGGCCGAGCGCGCGCGCCGCATCAACGCGATCATGCTGACCTGCGGCCACTACGACGGGTCGGGCGAGTTCGCCTACCGCGTCGGCCTGCCGGGCAAGAGCGGGGTCGGCGGCAGCATCCTGGCGATCGCGCCCGGCAAGGCGTCCATCGCCGTCTGGTCGCCCGGCCTCGACGCGGCGGGCAATTCCCATCTCGGCCGCATCGCCCTGGAGCGGCTGACGCAGCGCATGGGCTGGTCCGTCTTCGGCGCCTGAGGGGAGCGCCGCGCCCCGCGTCGCACCCTCTTGCGCGGCGCCCGCTTCCGCGGCACTGCGCCGGCGGGGCGCCGCGGCGCCGAGACGGGGCGCACCGGCATGGCGACGCGTACGGCAGTCCGGGCTGCCGAGGAAGGTCTCGATCCCGGCGCCATCCTGGCCCGCCTCGACCGGCTCCCGGCGACGCCGACGGTCTGGCGCCTCGTGGTGCTGCTCGGCCTCGGCTTCTTCTTCGAGCTCTACGACCTGCTGTTCACCGGCTACGTCGCGCCGGGCCTCGTCAAGGCCGGGATCCTCACGCCGACGACCCCGGGCCTGTTCGGCGCCAGCGGCATCGCGAGCTTCGTGGCGGCCCTCTTCACCGGCCTGTTCATCGGCACCATCGCCTGCGGCTGGCTCGCCGACCGGTTCGGCCGGCGGGCGATCTTCACGTGGTCGCTGCTGTCCTACACCGCCGCCAACGTGGTGATGGCCTGCCAGAGCGACGCCTTCGGCCTCAATCTCTGGCGCCTGATCGCGGGGATCGGCCTCGGCCTGGAGATGGTGACGATCGGCAGCTACCTGTCCGAGCTGGTGCCGAAGGCGATCCGGGGCCGGGCCTTCGCCCTGTGCCAGGGCATCGGCTTCACCGCCGTGCCGGTCGTGGCGTTCCTGTCCTACCTGCTGATCCCGGCGGCGCCCCTCGGCATCGACGGGTGGCGCTGGGTGGTGCTGATCGGCGCCTCGGCGGCGATCGTGGTCTGGTGGATGCGGGCGGGCCTGCCGGAGAGCCCGCGCTGGCTCGTCGAGCACGGCCGTCTGGCGGAGGCCGAGGCGGTCCTGCGGCGGCTGGAGGCGCGGATCGCGGCCGAGCACGGCGGCGCGCTTCCCGCACCGGCCGCGCCGGAGCCGGTGCAGCCGCGCGGCGCGTTCCGCGACATGTGGGTCCAGCCCTACCGGCGCCGCGCCCTGATGATGGCGGGGTTCAACGTCTTCCAGACGGTCGGCTTCTACGGCTTCGCCAACTGGGTGCCGACCCTCCTGGTGGCCCAGGGCATCACGGTGACGTCGAGCCTCGCCTACACGGCGCTGATCGCGCTGGCCGCCCCGGTCGGGCCCCTGATCGGCCTCGCCATCGCCGACCGGTTCGAGCGCAAGCACGTCATCGTGGCCGCCGCCCTCCTCTACATCGCCTGCGGCCTGGCCTTCGCGCAGACGCGGGACGTCACCGTCATCGTGGCGCTCGGCATCGGCCTGACGCTGGCCTCGAACGTGATGTCGTACAGCTTCCACGCCTATCAGGCCGAGCTGTTCCCCACGGGCATCCGGGCCCGGGCGGTCGGCTTCGTCTATTCCTGGAGCCGCTTCTCGGCGATCTTCACCGGCTTCGTCATCGCGTTCGTGCTGCGGGAGGCCGGGACGCCGGGCGTGTTCCTGTTCATCTCGGCGGCGATGCTGGCCGCGGGCCTGCTCGTCGGGCTGCTGGGTCCCCGGACGCGGGACGTCGCGCTGGAGAAGATCGCGGGGTGAGGCCCGTGAGGAGCACAGCTCCCGGCAAGCCGAATCCGTGCTAACCTCGGGCATGGTCGCTCAGCCGAGATCCCGGATGACGGTCGACGAGTTTCTCGCCTGGGCCGAGGGGCAGCCGGGGCGATTCGAGCTGGTCGATGGCGAGGTGTTCGCGATGTCGCCGGAGCGCGTTCGGCATGCCGAGGTCAAGGCGGCCACCTATCTGGCGCTCCGGTCCGCACTGAAGCAAGCGGGGAGCGCCTGCTACGCGCTGCCGGATGGCATCAGTGTTCGCGTCGATCGGGATACGGTCTTCGAGCCCGACGCCCTCGTTTACTGCGGGATGCGCGCTGACCCCGATGCGACCGAGATCACCGATCCCGTCATCGTCGTCGAGGTTCAGTCGCCGGGCACACGCGCGGTGGACTCGGGCCTGAAATTGACCCGCTACTTCGGTCTGGAGAGCGTCATCCACTATCTGATCGTGGATCCGGTGAAGCGTCTCGTCATCCATCACCGCCGCGCGCAGGGCGGCCTGATCGAGACCCGCATCGCGACCCGGGAGACGCTGGACCTGACGCCGCCCGGCCTGCGCCTGCCCGTGCCGGAGCTGTTCGCCGACCTCGCGCCCGCCGACGACGGCGCTTGATCCGATCCGAGGCGGATGCCACAGCGGCGCGAACGCGAATCAGGACGCCCGGATGACTGCACCCCTCGATCTCCTCGTGCTCGGCAACGCGATCGTCGACGTGATCGCCCGCACGGACGACGCCTTCCTGTCGGCGCAGGGCGTCACCAAGGGCGCGATGCAGCTCATCGACGAGCCGCGGGCCGAGGCGCTGTTCCAGGCGATGGGACCGGCGACGATCGTGTCGGGCGGCTCGGGCGCCAACACCGCGGTCGGCGCGGCGCTCCTCGGGGCCAAGACCGGCTTCGTCGGCAAGGTCCGGAACGACGAGCTCGGCGGCCTGTTCAGCCACGACCTCAAGGCGACCGGCGTCGACTTCGCCGTCCCGGCCGCCGCCGAGGGGCCGGCCACCGCCCGGTGCTTCGTGCTCGTGACGCCGGACGGCGAGCGCACGATGAACACCTATCTCGGCGCCTGCCAGGGCCTGTCGCCCGACGACGTCGACAAGGCGCTCGTGAGCTCGGCCCGCGTCGTCTATCTCGAGGGCTACCTGTGGGATCCGCCGGCCGCCAAGGACGCGTTCCGCAAGGCCGCGCAGCTCGCCCATCAGGCGGGCAACGCCGTCGCGCTGACCCTCTCGGACGCGTTCTGCGTGGGCCGCTACCGCGACGAGTTCCTCGGCCTCGTGCGGGACGGCAGCATCGACATCCTGTTCGCCAACATGGCCGAGCTGCAGAGCCTCTACGAGACCGAGGATCCCGATGCCGCCGTGGCGGCCCTGCGCGACGAGCGCAACGCCCGCGGCCGGCACCTGCTCGGCCTCGTCACGCGCTCGGCCGACGGCGCCCTGGTGGTTCAGGGCGGCGAGATCCGGGCCGTCGAGGCGAGCCCGGTCCAGACCGTGGTCGACACGACCGGCGCGGGCGACCTGTTCGCCGCCGGCTTCCTGGCCGGGCACGCCCGCGGGCTCGACAACGTCGCCAGCGCCCGCCTGGGCACGCTCGCGGCCGCCGAGGTCATCCAGCACATCGGCGCCCGCCCGCAGGCGGACCTGGTCGGCCTGGCCAAGGCGCGCGGGCTCCTCTGAGCCGGCGCGCCGGGCGCGCGGCCGGAGGTCCGCGTTTGCGCCGATCCCGCGCGCTCAGGCCGCGCGGACGGTCGCGAGGAAGCGCGTCACCTCGTCCCTGAGGTGGCCGGACCGGTTCGACAGCTCCGAGGCTGCCGTGAGAACCTGATCGGCCGCCGCTCCGGTCCCCTTCGCCGCGTCGGCGACGCCCGTGATGGTACTGGTGACGTCCGCTGCCCCCTGGGCGGCCTGGGAGACGTTGCGGACGATCTCCTGCGTCGCGGCGCCCTGCTGCTCCACGGCGCTGGCGATCCGCGTCGCCACCGCGCTGAGTTCCTGAACCCGACCGCCGATGCGTCCGATCGCCGTGACGGCGTCGCCGGTGGAAGACTGGATCCGGGCGACGTGGCCGCCGATCTCGTCGGTTGCCCGCGCGGTCTGACCGGCCAGTTCCTTCACCTCCGCGGCCACGACGGCGAAGCCGCGGCCCGCCGCGCCGGCCCGCGCCGCCTCGATCGTGGCGTTCAGCGCGAGGAGATTCGTCTGCTCGGCGATGGTCGAGATCAGGGTCACGACATGACCGATCTGGATCGCCGCCCCGTTCAGCTCTTGGACCAGATGCGCGGTCGCCTCCGCGTCCGCGACCGCCGACTGTGTCAGTTCCGTCGAACCCGCGACCTGGCGGCCGATCTCCTGGACGGAGGCGCCGAGTTCCTCGGCCGCCGCCGCCGCGACGCTGACGGTGCTGGCGGCGCGTTCGGCCGCGCTCGCCACCCGGATGGAGCGATCGGCGGTGTCGGCGGCCGCCTCGTTCATGGCCGAGGCCGTGTCCTGCAGCGCGGCGACGGCGGCCGAGACCGTGCCGATGATGCCGCCGACCGTGCCCTCGAAGGCGTCGGCGATCCGGTGCATGCCGCTCCGCCGCTCCGCCTCGGCCGTGGCGCGGGCCTGCGCGGCGTCGTGCTCGAGCGTGCGCGCCCGGATCAGGCCGTCCTTGAAGACCTGGACGGACGCCGCCATGACGCCGATCTCGTCCCCGCGCTCGGAACCGCCGACGGCCGCGTCGAGGTCGTCGGCCGCGAGCCGGCCCATGGTTCCGGCCAGGGACCGGATCGGGCGGGCGACCCGGTGCCAGACCCACCAGACCGCCGCGCCGGTCATGAGCAACCCGATGACCGCGAGCGCGACGGTGACGGACCACGCCGTCCGGAACGCGTCCTCGGAGCGCTGGACCGAGACGTTCGTGCCCTCGGCGGTGACCTGGGCGAGATCCGCCAGGGCATCGAAGGCGGCCACGAGCGGCGGGCGGGCGGGCGCGATGGCGTCGCGGGCCGCGTTTCGGTCGCCGCGCCGGAGCGGCGCGAGGATCGCCTCCTGGGCGGTGCGATAGACCTTCCACCGCCCCTCGAACGCGTCCCAGAGCGCGCGCTCCCGGGGCGTCGTCGCGCGCGCGCGATAGCTCTGGAAGGCCTCGGGGATGGACCGATCCATCTCGACGAACTCGGCATCGAGGTCCCGGTTCTCACCGTCGTCGACGGCGACCACCTTGCGGATCGTCGTCGTGTGGTACCGCAGCATCAGGAATCGAATCGTATGGAGATCGTTGTCCTTGCGCACCCAGACGTCGCGGGTCTCCACGGCGGCGGCGTTGATGGCCTGTATCTGCATCAAACCGACGGCCGAGCTTGCCAGGAAAAGCAGAAAGCCGACAATCGAGGGCAGTATCAGCTTCGATACGATACTTCTTCGCAGTCTCATCTCGGGCACCACAGAGGACGACACCGTCGCGTCGGGATGCATGAAGATGAAAGACAGATTTTTCCGCAACCTCTACTGCGGCAGCGATCTGCGCCGCAGATCGGCGCGGAACGCATAGCGCGTCGCCCGCCGACGCCGCGCCGCGGGTCGCGCGCCGATCCGGGCTGAGGCGGGCGGCCGCGCCCCGGGTCAGGGCCGCAGCAGCACCTTGCCCACCGCCGCGCGGCGGGTCAGGAGGCCGAAGGCCTCCGGGTACTCCGCCAGCGGGTAGACGCCGTGGACCTGCGCGGTGAGCCTGCCCGCGGCGACCCAGTCGAGGAGCCGGCGCTGATCGGCCCGGTGCGCCTCCGGCTCCCGGTCCAGGAAGGCACCCCAGTGGACGCCCTGCACGTCGAGTTCCTTGAGGAGCATCAGGTTCAGCGGCAGCCGCGGGATGGCGCCGGCGGCGAAGCCGATCACGAGGAAGCGCCCGCGCCAGCCGAGCGCCCGCAGGGCCGGCTCCGCGTAGGCGTCGCCGACCGCGTCGTAGACCACGTCGATCCCGCCGCCCGAGATCCGGCGCAGCTCGTCCTTGAGCGTCGCCGGGTCGTAGACGACGCCCGCCTCGGCGCCGTGGGCGCGGGCGACCGATAGCTTCTCCTCCGAGGAGGCGCAGGCGATCACCCGGGCGCCCATCAGCCGGCCGAGCTCGACGGCGGCGAGGCCGACGCCCCCGGAAGCGCCGAGGACCGCCAGCCACTCGCCGGGCCGCAGGCGCGCGCGGTTCGCCAGGGCGTGCAGCGAGGTGCCGTAGGTGATGGTCAGCCCGGCCGCCTGCTCGTCTGGCACGGCGTCCGGCACCGGCGTGAGCCGGGCGGCGTCGAGGGCGATCAGTTCCGCGCAGCAGCCGTGCCCGGCATGGACGATCACCCGGTCGCCCACGGACACGCCCGCGGCGCCCTCGCCCAGCGCCTCGACCACGCCGACCCCCTCGCCGCCCGGCGAGAACGGCAGGGTCGGCTTCACTTGGTAGCGCCCGGCGGTGATCAGCGTGTCGAAGAAGTTCAGGGCCGCCAGCCGCATCCGCACCAGCGCCTGCCCGGGGCCCGGCACCGGGTCGGGCCGCTCGACGATCTCCAGATGCTCCGGCCCGTCGAGCCTCGTGCACAGCAGCGCCCGCATGGCGTCCCTCCTCCCCGGCGTCTCCTGGCCGATCAGGCCCGAACCGACCGTGCGGTCAAGCCGTTCCGATCATCTCGCGGATGCGGGCGCCCAGCACCTCCACCACGAACGGCTTGGTGATGACCTGCATCCCGGCCTCGAGGGGCCCGTTGCCGAAGACCGCGCTCTCGGCGTAGCCGGTGACGAACAGGACCTTGAGGCCCGGGCGCGTGAGCCGCCCGGCCTCGGCCATCTGGCGCCCGTTCATGCCCCCCGGCAATCCGATGTCGGACACCAGCAGGTCGATGCGCACGTCGGATTGCAGCACTTTGAGGCCGGCCGCGCTGTCGGCGGCCTCGATCGCCGTGTAGCCGAGATCCTCCAGCACCTCGGTGACCAGCATGCGCACGGTCGGCTCGTCGTCGACCACCAGCACGGTCTCGCCCGGCGCGGCCCGCGGCGGCGCGCCGACGGCGGCGTGCGCGTCCTCCTCGGCGACCGCGCCGCGGTGGCGGGGCAGGTACAGGCAGACCGTCGTGCCCCTGCCGACCTCCGAGTGGATCCGCACCTGGCCGCCCGATTGATGCGCGAAGCCGTAGATCATCGACAGGCCGAGGCCGGTGCCCTGCCCCAGGGGCTTCGTGGTGAAGAACGGCTCGAACACCTTGCCGACGATCTCCGGCGCCATGCCGCTGCCGGTGTCGGTGACGCACAGCGACAGGTACTGGCCCGGCGGCATGTCGTGGCGCCGGGCGGCGCGCTCGTCGAGCCACGCATTGGCGGTCTCGATCGTGATGCGGCCGCCCTCCGGCATCGCGTCCCGGGCGTTGATGCACAGGTTGAGCAGCGCGTTCTCGAGCTGCGGCGGGTCGACCAGGGCCGGCCAGAGGCCGGGCGGCGCCACGACCTCGACCACCACGGCGGGGCCCACGGTGCGGCGGATCAGCTCCTCCATGCCGGCCACCAGCCGGTTCACGTCGGTGGGCTTCGGGTCGAGGGTCTGGCGACGCGAGAAGGCGAGCAGCCGGTGGGTCAGCGCCGCGGCCCGTTTCGAGGCCCCCTGCGCGGCGTTGATGTAGCGGTCGACGTCCATGACGCGGCCCTGGCCGAGCCGGGTCTGGATCAGCTCCAGCGAGCCGGAGATGCCGGCGAGCAGGTTGTTGAAGTCGTGGGCGATGCCGCCGGTCAGCTGGCCGACCGCCTCCATCTTCTGCGACTGGCGCAGGGCCTCCTCGGCGGCGGCCAGGGCGTCGGCGCGCTCGCGCTCCGCGGTGAAGTCGCGGCCGACGGCGTTGATGACGCCCTCCCCCGGCCGGGCCGCCCAGCTGATCCAGCGATAGCCGCCGTCCCGGTGGCGGTAGCGGTTGTCGAAGCGCGCGAGGCTCGACCCCGCGGCGAGCTGCCGCGCGCCCTCGGCGGTGCGGTCGAGATCGTCCGGGTGGACGAAGGCGATGAGCTTGGTTCCGACCAGCTCGTCCGGACGCCAGCCCAGCACCTCGGTCCAGGCCGGGTTCACCGCGGTGATGGTCCCGTCGAACAGGCAGCGCAGCATCATGTCGGACGAGAGCGTCCACAGGGCGTTGCGGTCGGCCGTGCGCTCCTCGACCTGGTGCGCCAGCGTGGCGTTGAGTTCGCGCAGCTCGGCCAGAGCCGCCTCCAGCCGGCCCTGGCTCTCCTTGAGGGCGGCGTCCGCCAGGACCCGGCCGGTGGTCTCGTTGGTGAGGATGAACAGGCCGGCGACCCGGCCCTCGGCGTCGAGAACCCGCGAGTACGAGAAGGTCCACCACGTCTCCCGGGCGCCGCGGTCGGTGTCGAGCTGCCACGGCAGGTCGACGAAGCGCTCCGGACGGCCGGCCATGGCGGCGTCGATGATCGGCCTGGCCTGATCCCAGGCATCGGCCCAGACCACGTCGAACCGCTCGCCCATCGCCCAGGGCAGCCGGGGGCCGAGCAGCGGGAAGTAGGTGTCGTTGAAGAAGAAGTGGAGGTCGGGCCCCCAGGCCAGGATCATCGATTCCGGCGAGTTGAGGACGAGCGACAGGGCCGCGCGGAACTCCGCCGGCCACGTCTCCGGAGAACCCAGGGGATGACCGGACCAGTCGCGCGCGCGGATCATGCGCGCGGCCTCACCGCCGCCGGAGAGGAAGGGGAAGGGCTCGGTCACGGGCTCTGAGCGATGCAGGTCATACGCGTACGGCGTATGACCGTCTTCGGCGGCATCTCCAAGATGCCCGGTCGCGGTTCGACGACGTCGTCTCAGCGCGCCGCCGTCCTCGCGAGCGGAGCGAAGCGACCCAGGGCTACGGCATGTCGGCAAGCGCGGCGCCGACAGGATCGCCTCGCTCCGCTCGCGAAGAAGGCCGGCTGAGCCTCGGTCCGACCCGTCAATGCGCCTCCTGCCAGTTGCCCGCCGCGTTGGCCTCGACCACCAGCGGCACCTTCAGCGTCAGGGCCGGCGCCGGCGCCTCCTCCATGACGCCGCGGATGATCGGGATCGTCCGCTCCACCTCGTCCTCGGCCGCCTCGAACACCAGCTCGTCGTGCACCTGCAGCAGCATGCGCGCCCCGAGTTTCTTCGCGGCGAGGGCCGCCTCCATCCGGGTCATGGCCCGCCGGATGATGTCGGCGGCCGAGCCCTGGATCGGCGCGTTGATCGCCTGCCGCTCGACGCTGGCGCGCTCGGAGGGGTTGTTGGAGCGGATCTGCGGGTAGTGGCACACCCGGCCGAACAGGGTGGTGACGTAGCCCTTGTCGCGGCAGCTCTTCTTGGTGGTCTCGATGTAGTCCCGGATGCCCGGGAACTGCTCGAAATACTGCTTGATGAACGCCGAGGCCTCCTCCCGGCCGATGCCGAGCCGGTCGGCGAGGCCGAAGGCCGAGATGCCGTAGATGATGCCGAAGTTGATGGTCTTCGCCCGGCGCCGCAGGTCGGGCGTCATCGCCTTGAGCGGCACGCCGAACATCGCCGAGGCGGTCGCCGCGTGGATGTCGATCCCGTCCTCGAACGCCTTCCGGAGTTCCGGGATGTCGGCCATGTGGGCCAGCAGCCGCAGCTCGATCTGCGAGTAGTCGGCCGAGATCAGCCGGTTGCCCGGCGCCGCCACGAAGGCGCGGCGGATGCGCCGCCCCTCCTCGGTGCGGATCGGGATGTTCTGCAGGTTCGGCTCGGAGGAGGACAGCCGCCCCGTGGTGGTCGCCGCCAGCGAGAACGAGGTGTGGACCCGCGCCGTCTCGCGGTCGGCATGGGCCTGGAGCGCGTCCGTGTAGGTGGATTTCAGCTTCGAGAGCTGCCGCCACTCCAGGATCTTCTTGGGCAGCTCGTGGCCTGCCTGGGCCAGCTCCTCCAGCAAGGTCGCGGGCGTGGCCCACTGGCCCGACGGCGTCTTCTTGGCCCCCGGCAGACCCATCTTCCCGAACAGGATGTCGCCGATCTGCTTCGGCGAGCCGACCGAGAATTTCTCCCCGGCATCCTCCTGGATCTCCTCCTCCAGGCGGACGAGGATCTGCGAGAAATCTCCGGACAGGCGGCTCAGCATCTCCCGGTCGACGCGGATGCCGCGCTGCTCCATCCGGGCGATCACCGGCAGCAGGGGCCGCTCCAGGGTCTCGTAGACGGCGACCCGGTGCTCGGCCACGAGGCGCGGCTTCATCATCCGCCACAGGCGCAGGGTCACGTCCGCGTCCTCGGCCGCGTAGGCGGTGGCCTTGTCGATGGCGACGCGGTCGAACGTCACCTTGTTGCGGCCGGTGCCGGCCACGTCCGAGAAGGTGATCGGCTGGTGGCCGAGATGCCGGCGGGCCAGCTCGTCCATGCCGTGGCCGCCCTTGCCGGCGTCGAGCACGTACGAGATCAGCATCGTGTCGTCGAACGGCGCGACCTCGATGCCGTGGCGGGCGAGCACCACCCAGTCGTACTTGAGGTTCTGGCCGACCTTCAGGACGCCGGGGTGCTCGAGGAGCGGCTTCAGCCGGGCGACGGCCTCCTTCAGGGGGATCTGGCCCGGCACCGGCTCGACCACGTCGGAGGGCGCGGCGCCCTCACCGAACAGGTCGGTGGCGTCCGCCTGCACCTTGGCGGCCTGGACGTGGGCCAGCGGGATGTAGCAGGCCCGGCCGGTGGCGACCGCCAGCGAGACGCCGACGAGGCCGGCCCTGTGGGCATCGAGCGAGTCGGTCTCGGTATCGACCGCGATCACGCCGGCCTCCTGGCCTTCCGCGATCCAGGCGTCGAGCTGCTCCAGGGACGAGACCGTCTCGTAGGCGGCGGTGTCGAACGGCGCCACGGATTCCGCGGCTCGGGCCGCCACCACGTTGCCGGGCGTCGCCTCGACGGGCGCCCGGGGCTTGGCGGGCGCGTCCGGCAGGTCGAGATCGGCGAAGGGATCGATCTCGCCGCCCTCCGGCGGGGCGGCGCCCGGCGGTCGCTCGGCCCCGGCGGCCGCGGTCTCGGGATCCGGCGGCACGGAATCGCCGAAGAACGGCACCGCGTCGCTGCCCCCGGCGGCGTTGCCGTAGCCGTGCGGCCGGGCGCCCGGCAGGAGGCGCGGATCGGGCTTCACCGCCTCGGGATCGACGTGCAGCATCTGGGCGATGCGGCGCGTCAGCGTGTTGAACTCCATCGCCTTCAGGAAGCCGACCAGCTTCTCGGGATTGGGCTGGGGCACGCCGAGGTCGTCCAGCGGCACCGGGACCGGTACGTCCTCCATCAGCGCCACGAGCCTGCGCGACAGCTTGGCCTGATCCACGTTGGCGAGCAGCGTCTCCCGCCGCTTGGGCTGCTTGATCTCGCCCGCCCGCTCCAGCAGGGCCTCGAGGCTGCCGAACTCCTTGATCAGCGCCGCGGCCGTCTTCAGGCCGATGCCGGGCACGCCCGGCACGTTGTCGGAGGTGTCGCCGATGAGCGCCAGCGCGTCGCCGATCTGGTTCGGCTGCAGGCCCTCCCACTTGGCGACGATCGCCTCGACGTCGAGGTTGCGCTCGGGCCGGTAGCCGGGCTTGCCCTTGGCACCCGACTCGAAATCGTAGAACCGCACCTGCGGCCCGACGAGCTGCATCAGGTCCTTGTCGGACGAGACGATGATGACGCCCGCGCCCCGCGCCTCGGCCTGGCGGGTGTAGGTGGCGATGAGATCGTCGGCCTCGTAGCGCTCCAGCTCCACCGCGTGCAGGCCGAAGGCGCGCACCGCGTCGCGCATCAGCGGCATCTGGCGCTTCAGGTCGTCGGGCGCGTCCGGGCGGTGGCCCTTGTAGTCGGGGAACATCTCCTTGCGGAACGAGCCCTCCGACTTGTCGAAGACGATCCCGAGATGGCTCGGCATGGTGCCGGCGGCGCCGTCCTGCAGGAACTGCGCGATCTTGGTGCAGAACAGCCGCACGGCGCCGGTGGGCAGCCCGTCGGAGGGGCGCGAATTGTACTTCTGGTCCTGGTTGATCGACTGGAAATAGGCCCGGAAGATGAAGGACGAGCCGTCGACCAGGATCACCTGATCGCCGGGTCCGACGGGCTTGGTCTCGGGGCTCGAGTCGGGCTTCGAGTCGGTCATGGGCTCAGGCGGCTCGGGGCGATCAGGAGTCGGGCGCGCGGGCGATTTCGGCGCGGCAGGCCGCGACGAGAACGGGCAATTCGTGGTGGACGGTGAGCCAGACGATGTCCAGCGTCACCCGATGATAGCTGTGGCGATAAAAGTTCCCCGCATCCGCGATCTGACGCCACGGCACGTCGGGATATCGGGCTCTCGTCTCGGCGCTCAATCGGCGGCTCGCCTCCGAGATGATCTCCAGGCAGCGCACGACCGCGAAGTGGGTGCGTTCGTCTGCCTCGAACGTCTCGAGCGTGAATCCCGCCACGAAGCGGGCAACGCGCTCCGCGTTGGCGATCATGTCGGCGCAGGCGGCCCGCTCGCGTTCAGAAGGCGGAAATGGCATCGCGCTCCGCGTGCGTGCGAACCCGATCCTTCAGGGCCGCCCGATCCGCCACGTCGACCCGGATCGGAAAGAGATCATCGATGAAGTGGCACAGGCCGACATAGCCGAAGAGACCGCCCACGACGGACACATCGATCTCGATCATCACGTCGAGATCGCTGTCGGCCCGCGCCTCCCCCCGGGCAACCGAACCGAACAAGGCCGCGTGCAGCACGCCGCGGCGGCGCAGTTCCGCCTCGTTGGCGCGCAGGATGTCGAGGGCGGCGAGCTTGTCCATGGCGGCGGGACCGGAGGGAATCGGCGGCCGTCAGCATAGCAGAAGCGCGGCAGAGGAGGATCAGGCCGCCAGCTCGCGCCCGAGCGCCTCCACCCGGCGCAGGTCGTCCACGAAGGCCGCGTAGGCCTCCGCCTTCGCCTCGTCCGGCAACCGGAGCAGGTAGGACGGGTGGACCGTGATGAAGCCCTGGAATCGGTTGTCGTGCCGGTCGAAGCGGAACGGGCCGCGCGCCCGGGTGATCGGGATCGCCTTGCCGGTCAGCGCCAGCACGGCGGTCGCGCCGAGCGCCACGACGAGCTTCGGGCCGACGAATTCGAGCTCCCGGTCGAGCCACCACCGGTAATGGCTGACCTCGCCGGCTGTCGGCTTCTGGTGGATGCGGCGCTTGCCGCGCTCCTCGAACTTGAAGTGCTTGACCGCGTTCGTCAGGTAGCTCGCGCCCCGGTCGATCCCGGCCTCCGCCATGGCGCGGGAGAGCAGCTGGCCGGCGGGCCCGACGAAGGGCCGGCCCTGCCGGTCCTCCTGGTCGCCGGGCTGCTCGCCCACGAAGGCCACCGTCGCCCCGACCGACCCCTCGCCGAGCACGGCCTGGGTGGCCCCCGGAACCAGCGGCTCGGTCCGGCGGATGATCGCGTTCAGCTCGTCGAGGCTCTTGGGATCCTGGTCGGCCATGGCGGCGACGGCCCGGGCGGGTTCGCGGCGTGTGGGCAAGGTCGGCTCCCTCTCGATCATGGCTTCGGTGCGCCCGGCCGCCGCCCGGACCAGGGCCGGGATCGCGGCCGTCTCGGGCATGTTGTGCCAGTACTTCTTCGGCATCTCCGCCCGCATCGCCTTCAGGTTGGTGCGGGCCGGGTTGAACGTGCTCTCGTAATAGGTCTGCCAGCCGGCCTCGAAGCCGTCGCCCTCCGGAAGTTGGGCACGGTCGCCGGGCGGCCCGAAAGTCAGGGTCTCGGTGTCCCAGTGGGCCGAGCCCTCGGGCGTCAGGATCGACCAGCGCATCCCGCGGAAGCGATCGACGAAGAACGGTGCCGCCGCCTCGAGGATGTGGTGGTCCGGCTCGAACCACGCGACGTAGCGCTCGCCGTCCGGTCCCTCCGCCCGGCGGAAACGCAGGAAGGCGTGCATCTTGTGGAGGTCGCGCCCGATCGCCTTCGCCATCCGGTGCAGGCGGTGGACCAGCGGGTCGCTGCCGACCTCCATCAGGTGCCGCTCGCCGCGGCAGACCCGCCAGATCAGCGCGTAGAGCAGGCCGTAGCGCTCCGGATCGCGGTGGGGAATGACTTGCGGGATCAGGCCGGCGACGGCCTTCGGCAGGACGAGCGGCGTGCCGCTCGCCGGCTCGGCGTCGCTGCCGAACAGGCCGGGCGCGTCCGTCACCGACCACGTCACGGCCTCGGGGGCGACGCCCTGCGCGACGAGGCTCCGGGCGGCTTTGCGGAAACCGTCGAGATCGGCGCCGGGGCGCAGCGCGACGGAGCGCGGCGACCGCGCATCCCCCCTTCCCACGGAGGCAGACGGAAACGGCGCGTACCCCGCCCCCATCAGAACAGGCTCAGCTGCGCCGCGGGCTCGACCAGCCGCGCCCGCAGGTCGAGCCGGTCGGTGAGCCCGACCGGCCGATGGTCGGCGGCGACGAGGAACGGCCGCGCCCGCTTCAGGCCGGAGGTCAGCCGGGCGACGTCGTCGAGGCGCAAGGTCGCGTGGCGGCGCGCCCTGACGATCTTGTCGACCGCCCGCGCCCCGAGCCCCGGAACCCGCAGCAGCCATTCCCGGTCGGCGCGGTTCACGTCCACCGGGAACTTGTCCCGGTGCTTCAGCGCCCAGGCGAGCTTCGGGTCGATGTCGAGGGCGAGCATCCCGCCCTCCGACGCATCGGCCACCTCGTCGGGGGTGAATTCGTAGTACCGGAGCAGCCAGTCGGCCTGGTACAGCCGGTGCTCGCGCTGGAGCGGCGGCGGCTTCGGCGGCAGGATCGCCGATCCGTCCGGGATCGGACTGTAGGCAGAGTAGTAGACCCGCTTCAGGCCGACGCTGCCGTAGAGCATTGCGCTCTTGCGGATCAGGGCCTCGTCGGTGGTGGCGTCCGCGCCGACGATCACCTGCGTCGAGTGGCCGGCCGGCGAGAAGCGGCGCTTCTCGGCCCTGGCCTGCACGATGCGCTCGCCGATCTGCGCCATCGCCCCCTGGATCGCGGCGCCGTCCTTCTCGGGCGCGAGCCGCTCCAGGCTCGCCTCGGTCGGCAGCTCGACGTTGATCGAGAGCCGGTCGGCGTAGAGGCCCGCCTCCTCGATCAGCCAGGGGCTCGCCTCCGGGATCGACTTGAGATGGATGTAGCCGGCAAAACCGTGGTCGCGCCGGAGCGACTTCGCCACGCGGGTCAGCAGCTCCATCGTGTGGTCGGGCGACTTGATGATGCCGGAGGAGAGGAACAGCCCCTCGATGTAGTTGCGCCGGTAGAAGTTCAGGGTGAGGTTCACGACCTCCTCCACGGTGAACTTCGCCCGCCGCACGTTCGAGGAGCGCCGGTTCACGCAGTACGCGCAGTCGAACAGGCACCAGTTCGTCAGCAGGATCTTGAGGAGCGAGACGCACCGCCCGTCGGGCGTGTAGGCGTGGCAGATCCCGGCCCCGGTGGTCGATCCGAGCCCGTCCTTGCCGGCCGCCCGCTTCGGCGCGGCCGAGGAGGCGCAGGAGGCGTCGTACTTGGCGGCGTCCGCGAGGATGCGCAGCTTCTTGGCCAGGGTCTCGTCCATCGAACAGACAATGAACAACGCGGCCGAAGGTGCAAGGCCGGCGCGGCGTTCACCCCGGGCCGCGATGCCGCACCCGTCACGCAGGCGCGTCGGGCTCGCCGGATTCGTCGGGCTCCCGGTCGACCACACGGCGGGCGAGGCCGTAGGCGAAGCCGGCCCGGGTCAGGGCGGCGAGGTCGCGGTCGCGGTGCGTCGCCCGCTGGTCCGGTCGGCGATACGGTCCCAGGCGTCGCCGCTTGGCGTAGGCCTGGGCGGCCTGCTCCTCGATCGCGTCCGCCTCCCCGTCCGGCAGGGCGTCGCGCTCCGCCAGCATGGCGGCCTCCACGACGTCGCGCGGGACCCCCTTGGCGGCGAGCTTGGCCGAGACGCCGCGGGTCGAGGTGCCGCGACGCCGCAGGGTGGCGAGGCGGGTGTCGGCGAAGCGCGCGTCGTCCACGAGGCCGGCCGACACCGCCCGCGCGACGGTCGCCGTCACGAGGTCGGCGAAGCGTTCGGGATCCTCGCCCCGGGCCCGCGCGCGCTTCTGGACGCGGCGCGCGAGCGTCCGGCGCAGCATCTCGGTCGAGGCGCTGTAGCGCTCCAGATAGTGGAGCGCCGCACGCTCCAGCCAGGCCGGGCTCACGGGGCCGGGCGGCTTGATCTCGCGGTCGCGACCTTCTGGCGCGGATCCTGCAACGAATGGAGATTTCACCGGTTCTTCACGATCTCGACAGGTTTGCGTTCCATGACTCGGGTATGGAACGCGCGCAACGCGACAGGCTCGGCCATGGCCCGAACCACCGTTCTTCGCCCGGCACTCCGCAGGGCCGATGGCGCCTGCGGCTGCACGGCGCGGCGGCCGTACTGATGCGGCGCGAGTGGCTCCTGGTCCTCGTGGCCCTGGGGCTCGCCGCGGCCGCGGCCGCGATCGTCTACCTGTCGCGCCCGAACACCCTGACGGTGGCGGTCGGCCCCCAGGACGGGCCCGAGGCCGCGCTGATCGAGGCCTATGCCGGCGCCCTCGACCGGGCCCGGGAGGACGTCCGTCTCAAGGTGGTGCGCTACGGCGACGTGCGCGACAGCGCCCTGGCACTCCAGCGCAACAAGGCCGACCTCGCGGTGGTGCGGCCGGACGTTTTCCTGCCCGAGAACGGGCTGACCCTGGCGATCCTGCACGACGAGGCGCTGGTCATCGCGGCGCCGGAGGCGGCCGATCTCGACGACGTGCCGGCCCTGGCGCGCAAGCGGCTCGGCATCGTGGTCCGCCACAGCGCCGACCTGTCGTTCCTCACGAACCTGCTCTCCTTCTACGACCTCGTGCCGGACATCGTGGGCGAGGACGCGCCGGAGGCCGGCCACGCCGCCGAGGCGGAGCCCGGCCACGTGGTCGTGGTGCCACTGAAGGTCGGCGACGTCACGGCCGCACTCACCGAGAAGCGGGTCGACGCGGTGGCGGTGATCGCGAGCCCGGCCTCCAAGCCGGCGGCCGCGGTCGTCCGCGCCGTCGAACTGGGCGCGCCGGACCGCAAGATCGGCTTCGTCTCGATCCCGGACGGCGACGCGATCCTGCAGCGCTTCCCCGAGCTGCAGGCGGTGACGATCCCGGCCGGCACCTTCGGCGGCCGCCCGAAGCGGCCCGACGAGGAGGTCAAGACCGTCGGCGCCTCCTATCGCCTGATGGCCCGCGGCACGGTCAGCCGCGTCGCGGTCGCCTCTGCGACGCAGCACCTGTTCGAGTGGCGCTCGCGGCTCGCCTCGACCGCGCCGGTGGCCAAGCTGATGAAGGCGCCGGACTTCGACACGACGGTGGCGGCGACCTCGGCGCGCCTGCCGAACCACCCTGGCGCCGTCGACTATTTCGAGCGCGAGCAGCAGACCTTCCTCGACCGCTACGAGGATTACATCTACCTGTTCGCCTTCTTCGGCGGCACGATCGGCTCCGGCTTCGCGTGGCTCGGCCAGCGCCTCGCCCGCAAGCGCCGGGAGCGGGTCGATTTCGTCCTCGACCGGCTCCTCGACATCATGCGCGAGGTGCGCGCGGCGACCAGCGCCGCCGAACTCGACGCGATCGCGATCGAGACCGACGGACTGGTGGCGGACGTGGTCTGCTACGCCCGCGAGCGCAGCATCGACGCGCGCACGGTCAGCGCGCTGATCCTGGCGGTCGACGGCGTCCACGCGGCCATCGCCGACGCGCGGCGGCAGACGAGCGAGACCGAGCCGCGGGCGGCGACCCGCAACCGCACGGCCCGGCTGCTCGCCCTCGATCTGCCGGCCGCGGAGTAGCGGCGGGCGCCGCATGGCTGGCGGCTTAGGGATATCATGCTAACGGGAACCATGTTCGATCCCGTCGCCGCCCTCGATACGGTTCTCGAGAACCTCGACCGCGAGGCCCGCGAGCCCACGAAGCTCCGGGCCGCGCTGGTGCCGCAGCTGCGCCGGGTGATCGAGGAGGGCCACCGGGCCGCCGAGGCGCAGCTCCTCGAGGACCGCAACGGGCTGCTGTGCGCGCAGACCCTGTCGAATCTCACCGACGCGGTGGTCCGGGCGATCCACGACGCCGTGGTCTGGCGGCTCTATCCCAACGACAACCCGTCGACCGGCGAGCAGCTCGCGGTGGTCGCCACCGGCGGCTACGGCCGGGGCACGATGGCGCCGGGATCGGACATCGATCTGCTGTTCCTGCTGCCCTACAAGCAGACCGCGTGGTCCGAAAGCGTCGTCGAGGGAATGCTCTACGTCCTGTGGGACCTGAAACTGAAGGTCGGCCACGCCACCCGCTCGGTCGAGGAGTGCCTGCGCGAGGCGCGGGCCGACATGACGATCCGGACGGCCCTCTTGGAGGCGCGGTACCTGTTCGGCACCCGGGTGCTCTACGAGGAGCTCGTGACGCGCTTCGACGCCGAGCTGGTGGTCGGGTCCGCCGCCGAGTTCGTCGAGGCGAAGCTGCGCGAGCGCGACCTGCGCGTCTCCAAGGCCGGCACCTCGCGCTACCTCGTCGAGCCCAACGTCAAGGACGGCAAGGGCGGCCTGCGCGACCTCAACACGCTGTTCTGGATCGCCAAGTACACCTACCGGGTCCGCGACCAGATCGAGCTCGTCAGCGCCGGCCTGTTCACCCCGGAAGAGTACGCGCTGTTCGAGCGCTGCGAGGAGTTCCTGTGGCGGGTGCGCTGCCACATGCACTTCGCCACGAAGCGCGCCGAGGAGCGCCTGTCCTTCGGTCTGCAGCCGCGCATCGCCGAGCGCTTCGGCTACGAGGCCCGGGGCGGCCTCTCCGGCGTCGAGCGCTTCATGAAGGCCTATTTCCGCATCGCCAAGGATGTGGGCGATCTCACCGCCATCGTCTGCGCCGAGCTGGAGGCGCGCCACGCCAAGCGCACGCCGGTTCTCGACCGCTGGATCGGCCGGTTCCGCGACCGGTTCCGGGCGACCGCCATGGAGGCGGAGGATTTCTGGATCGACCACGGCCGGGTGAACCTGCGCGCGGAGGACGCCTTCGAGCGCGACCCGGTCAACCTCATCCGGCTGTTCTGGCTCGCCGACCGGCACAACCTCGCGATCCATCCGGACGCCAAGCGGCTGGCCAACCGGTCCCTGCGCCTCGTCAACCCGTCGCTGCGCGTGGACCCCGAGGCGAACCGGCTGTTCGTCGAGATCCTGACCTCGCGGAACGCGCCGGAGGAGGCGCTGCGCGAGATGAACGAGGCGGGCGTGCTCGGCCGCTTCATCCCGGATTTCGGCCGCATCGTCGCGATGATGCAGTTCAACATGTACCACCACTTCACGGTGGACGAGCACCTGCTGCGCACGGTCGGCGTGCTGGCGGACATCGAATCGGGCCGGGCCCAGGAGACCTACCCGCTGGTCTCGCGCCTCGTGCACTCGATCCACAACCGCACCGCGCTCTACGTCGCGATCCTGCTGCACGACATCGCCAAGGGCCGCCCGGAGGACCACTCGATCGCCGGCGCCGCCATCGCCGAGAAGCTCTGCCCGCGCTTCGGCCTGAACCAGGCCGAGACCGAGACGGTGCGCTGGCTCGTAGAGCACCACCTGCTGATGTCGATGACCGCGCAGAGCCGCGACCTCTCGGATGCCAAGACGATCGAGCGCTTCGCCGCGAGCGTGCAGAGCCTGGAGCGGCTGAAGCTCCTGACCATCCTGACGGTGGCCGACATCACCGCCGTCGGCCCCGGCGTCTGGACCGCCTGGAAGGGCACCCTGGTCCGCACCCTGTACGACGAGACCGAGGTCTACCTCTCGGGCGGCCATTCCGAGATCGCCCGCACCGACCGGGTGCGCCTCGTGCAGATGGGCCTGCGGGAACAGCTGCCCGGCTGGGGCTCGGAGGAGTTCGACGCCTACGCGGCCCGCCACAGCCAGGCCTACTGGCTCAAGGTCGACGGCACGCGCCAGCTCAAGAACGCGATCTTCCTGCGCGACGTCGTGCGCGACGGGCGGACCAGCGCGACCGACGTCGCCCTCGATCCCGTCCGGGGCGTGACCGAGATCACGGTCTACTCGCCGGACCATCCCCGCCTGCTCGCCATCGTCACCGGCGCCTGCGCGGCGGCCGGCAGCAACATCGTCGACGCGCAGATCTTCACCACCACGGACGGGTTCGCCCTCGACACGATCTTCATCTCGCGCGCCTTCGAGCGGGACGACGACGAGCTGCGTCGGACCAAGCGCATCACCGCGGCGATCGAGCGGGCGCTGAAGGGCGAGATCAAGATCGCCGACCTCGTGGCCGACAAGCACCCGCCGACCAGCACCCGCGCCAAGACCTTCCCGGTGCCGCCGGACGTCATCATCGACAACGCCCTGTCGAGCCGGGAGACCGTGGTGGAGATCACCGGCCTCGACCGGCCGGGCCTGCTCTACGAGTTCACTACGGCCTTCAGCCGGCTGTCGCTCAACATCACGTCGGCGCATGTGGCGACGTTCGGCGAGCGCGCCGTGGACGTCTTCTACGTCACCGACCTCACCGGCACGCGGGTGACGCAGCCTGACCGGCAGGCCGCGATCCGGGCCGCCGTGATGGACGTGTTCGCCCACGACGTCGCGACGCTGAAGGCCGAGGGTCTGGAGGCGCTGGTGGCGGCGCCGCCGCCGCGCGAGGCGTGAGCGTACGGGTTGATTTCGCGGCCCCGTGGCCAGATATCAGCGCCGATTCCACCATCCCTCACCGATTCCCGCCCACGACTGAAACGTGATGACGAGCAACGACATGCCCCAGGATGACCAGCGCCAGACCACGGTCGAAGCCGGTGCCGGCGCGGCCCAGGATCCCGCGCCCGCGGGTCAGGGCAGCGAGTCGGCCACCGTCGATCCGGTCGCGGAGGCCCTGGCCCTGCTGACCGCCGAGCGCGACGAGCTCAAGGACCGGACGCTGCGCACCCTCGCCGAGATGGAGAACCTGCGCCGCCGGACGGAGCGCGAGGTCGCCGACGCGCGCGCCTACGCGGTGACCAACTTCGCCCGGGACGTGCTCAACGTCGCCGACAACATCCGCCGCGCCCTCGACAGCGTCCCGGCCGACGCGAAGGCCACGGCCGACGGCGCCCTGAAGGGGCTGATCGACGGGATCGAGCTCACCGAGCGCGACCTCGGCAAGACCCTCGAGCGCCACGGCGTGAAGATCGTCGAGCCGCAGGGCCAGAAATTCGACCCGAACCGCCATCAGGCGATGTTCGAGGTGCCGAACGCGGAGGTTCCGGCCGGCACCGTCGTGCAGGTCGTGCAGGCGGGCTACGTCATCGGCGAGCGCGTGCTGCGCCCGGCCCTGGTGGGCGTCGCCAAGGGCGGCCCGAAGGCAGCCGCCAACCCGGCCGACGCCGCCTGAGCGGTCCCGTGGCGCGCCCTACTGGCAGGGCAGCGCCGCGGCGAAATCCGAGATGAACTGCGCGGTCTGGCGGGTCTGGGCCGGCGCGGCCGGATCGCGGGCGACGAGCCCCGCCTCGACGCGGAGGCGGCCGTTGCAGGCGCAGGTCGGCAGCGTTCCCGCGGCCGGCTCGGGCGAGCACGCGTCGTGGTGCGCGCAGGCGAGATCCAGCGCGTCGATCGGCGGGTAGCCGGGCCCGCGGCTGCCGGGGCCGCAGAAATTCCCGTAGATCAGGATGGCGCCGCGCCCGTCGGGCCCGGGTGGCACGATCTCCTGCGCCCGCGCCGGGACGGTGCAGGCCGCGAGCGCGACGGCGAGCAGCATTGTCGTGAGGGAGGTCGAGCTGGGCATGCTCACGGCCGATCCTGTCGGAGAGAATCCGCGGTCCCGCGGGGCTGCACCCGCGCGGTATCCGGCCTCACCGACATCCCTCGGCCGTGGACAGGCTCGCGCGGCCGACAGATTCGCGAAGCCGAATGCAGGGCATTGCGACCCAGCTTGACCGCTCCGTCAAGCTATCGTCCAACGAATATTGCTCAGAATCGGTAATTCACACCGGCCCGAACCACCGCAAAACCGGAGTCCTGTTTGCCGGCACCATAAAACGCCGGAACACTGGCGTTGTAGTACGTGGCGGCGGTCGTTCCGCGGCCGAGATGGAGGTAGAGCGCCTCCACCTTGGCGGAGAGCTTCTCGGTGAAGGCGTACTCGATGCCGCCGCCGGCCGCGTATCCGGTCCGGTCGGTCGACGGCAGGGTGTAGGGGTAGGCGCCCGCGTCGGTCGCGCGCGCCCCGCCGCCGTAAGCGAAACCGCCGGTCCCGTAGACGAGGACCCGGTCGAACGCGTAGCCGAGCCGGGCGCGGACCGTGCCGAAATAGTCGAGGCTCGGTCGGACACTGTAATACGGCGTGGTGCCGAGATAGGCGGGGTCCGCCTTGGCGAAGGCCGCGCCCTGGATGTCGGCCTCGACGCCGACGACGACTCCGGAGCCCGGCGTGAATTGGTAATTGTAGCCGATCTGGCCGCCGCCGGCGAAGCCGCCTGACCGCCCGCCGCCCGTGACGGTGCCGTAGGTCGGGTCGGTGAAGCCGCCGCTCCCGGTCGGGAACGCGTATCCCGCATTCACGCCGGCATAGAAGCCCGTCCAGGTGAAGACCGGGAGCGACGGCAGTGGCGGCGGCGGCGCGCGGCGCGGCAGGTCGGCCGCCTGGGCGGCGAGGGCCAGGCAGCCGCATGCGGCGCCCGCGAGGGCTGCGGAGGTTCGTGCGTTCATGGAAATCTCGTTCGGCGCGCGGCGGAGCCGCGGGATCAGAGGGCCAGGAGGAGCAGCCCGACGACGGTCACAGACAGGATCAGGCAGAGAGCGAGATCGAGAATGGCCGCTCCACCGCAGGTCGGCGCGGTTCGTGCGCGGTCGATACCGGAGAGGGCGATCAAGAGCGGACCTCGCGGTTCTCTTCCGTGCGTGCCGCGACCCTCACGGTTCTCGCGGCGCGTCGGGGCCCGACGGCGCCCGAGGGTGCCGCCGCCCCGCCTGAGGGGGTGGCGGGAGCGGCGGCCTGCGGCGCCCTCGGTGAACCGGCGCGGTGGACCGTTTCCGCGACGGCGACCCCGAGGACGGGCAGTGTGAGCGCGGCGACGACGCAGACGAGGCGTCGGAGCCGCGGAAGGGGATCACTCAGGCTTGCCCGTCGCGCCTGGGCGGTGGGAAGCGTGAGCGGCGGCAGGGGCATCGCCACGAGCGTTCGCGTATCAATCGTCATCGGCCGGCCCCGCATTTCGTGGGAAATTTGACCACGAAGCGGTTTTACGTGTGCAAAAATCCCACGTCAACGCGAAATCGAGGGACCAGCGTGCGCCTTCGCACGCGGTGGGATTGTGTCCCACGGGATGAGCCGTCACGATGCGGCCATGTCTGATACTGCCGATACACCGCGGGAGGGCGCCAGCCTGCACGCGCCGCTGGCGCGGCTGCTGCGCCCCCTCGTGCGCCTGCTCGTCGCCCGCGGCATCACCTTCCCGGCGCTCACCGACCTGCTGCGCGAGCTCTACGTGAACGTCGCCGAGTACGACTTCGCCCTCGCCGGAAAGGAGCAGACCGACAGCCGCGTCTCCCTGCTCACCGGCATCCACCGCAAGGAGGTCCGGCGCCTGCGGGGCGCCGGTGCTCCGGTCAGCGCCGTCCCGGCGGTCGTCTCCCGCACCAGCCGGATCATCGCTCGCTGGATCGCCGACCCGGCCTTCACCGACGCGCAGGGCCAGCCCCTGAAACTTCCGCGCACGGCCGAGGGCGGCGCACCCTCGTTCGAGTCGCTGGTCGCGGGCGTGACGCGGGACCTGCGGCCGCGCGCCGTCCTCGACGAGTGGCTCGATCGCGGGCTGGCCTTCACCGATGCGCAGGACCGGATCGTGCTGGCCGAGGCCGCCTACGTGCCCCGCGGCGACGGCGCCGAGGGGCCCCAGCTCTACTATTTCGGCCGCAACCTGCACGACCACATCGCCGCGGCCGTCGCCAACATCTTCGGAGACGCGCCGCGCTTCCTCGAGCGGGCGGTCCACTACGACGGGCTGTCCAAGGACCTCGCGACCCGGCTCGAGGCGCGCGCCCGCGAGATCGCCATGGAGGCGCTGCAGCAGGCCAACCGGGAAGCGCACGCCGCCTGCCAGACCGATCCCGGCGGCACGCATCGCTGGAACTTCGGCCTGTACGTCTACACCGAAGCGGCGCCGCCGGCGCGGCGAGCGGACGAGCGGTGAGAGGCCGGCCGGTGCGCGCCACGCTCAACCGCCGGTTCGTCCTGCGCCTCCTCGCGGGCGCCGCGACCGTGCTGCCCGGCACCGTCCGGTCGCAGGAATCCCCGCGCGATCAGGGCATCGGCGGGACCGGCATGATGCGGACCGACGCGCCGAAGAGCGGGCCCCTCGGCGAGGGCGACCGCGGCATCGGCGGCACCGGCGTGATCGGCACGATCCGACGCTTCGGCTCGATCGTCGTCAACGACCTGCGCATCGCCTATCCGCCCGAGGTGGAGGTGCATATCGACGGCACGGTCGCGAAGGCCGCCGACCTGAAGATCGGTCAGGTCGTCCACGTGGTGGCGCGGCCCGAGGGCGGCGGACTCGCCACGGGGCGGATCGACGTCACGAGCGAAGTGGTCGGGACGGTGGAATCGGTCGCGCCCGGGCGGCTCGTGGTGCTCGGCCAGCGGGTCTCGACCACGGGTCTCAGCGGCGCGTGGCAGCCGGGCGCGCGGGTCGCGGTGAGCGGGCTGCGCCGGCCCGACGGCGTGATCGTGGCGAGCCTGATCGAGCCGCGGGACACCGGGCCCGACCGCGTCGCCGGCCCGGTGCGGCGGGTCGCGGGCGGCCTCGGGATCGGCGGCCTCCGCCTCGCGGGCGCCGACGCCCTGCCGCCGGGCCGGCGCGCCCTGGTGACGGGCCGTGCGGCGAACGGCGTGCTCACCGTGACCAACGCCGCGCAGGTCGGCCTGCCCTTCCCGCCGGGTCTGAAACAGGTCTCGATCGAGGCCTATATCGGCCGGGATAGCGGCAGGCTCGACGTCGGCGCGGGCTACGCCGTCGCGGGTCGTCCGGGCGCGCAGGTTCCGCGCACCGGGAGCGTGCGGGCGGTGCTGACCGCTGCGATCGCGCGGGACGGGGACCTGACGGTGGAGCGGCTGCGGATCGAGGACCGCATCGCGCCCGAGCCGCAGCGGCCGGACGCCCCGCGGTTCGAGCGGGAGCGCGACCGGCTCGACCTCCGCAACCTCCCCGACGAGGCGCCCGGCCGCTTCGGCGCCGAGCCCGGAGGCCGCCAGGGCGGCCTGGGCGGCATCGGCGAACCACGCGGCCCCGCGATCGACACCCGGCCGGGGGGCGTGGTCGTCCCCGGATCGGAGGGCACCGGCGGATTCGGAGCGCCGCGCGGCGGCTTCGGCGGCACGCCGCCGGCAGGCCCCGGGGCTTTCCCGGGCGGCCCCGGGGGCTTCGGCGGTCCGCCCGGGGGCCCCGGCCCGGGCCCGGGCGGGGGCGGTTTCGGCGGCGGCGGTTTCGGCGGCCCTGGCGGCGGTCGACGCTAGCGCCGCCCCCGGCCACGTCGGGACAGTGACGATCGCCGAGCCCGTCTTGAGCGAGGCGCGGTTCCCCTCTCCCGCACGGGAGCGGGGCAAGTCGCGGCTGTCTCGACCGGAGGCACTTTTCCTCCGGACCGTCGCACTACGAAAGGGAACGGCCCTGGGGCAGACCGCACGGAGCACCGGAGGCGCGGGACTTCAGGCCTCCGCCTCCCGGTCGAGCAGCGCGCGCTTGCGCGCGACGCCCCAGCGATAGCCCGACAGGGCACCGTCCGAGCGCACGACGCGGTGGCAGGGGATGGCCACCGCGACCGGGTTCGCCCCGCAGGCCTGCGCGACCGCGCGCGTCGCCGTCGGCAGGCCGATCGCCCGGGCGATCTCCGCGTAGGTCGCGGTGGATCCCACCGGGATCTTGCGCAGCGCCGTCCAGACCCGCTGCTGGAACGCCGTGCCGCGGATGTCGAGGGGCAGGTCGAGGCCGCTGCCCGGCGCCTCCACGAGCCCGATGACCCGCGCCATCCAGCCCTCGAAGGCCGGGTCGCCGCCCTCGATCTCCGCGGCGGGGAAGCGGTCCTGGAGATCGTGCAGGAGCGGCTCGGGCGCGTCCCCGAGGAGGATCGCGCAGACGCCCGCCTCGGTGGCGGCGACGAGGATCGCGCCGAGGCTGCAGGCGCCGATGCCGAACCGGATGCGCAGGCCCGCGCCACCCGTCCGGTAGGCGGCGGGCGCCATGCCGAGGCGCGGCGCGCCCGCCGCGTAGAACCGGCTCGCGGCGCCGTAGCCGGCCTCATACAGGGCCTCCGTCACCGAGGCGGCCCCGGGCAGCCGCCGCGCCACGGCGGCGGCACGGTGGGCGGCCGCGTAGGCTCTGGGGGTCACGCCGGTGGCGTCCTTGAACACCCGGTGGAAGTGGTAGGCGCTCAGGCCGGCGGAGCGGGCGAGCGCGGCGAGGGACGGAACCGTCTCCGCCGTCTCGATCAGGCGGCAGGCGCGGGCGACCGCCTCGGCCCGGCGCTCGGCGAGGGCGGGCTCGTCCGGGCGGCAGCGGCGGCACGGCCGGAAGCCGGCAGCCTCGGCCTCGGCGCAGGTCCGGTGGAAGCTGACATTCTCGGGCCGCGCCGCGCGCGCGGCGCAGCTCGGGCGGCAGTACACGCCCGTGGTGCGGACCGCGTACACGAAGGTGCCGTCGGCCCGCGGGTCGCGGGCGGCGAGGGCGGCCCAGCGCTCGGCATCGCCGGGGTCTGTCGCGGGAACGGGGCTCATGGCAGCCGTACTATGCGGCTTGGCGCGGGCCTTGAGGAGGGGCATGACGGGGCCTGCCGGGTGGTGGATGACGCGTGCGGCACTCTGCCGGTCCGCCGCCGCTCCGGCATCCCGCGCCTTGCGGCCGAATTCGACATCGGCGGCCGCCGGAAGGGCGACCCGCCTCACGAGTGCGCCATGGCTTCGAGCACGCCCGATCACATCCATGTCGGCCAGGACGGCTGGCTGTTCCTGAAGACGGGTACGAACGACGTGCTCGGCCAGTACGAGCGGCCGGAGGAGACGACCGAGCTGATCTGGCAGTGGCGCAGCCTCGTGACGACGCGGGAGCGGCGCCTGCGCGCCCAGGGGATCCTGTACCGCCACGTCGTCGCCCCGGAGAAGCTGATGATCTACGATCACCGGCTCGACGGGCTCACCATCCGGCCGAGCGCGTCGCCGGCCTACCGCCTCCTCCACAGCGAGCCCCCGGCGGGTCGCTTCCCGGGTCCGGTCGGGCTGTACGCGGCCTGGCGCCGGCGGAAGCGCTGGCGGCAGACCTGCATCGACCTGGTGACGCCGATGCGGGCGCAGCGCGACGCGGCCGACCTGTACTGCCGGACCGACACCCACTGGTCCGCCGACGGCTGCTATCTCGCCTACGCGGAGATCTGCCGGGCGCTGGGCGCCGAGCCGCGGCAGGACCTGAGGGAGCGGCCGTCCTTCGAGACCGACCACGACGGCGATCTGGGGAGCGCCTTCGATCCACCCCGGCGGGCGCGCTCGCGCACCGTCCTGATGCAGCAGGACGCGGTCCGGACCTACGGCAGCCCGATCGTCGAGGCCCGGGAGAAGGCCGGCCTGCTGCACACGCTGCATGTCGGTGCGCACGTGATCTACGGGAACGCCAAGGCCACCGAACCGCGCCGGCTGGTCTTGTTCGGCGATTCCTTCTCGCACGTCATGCCGTACATGCTGACGATCATGCTGGCCGAGACGTTCCGCGAGGTGCACTTCGTCTGGAGCACCTCGCTGGACTGGCCGTATATCGAGCGCGTCCGGCCCGACATCGTGCTGACCGAGGTGGCCGAGCGCTTCATGGTGCAGCTGCCCGACGACACCTTCTCGGTGGAGCGCTACGCGCAGGACCGCTTCGGGGCCGAACTCGCGGCCGCGGGCGCCTGACGGGCGAGCCCGGAACTCCGGAGGGCGAACACGCCGCCACCCCCGACTTCGCCAGTCTGGGATTGCCGAGCGGGATCCGGAGCGCAAGCGCGCCCGGCATGGCTGCGACCGGAACCGTCCGTTCCCGGCTCGCCGGCCGTGCCCCTCACGCCTGCAGCTTGGCCACCAGCGCGTCCGACAGGGCAAAGTTCACGTAGACGTTCTGGACGTCGTCCTGATCCTCGATCACCTCGACGAGGCGGATGAGCTTCTCGCCGGTCTCGTCGTCGACATTGATGGTGTTCTGCGCCTTCCAGATCAGGCCCGTGCGCGCGGGCTCGCCGAAGCGCGCCTCGAGGGCCTTGGTGACCTCGCCGTAGGAATCCTGGGCGCAGATGACCTCGTGTCCGTCCTCGCCGGAGCTGACGTCGTCGGCGCCGGCCTCGATCGCCGCCTCCAGCATCGTGTCGGCGTCGGCCACGGAGGCCGGGTAGGCGATCACGCCGACGCGGTCGAACATGAAGGCGACGGCCCCGGTCTCGGCGAGGCTGCCGCCGGACTTGGTGAAGGCCGAGCGCACGTCCGAGGCGGTGCGGTTGCGGTTGTCGGTCTGTGCCTCGACGATCAGCGCGGCGCCGCCGGGCCCGTAGCCCTCGTAGCGGATGTCCTCGTAGTTCTCGCCGTCGGCGCCGGCGGCCTTCTTGATGGCGCGCTCGATATTGTCCTTGGGCATGTTCTCGGCGCGGGCCGCCAGGATCGCGGCGCGCAGGCGCGGGTTCATCGCCGGGTCGGGCGTGCCGAGCTTGGCCGCCACCGTGATCTCGCGGGCGAGCTTGCCGAACACCTTCGAGCGGACCGCGTCCACCCGGCCCTTCCGGTGCATGATGTTCTTGAACTGCGAATGGCCTGCCATGACGGTTCGGACTTTTGTTCGTTGGCGCGGGCGGGCGTGCGGGACCCCGCCGTCGCGGCTGTGAGGTCGCGCCGTATATAGGCCGCCGCCTTCGGACGAAGCAACGCGGCCGGTGCCGGTCGGCGCGACACGGGCCGACACGGCCCCGCGGGCTTCGCAATCCCGTGACCGCGGAAAAAGTCGCCGTCTCGGGCGTTGGCGCTGGACTTCACGCGCAGCTGGGAACCCGATGTCGAGCCGGAACGGACGCAGCACGGTCATGGTCACGGGCGCGAGCGCCGGCGTCGGCCGGGCTGTCGCCCACGAATTCGCCCGGCACGGCTGGAACGTGGGGCTGATCGCGCGCGGCCCGGCGGGGCTGAGGGGCACGATCCGCGATGTCGAGCGG
Source organism: Methylobacterium sp. 1A (assembly GCF_058072805.1). Classification (NCBI taxonomy): domain Bacteria; kingdom Pseudomonadati; phylum Pseudomonadota; class Alphaproteobacteria; order Hyphomicrobiales; family Methylobacteriaceae; genus Methylobacterium; species Methylobacterium sp. 1A. The sequence continues at coordinate 2,053,172 of NZ_JBYQVE010000002.1, read as the reverse complement.
GCCGGCGGCCGGGCCCTGGCCTTTGCGGCCGACGTCGCCGACGCGGAGGCCGTCGCCCAGGCCGCCGACGCGCTGGCCGAGGCGTTCGGCGGCATCGACGTCTGGGTCAACAACGCGATGGTGACGGTCTACGCGCCCGTTCAGGAGACGAGCCCGGACGAGTTCCACCGCGCCACCGCGGTGACCTATCTGGGGCAGGTGCACGGCACGCTGGCGGCCCTCCGCCACATGGTCCCGCGCGACCGGGGCACGATCGTGCATGTCGGCTCGGCGCTCGCCTACCGGTCGATCCCGCTCCAGGCGAGCTACTGCGCCGCCAAGGCCGCCGTGCGGGGCTTCGTCGATTCCCTGCGCAGCGAGTTGCTCCACGACCGCAGCCGAGTCCGCCTGACGATGGTACAGCTTCCGGCCGTGAACACGCCGCAATTCGACTGGGCGCGCTCGCGGCTGCCGCGCAAGCTCGAGCCGGTGCCGCCGATCTACCAGCCGGAGGCCATCGCCCGGCACGTCTTCCGGGCGGCGCACGACGCGCCCCGGGAAATGTGGATCGGGGCCTCGGCCTGGAAGGCGATCATCGGAAACATGCTGATCCCGGGCTGGATCGACGGCTACCTCGCCCGGCACGGCTATCGCGGGGAGATGACCGGCGTGCAGGCGCAGAAGAACCGACCCGACAACCTCTACGACCCGGTGGACACCGATCCCGGCGCCCACGGCCGCTTCGACTCCCGCGCGACCAGCGACGTCGCGGCGGCCGACCCGCGCTGGCTCAAGTTCGGGATCGCGGCCGCGCTCGGCCTCGTGGCCGGGACGATGCTGTTCGCCACCGAGGCGCACGGGCGGGCGGACGCCCGCGCCGATCGCCGGCCGGGCAGACGCTAGGACACGGGCCAACGCGGGTTTCAAGGAGGATCCGATGCCGGGCACGAACCGTCGCGATCTGGTGCGGGCCGCGCTCGCCGGAGGGGCCGTCCTGGGTCTCGGCGGCCGCGCCCGCGCCACCGCACCCTTCGCCGAAGCGCAGGCGCCGGGCTTCTACCGGACGCGTGTCGGCAGCTGCGAGGTCACGATCCTCAACGACGGGGCGCGCAGCTTCGCGATGCCGGACCGCTTCGTGCGCAACGTTCCCCGGGACGAGGCGCTCGGCGCCGCGCGGGCGGCCTACATGCCCCCCGGCCAAGTGACGGTGCCGTTCAACCCGACGCTGATCAACACGGGCGCGAAGCTCGTCCTGATCGATACCGGCAACGGCCCGGTGCCGGGCGCGCCCGTCGGCCGCCTCGCGGCGAACCTCGCGGCGGCCGGGATCAGGCCCGAGGACATTGACCTCGTCCTGCTCTCGCACCTCCATCCCGACCACACGAACGGCCTCAAGCGGGCGGACGGGTCCCTCGCCTTCCCGAACGCCGAGATCCGGGCCGCCGCACCCGACTGGGCGTTCTGGATGAGCGACGCCAACATGGCCCGCGCCGCCGACCCGGTGACGCAGGGCTACTTCGCCAACACCCGCCGGGTGCTCGGCGACCTGAAGGACCGGATCGGCAGCTTCGCGTGGGACGAGGAGATCGTGCCCGGGATCACCGCCCTCGCCGCCCCCGGACACACGCCGGGCCACACGGCCTTCGCGGTCGCCTCGGGCGCGGACCGTCTGCTGATTCAGTCCGACGTGACCAACATCCCGGCCCTCTTCCTGCAGCACCCGGACTGGCACGTGATGTACGATCACGACGCCGATCAGGCGCAGGCGACGCGCCACCGCTTCTACGACACGGCCGCGTCCGAGAGGGCCCTCGTGGTCGGCTACCACTTCCCCTTCCCGTCGCTCGGCCACGTGGAACGGGACGGACCGGGCTACCGGCTCGTGCCCATCGCCTGGACCGGCGTGCTCTGACCGTCCTGAGATTCGTGCCACCGGATCAGGGAGGCCAGATCCACGACCCCGCCCGGCCATTCGACGCCCGCGAGGTGCCGGTGCGGCCGGTCCGGCTCGCCGAGATCCGAGACGGCGGAGAAAGCGCCGTCGAGCCGGTGGCTCTCGGTGTAGCGGCTCCGGGTCGCAAGGACCGGCAGCCCGGCGGCCCGGGCCGAGCTGATGCCGGCGGCCGAATCCTCGAAGGCCACCGCCTCGGAGGCCGGGATCTCCAGGCCGGCGAGCGCCAGCAGGAACACGTCGGGGGCGGGCTTCTTGCGGCTCGCCTCGTCGCCGGCCGCGATCACGTCGAAGGGCGCTGCGTCCGGCGGGAAATTGGCGGCGAGGAGCCGGTCGACGTTCGGGCGGCTCGTCGTGGTGGCCACCGCGAGCCGGATTCCCGCGGCCCGGGCCTCGGCGATCAGCCGGGCGATCCCGGGGCGCAGCGGCAGGCCGTTCCGCGCGACGAGGTCGCCGTAGGCGCGCGTCTTGATGGCGTGGATCTCCGGCGCGCGGGCGTGGAGCGCGGCGGCTTCCGCCGGGTGCTCGGTGTCGATGTAGTGAGCGAGCCGCTCCTTGCCGCCCATGACGGCCAGCAGGTCGGCGTAGAGCGCCTCGTCCCACCGCCAGGGCAGTCCGAGCTCCGCGAAGGCGCGGTTGAACGCCTGCCGGTGCAGGTCCTCGGTCTCGGCGAGGGTCCCGTCGACGTCGAAGATCAGCGCCTTCAGCACGACAGGTCGCGACCGGAGGCGCCCTCCGCGCCCTCGCGGATCGCCGCGATGCGCTCGGCGTAGGCGTCCGGGCCGCCGCTGAACACGGCGTTGCCGGCCACGAACGTGTCGGCGCCGGCGCGGCTCGCGACCTTGACCGTCTCGGGGTCGATCCCGCCGTCGACCTGGATGCGGATGTCCCGGCCCGCCACCATGGCGCGCACCCGCGCCACCGATTCCATGGCGCCCTTGATGAAGCTCTGGCCGCCGAAGCCGGGATTGACGGTCATCACCAGCACGAGATCCACGAGGTCGAGCACCGGCTCGACCATGGCGGCCGGCGTGCCCGGGTTGATCGCCACGCCGGCGCGCTTGCCGAGGTCGCGGATGGTCTGGAGCGAGCGGTGGATGTGCGGCCCGGCCTCGGCGTGGACCGTGATGCCGTCGGCCCCCGCCTGCGCGAAGGCCGCGAGGTACGGATCGGCCGGCGCGATCATCAGGTGCACGTCGAAGTACTTCTGCGTGTGCGGCCGGAGCGCTTTCACCACCGGCGGCCCGAACGTGATGTTGGGCACGAAATGCCCGTCCATCACGTCGAGATGGATCCAGTCGGCCCCGGCCGCGTCCACGGCGCGGGTCTCCTCGGCCAGCTTCGAGAAGTCGGCGGACAAGATCGACGGGGCGATGACGGGTGCGAGCATGGGAGGCTTTCGGGGTCGGCTCAGGCCAGCCGGCGGCGGCGCTCGACGAGCTGCATGATCATCGGCGTCAGGATCAGCTGCATCGCCAGGTCGAGCTTGCCGCCGGGGATCACGATGGAGTTGGCCCGGCTCATGAAACTGTCGTGAATCATGGAGACGAGATACGAGAAGTCGATCCCCTTCGGGTCCTTGAAGCGGATCACGACCATCGATTCGTCGGCGGTGGGAATCCAGCGGGCGATGAACGGGTTCGACGTGTCGACCGTCGGCACCCGCTGGAAGTTGATGTCGGTGAACGAGAATTGCGGGCAGATGGTCTGCACGTAGTCGGGCATGCGCCGCAGGATCACGTCGGTCACCGCCTCGGTGGAGTAGCCGCGGAACGAGCGGTCCCGGTGCAGCTTCTGGATCCATTCGAGGTTGATCACCGGCACGACGCCGATCTTCAGGTCGGCGTAGCGGGCGATGTCGACGTCCGGGTCGGCCACGCAGCCGTGCAGGCCCTCGTAGAACAGGAGGTCGGAATCGGGCGGGAACGTCTCCCAGTCCGAGAAGCTGCCCTCCGGGATGCCGTAGGCCTGCGCGTCGTGCTGGTCGTGGGCGTAGTGACGGGTCCGGCCGGTGCCGGACTCGGCGTAGCTGCGGAACACCGCCTCCAGCTCGGGCAGGAGGTTGGCCCGCGGCGCGAAGTGGGACAGCGTCGGCTCGTTCGCCATCATCGCCCGCATCGTGTCGCGGTCGAAGGCGTGGAAGCCGTCACCCTCGATGAAGACCGCCCGCACGTCCTCGCGGCGGAAGATCTGCTCGAAGGTGTTGCGCACCGAGGTGGTCCCGGCCCCGGAGGAGCCGGTCACAGAGATGATGGGGTGCCGCGCCGACATGCCTTTACGACTTCACGGTGCGGCTATGACCGCATCAGGCCGCGCTGGCCGAAGAGCGGCGAGCGGCCGGCATCGGGCTTGCCGCCGGCATAGTAGGTGGCGACGCACGCCACTTCCTCGGTGGAGCCGCAGACCAGCGGCGCCCGCTCGTGGATCCCGGTGGCCACGAGGTCGAGGATCCGCGTCTGGCCGTCGGTCGCCGCGCCGCCGGCCTGCTCGACCAGCATGGCCACGGGCGCGACCTCGTAGAGCAGCCGCAGGCGGCCGCGGGCGTAGTTCTTCCGGGCGTCACCCGGGTAGAGGAACACACCGCCGCGGGTCAGCACGCGCTGGATGTCGGCCACCAGCGAGGCGAGCCAGCGCATGTTGTAGTCCTTGTCGCGCGGCCCCTCGGTGCCGCGCTGGCAATCCTCGATATAGGCTTTCACCGGCGCGTCCCAGTGCCGAGCGTTGGAGGCGTTGATGGCGAATTCCTTGGTGGAGGCCGGCACCGACATCGCCGGGCTCGTCAGCTTGAACCGGCCCTCGGCGCGGTCGAGCACGTAGGACTGGGTGCCCTCGCCCAGTGTCAGGATCAGCGCCGTGGCCGGGCCGTAGGTGACGAAGCCCGCGGCGATCTGCGTCGAGCCGGGGGTGGTGAACGAGGCCAGCGGGTTCGCCGGATCCTTGATCGACGGCCGGATGCCGAAGATCATGCCGACGGCCATGTTCACGCCGATGTTGGAGGAGCCGTCGAGGGGGTCGATGGCGACGGCGAGCGGGGCGTCCGGGTTCAGACGCATCACCTCTTCGGCCTCCTCGGAGGCGACCTCGGCGACCGGAGCGCCCCGCAGCGCCGCGGTCACGCTCTCGTGAGCGATGACGTCGAGGGCCTTCTGGACGTCGCCGTCGCTGTTGTGATCGCCGGCCGCCGCGAGGTCGCCGCCGAGCGCGCCGCGCCCGATCCGCTCGCTGATCTCCACCGCCGACCGCGCCACGGCCGCGACCACCGCGGCGGCGTCCTTCAGCGCCGGATTGGCGTCCACGGCCTGCGCCAGGCAGGTCTCGAGGGGCGTCCCGATCGCCGCTGAAATTGCCATCGGCCTACTCCTCCTGCTCGGATCCCGTCCGCGGGGATCGCGCGTTCCGCGCCGGCTCTGTAGCGGCCGCTTGGCTGCCAAGATAGCGGTCTCTGTCTCCGGATCGACAGGAACCCGCGGCGGGGCCTTCAAGATTTCTGTGCGATCTTGTGCCATAGGACGAAAAAAACGAGATGTCCGCCATGCGCAACCTCTCCCTCAAGCAGCTTCAGGCGGTCGCTGCCGTGGCCCGCCTCGGCACCATGACCCGGGCTGCGCAGGAGCTGAACGTCACCTCCGCCGCCCTCTACGCGCGCATCCGCCAGCTGGAGGAGGAGGCCGGGCTGCTGCTGTTCGACCGGACGCCGGGGGGCCTCAAGCCGACGGATGCCGGCCGCGAGATGCTCTGGGCGATCGACAGCATCAACACGGTGCTGGAGACCTGCACCGACCGCCTGCGCACCCTGCGCGGCGCGGAGGGCGGGCGCGTGGCGCTCGGCGTCGTCTCCACCGCCAAGTACTTCGCCCCGCAGGTGATCGCGGGCTTCGTCAAGAAGCATCCCGGCGTCGAGATCAGCCTGTCGGTGCGCAACCGCGGCCAGACCGTGGAGGCGCTGCGCGGCTACGAGATCGACTTCGCCCTGATGGGCCGCCCGCCCCGGGACTTCCCGATCGAGGCCGCCACCTTCGGGCCGCACCCGATCGTGCTGATCGCGCCGCCCGGCCACCCGCTGGCGGGCCGGACCGACCTGAACCGCGAGGACCTCGCGGACCAGCCGTTCTTCCTCCGCGAAGAGGGCTCGGGCACCCGCATGGTCTTCGAGGAGTTCATGAGCGGCGTCCTGGTCAAGCGGGCGCCGCTGGACATCGACACCGGGTCGAACGAGACCATCAAGCAGGCGGTGATGGCCGGGCTCGGGATCGCGCTGCTCTCGGTGCACTCCGTGGCGGCCGAGCTGGAGAGCGGGCGCCTCGTCCTCCTCAACGTCAGGGGCCTGCCGATCCGGCGCGACTGGTACGCGGTCCGGCGCGCCGACAAGGTGCTGGGTCCGGCCGCCTCCGCGGTCTGGTCCTACCTGATGTCGGAGGGCGCGCGCTGCCTGCCGGGCGTCGCCCAGAGCGGTCTGGTGCTAGCGGGAGCCAAGGCGTGAGCGCCGCTGCCGGCGTCGTCGTGGCCGGGGCCGGGCAGGCCGGCTTCCAGCTCGCCGCGTCCCTGCGGGACGGCGGGTTCCGCGACCCGATCACCCTGGTGGGCGACGAGACCGCCCTGCCCTACCAGCGGCCGCCGCTCTCGAAGGCCTACCTCGCCGGGAAGACCGATCGGGAGGGCCTGTTCCTGCGCCCGCCCGGCTTCTTCGCCGAGCACGCCATCGCGCACCGCCCGGGGCTCCGCGCCGTCGCGGTCGACCGGGACGCGCGCCGCCTGCAGCTCTCGGACGGCACCGACCTCCCCTACGACCACCTCGTGCTCGCCACCGGCGCGCGCAACCGTCCCCTGCCGGTCCCGGGCGCCGAACTCGCGGGCGTGCGCCAGCTGCGCGGCCTCGCCGATGCCGACGCCCTGAAGGCGGCAGTCGCCGAGGCCCGGGCGATCGTGGTCATCGGGGCCGGCTTCATCGGGCTCGAATTCGCCGCCGTCGCGGCCGCGCGCGGCCTGCCGGTGACGGTGATCGAGGCGGCCGAGCGGCCCATGGCCCGGGCGGTCTCGTCCGAGATGGGCGAATTCTTCCGCCGCGCCCACGCCGCGATGGGCGTGCGCTTCGCCTTCGGGGCCGGCGTGACGGCGATCGTCGGGCGGGACGGCCGCGCCACCGGCGTCGCCCTGGCGGACGGAAGCGAACGCGCGGCCGACCTGATCCTCGTCGGGATCGGCGTCCTGCCGAACCGGGAACTCGCCGCGGAGGCCGGCCTGCCGGCCGAGGACGGCGTGCGGGTCGACGCGTTCCTGGCGACGCCCGACCCGGCCATCTCGGCGATCGGCGACTGCGCCCGCTTCCCGATCCCCTTCGCCCACGGGGTGACGCCGGACGGGACGGTGCGGATCGAGTCCGTGCAGAACGCCATCGACCAGGGCCGCTGCCTCGCGGCCCGCCTCACCGGCAAGCCCGCCGCCTACGGCGCGCTGCCGTGGTTCTGGAGCGACCAGGGTCCGCACAAGCTGCAGATCGCGGGCCTGTCGGGACCCGGCGATGCCGGCGTCGTCCGCGGGACCGGCGACGCCTTCTCGGTCTTCCGCTTCCGCGACGGGCGCCTGAGCGCGGTGGAATCCGTCGACCGCGCGGGCGACCACATGATCGCGCGGCGCCTGCTCGCGGCCGGGACGCCGCTGACGCCCGACCAGGCGGAAGATCTGGGCTTCGACCTCAAGGCGCTGGCGATGGGGCGGGTCTGAGAGCTGCTCCGCGTCATCGCGAGCGTAGCGAAGCGACCCAGAGCAGCGCGACATCGGGAGGCGTGGCGCGACACTGGATTGCTTCGCTGCGCTCGCAAGGACGACCTCGCGCGGTTCAGACCAACTCTCGGAAAACCATGGAACGGCTGGACGCCGCTCTGAATCGTCCGAGCACCGTGCCCTTTCCCGGGCGCCTGGAGCACCAGCGGAATGCGACCCGGGATCCAGCGCGAAACGTCGCGAAGCGTCGATATGCGGTGCCGCTTTCGCGGCGCTTCGTGTGCTGGTTCCCGGATCGCCTTCCACTGCGTTGCGGGCGTCCGGGAAAAGGCGCGCTCAGCCGGTAAACGGGACTGGTCCCGGCTTCTGCCGCAGGGCGATGGCGGTGGCGATCCCGAGCGCCAGGATGGTGACGGCGCATCCCAGTAGCGCCCCGAGCTGCCCGAACCGGAGCAGCGCCTGCCCGATCACCGCGACGCCGAGCGCCTGGCCGCAGAAGAACGAGAAGGCGTGCAGCGCCACCGCGGAGGCGCGGGCCTTGGGCGCGACCTCGGTGACCTGCGTCTGGTAGGTGTTGTGCAGCATGTAGAAGCCGAGGCCCATGGCGGTGAGCGCGGCGCAGTCGACCTGCCAGGAGCCCGCGAGCCCGACTACGGTGAGCGACGCGCCGCAGATCAGGCCGCCGCCGATCAGCATCCGCGGAAGGCCGAGCAGCCGGACGAGCAGCCCGACCAGGGCCGAGTAGAGCAGGCCGCCGACCGCGAACCCCGCCAGAACCAGCCCGGCCTCGCGCGGGCCGCCCTCCCCCCGCGCCTCGATCAGCGGGGCGAGGTGCGGGAACACGCCGAAGATCGCGATGGCCTCGATGAACACCGCCGAGAACAGCACCCGCGCCCGGGGATTGCCCAGGATCGTGCGGTAGCGCGTTACCGCCTCGCCGAAGGCGGGGCGGCGGGCCGGGGCCCGGCCGGCCCGGTCGAAGCCGAGGACGGTCGCCGCGCAGGCCAGGGCGGCCACCGCGGCGGTGACCGCGAAGACGCCGCGCCAGCCGATCGCCGCCTCGATCAGGCCCGCGAAGGTCGAGCCCGAGAGCTGGCCGAGGATCACCGCCACGAGGAAGCGCCCGATCGCCACCTGGCGGCTCTCCATCGGCACGCGGTCGCCCAGGAGGGCCAGCGAGAGCGGGATGCAGCCGCCCGCGGCCGCCCCCGCCAGCATGCGCAGGCCGAACAGGCTGCCGATATCCGGCGCGACGCTGCACAGGGTCAGCGCCACGGCGAGCACCGCGAGGCAGGTGCTCATCACCCGCTCCTTGCCGAGCGCGTCGCCGATCGGGCCGAGCACCGGCTGGATGAACGCGTAGGGCAGCGCGAAGGCGGTGGAGAGGAGCGCCACCGTGTGGGCGTCGCTCGCGAGATCCCGGGCGAGCACGCCGACGAGGGGCTCGACCGAGCGGAGCGCGAAGGTGCTGCCGAACCCCGCGCAGGCCAGCACGACGATCAGGCGCGGGATCGACGTGGCCGGCGGCGCGGCGACGGCCGCGCTGGACGGGAGAGCCGGCTCTGTGCTGTCGGTCATGGCACGCTTCGCGACGCGGGCGGGATCAGACCCGCGGCATCGCATCTCCCTCGCCCGAGCGGAACCCCGCCGCGCGACAGATCAGTGCGCGTAGAACGCGGGATCCGAATTGTCGGTCGGGTGCGCGAAGGCCCAGCGCAGGGCCGACGACAGCGGCACGTTGTAGTTGAGGCCGCGCGGCGGCACGGGCTTCAGGAACCAGCGGTCGTAGAGCACCGTGATCTCGGGGCTCCGGTAGAGATCGGCCGTCGCCCGGTCGACCACCGCCTTGAAGGCCGGGTCGTCCTTGCGCAGCATGATCCCGTAGGGCTCCGGATTGGACAGGGTCTCCTCGCTGACCGCGTAGGCGGCGGGCTCCTTGGACTGGGCCGCGACCACGCTGAGCTGCACGTCGTCCATGACGAAGGCCGAGGCCCGGCCGGTCTCGACCATGAGGAACCCCTCCGGGACGTCCTTGGCGGCGATCACCGTGATGCCGAGCTTGCGCTCGTTGTTGGCCTTGATCAGCATCAGGATGTTGGTCGAGCCGGCGACCGACGAGACCGTCTTGCCGCGCAGGTCGTCCAGGCCGGCGATGTGCTGGTCCTTGCGGGAGACGAAGCGGGTCGCCGTGAGGAAGTGCGTGTTGGTGAAGTCCACCTGCTTCTTGCGCTCGGCGTTGTTGGTGGTCGTCCCGCACTCCAGATCGATCGTGCCGTTGGTCATCAGCGGGATGCGGGAGGAGGAGTTGACGAACTCCATCCCGACCTCGAGGCCCGGCATCTTCAGTTCGCGCTTCACCGCGTCGGCGATCCTCAGGCAGATGTCGACCGCGAAGCCGACGACCTTCTGGTTCTGGTCCAGGTAGCTGAACGGGGTCGCGGTATCGCGCACGCCGAGGACCAGCCTGTTGCTGTCGTGGATCTTCCTGAGGGTTCCGGTGAGATCGGCGGCCCGCGCGGCCCCCGCGGGGGCGCCGAGGAGGAGCGCGGCGATGAGGGGAGCGAGCAGACGCATGGGCCGACGGGTTCCGGTCGCGCGAGGGGCCGTCCGCGGGGTGCGCCGGCGGCGGGAGACCGGACCGCGCGCCGGGGCCGGCCCCCGGCGCGAGCCCCAGCAAGAGTCCGGCCGCGGTCAGGTCGACGCGGCCGCCTGGTGCGCCTCGGCGAGCTGCGCGTCCGCGGCCGCGACCTTCCGCGAGGCCGGGCGGGACCGGATGCGCTCCACGTAGGCCGCCAGCACCGGGTCGGGCGCGACGAGGCCGAAGCCCGTCGTCCAGCCGAGGGCGCCGCCCCACAGCACGTCGGCGGCGCTGAAGCGCGCGCCGAGCAGGTACGGGCCGGGCGTCAGGGCCTCCTTCACCCGGGCGATGACGCTGTCGTAATCGGCGTAGGCCGACATGGCGCGCGGGCCTGGCTCCCGCTTCAGGTACCGGTCGACCACCGCGGGCTCGAAGCAGGAGCCGTAGAACACCATCCAGCGCAGGTAGGTGGCCCGGTCGGGCTCGGTCGGTGCCGGGGCGAGCCCCGCCTCGGGGAACAGGTCGGCGAGGTAGAGGTAGACGGCCGCCTGCTCGGTCACCACGGCGTCGCCGTGGCGGATCGCCGGCACCTTCGCCATCGGGTTCACGGCGCGATAGGCGTCCTGGAGGTGCTCGCCGGCGCGCATGTTGAGCGCGTGCAGCCGGTACGGGACCCCGAGTTCCTCGAGCAGCACGCGCACGCCCGACGAGCGGGTGTTGGGCGAATGATAGAGCTCGATGTCAGGCATAGTGGTTGTTCCGCCCCGTCCGAGGATTGTCGATTCGTTGGCGTCCACGCTCTTACCCGCTGACCAACGGGTCAACCGCGGACCGGAGCGCCACTTCCTCAGGGACCGGAATCGCGGCAGGAACGTTGGGCGATTGTGCGTTGCCGCGCGTTGGGCTTCCGACCGGCACGACGCGAGCCGGGGGTTACGAGTTCTGATGGCGAAGATACTGCTGGTCGAGGACCACGAAGAGATCTGGGATTTCCTCTCGCGCCGCCTCAAGCGGCGCGGCTACGAGGTGATGCTCGCGCATGACGGCGAGGCCGGCGTCCGGCAGGCGCGCTCGGGCCAGCCCGACGTGATCCTCCTCGACATGAACCTGCCGGTCCTCGACGGCTGGTCGGTCGCCCGGACGCTGAAATCCGGCACCGACACCCGGGCGATCCCGATCATCGCGCTCACGGCCCACGCCATGTCGGGCGACCGCGACAAGGCCATCCAGGCCGGCTGCGACGACTATCACCCGAAGCCCGTCGATTTCTCGAAGCTGCTCAGCCAGATCAGCGCCGCCCTGGGCGAGACCGCGCAGGCGAGCTGACCCGGCAGCGGACGCGCGACCTGCGGCCCCGAGATCTGCGGCCCCGAGACCTGATGTGAGTGGAGCGTGTCCGTGAGCGAGGATCCCGTCACTGCCCAGCGCCTGCGGCAGGGCCTGCCGATCTTCGTGGCGCTGGCGTCGCTCCTCCTCGTGGTCGCCACGATGGCGGCCCTCTACCTCGGGCGCGAGATCCTCGTGCCGGTGACGCTGGCGATCCTCCTGAGCTTCGTCCTCGTGCCGGCGGTGCGGATGCTGCGGCGGCTGCGCGTGCCCCGCGCGCCGGCGGTCCTGCTCGTCGTGGTGATCGTCTTCGGCGCCCTGTTCGGCATCGGCAGCCTGATCGCCAGCGAGGCGTCCCAGCTCGCCTCCGACCTGCCGCGCTACACCCAGGTGATGCGCACGAAGATCAAGGATCTGCGCGGGGCGACGGCCGGGACCGGCACGCTCTCGCGGATCGTCGACATGGTGCAGGATCTCAGCGCCACCCTGCAGCCGCCGCCGGCCGCGGAGGTCCGCGGCGAGCCGGGATCGCGCACGCACCCGCTCACGGTCGAGCTCACCCCCGCCCGCGCCAGCGTCGTCGACACGCTCCAGACCTTCGCGGGCCCGATCCTGCACCCGCTGGCGACGACCGGCCTGATCCTGATCTTCACGATCTTCATCCTGCTCCAGCGCGAGGACCTGCGGAACCGGGCGATCCGGCTCGCCGGCGGCTCGGGCGATCTGCGGCGCACGACGGCGGCGATCGACGACGCCACGAGCCGGCTGAGCCGGTTCTTCCTGGCCCAGCTCGCCCTCAACATCGCCTTCGGGCTGGTGATCGGCATCGGCCTCTGGCTGATCGGCGTGCCGAGCCCGACCCTGTTCGGCGTCCTCGCCGCGATCCTGCGGTTCGTGCCCTATATCGGCGCGGCGATCAGCGCCCTGCTGCCGCTGATCCTCGCGGCCGCCGTCGATCCCGGCTGGAGCATGGTGATCGCCACCGCGGCCCTGTTCCTCGTGGTCGAGCCGATCTGCGGCCACGTCATCGAGCCGCTGCTCTACGGGCACTCCACCGGCCTCTCGCCGGTCGCCGTCATCCTGGCCGCGACGATCTGGACGTTCCTGTGGGGCCCGATCGGCCTCGTGCTGGCCACGCCCCTCACCGTCTGCCTCGTGGTGCTCGGCCGGCACGTGGAGCGGCTCTGGTACCTCGACGTGCTGCTCGGCGATCAGCCCGCCCTGTCGCCGCCCGAGATCTTCTACCAGCGCATGCTGGCCGGCGACCCGGTCGAGGCGATCGATCAGGGCTGGCAGTTCCTGAAGGAGCGTGCCCTCGTCACCTACTACGACGAGGTCGCGCTCGCGGGCCTCCTGCTGGCGCAGGAGGATCTGTCTCGCGGCACCCTGGATCGGGAACGACAGGCGGAGGTCGGTGCCGCGATCGGGACGGTGGTGGACCGCCTCGGCACAGCGCCGGTCGGGCGCCGCGCCCGGCGGGGATCCGGCCGCGGCCCCGACACCGAGACCGCGGCGGCGCTCGCCGCCGTCGGGCCCGACCGGCAGGTGGCCGGCATCGTCCTCGAGCGCGAGGATCTCGCGCCCAACTGGCGCGGCGAGACGCCGGTCCTGTGCGTGTCGAGCCGCGGCCCGTTCGACGAGGCGGCGACGCTGATGCTGAGCCAGATCCTCGCGCGCCACGGGCTGGCCTCGCAGATCCTGTCGATGGCGGCGATCCGCGCCGGGGAGCGGCCCGAGAACCCGGACGCGCTGGCGCTGATCTGCTTCTCCTACCTGGAGCCGGTGAGCCTGTCGCAGATCCGGTTCACCGTCCGGCAGGCCCGGGCCGCGGTGCCGGGTGTCCGCATCCTGGTCGGCTTCTGGCGCGAGCGCGATCCCGCGACCCTGGAGCGGCTGCGCCGGGCGACCTCGGCGGACTTCCTGGTGACGTCGCTGAACGAGGCGCTGTCGGCGGTGCTGGGCGCCTGCCGCGAGGCCGCGCCGCCCCGGCTCGTCCCGGCCCCCGTGGGCGCGCCCTCCGAGGCCACGCGGCCGGCCGCGGCATGAGCCCTTCGCGCGACACCGCCGCTGGGGATACAAGGTCGACTTCGGCCGTCCGGCCGCTAGTCTCGCGCACGCCTCTCGTGATCGACCGGGCGCAGAGGTCTCTCCCGGCCAGGAAGGTGACGACCGCCTCGCATGTCTGAGACGCCAGAAACACCGCCCTCCGGGCCGAGTCCCCCGATCCGGGACGGCGCCCCGAGCGACATCACCGATCGCAAGAGCGACATCTTCTTCGCGGCCGTCGAGACGACGCGGATGCCGATGATCGTCACCGATCCGCGCCAGCCCGACAACCCGATCATCTTCGCCAACCGGGCGTTCCTGGCGATGACCGGCTACACGCCGGAAGAGCTGATCGGGCGCAACTGCCGCTTCCTCCAGGGGCCCGACACCGACCGCGAGAGCGTCGCGCAGGTCCGCGCGGCGATCGCCGAGAAGCGCGAGTTCGCCACCGAGATCCTGAACTACCGCAAGAACGGCTCGACTTTCTGGAACGCCCTGTTCGTCTCGCCGGTCTACAATGCCGACGGCGAGCTCGTGTACTACTTCGGCTCGCAGCTCGACGTCTCGCGCCGCCGCGATGCCGAGGAGGCGCTGGGCCAGGCCCAGAAGATGGAGGCGCTCGGCCAGCTCACCGGCGGCATCGCGCACGATTTCAACAACCTGCTGCAGGTGATCGTCGGCTACGTCGACATCCTGGCGGCCGGCCTGGAGAAGCCCGACGCCGACCGCGCGCGGCTCGGCCGGGCCACCGAGAACATCCGGCAGGCGGCCGAGCGCGCCACGACGCTGACACAGCAATTGCTGGCCTTCGCCCGCAAGCAGCGGCTGGACGGCCGCGCGGTCAATCTCAACACCCTGATCGAGGGGATGGGCGAGATGGTCGCCCGCTCGGTGGGCGAGGCCGTGAAGGTCGAACTCGACCTCGCGCCCGATCTCTGGAACTGCCGCGTCGACCCGACCCAGGCCGAGGTCGCGATCCTGAACGTGCTGATCAACGCCCGCGACGCGATGCCGGAGGGCGGCACCGTCCGGATCTCCACCGAGAACAGCGAGATCGCCGCGCGCGGCCGGGAGATCGGGCCGCTGCGCGACGGCCGCTACGTCAGCATCGCCATCAGGGACAGCGGCACCGGCATCCCGCCCGCCGTGCTCGCCCGGGTGATGGACCCGTTCTTCACCACCAAGGAGGAGGGCAAGGGGACGGGTCTCGGCCTGTCGATGGTCTACGGCTTCGCCAAGCAGTCGGGCGGCGCCGCGCAGATCGAATCGGCGGTGGGGTCCGGCACGACGGTGCGCCTGTCGTTCCCCGCGACCGACGGCGACGTCAACGCCCCCGCGAAGGTCTCGCTGCGGGCCGTGGACCGCCAGGGCACCGAGACGATCCTGATCGTCGACGACCGCGAGGACGTGGCCGAGCTCGCCCGCACGATCCTGCGGGACTTCGGCTACACGACGCTGGTCGCGAGCAATGCCCGCGAGGCGCTGGAGATCCTGGACTCGAGCGGGAAGGTCGATCTGCTCTTCACCGACCTGATCATGCCGGGAGGCATGAACGGTGTGCTCCTGGCCCGCGAGGCCCGGCGCCGCCAGCCCAAGCTCAAGGTGCTGCTCGCCACGGGCTACGCGGAGGCGAGCCTGGAGCGAACCGATATCGGCGGCTCGGAGTTTGATCTCCTGAACAAGCCCTACCGGCGCACGGAGCTGGTCCGCCGCGTGCGCGCGATCCTCGACGGTCCGACCGGGGTGGGCTGAGCTTCGGGAGACGGCCCATGTCCCAGGGCGACAAGTCGAAATACACCGACAAGCAGAAGCGCAAGGCCGAGCACATCGCCGACTCGTACGAGTCCCGCGGCGTGCCGGAGAAGGAGGCGGAGGCCCGGGCCTGGGCCACCGTCAACAAGGACGACGGCGGCGGCAAGAAGCCGGGCGGTTCGGGCCGCGGCAAGGCCACCGGCCACCCGGCCGCCCACAAGGGCGGCGCGTCCGGCGGCAAGGCCTCGGCCGGACGCACGGCCGCGGAGCGCTCCGCCTCTGCCCGGAAGGCCGCCGCGACCCGCAAGGCCAACGCCGCCGCGCGGGCCTGACCGCCCGTCGCGAGCCGGGCCTCCGGCCTCCGTGCCGGTGCGGGGTCGATCTCAGTCCCGCCGCTCGGCGAGCTTGACCAGCGCGTGCAGCAGCCGGTTCGCCGGCGTCGGGATCCCGTGCGCCGCGCCCCGGCGCACGATGGTGCCGTTGAGGTGGTCGATCTCGCTCGGCCGGCCGCGGGCCAGGTCCTGGGCGGTGGACGAGCGCTGTCCGGCCATGGCGGCGCTGAGCGCCATCACGTCGTCGAGGATGCCGGGCGACACGGACACGCCCTCGGCCTCCGCCACGCGCGCGCATTCCTGGACGACGTCCGCGATGACCGCGGCCACGCCCTCGCCCTCCACCAGGCGGCCGTAGGGCAACTGCGTCAGGGCCGACAGGGCGTTGTAGGCGCAGTTGATGATCAGCTTCGCCCAGAGCGCGTCGACGGCCTTCGCCGAGACGGTGGTCGGGATGCCGGCCGCCGCGAACGCGGCGGCGACGTGCCCGCTCGTCTCGGACGCGCCGAGGATCAGGTCGCCGCGCCCGTTGTGCCGGACGTGGCCGGGGCCGGCCATCGCGGTGGCGACGTAGACCGCCACCGGCACGACCGGCCGGCCCAGCACGGCGGCGAGCCGCTCGGCGTTGTCGACGCCGTTCTGGAGGCTGAGGACCGTGGCGGCCGGATCGAGGTGGGGGGCGATCATCGCGCCCGCCGCCTCGGTGTCGCCCGACTTCACGCAGACCAGCACGAGGTCGGCGCCCGACGCGCCCGCCCCCGTATCGGTCGCCCGGACGGGCACGGAGGCCGTCCCGGCCGCGCTCTCCAGCACGAGACCGTCCTTCTCGACCGCCTCGACCAGGGCGGGACGGCCGATCAGCGTCACCGCGTGGCCGGCCCGCGCCAGGAGGAACCCGTAGTAGCAGCCGACCGCGCCGGCCCCCACGACGGCGACGGTCATGGCGGGGCTCACGGCGGGGCTCACGGCGCCACCGCGGCGGCGCGCTCGGGATGGAAGGGCGCCGCGCCCACCTCAGCCGCGCGGACATGCTCCAGCAGCGCCTGGGCCGGGTGCCGCAGCCGCACGCCGTCGACCAGCTTGGCCTGGGAGCGGCAGGAATAGCCGTCCGCCAGCAGGGTGCAGCCGGGCGCCTCGGCGACGTGGCGGGCCCAGCTCAGGCCGTAGATCGCCTCGGAGGTGGCGCGGTGGCGCGCCTCGTGACCGTAGGTCCCCGCCATGCCGCAGCAGCCGGCGGCCGGCACCTCGAGCCGCAGGCCGAGATGGGCGAACACAGCCTGCCAGTCCCGCACCGCGCCCGGCGCGTTGGTGCGCTCGGTGCAGTGGGGCAGCAGCCGCATCGTGCGCCCGCCCTGCCCCGGCGCGATCCGGTCGAGCCGGGCGGCGAGCCATTCCTGCAGGAGCTGGACCTTCGGGAGATCGCCGCCCAGCGCCTGCGCGTACTCGGACCGGTAGGTCAGCGTCATCGACGGGTCGATCCCGACCAGGGGCACGCCGTGCCCGGCGAGGTCGCGCAGCAGCGCGGCGTTCGAGCGGGCGACGGCGGCGAACCGCACCAGGAAGCCGTGTACGTGCAGCGGCTTGCCGTTCGGCCGGTAGGGCACCAGCCAGGGCCGGAAGCCGAGGGCGGCGAGGAGGTCGCAGCTGTCGGTCACGACTTCCGCGTCGAAGTGGCTGGTGAAGGCGTCCTGCACCACCAGCACGGACCGCGCGCGCTCCCGCGGGTCCAGTCGGGCCAGGGCGTCCGGGGTCGCGACGGCGACGCCGCGCTCCGCCAGCCGCGCCGTCAGCGCGACCGGCGACAGGGCCGGGATCGCCACCAGCCCGGCCCGGGCCAGGATCAGCCGGGCCAGCGGGTTGGTCAGGACCGCGTTGAAGAGGCGCGGCGCCCGCGCCGCCAGGGGCAGCAGCGGCTCCAGCGCCGCCACGAGATGGTCCTTCAGCGGGCGCGCGTAGCGCGTGTGATAGAGCGCCAGGAACTTCGCCCGGAAGGTCGGCACGTCGACCTTGATCGGGCAGGACCCCGTGCAGGACTTGCAGGCGAGGCAGCCGTCCATCGCCTCCTTGACGGCGTGGGAGAAGTCGTCGGCCTCGGACCGGCCGCGGAGGCGGCTCCGCAGGGTCGCCGCCACGTCGGAGAGCCACCCGGCGGGCTGCCGCGCCAGCTCGGCGGCCGGGTCGGTCCCGGCCTCCGCGGCGCGGCGCAGCCACTCGCGCATCAGCGAGGCGCGACCCTTGGGCGAGTGTCGCCGCTCCCGCGTCGCCTTCCAGGACGGGCACATGGCCTCGTCCGCGTCGAAGCTGAAGCAGGCGCCGTTGCCGTTGCAGTGGAGCGCTTCGTCGAAATCCTCCCGGACCGGCGCCGGGATGGTGCGATCCCGCTCGCCCCGGCGCGGCACGCCGTCGATCCGGGTCAGGCCCGCACCCCTGGCCGAGGCGATCTTGCCCGGGTTCATCCGGTCGTCCGGGTCGAAGGCGCGCTTGACCGCCTCCAGCGCCGGCATCAGCGGCCCGAACGTCGCCGGCACGAATTCCGAGCGGAAGCCCTTGCCGTGCTCGCCCCAGAGCAGGCCGCCGTACTTGGCGGTGAGCGCGACCACCCCCTCCGTGACCTCGCGGATCAGGCCGTTCTGCGCCGGGTCCTTGAGGTCGATGGCCGGCCGCACGTGCAGCACGCCGGCATCGACGTGGCCGAACATGCCATAGCGCAGCCCCTTGCCGTCGAGGAGCGCGCGGAACTCCGCGATGTAGTCGGCGAGCCGCTCCGGCGGGACCGCCGTGTCCTCGACGAACGGGATCGGGCGCGCGTCGCCCTTGGCGGCGCCGAGCAGGCCCACCGCCTTCTTCCGCATGGTCCAGAGCCGCTCGATCGCGTCGCCCCGGGCGATGGTGAAGCCGAGGCGCCTCGTGTCGGTGCCGCGCTCAGCCTCCAGCGTCCCGGTGAGCCGCGCGAGGGCCGCCTCCACGGTCGCGGCGTCGTCGCCGACGAACTCCACGAGGTTGATGCCGTCCACCGGCCGCCCGGCCGGATCGTCGGGGAAGAAGGCCCGCACCTCGGCCCAGATCGGGTCCTTGCGGGCCAGCGCCAGGACCGTGGAGTCGATCGTCTCAACGGAGGCGGCGCCGAACGGCAGCAGCGCCTGCGCGTCGCGCAGCGCCGCGTCGAAGTCGATGTACGAGAGCGCGACCAGCACGGCGGCCTTGGGGATCGGCAGCACGTTCAGCCGCGCCTCGGCGATCAGCGCCAGCGTGCCCTCGGAGCCGCAGATCACGCTCTTGAGGTCGAACCGGCCGCCCGCGTCGCGCAGATGCGCGAGGTCGTAGCCGGTGAGGCAGCGGTTGAGCTTGGGGAAGCGCTCGGCGATGAGCGCGGCGTTCTCGGTGACGACGGCGTCGACGGCGCGGTGGATGGCGCCGACGCGGTCGTCGCGGCCCTTGGCGGCGTCGAGCCCGGCCGGGTCCAGGGGCTCGGCGGTCCAGACCGTGCCGTCGGTGAGCACGCAGGTCAGCGCGAGGACGTGGTCCCGGGTCTTGCCGTAGAGGCACGAGCCCTGCCCGCAGGCATCGGTCGAGATCATCCCGCC
This sequence comes from Methylobacterium sp. 1A, assembly GCF_058072805.1. Lineage (NCBI taxonomy): Bacteria > Pseudomonadati > Pseudomonadota > Alphaproteobacteria > Hyphomicrobiales > Methylobacteriaceae > Methylobacterium > Methylobacterium sp. 1A. The sequence goes on along the minus strand of NZ_JBYQVE010000002.1, from coordinate 2,033,903 downwards.
GATCGTGGCGCGGTTCGAGGTGGAGAGCTCCGGCGCGAAGAACAGGCCGTGCTTGGCGAGCTCCCGGTTGAGCTGGTCCTTCACCACCCCCGGCTCGACCCGGACGACGCGGTTCGCGACGTCGATCTCCAGGATGCGGTTCATGTGCCGCGAGGTGTCGACCACGAGGCCGTGGCCCAGCGACTGGCCGTTGGTGCCGGTCGCCCCGCCCCGGGGCCGGATCACGATCTCGGCGAAGCGCGGATCCGCGAGGAGCTTGGCGACGCGCACGAGGTCGTCGCGGGTGCGCGGAAAGGCCACGGCCCCCGGCGCCACTTGGTAGATCGAGTTGTCGGTGGAGAAGACCGTGCGGTCGGCGTCCGAGAGCGTCAGGTCGCCCTCGAAGCCGCGCAGGCGCAGCTCGGCGCAGGCCGCGGCGTAGAGCGGCACGGCCTCGGTATGGCGGGTCAGGACCGGGATCATCCGCGCCTTCTACACCCGGCGGATCGCGGGAGACCATCGGCGACGGGACGGGGCGCGCTGGCATCCGGCTTGCCACGCACCCGCGACCTCCTGCGACCTCCCGCAATCTCCGGAACGGATGCCCATGAACGCGAGCCTCGAACGGGTCAGGGATGCCCTGGCCGAGCTGATCAAGGCCGCCCTCCTCTCGGACGACGACCTGAGCGACGCCTGCCGCGCGGCCGGCCGCGCCAAGCTCGCCGCCCTCGCGGGCGATCCGCCCGAGCCCGAGAGCCTGCGGATGGACGGCGCCTGGACACTCGCCGTCCAGGCGGCGGAGAGCCCGGAGCTCGCGCCGCTGGAGGGACGGGTGAACCTGACCCTACCGCGCGCCTGCCCCTTCACCCTGGACGAGCTCCTCGCACCCGGCCTCGACGTGGATCAGGCCGTGGCGCGCATCCGCAAGAGTGCCTCGACCGGCTGATCGCGCCTGTTGAGGAGTGCCGGCACGGCGTTGCCGCGCGCGGCCCGGACACCCATGTTAGCCTCACAGGACCGACGCCTCGGTCCCGCGCCCGCACGCGGGTCCCGTCTATCGCAGAACTCTCCGGCACCCCCCTTTTGGCACGACGCACCACCGCCCCGGCGGCCGAGCCCGCCGCTCCGCAGCCCTTCCCCACCCGTGAGCAGATCCTCGCCTTCGTGGCCGAGTCGAAGGAGCGCGTCGGCAAGCGGGAGATCGCCAAGGCCTTCGGCATCAAGGGGGCCGCCAAGATCGACCTGAAGCGCATCCTCAAGGAGATCGAGGAGGACGGCGCCCTCGACCGCGGCCGCGGCGGCCTCGCCCCGGCGGGCCATCTGCCGCCGGTCGTGCTGGCCGACATCCGCTCCCGCGACCGCCACGGCGATTTCCTCGCGGTCCCGGTGGAGTGGACCGGCACCGGCAAGCCGCCCGCCATCGTGCTGACGCAGCCCCGCGGCCCCCGGAAGGGCAACCGTCCGGCCCCGGGCATCGGCGACCGCGCCCTGATCCGGGTCGAGCGCGACGCGGAGGGCGGCTACACCGGCCGGGTCGTCAAGGTCATCGGGAAGAACAAGGCCGAGATCATCGGTGTCTACCGGGCCGGCGCGCAGGGCGGCCGGATCGTGCCCGTCGAGAAGCGCGCGCAGGGCCGCGAGATCCTGATCCCGCCCGGCGAGGAGGGGCAGGCCCGCGACGGCGACCTCGTCAGCGTCTCGCTGGAGCGCGAGACCCGGTTCGGCCTGCCGAAGGGGCGTGTGCGGGAGCGGCTCGGCTCGCTCGGTTCCGAGAAGGCGGTGAGCCTGATCGCCCTGCACCTCCACAACATCCCGCACGTCTTCGCCGACGCGACGCTGGCGGAGGCCGATTCCGCCAAGCCCGCCACCCTGAAGGGCCGCGAGGACTGGCGCGACCGGCCGCTCGTGACCATCGACCCGCCGGACGCCAAGGACCACGACGACGCCGTCATGGCCGAGGCCGATCCCGACCCGGCCAACCCCGGCGGCTTCATCCTCACCGTCGCCATCGCGGACGTGGCCGCCTATGTCCGGCCGGGCTCCAGCCTCGACCGGGAGGCGCTGGAGCGGGGCAACTCGGTCTACTTCCCCGACCGGGTCGTGCCGATGCTGCCCGAGCGGATCTCGAACGACCTCTGCTCGCTCCGCGAGGGCGAGGACCGGCCGGCGCTGGCGGTGCGCATGGTCATCGCCGCCGACGGCGAGAAGCGCCGCCACGGCTTCCATCGGGTGATGATGCGCTCCCGCGCCAAGCTCGCCTACGCGCAGGCGCAGGCCGCCATCGACGGGCAGCCGGACGACGCGACCGGGCCGCTGCTGGAGACGGCGCTCCGCCCCCTCTGGGCAGCCTACGCGGCCCTGCGCGCGGCCCGCGACCGCCGCGGGCCCCTGGCCCTCGACCTGCCCGAGCGCAAGGTCCTCCTGAGCCCCGAGGGCGCGGTCGACCGGGTGATCGTGCCGGAACGCCTCGACGCCCACCGGCTGATCGAGGAGTTCATGATCCAGGCGAACGTCGCCGCCGCCGAGACCCTGGAGCAGGCGCGCCAGCCGCTGATCTACCGCGTCCACGACGAGCCCGCCCTGGAGAAGATGCGGGCGCTCGGCGAGGTCCTGGCCTCGGTGGGCATCAAGCTGCCGAAGGAGGGGGCGCTGCGCCCCGCCCTGTTCAACCGGATCCTCGCCACCGCGGCCGAGACCGAGCACGGGGTCTTCCTCAACGAGGTGATCCTGCGCAGCCAGGCCCAGGCGGTCTACGCGCCCGAGAATCTCGGGCATTTCGGCCTGAACCTGCGCCGCTACGCGCACTTCACCTCGCCGATCCGGCGCTACGCCGACCTGATCGTGCACCGCGCGCTGATCACCGCCTGCCGGCTCGGCTCGGACGGGCTCGCGAGCGACATCTCCCTCGGCGAGCTGGCGCAGATCGGCGAGCAGATCTCGGCGGCCGAGCGCCGCGCCATGGCGGCCGAGCGCGAGACGATCGACCGCCTCATCGCCCACCACCTCGCCGACCAGGTCGGCGCGACCTTCGCGGGCCAGATCGCCGGCGTCACCCGGGCCGGCCTGTTCATCAAGCTCGACGAGACCGGCGCGGACGGCTTCGTGCCGGTCTCGCAGCTCGGCGCCGACTATTTCCGCCACGAGGAGGGCCGCCACGCCCTGGTCGGCGAGCGCACCGGGGAGACGTTCCGCCTCGGCGATCGGGTCGAGGTGCGGCTCGTGGAGGCCGCGCCGGTGGCCGGGGCGCTGCGCTTCGAGCTGCTCAGCGAGGGCCGGACCCGCTCCGGCGCCCGGTCCGCCGGGCCGGGGAAGAAGTCCGGCGGGCGGCCCTTCAAGGCCGCGCCGCCCGGCCGTCCCCCCGGCATCCGCAACACCGGGTCGCGCCACCGCGGCTCGCGCCGCTGACCCGGGCGGTGTAGAGCCAGGGCATGGCCGCCGACGCGATTCCCGAGCGCACCCGCCTGATCCCCGCGATGGCCCGCGGCTTCGTCGGCCGCTGCCCGCATTGCGGCCAGGGCCGGATCTTCGGCCGCTTCCTCAAGGTGCGGCCGGAATGCGACGTCTGCGGCCTGGAGCTGCACCACCACCGGGCCGACGACCTGCCGCCCTACGTGGTGATCTTCATCGTCGCCCATATCGTCGGCTACCTCATCCTGGAGACCGAGAGCGCCTACGACGTGCCGCTCTGGGTCGAGATGGGCGTGTGGCCGGTCTTCACCCTCGTCTTCGCGCTGGCCCTGCTCCAGCCCGTGAAGGGCGCCGTCGTCGGGCTGCAATACGCCCTTGGCATGCACGGCTTCGCCACGCTACCGCGGAGCCGCCCCGCCCCGGGGCTTGAGGAGACGCGCCTTGCCGGAGCCGCAGCGGGAGCCCCCGATCGTCACAGCTCCTGAGCGGAAGCCCGCCGCGGCGCGCCTGCGGCCGCGCGACGCCGCGACCATGATCGTGATCGACCGGCGCGGGAGGGGTGGCCCGAAGGTCCTGATGGGCCGGCGCAACCCCAACCTCGCCTTCATGCCGGGCAAGTTCGTCTTCCCGGGCGGCCGGATCGAGCTCGGCGACCGCCACATGCCGGTGGCCGGGGCGCTCCCGGACTACGCCGAGGCGGCGCTGACCCGGCAGGTGTCCCGGCCCCCGCACCATCTCGGCCGGGCGCTGGCGCTCGCCGCGATCCGCGAGACCTACGAGGAGACCGGTCTGCTCCTCGGCACGACCGAGCACGGTGCGCCCGAGGACGTCCCGGCGGGCTGGGAGGGGTTCGCCCGGCACGGCGTCCTGCCCGACCTCGAGGCGCTGCACCTCGTCGCCCGCGCGATCACCCCGCCGAAGCGCGTGCGCCGCTTCGACACGCGCTTCTTCACGGTCGACCGCCGCATGGTGGCGGCCGAGGAGCCGGGGCGGGTTCAGGCCGATGGCGAGTTCACCGAACTCGCCTGGGTCCGGCTCGACGCGGCCCGCAAGCTCGACCTCCCCTTCATCACCCGCGCGATCCTCGACGAGCTGGAGGCGCAGATCGCCGTCGATTTCGCGCCCTACCGGATGATCCCCTTCCATTACGAGCGCTACGGGCGGCGCGAACGGGTGGCCTTGTGAGCGGTCCGGACGGATTGCAGGACGGGCGGCGGGGGATCAGTTCGGAGGACGTGGCGGCGATCTCGGCGGCCGTGACCTGCGTCACCGTCGTCGGCATCGGGCTCAGCCTGTCGATCCCGCTCCTCTCGATCGAGATGGAGCGGCGCGGCGCGTCGAGCACGCTGATCGGGCTCAACACCGCGGTGGCGGGCATCGCCAGCATCTGCACGGTGCCGTTCGTGCCGCGCCTCGCCGCGCGGGTCGGCGTCGCCCCGCTGCTCGGCCTGGCGCTCCTCGTCGGGGCGATCAGCCTCGCGCTGTTCCCGATGCTGCCGGGCATCGCCCTGTGGTTCCCCCTGCGCTTCGTCTTCTCGGCAACGCTCGGGGCGCTGTTCGTCCTCTCCGAGTACTGGATCAACGCCGCCGCCCCGCCGGAGCGGCGTGGCCTGGTGATGGGCATCTACGCCACCGTGCTGGCGGCGGGCTTCGCGGTCGGACCGCTGCTGCTGGCCCTGGTCGGGACCGAGGGGCTGGCGCCCTACGCGACGGGGGCCGCCCTCATGCTGGCCGGCGGCCTGCCCATCGCCCTGGCCCGCGGGCTGTCGCCGACGATCGAGACGGGCTCCGGCCGCGGCATCCTCGACTACGTCCGGCTCGCCCCCGGCGCCCTGGCGGCGGCCCTGGCCTACGGGGCGGTGGAGACCGGCATCTTCGCCATCCTGCCGCTCTACGGCCTGCGCCTCGGCTACGACGCGCAAGGGGCGGCCGGCCTCGTCAGCCTGATCGCGCTGGGCAACGTGCTGTTCCAGATCCCGTTCGGCTGGCTCGCCGACCGCCTCGACCGGGGCGCGGTGCTCCTCGGCGCGGGCCTCGCGGGGGCGGCGGGCTCGGCCCTGATCCCCCTCGCGGCCGGCCATCCGGCGGCGTTCGGCGCGCTGCTCCTCGTCTGGGGCGGCATCGCCGGGACCCTCTACACGGTCGGCCTCGCGATGCTGGGCGACCGCACGCCGCCGAACGATCTCGCGGGCGCCAACGCGGCCTTCGTGGTGCTCTACAATGTCGGGTTGATGCTGGGGCCGCCGGTGATCGGCGGCGGGCTCGACCTCGTGCCGCCGAACGGGTTCGCGCTGGCGCTGCTCGCCCTGTTCCTGGCCTTCGCCGGCTGGCTCGCCGCGACGGAGCGCCGGCGCGTCCGCTCTTGACCTGCCGGGCCCGATCGGGCATTCACCCGCCCGTATTCGGCCGGGCCCTCCCGGCCATTTGCGTTTCGCTCACGCGGAATGCCGCACCCTGCAGGAGCGCCGCGCCATGGCCAAGGCCGTCACCGTCAAGATCAAGCTCGTCTCCACCGCCGACACGGGCTATTTCTACGTCACCAAGAAGAACTCCCGCACGCAGACCGAGAAGCTGACGATGCGCAAGTACGACCCGGTCGCGCGCAAGCACGTCGACTTCAAGGAAACCAAGATCAAGTAAGGCCGCGGGCCGCTTCGCGGCCTGACCGCCCACGGGAAGCCGCTCCGGAGACGGGGCGGCTTTTTCCTTGCCCGGCGCGTTCCCGTGCCCGGCGTCGCCGGGATCTCCCGAACCGCGACCTGGCCGGCCGACAGCCCGGCGCCAGCACGACTCGTTAACCGTCGCTCGTCCCGGACGCTGCCCGACCCGCCGGCCGATCACCGGCCCGCGTTCTCGGCCAGCTCGGCGGTTGGAGGGCGGGTTCGATGCAGCGGATCCTGCTGGCGATTCTCATCACCGCGGCGATCCTCGCGCTCTGGCGCGTCCTGACGCTGCCGGTGTACGCGCTCCGGGCGACCCGCGGCTTGCTCGCGGAACGCCGCGTTCCGGCCCGCGCCCGGAGCCGACCGCTCAGGAAGGGCCCGGCGCGGCCAGATCCGGATCGAGCGTCCGTGCCAGGGACCGCGCGATAGCCACGAGCGCCGTCACCATCGGCGTGGACGGCTCGCGCCGCGGGGCGACGAGGCCGATCGTGTGCTCCAGGTCGGGTGCGGTGATCGGGATCGTGCGCACGCCCTCCATGGGGCCCAGGGCGTCGACCAGGATCTCCGGCATGATCGAGGCCCAGCGCAGGGTGCGCACGTGGGTCAGAAGCACGATCATCGAGTTCGACTCGAGGGTCGCGGCGGGATCCGCACCCGCCTCGCGGATCTGCTGGTCGATGATCCGCCGGTTCTGCATGTTCGGCGTGAGCAGGCAGAGGGGCAGGCGGCTGGTCTCGGCCCAGGTGACGCTGGTGCGACCCTCGAAGGGCCCGCCGATCGCCGTCACGAGGCGGTAGCGCTCCCGGTAGAGCGGGACGGAGATCACCCGCCCGAGGGGCTCGTTGTCGAGGTAGGTCAGGCCCGCATCCGCCTCCAGGTTCTCGATCAGCGAGAAGATGTCGGCGGAGGTGGCCGATTCGACCGTCAGCCGCACGTCCGGGTGCCGCTCGCGGTAGGGCGTCGTGAGGTTCACGATCATCGGCAGCGCCGTCGGGATCGCGGCGATGCGGAGATGGCCGGTCAGGCCCCGGCGCAGGCCCGTGACCTCCTCGTGCATGGCCCGCGCGTCGGCCACGATGCGCCGCGCCCATTCGAGGACCCGCTCGCCCTCGGGGGTGAAGCCCTGGAAGCGGGAGCCGCGCAGCACGAGCTGCACGCCGAACCGGTTCTCCAGCTGCTTCACGCCGGCCGAGAGAGTCTGCTGAGTCACGCCGCAGGCTTCGGCGGCGTGCCCGAAATGCTGCTCGCGGGCGAGCGCGAGCAGGAAGTCCAGCTTGTCGATCACGACGAAGGCATCCCGGCACGGCGAGGCGCCGGAAACCTAGCGGCCCGCCGGGCCCGCCACAACCGAGCGTGCCCGCTCAGCGGAACAGGATGAACGCCTTCGACAGGGTGATGCCGATGCCCCAGACGATCGGGATGCCGACCACCGCCCAGGCCAGCGCGGCCCCCGCGCTGAAGCCGCCACGGCCGATCCCGAAGGAGCCGGACGGCCCCGAGGCCGTGGCGCCGGCGCGGACGTCCAGGGAGGCCCGCTCGGAATCGGACATGAACCAGCGTTGCGCCAGGGGCCGGACGAGCAGGTTGCAGAGGAAGCCGACCGCCAGGAAGCTCGCCAGCACGTACATGGTCCGGCCGTAGAGATCGGCCCCCTGCACGCCCGCGGCGACCTGCGCCTCGCGGATCTTGGTGATGACGAAGGGCCCGACGATGCCGGCCATCGACCAGGCGGTGAGCAGGCGCCCGTGGATGGCGCCCACGAACTGCGTGCCGAACACGTCGGCGAGATAGGCCGGCACGGTCGCGAAGCCGCCGCCGTACATGGACAGGATCACGCAGAAGATCGCGACGAACAGCGCCTGCGAGCCGATGCCGGCGGCCCAGGGCGCGGCCGCGTACAGGAGGCCGCCCAGGGCGAAGAAGATCGCGTAGGTGACCTTCCGCCCGATGCGGTCCGACATCGAGGCCCAGAAGAAGCGGCCCAGGATGTTGAAGAGTGAGAGCAGGCCGACGAAGCCGGCCGCGATGGCCGCGACCTGCGCCTTCTGGCCGGCGTCGAGGGCCGAGAAGCCGGTGCCGGGCAGGCCGATCAGCTCGCCGCCGAAGATCTCCTGGAGCATCGGCGAGGCCAGCGCGAGCACGCCGATGCCGGCCGACACGTTGAGGAACAGGACGAGCCAGATCATCCAGAACTGGACGGTCTTGTGGGCGTCGCGCAGGTGGACGTGCCCCGAGGCGATCATTGCGTTCTTGGCGGCCGGGCTGGTCCAGCCGTCCGGGCGCCAGCCGGCCGGGGGCACCCGGTAGCCGAACGCGCCGCCCAGCATGAACAGGATGTACCCCACGCCCATCACCGCGAGGGTCTGCCAGACGCCGGCCGAATCGGCGGTCCGGAAGCTCTTGATCAGGCTGTCGGCCAGGGGCGAGCCGATCATCGCGCCGCCGCCGAAGCCCATGATCGCCATGCCGGTCGCCATGCCGCGCCGGTCCGGGAACCACTTGATCAGGGTCGAGACCGGCGAGATGTAGCCGAGCCCGAGGCCGATGCCGCCGATCAGGCCCATGCCGAGCCAGACCAGCCAGAGCTGGTGGATGTAGACGCCGAAGGCGCCGATCAGGAAGCCGCCGCCCCAGCAGAGGGCCGCCGCGATGCCGGCCTTGCGCGGTCCGGCCCGCTCCAGCCAGCCGCCGAACAGGGCGGCCGAGAGACCGAGCACGACGATGCCGATGGAGAAGACCGTGACGAGGTCGCTGACCCGCCAGTCGCAGGTGGTGGTGAACAGGGCCGTCATCACGCCCATGTCGGGGCAGGCGGCGGGCGCCGGCTTGCCCACGGAGAGCGCCCGGGTCAGCGGCAGCCAGAACACCGACAGGCCGTAGGCCATCCCGATGCAGAGATGGATCGCCAGCGCCGCCGGCGGCACCAGCCACCGGTTGAAGCCCGGCTTGGCGACGATCCGCTCGCGCGACAACAGACTCGGCGTTCCCTCAGGCGCGATCGCGCCTGCCACTCCAGCACCCATGATGGACTCCTCCGCCGCGGCCTCGTTGGCGGGCCTCGCGGCGGCGGACGATGCGCGATTTGTGTGCAGGGTGCCAGCGCGCGACACGCTGAGACGTCGATTTTAATCCAGTCCGGCGCCGACTGTATGCGGATTCCTCGTCAACGCGCCGTCCGGAGGCCGTATGGACCGCCGCTGCGGGCGCCGGTCTGTCCGGCGCCCGCAGCGGCTGCCGCCCTCACATGGGCGGCGTCAGGCCGTCCTTGCCGACCGCGATGAGCTTGCCGTCGGCCTTGGCGCCGTCCTTGGCGACCACGGCGAAGACCTTGGAGCCGGGCGTCAGGATCGCCTTGTCGGCGGGCTCGAAGGCCACGATCGGCGCCGAGGCCGGCACCACGATCTCCTTGGAGCCGTCCTTGCCGTAGCTCACCGTCAGCGTGCGCTCGCCGCCCGAGGCCGCCTTGTCGGCCTTCACGGTTCCGTTCGTCATCGCGCTCTTCACCTTCGGGGCGTTCGACGACTCGGCCTTCACCGTGCCGTTGGTCATCGCGCTCTTCACCTTGGCGCCGGCGCCCGCGGTGTGGTCGGTGATCGAATCCCAGCCGTAATGGCCCTCGCCCGTGCCGCGCATCGACTCGGGGAAGAGCACGACCTCGAGGGCGGTCATCGGGTTCTCGCCCTTGGTGGCGGTGCCGATGAAGACGCCGTCCTTGATCGCGTCGAGGCTGGACGGGACAACCCAGGCGAACTTGGCGCCGCTCACGTCGACGGTCTCGGTCTTGCCGTCGTCGGTCTTGATCACGACCGTGCCGCCGTCGGCCTTGTCGACGGTCCCGCGGACGCGCTCGACCTGCGCGGCGAAGGCCGCACTCGACAGCAGGGCCGTCAGGCCGGCGGCGACGAGTGTCTTGCTGAGGTGCTTCATCGGGGTCCCATCCTGGCTTCAGGAGCCGGGTTATGGGGCGGCCCGCGCGCGAAACAAGGTTGCGCGCAAGCGAAACGACCTGCTCGGCGACAGAAGCGAGGTTGTCGGTCACCACCGTCTTTGCGAGCGGAGCGAAGCAATCCAGCCGGCGCAAGGACTTCCTCCGTCGCGCTGCCCTGGATCACTTCGCTGCGCTCGCGATGACGGGGTGGCGCGTCGGACAACGGCACCGACCGAAAACGAGTCAGGCGGCACCCGGTGGGCGCCGCCTGATTACCGCGCGGGCAGCGGGGACGCTGCCCTCCGGAGGCTCACGCCGCGAGCGAGCGCAGCACGTAGGGCAGGATGCCGCCGTTGCGGAAGTACTCGAGCTCGTCGAGCGTATCGATGCGGCAGGTCAGCGGGACCTGCTTCACCGAGCCGTCGGCGGACTTGATCTCCGCGGTGAGCGTCTGGCGGGGCTTCAGCTCGCCGGCGAGGCCCTTGATGGTGACGGTCTCGTCACCGTTCAGGCCCAGCGACTGCCAGCTCGTGTCGCCCTGGAAGACCAACGGCACCACGCCCATCCCGACGAGGTTCGAGCGGTGGATGCGCTCGAAGCTCTCGGCCACCACGGCGCGGACGCCGAGCAGCTTCGTGCCCTTCGCCGCCCAGTCGCGCGACGAGCCGGTGCCGTACTCCTTGCCGGCGAAGATCACGAGCGGCGTGCCCTGTTCGGCGTACTTCATCGCCGCGTCGTAGATGAACATCTTCTCGCCGGACGGCTGGAAATGCGTCCACCCGCCCTCGACCACGCCGCCGGAGGCGTCCTTCACCATCTGGTTCTTGATGCGGATGTTGGCGAAGGTGCCCCGCATCATCACCTCGTGGTTGCCGCGCCGCGTGCCGTACTGGTTGAAGTCTTGCACGCGCACCTGGTGCGACTGCAGGTACTCGCCGGCCGGCGAGGCCGCGCGGATGTTGCCCGCCGGCGAGATGTGGTCGGTGGTGATCGAGTCGAGGAACAGGCCGAGGATGCGCGCACCCTCGATGTCCTCGACGGGCTTGGGGGTCTTCTCCATGCCGACGAAGTAGGGCGGGTTCTGCACGTAGGTGGAACCCGGGTTCCACGCGAAGGTCTCGGCCTCGGTGACCTCGACGTCCTTCCAGTTCTGGTCGCCGCCGAACACGTCGGCGTAGCGGGACTTGAATAGCGCCGAGGTGATGTTCTCCTCGATGAACTGCTGCACCTCGGCCGAGGACGGCCAGATGTCCTTGAGGTAGACCGGCTTGCCGTCGGAGCCCTGGCCGAGCGGCTCCGTGGTGATGTCGATCTGCATCGAGCCGGCGAGCGCGTAGGCGACGACCAGCGGCGGCGAGGCGAGGTAGTTCGCCCGCACGTCGGGGTTCACGCGGCCCTCGAAGTTGCGGTTGCCCGAGAGCACCGCCGCGGCGACGACGTCGTTGTCGTTGATCGCCTTCGAGATCGCCTCCGGCAGCGGGCCGGAATTGCCGATGCAGGTCGTGCAACCGAAGCCCACGAGGTTGAAGCCGAGCGCGTCGAGTGGCTCCTGCAGGCCGGACTTCTCCAAGTACTCGCCGACCACCTGCGATCCGGGCGCGAGCGAGGTCTTCACCCACGGCTTGGAGCGCAGGCCCTTGGCGACGGCGTTGCGGGCGAGCAGGCCCGCGCCGATCATCACCGAGGGGTTCGACGTGTTGGTGCAGCTCGTGATCGCGGCGATCACCACGTCGCCGTGCCCGATGTCGAAGTTCGTGCCCTCGACCGGGTAGCGGCGCGCGAGGTCGGCGGCCTTCTTGAACTCGGTCTCCATCGAGGCGGCGAAGCCGGGCTTGGCGCCGTCGAGCAGCACGCGGTCCTGCGGGCGCTTCGGGCCGGCGAGCGAGGGCCGGACCTCGCCCATGTCGAGCTCCAGCGTGTCGGTGAAGACCGGGTCGGGGGTCCGGGCGTCGCGCCACATGCCCTGCGCCTTGGCGTAGGCCTCGACCAGGGCGATCCGGTCGTCGGAGCGGCCGGTGACTTTCAGGAAGTCGATGGTCTTCTGATCGACCGGGAAGAAGCCGCAGGTCGCGCCGTACTCGGGGGCCATGTTGGAGATCGTGGCCCGGTCGGCCACCGCCATGTCGTCGAGGCCGGGGCCGTAGAACTCCACGAACTTGCCGACCACGCCCTTCTTGCGCAGCATCTGGGTGACGGTGAGCACGAGGTCGGTGGCGGTGGTGCCCTCGGGCAGCTTGCCCGACAGCTTGAAGCCCACGACCTCGGGGATCAGCATCGAGAGCGGCTGGCCGAGCATGGCCGCCTCGGCCTCGATGCCGCCGACGCCCCAGCCCAGCACGGCCATCCCGTTGACCATGGTGGTGTGCGAATCGGTGCCGACGAGCGAGTCGGGATAGGCGACGTCGGCGCCGTTCTCCGACTTCGTCCAGACGGTCTGGGCAAGGTATTCCAGGTTCACCTGGTGGCAGATGCCGGTGCCCGGGGGGACCACCGAGAAGTTGTCAAAGGCCGACTGGCCCCATTTCAGGAAGGTGTAGCGCTCGCCGTTGCGCTCGTATTCGAGGGCGACGTTGTCGGCGAGCGCCTTCGGGGTGCCGAACTCGTCGACGATCACCGAGTGGTCGATGACGAGATCCACCGGCACCAGCGGGTTGATCTTCTGCGGGTCGCCGCCGAGCGCCACCATGGCGTCGCGCATGGCCGCGAGGTCGACCACCGCCGGGACGCCGGTGAAGTCCTGCATCAGCACGCGGGAGGGGCGGAACGCGATCTCGACCTCGGCCTTGCCCTTCTGGTCGAGCCAGGCGACGGCGGCCTCGATGTCGGCCTTCTTGACCGAGCGGTCGTCCTCGTAGCGGAGCAGGTTCTCCAAGATCACCTTCATGGAGAAGGGCAGCGCGGCCGCCGAGGCGAGGCCGTTCTTCTCGGCCGCGGGAATGGAATAGTAGGTGTAGGTCTTGCCGCCGGCTTCGAGCGTCTGGCGGGCCTTGAAGCTGTCGAGTGAGGGCACGGCTGGTTCTATCCTCGCTGCGGGTTGTCGAACACGCGCAGGCAAGACCTGCGCTACGAGATCCGTGTTCGGCCTGTGTAGCGCCCGACGGGCGCGCGCCGCCCCGGGAGTGCCCGGGCAGGACGATGCGCGGGGGCGATTTGGACGCCCGTGATGCCGCGCGGCGCAGCCGCGGAGGGATATAGAACTTTTCGAATCTGGCCGCTACCGGGTCGTCATGACAGGTGCGTTTTCCTGTCGGGGACCGTGGCGGCGACTGGGCGCGCGCCGCGGAGGCCTGCGCGACTCGCGCATCTCCAGCGGGCATCGACGGTGGCGGCCGATCGCGACAGGCCCCCTCTCCCGAGCGGGAGCGGAGAGCCGCACCGGTGTTGCCGGTGCTGCTGCGTACGTCCGCGAGCCCGCAGAAGGGCGGGAGTCGCGTGGCGCGGGCGCCCTACCCTTGCCCGGGCACGCCCGCGACGGACAGGGCCTTCGATCGATTCGGCTGGGCCGCGAGCCTGCGCAGGGACGCGACGTTCGTGGCCGCCTCCTCGGCGCTCATGTCGCGGCGCAGGACGGCCTCGGCATCGGCGAAGCGGCCCTTGAGGCCGAGCACCATGGCGAGGTTGGCGCGCACCCGCGCGTCGGCGCCGGGCTGGTCGGCGGCGAGGCGGAGGGTCTGCTCGGCCTGATCGAGGTTGCGCGACAGCGCGTAGGACAGGCCGAGATTGGACAGGAGCGAGGGCTCGTTCGGGCGGATCTTGAGGGCGGCCTCGTAGAAGCCCTGGGCGCGGGCCTGCTCGCCGAGCTGGGCGGAGGCCGAGCCCTGCGCCGACAGGATGCGCCAGTCGGGATTGGCGGGCGTGTGCGCGTTGGAGAGCACGTCGATCGCCTCGCGGAAGCGGCCCGCCTCGACCAGCGACTTTCCGTAAGCACCGAGCAGGGCCTGGTCGCGCGGGTTGCGCAGGGCGGCCTGCTGCAGCACCGCCGAGGCCTGGCCGATCTGGTCGGTGGCCCGCAGGGCGCGGGCGTAGGCCATCGCCGTGCGCCCGTCGGCGGGGTCGGCGTTGTAGCGCTCGGCCAGCCGGTCGATGTCCTGCCGCGAGGGCGCCGCGGCGGCCGCGGACGGCCCGCCGAGGGGGCCGATCGACCCGGTCGTCTCGGGCGAGCGGGTGTTGCAGCCGGCCAGGCCCAGCGCGACGACGGCGGCCGCGAGGGCGGCGCGGCGTCCGGGGCGTGCCTGGCATCGGGTGACCCGGAACAGGGCCGTCATCATGGTGCGCTCCGCCGGCATCGGGACCGGACGCGATGGCACGCGCTTCACGCTCCCGGCCGGCCGGTGATAGAGCGTTAACCCTAATCACCGGTTAAGCCGCCGGTCCGGGCGGCACGCGAGAGGCACATGACCCAGGCCGAGATTCCGGCGACGACCCGCGGGCTCCTGCCCGGCGACACCCAGGCCGTACCGGTGACGCTGGTCACCACCGGGGGCTGGGCGGCGGTCGAGTCCAGCCTGGAGCCCGCCCAGCGGAGCTTCGCCAGGGCCATCGGCTTCAAGCCGAAGGCGGGCAGCCTCGCGCTCCTGCCCGGCCCGGACGGCGGCCTCGCGCGGGTCCTGTTCGGCCTCGGCGATCCGGAGGCCGCGGCCTACGACAGGCTCCTCGCCGGCAAGCTGCCGGGGCTGCTGCCGGAGGGGACCTTCCGCCTGGACAACGCTCCCGAGCCGGCCGAGGCCGCGCTCGCCTGGCTGATGGGGAGCTACCGCTTCGGCCGCTACCGGTCCGGCGGCGGCACGAAGGCCCGGCTCGCGGCGCCCGCCGGCATCGACGCGGCCGAGGTGGAGCGGATCGCCGCCGCGGTGGCGCTGGGCCGGGATCTCGTCAACACGCCGGCCAACGATCTCGGACCCGCCGAGATCGAGGCGGCCGCCCGGGCGGTGGCCGAGCGCCACGGCGCCTCCGTCGCCGTCACGGAAGGCGCGGCTCTCGCCGAGGGGTACCCGCTGATCCACGCGGTCGGCGCCGCGTCGCCCCGGGCCCCGCGGCTGATCGACCTGACCTGGGGGCCGGCGGACGCGCCGCGCGTGACCCTGGTCGGCAAGGGCGTCGCCTTCGACACCGGCGGCCTCGACCTGAAGCCGTCGGCCGCGATGCTGCTGATGAAGAAGGACATGGGCGGCGCCGCCGCGGCGCTGGCCGCCACCGACATGGTCATGGGCGCGGGCCTGAACCTGCGCCTGCGCCTGCTGATCCCCGCGGTGGAGAACGCGGTCGCGGGCAACGCCTTCCGCCCCGGCGACGTGCTGCCGAGCCGGGCCGGGCTCAGCGTCGAGATCGGCAACACCGACGCGGAGGGCCGGCTGATCCTGGCCGACGCGCTCGCCCTCGCGGACGCGGACTCCCCCGACCTGATCCTCGACTTCTCGACCCTGACCGGCGCGGCCCGGGTGGCCCTCGGGCCGGACCTGCCGGCCTTCTTCACGGAGGACGACGCGCTGGCCGAGGCAGTGGCGCGGGCCGGCCGGGCGGCGATCGACCCGGTCTGGCGCATGCCGCTGCACGCGCCCTACGCGAGCCTGCTCGATTCCAAGGTGGCCGACCTCAACAATGTGTCGGGCGGACCGTTCGCGGGGGCGATCACCGCGGCCCTGTTCCTGCGGCGCTTCGCGCCCAACACGAAGGCGCACGGCCATTTCGACCTCTACGGCTGGAACCCCTCCGCCAAGCCCGGACGGCCGGAGGGCGGCGAGGTCCAGACGGCGCGGCTGACCTACGCGCTGCTCAAGGCCCGCTACGGCGGCTGATCGCCTCCCGTCGTCGCGAGCGCGGCGAAGCGATCCAGGGCTGCGCAACCTCTAACGGCGTGGGCTGGGTCGCTGCGCGCGCGATGACGGTGCGGCTGGGGGCGCGCTCAGGCGGTGCGCGGCAGCCGGGTCTCGATCAGGCGCGCCCACAGGGACGCCCCGTACGGCGCGGCCGCGTCGTTGAAATCGTAGTGCGGGTGGTGGAGCGAGGCGCTGTCGCCGTTGCCGATGAACATGTAGGCGCCGGGACGGCGGGCGAGCATGTAGGAGAAGTCCTCGGCGGTCATCATCGGCGCCACCGTCCGGTCGACGTTCTCCTCACCCACCAGGGCCTCGGCGACGCCGGCCATGAAATCGGTCTCGGCGGGATGGTTCTCGGTCACCGGGTAGCTCGCCCCGTACGCGACCCCGCCCCGCGCGCCGAAGCCGCCGGCGATCTCGGCCACCAGGGTCTCGATCCGCGCCTTGATCTCGCCGCGCACGGCCTGGGACAGCGTGCGCATGGTGCCGCGCATGGTGACGGTCTGCGGCAGGACATTGAAGGCCTCGCCGGCCTCCAGCGCGCAGACCGAGACCACGGCCGACTGCACCGGGTCGAGGTTGCGCGACACGATGCTCTGCAGGGCGATGATCACGTGGCTCGACACGAGCACGCTGTCGACGGCGTTCTGCGGCAGGGCCGCATGGCCGCCCCGACCCTCGATCGTGATCGTGAAGCGATCGGTCGAGGCCATGATCGGCCCCGGCCGGATCGCGAAGGTGCCGACCGCCATGCCGGGGATGTTGTGCATCCCGTAGACCGACTCGACCCCGAACCGCTCCATCATTCCGTCGTCGACCATCGCCTCGCCGCCGCCGCCACCCTCCTCGGCGGGCTGGAAGATCAGCACGGCCGCCCCGTCGAAATCCCGGGTCTCGGCGAGGTACTTGGCGGCGCCGAGGAGCATGGTCGTGTGACCGTCGTGGCCGCAGGCGTGCATCTTGCCCGGCACGGTGGAGCGGTAGGGCAGGTCGCGCACCTCCTGGATCGGCAGGGCGTCCATGTCGGCGCGCAGGCCGATGGCACGGTTGGAGCTGCGTCCCCGGCCGCGGATGACGCCCACCACCCCGGTCCGACCGATGCCGGTGACGACCTCGTCGCAGCCGAAGGACCGCAGCGTCTCGGCGACGAAGCCGGCGGTGCGGTCGACGTCGTAGAGCAGCTCGGGATGGGCGTGCAGGTCGTGCCGCCACGCCGTCATCGTGTCGGCGAAGGCGCGGATCCGTTCGAGGACGGGCATCGGGGCGGGGCTCTCGTGGCCTTGGCGGGTGGGCCGGACCAGCAAAGCCGGGGCCAGAGCCGCCGTCAACGGCCAAGCTCGGTATCCGCGGCGCCCCGCTCACGCCGCCCCACGCCCCGTGATCCCGCGCCCGCGCCGCCGCGGCGCGGGTGGATGGTCGCCCGCGGCGAGATCGTCTAGGATCGGGCAGTCCGGCCGCGCGTCGCCGCAGCAGGCCTCCGCCAAGTGCTCCAGCGTCCGGGCCATGCCCTCCATCTCGGCGATGCGGCGGCGCAGATCGGCGATCTGCTCCTGCGCGATCGCCTTCACCCCGGCGCTCGGCCGGGCGCGGTCGCGCCAGAGCGCCAGGAGATCCGCGATCGCGTCCACGCTGAAGCCGAGGTCGCGGGCGCGGCGGATGAAGCGCAGCGTGTGCAGGTCCGCCTCGCCGTAGTGGCGGTAGCCGGATTCGGACCGGGCGGCCGGCGGCAGCAGGCCGGTCGCCTCGTACCAGCGGATCATCTTGGCCGAGACGCCGGTCCGGCGCGCCGCCTCGCCGATCGTGAGGGTCGCCGCGCTCATGCCGGCCTCGCGGCCAGCGCCGGCCCCTCGGCCGCCGCGGGACGCCCGCCGGCCCGGCGCAGCCGCAGGGCGTTGCCCAGGACGAACACGCTCGAGAACGCCATGGCGCCCGCGGCCAGGATCGGCGACAGGGCCGGGCCGCCGAACGGCACCAGCACGCCGGCCGCCACCGGGATCAGCGCGGCGTTGTAGGCGAAGGCCCAGAACAGGTTCTGGCGGATGTTGGCCATCACCGCCCGCGACAGCGCCAGGGCCTCGACCAGGGCCTCCAGATCGCCCGACATCAGCACCACGTCGGCGCTCTCGACGGCGATGTCGGTGCCGGTGCCGATCGCCAGTCCGACATCGGCCTCGGCCAGCGCCGGCGCGTCGTTGATGCCGTCGCCCACGAAGGCCACTGGCCCGTGTTCCGCCCGGAACCGCTGGACCGCCTCGACCTTCCCGCCGGGCAGCACCCCGGCGGCCACGGCGTCGATGCCGAGGCTCCGCGCCACGCCGGCGGCGGTGACGGGATCGTCGCCCGTGACCATCGCCACCGCGAGGCCGCGCGCCTTCAGGGCCGCGACCGCCGCGCGGGCGCCCGGCTTCACGGGATCGGCCACCGCCAGGATCGCGGCGTGGCGCCCGTCGAGGACGAGGTGGATCGGGCTCCGCCCCGCGCCCGCCAGCGCCTCGGCCCGGGCGGCGAGATCCGGGTCGAGGGCGACGCCGAGGCGCTCCAGGTAGCGCGGC
The DNA here is from genome assembly GCF_058072805.1 of Methylobacterium sp. 1A. Taxonomy (NCBI): domain Bacteria; kingdom Pseudomonadati; phylum Pseudomonadota; class Alphaproteobacteria; order Hyphomicrobiales; family Methylobacteriaceae; genus Methylobacterium; species Methylobacterium sp. 1A. Next base: position 2,015,557 of record NZ_JBYQVE010000002.1, on the reverse strand, counting down.
GCGCCGAGGGCCACGGCCCGGTCCGCGACCCGTCCGGAGACCCCGAAGCCCGCCACCGCCTCGAAGCTGTCCGGTTCCGGCAGGTCCAGGCCGCGCTCGCGGGCGGCCGCCACGACGGCGCCGGCCAGCGGGTGCTCGGAGCGGGTCTCCAAGGCGGCGGCGAGGGCCAGCGCCGCGTCCTCCGCGACACCGGCGGCCGGGACGATCTCGGTGAGCCGGGGGCGCCCCTCGGTCAGGGTGCCGGTCTTGTCGAGGGCCACGACCCGCACGTCGCGCAGGCCCTGCAGCGCCGCGCCGTCGCGGAACAGCACGCCGCGCGCCGCCGCGCGCCCGGTGCCGACCATGATGGCAGTCGGCGTCGCCAGCCCCATGGCGCAGGGGCAGGCGATGATCAGCACCGCGACAGCGTTGACCAGGGCCGGACCCAGCGCCGGGGCCGGCGCCAGCGCCAGCCAGGCCAGGAAGGTCACCGCGGCGATGCCGATCACCGCCGGGACGAACCGCCCGGTGACGCGGTCGACCAGCGCCTGGATCGGCAGCTTGCCGCCCTGGGCGCGCTCCACCATGGCGGCGATCTGCGCCACCACGGTGGCGCCCCCCACGGCCTCGACCCGCAGGTCGAGGCTGCCGCGGCCGTTGAGCGTCCCGCCGACCACGGGATCGCCCGGGCCCTTGCGCACCGGCGCCGGCTCGCCCGTCACCATGCTCTCGTCGACGTGGCTGGTGCCGGAGACCACGGCGCCGTCCGCCGCCACCCGCTCGCCCGGACGCACCCGGACGACGTCGCCGAGGCGCAGGGCGTCGAGGGGAACCTCGGTCTCCGCGCCGTCGCGGACGACCCGGGCGGTCTTCGGCGTCAGGTCCATCAGCCGCGCGATCGCCTGGCCGGTGCGCCCCTTGGCGCGGGCCTCCAGCGTCCGGCCGAGCAGGATCAGCGTGACGATCAGGACGCTCGCCTCGAAGTAGAGGTGCGCCGCCCCGGCCGGCAGGAGGTGCGGAGCCAGGGTCGAGACCAGGGAGTACAGGTAGGCGGCGCCGGCCCCGAGGGCGACCAGGGCGTTCATGTCGGGATGGCCGCGCAGCAGGCCCGGAACGCCGCGCAGGAAGAAGCGCCGCCCCGGGCCGGCGAGGACCAGGGTGGCCAGCGCGGCCTGGACCAGGGCCGTCACCGGGCCGCCGTGCAGCGCGGGCAGGAGGTGGCCGCCCATGTCGAGGACCACGACGGGAACCGACAGCAGGGCGGCGACGATCAGGTCGCGGCGCAGGGCGCGCCCCTCCTCGGCCTGACGGGCGGAAGGGTCGACCGGGTGGCCGGCCTCGACCGGCCGGGCCTCGTAGCCGGCCGCCTCCACGGCCGCCACCAGCGCGTCCATCGGCACCACCCCCTCGGGATGGCGGATCGCGGCCCGGCCGGCGGCGAGGTTGACGCTGGCGCCGGTCACCCCCGGCACGGCGGCCAGCGTCCGCTCGACGCGGCCGACGCAACTCGCGCAGGACATCCCGTCCACGGCCAGCAGGCTCTGCGTCTCTGGGACGGGGTAGCCGGCATCCGCGAGCGCCGTCGCGACGTCGCCCGGGCTCGTCGCCCCGTCGAGGACGAGGCTGGCGCGGTGGGTGGCGAGGTTCACCGCCACGTCCCGGGCGCCGGGCAGCGCCGCGAGGGCGCGCTCGACGCGGCCGACGCAGGAGGCGCAGGACATGCCCGCGACGGGGAGGGTCAGGGCGACGGATCTCGACATGGCGGTTGTCCGGTTGGAAGCATCCATGCCCAGTCAGATGGAGCTTCCCATGATGGGAAGGTCAAGGGTTCGCGGGCGAGGCTCCGGATCCGGCCGGTCGATGCGGGCCGCGGCCGTTGTCGAATCGCGCCCGCCCGGCCAAGGTCACCGCCCACCGGAGCGACGGGGACACCGATGAGCGAGCCGCTGACGATCTACGGCGACCCGGGTTCCGGCAACTGCCTCAAGGTCAAGTGGGTCGCGGCGCATCTCGGCATCCCGGCGGTCTGGCGCGACGTCGACGTCCCGGGCGGCGGGACGCGCAAACCCGAGTTCCTCGCCCTGAACCCCGCCGGCCGCGTGCCCATCGTCGTCCTGCCCGACGGCACCGTGCTGTCGGAATCGAACGCGATCATCGTCTACCTCGCGGAGGGCTCCGCGCTGGTCCCCGCGGAGCCCCTGCCCCGCGCCCGGATGCTGCAGTGGATGTTCTGGGAGCAGTACAGTCACGAGCCCTACATCGCGGTCCGCCGCTACCAGCTCCACTACCTCAAGCGGACGCCCGAGGATCTCGACCCGAAGCTCGCCGAGCGCGGCGCCGACGCCCTGCGGCTGATGGAGGACACCCTCGGGCGCTCGGCCTTCATGGCGGGCGAGATCCTGACCCTCGCCGACGTGGCGCTCGTCGCCTACACGCGCATGGCCCACGAGGGGGGCTTCGACCTCACGGACTACCCGGCGATCCGCGCCTGGGTCGGGCGGGTCGAGACCGGGCTCGGGATCGGCTCCTATACCGGGCCGGCCTGATCGGCCGCGAACTGCGGTGGCGCGGCGCCGTACTCGGGCAGGCTGACCCGCACGGTCGTCCCCTCGCCGGCCGCGCTCTCGATGGCGAGGCGGCCGCGGTGGCGATTGAGACTGTGCTTGACGATGGCGAGCCCCAGCCCGGTGCCGCCGCGGGCGCGACTCGAGGCGACGTCGACCCGGTAGAAGCGCTCCGTCAGCCGCGGGATGTGCTCGGGCGGGATGCCCGGCCCGTCATCGGCCACCGATAGGACGACGCGGCGCCCGAGGCGCGGGTCGTCCTCGCGGGCGAGCCCGACGCTGATCCGGCCGCCGCCGTACTTCACGGCGTTCTCGATCAGGTTCTCGATCACCCGCGCCAGCTCGTCGGCGTCGCCGGGGACCGCGTAGGGCCCCGCCCCCTCCTCCAGCCGGATCGCGGCGCCCCGCGCCTCGGCGGGCGGGCCCTGGGCGTCGACCATCTGGCGGGCGAGCGCCCCGAGATCGACCACCGCGGTGGGGGCGACGTGCTCGCGCAGCTCGATCCGCGACAGCGACAGCAGGTCGTCGATCAGCCGCGTCATCCGCAGGGCCTGGACGCGCATGATCTCCAGGAAGCGCTCCCGGGCCTGCGCGTCGTCGCGGGCCGGCCCCTGCAGGGTCTCGATGAAGCCGATCAGGGTGGCGAGCGGCGTGCGCAGCTCGTGGCTGGCGTTGGCGACGAAGTCGACCCGCATCGCCTCCAGGCGCCGGGCCGCGGTGAGGTCGCGCAGGAACAGCAGCGCGCTGACGCCGGACCCGTCGGGCATCGGCAGGGCGCCGATCTGGACATCGAAGGTCCGCTCCAGCGGCACCCGGGTCGACAGCGCGACGCGGCGCGGGAGGCCCGAACTCAGCACCGCCTCGATGCCGTCGAGGACCTCCGGGTCGCGGAGCGCGAAGGACAGCGGCCGGGCCTGGTGGAGGGCCGGCAGGAGCGCCCGGGCGGCGGGATTGGCCTCCAGCACCAGGGTGCGCCGGTCGACCAGGATGACCGGGTCCGGCACGTGGGCGAGAAGCGCCTCGGCGACGGCGTGGCGCGGCGTGGTGGCGGCCGGGCGCGGCGCGGGCGCCTCGCGGCCGCGCCCGCCGAGCCAGCCGCCCAGGCAGACCGCCGCGAGGCCGATCAGGATCAGCGGGAGATCGAGCCGCCCGGCCAGGGCGGTGGCGAGCCCGAGCAGGCCCGCGGCGATCGCGGCGCCGGTCCAGGCGGGGGAGCTGCGCAGGCGGCCGGACATGGCGGGCGCGGCCGGCCGATCAGCGGGGCTCGGACTCGTCGTGCCACGCCCGGCCGGACGGGCCGGCCGTGCCCTCCGGAGGCCCGGGATCGCGGGCGCCGCCCGCGCGCTTGACGATCTCGTACAGCCCGAGCATCGCCAGGGCGGTCACGAACGGCACGACGTAGTAGCAGCCCCGGAACAGCAGCAGCGAGGTCAGCACCTCGTTGCGCGGCAGGCTCGACAGGGCGAGCAGGATCGTCGCCTCGAACACCCCGATCCCGCCCGGCGCGTTCGACGCGATCCCCAGCATGGCGGCGAGCACGTAGATCGCCAGGAAGGTGGTGAAGCCGAGCGTCGTCTCCTGCGGCAGCAGGACGTAGAGCACCGCCGCCGCCGCGCAGACGTCGCCGATCCCGACGATCATCTGGCCGATGGAGACCGAGGCGCCCGGCAGCTCCAGGCGCCACTGCTTGACGGTGATGCTGCGCTTCTTGGCCGAGACCCAGGCGAGGTAGCCGAGCACCAGGGCGAGCGCCGCGAGGCCGACGCCCTGGTTGATCCGGATCGACGTGAAGGCGAGGCCGGCGAGCTGGCCGGCCTCGATGATCAGGCTCAGGCCCAGCACCACGCCCATGCCGAGCCAGAAGGTGAAGCCGGCGATGACGGTGAGCGCGGCGATCTTGGCCGTCGAGAGCCCCTGCCGGGCGTAGATCCAGTAGCGGATCGTCCCGGCGGTGAGCAGCGGGAAGCCGAGCGTGAAACTCACCGCGTAGCTCGTGAAGGAGGCGAGCGCGGTGATCCGGTACGGCACCTTGATCTTGAGCTGGCGCAGGGCCAGCGCGTCGTAGCCGGTCAGGAACAGGTAGCTGATGCCGACGAACAGGAAGGCGAGCCCGAGCTGCTCGGCGGTCGCCGCCGCGATGGCGCTGCGCACCTCCGCCCAGCTGACGCTCTGCACGAGCTTCCACAGGACGCCGAGGGAGACGGCGAACAGCACGATGCTGGCCGCCGTGCCGATCCAGGCATAACGGCTGCGCCGGCTCTTCCGCTTCGAGCCCGCCTCGGCATCGTGCTGGACCGGCTCGACCGGCTCGGCCGGGCTCCGGTGCTGTCCCTGAAAATTCATGCCGATCGGCGTCCGCCCTTCCGGCTGCGCGGCCCGGCCCGAAGGCCGTCAGCCCGTGCCGGAATCTCCCGGACCGCGGCCCGTTGCCCCGCATGTAGGCCGAACCGGGGCGCAAGGCCAGGGAAGGCAGGCCCGTGACGGGCGATCTATCCTCAGCCGGAGGTCCGATCGAGGATCGCGGCCGCTTCCGCGAGGCCGCGCCGAATCCGCTCCGGCACCTCCGGCGCGGTGCAGACATAGGTCGGGCTCGGGTGCGGCACCCGGATCACCGGCAGGTCGGGGCGGAGCGCCGCGAGGGCGGGCGCGGCCTCGCCGGCGAAGCGGCCGGCCAGCACCGCCACGGCGAGGCGCGGCAGCAGGTCGAGGAGCGGGGCCAGATAGGGCGCGGCCGCCGCCACCTCCGCCCGGCGGGGCGCCCGGTTGCGGGCGCCCTCGGCGTGGATGAGCCAGGGGACCGCGTTCCAGATCAGCGTGTCGGCCCGGCTGAGCCCGGCCTCGGCGAGGAAGCGGAACAGGTTCGCGGCCGTGCCGTTCGCGCTGTCGCGGGTGACGAAGCCGGTGCGCAGGACCGCCGGGCCGGGGGTCTCGAGGAGGAGGAGCATCCGCGCGCCGACGCCGCCGTCCAGGGGGTCGGGCGCCGGGACCGGGGCGCCGCGCTCGGCCGCGACGCGCGCCGCCAGCGCCCGGATCGGTGCGATGTGGGGGCTGTCGATCAGGGCGCGGCGGGCCGCGAGGGCTTCCGGATCGGCCAGCGCCTTCGGCGCCCGCGGCTCAGCCGGCATCGAGGCCGGGGATCGTGAGGCCGAGGCGGCCCGACCGGCGGAAGCGCTCGGCGCCCTCCTCCCGGGCGAGGCGCGCGTCGAGGCCGGCCACGCCGCCGAACTGGAAGCCGATCTGGCTGGCATAGGCCGCGCAGGCCGCGCGCTTCCGGGTCTGGGCCTCCGGGGCGAGGCGCATCGCCGGCTCGGCGAGGTCGGCGAACAGGTCGGCGAGGGGCGCCTTCGGGGCGGCCTCCCGCACCGTGTAGGGAAAGTCGCGCCACCATAGGATCGGCTGCGCCGGCGCGAGGCCGCGCAGCGCCCGCACGGTCTGGACGTGATCGACGTGCCCGCCGATCGCCTGCGGAGCCAGGAGGAGATCGGGACTCCCCGCGGCGATCAGCCCCGCGATGGCCGGTGCCAGCTCGGCCGCGACGCCGTCGTCGGCGCGCGTGTCGGCGAAGAGCTCCGGCGCCGAGCCGTAGCCCCGGTGCGGCGCCTCCCGGAACGGCAGGTGGACGGGCGGCGCGATGCCGAGCGCCGCGGCAGCCCGGACATCCTCGTCCCGGCGCAGGGCCATGTAGTCGACCTCCGGTCCGAGCCCCTTGTCCAGCTGGCAGGCGAGCGCGAAGCCCCTCGGCTCGGCGACGCTGCCGGTGAACAGGGTCGCCATCACCACGCGCCAGCCAGCTTGCGCGAGGCTTGCCAGGAGGCCGCCGCACGAGAAGGCCGCGTCGTCGAGATGGGGCGAGAGGGCGAGCGCGGTGGGCATGGTCCGGGGTGCGACGGTCTCGATGGGTTCCAACCCGCGCGCTCAGAGCAGGTGCGGCTCGGCGCGGAAGCGACAAGTCGGATCGTGGGGCAGATCCGGCGAGAAGCCGGTGGCCGGCCGCTCGCCGCGCACGCGGGCGTAGACGTCCATGATCTGCCGCCCGACCGCGTGCCACGAGTAGACGCGGCGGCACTCCTCCAGGCCGGCCGTCGCGATGCGGCGGCGCAGATCCGCGTCCGCGATGACCCGGGTGAGCGCGGCGGCCAGCGCCGGGACGTCGCCCGGGTTCACCAGCAGCCCGTTCTCCCCGTCGCGCAGGCAGTCCGAGACGCCGACCGCGTGGCACGAGACGGTGGCGAGCCCGGCCGCGAGCGCCTCCAGGATCGTGTTGGAGAAGCCCTCCGCGTAGGTCGGCGAGACGAACACGTCGGCGCAGCGGTAGAGGTCGGGCACGGTGGCGTACTCGGCGTAGCCCGTGAAGGCGATCTCCCGCTCCGAGAAGGCGCGCTCGGCGGCGAGCGCCTTGGCCGGGTCCACGTCGGGCCCGATCCCCGAGATGGTGGCGGCGAACGGCGTGCCCTGCGCGCGCAGGATCGCCAGGGCCTCGATGAAGTCGAGCACGCCTTTCCGGCGGTCGACCCGGCCGTGGTAGAACAGCCGCACCGGGCCCGGATGGGGCGCGGGCAGCCCGTCGGGCGTGCCCTGCGCGAACCGGTCGGTGTCGACCGCGCCGGGCACGATGGTGAAGCGGGCGGGGTCCGACCCGAGCCGCTCGCAGACCTCGTCCACGAAGGAGGCGCCGCCGATCAGCAGCGCGTTGGCGTGGGCCAGCACCTCGCACATGGCGACCCGGTGGGTCTCGCAGCAGGAGCCGACCCAGTGGCCGTCGCCGCCCTGGATCGAGACGACGCTCGGCACGCCGAGTTCGCGCGCGGCGAGCAGCACCGCCCAGCCGGTCGGGTAACCGTATTGCGCGTGCAGGATGTCGAAGGGTTGTCGGGCGTGCTCGCGGCAGATCGCGTACACCATCGCGGCGATGTCGCGCTCGAAGTCGCCCGACGCCTGCTCGCCGAGCTGCTCCAGGCCGATCACCCGAACGCCCGGCACCGGCGGGGGCGGCCCGCCCCCGTAGACCCGGGTGCCGAAGGCGTCGCCCCGGTACTGCGAGATCATCGTGACGTCGTGGCCGGCGCCGACCAGCTCGCGCAGCAGGTTCTGCGCGTAGACGCTCATGCCCGATATCGCCGGGAAATAGCGGCGGCTGAGGAAGAGGATTCTCATCGCGCCGCACCTTCGCATTGACCGGGCGAGGCGCCGAGGCGCCCCCTCTCCCGTGCCCGATCCTCGCCTCGCCGCGGTTCGGCTCTCACTGCCATTGCCGCCGCGTTTCCTGCTCGCCGGCCAGGACCGGGCCGGGGCGCCGACAGCCGCGGAGATAGTCCAGCGCCTGCGGGATCATCACGTCGGCCCGGTGGCTCTCGCGGGACAGCTCGACGCAGATCAGCTTGCCGAAGCCGACCGCCTCCAGGGCCTCCAGGACACCCGGCACGTCCATGTCGCCCTCGCCGAACGGCAGGTGGATGTGGCTGCCGCGCTTCATGTCCTCGATCGCCACGGTGCCGATCCGGTCGGCGAATTCCCGCACGGCGGCCGCCGGCTCGCGCTCGCCCGTGACGAGGCAGTGACCGGTGTCGAGGGCGAGCTTCAAGCCCGGCACGGAGAGGGAAGCGTAGTCGTCGAGCGTCTCGATCAGCATGCCGGGCTCGGGCTCCAGACAGGGCACGACACCGGCCTCGGCGGCGAACGAGGCGACCGCGTGCAGCCCCTCCTCCAGCCAGCGCCGGGCCTCGCCAGGATCCACGCCCGGCTTCGGAACGCCGGCCCAGAACGAGACCGCCTCGGCGGAGAGCATGGCGCCGATCTCGATCGCCCGCTTGAGGAAGCCGACCCGCCGGGCGCGGCCCGCGGCGTCGGCGGTCACCAGCGTCGGCTCGTGCTTGGCGGACGGATCGAGGAGGAAGCGGGCGCCCGTCTCGATGACGCAGGTCAGCTCCAGCTTCTCCAGCAGGCTCGCCACCCGGCCGGCTTCCGCCGCCCAGGTGTCGGCGAAGGGGTCGAGGTGGTGGATGTCGAGGGTGAGCGCCACGCCGTCGTAGCCCGCCGCCTTGATCAGGTGGATCGCGTCGTCGAGGCGGTGGTTGGCCGCGCCGTTGGTGTTGTAGGCGAACCGGAGCGTCACGCCGCCCTCCCCTTTCGCTGGGCGAGCCGGAACGGCGCGTGGTGCGATTCCGGCTCGCGGTAGAGCGGATAGTGCCGCCCGACGATCCGCTCGGCCAGGGCCACGTCGAACAGCGGCTGGCCGCCGAACCGCTCCAGGGCCTCCGGCGTGAGGCGCACCGGCCGCAGGGTCTCGCTCTCGGCGCCGAACTTGATCAGCGGATGGTCGCGGTCGAGAAGCTTCTTCGTGTTGCGCTCGCCGATCCGGTAGTAGCTCATGGTCTCGACCTCGAACCCCGGCACGATCGCCTTCACGACGCCGACCCCGCCGCCCGGCGGTGTGCAGTCGACGTAGAGCACGTCGAACCCGGCTTCGAGCAGCCGGTCGCAGGCGATCTTCCCCCGGGCGTGGCCGTCGGCGGCCGGAGTGGAAGGCAACTCCGTGAATCGCTTCGTGCTGCGCTCGGAATAGACCGTGTCGGCCAGCACGCCGCGCAGGTCGGCCGCCGGCATCTCGATCCATTCGAGCATGGCCTGGAGTGCGCGGCTCTCCTCGAGGTCCAGGCTGGGCAGCGCCTTCTGGATGAAGGCGTCGACGTAGCCTGGCGGCGTCACCGTGGCGGCCATGTCGAGGGGACCGTGCCCGAAGGTCTTGCGCACCCGCGCGGCCTGGAACTCCAGCAGCGCCTTGCGGAGCGCCCGCTCCCGGTCCGGGTCGCAGGCCTCGCCGCAAGCCGAGAGGGCGATCGGCGCCGGGGTGCGCGCCGGATCCTCGTCGTAGCCGACGACGTAGAGGTTGGTCAGCCCGAACTGGTCGGTGGCGAATTTCGGCAGCGCCCGGATGCCCAGCGCCTTCAGCCGGGCCAGCATGGCGGCGTTCTCCGAGCCGATGCCGTCGAGGTCGAGCATCACGCCCTGGTCGAGGGCCCGGAACAGCAGGCCGTTGCCGTCCCGCTGGAGCAGCTCCAGCACGCCGTGGCCCAGCGCGAAAGGCACGTCGGGCCCGGCGCCGAGGCCGTTGGTGATCAGGTTGGTGAAAGGCTTGTAGCCCTCCGACAGCTCGAAATAGTCGGTGGCGGCGACGTCGAGCGGCATCAGGACGATCTCGCCGGTGGCGTGGCGGATCGCGGGCGTCCACTCGAGCACCGTGTCGCGGCCGACCGGGGACCCGGCGGGCAGGCACAGGGTCAGCGGGTCGGCGACCGACTTGGCGCCGTAGACGCGGGCGAGATCGGTATAGCTCGCCCGCTCCTTCGCGCGGGGCAGCACCGCGAGGGACGGCATCAGGTTCTCGGCGATCTCCGCCACGGCGCCGATCAGCGCCTCGTCGTCGGTGGCGCCGTAGCCGATCCCAGACGGCATCGCGCCTACGAAGAACGGGTCGTCGAGGAACAGGGCCACGAACCAGACCGGGATGCCGGTGCGATCGAGCGGCGCCAGCGGGAAGCCGACGACGCGCCCCTCCGGCAGCACGTCGAGATAGGCCTTGACCGGGTCGGGCAGGGTCTCGGGCAGGCCCTCGATCGGCCGCTTGGCGCCGAAACGGTAGGGGCGCGGCGCCTTGATCCGCTCGTGGCGGGCGCGGTCGTCCTGGTCGTGGAAGGCGTCTGCGTTGGTCACGTCGTGTTCCCGTCTTCCTCGAACCGTGCGCCGTGCCGTCGTCCCATTCACGCACCTCATCCTGAGGTGCCGTAGCGCAGCGGAGGCCTCGAAGGAGGGTTCCAGACGGCGCTGCGATCCCTGGAGCCCTCCTTCGAGGCCCGCTGGCGCGGGCACCTCAGGATGAGGGCGCGGGTGGGATGGATGGGATCGGGGCTCGGCGCTGTGTGATCCTGGCCTGTGCTCGCTACCCCTGCCCGTAGGCGCGGGCGACGAGCCGCATCGTGTGAAGGTCCCGGGACGCCGCGTACGCGGCCCGCTCCTCGGGCCGGCGCAGCGCCGAGCCGAAGGCGCGCACCTGCTCGGTGAAGGGCGAGCTGTCGGCGTCGAAGGCGAGCGGTTCCGCGCGCCCGCTGGCGCCGTCGACGAAGGTCAGCGAGCCGCCGGCCGTCTGGCCCATCGTGTTCTCGGCGACGATCAGACCCTTCGTGCCGACCACCTCCAGGCGGCGGCGGGGCAGCGCGTCGGGACAATTGTAGGCGACGTGCAGGCTCGCCAGTGCGCCACTCCGCGTGCGCCCGATCAACAGGGCGCCATCGTCGACGGCGTAATCCTGGGCCTTGGTCTGGGTCAGGGCCGCGAGGTCGGCGATCGGCTCGCCGAGCAGGTAGTCCACGAGATCGAGCCCGTGCGGGGCGAGGTCCATCAGGGCGCCGCCGCCGGCCTGGGCGGCGTCGATCCGCCAATTGGGCTGCCCGGCCTCCGACCAGTCGCGCCCGAGCCAGCAGGCGTAGACGATCCGTACGGTCGTCACCGTGCCGAGCCGCCCGGCCTCGACCTGCGCGCGGATCGTCCGGTGGGCCGGGTGGTGCCGCTGGTCGAAGGCCGTTCCGTAGAAGATCTTCTGGGAGTCGACGGCGTGCGCGATGGCTTCGGCATCCGCCAGCGTCGCCGCCATGGGCTTCTCGCACAGGATCGCCTTGCCGGCAGCGGCCAGCGCCTCGACGGCGCCGCGGTGCAGGTGGTTCGGCGTCGCCACGTAGACCGCCTCGACCGCGGGCTCGGCGATCAGGCCGGCGAGATCGGCGTGGACGCGGGCACCGGCCCGCTCGGCGGCCGCGCGGCTCTCCGGGTTCGGATCGCTGACCGCCACCAGCCGGTGCCCGGCCGCGCGGATGCCGGGCTCCATGTAGTCGCGGGCGACCCAGCCGTAGCCGACGATGCCCCAGCCGACCGCGTCCATCACCACCGCTCCGGCAGGTCGACGAACTCGCGCACGCGCACGCGCTGCGTTTCCGACGCATCGAGGCTTTCGTCGAAGGTCAGCCACTCCGGTCCCGGGGAGTGCAGCGGGTACGTGGCGCGGGCGGCGTACTCCGCCTCGTAGCGCTCCGAGGGCCAGCGGATGACGTAACCGCCGCCCTCGGGTACGTAGAGCGGGTTGAGCCGCAGCACGGTGCCGGGCTTCGGCAGGGTGAGGCCGTCGAGCAGGGCGCGCGGCGCCGGTCGCATCCCGGGACCGCACACCACCGAGAACGCCTCGCAGCTCCGCAGGGCGGCGGGGTCCTGCGGGCCCGGCGCCCGCGCCTCGACCAGCGCCCGGGTCAGCTCCGCGTCGTCGTAGACCAGGGCGTCGGGGAAGAACTCGGCGATCTCCTCGGCCGTCACCGCGCGTCCGGCCGAGAAGCCCGGGCAGTCGCGGTTGTGGATGTGGCTCAGCGCCAGCCAGCCGTCGTCGCCGGCGTTCTGGCGGAGGTTCTCGAGGAGCGCCGCCTTGTCGTCGAGGAAGTAGAAGGCGTCGTTGCAGACGACGAGGTCGACCGGCGCCCCAGGGATCGGCCAGTGGGGCGAGCCGGCGTCGAAGCAGACGAGCTGCGCCTTCTCGGCCACGACCCAGTGGCGCGCGACCCAGAGCTTGGCGAAGACCACGTCGGCGCCGGCGACCTTGCAGCCGCGCCGCTGCAGCTCGCGCAGGTAGTGGCCGATGCCGCAGGCGAACTCGAAGACGCAGACCGGCTCGTTCCAGTGCGCCTCCAGCAGCGACAGGCCGGCCAGGAAGGTCGGGTCGCTCCAGCGGTGCAGGAAGTAGTCGCCGACGCGGCCCCAGCCGAGGAGCTCGACCGCCTCGCGGAGGGTCGCCTCGCGGCGCGTCTTGATCAGGCGGATGATCCCGGCGGGATCGGCCGGCGGCCCGTTCCACCAATCATCCTGATCGACCAGCAGCGCGGCCAGCGCCTCGTCGGGCTCGCCGGCGTCGAGATGGGCGAGCACCCGCTCCACCAGGGCCGCGCGGTTGATCCGCAGGTACGGGATGCCGTCGATCACGGGCCAGCGCGCGCCGGTCTCCGCGTCGCGCAGGGCGTGCGGGCCGTCGGCCTTCAGCGGGTTGCCGGTGTCCGGCGATCTGAGTTCGAACGGGATCATGGTTCTCGGGGCCGCCCGGGCAGATGGGCGACCGGGTCCGGCGATCAAGGGATGCGCATGTCGGCGAGGACACGATCGTGGAAGCCCTTCACCGGGCCGGCATGGACCAGCTCCCACTCGTCGAGCACCATCCCCATCGTGGTCGAGGCCCCGCGCAGGTGCTGGGCGATCTGGAGGACGCGGTCGATGCAGTCCGCCGCGTGGAAGGCGCGGCCCTCGGCGGTGGCGTCGTCGGGCAGCACCGCGCGGGCGCGCTCGACCTGGGCCCGCAGGGGCGCGTCGAGTTCGGCGAGCGCCCAGGCGGTGGTGGTGGCCATGATCGGCCCGAGATGGTCGCCGAGCAGCATCTCGCCGGTGAAGCCGGCATCCGGCATCGCGGCGTTGTGGAAATGGTGGGCCATCGCGGCCAGGAACACGGTGCCGGGATCGGCCCGGTAGAACGGGCTGAGGCAGACGCCGTAGACCGCCACGATCAGGCAGTGCTCGGCGTGGTTCTCCGGCGGCTCCAGCAGGATCCGGGCGCGGCCGGGGCAGGTGACGCCCGCCCGCGGCTGCTGCGCCAGGGCGGCGACGAAGCCCGGCAGCGGCCCGGGCTGACCCGGCGGGCGCGGCGCGAGCCGCGCGCGCAGGCGGGCGCGGAGTTCCGGATCGAGGTTTTCGGTCACGGCGTCGAAGCCCGCCACCAGCACCGCGGCGGCCGCCGCGTCGGAGAGCCCCGCCGCGGTCAGGAAGGCGGCGTCGAGGTCGCAGAGGCGCGTCGCCGCCAGCGTGACGGCCGCGATGTCGAGGGCGACGTCGTCCGGCGCGCCGCCGCCGGTCAGCAGCCCCCAGCCCTGCGCGAACAGCCGCTCGGCGATCGAGCCCGTACGGCCCGCGGAGCGGACGCGCTTGAGGTCGTTCATCTCGACCAGAAGGTCGCGCAGCGCTTCCGGCGCGGCGCCGCCGGAACGGGGCGGCTCAGTCTCGCTTGGCATCGTCTCGTTCCGAAAAGCCGCCCCCTGGTTCTGACGAAACCTAGTGCACGCCCAGCCAGTCGTGGAGCATCTTCTCCTGCTTGTTGAAGGCGTGCTCCGGACCGTGGCCGTTCTTGACCATCGGGGCCTTGAAGAAGGTCGAGAGCTGCTCCTGCACGCCGCCGTCGCCGCGCTTGCTCGCGAGATCGAGGACGCGGGCGATCTCGATGACGAGCGGCGCGGCCAGGATCGAGTCCTTGCAGAGGAAGTTCACCTTGATCTGCATCCGCTGGCCCATGAAGCCGGTGACGTCGATGTTGTCCCAGGCCTCCTTGTCGTCGCCGCGCGGGCGGTAATAGTGGATGTGCACGAGGTGGTCCTCGACCGGGTAGCCGAGGATCGAGTCGAGCACCGTGCCCTTGGTGTTGAGCTTCGACTGCAGCGAGTTCGGATCGTTCAGGGCGAGGCCGTCGCGGTTGCCCAGGATGTTCGTCGAGAACCAGCCGTCGACGTGGAGGGCGCGCGCCTTGAAGGCGGGGGCCAGCACCGTCTTCATCATGGTCTGGCCGGTCTTGCCGTCCTTGCCGGCCACCGGGACGTTCAGCTCCTTGGCGAGGTCGAGGAGCGCCGGGACGTCGGCGGCGACGCTCGGGGTGAAGTTGGCGTAGGGGATGCCGCTCTTGATCGCCGCGTAGGCGTAGAGCATCGCCGGCGAGATCGCCTCGTCGCTCGAATCCAGGCCCTTCTCGAAGGCGGCGGTGGAGTTCAGGGTCGGGTCGCTGAGGTCGGGCCAGCGCTCCGTGGAGGCGAGGTTCACCACGACCACGTCGTCGAGGTTGCTCTCCTTCTGGAAGCGGCGGAGATCGTTGGCGATCACCGAGACCGCCTCGCGGTGGTCCTTGGCGACGATCCGGTTCTGACCGTCTATGTTCTTGCAGAACTTCGCGCTGCCGACCGCCGGCCAGGGCGTGATGCCCTTCAGGACCTGGGCGCCGTTCTCGATGTCGTCCTTCGAGAGCACGCCGTGCCCGCTCGCCGCGGAGGCGAGGTCGTCGCCGTTCAGGTCCCAGCCCCCGAAGACGAGGTCCTTGTAGTCGGCCATGCCGGCCACGGAGAGACCGGCGAGCGGCAGCCCGTCGAGACGGTTGGAGCCGGATTTGATCATCTCGATGCCGGCGATGGCGGTGGTGGCGACGGCGCCTCCCATGCCAACGAAGGCGACACCGACGCGGCGACCGGACTGCATGCTCATCGGAAACTGATGTCCTTGTGCGGACGCGGGTGGCGTCTTGAAGGGTCCGTCCTGAGACGGGAATTCACCCCCCCGGGGCCGTACCTAACTGGCTCGGCGGTGCTCCGTTCCAACCCGAATGCGACAACATCGCCCCGCCGTCGTCCCGCGCGCGGCCGGTCGGCCGCCGGTCGGCGGCGTTAACGGGGCCCTAAGCGGGAGGGTTAACCCTTCCTTGACCGTGCCACGCTTGGATCACGGGGCCGTCCCATTCTGGTCACGGCCGGCGTCGATAGGGCCGCCGCTTCCAGAAAAAACCCGGCCGTCAGAGCCGGGCGGACGCAAGGACCGATCTAGAAGAGGACCGATGATGGGGGTTTTCCCGGAGCCGGCGCGTTGCGCCGACGACGTGAACCGACTCGTGCCGCAGACCCTGACCGGCACGGGGCATTTCGAGGATGAAGCCGTGGCGTGGCTGCCGCGGGCCGGGCGCGACGCAGGGCGCCGGTCACTTCGCCGCACCGGCCTCGGCCGGATCTCCGGGACGCTGGCCCTGGGGCTCGTCGCCGGGTTCGGCCTGCCGCAGGCCGCCTTCGCGCCCGCCTACTTCGCGCCGGCCGCCCAGGCCCACGACCGGGTCGACACCAGCCCGCGCGCCGCTCAGGAACTCGCTCAACGCGCGTTCGAGCCCGCAGTTCCCGCCGAGGCGCCCGCGGCATCGGCAGAGGCACCGGCACCGGCACCGGCATCGGCACCGGCGAAGGATGCCTGGAACGGCCTGCCCCTGCCGGAGCAGGAGCCCGCCACCACGGCCCTGATCCAGGACGACCTCGCGGCCCTGCCGCGGGTGACGCAGGAGCAGGACGCGGTCAAGTTCGGCGAGCGCAGCGTGCCGCGCAAGGTGGTCGACACGATCGTCAAGGCCTCCGACGAGGCCGGCGTCGATCCCGTCTACATGATGGCGCTGGCCGACAAGGAATCGAGCTTCGACACCGCGGCGAAGGCCGCGACCTCCTCGGCGCAGGGCCTGTTCCAGTTCGTTGCCCGCACCTGGCTGGAGATGATCCGCGATTACGGCGCGCGCTACGGGCTCGCCGAGGAAGCCGCCGCCGTGAAGGGCCGGGGCGCCGCGATCACCGTGACGGGCAGCATGCGCGCCCGGGTGCTCGGCCTGCGCAACGACCCGCGCGTCGCCGCCCTGATGGCGGCCGAGCTGATCAAGCGCGACCGTGACCGGATCGAGGCCCGGGTCGGGCGCGCGCTCACCACGACCGAGCTGTACCTCGCCCATTTCCTCGGCACCGCGAGCGCCGGGCGCTTCCTGTCGCTCTCTTCCGAGAAGCCCGACGAGGTCGCCGGCCGCGAGTTTCGCACCGCGGCGCGGGCCAATCGCGGCCTGTTCACCGAGAAGACGGGCGGCAAGCGCCGCAGCCTGACCGTGTCCGAGCTGCACGACCGGATCGACGGCATGATCGACCGGCGGCTGACCCGCTATCAGGGCGTGGCGGCGGTCGCCGAGGCGCTCGACAGGGCGCCGGCTCAGAGCGACGTCGCCGCCACCGAGGAGACGGTTCCGGTGGCCGGCAACCGCCGCGTCGAGGTGACGGAGGCGCTGCCGCCGGACGGCGTGTGAGAACCGGATCGCGGTGCCGGCCCGCCTGAGCGGGCCGGCTCGCGGCATCGGGCCGCCGGATCCGCCGGCCGGGCGGCTCTCCCGGCCGCGGCCGCCGAGGAAGACTCCCGCGCCGGGCCGCGCCGGCCCGCGGCGTTCCGAAACGCCGGGGCGGGTCGGGCGCGGCGCAGCGAGGCCGGAAGCGGCTTTCGCCCGACCGTGGAGCGGCCTCAAAGCTCGGCTTTTAAGGCACTGTTAACCATAGCAAGACCAATCCTGTCGGCAGACTACTTCTCTTAGAGATGCTTGGCGCCGATGCCCCGCTACTTCATCGACCTGCACGACGGCTCCCAGCCGATCCACGATGAGGTCGGATTCGACCTGCCGGACCTTCCGGCGGCCCGCGCCAAGGTCACCCGGATCATGTCGGCGATCGCCCGCGACATGCTGCCGGAGGTCGAGCGCCAGGATTACGTGGCCTGCGTCCGCGACGGCGTCGGCAAGGTGGTCTACCGGGCGCGCCTGTCCCTCGCTGCCGAGATGGTGGAGTGAGCCGGCGCGCTCCGGCCGCCTGATGCGTCCCTACAGACGACGCTGAGCGACGTCCCTGAGACGGCGCCGAAGCCGCCCTGAGGCTCCCCGCCGCGCCGCGGCAGTGCTTGACCGGCCCCCGGTTCCGGCCATCTCGGACCCATGAAACGGCGCAGCCTGCTCACGGTCGCGAGTGCGGCCACGGTCATGACGCTCGGCGGCGTCGGCTACGCCGCGCACCGGCGCGGCCGGAACCCGTACTACCGCGGCCCGACCTCTGACCATTTCGACGGGTTGCGGTTCTTCCTGCCCGGTCAGTCCACCGACAAGGCGCTCCCCGACGTGCTGCGCTGGCAAGCCAAGCGGCAGCGCGAGCCCTGGCCCAAGAGCTTCCCCAGCCCCTACCCGGCCGACCGGCCGCCGGAGCGCGTCGAGGGCCTGCGGGTCGTGCTGATCGGCCACGCGAGCTACCTCGTGCAGGTCGCCGGCCGGAACATCCTGATCGACCCGGTCTTCGCCAAGCGCGCGAGCCCGGTCCGCTTCGCCGGGCCAAAGCGCGTCAACCCGCCGGGCATCGCCTTCGCCGACCTGCCGCCGATCGACGCGATCCTGGTCACCCACAACCACTACGACCATCTCGACGGGCCGAGCCTCGCCCGGCTCTGGCAGGCGCACCAGCCGCTGATCGTGGCGCCGCTGGGCAACGACACGATCCTGCGCGGCTACGACGACACGATGCATGTCGAGACCCGCGACTGGGGACAGTCGGTCGATCTCGGCGACGGGCTGCAGGTCCACCTGACGCCCGCGAACCACTGGTCGGCCCGGGGCGTCAACGACCGGCGCATGGCGCTGTGGTGCGCCTTCGTGATCACCTCGCCCCGCGGCGTGCACTACCATGTCGGCGACACCGGTTTCGGCGACGGCGCCCTCTTCTCCGACGTGCGGGCGCGGTTCGGGCCGCCGCGCCTCGCGACGCTGCCGATCGGCGCCTACGAGCCGCGCTGGTTCATGCAGGCGCAGCACGTCGACCCGGCCGAGGCGGTGAAGGTCTTCGGCCTGCTCGGCGCCGAGCAGGCGCTGGGCCACCACTGGGGCACGTTCCAACTCACCGACGAGGGCGTCGAGCGCCCCGCCGAGGCGCTGGCGGCGGCCCTCGGCGGGGCCGGCATCCCGGCCGAGCGCTTCGTCGCCCTGAGGCCCGGCCAGGTCTGGGAGGCCTGACCCCCGGGCTGTCCGGGGAACGCCGGCGGCCATTGGGCACGATGCGTGCATCATTCTGTATGCAGCATGGGGTGGAGGCCCGGGCCGCGCCGCCGCGCGCCCGAGGGCAGGTGCCGTTCCGTGCGGCGCCCGCGCCTTCAGCCGAGAGACACGATGAACCCGATCAAGCCGACACGCCGATCCCTGATGGCCGGGGGCGTCGCCCTGGCGGCGCTGGGGGCGGCGGGCCGCGCCGGCGCGCAGGGCGCGGCCCCCGGCACCCTGACCTACGGCATCTCCATGACCGACCTGCCGCTCACGACCGGCCAGCCGGACCGGGGCGCGGGTGGCTACCAGTTCACCGGACTGACCCTCTACGATCCCCTGGTCGCCTGGGAACTCGACGTCGCCGACCGGCCGGGCAAGATGGTGCCCGGCCTCGCCACCGCCTGGGAGGCCGACCCGGCCGACCCCAAGGTCTGGACCTTCCACCTGCGAGAGGGCGTGGCCTTCCACGACGGGTCGGCCTTCGATGCCGACGCGGTGATCTGGAACTTCGACAAGGTGCTGAACAAGGAGGCGCCGCATTTCGACCAGCGGCAGGCGTCCCAGGTCCGCCCGCGCCTGCCCGGCGTCGCGAGCTACCGGAAGGTCGACGCCAAGACCGTCCAGGTCGTCACCAAGACGCCCGACAGCCTGTTCCCCTACCAGATGCTCTGGTTCCTGATCTCGTCGCCGGCGCAGTACGAGAAGGTCGGGAAGGACTGGGCGAAGTTCGCCTTCGAGCCGTCGGGGACCGGGCCGTTCCGGATGGGGCAGCTGGTGCCGCGGGTGCGCCTCGAGCTGCTGCCGAACATCGGCTACTGGAACCCGAAGCGGGTCCCGAAGCTCGCGAAGCTGACCCTCGCCTGCGTGCCCGAGGACCTCGCCCGGGTGAACGCGCTCCTGTCCGGCAGCGTCGACCTGATCGAGACGCCCGCGCCCGACGCGGTGCCGCGCCTGAAGGCCGCCGGCATGCGGGTCGTGGGCAACGAGACGCCCCATGTCTGGAACTACCACCTGTCGATGGTGGAGGGCTCGCCCTGGCGCGACCTGCGCCTGCGCAAGGCCGCCAACCTCGCCATCGACCGCGCGGGCGTCGTCGAGCTGATGGGCGGCCTCGCCCAGCCCGCCGTCGGTCAGGTCCAGGAGTCGAGCCCGTGGTTCGGCAAGCCGGGCTTCAAGATCCGGACCGACGTCGAGGCGGCGCGCAAGCTCGTCGAGGAGGCCGGCTACTCGGTGAAGAACCCCGTGAAGGCCACGGTCCTGATCCCGACCGGCGGCACCGGGCAAATGCTGTCGCTGCCGATCAACGAGTTCGTCCAGCAGAGCTGGGCCGAGGTCGGCATCCAGGTGGCGTTCAAGACCGTCGAGTTGGAGGTGGCCTACACGGCGTGGCGCCAGGGCGCCGCGGATCCGAGCCTCAAGGGCGTCAGCGCCGGCAACATCGCCTACGTCACCTCCGACCCGTTCTACGCGATCCTGCGCTTCTACGATTCGCGGCAGATCGCGCCGAACGGCGTGAACTGGAGCCACTACCGCAACCCCGAGGTCGACGCCCTCTGCGACAAGGTGAAGGCGAGCCTCGACGTGGCCGAGCAGAACCGGCTGCTCGCGCGCATCCACGAAATCGTCGTGGACGATGCCGTGCAGGTCTGGGTCGTTCACGACACCAATCCGCACGCTCTGTCGTCGCGGGTGAAGAACTACGTCCAGGCGCAGCACTGGTTTCAGGACCTGGCGACGCTCGCCTGATCAGCCCGGATCTGTGTCGGCTCCGGGAAGAACGGGAGAACATCGGGAACGATCGGCGCGAGGACGGGTTGGACTCCGAACGCACGAAGGAGAGTCCCATGAAGACCCTGCTTGCCGGCGCCGTCCTGGCCGCCTCCCTGACGAGCGTCGTCCCCGCTGCGGCGCAGCGAATCGATATCGGTCCCGACGGGCCGAGTGTCGACCTGCGCTCCCGCGCCCAGCGGGATCGCGACTTCCGCCACGAAGAGTATCGGCGCGACCGCGCCTATGACGAGGATCGTCTCTACCGACGCCAGCGGTTCGACGACGACCGCCCGGTGACGCGACGCGGCTACGGATACTGAATCACCGCGCGAATCGCCTGTCGGCGATTGTGCGCTCTCTTCGGGGGTCGGCTCGCGCCGGCCCCTTTTTCTATGCCGCGTCTCCGAAGCGCGGCCCGGGACAGCACGCAACCCACAGGGTCGAATTTCGCACTTGCGGCACGGCGAGTCGGAGACTAGGAAGATCGAGCATTAAATTTCGGGAGCATCTGGCAATGACCTCACGTTTCATCAGTGGCTTCGCGGCGGTCACCCTCGCGGTGTGCGGCCTCTCCGCTCCGGCCGCTTTCGCCAAGCCGATGAGCGGAACGAGCGCCGTCAAGATGATCGACACCGACAACGACGGCACCGTCGACATGAAGGAAGTGGAGGCGGTGGCCTCGGCGACCTTCGACCGTCTCGAGAAGGACGCCGACGGCACCCTCGACGCCAAGGAGCTGAAGGGCCGCCTGAGCGCCTCCGGCGTGAAGCAGGCCGATCCGGACAGCGACGGCACGCTCGACAAGAAGGAGTACCTCGCGGCCGTCGGCGAGCGCTTCAAGCTGGCCGACCCGGACAACGACGGCACCCTCGACGCCAAGGAGCTGAACTCCAAGGCCGGCAAGGCTCTCCTGGCCCTCATCAAGTAAAACCGTCCGCGCGCTCCTGATGGAGCGTGGATGAGCGAGGCCTCCGCGGCGCTGACCGCGGGGGCCTTGCTGCGTTCATGGCGACCCTGAACCTTCGCCCGGACGCTCCGATCCATGGGGCCTGCACGTAAAAGTTGTGGATCGCGGCGATTGTTCTGCGGGCTCCGGCCGCTCCCGCGCCTGCGGAACATCCGACACCCCGTCCGACACCCCGTCCGACCGCCGCGGCGGCTGCGACGCTCGACCGCTCGCCGGGCGCGGTCGGAGGGAGTTGACGGTCCGCAACCTGTAGGTGCACCCTCGAGGTGGTTGAGGGACCAAGACGATGCGGAACGGCTCACCAGAGGACGACGGCAACGCGAGACGCCGCGCGAGACCGGTCGCGCTGACCGAGGGACCGCACGGCGCGGCGGCGGCGGACGGACGCGACCGGATTGCCGAGAGCCGGCCGGAGCGCGCGGACGCGGAGCCGGCGGCAACGCTCGGCGATCTCGGCGACGCCCTGCTCGCGGCCTATCGGCTGGCCGAGCAGGACGGCGACGCGCTGACCGTGTCGCTGCTCGGGCAGGCGCTGCTGCGGACCGGGCGGCGCCTGGCGCGCGGGATGTCGCCCGCCGATGTCGGGATCGCCTGCCACTGAAGCGGCGCGCGGTCCCGGACGCTCGGGCGACTGACGGGACGGCGCCGCTGCGGCCCGCCTACGCGCCCGGCGCGGCGCGGTCGAGGAAGGCGCGCAGGTAGCCGCCGACCGCCTCGGCGCGCTCGACGGCGAGCAGGTGCGCCGCCCGGGGCAGCACGACGAGTTCGGCCTGAGCGATGCCGCCGCAGATCTCCTCGGCCATGGCCGGGGGCGTCGAGGGATCGTCGCGGCCGGCGATCACCAGGGTCGGCGCGGTGATGGCTCCGAGCGCCGGACGGAGATCCATGCGCCCGATCGCCCCGCAGCACACCGCGTAGCCGGCCGGATCGCAGGCCAGGAATCGCTCGCGGACAGCCCGCACCGTCTCGGGGGCGCGCTCCGCGAAACCCGGCGTGAACCAGCGCCCCAGCGTCGCCTCGACCACGGCCGCCGTCCCCTGGGCGCGCACGGTCGCGGCGCGCTCGTCCCAGCTCTGCAGGCTCGGCAGGAAGGCCGCCGTCGCCATCAGGGTGGCGCTGAGCGCGCGTCCGGGATCGGCGCTCGCCTGCGCCTGCACGGTCATCCCGCCGAGCGAGAGGCCGACGAGATGGGCGCGTCCGATGCCGAGGGCGTCCAGAAGGCCCGCGAGATCGCCGGCCAGATCCGCGATCGCGACCGGCCGGTCGCGCGTCTCCGACCCGCCGTGGCCGCGCGTGTCGTAGCGCAGCGTCCGGTAACGCCCCGTCAGCGCGGGCACCAGCGCGTCCCACATCTCCAGGGTCGCCCCCAGCGAGTTCGAGAAAGCGACGACCGGGGCGTCCTCCGGGCCCTCGAGGTGGTAGCGGAGGCCGAGTCCTCCGACGGTGATCTGCGGCATGCGGCTCTCTCCGGTTCGGGCTCTCGAGGATGTCAGGCCGCCGGGCGGCGGGGCGGAGCTGGCGGGCAACGCGGCCTCCCGGACGGATCTCAGGCGCGACCGAGGGGAATCAGGCCCCAGCCGCGCTCGTGGAGGTAGTACAGCACGGTCTTGGTCACGGTCTCGGTCGAGGCGATCGAGCCGGCGACCAGCACGCTGCCGGTGAACAGGTAGGACAGCAGCAGTGTGTCGAGGCTCCCGACGACGCGCCAGCTCACGGCCTTGGCGATCGAGCGGAGGCGGCTCTCCCCGGCCGGGGGCGCGCGCGTCCGTGCGGGCTCGGGTGCGCGGGCATCGCGGGTTGGGACGTCGTCGGCGGGCATGCGGGCTCCCTGCGGTCGATCCGAAACGCGCGCGGTGGCGCGGTCCATTATGGGGCGGCGCACCGGATGCTGCCCCGCCGGATCGCCCGGCGCGCGGATGACGATGCCGCGAGCCCCGCGCTCCGGAGGAGCGTCTTCAACATGGGTCAATGCGCCGGCGGCCGAAACGCTCGACAAGAGCGGTGCGAGCACAGCGGAGACCGGGGATGCACGAGCCTGCGATGGGCGACGCCGCGATCCAACCGGCGGAGTTCTGGGACACGGTCGGCGGCCTCGTGACCGCCAAGGTCGAGCCGGTGATCGGCCGAGCCGACAAGCAGCGTGGTCCCCTCATCGACTACCTGCGCGACCTGGAGGCCCTGGCGCGGCGCCAGTGCTCCAGCCGCGAGACGGTCCAGATCATCGCCTCGGGCCGGCGGCTCCTCGGAGACCGGAGCGAGATCGGGCCGTCGGACGGACCGTTCACCCGCGCCTGAGCCGGGCACCCGGCGGAGCCGCCCGCGCCATCCGCGACCGGACCAGATAGATCGCGGCCGCGACCGCCCAGGCCGCGCAGGTCGGCGCCACCCACTGCTGCAGATTCGGCAGGGACCAGCCGTACAGGAACTCGGCGCCGAGATGCGCCTGAACGGCGTCCCAGCCCGCGTGCTTGAGGGCGTGTTCCCGCTGCCCGGCCTCGCGGCCGTAATAGTAGGTCGAGACCACGAGCGCCGCGACGCCTTCCGGTCGGGGACTGCGCAGCAGGAGCAGAACGGCCGCCATTCCGGCGGTCTCGGGGATCGCCGTCAGGGCGTGGCTCATCGCCGGGTTCGCGACCATGAAGGCGACGAGCGTTCCGAGCATGGGCGGCGCTTACACCAATCCCGGCGCGGCGTCAGCGGCACTCCGGACCCGCGCCTGCATCCCCGCGGGCGCCGCGCGGTTGACGGTGCGGGACCGGAACAACGGAGCCGCGCATGAGCGACACCTACGACCTCGGCCGCTTCGTCGCCGCGCAGGAGGGCGTCTACGGGCGCGCCCTGGCGGAGTTGCAGGCCGGCGACAAGCGCAGCCACTGGATGTGGTTCATCTTCCCGCAGATCGCCGGGCTCGGCGCGAGCCCGATGGCGCAGCGCTACGCCATCGGGTCTCTCGCGGAGGCGCAGGCCTACGCGGCGCACCCGGTGCTCGGCGCGCGCCTGCGCGCCTGCACGGCGGCCGTCAACGCCGTCGCCGGGCGCTCGGCCCACGCGATCTTCGGCTCGCCCGACGATCTGAAGTTCCGCTCCAGCATGACGCTGTTCGCCCGCGCCGTGCCGGGCGAGCCGGTCTTCGCCGACGCGCTTGCGCGCTACTTCGACGGCGTCCCCGACCCGCGGACGCTGGCGAAGCTCGGGGCAGGCTAGCGCCTCACCGGCCCCACAGCCCGACCCGCTCGGCGCGCGCCTGCTCCTCCGCGCCCAGGAGGTCCGGCGGGGCGTCCTCGGAGGCGCGGGCGCCGCCCGCGGCCAGGATCAGCCCGGCGAGGTCGTCGCCCTCGATGCGGCAGCGGGCCGTGGCCCCGTCGGACAGGCCGGTGCAGACCACCTCGCGGCGGCGCAGGTAGCTGGCGAGCTGGCGGGCGAGATGGCCGCGCTCGCCGACCACGCCGAGGAGGCGCACGACCCGCCCGCGCAGGTTGAGGGTGCCGGTATCGATCACCTCCGGCACGCCGCGGACCTCGCCGGCCGCGACAGGTTCGGCCGCGGGCGCGGCGGCGGCCCGGGCCGGCTCGGCCCGCTCCGCCGAGGGGCGGGCCTTGCCCTTCGCGAGCTTCTCGGCGGCCCGCTGGACGAAGTCGTGGAAGATCCCGGCCGGCATCTCGCCGCCGAACATGCGGTTCATCGGGCTGTCGTCGTCGTTGCCGACCCAGATCCCGACCACGAGGTCGGGGGTCATGCCGACGAACCACGCGTCGCGGAAATCCTGGCTCGTGCCGGTCTTGCCGCCGATGATCTGGCCGGGCACCCGCGCGGCGCGGCCGGTACCGGATTCCACCACCGCCTGCAGCGAATCGAGCATCATGGTGCGCGGTTCCTGCGCCAGCATCGGGCCCGGGCCCGCGTCGGCGCGGACGTAGAGCGGCTGCGGCGCGGCCCCGCGGATCGCCTGGATGCCGTAGGACTGGAGCGGGGTGCGCCCGGACAGGACCGAGCCGTAGGCGCGGGTCATCTCCAGGAGGCTCACGGCGCCCGAGCCGAGGACGAGGCTCGGCACGTTGGGCAGGTCCGACTGGATCCCGAGCTTGCGGGCGGTGGCGATCACCGCCGGGATGCCGACATCCTGCCCGAGCTGGGCCGCCACGGTGTTGATCGAGAGCGCGAAGGCGGTCCGCAGGGGCACGGGCCCCCGGTAGCGGCCGTCGTCGTTCTCGGGCTGCCAGTCGCCGATCTGGACCGGGCGGTCGACCATCACGGATTCCGGCGTGTAGCCCTTCTCGTAGGCCGTCAGGTAGGCGAGGAGCTTGAACAGGGAGCCGGGCTGGCGCTTGGCCTGGACGGCGCGGTTGAACTGGCTGTCCTCGTAGTCGCGGCCGCCGACCATGGCGAGGATCGCGCCCTCCTTCGACAGCACCACCATGGCGGCCTGGCCGACCTTGCGGCGGGCACCGTCCTTGCGGCGGGCACCGTCCTTGTCGAGGCGGCGGGCCACGACGCCCTCGGCGAGGCTCTGCAGGTCGAGGTTGAGGGTCGAGCGCACCGTCATGTCGCCGTCGGTGCCGGCGAGGCGCTTCACGTCGCCCGCGATCATGTCGAGGAAGTAGTTGGTGCCGGGCGGCGCCTCGGGGGGCGATTTCAGGGTCACGCTCTGCTTGCGCGCGGCGTCGGCCTCGGCCTGCGAGATCGCGCCGGTCTCGACCATGGCCTGGAGCACCACGTCGGCGCGCTCCTTGGCGCCCCCGAGGTTGCGGGTCGGGGCGAGCTGCGAGGGCGCCCGCACCAGACCGGCCAGCATCGCCGATTCCGGCAGGTTCAGCGCCTTGGCGGGCTTGCCGAAGTAGCGCCGCGCCGCCGCGTCCGCCCCGTAGGCGCCGGCGCCGAAATACGCGGAGTCGAGGTAGCCGAGCAGGATCGCGTCCTTGCTCATGGTCGACTCGACCCGCAGCGCCAGGAAGGCTTCCTGCACCTTCCGCCAGAGCGTCTTCTCCTGGTTGAGGGAGGTCAGGCGGACATATTGCTGGGTGATGGTCGAGCCGCCCTCGCGCACGCCGCCGCCGCGGAGATTGCGCCACGCCGCCCGGACGAGGCCGCGCAGGTCGATGCCCCAGTGGCTGTAGAAGCGGCGGTCCTCGATCGCCACGATCGCCTGGGCGAGGTGCGGCGGCAGGTCGGCCGCGGTGAGCTTCTGGCCGCGGAAGCTGCCGCGGGTGGCGAAGACCCGGCCGTCGTCGGCCTCGACGGTGATCGCCCGCTGGCCAGTCTCGACCACGGCGCCGCCCAGCGGCGGCAGGCTCACGAAGGCCGCGAACAGGTAGATCGCCAGCGCCAGGGCCGGCAGCAGGACCACCAGGGCGGCGGCGAGCAGGGCCGGGTGCCGGCGGCCGAGGATCGGCCGGGAACGCCGGTTCAGGGCGCGCGCGTCCGTCTCGGCGACGGCGGGCGGGCGCTCCGCCGGTGCCCGTCGCGCCCGCGCCGCGCGCTCCGCCGCGCGGGCCGACAGGGCCCGGCCGGTCCGCGCGAGGCCGAGCCCGGCCGCGGCGAGGAGGGTCCGGAGATGGCGCGCGAGGTCGCGCGCGGCCCGCCCGGCCTCCCGGGCGGCGAGCCGCGGGTCCGGGGCGTCGGCGGCGGGGTCCGGCTTCGGCGGTTTCGGCCCGTCGGCCGGGGCGCGTTCCGGCGCGTCGGGCGTCATCGTGGTGCGTGTTCCGGGACCGGCCGATCCGGCCGACCGAGCCTTCTAAGCCGCATCCGTCGCGGTGTCCCGCAGCCGTTGGGTCGCGGGACGGGCGGCGCGTCGATCGCGCCGCCACCGTGTGGATCGGGCCACGGGGCCCGATCCGGTCCCGGCCGGCTCACCGGCCGAGCGGCGCTCCCGGACCGACGGCGCCGTGCTGGGCGCGCAGCTTGAAGGCCAGGATCAGCAGGAGGATGCCGAAGGCGAAGGTGTAGGAGCCGATCCACCACGTCAGCACCAGGGCCGACATGCCCGGGTTGATGAGCAGCGCGAGGCCGAACAGGATCGACACGACGCCACCGAGGCCCAGCCACCAGCGCCCGTAATGGAGGTGCAGGCGGAAGGCGGCGGCGATCATCAGGCCGCCGGTGACCAGCGCCCACGCGGCGAGCAGCAGCACGAAGGCCCAGACGGCCGCGGCCGGCACCAGCACCGCGGCGACGCCCACCACGATGTCGACGAGGCCCTCGACCAGCATGAAGCCCCAGCGCTCGTGGCGCTGCGCGGCCCGGACCGCGCCGACGACGGCGACGACGCCGTCGACGAGCATGTAGGCGGCGAAGAACAGGACCAGGGACAGCACGAAGGCGCCCGGCGCGATGAACGCGATCGCCCCGAACAGGACCGCGATGACGCCGCGCAGGGCGACGAGCCACCAGTTCCGCGCCAGGGCCGCACTCATGGCGTCGAGGCGCGCCGCGCCGACGAGCGGGATGCCGGAGGGGGCGGTCGCGGGGCCGGAACCGGGGCGGTTCGGCGTCGGGGATGGGCTGCTGGTCATGGCGAACTCCTGGGCCTTGAGGCCGGGAACGGCAAAGGTTCCGGGCGCAGAACGCCGCAGTGCGGCATGCGTTCCTAGGCGGGCTGATCCGCGCGTGGAACCTTGGGCCTGCGGCCGGCTTTTGCTGCCTGAGACGGGCGATGCGACAAGCCCGGTCACCCCCGGGTGGCCGGCCCATCGGGCGACGACTTTCCATGTTCGACGATCAGCGGCACCTCTCCGAGGACGAGGCGCGCCCGCGGCCGGCCGACGGCCGGGCCGTCGCGCGCGAGCGCGACGTGCTCGATCTCAACCGCGCCGCGCCGGCCGCGGACCGCGAGTCCGACCGGGACACCGCGCGCAAGCCCGGCGCGGACGAGGCCGACGGCGCGCCCGAGGCGCGGGACAGGCAGGCCGATGACGACGCGGCGGATTCCGACGACGACGGGGACGAGGCGCGGCGCCCCAACGTCCTGCGGCGCCACCCGCTCGCATTCCTGCTCGGCGGGCTTGCGGTCGTCGCGCTCTGCGTCGGCGTGTTCTTCTACTGGCTGCTCTACATGCACCCCTACGAGAGCACCGACGACGCCTTCGTCGACGCGCGCAGCATCTCGATCCAGCCGAAGGTCGGCGGCTACCTCGTGGACGTGCCGGTCACCGACAACCAGCACGTCGAGGCCGGCCAGATCCTCTTCCAGGTCTTCCAGCGCGACTACGACATCGCCCTCGACCAGGCGAAGGCGCAGGTCGCCGCCGACGAGGCCGGCATCAAGAACATCGACGCGCAGATCCAGGCGCAGTACGCCAACATCGAGGTGTCCAAGGCGCAGGTCGCCACCGCCGAGGCGGCGCTGAAGTTCGCCCAGGAGGACGCGGCCCGCTACAAGGACCTCGCCGAGCGCGGCTCCGGCTCGGTCCAGCAGTCGCAGTCGGCGACCTCGACGCTGCAGCAGCGGCAGGCGGCGGTCCAGAGCGCCAATGCCAGCGTGGTCGCCGCGCAGAAGCAGGTCGGCTCGCTCCAGGCCCAGAAGGCCTCGACCCAGGCGCAGCTCGGCCGCGACCGGGCGCAGGTCGAGCAGGCCGAGCTGAACCTCGGCTACACGACGGTCCGCGCCGTGCAGGCCGGCCGCGTCGTGCGGCTCACCGGCGGCGTCGGCCAGCTCGCCCAGGCCGGCCAGACCCTGGCGATGTTCGTGCCCGACGACATCTGGGTGACGGCGAACTTCAAGGAGACGCAGATCACCGACATGCGGCCGGGCCAGCCGGTCGACATCGAGATCGACGCGTATCCCGGCCGCAAGATCCAGGGCACGGTGGCCTCGGTGCAGCCGGGCTCGGGCACGGCCTTCAGCCTGCTGCCGGCGCAGAACGCCACCGGCAACTACGTGAAGGTGACTCAGCGCATCCCGGTCAAGATCGTGGTCAAGACCTGGCCGACGGACGTGTCGATCGGCCCGGGCATGTCGATCGTCCCGACCGTCACGGTGCGGTGAGCGCCGTGGCCGGCCGGGGGAGCGCGGCCGCGCCGGGGCGCAGGCCGGGTGTGGGCAAGGCGGCAGGCGGCAAGGCGGCGGGCGGCAGGTCCGCGTCCGGGAAGGCGCCGGGCGGCCACAATCCGTGGCTGATCGCCGGCGTGGTCGCGCTGGCGACCTTCATGGAGGTGCTCGACACCACCATCGCCAACGTGGCCCTGCGCTACATCTCGGGCGGCCTCGCGGTCGGTCCGGACGAGGCGGCCTGGGTGGTGACGAGCTACCTCGTCGCCAACGCGATCACGCTCACGGCGTCGAGCTTCCTGGCCAAGCGCTACGGCCGCAAGGCGTTCTTCATGTGGTCGGTGGCGCTGTTCACCGTCTCGTCGATCCTGTGCGGCTTCGCCTGGAGCCTGGAATCGCTGCTGCTGTTCCGGGTGATGCAGGGGCTCGGCGGCGGCGGCATGGCGCCGCTCGCGCAGTCGATCCTGGCCGATTCCTTCCCGCCGGCGAAGCGCGGCCAGGCCTTCGCGCTCTACGGGGTCGCCATCGTGGTGGCGCCGGTGATCGGCCCGACGCTCGGCGGCTGGCTCTCCGACAACGCCTCCTGGCACTGGTGCTTCCTGATCAACGGGCCGGTGGGCGTGATCGCCCTCGGGCTGATGTACTGGCTGATCGAGGACAGCGACGCGGCCAAGAAGGAGCGCCGCGCCCTGGTGCGCAAGGGCATCCGCTTCGACATCGTCGGCTTCGTGCTGGTCGCCCTGTTCCTCGGCTCGCTGGAGGTGATCCTCGACGAGGGCCAGCGGAAGGACTGGTTCGGCACCTCGACGCTGATGAACGTGTCCGGCGTGCTGATGGTCGTCTCGTTCATCGCCATGATCCCGTGGCTGCTGACCCGCGAGAACCCGGCCGTCGACCTCCGCCTCATCGGCAACCGACAGTTCGGCTCGTGCTTCCTGGTGATGATGTTCACCGGGGCGATCCTGATCGCCACCACGCAGTTCATCCCGCAGATCACGCAGGAATATTACGGCTACACCGCCACCCTGTCGGGCCTCGTCCTCGGCCCGGGCGGCATCGTCACGGTGGTGATGATGTTCCTCACCGGCCGGATCTCGTCCTACGTCCAGCCGAAATGGCTGATCGCCACCGGCATGACCATCGTGGCGCTGGGCATGTACGACCTGACGCGGATCGACGGCAGCACGACCTTCGCGTTCTTCGCGTGGTCGCGGGTCTATATCGGCATCGGCCTGCCGATGGTGTTCCTGTCGATCACCTCGGCCTCGTACGAGGGGATCCGCAAGGACCAGACCGACCAGGCCTCGGCGCTGATCAACGTCGCCCGCAACGTCGGCGGCTCGATGGGTGTCTCGCTCGCCCAGAACATCCTGGCCTACCGGAGCCAGTTCCATCAGAGCCGCCTCGTGGAGAGCGTCAACCCGGCCTCGCCGGCCTACCAGGAGACCATGCGGCAGGCGACGCAGTACTTCTCCGAGCACGGCTACGCCGGGATCGAGGCCCAGAACCAGGCGACGGCGTGGATCGGGAGCGTGCTCAGCACGCAGGTGGCCTACTGGGCCTATATCGACGTGTTCTGGGTGCTCGGCCTCGTCGCGGCCTGCGCGGTCCCGCTGGCCCTGAGCCTGAAGAGCGTCAAGCTCGGCGGCGGGGCGCCGGCCGGGGGGCACTGAGGGCGGTCGCGGCCAGGGCGCCGCCCGGACTCCGGACGCGCCGCCGGCGCGCGGACCGACCGCCGTCCCTAGCCCGGATCGTCCGCGGGCTTCTCACCCGGCGCCGCGAACAGGTCCTCCGGCGCGACGACGGTGACGCGGCGCTGCGCCACGTCGAGGACCGGCACGAAGGCCTTCGTGAAGGGCAGGAGCGCGGTGGCGCCGCCGTTCGGCGAGCGCAGTTCCAGGAGGTCGCCGCCGCCGTAATTCGGCACGGCCACGATCGTCCCGACGAGGGTCCCGGCCTCGTCCACCGCCGCGGCGCCGATCAGGTCGGCGGCGTAGACCTCGTCGTCGTCCTCGGGCGCGGCCAGACGGTCGCGGGGAACGTACAGGGCGACGCGGTTGAGCGCCTCCGCGGCGCTGCGGCCCGAGACGCCCTTGACCCGGGCGATCAGCATGTCGGGCGACGGGCCGGGGGCGGGACGCACGTCGGCGAGCGTCAGCGTCCGGCCGTCGGCCGTCTGGAG
The DNA here is from genome assembly GCF_058072805.1 of Methylobacterium sp. 1A. Lineage (NCBI taxonomy): Bacteria > Pseudomonadati > Pseudomonadota > Alphaproteobacteria > Hyphomicrobiales > Methylobacteriaceae > Methylobacterium > Methylobacterium sp. 1A. The sequence continues at coordinate 1,984,420 of NZ_JBYQVE010000002.1, read as the reverse complement.
CGTTCCGTAGCCGGCGATCGCCTGCGGATCGCCGGTGTAGGATTTGAGCCGGACCTCGCCGGTGAGGCCGTGCGCCCGCCCGAACTCGCCCAGCAGGACGAGGTTCGGATCGGGCGGCGCGGGCCGGGGCGCCGGCTTGGGGGCCGGCGCCTTGGGCGAGGTCGCCGCGTCGGGCGCGATCTTGCCGATCGCCGAGCTCGTGCGGCCTCGGCGGCCGCCGTCGCGGGAGGTGGGACCTGCGGGGCGGCGCGCCATGACCGGTGCGCCTTACGCGGCGGCGTCCTCGGCGGGAGCGGCGGCCTTCTCGGCGCGCTTGGCGGCGCGCTCCTTGGCCTTCTCGCCCGGCTCGGCCTTCTGCGGGTTGTTGCGGGTCGGGCGCTTGGCGAGGCCGGCCTGGTCGAGGAAGCGCAGGACGCGGTCGGTCGGCTGCGCGCCCTTGGCGAGCCAGCTCTGGATCTTCTCGTTGTCGAGCACGATGCGGGCCGGATCGTCCTTGGCCTTCATCGGGTCGTAGGCGCCGACCTTGTCGATGAAGCGGCCGTCGCGCGGGGCGCGGGCGTCGGCGACGACGATGCGGTAGTAGGGGCGCTTCTTGGCGCCGCCGCGGGTGAGACGGATCTTGAGGGCCATGGTCTGACTACTTTCGCTGTTGCTCGATCTGGGACTCGTGGTCCGCCTTGATCGATTGGTGGTGCCGAATGACTTCCTTGACCACGAAGGCCAGAAACTTCTCGGCGAAGTCGGGGTCGAGCTTGGCCTCGACCGCGAGCTTGCGGAGCCGGGCGACCTGACGGGCCTCCCGGTCCGGATCGGAAGGGGGGATCCCCTTTCGGGCCTTGAGCTCGCCGACCCGCTGCGTGCAGCGGAAACGCTCGGCGAGGAGGTGGATCAGCGCCGCATCGAAATTGTCGATGCTGTCCCGCAGGCGCGCGAGTTCGGGATCGACGGCCTGGGCCGCGAGCACGCTCATTTCTTCTTCCCCGGCATGAACCCACCGAGACCCGGCAGCTTCGGGCCGCCGAGGCCCGGAAGTCCGGGAAGCTTGGGCATCCCGCCCCCGCCCAGTCCCGGCGGCATCGGCGGCAGCTTGCCGCCGAACTGCTTCTCGAGCTGCGCGATCTGCTCCGGCGTCGGCTCCGGCATGCCGGGCGGGAGGCCGGGCATTCCACCGCCCATGCCACCGCCCACCCCGCCGCCGCCCAGGCCGAACATCGAGCCGAGCGCCTGCCCGATCCCGCGCTTGCCCTGGCCCATCGCCTTCATCATGTCGGCCATGGTCCGGTGCATCTTCAGGAGCTTGTTGATCTCCGAGACGTCGACCCCCGAGCCCGCCGCGATGCGCTTCTTGCGGCTGTTCTTGAGGAGGTCGGGATTCTTCCGCTCCTGCGGGGTCATCGACGAGATGATCGCCCGCTGGCGCTTGAACATCTTCTCGTCGAGGTTGGCGCCCTCGACCTGCTTCTTGATCTGGCCCATCCCGGGCAGCATGCCCATCAGGCCGCCGATGCCGCCCATCTTCTCCATCTGGGCGAGCTGCATGGAGAGGTCCTCCAGGTCAAACTTGCCCTTGCGCATCTTCTCCGCGGTGCGGAGCGCCTGCTCGTGGTCGATGGTCTCGGCGGCCTTCTCGACGAGCGAGACGATGTCGCCCATGCCGAGGATGCGGTTGGCCACGCGGGCCGGGTGGAACTCCTCCAGCGCGTCGACCTTCTCGCCGACGCCGACGAGCTTGATCGGCTTGCCGGTGACGGCGCGCATCGACAGCGCCGCGCCGCCGCGGGAATCGCCGTCCATGCGGGTCAGCACGATGCCGGTGACGCCGAGCCGCTGGTCGAAGGCGCGGGCGGTATTGACCGCGTCCTGGCCGGTGAGCGCGTCGGCGACGAGCAGCACCTCGTGGGGCCTCGTCGCGGCCTTCACCTCGGCGGCCTCGGCCATCAGGCCCTCGTCCACCGTGGTGCGGCCGGCGGTGTCGAGCATCACCACGTCGAAGCCGCCGAGGCGGGCCGCGTCCATGGCGCGCTTGGCGATCTGCACCGCCGACTGGCCGGCGATGATCGGCAGGCTCTCCACGCCGACCTGCTTGGCCAGCACCGCGAGCTGCTCCATGGCGGCCGGGCGGCGGGTGTCGAGCGAGGCGAGCAGGACCTTGCGCTTCTCGCGGTCGGAGAGGCGCCGGGCGATCTTGGCGGTGGTCGTGGTCTTGCCCGAGCCCTGCAGGCCGACCATCAGGATCGGCACCGGGGCGGGGGCGTTGAGATCGACGGTCTCGGCGTCGGTGCCGAGCATCGCCACGAGCTCGTCGTTGACGATCTTCACGACCATCTGGCCGGGCGTCACCGACTTGAGCACAACGGCGCCGACGGCCTTCTCCTTCACCCGGTCGGTGAAGCCGCGGACCACCTCGAGGGCGACGTCGGCCTCCAGCAGGGCGCGGCGCACCTCGCGCATGGCGGCGGTGACGTCGGCCTCGGTCAGGGCGCCGCGACGGGTGAGCCCCGAGAGGATGCCGGAGAGGCGGTCGGACAGGCCTTCGAACATGTTCCTGACGCCCCGCCGTTACTGCTCGAGCCCGGCGCGCTCGACGCGGCGCGCCTGGAGGGCGGCCTCGAAGCCGCGCACGGCCTTGGCGAACTTGTCCCGGCAGTCCGGGTTGCAGAAGCCCACCACGGCGCCGTTGTAGAGGGTCAGCGAGTCCGCCGAGATCGGCTTGCCCGACCACGGGCAGGTCTCGTTGATCGCGTCCTCGATCTTCAACGCTTCTTGATCTCGCGTCATGCGGGTGCCTCGGCCGGCGGATCCCGTCCTCGCATATCGGCCAACGCCCATCGCGCCCGAGGGCGCGGACGCGCTGTCGGGCGTTGACCTCCGGCCTCGCGGGACCGGTCGGCTTGGCATCGGTCGATCTGCTACGGATCGGGAGGCCGGGGCGTAGCGGCAGCCGGCCGGAAAGTCAATTTTTCGGCCGGCCCGGCGCCGCGACGGTGCCGAAACGAGCCGCCGATCGGTGTTAACTTTTACCGATCGTTAAGCATCTTGGGATTGTCTTCGGGCCATATTCGATCAGGACGCCCGCCGATGTCGGAACCCGCCCGCTCTCACTCGCCGACCGAGTCCGGCAGCTTTCCCGCGACCGGTCCGCTCCGCGACTGGCTGACGGCGATGAAGGCCCAGGCGCCGGCCGAGGCCCGCGGCGATGCCCGGCCCGAGGAGACCCTGCCCGAGGCGAAGCGGCCGCGCGGCGGGGAGACGGCGTGGTCGCCCCGCGTCGTCCCGGCCCCCGAGGCGCCGCGGGCCGCCGCCGAGGATCCCGACATCGCCGAGCTGATGGCCGAGAACCTGATGCTGAAGGCCAGGCTCCGCGTCGAGGCCGAGCGCCAGGACGAGCTACAGGCCATCCTGGCCGACGAGATCCGGACGCTCCGCGAGCATATCCGCGACGAGATCGGCTCCCTTGAGGATCTCCGGGCCGAGCAGGAGGACGTCCGCGTCGAGCGCGAGGAGTTCCGCGGCGAGCGGGAGCGCTTCCGGGCCGAGCGCGAGGAGCTGCGCGCCGAGCGCGACCGGGCGATCGCCGAGCGGGACGCCCTGCGGGCCGAGCGGCTGACCCTGGCCGGCGAGCGCGACGCCCTGCGCGAGGAGCGCGACCTGTGGCGCGCCCGGACCGAGGCGCTGGCCCAGCCGCTGTTCCAGTCCCAGCGGCGCTGAGCGGCGCTGAGCGGCGCCGACCGCATGTCCGGACCCTGAAACGCCGAAGGGCCACCCGAGAGGGTGGCCCTTCCATTGCCGAACCGTGTTGTCCGGCGGAACTGTCCCGAGATCGGGTCTCTGACGCGTCTTAGAGCGACGCGCCGGAGGCGACGGTCCAGGTCCGATGAGCCGAGACACACGGCTGATGACAATGAGACACTGGATCACCTCCTTTCGTTGGTTGCGGGTGAAGCGAAGGTAGGTGGCCGCGCCCGGCTTGTGAAGCCCCGCGCCTGCGCCCGTTTGTCCTCCCCGGCCCGGCGCTTCCCCGTCCCGGCGGCCGGGCGTATGACGGGCGCCCCGAGGTCTGCCCGAACCGCCTTGAACGCGCCCTTCGCCAACCCGCCGCGCCCTGCCGACGAGGCCGCGCTCGATCCCGACGCGATGCGCCAGCCGCTCGGCAACGCGTGGTACTGCGTCGGGCAGTCCCGGAGCCTCGGCAGGGCGGGCGGCCGGTCGGCCCTGCGGGCCGTGGCGCTGAACGGCGAGCAGATCGTCCTGGGCCGCGCCCCCGACGGCGCGCCCTTCGCGCTGCGCGACCGTTGCCCCCACCGCGGCATGGCCCTGTCGAAGGGCCGCTTCGACGGCGACACCCTGATGTGCCCGTTCCACGGCTGGCGCTTTGGCACCGACGGGCGCTGCCGCGACGTCCCGACCCTGTCGGAGCACGACGCCGCCGACTTCTCTCGCATCCAGGTGCAGCGCTTCCCCGTCCGGGAGAGCGCCGGCTTCCTCTGGGTCAACCCGCATCTCGGCCCCGCCGCCGGCGCGGTGCCGGAGGTGCCGGCGCTGGATTTCGAGCCGGCCGGCTCCCTCGTGGTCGAGCTGGAGGTCGAGGCCTCCTTCGACCTGACGACGCTGAGCCTCGTCGATCCCGGGCACGTCGCCTTCGTCCACGATTCGTGGTGGTTCCGGCCCTCGAAGCAGCTCCGCGAGAAGGTGAAGACCTTCCAGCCGGTGCCCCACGGCTTCGTGATGACGAGCCACGCCACCACGACAAGTTCACCGGTCTACCGCCTGCTCGGCGGCATCCCCGAGGTCGAGATCGAGTTCCGCCTGCCCGGCGTGCGCCTGGAGCGCATCCGCGCGGGGGCGAAGCGGGTGGCGAACTACACCTTCGCGACGCCGCTGACGCCGGACCGGACGCTGCTCACCAACGCCCTCTACTGGAGCATGCCGACCCTGAACCTGCTCAAGCCGGTCGCGCGCCCGCTGATGCGACAGTTCCTGACCCAGGACCAGCAGGTGCTCCAGCACGCGCAGGACGGGCTCGACCGCAAGCCCACCATGGTGCTGTTCGGCCAGGGCGACCTGCCCTCGCAATGGTATTTCCGGCTGAAGCGCGAGGCCCTGGAATCGGCCCGCGACGGGCGCCCGTTCGTCAACCCGCTGGAGCGCCGCGAGCTGCGCTGGCGCTCCTGAGGCGCCGCTACCGCGCCGTCGCGTCGTCGCGGCAGGGCCGGACCGTCTCCGGCCGCGGGCGCGCCTCCGCCGCCGGGGCCGCGAACACCGCGAGGTAGGCCCCATCCGCGAGCGGCCGGAAGCCGGTCTCGCGGTAGCCCGCGGCGGCGAGCTCGCAGCGCAGAAGCGCCGGCGGGGTGCCGTGCCGGGAGGGAACGGCGTCGGCATCCACGATCCCGACCCGCCCACCCGGCCGCATTGCGGCGGCGAGGTTGTGGAGCAGGCCGAAGGGCTGGGTGATCTCGTGGTACATGTGGACGAGGATCGCCGCGTCCACCGAGGCCGGGTGCAGGCGCGGGTCGTGCGGCTCGCCGCGCACGACCGTGACGTTCCCGAGCGCCTTCACCCGCTTCTCTAAGGCCGCCAGGTAGGACGGCGTCACGTCCTCGGCGAGCACGCGGCCCCGCGGCCCGACCCGGGGGCTCAACCGCACCGCGTAGTAGCCGCTGCCGGCGCCGATATCCGCCACCGTCTCGCCGGGCGCGATGCCCATCCCCTCGGCCACCTGCTCGAACTCGCCCGCCCTGTCGCGCTCGGCCTCCGAGGACCAGCGCGGCGCGACGATCTCGGCCACGGGCCGGTCGGGCCTGGGGAAGGCGGCGGCGGGCGCGCCCGGGGGCGCCAGCGGCTCGGCGGCGCGGGCCGGGCCGGCCAGGGCAGCGGTGGCGGCAGCGGCCGCGAGGAGGGCGAGGGCGCGGTTCATGGCCGACAACCCGCGGGGCGCGCCCGCGGTGCCGGACCCGTTGACCGTGCCGCACCCCGCGCGCCATCAAGCGCCATGACGCGCGCGGACACGCCCTGGCGGGCCACGATCCTCACCCTCTACCCGGAGATGTTCCCGGGCCCGCTGGGCGTGTCCCTGTCGGGCGACGCTTTGGCGCGGGGCGACTGGACCCTGGAGGCCCGCAACATCCGCGCGCACGGCCTCGGCCGCCACCGCTCGGTGGACGACACGCCGGCCGGCGGCGGGGCCGGGATGGTCCTGCGCTGCGACGTGCTCGGCGCCGCCATCGACGCCGCGACTTACGACGCCGCGACCGGGGCCGACGACCCGCGCCCGCGCCTGCTGATGTCGCCCCGCGGCCGGCCGCTCACCCAGGCCCGCGTGCGCGACCTCGCGGCGGGACCGGGCGCGCTGATCGTCTGCGGCCGCTTCGAGGGCGTCGACGAGCGCGTGATCGCCGGGCGCGGCCTGGAGGAGGTCTCGATCGGCGACTACGTGCTGTCCGGCGGCGAGATCGCCGCCCTGGTGGTGCTGGACGCCTGCGTGCGCCTCCTGCCCGGCGTGATGGGCAAGGTGGAATCCGGCGTCGAGGAGAGCTTCGAGGGCGGGCTCCTCGAGTACCCGCACTACACGCGCCCCCGCGACTGGGAGGGCCGCGCGATCCCGGACGTCCTCTCCGGCGGCAACCACGCCGCCATCGCCCGCTGGCGGCGGGCGGAGGCCGAGCGGATCACCGCCGAGCGGCGCCCGGACCTGCGCCCCGGGGGCAGCCCCGGTCAGGCCGGCTCGAGGTCGATCACCGGGCCGTCGCGGTCGTAATCCGGCGGGTCGAGCCGCAGCGGCTGCGGCACCAGCCGCGGTGTCCGGCCCGCCTGCAGGAGGCGGGGAATTAAGGCCCCAATAACCAAGAGTAGAACGGACCAGACCGCCAATATCGCGGCGCTGTGGAAAGTCATCGGCGCACCTCAAACGCTACGCGGCACCTCATTAAGGCTAACGAGCCGGGATTAATCGACTGTTCCCCGCCGCCCGGGGCCGTGTCCCGACCGGGGGCAGCGCCGCGAAGACTGCCGCCGGGACGGGCGCTTGCAAGCCGGCCGGTTTCGGCGCATGCGCGAGCCGGGACGTGCCTCCCCCGGGGAGCGCGGCCCTCTGCAAGGATGGATCCGCCATGACCAGCCGCCCCACGCAGCGCCCGCGCGTGCCCCACTTCTCCTCCGGCCCCTGCGCCAAGCGCCCCGGCTGGACCCCGGCCGCGCTGGCCGACGCCGCCCTCGGCCGGTCGCACCGCTCCCCCCTCGGCAAGGCCAAGCTGGGCCGGGCGATCGACCTGACCCGCACGGTCCTGCAGGTGCCCGCCGACTACCGGATCGGCATCGTGCCGGCCTCCGACACCGGCGCCGTCGAGATGGCGATGTGGACGATGCTCGGGCCGAAGCCCGTCGAGGTCGCCGCCTGGGAGGCGTTCGGCAAGGAGTGGGTCACGGACGCGCTGAAGCAGCTCAAGATCGCGCCGCGCATTCACCAGACGCCCTATGGGATCCTGCCGGACCTCGCGGCGATCGACACGAAGAACAGCGACGTGGTCTTCACCTGGAATGGCACCGCGGCCGGCGTGAAGGTGCCGGACGGCGACTGGATCGCGGCCGACCGCGAGGGCCTGACGATCTGCGACGCGACCTCGGCGGCCTTCGCCCAACCCCTGCCCTGGGACAAGCTCGATGTCGTGACCTTCTCCTGGCAGAAGGTGATGGGCGGCGAGGCGGCGCACGGCATGCTGATCCTCTCGCCCCGCGCCGTGGCGCGGCTGGAGAGCCACACGCCGTCCTGGCCCCTGCCGAAGATCTTCCGCCTCACCAAGGACGGCAAGCTGATCGAGGGCATCTTCAAGGGCGACACGATCAACACGCCCTCGATGCTGGCCGTCGAGGACTACCTCGACACCCTGGACTGGGCCGAGCGGATCGGCGGCCTGAAGGCGCTGCACGCGCGGGCCGACGCCAACGCGAAGGTCGTCTACGACTGGGTCGCGCGCACGCCCTGGATCGCGCCGCTGGCCGCCGATCCCGCGACCTACTCGAACACGGGCGTCTGCCTCGTGATCGCCGATCCGGACGTGCTCGCCCGCGGCGACGCGGCGGTCTCGGCCTTCGCGGCGGGGATCGTCGAGCGCCTCGACCGCGAGGGTGTCGCCCTCGACATCGGCGCCTACCGCGACGCCCCGGCGGGCCTGCGGATCTGGTGCGGAGCCACCGTGGAGACCTCGGATCTGGAAGCGCTGACGCCCTGGCTCGACTGGGCCTTCGCGGAGGAGAAGGCGGCGCTGACGCGGGCGGCGTGAATGCTTCGGGGTCGATGCCCGATCGCCGCCCCACATCGTCTTTGCGAGCGGAGCGAAGCAATCCAGGGCTTCGCTCCGATTCCGACCGCAGCGCTGCCCTAGGTCGCTTCGCTGCGCTCGCGATGACGGCCTGACGCAACGGAAAACCCCGGTCCTCGCGGAGCCGGGGTTTTCTCGTTCGGGAGACGCGGCCCCGCGGGGCCGCGCCCTCCATCTCAGTAGTTGTAGGCGCGCTCGCCGTGATCGGCGATGTCGAGACCCTCGCGCTCCTCCTCCTGCGTGACGCGCAGGCCGATCGTCACGTCGACGAGCTTGTAGAGGATCGCCGAGCCGATGCCCGACCACAGGAGCGTCAGGCCGACCGCCTCCGCCTGGACGATGAGCTGGCTCATCATGTCGTAGGCACCGACGGCCAGCTCGCCCGGCTTCGAGGTGTAGTCGGGGATGCCGACGCCGCCGAGGTTCGGGTCGACCAGGATGCCGGTCGCCAGCGCGCCCAGGATGCCGCCGATGCAGTGGACGCCGAAGACGTCCAGCGAGTCGTCGTAGCCCAGCGCGTTCTTCACGGTCGAGCACATCACGAAGCAGACCACGCCGGCGACGAGGCCGAGCACGATCGAGCCCATCGGGCCGGCGAAGCCGGAGGCCGGGGTGACCGCGACGAGGCCGGCGACGGCGCCCGACAGCATGCCGAGCAGGGACGGCTTGCCCTTGAGGGCCCACTCGGCGAACAGCCACGCCACCGCGGCGCCGCAGGTCGCCACGAAGGTGTTGAGCATGGCGAGGGCGGCGGTGCCGTTGGACTCGAGGTTCGAGCCGGCGTTGAAGCCGAACCAGCCGACCCACAGCAGCGAGGCGCCGATCATCGTCATGGTCAGGGAGTGCGGGGCGAGCAGGTCGCGGCCGTAGCCGATGCGCTTGCCCATGATCAGGCAGCCGACGAAGCCGGCGATGCCCGCGTTGATGTGCACGACCGTGCCGCCCGCGAAGTCGAGGGCGCCCTTCTGGAAGAGGAAGCCGGCATCCTTGTTGACCGCGTCGAGGGCCGCCTGGGCGGTCGCCTTCGAGGCGTCGTCGGTGGCGGCGGCCAGCGCCTTCGCGGCGTTGCCGACGGCGTCCGGGCCGGCCCAGTACCAGACCATGTGGGCCATCGGGAAGTAGATGATCGTGACCCAGAGGATCGTGAACACCACCAGCGCGGAGAACTTCATCCGCTCGGCGAAGGCGCCGACGATCAGCGCGGGCGTGATCATGGCGAACGTCATCTGGAAGCACAGATAGGCGTATTCCGGGATCACGACGCCGTTCGAGAAGGTCGCGACCGTCGAGTTCGCGTCGACGCCCTTCAGGAAGGCCTTCGAGAGGCCGCCGACGAAGTCGTTGAGGCCGCCGCCGCTGGTGAAGGCGAGGCTGTAGCCGTAGAACACCCAGAGCAGGCCGACGATCGACACGATCGCGAACACCTGGGTCAGCACCGACAGCATGTTCTTGGTGCGGACGAGGCCGCCGTAGAACAGCGCGAGGCCCGGGATGCTCATCATCAGCACCAGGGCCGACGAGATCAGCATCCAGGCCGTGTCGCCCTTGTTGGGGATCGGCGAGGGCGGCGGCGAGGCGGCTTCCGGTGTCGGGGTCTGCGCGAGGGACGGCTCGATCAGGAGGGCGGCGATCGCCGCCCCTCCCAAGCCGAGCATGAGGGCATGACGAAGTTTCATGGGCACGTGGCTCCCGGTCTCAAGTCCGTAGTGTTTCAGGAGGTCTGGGGATCGGCGGGCCCGGGCGCACCGGGCCGCGGATCAGAGGGCGTCGGCGTCGGTCTCGCCGGTCCGGATGCGCACCGCCTTCTCCAGCGGCATCACGAAGATCTTGCCGTCGCCGATCTGGCCGGTCCGCGCGGCCCCCGCGATGGCGTCGATCACGCTGGACGTCAGGTCCGAGGCGACGGCGACCTCGATCTTCAGCTTCGGCAGGAAGCTGACGGCGTATTCCGCGCCGCGGTAGATCTCGGTGTGGCCCTTCTGGCGGCCATAACCCTTCACCTCCGTCACCGTCAGGCCGTGCACGCCGATTCCGGTGAGCGCGTCGCGCACCTCCTCGAGCTTGAACGGCTTGATGATGGCCATCACGATTTTCATGGGCGACGCCCCCTTCGAAGTCCTCGGGAACCGTTGCCGTCACCCGACCTGCGGGACGACCCGACCCGGACCGTCCGCAGGCTCGGGATGACCCGCGGTCGAAGGCCGCTATTCAAGGACTATGCCAGACAAGCTTGGCCGGGAACATTTTGGCCGGTCGCCATTTTGCCCATCGATTAGCCCGACGCGGCCAGATCGCGGGCAGGTCCGGTCGCGCTGCCGCACAAAGACTAGGCAATATGCCCAATTCCGTGCATCTCGCCCCGTTGCGTGCCGGCAACACACGCACGGCAACGCGTTTTAATCCCGCGTCGGGCGGATCAGACCCTCCTGGGCCACCGACGCCACGAGGTTGCCGGCCCGGTCGAAGATCTGGCCCCGGGCGAAGCCGCGGGCGCCACCCGCGACGGGGCTGTCCTGGGCGTAGAGCAGCCAGTCGTCGATCTTCACGGGCCGGTGGAACCAGAGCGCGTGGTCGAGGCTCGCGGCCTGGATCGTCGGGTCGAACACCGAGCGCGCGTGCGGGATCAGCGAGACGTCGAGCAGGGTCATGTCGGACGCGTAGGCCAGCACGGCCCGGTGCAGCGCCGGATCGTCCGGCAGCGCCGAGGCCGCGCGCAGCCAGACATTGAAGATCGGGTCCGGCGCCCGGCCGCCCGCGCCGGCGGGCAGATAGCGGTTCAGGTCGACCGGCCGCAAGGCGATCGGCCGCTCGCGGCCGAAATAGGCGGCGATCGCCTCCGGCATCCCGGTGCCGCCGGCCGCCGCCAGGGCCTTGCCGTCGAGGAGTCCCTCGGGCCCGGCCACCGCCGGCATCGCCGGCTGGTGCGTGAGCCCCTCCTCGACGACCTGATAGGAGACCGTCGTGGCGAAGATCGCGCGCCCGTGCTGGATCGCCTTGACCCGGCGGGTCGTGAAGCTCCGCCCGTCCCGGATCCGCTCGACCTCGTAGACGATGGGCGTGCGCGGGTCGCCGGGCAGCATGAAGTAGGCGTGGAGGGAGTGGGCGGGACGGTCGTCGGGCACCGTCCGGGTCGCGGCGACCAGGGCCTGCGCCACCACCTGCCCGCCGAAGACGCGCCGCCAGCCTGTCTTAGGGTTCTGGCCGCGGAACAGGTCGACCTCCAGGCGCTCCAGGTCGAGGATGGCGATCAGCTCGGCGACGGCGTCCGTCATCGCGTCGGTGTTGGCGTCGGTCATGACCCGCGGGGTTTCCGTTCGTTGCCCGCGTGCGACATAGGCTTTTCGGACGAACCAATCCACGCGTCCCGCGCGGGACCCCTAGGAGATCCGCCCCGATGACGGCCGAGACGCCTCGCCCCGGCAGCCGCAGCCTCCTGATCGCCGGCGGCGGCCTGCCCAGCCTCGCCCTGGCCCTCGCCCTGAAGCAGGCCCACGGGCCGGCGCTGGCCGTGACGGTGATCGACCCGGGCGCCGCCGACCCCGCCCGGCATCGCGGCCGCGCCTACGCCCTCGCGGCGGGCGGGCGGCGCATGCTGGAGCGCCTCGGCCTGTGGGCCCGGGTCGCCGACGCGGCCGAGCCGATCGGCGAGATGGTGATCAGCGACAGCCGCCTCGCCGACCCGGTGCGGCCGGTCTTCCTGACCTTCGGCCGCGAGGCGGACGCGGAGCGCGACGACGGCGAGCCCTTCGCCCACATGATCGAGGCCGAGCCGCTCGCCGCGGCCCTCGCGGAGGCCTGCCGGGCGGCGGGGGTCGCGATCGTCGCCGCCGGGGTCGTGCGCGCGGTGCCGGAGGGGGCCGCGATCCGCGCGGCGCTCACCACCGGCGAGACCCTGCGGGGCGACCTGCTGGTGGCCGCCGACGGCGCGCGCTCGCGGCTGCGCGAGGCGGCACGGATCGGCTGGGTCGGCTGGTCCTACCCGCAGGTCGGGATCGTGGCGACGATCGGCCACGCCCGGCCGCACGAAGGCCGCGCCTTCGAGCACTTCCTGCCCGCGGGCCCGTTCGCGATCCTGCCGCTGCGGGACGGCGGCCCCCTGGGGCACCGCTCCTCCATCGTCTGGACAGAGCGGTCGGACGACGCCCAGGCCCTGCTCTCCGGCGGCCCCGACGAGGTGCTCGCCGAGATCGAGCGCCGGTTCACCCTGGATCTCGGCGCGCTCGCGCTGGAGCACGGCCCCAGCCGTCACCCCCTCGCCTTCGGCATCGCCCGCGCCTTCCGCGCCGAGCGCCTCGCCCTGCTGGGCGACGCGGCGCACGTGATCCACCCGATCGCCGGCCAGGGCCTCAATCTCGGGCTCGCGGACGCAGCGGCGCTGGCCGAATCCGTGACCGGCGCGCTGCGCCTCGGCCTCGACCCCGGCAGCCCCGACGTGCTGCGCGCCTACGAGCGCGCCCGGCGCTTCGACAGCTTCGCCATGGCGGCGGCCACCGACGGGCTGAACCGGCTGTTCTCGAACGACGCCCTGCCGCTGCGGCTCGCCCGCGACCTCGGCCTCGGGATCGTGGACCGGCTGCCGGGGCTCAAGCGCTTCTTCATCGGCGAGGCCGCGGCCGCGCGCGACTCGCGGCCCCGGCTGATGCGGGGCGAGGGGCTCTGAGGCGCTCTGAGACGCCCGCGGGCCGCGCGCGTCAGGCCCGCCCGGGCGCGGGTCCGCCCTCGCGCGCTCCGGGGCGGAGCGCGTCCGCGGCCCGCCGCCGCCCGAGCGCCCGCGCGGCGCAGATCGCCAGGACGGCGATGACCAGCCCGGCGATCACGTCGACGAAGTAGTGGCCGCCGTCGATCGGCGTCGCGGCGATGAGGAGGACGTTGACGAGGAGGGCCGGGATCCGGGCCGCGCGCAGGTGCCAGAAGGCCCAGATGTAGAGGGCCCCCAGCGCCGCGTGGAAGCTCGGGAACGTGATGATGCCCTCGACGTGGTCGAGGGAGATCGTCCGGAGCGTGCCGTCGCGCAGGCCGGTCAGGTCCGCGACGTGGACGTACGATGCGGCCGGGTGCAGGTTGGGGAAGTCCGCCGGGGACAGGCCCAGGAACACGAAGTTCGCCAAGGCCGGCGTCAGCGCGGAGACCAGGACCGTCACCGTGCCGGCGAGGGCGAAGGCCAGGACGAAGTCCCGCAGGGCCCGAAGTCGGCCGCTGAAGCCCAGCAGGATGACCGCCAGCATGGTCTGCAGGATCAGGCTCCGGTAGGCCAGCGAGAGCGCGAGCCCGAGCCGCGGATGGCCGTCCACGAAGGCCAGGTAGGCGCGCCAGTCCAGTCCGAGCCGCCGGTCCCAGGCGTCGAAGGTCGAATCCCAGAGCGGGCCGCCGGTGCTCGCGACGGTGTACGACAGCGTGGCCGCGCAGGCGCTGAAGGCGATGACCTGCGCCAGCGCGCTCAGCGTCGCGGCGATGCGCGGCTCGGGGCGTCGCGTGCGGTAGACCCGCGCCAGGGCCTCGAGCCCGCCGCAGGCCGCGAGGGTGACGAGGGCGCTGTCCCAGGCGAAGTGCAGCCCGGCGACCGCCATCCAGACGATCGTGGCGACCAGCGTGGCGGCGATGAGGGGCCACGCGCCGACGCCGCCGCGCGGGCGCTCAGCGAACATCGGGGCCCCTGGCGTGTGGCGCTGTCATCGAAGGTCTTGCGGCCGGAATGCCGGCGGATCGTCCCGCACAAGTCTTAAGGATCCGCCCCGGACAAGCCCGGCCGCGCGCGACGCCGGCGACCGGCGAGCCCGTCGACCAAGCCGTCGACCGCGCTGTCGACAACACTGTCGGCGGCCGCGCGGACGGCCCGGATCGGCCCGCGCAGCCCGCGGGCCGCGATCAGGTGCAGGGGCAGGCCGATTGCGGCGAGCAGCATCAGGCCGTCCCACCGGTCCCAGGCGGGCCCGTGCGGCGCCAGGAGGAGGAAGACGCCGCTGACGATGTAGAGTTCGAAGCTCGCCCGCCCCAGCAGGCCGGCCGCGGCGCGCGGCGGCCCGCGCAGCCGGCCGGCGACCGCCAGCGCGAACACCGAGCCCGCCGCGGCCGTCGCGGCGAACAGCACCGGGTCGCCGTACTGCCCGGTCGCGACGTGGACGAAGTTCCGCGGCGCGCAGAGCAGGAGCACGGCGAGGCCGCAGGCGCCGAGCAGCGCCGACACGTCGAACGCCCGTGGCCCGAGCCGCAGGCCCGCAACGTAGAACGGCAGGGCGCCCACGAGCGCGTGGACCTGCCAGTACGGGAACGCCCGCGCGCTGCAGGTCCACGACAGGGCCAGGGCGCCGCCCAGGACGATCCAGTAGCCGCCCGGGAAGGTCGCCGCGCGCGCCGCGGCGTCGATCACCCGTACAAGCCCCAGGGCGACCAGGAACCAGAGCACGCCCAGACCGAAGTCGCGGCCGCACAGCACGTCGCCCAGCGCGTCCCCGGGCGACAGAGTGCCGGCGAGGGCCTGGGGCACCAGCGCGAGGGTGCCGAACGCCAGCGTCACCGCCACGAGCCGCAGCGCGGAGCGGCAGGCTTCGCCGAGTTTCGCCTCGCCCTTGATCCGGTCGACCATCCCGCAGAGCAGGAAGAAGAACGGCATGTGGAAGGCGTAGATGACCCGCCAGACCGCGAGGGCCGGCCCCGGCTCGGGCCCCGACGGGCCGTAGAAGACGGGCTGCAGCAGGTGGCCGGAGAGGACCAGCAGCACGGCGAGACCGCGCGCGGCGTCGAGCTGCAGGTCGCGGGGTGGGGGCATCGGGTCGGTTCGCGGCGTCGGAGCGCCGATGATGCCGCGCCGAGCCTTAGCAAGCCGTGTCACCGGATCGCGGGATTCAACCTAGATTACGCCTCGTCGGCGCGGCGCGGCGGACGCCGCCGGCGCCCGCGCCTCAGCCGGCGACGAGCGCCCGCGCCCGGCGCAGCCACCGCAGGGACGCCTCGACCAGGGTCGGGCTGCGGTGCTTGAGGATCGCCGATTTCAGGAGCGTCCTCGGCACCTCCCAGAGCTGGACGGACCCGACCGGGAAATGCGCCACGTCGCCCGGCGTCAGGTGGTGGCGGCTGCCGTCGGCGTCGGTGACGAAGACCTCGCCGTCGAGGATGGTGATGATCTCGTCGGCGTGGTGGGTCCAGCGGAACGTGCTGGCCGTGGTGCGCCACAGGTAGACCTGCGCGCTGCCGTCATGGGTCCGCGAGACCTCCGCGACCTCGGTGACGGGGTCGCCGGAGACGACCCAGTCCGCCGGGATCGGCGCCGGGGCGAAGGCGGCGCCGCCCGATCGGACCGCCGTGCTGGCGACGGGACGACCCCGCTCGTGCAGCCGGATCTCCGCCGCGAGGCCGACCAGGGCGAGGCCGACGAGGAGGGCGGCGGTGAGCGGCTTCTTCACGTTGGGCTCCCCACCCCGGCGCGGACGGTTCCGTCCGCGCATCCGCCAAGATGGGTAGAGGCTCGGACTGCCCCGTTCCAGGCCGCCGCGCCGAACTTCGCGCGTTTAGCTTAACCCGGGCGCGCCGGATCCGGGGCCGCTCAGGCGGCGTCCGCCCGGCGCTCCGAGATCCAGCGCGTCGCGTCGGCCCGTGGGGCGACCACGTCGGTGTCGATGCGCAGCTGCGGGCTGTAGGCCGGATCCTCCGCGATGACGTCGCCCCAGCGGCGCAGGAAGCGGGCGATCTGCGAGCCCGGCGCGAAGCTGGTCTGCCGCGAGGCGCTCTCGTGGTGCGCCATCTCGGCGAAGGGCGTGTAGACGATGCGGTAGCCGAGCTGCCGCATTTTCAGGCAGAGGTCGACGTCGTTGAAGTCGAGGGCGAAGCCCTCGTCGAAGCCGTTGACCGCCTCCAGCACCGCCTTGCGGGTGGCGAAGAGCGCCCCTGTCACCGCCGAGCAGTCGCGCTGCGTCAGGGCCCAGTCGCCGTAGGTCGGCTCCGCCGCGTCCCGGTTGTACCAGGGGTGGGCGAACACGTCGAAAATGCCGCCGGTCATGCCGGCATGCTGGATCTTGCCGGTGGGGAACAGCAGCCGGCCGCCGGCGCCGCCGACGCCGCGGTCCAGCGCGAAGGTCAGGAGCGCCTCGATCCAGCCGGGGCGGCGCACGACGAGGTCGTCGTTCATCAGGATGACGAGGTCGGTCTCGGCCGCGCGCCAGAGGGTGTTCATCTTGGCCGCGTAGTTGAACCGCTCGCCCGGCGCCCGGGTCGTCAGCAGGCGGGTCACGGTGAAGCGGTCGGAGCGGCCGCGGTAGATCGCGTCGTCGGCCACGTCGTCGCCGATCAGCACGCGGATCCGGTCGGCCGGGTAGGTGCTGCGGCCGAGACTGTCGAGCAGGTTGATCACGTGGGGCTTGGCGCCCTCGACGGCGCGGCCCTGATCGTCCTTCGGGCGGCTCTGGTTGGTCGGCACGACCAGGGTCACGGCCGGCCGCGCGTCGAAGCTCCGGCGGATCTCCAGCGTGTCCGGGGTCAGCCCCGGGGCGGTGCGCAGCGGCATGCCGGAGGCCTCGAACCAGCGGTCGAGGGCGTGGGCGCGCGCCGTGCGCGTCGCCTTCGGGCGCTCCAGCGGCGAGGCGATCAGGGTCTGGGGGATCCGGTCGATGCCGATCCCCGCGGAGATCGCGCCGAGCAGGAATCGGAACCACGCGGCGCTGCCGTGGCGCAGGCCGAAATCGGGGCTCAGGCCGGCCAGGGCCGAGACGCGGATCAGCAGCGGGAAGCCGATATAGTCGTCGGCCATCAGGAGGGCCGGGTTGAAGGCCGGCTTGCAGTGGACGCTGCGGACCTGGCCGGCGCCGTCCACCACGGCGTCGTCGCCGTAGAAGATGCCGATATCGGGCCGCTCCGCCAGCGCGCGCGTCAGGTGCGCCGCGAGGTCGGGGCGCAGCTCGGAGGCCGCGGGCGCGACGAAGATCGCCCGGCAGGCGGGGAACTGGCCGGAAGCGACCTGGGCGAGCCGGCGCTCGTCGAGGGGACGGAGCTGCCCGTCGAGGGGCAGCGGCAGGATCGCGTCCGGCCACGGGAGCGTGCCCCACGAGGCCGACGGGGCCGGGACCGGCTTCTTCTTCAACACGGGTCGCGTCTCCGGGGATTCAGGACCGTTCGGCGGCCAGGAGGCGGGTCAGGCTCGCCTCCATGGCCCGCGCCACCGCGCCGATGGACAGCCGCTCGCGGATGCGGGTCCGGGCGGCGGCGCCGATCCGGGCCGCGTCGCCGCCGGTCACCGCCCGGGCCGCGTCGTTGAGGGCCCGGGTGAGGTCCGCCTCGTCCACCTGGCCCCACTCGGCGCCGCGCAGGTACGGGCCGTAGGTCTGGTCGAGGGCCGTGACCTCGGCCTTCACGGGGAAGCCGCAGGTGGCGTCGAGGAAGTCGCGGCAGCCGCCGTAATCGGTGGCGACCACGACCTTGCCCATCTCCATCGCCTCGGCGATCGTCAGGCCGAAGCCCTCCGAGGAGTGCGACGAGGCGTAGACCGCGCAGAGGTCGAACAGCGCGCCGAGCTCGTTCTGGGAGAGCGGCTGGTCGATCACCACGACGTCGCCGGACGTGCCCACGAGGTCGAGGAGCTTCTTGCCCTCCTCGGGCAGGTCGAACACGTGCTTGGTCTTGAGCACGAGCTGCCAGCCGGCCTGCCCGAGACCCGCCGCCCGGAAGGCCCGGATCAGCGCGTGCGGATTCTTGCGGGCGAGGTAGCTGGAGCCGTCGAAGGCGTAGAGGATCACCCGCTTGGACGGGTCGATCGCGAAGGCCTTGCGCAGGTTCGCCTTGGCGGCGGCGCTCACCGGCTCGCCGGCCTCGTTCTCGACCACGTAGGGCACAACGTCGACCGGGATGTCGGTGATCTGCCGGAAGATCGCCGCGCAGAACTCCGTGGGCGCCCAGATCGCGTCGAGGCCGTCGACGGTCGGCAGCCAGCCCCCGGGCACGTGCGAGGTCTCCCAGACGAACAGCCCGATCTTCAGCCGCGCCTCGGCGGCGATCGCCCGCTGCCGGTCGCTCATCAGCGAGTGCCAGCTGTCGCCGTTGAAATGGACCAGCGCGACGTCGGCGGGGCCCGAGAAGGTCCGGGCCTGCCACGCCGGCGCCACCCGGGCGTGGACGTGGAACGGCCGCTCCATCGGGTGGACGTTCAGCGCGAAGGGGGTCCGATGCAGGGCGCGGGCGTAGCTGCGGGCCGCGACGCCGAGGCCGTTGGCGTAGTTCATCGGCGAGACGTAGGCGACGCGCAGCGGCCGCTCCGGCGCCCGGGGCCGGCGCAGGTCGGCCCAGATCCTGGCCCCCGGATACGTGTAGGTCACGTCGAGCCGGTCGAGGTCGAAGCCGCGCTCGGCGATCGCCTCCCGCACCGCCGCCCCGCCGATCGCGGCGTGCTCGCCCAGCAGCGAGCGCTTCACGAACGGGAAGCCCTGGCTGAGCATGTTCTCCCAGTCGAACAGGGTGCGGTTGTTGCGCGGGTCGTTGACCAGCGACATGTGCTTGTTCTGGGCCGAGAACAGGCTGCGCATCCCGAGCCCGGCCGCGCGCATCCGCTGCGAGAAGGTCAGCTCGTACTCGGTGATGACCGCGTTCTTGTCCGGCCAGTTCGCCACCGACAGGAGGAAGTGGTTGAACGCGTACGAGGACAGGCAGCGCCGCTTCAGGGCCAGGAAGAAGCTCTGGAGGTGGTGGCTGTAGTAGAAATTGTCGGCGAGGCCGATCACCGCCTCCGGGAAGGCGTCGATCTTGGCGAGCAGGCCGGCGAAGTCGTCGCGGTCGAGGGGCCCGACGAGGCTGTCGTTGGCGAGGTAGAGCGTCTCGGAATCGAGGAGGTCGGTGTCCTCCAGGAGGACATGCGCCCAGGCGGCGAAGTCGAAGCCACTGTTCTCGCGCAGGTAGACCGAGGCGCAGAGATCCAGGATCGCCTGCGGCACGGCGTTCTTGTGCTGGTCGGCGGCGATGATCAGGACGAGGTCGGTCCCGTTCTCCGCGAAGGCCTTGAGGTAGGGCTCGACGTGGCCGCGGATCCGCCCCTCGGGGCAGTGGGTGATGAACAGGGCCGTGCGGCCGTGCCGCCGGGGCTCGCGCTTCAGGCAGGAGAGGCGCGCGTCGGAGGCTTCCGGCACCGCGGCCCCGGGGACGCGGCGGGTCAGGCGGCCCGCCTCCAGGCCGGTGGTGACGTAGTCGATCAGCGGGTTGAGGCCCAGCGCCGCGACCTTCGGGTAGCGGGCGCGGTACCAGGGCGCGTCGAAGCGCGGCGACGGGCTCGTCGTGCGCCCGTCATCGGCGAGGAAATGCGCCAGCGGGTTCTGCCCCGCTGCGCCGTCGGCCGCGTCGTCTTCAAGGTAGGTCTCGGTGTACCAGCGCGTGGCGAACCAGGGCCCCGGGTCGAGGCCCTCGGCGGCGCCGTGCTCCAGGTAATGGACCAGCGGGTTGAGGCTGTCGGCCCGCACCGCGGCGGACTGGGCCGCGTACCAGTCGGGATCGAACAGCGGGTGGGGCGCGTAGCGGCGGTAGCCGCCGGCCATCACGTAGTGCTCCAGGGGCTCGAGCCCGCTGGTCTCGGCCTCGGGGCAGCGCTCGCGGTAGAACGCGGCGTCGAAGAGCCCCGACCGCCGGATCAGGTCGACGTGCCGCGACAGGCCGGCGAACTCCTCCGGGTTGCGCAGGTAGCCCTGCTTCCGGCCGGTCTCGAAGAAGTGGCTCAGCGCGTTGCCGCCGGCCGCGCGGGCATCCGGGTAGCGGGACAGGTACCAGGCGGTGTCGAACTGAGGCGACGGGTCGGTGTCGCTGCGCGACAGGAAGTCGGAGAACGCCCGGGCGCGGTGCTCCGCGCCGCCGAGGTAGCGCGTCGCGTACCAGTCCGGATCGAACAGCGGGTTGGGGCGGATGCCCGCCGCGGCGCCGCGGTCGAGGTAGTGGAGCAGCGGGTTGGTGCCCTCGGCCCGGAGGCCCGGGACGGATTCGAGGTAGAGGTCGCCGTGGAAGAGCGGGTGCGGCCAGCGCCCCTCGCGCCCGCCGTGGACCGCGTAGTGCACCGCCGGATCGATCCCCTCGCCGACCACGTCGGGGTAGCGCCTCGCGTACCAGGCCGGGTCGAACAGGCCGGATTCTTTGACCGCGCGGACGAGGTCCGCCTGGCGGGGTTCGGTGCGGCGGCGGCCCTTGAGGCGCCGGGTCAGCGGGCGCGCGAGGGACTGCGCCGCGCCGGCGAGGCCGGCCTTCTCCGACGATCCGACGACGAACACATCTCGAAGGCGCATGGTCAGGTCCGGATACGCGGGAAGCCCGCAAAGCTGCCCACGCCGCGATCCGCGAGAGACATCAGAGGGTTCGGCCGGTCCGGCGGTCGCGGGTGAGGATCGCCCCGGCTTGGGCGCCTTCCTAAAGGTCCGGGTCGCCCACGCCAAGAGCGGGGCGGGATCGGCGTCCGACCCATCGCGGGCGGCTCCGGCCTCGGCGAGGGCGCCGGACGTTGCCAACGCGGCCGCGAACGGGCGTGCGGCGATCCCGACCTTGCCAGCCCGGCACCTGAAGCCCCACACTTGCGGGATTGGCCGGCGGGTCCCGCGGGGCCCGGGCAGGAGATGGATATCGGCATGACGCAGGGGATCAACCCGGCCACCACCCTGGACGACGGCATCGTGGCGACGGCGGAGAGCTGCCTCGCCGATGTCGGCGCGGCGCGGGAGGCGATCCACGGGGTGATCTTCGGCCAGGAGAAAGTGGTCGATCTCGCACTCGTGACCATCCTGGCCGGCGGCCACGGCCTGCTGGTCGGCCTGCCGGGCCTCGCCAAGACCAAGCTGGTCGAGACGCTGGGCACGGTGCTGGGCCTCGACGCGCGGCGCGTGCAGTTCACGCCCGACCTGATGCCCTCCGACATCCTCGGCACCGAGATCCTGGAGGAGGACGCCGAGCGCCGCCGGGCCTTCCGGTTCGTGCAGGGGCCGGTCTTCACCCAGCTCCTGATGGCCGACGAGATCAACCGCGCGAGCCCGCGCACGCAGTCGGCGCTGCTGCAGGCCATGCAGGAGGGCCACGTCTCGGTGGCGGGCGCCCGCCACGACCTGCCGCGGCCGTTCCACGTGCTCGCCACCCAGAATCCGATCGAGCAGGAGGGCACCTATCCCCTGCCCGAGGCGCAGCTCGACCGCTTCCTCCTGGAGATCGACGTCGGCTACCCCGACCGCGCCGCCGAGCGGCGGATCCTGATCGAGACCACCGGCGTGGACGAGGCGCGCCCGCGGGCCGTGATGTCCACCGAGCAGCTGCTCACCGCCCAGCGCCTCGTGCGCCGGCTGCCGGTGGGCGAGGCCGTGGTCGAGGCGATCCTCGACCTCGTCCGCGCCGCCCGGCCGGACAGCGGCGACGCCATCGTGAAGCACAAGCTCCTCTGGGGGCCCGGCCCCCGCGCCAGCCAGGCGCTGACGCTCGCAGCCCGCGCCCGGGCGCTGATCGAGGGCCGGGTCGCGCCGTCGGTGGCCGACGTGAAGGCGCTCGCCGAGCCGGTGCTCAAGCACCGGATGGCGCTGAGCTACACCGCCCGCGCCGACGGCGAGACCATCGAGGGCCTGATCGCCAAGCTCGCGGAGAAGCTCTGACTTTGGTCGCGACGAACGCCCTCGACGCCGGCAGGCGCACCCCCGGCCGGCGCGAGAGCGAGGGCGCGACCGCCCTCTCCGACAAGATGCCCCGCCTCGTCCTGGAGGCGCGCCGCGTGTCGAGCCTGCTGGCCCACGGCCTCCACGGCCGCCGCCGCGCCGGGCCGGGCGAGAGCTTCTGGCAGTTCCGCCCCTTCGTCACCGGCGAGGCCGCGGCCCGCGTCGACTGGCGCCGCTCGGCCCGGGACGACCGGCTCTACGTCCGCGAGCGCGAATGGGAGGCGGCCCACAACATCTGGCTGTGGATCGACCGCTCGGCCTCGATGGGCTTCGTGTCGGACCTCGCCTCGGCCCCGAAGATCGAGCGCGCGCTGATCCTGGGCCTCGCCCTGGCCGACGCCTTCGTGGAGGGCGGCGAGCGAGTTGGCCTCCTCGGGCTGACCCGGGCCAGCGCGTCGCGGGGGATCGTCGAGCGCCTGGCCCAGGCGCTCGTGGCCGACACGGCCGGCCTCACCCAGGACCTGCCGCCCCGGGCCAGCCCCGCCCGCTTCGACGAGGTGGTGCTGATCGGCGACTTCCTGACCGAGCCGGACCGGATCGCGGCCTCCGTTCAGAGCCTCGCCGGCCGCGGCAGCCGCGGCCATCTCCTCATGGTGGCGGACCCGATCGAGGAGACCTTCCCGTTCACCGGCCAGGCCGTCCTGCACGATCTCGAGGGCGGCCTCAGCCTCGATATCGGCGACGCCGACGCCTGGGGCGCGCGCTACCGGGCCCGGATCGCCGAGCACCGGGCGGCGCTCGCCGCCATCGCCCGCGGACAGGGCTGGACGCTGAC
Organism: Methylobacterium sp. 1A; assembly: GCF_058072805.1. Classification (NCBI taxonomy): domain Bacteria; kingdom Pseudomonadati; phylum Pseudomonadota; class Alphaproteobacteria; order Hyphomicrobiales; family Methylobacteriaceae; genus Methylobacterium; species Methylobacterium sp. 1A. The sequence goes on along the minus strand of NZ_JBYQVE010000002.1, from coordinate 1,961,690 downwards.
GATCCACCGCACGGACCGGCCGGCCAGCGAGGCGGCCCTGCGGCTCGCCACGCTGATCGCCGCCCGCGGCACGGAGTGAGGCCGCCATGCTGGGTCTGACCTTCGCGGCGCCGCTGGCGCTCGCCGCCCTGATCGGCCTGCCGGCCCTGTGGTTCCTGCTGCGGGTGACCCCGCCGCGCCCGCGCCGGATCAACTTCCCGCCGCTCAAGCTCGTCGCCGACCTGATCCCGCAGCGGCAGACCCCGGCCCGGACGCCGCCCTGGCTGCTGATCCTGCGGCTCCTGATCGCCGCCGCGCTGATCCTCGCGGTCGCGGGTCCGGTCTGGAACGCCGGGGGCGTCGGGGCCGGGGGCGGCCGCAGCGCGCTCCTCGTGCTCCTCGACAACGGCTTCCCGGCCGCCCACGACTGGCGCGACCGCCTGCGCGTCGCCACCGACGCGGTCGAGGGCGCCGCCCGGGACGGCCGGCCCGTCGCGGTGATCGGCCTCGCCGACGCCCCCGCGGCCTTCGAGGCGAAGACGCCGGCCGCCGCCCTGGAGCGCCTGCGCGCCCTCGCGCCGCGCCCGATCCTCCCCACCCGCGACGCGCATCTCGCGACGATCGAGACCTTCCTCGACAAGAACCGGGGCGCCGGCCTCGTCTGGATCAGCGACGGCGTCGCCGGCGCGGGCGACACGCGCTTCGCCAAGGGGCTGGCCGACCTCGCGGGCGACAGGGGCGCGGCCCTCACGGTGCTGCGGGCCGACAGGCCGTCGGCCCTCGCCCTCACCGCCACCGAGAACGCCGGCAAGCTCGTGACCCACGTCCTGCGGGCGGCGCCGAACGGGCGCGACGCGGGCGTGATCCGGGCGCTCGACCAGAAGGGCCTGCCGCTCGCCGAGCGCGACTTCGCCTTCGGGGCCGACGCCACCGAGGCGGACGCGACCTTCGAGATGCCGGTGGAGCTGCGCAACAGCATCAGCCGGCTGGAGATCGCGGGCGAGCGCTCGGCCGGCGCCGTGGTGCTGCAGGACGAGCGCGGCAAGCGCCGCCGGGTCGGGCTCGTGTTCGGCGGCACCCTCGACCAGGCGCAGCCGCTCCTGGCGCCGACCTACTACCTGTCGCGGGCGCTCCAGCCCTTCGCGGACGTGCAGGAGCCCCGGGGCGCCAAGGGCACGGCGGACTCGATCAACCAGCTCCTCGACAATCAGGTCTCGGTCCTCGTGCTGGCCGATGTCGGCGCGCTCGACGAGAAGACCACCGCGCGGATCGAGAGCTTCGTGAAGGACGGTGGGATGCTGCTGCGCTTCGCCGGCCCGCGGCTCGCCGCCGGCAACGATCCGCTCGTGCCCGTGCGGCTGCGGCGGGGCGGCCGGACGCTCGGCGGCACGCTCTCCTGGGACAGCCCCAAGACCCTGGCCCCGTTCCCGCCCGAGAGCCCCTTCGCGGGCCTGACGCCGCCGGCCGATATCGGCGTGCGCCGCCAGATCCTGGCCGAGCCGGACGGCGACCTGCCGAACCGGACCTGGGCGTCGCTCCAGGACGGCACGCCGATCGTCACCGCGCAGAAGCGCGGCCAGGGCACGATCGTGCTGTTCCACGTGACCGCCGACACGACGTGGTCGAACCTGCCGCTCTCCGGCCTGTTCATCGACATGCTCCGGCGCGTCGTGGCGCTGGCCGGCGCCGCGGCGCCGGTACAGGGGGACGCGACGCGGGCCGCAGCCCCGGTGCTCGCGCCGCGGGTGACGCTGGACGGGTTCGGCGCGCTGGGCTCGCCGCCGGCCTCGGCCACCGCGGTGTCGGCCGACTACGCCGACCGGGCGAACCTCGAACATCCGCCGGGCTTCTACGGCCCGCCGGACGGAGGCATCAGCGTGAACGCCCTGAAACCGGATGACCGGCTGAAGCCCCTCGACACCGCCGCGCTCGAGGGCGCCCGGTTCGGATCCCTCGCCGGCGCCGAGACCCTGGACCTGCGGCCCAGCCTGTTCACCCTGGCGCTGCTGCTGCTGGCGCTCGACACCCTGGCGGGGCTGTGGCTCGGCGGCTTCCTGCGCCGCGGCGGTCTGGCGGCCCGCCTGCGCGGCCGGCCGGCCGTGCTGGCCCTCGCCGGCCTCGTCCTGCTCGCCGCCCTGCCGGCGCGCCCGGTCCGCGCGGAGGAGCCGCCGGCCAACCGACCGAACGGCATCGAGTCGGCGCTGGTCACGCGCCTCGCCTACGTGATCACGGGCGACGCCGCCGTCGACGAGGCGAGCCGCACCGGCCTCACCGGCCTGACCCAGATGCTGGCCGCGCGCACCGCGCTGGAGCCGGGCGAGCCGGCCGGGATCGATCCGGCGAAGGACGAGCTGGCCTTCTACCCGCTGATCTACTGGCCGATCGCCCCGAACCGGCCGCAGCCCTCGGACGTCGCGATCCGCAAGATCGACGCGTTCATGCGCAACGGTGGCACGGTCCTGTTCGACACCCGCGACGCGCTCACCGCGCGGCCGGGCGGGCCGCCCACCCCGGAAGGAGCCTATCTCCGGAAAATGCTGGCGACGCTCGAGGTGCCGGAACTGGAGCCGGTGCCCCTCGACCACGTGCTGACCAAGGCCTTCTACCTCGTGGACAGCTTCCCGGGCCGCTACGCCACGGGCCAGACCTGGGTGGAGGCGCTGCCGCCCGCCGCCGAGGGCGCCGAGCGCCGCCCGGCCCGCGCCGGCGACGGTGTGAGCCCGATCATCATCACCGGTAACGACCTCGCCGCCGCCTGGGCGGTGGGACGCCGGGGCGAGCCGCTCTACCCGGTCGTGGGCGGCGACCAGCGCCAGCGCGAGATGGCGTTCCGGGGCGGCGTGAACATCGTGATGTACACGCTCACCGGGAACTACAAGGCGGACCAGGTCCACGTGCCCGCGCTGCTGGAGCGGCTGGGGCAGTGATGGGTTCGAACACACGGCGCGCGGCCGCCTCTCCTCACTCCTCTGCATGCCTGCAAATTCGAAGCGCGCGCGCGGCGCCGCGTCGGCAGGACGGGGCGCGGGTCCCCGCTCCCGTGCGGGAGAGGGACACGGTGAGGGGCCAGATCTCTCCGGACGCGGCGCTCCCTGCCGGCACATCGACGGCGTGCTCGAGCCTGTACCTTCCCAACCCTCACCCCAGCCCTCTCCCGCGCGGGAGAAGGAGCCCGTCGCGCCTGCCCGCGCCGCCGCGTGAGCGTGGCGGTTCATGGAATGAGGCGCGGCGCCGCCTCACGGATCCGGAGCGCTCCGCCCCATGCTGAGCCTCAGCTTCACCCCGCTCCTGCCCTGGCCGGCCATCGCCGTTCTCGGAGCGATCGTCGCCGTCCTGGCGGTCTTCGCCGTGCTGGCGCGCGGCCGGACCGCGCTGCTGCGCGTCCTCGTCCTCGCCCTGGTGCTCGCGGCGCTCACCAACCCGGCGCTGGTGCGCGAGGACCGCGAGCCCGTGAAGGATGTCGCCGCCATCGTGGTCGACCGGTCCGGGTCCCAGCAGCTCGGCGACCGGCCGCAGATGACCGACGCGGTCCGCGCCGAGTTGCAGCGCCGGTTCGGTGCGCTCACCGATATCGAGCCCCGCTTCATCGACGTGCCCGATTCCAAGGACGGCGACGACGGCACCAAGCTGTTCACGGCCCTGAGCCAGGCGCTGGCCGACGTCCCGCCGGAGCGCCTCGCCGGGATCGTGATGCTCACCGACGGCGTGGTGCACGACATCCCGTCCTCGCTGGCGCAGCTCGGCATCAAGGCGCCGCTCCACGTCCTCGTCACGGGACACCCGGACGAGCGCGACCGGCAGATCAAGCTCCTGGAGGCGCCCCGCTTCGGCATCGTCGGCAAGGACCTGACGATCCGCGCCGAGGTCATGGAGCGCGGCGGGACCGGCCACGCGGTCGTCACCGTGCGCCGCGACGGCGAGGAGATCGGCCGGCGGGACGTCGCCACCGACAAGCCGTTCTCCCTGAACCTGCGCATCGAGCACGGCGGCCCGAACGTGGTGGAGATCGAGGTCGAGCCGCTGCCGGGCGAGCTCACCACGGTCAACAACCGGGCGGTCCTGCCGATCGAGGGGATCCGCGAGAAGCTCCGGGTGCTGCTCGTCTCCGGCGAGCCGCACCAGGGCGAGCGCACGTGGCGCAACCTCCTGAAGTCGGACGCCAACGTCGACCTCGTCCACTTCACCATCCTGCGGCCGCCGGAGAAGCAGGACGGCACGCCGATCTCGGAACTCTCCCTGATCGCCTTCCCGACGCGCGAGCTGTTCGTCCAGAAGATCAAGGACTTCGACCTGATCATCTTCGACCGCTACGCCAACCAGAGCGTGCTGCCGCAGGCCTATTTCGACAACATCGTCCGCTACGTCCGCGAGGGCGGCGCCCTGCTGATCGCCGCCGGCCCCGAATTCGCCGGACCGGCGAGCCTCGCCCGCACCCGGCTCGCCGGCATCCTGCCCGGCGACCCCGACGGCCGGGTCGTCGAGAAGCCCTACAAGGCGACGCCGACGCAGGTCGGCCAGCGCCACCCGGTGACCCGCGCCCTGCCGGGCTCGGACGCGAACCCGCCCGCCTGGGGCGACTGGCTGCGCATCGTCGAGGCCCGGACCCGGCCGGGAATCCAGCCGATCCTGTCGGGGGCCGAGGGCCTGCCGCTGCTCGCCCTCTCGCGCGAGGACAAGGGCCGCGTCGCCCTGCTCCTGTCCGACCACGCTTGGCTCTGGGCGCGGGGCTATCAGGAGGGCGGCCCCTATCTCGACCTGCTGCGCCGCCTCGGCCACTGGCTGATGAAGGAGCCGGCCCTGGAGGAGGAGGCGCTGCGCGCCCAGACCACCGGGCGCGGCCGCGAGGTGCGGGTCGAGCGCCAGACGATGGCGGACCAGGCCGAGCCGGTCACCGTCACGGGCCCCACCGGCAAGGTGACGACGCTGACGCTGAAGCCCCAGGAGCCCGGCCTGTTCACCGCGACCTTCGACGCGGAGACCCTGGGCCTGCACACCCTGCGGTCGGGCAACCTCGTGGCCTTCGTCAGCGTCGGGCCGGCCAATCCGCGCGAGCTCGCCGACGTGTTCAGCGACACCGAGCGCCTGAAGGCCGCGGCCGACGGGTCGGGCGGCTCGGTCCGCCGGGTCGCCGAGTCGGGCGGCATCCAGGTGCCGCGCCTCGCGCTGGTGCGCGGCGGCCGCCTCGCCGGCAGCGACTGGATCGGCTTCCGGCCGAGCGACAGCGCCAACATCCGCGGCGTCGAGGTCTACCCGCTGGCGCTCGGCCTCGCGGCGCTGGCCGCGCTGGCGGCCGCCCTGCTCGCCATGTGGCTGGTCGAGGGCCGGCGGGGGCGGGCGGCGTGACGCGGACTTGCGGCTGGGCGCGCCTTCGGACCCGTGCGGCCCTGTGCGCTCCCGCATGGTCGACGGGCGGCGGTCCGCGTCCTATGACCCCCTGACATGTCGAGAGAGTCCGCGTCCGGCGCGGGCTCGAACCAACGGAGACAGCCTGCCCGTGACAGCGCAGACCGTGACTGGACGCCTCCTCGCCGCGACACTCCTCGTCGCCTGCCTCCAGCTCGCCCCGGCCCGTGCGCAGGAACCGGCCGCGATGCCGTCGACGCCGCCTGCCGTGCCGGCCACCCTGCCGGCCGCCAACGGCCAGTGGACCCACGCGATCACGCTGATGGGCCAGCCGAAATACGGCCCGGACTTCAAGCATTTCGACTACGCCGACCCGGCAGCCCCCAAGGGCGGCATGGTCCGGTTCGGGGCCCAGGGCGGGTTCGACAATTTCAACATCGTCGTCGCCGGCCTGAAGGGCGACCTCGAGAACGGCATCCAGCAGATCTACGATCCGCTGATGACCGAGTCGTCGGACGAGCCGTTCACCTCCTACGGCCTGCTCGCCGAGGCGGTGCGGATCGCCCCCGATCTCGGCTCGGTCTCGTACCGGCTGCGCGAGAACGCCCGCTGGCACGACGGCAAGCCGATCACGCCCGAGGATGTGGTCTGGTCCTTCGACGTGCTGAAGGCCAACAGCCCGTTCTACGCCGCCTACTACCAGACCGTGGCCAAGGCCGAGGTGACCGGGCCGCACGAGGTGACCTTCACCTTCACCGAGACCGGCAACCGCGAGCTGCCGCAGGTGATCGGGCAGCTCCGCGTCCTGCCCAAGCACTGGTGGACCGCCAAGGATTCCAACGGCAAGGCGCGCAGCGTCACCGAGACGACCCTGGAGCCGCCGCTGGGCTCGGGCCCCTATCGGCTCGCGAAGTTCGAGCCGGGCCGCACCACCACCTACACCCGCGTGCCCGATTACTGGGGCAAGGACCTGCCGGTGAATGCCGGGCGCTACAACTTCGACACCGAGCGCTACGAGTATTTCCGCGACGGCACCGTGCTGGTCGAGGCGCTGAAGGGCGATCTCTACGATTTCCGGATCGAGAACATCGCCCGGAACTGGGCGACCGCCTACGAGGATTTCCCCGCCGTGAAGGAGGGCCGCCTGATCAAGGAGGCGTTCCCCGAGCGCGGCATGGGCATCATGCAGGCCTTCGCGTTCAACACGCGCCGGGACAAGTTCAGGGATCCGCGCGTCCGCCGGGCCTTCAACCTGGCGATGAACTACGAGGAGATGAACAAGGCGCTGTTCTACGGCCTCTACAAGCGCATCAACTCCTACTTCTTCGGCTCGGAGCTGGCCTCCTCGGGCCTGCCGGAGGGCGAGGAGAAGGCGATCCTCGAGAGCGTCAGGGACAAGGTCCCGGCCTCGGTCTTCACCACCCCCTACGCCAACCCGGTCAACGACGGCCCCGAGGCGGTTCGCAGGAACCTGCGCGAGGCCGTCGGCCTGCTGCGCGAGGCCGGCTACGAGCTGCGCGGCGGCAAGATGGTCAGCAAGGCCACCGGCGAGCCGCTGACCGTCGAGTTCCTGGAGTTCCAGAACACCTTCGAGCGGGTCATCCTGCCGTTCTCGGCGCAGCTGAAGCTGATCGGCATCGACGCCACCCTGCGGGTCATCGACCAGGCGCAGTATCAGAACCGCATCCGCAACTTCGACTTCGACGTCACCACGGCGTCGTGGGGCGAGTCGCTCTCGCCGGGCAACGAGCAGCGCGAGTACTGGGGCTCGGCGGCGGCCGACAAGCCGGGCTCGCGCAACCTGATCGGGATCAAGGACCCCGGCATCGACGCCCTGATCGAGAAGGTCATCTTCGCCAAGGACCGCCACACCGTGGTCGCGGCGACGCGCGCCCTCGACCGGGTGCTCCTCGCCCACGACTACGTCGTCCCGCAATGGTCCTCCGACCAGCAGCGGACGCTGCGCTGGAACCGGTTCGGCCACCCGGCGATCCTGCCGCTCTACGCCAGCTCCGGCTTCCCGACGACGTGGTGGTACGACGAGACGCTCGCCGCCAAGACCGGGGCGCCCCGTTGACGGGCGGTCCCGGGATGCCGACCCGGCGCGGGCTGGTCCTCGGGGCCGGCGCGCTCGCGGCGATGCCGCCGTGGCGCCCCGCCCGGGCGGTTGACGCGCAGGAGCGCCACGGCCTGTCCAGCTTCGGCGAGCTCAAATACGGCCCGGACTTCGCGCATTTCGACTACGTGAACCCGATGGCGCCCCGCGGCGGGCGCTTCTCGGCGCAGCTCGCCGCGACGACCGGCAACCAGTCGCTCAACACCTTCAACACGCTCAACGTCTACGTGCTGCGCGGCGACGGGGCCGCCGGCATGCCCCTGACCTTCGACAGCCTGATGGTCCGCGCCCTCGACGAGCCGGACGCCCTCTACGGGCTGGTGGCGCGCGCCGTCACGGTCAGCCCGGACGGCCTGACCTACACCTTCGCGCTGCGCCCGCAGGCGCGGTTCCACGACGGCTCGCCGCTGACCGCGCGGGACGCGGCCTTCAGCCTCAAGCTCCTGCGCGACAAGGGCCACCCCGAGATCGCCGAGGTGATCCGTCCCATGACCGACGCCCGGGCCGAGGGCGACGGGCGGCTCGTGGTGACCTTCGAGCCGGGCCGCGCCCGGGACCTGCCGCTGTTCGTCGCGCAGCTGCCGCTCTTCTCCGCCGCCTACTACGCCGGCCGGGACTTCGAGGCCTCGACCCTGGAGGCGCCGCTCGGCTCCGGTCCCTACCGGGTCGGCACCGTCGATCCGGGCCGGTCCATCGGCCTGGAGCGCGTCCCGGATTACTGGGCCGCCGAGCTGCCGGTGAATGTCGGCCAGAACAACTTCGAGGCGATCCGCTACGAGTATTTCCGCGACCGCACCGTGGCCTTCGAGGCGTTCAAGAGCGGTGCCTTCACGTTCCGCGAGGAGTTCACCGCCCGGGTCTGGGCGACCGGCTACGACTTCCCGGCGATGACCGAGGGCCGCGTCGTCCGCGAGACGGTGCCGGACGCGCGGCCGAGCGGCACGCAGGGCTGGTGGATCAACACCCGCCGCGCGGCGTTCCGCGACCCGCGGGTGCGCGAGGCGATCGGCCTGTGCTTCGATTTCGAATGGTCGAACCGCAACCTGATGTACGGCGCCTACGCGCGCACGGCCTCGTTCTTCGAGAATTCCGACCTCAAGGCGACCGGCAAGCCCTCGGCCGAGGAGCTCGCCCTGCTGGAGCCGTTCAAGGACCTGCCGCCCGAGGTGTTCGGCGAGGCCTGGGCGCCGCCGGTCTCCGACGGGTCCGGCCAGGACCGGGCGCTGCTGAAGCGCGCCGACGCGCTCCTGCGGGAGGCCGGCTGCACCCGCCAGGGCGGCAACCTGCTGCTGCCCGGCGGCCAGCCCCTGACCCTCGAGTTCCTCGACGAGGATCCGGTCTTCCAGGCGGTCACGCAGCCCTTCATCCGCAACCTGGGGCTGCTCGGCATCAAGGCGAGCCTGCGCACGGTCGACCCGTCTCAGTACCAGGCGCGGCTGAAGGATTTCGACTTCGACGTCACGCCGCGCCGCTACAGCAGCGGGCTCACCCCCGGCGCGGAGCTGCGCGAGACCTACGGGTCCCGCTCCGCCGGGACCGCGGGCTCCAACAACCTGTCGGGGATCGCGAGCCCGGCGATCGACGCGCTGCTCACCGCCGTCGCCGACGCGACGTCGCGGGCGGACCTGACCACCGCCTGCCGGGCCCTGGACCGGGTCCTGCGGGCCGGGCGCTACTGGGTGCCGATGTGGTACGCCTCGACCCATCGCCTCGCCCTCTGGGACGTGTACGGCCGCCCGGCGACGCCGCCGAAATACGATCTCGGCGCCCCCGGGACGTGGTGGTTCGACGCCGACAAGGCCAAGCGGATCGGGCGGGACTGACGCCATGCTCGCCTACATCCTGCGCCGCATCGGCCTGATGATCCCGACCCTGTTCGGGATCATGCTGATCACCTTCACCATCGTGCAGTTCGCCCCCGGCGGACCGGTGGAGCGGGTGCTGTCGCAGCTCCAGGGCCAGCGCGACGGGGCCATGTCCCGCGTCACCGGCGGCTCGGGCGACCTCGGCGGCGCCAGCCGGCCGTCGGGCGGCGGCGGCGACGCCAGTTCCCGCTACCGCGGCGCCCAGGGGTTGAGCCCGGAATTCATCGCCAAGCTCGAGAAGCAGTTCGGCTTCGACAAGCCGGCGCCCGAGCGCTTCGCCAAGATGCTCTGGGACTACGTCCGGTTCGATTTCGGCCGCAGCTACTTCCGCGACGTCACGGTCATCCAGCTGATCAAGGAGCGGCTGCCGGTCTCGATCTCGCTGGGCCTGTGGATGACGCTGCTGTCCTACGCGATCTCGATCCCGCTCGGCATCCGCAAGGCCGTGGCGGACGGCACGCGCTTCGACCGCGCGACCTCCTTCGTGGTGATCATCGGCTACGCGATCCCGGGCTTCATGTTCGGGCTGATGCTCATCATCCTGTTCGCCGGCGGCTCGTTCTACCAGTGGTTCCCGCTGCGCGGCCTGACCAGCGAGGGCTGGGAGAGCTTCTCGCCCTGGCACAAGGTGACCGACTACGCGTGGCACATGGTGCTGCCGCTGACCGCCCTGGTGATCGGCGCCTTCGCCACCTCGACCCTGCTGACCAAGAACTCGTTCCTCGACGAGATCCGCAAGCAGTACGTGCTGACCGCGCGGATGAAGGGGCTGTCCGAGCGGCGCGTGCTCTACGGGCACGTGTTCCGCAACGCCATGCTGATCGTGATCGCGGGCTTTCCGGGCGCCTTCATCTCGGCCTTCTTCACCGGCTCGCTGCTCATCGAGACGATCTTCTCCCTCGACGGCCTGGGCGAGCTGTCGTTCCGGGCGATCGTCGGGCGCGACTATCCGGTGGTGTTCGCAACGCTCTACATCTTCTCGCTGCTCGGGCTCGCGGTGAACCTGCTGTCCGACCTGATCTACGTCTGGATCGACCCGCGGATCGATTTCTCGGCGCGGGCGACCTGACCGCGCGGCGCGCGGATCCTCAGGTCTCCGGGAGGCTCGCGGCGCCGGCCGGCACCGGCGGCTCGTCGCGCGGGGGGCCGGCCAGGCCCAGCAGCGCCGCGATGGCGTCGCCGTCCGGCGCGCCGAGGAGGTCCGCCAGGGTGTAGCGGTCGAGGACGGCGAGGAACGCCGCCAGGGCCTCGCCCAGCACCCGCCGAAGCCGGCACGGGGCCGTGATGGCGCAGGCGCCGCCGCCGAAGCACTCGACCAGCGCCAGGTCGTCCTCGGTCTGGCGCACCACCGCACCGACGACGATCTCCTCCGGCGGCTTCGCCAGCCGAAGGCCGCCGCCACGGCCGCGGATCGTCCGGATCAGGCCGAGCCGACCCAGCTGGTGGACCACCTTGGTCAGGTGGTTCTCCGAGATGCCGTAGGCGCGCGCGATCCCGGCGATCGAACTCTGCTCGGGCTCGTGGAGCCCGACGTAGATCAGCGTGCGCAACGCGTAATCCGTGTAGCGGGTCAGGCGCATCTCAACTCCAGAAGACGATCCCTGCCGTGGCGCGATGCGATGTCCGCCGCGGTCCGAGTCCGTACGCGCAGCCGCGGACCGGCACCACCGCTGGCAGGCGAACAGGCATCGTCCCTATAAGATGTATTTCACTTGCATCGTTTCGAGGGGGCGCTAAAAGAAGCATGTCGTATGCACCTTTTGAGCTGTGCCATGCCCGCGCCCCTCTCCCCCGCCACCGTCGCTCTCATCAAGGCCACCGTGCCGGCCCTGGAGGCCCACGGCCTCACCATCACGAAGCGCATGTACGAGCGCCTCTTCGAGAACGCCGAGATCCGCGACCTCTTCAACCAGTCCCATCACGGCGAGACCGGCTCTCAGCCGAAGGCCCTGGCCCAGGCCGTGCTCGCCTACGCCCGCAACATCGACAATCTCGGCGTCCTGGCGGGCGCGGTCGAGCGCATCGCGCAGAAGCACGTCGCCCTGAACATCCTGCCGGAGCACTACCCGCACGTGGCCGACGCCCTCCTCGGCGCGATCGGGGATGTCCTCGGCGAGGCCGCCACGCCGGAGATCGCCACGGCCTGGGGGGAGGCCTACTGGTTCCTGGCGGAACTGCTGATCGGCCGGGAGGCCGCGATCTACCGCGACCATGCCTCCAAGCCGGGCGGCTGGAACGGCTGGCGCGACTTCGTGGTCGACAGCGTGACCCAGGAGAGCGAGACGATCCGCTCCTTCGTTCTCGTGCCGGCCGACGGTGGCCCGGTGCTGCGGCATCGGCCGGGCCAGTATCTCGGCTTCCTCCTGGACCTGCCGGGCCGCGGTGTGCTGAAGCGGAACTACTCGGTGTCCTGCGCGCCGAGCGACCGGGCCTACCGCATCACCGTCAAGCGCGAGGCGGCGCCGGGCCGTCCGGCCGGGATCGCCTCGAACTGGCTGCACGACCACGCGCGGCCCGGCACCGTGCTGAAGGTCGCCGCACCGGCGGGCGACTTCAGCCTCGACACCGAGAGTGACGCGCCCGTGGTGCTGGTCAGCGGCGGCGTCGGGCTGACCCCGATGATCAGCATGCTCGAGACCATCGCGGCGGACAGCCCGGACCGGCCGACCTGGTACGTGCACGGCGCCCTGTTCGGCCGCGTCCACGCCCTGCGCGACCACGCCCGGGCGCTCGCGGCGCGGGCCCGCGCCGCGACGCTCGTGACGTTCTACGCGGAGCCCGAAGCCGCGGACCGGCCGGGTGAGCACTACGACGTCCAGGGCCTGATCACGGCGGACTGGCTCGCGGAGCACACGCCGCACGACCGCGCGACCTACTACCTGTGCGGTCCCAAGCCGTTCCTGCGGGATCTCGCCACCGGCCTGCTGCGCCGCGGCGTCCCGGCCGAGCGGGTGAAGTTCGAGTTCTTCGGCCCGGCCGACGAGCTCTTCGAGGAGCCCCGGCAGGCAGCCTAGGCGGCGCTCAGGGCGTTCCGCCGCGGAGCGGCCGCGTGGCGCCGAGCACCCGCGCCACGGTCGTCCGCAGCGCCTGCGCGCTCCGGTAGCCCACGGCCGCCGCGACCGCCTGCGGCGGCCGCCCCTCGGCCGCGAGCGCCAGCGCCCGGATCACGCGGGCCCGCGCCCGCCAGTCGCCGAAGCTGAGGCCCGTCTCCGCGCGGAACCCGCGCGTGAGCGTGCGCCGACTCGCGCCGGCACGGTCGGCCCAGGCGTCGAGATCGGCCTCCGAGGCCGGATCCTCGATCAGCGCGAGGCAGACGCGGCGCAGGCGCGGGTCGCGGGGGAGCGGCAGCGCGAGCGGCGTCGCGGGGGCCCGGCCGATCTCGTCGAGCACCAGGGCGGCGAGGTGGCCGCCGCGACCCGCCTCCGCGTAGAGCACCGGCTCCTCCGCCAGCGCGGTGAGCGCGGCGGCGAGGAGCCGCGACACCGCGATCACCCGGCAGCTCGCCGGGAAGGACCGGACCGCGGCCGGATCGAGATAGGCGGAGCACATCGCGACCGCGCCGTGGGTCGCGACCGCGTGCGGCAGAAGCGGCGGGATCCAGAGGGCGTGCCCCTCGGGAACCACCCAGGTGCCGTCCTCCGCGAACGCCATCATCAGCCCGGACGTGGCGTAGAGCAGCTGCGCCCGGGGATGGAAGTGCCGGGCGAGGTGCATCCCGGCCGCGTAGGTCTTGGGCATCACCGCGACCGGGCGAGGCACGTCCTGATAGTCGGCCGCCTCGGTCGACCGCCCCGCGGCGCCGCGCGCCTCCGTCGAGATTGGCCCGTTCGCGTACATATCCGGCCCAACACCGCCATCGGGTCAGGCTATCAGGGTGCCGTCCCGGAGGATACGCCGCGATGGATTCCGACACGCTGTCCCGCCGCACCCTGCGCTTCGTCAACGTCGCGCACGCCCTCGACCACTTCGTGCTGCTGATCTACCCGACCGCGGTGATCGCCATCGCGGCCCAGACCGGGCTCGGCTACGGCGAGCTGATCGGGCTCGCCACCGGCGCCTTCGTGGCCTTCGGCCTGTGCTCGCTGCCGATGGGCTCGCTGGCCGACCGCTTCGGGCGGCGCAACATGCTGGCGGTTTTCTTCTTCGGCTACGGCCTGTCCTGCCTGGGCGTGGCGAGCGCCTCGACGCCGCTGGGCTTCGCCCTCTGGCTCTGCGTCCTCGGGCTCGCCTCGGCGATCTACCACCCGGTCGGCTCGGCCATGCTGGTCACCCATGCGCGCCGGCTCGGGCACGATCTCGGCATCAACGGCGTCTGGGGCAATCTCGGCGCGGCCTCGGCCTCCGGCCTGACCGCGCTGCTCGCCGCCACGGTCGGCTGGCGCGCGGCCTTCGTCGTCCCGGGCCTCGTCTGCCTCGCCTGCGGGGCCGCCTTCGTGGCTCTGGTCCCGGGCGACGGCGACGCCGCGGGCCGGAAGGCCGGCGGCGCCGCGGTGATCCCGGTGACCCGGCCCTGGGCGCTCATGGCGATGTTCGCCCTGTCGATCTTCGCGGGCGGCCTGACCTTCAACCTGACGACGATCAGCCTGCCCAAGGTGATCGACGAGGGGGTCGGGCAGGCGCTGCCGCTGGCCCTGACCGGCTCGATCGCCACCGGCGTCTTCCTGTTCGGCGCCCTGATGCAGCTCGCCATGGGCCGGCTGATCGACCGCTACAGCCTGCCGTCCCTGTTCGTGGCGCTCTCGGTGCTGCAGCCGCTGGGGCTCGGGATCGCGGCCGCCTCCACCGGCCTGCCGCTGCTCGCCGGGCTCGTCCTCGCCATGACGGCGATCTACGGGCAGGTGGTGATCAACGATGCGATGATCGCCCGCTACGTGCCGCCCGCCTACCGGGCCCGCGCCTACAGCGTGCGCTACTTCGTGGGCTTCACGGCGAGCGGCTTCGTGGTGCCGGCGATCGCCCTCCTGCATGACCGCGGCGGCTTCGCGCTGGTCCTTGGCGTCGCCGCCGCCTGCGGCGCGGTGATCTGGCTCGCGGCCCTGGGCTTCCTGAGGCTGACGCAGGGCGGCGCGCGGCCCGCCCTGGCCGCCGCCGAGTAGCGCGGCGGTTTGCGGGGCGAGCCCCGCGCTGCTACGCGGCGCCCGTCCGACCCGCGAGTACCCCGTGACCGACCTGTCCCTCGTCATCCGGCCGGAGCGGCCGGAGGATGCCCCCGCCATCGAGCGCCTCCATGCCCGGGCCTTCGGTCCCGGCCGCTTCGCCCGCACCGCCTACCGCCTCCGCGAGGGTGCGGCCGAGCGGATCGACCTCGGCATCACCGCCTCGGTCGGCAGCTTCCTCGTCGGCTCGGTCCGGATGGGGCCGGTGCGGACCGGGGCGACGCCCTTCGTGATGCTCGGCCCCCTGGCGGTCGATCCGAGCTTCGAGGGTCGCGGCATCGGCGGCACCCTGACCCGCGCGGCGATCGAGGGGGCGCGGCGGGCGGGCGAGGGCCTGGTGATCCTCGTCGGCGACGCGCCCTACTACGCCCGCTTCGGGTTCACGCCGGTTCCGCCCGGGCGCCTGACCCTGCCGGGACCGGTCGACCCGGCGCGCCTGCTGTGGCTGGAACTGGCCGAGGAGTTCCGTGCGGGCGTGTCGGGCCCGATCGAGGCGGTCAGGACCTGAAACGGGGCCCGACGGGCGTGCCTCAGCTCTCTGACGGTGATGTCGATCCGCACCGGGCTGGTCTTCTGCATGCGCGTGAATGGCTCAGCGCAACCCACACGCAGCCGCCGTCATTGCGAGCGAAGCGAAGCAATCCAGTCGCGCCACACTTGCGGAGGGCGCGCTGACCCTGGGTCGCTTCGCTCCGCTCGCGATGACGGAGGGGGCCGACGGGTCCGCCGAGCAGCGAGCGCCGCCAGGGCCGGCGCTCGACCGTTCGAAACCCCGTTCAGGCCCGCCGGAGCGCCAGCGCGGCGATCAGCCCGGCCGCGAGCAGCGCCAGCGCCACCGGCGTCGCCGAGGTCGCCGGCCACGCCGAGGCGGCGGCCGTGAACAGCGCCCCGAACGTCATCTGGGTGAAGCCGTAGAGGCTGGAGGCCGACCCGGCGGCGTGCGGGTCGACGTTCATCAGCCCCGCCACCGCGTTGGGGCTGAGCAGACCGACGCCCACCGCGTAGGCGAAGAGCGGCACGATCAGGCTGACCACGCCGAGCATGCCGGTGCGGTCCACGACCAGCAGCGACAGCGCCGCCCCGATACAGAGGAGGTTGCCGCTCCGCGCCGCCTTGCGGATCGGCACCCGGGCGGCGAGCCGGCTCGCCAGGACGGCGCCGCCGACCATGCCGAACACGACGATCAGGCAGTCGAAGCCCACCTCCTGCGAGGAGCGCCCGAGCCGGTCCACGAGGAGGAACGGCGCCACCGCCAGGAACGCGTAGAGACTGGTGCCGCCGCAGGCGCCCGCCACCAGGTAGGCCCGGAACACCGGGACCCGCACCAGCCGCAGGTAGCCGGACAGGACGGCGACGAAGCCCGGCAGCGCCACCTTGTGGCGGTTGGTCTCGGGCAGGGTGAAGACCACGAGCGCGCCCAGCACGGCGACGAGGCCGGCCAGCACCACGAACACCGCGCGCCAGCCGAAGGCCTCGTTCACCACGCCGCCGATCGCCGGGGCCAGCGCGGGCGTGAGCGTCATCGCGGTGGTGAGGATCGCGAGCTTCCGGGCGGCGTCCTCGCGGGTCGAGACGTCGCGGACCATCGCCCGGCCGATCACCAGCGAGCCGCAGGCGCCGAGGGACTGCAGGACGCGGGCGACGAGCAGGACGCCGATGTTGGGCGCGGGGATCGCGAGCAGCAGGCCGGCGAGGTAGAGGCCGAGTCCCCCGATCAGGATCGGGCGCCGCCCGTACCGGTCCGAGAGCGGCCCGTAGAGGAGCTGACCGCCCGCGAGCCCGATCAGGTAGACGGTGATCGTCAGCTGCGCGCCGGCGGCGTTGGTGCCGAGGTCGACGGCCGCCGCCGCCAGCGCCGGCACGAAGATGTGCAGCGCCACCGTTCCGGTCATGGTCACGGCGACGAGGAGCGGCAGGGGGGCCCGGCGCTCCGGCACGGCGGGACGTCGATCAGTCAAGGGGCCCTACGCGGTTCTCGATCCGGCCGGATGCCGGGGCGCAGCCGCCTTAGGCAAGGGCCACGCCCGGAGCCATGCCGGCGGAACGCGCCAGGCACGCGAGGGGCGGGACCGTGCCCGGCCCCGCACCCGGCCCCGTGCGGCCTACTCCTTCGGCAGCGGCTGCGGGGTCGGCAGCGGCGCGTTCAGATCCTTGGTCGGGCCGCCGACCTCCAGATCCTTCGCCCGCTCGACGGCCTCGGGATTGGCCTTCGCGGCCGGCTCCTTGGCGGCCGGCGCCGTCGGCGCGGTCGGCTCGGCGGGGATCAGGCTCGAGGGCTGCCCCTGCTGGTCGCTGTCGTGGGCGCTGGCCGGGGGAGCCGGCGCGTTGCGGTCGCTCGACTCGCCGGTCGTCCGCGGGCTGCCGGGCGACTTCGCCTCGACCGGCTTGGCGGTGCCGGTATCGGCGGGCTTGGCCGGGCTGTCCTTACCCTCGGACGCCTTGTTGGCGGCGGGCTTGTCGGCGGACGGCTTGTCGGCGGCGGGCTTGTCCTCGGGCTTGGCCGCGGCGGGCGCGGCCGCCGGCGCGGCGTCGGTCTTCTCGACGGCCGGCAGCGGCTTCGGCGATTCGGCGAGCGTCCGCAGGTAGGCGATGACGTTGGCCCGCTCCTGCGGCGCCGCGATGCCCGCGTAGGCCATCTTGGTGCCCTTCACGTAGGCCTTCGGGTTCGTCAGGAACTCGTCGAGGTCAGCGTAGGTCCAGGTGCCGCCCTTCTCCTTCATGGCCGCCGAGTAGTCGAAGCCCGCATGCGCGCCCTTCGGCCGCTCGACGATGCCGTACAGGTCGGGGCCGACCTTGTTCGGGCCGCCCTTCTCGAAGCTGTGGCAGGCGTGACAGGCCTTGGTGCCGGCCTCGCCCTTCTCGGCATTGGCGCTCGCGAGGCGGACGGCGATCGGCTCGACCTTGGCCTCGGGCGCCGCGGAGGCGGCCTCGGGCTGCGGCTCGGGCAGGTCATAGCCGGCATTGCCCGCCGGCTTCGGGTGGTAGATCAATTCGGCGACGAAACCCGATCCGGCCGCGAACAGAAGGGCGCCGAGGACCGCACCCAGGACCTTGTTCACCTCGAACGAGTTCATGCTCTTCTCGCAACTCGGCCGTGCCGAACGCGCGCCTGACACGGGCGAGCGGGCTCGGACACCGGACATTGGAAGATTTCGAGGTTGCCTTAGCGGTTCCGGGCCGCTCCTGACAATGCCGCAGGGGCGTTCCGCGTCGCTCCGGCGCAGGATTGTTCCACCGAATTGTCCAGCTTGTCACCGTGTGGCACCTTTTCTCCACCGCGGCCCGGCCCGTTTCCGCAGGCGCGTTCCCGGGGGACGACAACCGGGGGCCGGCCTGTTAAGCAGCCGGCCGCCTCCCGTCGCGGCCGCTCGATCCGCGCATCCGGATCCGAATCTCGATGTCCGATCCCCTGGTCCTGATCCCGGCGCGCCTCGCCGCGACCCGCCTGCCGAACAAGCCGCTGGCCGACATCGCCGGCGAGGCCATGATCGTCCATGTCTGGCGCCGGGCCGTCGAGGCCGGGATCGGCCCGGTGGTGGTCGCCACCGACACGGCGGAGATCGCCCGCACGGTCGAGGCCGCGGGCGGCCTCGCGGTGATGACCCGGGCCGACCACCCGTCGGGCTCCGATCGCCTCGCCGAGGCCCTGGAGATCGTCGATCCGGAGGGCCGCCACGACGTGGTCGTCAACGTGCAGGGCGACCTGCCGACCATCGACCCGGCGATCATCGGCGCCTCCGTCGCGCCGCTCGCCGACCGCACCGTCGACATCGTCACCCTCTGCGCGCCGATCACCGATCCGCACGAGGCCGACAACCCCAACGTGGTCAAGCTCGTCGGCCACGCGGTCGGTCCCGGGCGTCTGCGCGCCCTCTACTTCACCCGCGCCCGCGCGCCCTGGGGCGACGGGCCCCTCTGGCACCATATCGGCCTGTACGCCTACCGGCGCACGGCGCTCAGCCGGTTCGTGGCCCTGCCGCCCGGCGAGCTGGAGGTGCGGGAGAAGCTCGAGCAGTTGCGGGCCCTCGAGGCCGGCATGCGCATCGATGCCGCCATCGTCGACGACCTGCCGCTCGGCGTCGACACCCCCGCCGACCTGGAACGGGCCCGCGCCCTGCTGCAGGGCCGGCGCCTGAACTGACCGACGAACGAATCCGCGCCGCCATGACCGACCGCACCATCGCCTACCAGGGTGAGCCCGGGGCCAACTCGCACATCATCTGCGCGGAGGCCTATCCGGACTGGACGCCGCTGCCCTGCCCGACCTTCGAGGACGCCTTCGCGGCGGTGACGGAGGGGCGCGCGCAGCGGGCGATGATCCCGATCGAGAACTCGATCGCGGGCCGCGTCGCCGACATCCACCACCTGATCCCGATCTCGCCGCTGCACATCGTGGCCGAGCACTTCCTGCCGATCCACTTCCAGCTGATGGTCCTGCCGGGCACGAAGCTCGAGGCGCTGAGGAGCGTCCACAGCCACGTCCACGCGCTGGGCCAGTGCCGCCGCATCATCCGCCGGCTGGGCCTGAAGGCCGTGGTCGCCGGCGACACCGCCGGGGCGGCCCGCGAGATCGCCGAGATCGGCGACCCGAGCCGGGCGGCCCTGGCGCCCGCCCTCGCCGCCGAGGTCTACGGCCTGGACATCCTCGAGCGCGACGTCGAGGACGAGGCGCACAACACCACCCGGTTCGTGGTGTTCTCCCCCGAGCCCGAGCCGGTCGCCCAGGGCGCCGAGCCCTGCGTGACGAGCTTCGTGTTCCGCGTCCGCAACATCCCGGCCGCCCTCTACAAGGCGCTCGGCGGCTTCGCGACCAACGGCGTCAACATGTCGAAGCTCGAGAGCTACATGGTCGACGGCGAGTTCACCGCCACGCAGTTCTACGCCGAGGTCGACGGCCATCCGGAGGATCCGGGCCTCCGCCGCGCGCTGGACGAGCTCGGCTTCTTCTCGCGCGAGCTGCGGGTGATCGGGACCTACCCGGCCCACCCGTTCCGCGAGGCGGCGCGGCCGCCCGCGGAGTGATCCTCACTCCCGCCGCAGGATGCGGTCGGCGGCCAGATCCGACCAGAAGCCCGGCCGGAAATCCCGCTTGAGCGCCTCGGGATCGTAGACGGTCTCGACCCAGGTCAGGAAGTCGAGGCCCTTCGCCTCGCCCTCGGCGCGGTAGCGGGCGAAGAACGCGTCGAGGATCCCGGTCTTGGCGAAGCGGAGATGGCCGTAGCGGGCGGAGAGCTGCCGGGCGGCCTCGGCCACCGGGCGGCCCTCGTGCAGGATCAGGTACAGGGCCGAGGCGAGGCCGGCCCGGTCGGCGCCGGACTTGCAGTGCATCACGGCCGGGTACTCGATGCCGGCGAAGAACGCCTTGGCGCCGAGGATGGTGGCGCGGTCCGGCGCCTCCCGCGAGCGGAGCACGAACTCGACGAGCTTGAGGCCGTGGCGCTCGCAGGCCTCGCGCTGCAGCGGCCAGGACCCGTGCTCGCGCCCGCCGCGCAGGGAGATGATCGTCCGCACGCCCTCGGCCCGGAAGCGGGCGAGCTGGTGGGGACCGGGCTGGGCCGAGCGCCAGACGGCGCCGGTGCCGACCCGGTGCCGGTTGAGGTAGGCGAGGCGGAACACGCCGTGGTCCACCAGCAGCATGCTGGCCCAGGCCATCAGCCGGTCGCCGGGGCCGGCGATCGGTCGCTCGAAGCGGGCGATCCGGGCCATGCGGCGCGCGTAGCGCGTCTCGGGCTTGAGGAAGCGGTTGAACAAGGCCGGGCTGCCGAGGGAACGAGCCCGGGCTCTACCAGCCACCCGGCGGCCCGGCAATTCGCGGGCCCGCGGCGGCCCGGCACCAGACCGGCACGCGGTCGACCACACACCGACGGGATCCGGCGCCGTTCTTGCCTTCACTCCGCCCGGATCGGCATCGAACCTGCGCGGACCGCGCGAGTTATCCGCCGGTCGGACGATGGGAGGCCCGAGGCCCATGAGCACGCGCACCACGAGCATCCGCCGGGCCCGCGAGGCCGACCTCGGCGGCTTGTCCAAGGTGTTCGACGCGTCGTGGCGCGAGGCCTATCGCGGCATCATCCCGGGCGTCGCCCTGGAGCGGCTGATCTCGACCCGGGACCGGGCGTGGTGGCGGGGCGCCCTGCGCCGCGGCCGGCCGATCGCGGTGGTCGAGACGGGCGAACTCGTCGTCGGCTACGCGGCCTACGGGCGGACGCGCAGCCGGTCCCTCGGCACCGAGGCGGAGATCGACGAACTCTACCTGCTGCCGGAGTACCAGGGCGTCGGCCTGGGCCGCCGCCTGTTCCGGGCGGTGCGCAACGACCTCGCGGATCACGGCCTCGCGCGGCTCGGCGTGTGGAGCCTGGAGGACAACGCCCGCGCGAGCGCCTTCTACGAGGGGCTCGGCGGCGTCGCCGGCCCGCGGGTGCTGGACCGCGTGGCGGGCCTCCCGCTCCCGAAGGTCGGGTTTCTCTTCGGCTAACGTTTTCCAGCGCTCGTTGCCGGGCCGTACCATCGACTGATTTGCTTTGCCAGGCGGCGCCTCTAAGAGATCCGGGAAGCGGACGAGACCGCATTCCGGAAGCGACAGGCCATGAAGATCGACGCCATCCCGCTCGGCAAGAAGCCGCCGCACGACGTCAACGTCATTGTCGAGGTGCCGCTCGGCGGCGAGCCGATCAAGTACGAGATGGACAAGGAATCCGGCGCGCTGGTCGTCGACCGGTTCCTGTACACGCCGATGTTCTACCCGGGCAATTACGGCTTCATCCCCCACACCCTGTCGGGCGACGGCGATCCCTGCGACGTGCTGGTGGCCAACACCCGCGCGGTGCTGCCGGGCGCGATCATCAGCGCGCGTCCCGTGGGCGTCATGGTGATGCAGGACGAGGGCGGCGAGGACGAGAAGATCATCGCGGTGCCCTCGCGCCACCTGACCAAGCGCTACGACCGGGTCGAGAACTACACCGACCTGCCCGACATCACGATCCAGCAGATCCAGCACTTCTTCGAGCACTACAAGGATCTGGAGCCCGGCAAGTGGGTCAAGTTCGTCCGCTGGGGCGACAAGGAGGAGGCCCACCGGCTGATCGAGGAAGCGATCGAGCGCGGCAAGGCCAAGAAGTAAGGGTGTTCCGGCCGCTCCTCCGGGGAGCGGCCCGTACCCGTCAGCCGTCGATGCGGCGCAGCCCGGCCCGGTAGCGCCGGGCATTCTCCACGTAGCGCAGGGCGGCCTGCCGCAGACCCTCGATCGCGGTCTCGTCAAGGGTGCGCACGGCCTTGGCCGGCGCCCCGACGATCAGGCTGTGATCCGGGAACTCCTTGCCCTCGGTGACCAGCGCGTTGGCGCCGACGAGGCAGCCGCGGCCGATCCGGGCCCCATTCAGAACCGTCGCCCCCATGCCGACGAGGCTGCCGTCCCCGATGGTGCAGCCGTGCACGATCGCGCCGTGCCCGATCGTGACGTCGGTCCCGATCACGAGGGGGAAGCCGGGATCGACGTGCATGATCACGCCTTCCTGGACGTTGGTGCGGTCACCGATGCGGATCGGCTCGTTGTCGCCGCGCAGGGCCGCGCCGAACCAGATGCCGACATCGAGGCCGAGATGCACCCGGCCGATCACCTGCGCGTCGGGCGCGATCCAGACCCGGGCCGGGTCGGCGAGGTCGGGGACGTGCTCGTCGAGGGCGTAGAGCGGCATGGCGGCCTTTCACGGAAGAGCGGTGGTATCGGCCGCGCGGCGCGGCCGGGATCGCGACAGATGACGCGCGGCACGTGTCGCGGGAATGGTACGGCGCGTCCAGGCTGCCAATGCTAGGCTGGCTCCGCAAGCGGTCGTGACCCGGATCGGAGACAGAGATGGCACGCCTCCCGGCCCTGATCGGTCTGACGCTTCTCCTGCTGACGCAGGGGGCCGGGGCCGCGGACCTGCGGGGGCCGGCGGCGCTGGGCCGGTTCCGGGCGACGTGCGAGGATCTCGGGACCTTCTGCTTCGCCGACGCCTGCGGCGGCGATCAGATCGCGGCGGCCGAGGGCTGCCGGGCGCGCTGTCCGAGCGCGTCGATCGTCGAGGTCGTCCCGGCCGCCTGCCCGCTGCCGGACGGTCGGTCCGTGCCGATCCTCCGGCGCCGCGGCTGAGAATCGGCCGCGATCGAGGGCCGGGAGAAATATCGGACGTCCGCGGCAACGAAACGCGGAACGCGGCATTGACCGTTTCGAACACGCTAACAACGGAGACGCGGACAGATGCTCGCGAACGCGCGCGATGCCCGCCGGCGCACGAAGCTGACCAGCGATCTCCGTCCGCCCGAAGCGGGAGCGAACGCCGATCCCGTCCTGTACGGCGTGGCCGCGGGTCTGGCGGCCCTGTTCCCGCCCGTGATGCTGCGCTCGGAGGCCTCGCCCGAGACGCACCGCGCCTCCGAGACCTCGCGGGCGCCGGACGCGACCGGCACCCGCTGAGGCTAGGACCGGTCGGCGCAGGCTCCCCCTCAGGCCGCGAGCCGGACGAGGAGGAGGAGGGTCGCCAGGAGCGGCGACGCCGCGGCGAGCCAGAGGGCGCCCGGATGGAAGCCCTCGGGTCCCGAGAAGCGCGCGGTCCGCGTCACCGCGGGACGCAGGGGATCCCCGCGTCCGATCCCGATCCCGACTGGCATCCGCGCACTCCTCGATACCGGAGGAGTGAGCGCCGACGTCCCTCAAGAGCGTCTGAATCGGCGGCCGTCGTCGTTCGGCGTGGTGAACCGGCCCTTAAAGGGCCCGGTCGAACTTCAGCTCGCCGTTCGGGCTCTTCAGAACGAGCTGCGAGCCGACCATGTCCCACACCGCCGAGGTGCGCAGGGCGATGAAGAACGCCTGCTCGGCGGCCGCGAGGCCCTTGTCGCAGCTCTTCTTGGTGAGCGCGAGCGGGCCGACGGCGATGTGCTGCTCCTTGAGCGGGAAGGCGGTCGCCGCGAAGGTGTTGCAGCCGCCGTAGCCGCGGGCGCGGTACTGCTTGTCGATGATGAAGCTCGGCCGGTCGCCGCCCGTGAACGGCTTGCCGTTCAGGCTCACGGCGGTCCAGGTCGAGTCCAGCGGGAACATCTTCTCGCTGGCCTTGGTCCCCGGCACGTACTGGGGCTTCTTCTCCTCCTCGCCGCCCGGCCGGCGGTTGCCCCGGCCGAAGCCCGTGGGCGAGCCGCCCATCTGCGCCTGCGCCTGCGTCGCCGCGCTCAGGTCCATGGCCAGCACGGCACAGGCCAAGCTCGCGATCAGCACCCCTCTCATCGTCCAGTCCCCATGTCGCGCGCGCCGCGCGCAGGTCATCCCGGTCCGGAAGCGCCGCGCGGGCCGCGCGGTCCGGCCCCTCGCGTGGGCCGCTCCGAATCCTTGCGCCTTGCCGGATGCGACAGGATTTCAGCACAATTATGGTCGCGCTCGGCCGAAGACCGCCCGGAAACGATCCGGGACCGCGATCGTTGTTGATCAGTGCGAAGCAGGAGGATCACCTTGGCAGGATCGGACGAGGGCGCGCAGAGCGGGACCCGGGCGCTCGCCATGACCCCGGCGCAGTCGCGGGCGGCTCGCGGGCTGCTCGGCTGGTCGGAGGCCGATCTCGCCGGCAAGGTCGGCCTGGACGAGCGATTCGTGCGGGATTTCGAGGGCGGCTACAGCGACGCGCCCAGTGGCCAGGTCGAGGCCCTGCGCAGCGCCCTCAGCGCCGCCGGTGCGGTCTTCCGCGATGCGCCGACGCCCGGCGTCCACCTCGCGGCGGGCCGGGGCGTCGACGAGGGCACCCGCGCCGACGCGCTCACCACCGAGAACGATCGCTGACACCCGCCGGCCGACCCGAACGCGCCGCTCATGGCGCGTTCATGCGCCGCGCCTGACAACCCGGGACGCCACAACCCGCGCACCGTCCGTGGAGCGTCCCGTGATCGATCCCGTCAGCAGCCCGTCGCGGTGCGACCGGCGCTTCCTCTTGGCCTCCGACCTCTCGGCCTCTGACCGGATCGGAGGCCGCTGATGCGCGCCGACGCCTTCCTCGCCGCCGCCGACGCGCTTCCCGTGGCGAGCCTCGACGCCCTCCTGGGGAGCCGAGGGCTCGTGGTGGTCGCGCCCCATCCCGACGACGAGAGCCTCGGATGCGGCGGGCTGATCGCCGCCGCCCGGGCGTCGGGACGGCCCGTGCATCTCGTCGTGGTCAGCGACGGCTGCGGGTCGCACACGCATTCCCGTCTCTACCCGCCCGAGAAACTGCGCGCCCTGCGAGAGGCGGAGACCCGGCGGGCCGTGGCGGTTCTCGGCCTCGGGCCTGAGGCCGTCACCTTCCTGCGCCTCCCGGACGCGCACGTCCCGAGCGACGGCCCCGAGGCCGAGGCCTCCGCGTCCGCGGTCGCCCGCGCGGCCGCGGCGATCGGGGCCGGCGCGGTCTTCGTCACGTGGCGCCACGATCCCCACTGCGACCACAAGGCGGCCGCGGCGATCGTCGCCCTCGCGCGGCCGCAGATGCCAGGGGTCCGCGTCTACGAGTACCCCGTCTGGGGCTGGACCCTGCCGCCCGAGACCGAGGTCGGGCCGAGCCCCGCCGGCCTGCGCCTCGACGTCTCCGCCTATCGCGAGACCAAGGCGCGCGCCGTCGCCGCCCACGAATCGCAGACCACCGACCTGATCGCGGACGATCCCCAGGGCTTCCGGCTCGAGCCCGCCATGATCGACCGGCTCTGCGGCCCCTACGAGCGCTTCGTCGCGGTCCCCGCATGAGCCGCCGGACGCAGACCCTGCCGGAAGACTACTTCCTCGGCATGTACGCCAGCGACCCGGATCCCTGGCGCTTCACCTCGTCGTCCTACGAGCGCGACAAGTACGCGGCGACGCTGGCGGCCCTGCCGCAGGCGCGCTACCGGGCCGCGTTCGAGCCGGCCTGTTCCATCGGCGTCTTCACCCACGCCCTGTCCGAGCGCTGCGAGCGTCTGCTCGCCACGGATCTGGTTCCGGCCGCCCTGGAGGACGCCCGGGCGCGCTGCGCGGATCGCCCCCACGTCGAGATCCGGCAGGGCACGATGCCGGCGGACTGGCCCGAGGAGCGGTTCGACCTGATCGTCCTCTCCGAGTTCCTGTACTTCCTGGCCCCGGAGGATTTCGCCACGCTCGTGCGCCGGGCCGGCGCGACGATCGTGCCCGGCGGCGACATCGTGCTGGTGCATTGGCTGGGCGAGACCGACTACCCGCTCTCGGGTGACGGCGCCGCCGAGGGCTTCATCCGGCTGTCGGCACCCTTCGCACAGGTCCTGAGTCAGGCGCGGACGGACAAGTACCGCATCGACGTCCTGCGCGCCGGAACCGCCCCGTGAGCGTCGCGGTCATCACCCTCAACAAGGGCCGGCGCGCGCACCTGACCCGTCTGCTCGAAGGCCTCGGCCGCGGCGACCCGCCCGACCGCTGCGTCGTCGTCGAGATCGGCGACGACGCGGCGCCCTACCCGGCCCTGCCCTTCCCGGTGGAGCGCGTGCCGTTCCCGCGTGCCGGCCTGCCGCTCGCCGCGGCGCGCAATGCCGGGCGCCGGGCCGCCGGTGCCGACACGCTGATCTTCCTCGACGTGGACTGCATCCCCTCGGCGGGGCTCGTCGCGGGCCTGTCGCGGGCGGTGGCCGAGCGGGACGGCCTGATCTGCTGCGAGATCGGCTACCTGCCGGCCGGCGCGGTCGCGGACGGGTGGCGCGAGACGGATCTGGCGCGTCTCGGCGCGCCGCACCCGGTGCGGGCCTTCCCGCCCGCCGGCACGGTGGCGCCGGCGCCGCAGCCCGGCCTGTTCTGGTCCCTCGCCTTCGCGGTGCGGGCCGCGACCTATGACCGCCTCGGCGGCTTCGACGAGACCTTCTCAGGCTACGGCGCGGAGGACACCGACCTCGCCTTCCGGGCCGAGCGGGCCGGCGTGCCGATCCTGTTCCTCGGCGGCCCCCGGGCCTACCACCAGCATCATCCGGGCTACGACCCGCCGCTGCAGCATTTCCGCGACATCGTCGCCAACGCGGCGCGCTTCCACGACCGGCACGGGATCTGGCCGATGGACGGCTGGCTCGACGGGTTCGCCCGGCTCGGGCTGATCGCGGCGGACCGCTCCACCGGGATCGTGGTTCACCGGGACCCGACGCCGGACGAGATGGAAGCGGCGCGGCTACCGGACGATCAGCCGTTCTGACGGGACTTCGGGCCACGCGGCGCCGCCGTCCTCGCGAGCGCAGCGAGGCAACCCGGCAGCGACACGCATGTCGCCGTAGCCGCGACCCTGGATTGCTTCGCTGCGCTCGCAATGACGAGACGTTCCTCGCCGTGCGGAGGGCGGATCCCGGCCAGGGGGCTGGGATCCGCCCGCGTCGGAGCCGTCTTCAGCCCTTCATGGCGTTCGCCTTCTCGATCAGCGCCTCGGCCATGCGGATCGAGGCGATGTCGATGAGGCGGCCGTCCAGGGACACGGCGCCGCGGCCGGCCTTGGCGGCCTCTTCCATGGCCTCGAGGATGCGCCGAGCCTTGGTGACCTCGGCCTCGGAGGGGGTGAACACCTCGTTGGCGAGCTCGATCTGGCTCGGGTGGATCGCCCACTTGCCCTCGAAGCCGAGGGCCGCGCAGCGGCGGGCCGCCGAGCGGTAGCCGTCCGGATCCGAGAAGTCGCCGAACGGTCCGTCGATCGGGCGCAGTCCGTAGGCGCGGCAGGCGACCAGCATGCGGTTCTGGGCGAACAGCCACGGATCCTGCCAGTGGGTCTGGCGGCTGCCGGACTCGTCCTTGTCGGTCAGCACCGAGAAGTCGGGGTTCACGCCGCCGATGACGGTGGATCGGGCGCGGGTCGAGGCGGCGTAGTCGGCGACGCCGAAGGACATCGCCTCCAGCCGCTTCGACGACTGGGCGATCGCCTCGACGTTGGCCATGCCGAGGGCCGTCTCGATCAGCACCTCGAAGCCGATCTGCTTCTCGCGCTTCTTGGCCTGCTCGATCTGGGTGACCAGCACGTCGATGGCGTAGACGTCGGCCGGCACGCCGACCTTGGGGATCAGCACCATGTCGAGCCGCGGGCAGGCTTCGACGATGTCGACCACGTCGCGGTACATGTAGTGGGTGTCGAGACCGTTGATGCGGATCATCATGGTCTTGTTGCCCCAATCCAGGTCGTTCAGCGCCTGGATGATGTTGGTGCGGGCCTTCTCCTTGTCGTCCGGGGCGACCGCGTCCTCGAGATCGAGGAAGATCACGTCCGCCGCCGAGGAGGCCGACTTCTCCATGAAGGTCGGGTTGGAGCCGGGCACGGCGAGTTCGGAGCGGTGCAGGCGCGGCTTGGCCTGCTGGATCAGGGTGAAGCTCATCTTGGGTTCTCTCTCCTGGTGACGGTTCTGGTGCCGTTGCGGGATGCGGTCCCGTTCATCGGCGGCAAATGGCGCGCGCGTGGATCGCTGACAGGGCGCGGCTGCACGAATGGACCGGGTCCCCGGTACGGGATCGAGGCACGGGTCCCGTCTCCCGCGCGGGAGAGGGAGCCCGCTGGACCCTCCCCTATCCGGTCGCCCCGAAGCCGACCGCGATGCAGTTGATGGACAGGAGCAGGGCCGACTTCACCGCCTCGCGCCGGTCCTCGTCGGTCTCGGCGCGATAGCGGGCGAGCAGCTCGACCTGCTCGCGGCTGACCTGGTTGATCGTCGGGAGCCGGCCCTTCAGGCGGTCCCGGAACAGGGGGAAGCGCTCGGCCAGCTCCGTGCCGCCACTCACCCGCAGCACCATCTCGCGGGTGAGCGCGTACTCGGCCTCGATCATCGAGAAGATCCGGTCCCGCACGCCCGCGTTCTGGACGAGGCCCGCGTAGGCGCGGGCGATGTCGAGATCGACCATCATCAGCGTCTTCTCGACCTCGTCGAGGACGAGGCGGAGGATGCGGGACTCGTTGAACAGCCGCTTGAGGGTCGCCTCGCCGTCGCGGCCGCGCACGTCGATGAAGCTCGCCAGCCCCGAGCCGACGCCGTACCAGCCGGTGATCACGTGCCGGTTCTGCGACCACGCGAACACCCAGGGGATCGCGCGGAGGTCCGAGAGCGAGCGCGCGCCGAAGCGGCGGGCCGGACGCGAGCCGATGTTGAGAAGGGAGATCTCGTCCAGCGGGCTCGCCGCCTGGAAGTAATCGACCAAGCCGTCGGTCTGGAGCAGCTGGACGTAGGCCGCCCGCGAGGCCCCGGCGAGCGCCTCGAGGGCGTCGTCGTGGCCGGGGCCCGCCCGCTCGCCGTCGCCGGCGAGCGCGTGCTCGAACACCGAGGCCGCCAGCAGCTCCATCTGGTAGGCGGCCGTGCCGCGGTTGGCGTACTTGAACGAGACGACCTCGCCCTGCTCGGTGGTCCGGAACCGGCCGCGGATGGAGCCCGGCGGCTGGGCCATGATGCCCTTCTGGGTCGGCACGCCGCCGCGGCTCACCGAGCCGCCGCGCCCGTGGAAGAAGGCGATGCCGACGCCGAGCTCCTCGCCGAGCCGGGTCAGCTTGCTCTGCGCCTTGTAGAGCTCCCAGTTGGCGGCGACGAAGCCGCCGTCCTTGTTTGAGTCGGAGTAGCCGATCATCACCTCCTGAACGCCGCCCTGCCAGCGGGTGGAGCGGCGGACAACCGGCACGTTGAGCAGCGCCCGCATGATCGCCGGGGCGGCGCGCAGGTCGTCGATGGTCTCGAACAGGGGCACGATCGGCAGCGGGCAGATCTCCGTCCCGGCGGCGTCGAGGAACACCCCCGCTTCCTTGGCCAGCAGGTACGCGCCGAGCACGTCCTCCACCGAGCGGGTCATCGACAGCACGAAGGCACCGAACGCCTCGCGGTCGAGGGCCTCGCGCATCTCGGCGACGAGGGCGAAGGTGGCCAGCGTCTCGCGGGCGGCGTCGGGCAGGTCCTCGAAGGACCGCTCGGGATCGCGCGGCCGGGCGAGCTCCGTGTCGAGCCACTGGCGCCACGCGGCCGAGCCGAGGGCCGGCGGCTCGCCGTCGCCGTTGCGCTGGCGCCAGAGGGCGTGGAGCGTGTCGGTGGTCCGGGTCGTGTTCTCGCGCAGGTCGAGGCGGACCGTCGAGAAGCGGAAGATCTCGACCATGCGCCGGACCGGACGCACGAGATCCCGCGCCAGTGCCCCGCACTTGGCCTCGGTCAGGCCGCGCTCCAGGGTGCGCAGGTCCTCGATCAGCCCGTCCGCGCTCGCGTAGTCGGGGCCGGACGGGTGCTCGCCCTCGTTGCGGGCGATCGTCGCCTCGATCTTGCGCAGGACGCAGGAGAGGTACTGGCGATAGGGCTCGCCCGGATTGCGCCGGGTGATGGCGCGGGCCTGGCCGCTCTCGGCGAGATTCCGGTCGAGCTCCGCGCGGAAGCTCTCGGGCAGCGGCAGCGAGCGCTCGGTGAGCGAGAGGGTCCGCCCCAGCTCGCGGACGCCGTCGCGGTAGCGCGTGAGCGAGGCGAGCGCGTTGCGGTGCAGGGTCTGACGGGTGACGGCCGCCGTGACGTAGGGATTGCCGTCCCGGTCGCCGCCGATCCAGGAGCCGAACTGGAAGAACGGCGGCACCCGGAACTCCGTGCCCGGATAGGTCTCGGCCAGCGCCTCGTGGAGGGTCTCCAGGGTCTCGGGCAGCATCTCGAACAGGGTCTCGTCGAAGAAGTGCAGCCCCCAGGCCACCTCCCGCTCGACGGTCGCCTTCTCCAGATGCAGCTCGCCCGTCATCCAGACCAGCTCGATCTGGTCGCGCAGCTCGTTCATGAGCCCGTTGCGCTCACGGTCGGTCCAGCGCGGCATCTCCAGCTCGCGCAGGACGAGGTAGATCCGGCGGAACTTCTCCAGCACCGTCACCCGCTTGCCCTCGGTCGGGTGGGCGGTGAGCGTCGGGCGGATGCGCAGGTCGCTCAGCAGCGCCTGGATTTTTTCAGGGGGCACCCCCTGCTTGCGCGCGTCGGAGAAGACCTTGGCGAAGGAGCCGCCGAGCGCGGCCCGACCCTCGGTGCGCTCCACGTGCCGGCGTCGGCGCATCGCGGCGTTCTGCTCGGCGATGGAGATCAGCTGGAACCAGATGCCCTGCACCTGCAGCGCGCGCGCCAGCATCTGCGGCGAGAAGCGCGAGATGTCGGCCGTCCCGTGCAGGACCGCCTCGAGGTCGGGGTCGTGCCGGCGGGCGACGTCGAGCAGCGCCTGGAACAGGATGTCCAGCGCCTGTTCCGACGACGTGCCGACGATCACCGGCGGCGCGAAGGCCGTGGCATCGACGAGACCGGGGGTTGCGTGAAGGGTGCGGGTCATGGAGCCACCTCGTGGCGCACGGTCTTTCTCGAGGATGTTCAGCGCGATGCGCCGTCACCTCCGGGAGGGAGGCGCGCATCGGCCGGTGCCCAGCGCGACGCGCGCCCTCTCCCGCTCGGGAGAGAGGACCCGCGCCGCGTTCCGGGACGTAAGGCGGGCCGGCCGCGCTACGCGGCCCGGGCCAGCACGTCGGCCACCGTCTGCCCGAAGGATCCCGGATCCGGCGCCACCGTCAGCCCGTAGGAGCGCATGATCTCGGCCTTCTCGGCGGCGCTGTCGCCGGCCGCCGAGATGATCGCGCCCGCATGGCCCATGCGGCGCCCCTTCGGGGCGGTCAGCCCGGCCACGAAGCCGATCACCGGCTTCGACATGTTCTCGCGGATCCAGGCCGAGGCCTCGGCCTCCTGCGGGCCGCCGATCTCGCCGATCATCAGGACCGCGTCGGTGTCCGGGTCGGTCTCGAACAGGGCGAGGTGGTCGAGGAAGGACGAGCCGTTGATCGGGTCGCCGCCGATGCCCACCGAGGTCGAGATCCCGAGCCCGAGCTCCTTGAGCTGGGAGGCGGCCTCGTAGCCGAGCGTCCCGGAGCGGGAGATCACCCCGACATTGCCCGGAAGATAGATGTGGCCGGGCATGATGCCGAGCATCGCCTTGCCGGGCGAGATGATGCCGGCGCAGTTCGGGCCGACCACCATGGTCCGCTTCTCTTTCGGGTAGCGGTACAGGTAGCGCTTCACCCGCATCATGTCCTGGGCCGGGATTCCGTCGGTGATCGAGCAGACCAGCCGCAGGCCGGCATCGGCCGCCTCCATGATGGCGTCCGCCGCGAAGGGGGGCGCCACGAAGGTGATCGACGTGGTGGCGCCGGTCGCCGCCACCGCCTCCTTGACGGTGTTGAACACCGGCAGGCCGAGATGGGTGCGCCCGCCCTTGCCCGGGGTGACGCCGCCGACGACGTTCGTGCCGTAATCCAGCATCTCCTTGGCGTGGAAGGTGCCCTTGTCGCCCGTGATGCCCTGGACGATGATCGGGGTGGTCTCGTCGATGAGGATGCTCATGGCGCGGTCTCCCCTCTCAGTGCTGCGTCTTGGCGGCGGAGCAGGCGTCGACCGCCTTCTTGGCCGCCTCAGCCAGCGTGTCGGCGGTGATGAGATCGAGGCCGCTCTCGGCCAGGATCTTCTTGCCGGCCTCGACGTTCGTGCCGGCGAGCCGGACCACCAGCGGCACGTCGATCTTCACCTCGCGGGCGGCCTGGACGACGCCCTCGGCGACCCAGTCGCAGCGGTTGATGCCGGCGAAGATGTTGACCAGGATCGCCTTCACGTTGCGGTCCGAGAGCACGAGCCGGAAGGCCGTGGCGACCCGCTCAGGAGACGCGCCGCCGCCGACGTCCAGAAAGTTCGCCGGCTCGCCGCCCGCGTGCTTGATCATGTCCATGGTGGCCATGGCGAGGCCCGCGCCATTGACGATGCAGCCGATCTCGCCCTCGAGGCCGATGTAGCTGAGGTTGTGCTCGGCGGCCTGCGCCTCGCGGGGATCGCCCTGGGACGGGTCGTGCATGTCGGCGATGCCCGGCCGGCGGAACATCGCGTTGTCGTCGAAGCTCATCTTGGCGTCGAGCGCCAGCACCCGGTCGTCCTTGGTGACGACGAGCGGGTTGATCTCCAGCATGGTGCCGTCGCAGTCGCGGAACGCCCGGTAGGCGTTCATGATCGTCTTCACCGCGGCCGAGACCTGCTTGATGTTGAGCCCGAGCTGGAAGGCGATCTCCCGCGCCTGGAACTGCTGCAGGCCGACCGCCGGCTCGACCACCACCTGGATGAGCGAGTCGGGCTCCTTGGCGGCGATCTCCTCGATGTCCATGCCGCCGCGCTGGCTGGCGATGACCCGCACGCGCTCGGCCTTCCGGTCCAGCACGTAGCCGAGGTAGAGCTCGCGCTCGAACGGGTCGGCGGTCTCGACGTAGACCCGCTGCACCGGCTTGCCCTCGGGGCCGGTCTGGTGGGTGACGAGGCGCTTGCCGAGGAGGTCCTTGGCGGCGTCGCGGACCTCGTTGTAGGTCCGGCACAGCTTGATGCCGCCGGCCTTGCCGCGGGCGCCGGCGTGGATCTGCGCCTTCACGGCCCAGAACGAGCCGCCGAGCTCGGTGGCCGCGTAGACCGCCTGGTCCGGGCTGAAGGCGATCGCGCCTTTCGGGACGGCCACGCCGAAGCTCGCGAGCAGCTCCTTGGCCTGATACTCGTGGACGTCCATTCGGCGCCTCCTCCGCGGTTCGTTGCCGCCGTTGACGCCCTCTACTTTAGTTGAGTCGAAAGATTACGCCCGTCAAATTTTTTAAGCTCCTGATTGACCGCGACTTTTTCGCGGTCGCAACACAGATCGTATTTCATATTGCGATGCAGCATACAGGAAAAAGGCGAGGCCGGGAGCACGATGCACCCGGCCTCGACTGTTGAATCGCTACAAAGTACGCCGGAACGCCTCGTTCAGGACGCTCTGTCCGTCATCGCGAGCGCAGCGACGTGACCCAGGGCAGCGCGACCTCTGAGATCGTGGCGCCAACTGGATTGCTTCGCTGCGCTCGCAGAGACGGCGGCGTCGACGGGGCCGACCGGGCACGCTGTGACGCGCGGTGCTGACCCAAGTCGCCGGTTCAGTTCACCTTGTCCTTGACGACCGCGTAGACCTTCTCGGTGAGTGCGCCGGCCTCGCCGAGCAGATCCTCCAGCTCCTTCAGCCGCTCCTCGGCGAACGCGCGGTCCTCGAGACCCTTGGCGTTCACGTAGACGTTCAGCGCCGCGCTGCGCAGGCCGGCATAGGCGGAGAGCACCGCCACGCCCGCATCCGACACGACGTTGAGGTTGCCCTTGTCGGCGGTGATGGCCGCGAGGTCGATCACCGCGCGGCAGGCCCGGCAGCAGGCGAGCGGCACGTCGCAGGCGGTCTTGAGCGCCGCCTGGATCTTCTCGGCGCGGGCCGCCTTCTCGTCGTCGGTGGCCTTGGGCAGGCCGTAGGCGCCCATGACGGCGTCGAAGGCCTGGACGTCCTCGCCGATCATGCCGGTGAGCACGACCCGCAGGCCCTCGGACTTGGCTAGCACGTCCTTCAGCTCGGCCTCGACCTCGATGTACTTCTTCTTGCCGATGGTGAGGTTGCAGACCATCGACACCAGGGCCGCGCCCATGGCGCCGGAGATCGCCGCCGCGCCGCCGCCCCCGGGGGTGGGGGCAGCGCTCGCCAACTCCGTCAGGAATTTCTCGATGCTGTCGGTCTCGGGGCGATGCGTCTCGGTCACCGGCGCCTCCTCAGGCCATCGTCTTGGCGAGGGCGTAGATCTCCTCGGCGTCGAGCACCTTGTCGGTGCTCTCGAAGAGCTGGCCGACGCAGGCCCGGTGCAGCTTGAGCTTCAGGCCGCCGATGCCCAGCGCCCCGAAGGCCTGCTTGCCGTTGCGCTCCTTGCCCTTGTCCATCACGTCGATGCCGCCGATGCCCGTCGGGGGCTGGGCGTTGTAGTCGGCGACGAACTCGATCGACGATTCCTGCGCCCAGGCGGCTTCCGGCAGCAGCTCGACGCCGATGGCGCCGGCCGTGAACACGAGGTTCGTGCCCTTGACCAGGGCGACGCGGGAGGCCTCGTCGGGGGTCGCGGCGGCCTTCACGTTGACCTTGAAGCGCGTGTTGATCTGGTCCGCGGCGGCCTGGGTCTTGTCGAGGGCGCGGCCCGCGATGGTGACCTCGGCGCCCTCGCCGGCGAGCAGAGCGGCCGAGCGCATGCCGACCGGGCCGGTGCCCGCCAGCACGACGGCCTTCTTGCCCTGGAGCGAGCCGGCGGCCTTGGCCACCAGCGCGACGCCCGCGGCGGCCGTGGTGTTGGAGCCGTTGGAATCGAGCATCACCGAGACCCGGAACGGGCCGAAGAACCGCTTCTTGACGGCGGTGAACAGCGCCTCGCCCGCCGCCATGCTGCCGCCGCCGACGAAGATCGCCGTCGACTTCTTCTCGGAGCCGCCGCGGGTGTAGATCGTGCCGTCGACCAGGGCGCCGACATTGTCGGGATTCACGCCGCCGTAGCCGGTGATGTGGTCGGCGCCGCCGTCGTAGCCGACGACCGTGTCGAACACGTTCGGCACGGCATCGGTGTCGAACAGGAACAGCAGCTTCTTCGTCATTTTCCTGGGACCTTTCCGTCGCGCCCGTGGGGCGCCGGCGCTGATGTTGGTTGGGTCGGTGCGTGGACGCAGCCCCTCTCGTCCCCTTGCGGGAAGAGCCGGAGGTGGGGGTGGTGCAGAATTGAGCGGAGCGGTGCCTCCTGCACCACCCCCACCCCTAGCCCCTCCCCGCAAGGGGGAGGGGAACGCCCGTTGCTGATTTTGAGCTTAGGCTTCCACCACGTTCTGCGGCTTGCCCGCCACGAAGGCCTCGACGTTGTCGACGAGCTGGTCGGCCAGGATCTGCATCGCCTCCTTGCTCGCCCAGGCGACGTGCGGCGTGACGATCAGGTTCGGCAGGTCGGCGTCGCACAGGATGTTGCCGTCCTTGGGCGGCTCCTGCGCCACCACGTCGAACCCGGCGCCCGCGATGGTGCCGTCCTTGAGCGCCTCGAGAAGGGCCGCCTCGTCCACGAGGCCGCCGCGGGCCGTGTTGATGAGGATGGCACTCTTCTTCATCTTCTTGAGCTCGGCGGCGCCGATCATCCCCTTGGTGTCGGGGGTCAGCGGCACGTGCAGCGTGATCACGTCGGACTGCGTCAGGATCGTCTCGAAATCGACCAGCCCGTCCTGCGGGAACACGTCGTAGGCGATGACCTTCATGCCCAGCGCCTCGGCGCGCTTGGCGATCGACTTGCCCAGCGCCCCGTAGCCGACGATGCCGAGCGTCGAGCCGGCGATGTCGTAGATCGGATAGTCGAAGTAGCAGAACTGCTTGGACTTCGCCCAGTCGCCGCGCCGCACCGAGTTGGCGTAGGGCACGATCGCCCGGCGCAGGGCGAACATCAGCCCGACCACGTGCTCCGGCACGGTGTTGAACGCGTAGTTGCGGATGTTGACGACCGCGACCCCCTGGGCCTTGGCCTGGGCCTTGTCGACCACGTCGGTGCCGGTGGCGGCGACCGCGATCAGCTTCAGGTCGGGGAGCTGCTTCAGCGTCTCGGCCCGCATCGGGACCTTGTTGATCAGCGCGATCTCCGCGCCCTGGAGGCGGGAGACGATCTCCTCCGGCGTCCAAGTCGACTCGTGCTCGACGTATTCGTGGGGGAAATTGAACGGTCGGACCCTGGCATCGAGGGATTCACGATCCAGGAACACGATCTTCTTGGTCATAGGACCCCTCTCGTACGACGGGCGGTTTCCTCGATAGTCTTGTTCTTACTTGCGCGTCGGGGCGGGCCCGGCAACCCGGTCCCGCCCCGATCGCGGGCGCAGATCACGCCTTATGCAGCGGATTCTCGCGCAGGTAGCTGGAGGCGGCTGCGACGCCCGAGCCCGGCGTGACCTTGATGCCGCAATCGAGCATGGCCATCTCGGCGCCCGCGATGGCGCCCAGCAGCGACAGCTCGTTCAGGTCGCCCAGGTGGCCGATGCGGAACACCTTGCCGGCGACTTTCGACAGGCCGGCGCCCAGCGAGAGGTTGTAGCGCTCGTAGGCGTGGGTGATCACCTTGGCGGCGTCGGCGCCCTCCGGCACCACGATCGCTGTGACCGTGTCGGAGTTCCACTTGGGCTCCTTGGCGCAGGGCTTGAGGCCCCAGGCCGCGACCGCCTGGCGGGTCGCCTCGGCGAGGACGTGGTGGCGGTGGTAGACGTTCTCCAGCCCCTCTTCCTTCACGACCGCCAGGGCCTCGCGCAGGCCGTAGAGCAGCGGCAGGACGGGGGTGTAGGGGAAGTAGCCGGTGGCGTTGGCGGCCAGCTGATCCTTCCAGGCGAAGTAGGCGTGGCCGAGCCGGTCGTTGCGGCCGGTGCCGCTCTCGGCGATCTTGAGCGCCTTCGGGCTGATGCAGATCAGGCCGAGGCCGGCCGGCAGCATGAAGCCCTTCTGCGAGCCCGCGATGGCGCAGTCGACCTTCCACGCGTCCATCTCGAACGGCAGAGAGCCGATCGACGAGATGCCGTCCACGAACAGCAGGGCCGGGTGCCCGGCGGCGTCGATCGCCTTCCGCACCGCGCCGATGTCGCTGGTGACGCCGGTGGCGGTCTCGTTGTGGACGACCATGACGGCCTTGATCTTATGGTCTTTGTCGGCGCGCAGGGCCTCCTCGATCTTCTGCGGATCGGCGCCGGTGCCCCACTCCTCCTCCTGGACGACCACGTCGAGGCCGAGGCGCTGGGCCATGTCGACCCAGAGGTGGCTGAACTGGCCGTAGCGCGAGGTCAGCACCGTGTCGCCGCGGCAGAGGGTGTTGGACAGGGCCGATTCCCAGATGCCGGTGCCCGAGGACGGGAACAGGATGACCGTCCCGGCGGTCGAGCCGAACACCATCTTGGAGTCCTGCAGGAGCGGCTTCACCAGCTCGGGGAAGCTCGGCGAGCGGTGATCCTCCGACGGCACGTGCATGGCGCGCAGGACGCGCTCCGGGATGTTGGTGGGGCCCGGGATGAAGAGGTGGTTGCGACCGGGGCGCCGGGTTGCGGCCATGATGTTTCCTCCGAAAAGTCCATTGCGCGCGGGCGTGAACCCGCGCCGGGTTGTCCAAGCGTCCTCAGGGAGTCGGTCCGGCGCCGTCGAGAGCGGCTCGCGCCGCACCCCCTCGAACGCCATCCTCTGCCGTGATCGGGGGGTCTCCGCGGAGCGGCAGGCGGCCTCACGCCGCTCGCGTCGCGGCGCGCCCCCGCGCGCCGGTCGCCTCCGAATTGCCGTCCCGTCCAACGGCTCCAGGGCCGTCCTCGCCGCCTTCCTGTCAAGGTCCGGCCGTGCTCGTGCCGAGCGGCCGGTTCTTGGTATTATGAGGCGGTGAAGCTCGAAAGGAAAACCGGAAAAACTTCCGGAACTTGCCAAAAAAATTTTTTGTGCGGCGCAACGAAGTCGTGCTCCGGTTGAGAGGCTTCGCGGCACCGCACACCGAAGTCTTTCCGCCCCGTCGGAACCCGCGTCATCAAACTGAGATCGGATCGCGCTCTGGATCCCGGCACCGTTCAGCCGCCGGGAGAGGATGCCGTGGCCGAGGTTGAGGAGATGCCGGTCCGCGTGCGGACGCTGTTCCTGTCCGACCTGCATCTCGGCACGCGCGGCTGCCAGGCCGGCCTGCTGCTGTCGTTCCTGAAGGACTACGACGCCGACACGATCTACCTCGTCGGCGACATCGTGGACGGCTGGCAGCTGCGCTCGGGCTGGTACTGGCCGCAGGAGCACAACGACGTGGTGCAGAAGCTCCTGCGCAAGGTCCGCAAGGGCGCGCGGATCGTCTACCTGCCCGGCAACCACGACGAGTTCCTGCGCGACTACGTGGGCACGAGCTTCGGCGGCATCGAGCTCGCCGAGACCGCGATCCACGAGGCGGCGGACGGCAAGCGCTACCTCGTCATCCACGGCGACCAGTTCGACATGGTGGTGCGCCACTCGCCGTGGCTCGCCCATCTGGGCGACGGCGCCTACACGCTGGCGCTCTCCCTCAACACGCTGATCAACAAGGTGCGGCGGCGGCTCGGCCTGTCCTACTGGTCGCTGTCGGCCTGGGCGAAGCTGCGCGTGAAGAACGCGGTGAGCTTCATCGGCCGCTTCGAGACGATCCTGGCCGAGGAGGCCCGCCGCCAGGGCGCCGACGGGGTGATCTGCGGCCACATCCACCACGCCGCGGACCGGCCGATCGGCGACCTGCGCTACCTCAACACCGGCGACTGGGTGGAATCCTGCACCGGGCTCGTGGAGCACTACGACGGCCGCATCGAGGTGCTGCACTACCCGAGCCTCCTGCGGGCGCGGGAGGCCGAGGTCGTGCCGCAGCCCCTGCCGGGCCGGCGCGCGGTGGCGTGAGGGCGCCGCCGTGAAGCTCCTGATCGCCAGCGACGCGTGGCACCCCCAGGTGAACGGCGTCGTGCGCTCCCTCGAGCAGATGGTCCGGCGCGCGCCGGAGCACGGCTTCGCCACGACGCTGCTGTCCGTGGCGGATTTCCGCTCGCTGCCGCTGCCGGGCTACCCGGAGATCCGCCTCGCCTATGCCGGGCGCGAGCGGGTGGCGGCGCGCTGGCGGGCCGAGCGGCCGAGCCACGTGCACATCGCCACGGAGGGGCCGGTCGGCCTCGCGGCGCGCCGGCACTGCCTCGCGCACGACCTGCCCTTCACGACGAGCTACCACACGCGCTTCCCGGAATACCTCGCCGCCCGCGCCCCGGTGCCGGAGGCGTGGTCCTACGCGTACCTGCGCCGGTTCCACGGCGCCGCCCGCGGGACGATGGTCAGCACCGCCTCGCTCCAGGGCGAGCTCGCGGCGCGGGGTTTCGGCCGGCTGATGCGCTGGACCCGGGGCGTGGACACGGAGCGGTTCCGGCCGGCCGAGCCCGGGACGCCCGTGCCGGCGGAACTCGCCGGCCTGCCGGGGCCGCTGTTCCTCTACGTCGGGCGGCTGGCGGTGGAGAAGAACGTCGCGGCCTTCCTCGCCCTCGACCTGCCCGGCACCAAGGTGGTGGTCGGCGACGGCCCGGACCGCGCGCGGCTGCAGGCGCTCGCGCCGGCGGCGCACTTCCTCGGCACCCGCACCGGTGCGGACCTCTCGGCGGTCTACGCGGCCTGCGACGTCTTCGTCTTCCCGAGCCTCACCGACACGTTCGGCATCGTGCTCCTGGAGGCGCTGGCCAGCGGGCTCCCGGTGGCGGCCTTCCCGGTGCCGGGTCCGAACGACGTCGTCGGCGGCACGCGGGTCGGCGTGCTCGACCCGGATCTGCGGGTCGCCGCGCTGGCGGCCCTGCGCCTGTCGCGCGCCGAGTGCCGGGCCGAGGCCTTGCGCCGCGGCTGGGACGTGAGCGCGCGGCAGTTCTTCGGCAACATCGTCGAGGCGCATGGCGGCGCCCGGAGCACCCGCGACGCCGCCTGACGCGTGACGGCGTCCGCGCGGAATGGCAGGAGGGCGCGATGCCACCCGCCAAGCCACCCGCCAAGCCGCCAGCCGGACCGCCAGCCGGATCGCCCGCCGGACCGGCCGGGTCCGCCAGAGCCCGGCCCCCGGTCGCCGGGCCGTTCGATCCCGCCCGGGCCGCCGCCTATCCGGCGGCGATCGGCTGCGACGAGGTCGGGCGCGGCGCGCTCTGCGGGCCCGTGGTGGTGGCCGCGGTCTGGTTCGATCCGGCGGCGATCCCGGCCGACCTGCTCGCGGCCCTCGACGACAGCAAGCGCGTCCCCGAGCCCGTGCGCGACCGGTTGGCCCCCCTGATCCGCGCCCACGCGCGGGTCGCGGTGGCGGCGGGGTCGCGCGCCCTGATCGACCGGATCAACATCCGCGGCGCGACCCTCGACGCCATGGCGCGGGCGGTGGCGCGGCTCGGCCTCGCCGCGCCCGTGCTGGTCGACGGGCGCGACGCCCTGCCGGGCTTGCCCGGCCGCGCCGTCGTCGGCGGCGACCACTTGGTGCCCCAGATCGCCGCCGCGTCGATCGTCGCCAAGGTGCTCCGGGACCAGCTGATGCGGCGGCTCGCCCGGCGCCATCCCGGCTACGGCTGGGAGCGCAACGTCGGCTACGGGACGGCCGTCCACCGCGCCGGCCTGACGCAGCTCGGGCGCAGCCCCCACCACCGGCTCAGCTTCACCCGCGGCTTCGACTGAGCCGGGCGACG
This sequence comes from Methylobacterium sp. 1A, assembly GCF_058072805.1. NCBI lineage: Bacteria > Pseudomonadati > Pseudomonadota > Alphaproteobacteria > Hyphomicrobiales > Methylobacteriaceae > Methylobacterium > Methylobacterium sp. 1A. The sequence goes on along the minus strand of NZ_JBYQVE010000002.1, from coordinate 1,921,200 downwards.
GGTCACGCGGCCCGGACGCCGGTGAGGAAGCGCTCGACCTCCCCGGCGAGTTCCTCCGACTGACGCGTGAGCGCGGTGGCGGCCGTCAGCACGTGGTCGGCCGCGTGGCCGGTCCGGTCGGCCGCCTGCGCCACGCCGGCGATGTTGCCGGTGACCTCCTGCGTGCCGGCATTGGCCTGGGCGACGTTGCGGACGATCTCCTGCGTCGCCGCCCCCTGCTGCTCCACCGCGGCCGCGATGGCGGCGGCCACGGCGTCGATCTCCCCGATCCGGCCGGTGATCGTCCCGATCGCCCGCACCGCCTGACCGGTCACGGTCCGGATCTCGCCCATCTGCCGGCCGACCTCGTCGGTGGCCCGACCGGTCTGGGCGGCCAGTTCCTTGACCTCGGTTGCGACGACCGCGAAGCCGCGCCCGGCCTCGCCGGCCCGCGCCGCCTCGATCGTGGCGTTGAGCGCCAGCAGGTTCGTCTGCGCGGCGATGCGAGCGATCAGCTCGACGACGGCGTCGACCCGGGCGACGGACGCGTTCAGCGCCGCCACCAGGGCGGCCGTCTGGTCGGCCTCGCCGACCGCGCTCCGGGCCAGCTCGGACGAGCCCTGGACCTGCCGCCCGATCTCCTGGACGGAGGTGCCGAGTTCCTCCACCGCGGCGGCCACCGTCCTGACGCCGGCGGACGCCTCCTCGGCGGCCGCGGCCACGGTATCGGACTGGCTGGCCGTCTCCTGGGCTGTGGTGGTCATCTCCCAGGCCGTGGTCTGCAGTTCGGCCGCGGCGGCGGAGACCTGCCCGACGATGCCGGCCACCGCCGCCTCGAAGGTCTGCGCCATCGTGTGCGTCATGGTCCGGCGCTGCGCCTCCGCGGCGCGCGCCGCCTCGTCCGCCTCTGCCTCCAGGGCGCGGGTGCGGACGAGGTTGTCCCGGAAGACCTCCACGGCCGCCGCCATCGCGCCGATCTCGTCCCGCCGCCCGCGGGCCGGGATCTCCACGGCGACGTCGCCGGAGGCGAGCGCCCGCATCGCCTGGATCATGGCCCGGAGCGGCCCGAGCACGCGGCGGACGACGACGACGGCGCCGGCACCGGCGAGCAGCACCGATGCGGCCAGGAACACGCCGGTGTGCAGCAGCGTCGCCCCCGCCTCAGCGAAGAGTGCCTGCGCGCGGGCGACCATCGCGTTCAGCGCCGCCTCGGCGAGGTCGGCGATGGTGTTGACCTCCCGCGTGTTGCGGTCGCGCAGGTCCTGGATCGCGACGCCCGGCGGCTGGCCCCGGCTCAGGGCCGCCCGCAAGGCCTGCCGCCGCGCCGCGACCTCGCCCTCGAAGTTGCTGCTGCCCGCCCTCACGAAGGCGTCCTGGACCGCCCGCGGCAGCGTGTCGTCCATGTGATCGACGAGATTCGCCCAGCTCGCCGCGACGCGGCCGCGCTCCTCGGCCTCCGCGAGGCGCTCCTCCTCGGACCAGCCCGCGCCCCGCGTCACGGCCGTCTCGGCCCGCGCCACGTTGCCGCCGATCGCGACCCGCGTGATCCAGGCGGCGCGCTTGATGTCCAGGGCGCGGGCCAGTGCCGCGTCCCGGCGCGGGATCGTGACGTCGACGGCCCCGCTGGTCGCCGTGAGCGCGTCGAGCAGATCCCGGAAGGCGGTCGCGGCGACCCCCTCGGTCGCGGCGTCGCGCTCCGCGACCGGGACCGCGAGGGCCGCGTCGATCCGTGACGTCAGGCCGGTGACGGCCTCGTGCGCCCGTCGGAGCGGATCGACCGTCTTCGCCACCGCGGCGGTGTCGACCGCGCGCACCAGCCTCAGGAGCGCTTCCAGACGATCGATTCGGATCGCGCGCTGTCGAGCGATCAGGGCCGCGTCGGCGGGCGGGATCCTGCCCGCGGCGATCAGCGCCTGCAGGGTCCGCCCCCGCTCGAGGCGCACGGCGAGCAGGATCTCGAGGAGGATCCGGCTGCCTTCCGTGAGCGCGACGACGCGGCGGCTCTCCCGCTCCTGCGCCCCGGCCTCCAGCGCCGTCCGGGCGCCCGCGGCCAGCAGCATGGCGCTGAGTGAGAACAGGATCGCGCACAGGATCGTGCCGATGGACGGACGCGGAAGACGCAGCATGAGGAACGGGATCTCTCTTCGCGGTGCGTCGAGGCGTGCGGCCCGCTGCCGGGCTGCCCGGTTCGAGCAGGGCGGCCGGTCGGCCTCGGTCGACGGAAAGGCTGAGCGACGCGACAGGCACCCCGACGCGGCGCCGGCCCGGTTCGCTCGAAGGGCGCGGCGAGGGCGCGGCGAGGGCGCGGCGAGTCCGGGGGCCCACCGGCGCTCCCGGTCCGGTCATCGGACCGGGAGTTCGCCCGGTCGGCATCGGAGGTCGAAACCCCGACACGCTACCGTCTCAAGGAAGGACGACAGTCGCGACCGGCAGAACCGAGCAGGGCCGCGGGGCGCGGCTCGCCCGCGACCGGATCACGGCGCACAGCGTCCATTGGCGGGATCTGCGGACACGGACGCCGGACAAAATCGCGCTCTTACGCACAGAACGACCCTCAATATAGAACTTAAATTCGATAACTCAATCAAACTTGGTCAAAATCTCGCAGTAACCCTCGCGATCTCAGGCATTTGAACCACAATGACACAGATGTCAATCTTACGTTCTGCGATTTTCCCCACACGTTAGAAATCTAAAAACCCACTTTGGAAGCAACATTTGAGTCGTTTTCTATCTTTGGAAATGTATTTTTACGCCGCTTCCGGCCAAAATGACTGGAATTTTCGCTGAACCGTACTGTGGGACAGGTCCGCCGCCTCGCGCGCGCCGCCGCGTCGGTCGCGTGTCAGAACAGCGCCAGCTGCGCGCCGGGCTTCCGGAAGGCGTCGCGATTCAGCGCGATGCGCCCGAAGGCGAAACCGAGACGCGTGCCGGCGAGCCGGACCCGCTGGCCGATCATCGCCGCGTAGGCGCCTTCCCCGCGGAAGCGGTGGCCGAAGCGCGGGTCGTTCTCGCGCCCGCCCCGGGCTTCCCGCAGGAGTGCGAAGGCCCGCGCCCTGCGTTCGGGATAATGCTCGGTGAACCAGTCCGCCACGAGGTCCGCGACTTCGCCCGGGAGGCGCAGCAGCGCGTGGCCGATCCGGCTCGCTCCGTGCGCGCGCGCCTCGGCCAGGATCGATTCGATCTCGTGATCCGTCAGGCCGGGGATGATCGGCGAGACGTTGACCATGACGGGCACGCCCGCCGCGCTCAGGCCCCGCATCGCCGCGAGCCGCTTGCCCGGCCGCGGCGCCCGCGGGTCGAGGCGGCGGGCGAGGTCCGGATCCAGCGTCGGCAGCGAGATCGCCGCCAGCACGAGGTTCTCCGCCGCCATCTCGGCCAGGAGGTCGAGGTCGCGCAGCACGAGGTCCGACTTGGTGGTGATGCTGACGGGGTGGCGGGCCTCCCGCAGCACCTCCAGAACTGCGCGGGTGAGCCGGTGCTCCCGCTCGACCGGCTGGTAGGGATCCGTGGCGGTGCCGAGGGCGATCGTGTCGGGCCTGTAGCCCGGCGCGGCGATCTCGCGGGCGAGGAGCCGGGCGGCGTCCGGCTTGGTGAAGATCCGCGACTCGAAGTCGAGCCCCGGCGACAGGCCGAGCCAGGCATGGGTCGGGCGCGCGTAGCAGTAGATGCAGCCGTGCTCGCAGCCCCGGTACGGGTTGATCGACCGGTCGAACGGGATGTCGGGCGAGCTGTTGCGCGCGATGATCCGGGCGGACCGCTCCGGCGTGACCTCCGTGCGCAGGGGTGCCGGAGCGTCCGCCGTCCAGGTCTCGTCGTGGAACGCCTCGCGCCGGGCGGATTCGTACCGGCCCATCGGGTTGGCCGTCGCGCCGCGCCCCCGCCGGGCGGCCGGTTCCGCGACGCTCGGCCCGAGTCGCGGCGCGGCCCCGGATGCGGTCCCGTCGCGCGTGTCCCCCATGACGACTCGCCTCCCTCACGCATCCATGTAAGAACATAGAGCGAACACGATGGCGAAGGGCGCCTTTTTTTCAGGCAAATGCGGCTCTGCAGCCCGTCCGGGCGACGGCGCGCCGCCGCGCGGGCCGCGGGGCAGTTTACGGCGCCGCAGAATCGTCTATGCGCGCGCTCATGCTCTCCGCCGTGACCTATCTGGCCGAACCGGCCGATCCGGACGCGATCGATCGCCTGGCCGACACGCTCAGCGTGCTCGTCTCCGGCGTGGCCGGCGGCCTCGTCGGCGACGCGGTGATCGTCGCGGGCCGCGAGAGCGAGGCCGTGGCGGCCGTCGCGGAGGCCACGGGCGCGACCCTCGTGCTGCACCGGGGCGGCAATCCCTACGCGGCGGGCGCCGCCGCGGCCCGGCGGGACTGGATCCTGTGCCTGGAGGCCGGCGACGTCCCGGCCGAGGGCTGGATCCGCACCCTCGACCGCTTCGTCGGAACGGCGCGGCCGGAGACGGCGCTCGGCCGCCTGCACCGCCCGGCCGGGCGCTGGCTCGGCCGGCTCGTCAGACGGGCGGAGACCGTCGTCGGCGCCCGCCAGGCACGGGCCGGCGACGTCGTCCGGCGCGAGGCCCTGCGTGCCGAGGGCGCGTTCACGGGTCGCCTCAAGGTCAGGCCGCTGATCGCTCGGATCGAGCGCGCCTGACCGGAAAGATCTTGCTCGGGAGAATCTTGCTCGGAAGAATCTTGCGCCCGCTCACGTTGTTGTCGGTCGATCCGCCTCTACAACTCTGAAAGCGCGGCAGGATCGTCGCCGTCTCCGGACATGATGACGCGCGCTGAGCCACCCCGATCTGGAAGGATGGTGCAATGGATTCGTCGGGCCTGATGGGGCGCAAGTCGGTCGAGGACATCGTCGAGAGCGGCGAGGGCGAGCAGCAGCTCTCGAAGTCGCTGGGCGCCCTCTCGATCACCGCGATGGGCATCGGGGCGATCATCGGCGCCGGCATCTTCGTCCTGACCGGCACGGCCGCGGCCCAGTATGCCGGGCCGGGGATCATACTGTCCTTCGTGCTCGGCGGCATCGCCTGCGCCTTCGTCGGCCTCTGCTACTCGGAGATGGCCGCCCTGATCCCGGTCGCCGGATCGAGCTACACCTACACCTACGCGACGCTCGGCGAGTTCTTCGCGTGGCTGATCGGCTGGGACCTGATCCTCGAATACGCCATGGGCGCCGCCACCGTGGCGGTCGGCTGGTCGGGCTACGTGACCAGCATCCTGAAGAGCGTCGGCATCGTGATCCCGGCGCAGTTCGCCAACGCGCCGGGCACGCCGATCGAGGGCGGCGGGACCGCGCTGCTGAACCTGCCGGCGGTCCTGATCGTGGCGCTGATCACGATCCTGCTGATGCGGGGCACGAAGGAATCGGCGCTCTTCAACAACATCATGGTCGCGGTGAAGCTCACCGTCGTGGTCGCCTTCATCGCTCTGGGCTGGGGCCATGTGAACACCGCGAACTGGAGCCCGCTCATCCCGGACAACGACGGGACCTTCGGCCATTTCGGCTACAGCGGCGTCCTGCGCGGCGCGGGCGTGGTGTTCTTCGCCTTCATCGGCTTCGACGCGGTCTCCACCGCCGCCCAGGAGGCGCGCAAACCCCAGAAGGACATGCCCATCGGCATCCTGGGCTCGCTCGCGGTCTGCACGATCCTGTACGTGCTGGTCGCCGCCGTGCTGACTGGGCTCGTGCCCTACAAGGACCTGAACGTCCCGGACCCGATCGCCAAGGGCGTCGACGTGATCGGCATCGGCTGGTTCGCGTTCCTGATCAAGCTCGGAGCGCTGACCGGGCTGACGACGGTGATCCTCGTCCTGCTCTACGGCCAGAGCCGGATCTTCTTCACCATGGCGCAGGACGGCCTGCTGCCGAAGATGTTCTCCCACGTCCACCCGACCTACCAGACGCCGTATCGCAGCCAGGCGATGATCGGGGCCGCGGTCGCCGTGGTGGCGGCGCTGGTGCCGATCCACATCCTCGGCGAGATGGTGAGCATCGGCACGCTGGCCGCCTTCATTCTCGTCTGCGGCTCGGTGCTCTACCTCCGGCGGGCCGAGCGCACCATGAAGCGGCCGTTCCGGGCGCCCGCCGTGCCGGTCGTGCCGATCCTCGGCATCCTGTCCTGCCTGCTCCTGATGATCGGCCTGCCCCTCGACACGTGGCTGCGGCTGGTGATCTGGATGGCGCTCGGCCTCGTCGTGTACTTCTTCTACGGCCGCAAGCACTCGGTCCTGCGCCGCAAGGAGGGGAATCTGGCCTAGCGCCGCCTCACACCGTGAGGCTCGCGCCGCGCCGCAGGTGCTCGTCGAGGCGCGGCATGATCTCCACGAAGTTGCAGGGCCGGTGCCGGTAGTCGAGCTGCTGGGCCAGGATCCCGTCCCAGGCGTCGCGGCAGGCGCCGGGCGAGCCCGGCAGCACGAACACGTAGGTCGCCCGCGCGACCCCCGCGGTGGCGCGGGACTGCAGGGTCGAGGTGCCGATCTTGTCGTACGAGATCCGGTGGAACACGGCCGAGAAGCCGTCCATGCGCTTCTCGAACAGCGGCTCCAGCGCCTCGGGGGTGACGTCGCGGCCGGTGAAGCCGGTCCCGCCGGTGGTGATCACCACGTCGACACCGGGGTCGCGCAGCCACGCCTCCACCCGCGCGCGGATCGCCGGGACCTCGTCCGGGACGATCGCGCGGGCCGCCAGGATGTGCCCCGCCTCGGTGAGGCGCTGGGTCAGGGTGTCGCCCGACCGGTCGTCCTCCGGGCGGCGGGTGTCGGAGACGGTCAGGACCGCGATGTTCAGGGGGATGAAGCGGCGGGCGTCGGTCTGATCGGCCATCGTGCGGGCTCTCCGGGACGGGAGACCGATATGGGCCCGGCGGGACCGCTTGTCGCCCCCGGGGCCGCCGCGCCCGCGCGCCTCTTGCGGCCCGCCGCGAAGTCGGCTGTGCTCGCGCGCGACCGTCGGAGACCGCTGACCCATGCACATGTACGGCAACTGGCGCTCGGCCGCGGCCTTCCGGGTGCGGATCGCCCTGAAGCTGAAGGGCATCGCCTACGAGGAGACCTTCATCGACCTCGACGCCGGCGACCAGCACGAGCCGGCGTTCCGGAAGATCAACCCGCAGGGCGCGGTGCCGGCGCTGTTCGACGGCGACGGGCCGCCGCTCACCCAGTCGCTGGCGATCCTCGACTACCTGGAGGAGACGCGCGGCGGCGTCCGCCTCCTGCCCGAGGAGCCCCGGGCCCGGGCCCGGGCCCGCTCGCTGGCGCAGGTGGTCGCGTGCGACACCCACCCGCTCTACGTGCCCCGGGTGCGCACCTTCCTGATGGAGCATTACGGCCTGCCCCGGGAGCGCATGCTGGATTTCCTGCGCAACGCCTTCGAGACCGGCCTCCGGACCCTGGAGACGCGCCTCGCCACCGAGCCGGGGACGGGCCGGTTCTGCCAGGGCGATTCGGTGAGCCATGCCGACCTCTGCCTCGTCAGCCTCTGGGTCGGGACGGGCATCTTCGGCATCGACACGGCGGCCTACCCGACGGTCGCGCGAATCGCCGAGGCCTGCCTCGCCCTGCCGGCGGTCGCGGAGGCGCATCCGCTGCGCCAGCCGGGCGCCCCGCCGGCGTGACCGGGCTCCGCGCGCTGCCCGTCTGGTGCGCGACGTCGCACTCGTGACCGGGGGTCGCGGCCGGCGATGTGGTATTCGGCAACCCAGGCCGTGTAAGGAGGCCGGCGACTGATCCCGGTTCGGGGGGAGAAAGAGTGTCGATGGCATCCGTCGAGAACGAGTCGGGCCTTCATCGCGTCGTGGTGGTCGGCGGCGGTGCAGCCGGACTGCAGCTGGTCACGAAGCTCGGCGACAAGCTCGGGCGCGGCAAGCGCGCGCACGTCACCCTCGTGGACCGCGCCCGGACGCATATCTGGAAGCCGCTGCTCCACGAGGTGGCGGCCGGCAGCCTCGACGTCGGCCACCACGCGGTGGATTACCTGCACCACGCCCACATGCACGGCTTCCGCTACCGGATCGGGCGGATGACCGGGCTCGACCGGGAGGCGCGCACGATCCAGCTCGCCGCGAGCCACGACGCGGAAGGGCGCGAGATCACGCCCGAGCGCGCCGTCCCCTACGACACGCTGGTGATGGCGGTGGGCTCCACCACCAACGATTTCGGCACGCCGGGCGTCGCCGAGCACGCCATCGCCCTCGACACCCAGGACCAGGCGGTGCGCTTCCACCAGCGCCTCGTGAACGCCTCGCTGCGCGCGCACACGCAGGCCGGCCCGGTCCGGCCCGGCCAGCTCCACGTCACGGTGATCGGCGCGGGCGCGACCGGGACGGAACTCGCCGCCGAGCTCCACCGGACCCTGCGCCACGTCGTCTCGACCGGGCTCGACAAGATCGACCCGGGCAAGGACATCCGCATCACCCTGGTCGAGGCCGCCGACCGGATCCTGCCGGCGGTGCCGCAGCGCCTCTCGGCCGAGGTGATGCAACTCCTCAGCAAGATCGGCGTCGACGTACGCGTGAAGGCGCGGGTCACCGAGGTGCGCGCCGACGGCGTGCAGCTCGCCGACGGCACCTTCATCCCGTCCGAGCTGGTCGTCTGGGCGGCGGGCGTGAAGGCGCCGCCCTTCCTGCAGGGCATCGGCGGCCTGGAGACGACGCGGACCAACCAGCTGGTGGTGACGCCGACGCTGCAGACCACCCGCGACCCCGACATCTTCGCCATCGGCGACTGCGCCTACCTGGTCGAGGCCGGCTCCGACACGCCGGTGCCGCCGCGCGCGCAGGCGGCCCACCAGCAGGCGAGCCACCTGATCGCCCAGATCCCGGCCAAGATCGACGGCAAGCCGCTGAAGCCGTTCCGGTACAAGGATTTCGGCTCGCTGGTCTCGCTGGGCGAGTACTCGACCGTGGGCAGCCTGATGGGGTTCGTGCGCGGCAAGAACATGCTCATCGCCGGTCTGTTCGCCCGGATGATGTACCGCTCGCTCTACAAGATGCACGAGCGGGCGCTGCACGGCACGGCCAAGACCGCCCTCGACACCCTGGCCCGCGCGCTGACCCGGCGCACCGAGCCGCGGGTGAAGCTGCACTGACCGTCGCCGTACGACCCGAGGACGGGCGCCCGGATCGACCGGGCGCGACACAGGAAGGAAACGCCATGATCCTGGTAAGCGTGATGTACCCGGCCGGCCCGAGCTTCGACATGGGCTACTACCTCGGCCACCACATGCCGCTGGTGCGCGAGCGCTGGTCGTCCCTCGGCCTCCACGACGCGAAGGTCGTCAAGGGCGCCGGCACGCCGGACGGCGGCGCCGCCCCGTTCCAGGTGATGGCCCTCCTGACCTTCGAGTCGGTCGACGCCTTCAAGAAGGCCGTCGCCGCCCACGGCGAGGAGATCTTCGCCGACATCCCGAACTTCACCGCGGCGCAGGCCCAGGTGCAGATCAACGACTTCGCGGAAAACCCGTGATCGACATCGTCAAGGCGGTGCAGGAGGCCGATCCGAGCCTCGGCACCTACGTGGTCGTGCTGCGGACCGACGCCCGGGCCCTGGACGGTCCGGAGCGGTTCACGCCGGAGGCGCAGGCCTGGATCGCCGAGAAGGCGCCGAGCGGCCGGCTCGCCCGGGTGCGCGTCCTGCTCGCCCCCTATCCGGGGGCGGAGCCGGCCGCGCGCGAGGTCACCGTGGCGGCCTTCGCCGACGCGCGGGAGCTCGCCGCCTTCGCGACGACCTGGACCGGCGACCCGCTGCCGGAGGAGCCGGGGGACTCTCTTCCCGACTGACGGCTCCGGAGCCGCCGTCTCTGCGAGCGGAGTAGGCGATCCAGGGCAGCGCGGCGCTCACCGGCGGCCCGCCGACCCTGGGTCACTTCGCTCCGCCCGCGACGACGGAAAGGGTCCTCGATACCGCGCGCGGACTCACGCCGCGCGCAGCTGCCGGATGGCGCGGAGCGCGGTCGCCCGCTGGATCTCCAGGCGCCGGATCAGCGGCATCAGGTCGGCGCCCGCGTGGGCGGCGGCCTCGACCTCCCGGCACAGGCTCGACAGGCCGACGAAGCCCAGCAGCCCGGCCGCCGCCACCAGGGCGTGCGCGTCGTGGGCGATCTGCAGGCGGTCGGTCTCGCTCGGCCGGAACCGCTCGGACAGCTCGTTCGCCAGGAGATCGAGCAGCGCCCCGACGCGATCGGTGCCGAAGCTCGCCTCCATCTCGGTCAGGACTGCCGCGTCGAGCACGGCCGAATCGACTTGTGGCAGGCGGCGCGGCACCTCGGCCCGCGCCGGCCGCCGCGCGCCCGGCGCCGTCCAGCGGCTGATCGTGGCGAAGAGGTCGGCCCGCCGGAACGGCTTGCCCACATGGTCGTCCATCCCGGCCTCGCGCAGCTCCTCGATCTGCGACGGCAGGACGTTGGCGGTCATGGCGACGATCGGGATGTCGCAGGCGGGCGGCGCGAGGGCGCGGATGCGGCGCGTGGCCGTGAGCCCGTCGACGCGGGGCATCTGGACGTCCATCAGCACGAGATCGTAGGCCCGGCCGGCCGCGACGGACGACCCGACCGCCGTGATCGCCTCGGCGCCGTCCCCGGCCACGTCCACCGCGTAGCCCTGGGATTCGAGCACCGCGCAGGCGAGTTCCTGGTTGAGCGGCACGTCCTCGACGAGGAGCAGCCGCAGCGGCGCGCCCGGGACCTCGCCGGCCGCCGGAGCCGCGGCCGGGAGCGGCCGCGACGGCCCACCCGCGTCGGCCGCGGCGCCCGGGGCCGCGGTGTCCCGCTCGCCGCGGGGCAGCACCAGCCGGAACCAGAAGGTCGAGCCCGCCCCCTCGCGGCTCTCGACCCCGATCTCGCCGCCCATCAGCGACACGAGGTGCCGGGAGATCGCGAGGCCGAGGCCGGTGCCGCCGAAGCGCCGGCTGATCGAGCCGTCGACCTGGCTGAACCGCTTGAACAGCCGGTCCTGCTGCGCCGGCGCGATGCCGATGCCGGTATCGACCACGGAGAACCGGACCGCGTCGCCGGGGCGCCCGTCGGGGGCGACGCCGTCGCCCTCCCGCTCCGCGGTCACCGTGACCGAGCCCTCGGGCGTGAACTTCACGGCGTTGTTCAGCAGGTTGAGCAGCACCTGTCGCAGGCGCCCGGCATCGCCGACCACGAAGGTCGGCAGGGCTGGGTCGATCCGGGCCTCGATGGCGAGTCCGCTGCGGAGCGCGCTGCCCCGCACGATCGAGACCGTGCTGTCGACGGTCGAGGCCAGCGGGAAGGTGACCGGATCGAGGGTCAGCTCGCCGGCCTCGATCTTCGAGAAGTCGAGGATGTCGTTGACGACCGTGAGCAGGGCCGCGCCGGAACTCTGGATCAGCTCGAGGCGCCGCCGGTCCTCGTTCTGGATCGCGTCGCCGTCGAGGAGCAGCTCGGCGTAGCCCAGGATGCCGTTCAGCGGGGTGCGGATCTCGTGGCTCATGGCGGCCAGGAACTCGCTCTTGGCCGCGCTCGCCCGCTCCGCCTCGGTGCGGGCCGCCTCGGCGTCGCGCGTGGCGGTGCGCAGGGCCGCCTCGACCGCCTTGCGCTCGGTGATGTCGAGGTGGAGGCCGACCATCCGCTGGGGCTGCCCGTCGGTGCCGCCGAGCGTTCGGCCCCGCGCGTAGAGCCAGCGCGCGCCGACCCGGAACTCGGCCGCGTAGGGGGTGCCGGACTCGACCGCCCGCCGGATCTCGTTCCAGACGTCGGAGACGTCGTCCGGATCGATCAGCGCCGTCCACGCGGAGGCCGAGATCGTGTGGGCGCCGCCGGTCTCCGGCAGGCCGTGCATCCGCGCGCTCTCCGGGCTGAGGACGGCGAGCCCCGTGCGCATGTCCCAGTCCCAGGTGCCGGCCTCCGCGGCGTCGAGGGCGATGTCGAGCAGGCCGCTCGCCTCCTCGACGGCGAGCCGCGCCGTGACGATGTCGTCGACGTCGAGGGCGGTCCCGAGCCACTCCGCCACCGCGCCGTCCGCCGGGTCGAGGCGGATCGGGATCAGGGAGAGCTTGTGCCACCGGTAGACGCCGTCCTGGCGCCGGATCCGCCACTGGCCGCTGTAGCCCGTGCCGGTCTCGACCGCCCGGATCCAGGCCGCCTCCATGGCGGCGGCATCCTCGGGGTGGTTCCGGACGAGGCGCTCCGCGCGCTCGGGCCCGATCGGCCCGTAATAGGACTGGAACTGCGCGTTGGCGTAGGTCGCCTGACCGTCCCCGACCCGCATGGTCCAGACCAGGAGCGGCAGCGCCTCGGCGAGGCCCCGGTAGCGCAGCTCGCTGCGGCGAACCTCGTCCTCGGCGCGCCGGCGCTCGGTGACGTCGATCAGGACGCCGAACAGGCCGGCGCCCGCCCCCTCCCCCCGGGCCATGCCGCGCACGACCACGTCGCGCAGCGCGCCGTCCGGCCGCAGCAGCCGGGCCTCGAAATCGAACCGGACCCCGCGGGCGATCGCGTCGGCGACGATCGCCTCGAGCCGGGCGCGGTCGTCGGGATGGTAGATCTGCGAGAAGGCGTCGAGATGCGGCGGCGGGGTCGCCGGGTCGCGGCCCGCGATGGCGTAGAGGCTCGCCGACCAGACCGGCTGCCCGTCCGCGAGATCCACGCGCCAGTTCCCGACGCTGGCGAGTTGCTCGGCCATGGTGAGCTGGTGGTTCGCCGCCTCTTGGGCGCGGGCCCGAGCGTTGATCTCCCGGTGCTGCTCGCGGATCAGCGCCTCGCGGATCGCCGCCTGCGCGATCTCCCGGTCGCGCCGCGCGTTGGCCTCCGTGAGGCGCAGATGCGCCACGACGATTTCGGCGAGGTCGCGGAAGGCGGCCGCATCCTCGGGCGAGAAGTCGGAGCGGGGCTCGGGATCGGCGAGGCAGAGGGTTCCGACCGGCAGGCCCGGCTGGAGGCTCAGGGCGATGCCCGCGTAGAACCGGATCCCGTCCGGCGCGGCGGCCACGGGCAGGTCGCGGAAGCGCGTGTCGAGCCGCGCGTCGGGGACGACCACGAGGGCGTCGCTGCGGATCGTGTGCTGGCAGAAGCTCTCGTCCCGCCGCATCGTGGTCGGCACCCCGGCACAGGGCGTCTTCAGCCACTGGTGCGTGTCGCCCAGGAAGGCCACGAACGCGCTGCGCACGCCGAACAGGCGCCGGGCGGTCCGGCAGACGGCCTCGAAATGCGGTTCCGGCGGTGTCCCGAGGATCGCGAGGGCCTCGAGGGCCGCGAGCCGGTCGCGCTCGTTGTCCGGCTGTGTGCTCACGTACCGTCTCCGGGTGCCGATCGGCCGCGACCGAGCGATGCCGCGCCTAGCGCCGCGTTTCAAGCGCGCCCGCCTGCGGCCGCGTGCCCATGCGCAACCGCGCGGCCTCCAGCGCCCAGACCATGCCCAGCATCATGTAGACGTGGCGCCACTTCTCGATGTCGATCTGGACGGCCTGCAGGAAGAACATCAGCAGCGCCGGCCAGACGATCTGGGCGTGCGCCCGGACCGGCGACGGCCGCGCCAGGAGCCGGAAACCGACGAGGCCGGTCGCCACCACGAGGCCGATGAACACGGCCCCGCCGAGCCAGCCGCCGTTGGCGAAGGAGCCGATGTAGGAATTGTGCGGTTCGAGCCCGAAGATCAGCCGCCAGTGCATCGGCCCCATCCCGAACGGCCGCTCCAGCAGCATGGCGAAGCCGCGGATCTGGTTGCCGAAGCGGCCGGTCTCGCCCTGGTCGTAGTCCTGGGTCAGGGCCGCCCGGGTCTCGAACATCTTGTGGACGTGGTCGACCGAGAGCAGCCCGATCACCGCGACGGTGCCGAGAACGATGGTCGCCAGGGTCAGGAGCACGATGCGGCGGCGCAGGCGCGGGGAGTCGCTGCCGGCGTAGACCGATCCCACCATCAGCAGCACCGCGACGGCGCTCCCGCCCCAGGACCCGCGCGAGAACGACAGGAAGATGCCGGCCACGATGATCAGCAGGCCGGCGAGGGACACGAGCGGCCGGCGCGTGGAGCCGGTGAGCAGGCCGTGCATCAGGTAGAGCGCGCCGAGCGTCAGGAACGAGCCGAAGACGTTCGGGTCCTGGAACGTGCCCGAGGCCCGGTCGTACTTGTAGAACAGGTCCTCGATCCCGAGCCATTGCAGGTAGCCGACGATGCCCAGCGCCGCCGAGAACACGCAGCTCGCCGTGTAGGCCTTGAGCGCCAGCTCCATCCGGGCGTGCGTGTCGTCCGCGAAGAACATCGCGAAGAAGATGCAGGTGATCGAGAGATAGACCAGCTGCACCGTCCAGGTGACCGGGAACTCCTCGTTCAGGTAGGGCAGCAGCGCGGTGACGATGCCCGCGAGGTAGAGGAGCAGGAGCGCCACCAGGGGCACCGCCCCGCGGTGCAGCCGGACGCCGAGGCAGAGCCAGAGCAGGATCGTGGGGATCGCGACCGCGTCGTAGGGCGAGGTCTCCGAGAAGGCGAAGCAGGCGAAGAAGACGAACGCCGCGAACAGCGCCTTGCCCAGCCCCTCGACGGCCGCGATGAGCGGGATTCCGCCCGCCGACCCGGACGGGACCGGGCCTGCGGGCGCTGCGGTGTGGGCCATGGATACGCGGGCTCCGCGGGCCGGTTACGCGGGCCCGCGCCGTCCGTGATGCCACGGAAACGTTGAGAATCGCCTTCCCGGCGCGGGGCGCCGGGGAGGCGGCGCCCGTTCAGGCGCGGCAGGCCTCGAAGCCCTCCTTGATCGCCGCCGGATCGAGGTTGCGGCCGATGAACACCACCCGCGAGACCCGCTCCTCGTCCTGGCCCCAGTCGCCCTGCACGTCGCCGTCGAGGATCATGTGCACGCCCTGGAAGACGAAGCGCTTCGGCTCGTCGGGGAAGGCCACGATCCCCTTGCACCGCAGGATGTCCGGACCCTGCGACTGGGTGAGGTTCGAGATCCACGGCATGAACTTGTCCGGGTCGACCGCGCCCTCGATCTTGGCCGAGATCGAGCGGATGTCGGAATCGTGATGGTGGTGGTGCCCTGCCTCGAGGAAGTCGGGCTCGACGTCGAGGATGCGGTCGAGGTCGAAGGCGTTGCGCTCGAGGACCGCGTCGAGGGGCACGGCGCAGTTCTGCGTGCGGTGGAGCTTGGCCAGCGGGTTGATCGTGCGGATCTCGGCCTCGACGCGGTCGAGGTCGGCCGGGGAGACGAGGTCGCTCTTGTTGAGCAAGATCACGTCCGCGAAGGCGATCTGGTTCCTCGCCTCGGGCGCGTCCTTCAGGCGGTCGGACAGCCACTTGGCGTCGGCCACCGTCACCACGGCGTCGAGGCGGGCGGCCTCGCCGACATCCTGGTCGACGAAGAAGGTCTGCGCCACGGGCGCCGGGTCGGCGAGGCCGGTCGTCTCGACGATGATCGCGTCGAACTTGCCCCGGCGCTTCACCAGCCCGTCCATGATCCGGATCAGGTCGCCGCGCACCGTGCAGCAGACGCAGCCGTTGTTCATCTCGAACACCTCCTCGTCGGCGCCGACGACGAGGTCGTTGTCGATGCCGATCTCGCCGAACTCGTTGACGATCACGGCGTAGCGCTTGCCGTGGTTCTCGGTGAGGATCCGGTTGAGGAGCGTGGTCTTGCCCGCGCCGAGGTAGCCGGTGAGCACGGTGACCGGGATCTTGCCGGCGGCGGAACCGGGAGCGGCCGGGGCGGAAGCGTTGCTCGTATCGGACATGACGGCTTCTTCGGTGACGGGTGCGGGATCGCGCGGGCCTGAACCCGCGAGCGTTGTCATATTGTAACAAATCCCGTCAAAGGAAGACGGGGCCACACGGTTTCGCGACCGAGGCGCCGGATCGATTGCCTGTCGGACAAGCTTTGCTCTAGGCACGCCGTACCGCCCGAATCTTCCCGCGGCGCGCCATAGAAAAGCACCAGCGACCGCATTGATGTAGGCGTCGTCCGGGCACGTATCGTACTCTCGTCACCCAGCCCGGACTCTCGGTCCGGACCTAGAAGATCATCCGCATGGACGCCCGAAATCCGCTGGACCAGGACGAGGCCGTCGCCGTCCCCGCGCGCGGGCGCCGGTGGCCCGGCCTGCTGATCGCCGCCGTCCTGCTCGCGGCCGCCCTGGGCGCCGCCATCGCGTTTCCCGACCGGACCCGCGAGGCCGCCGCGCACCTCGTCGCGGCCGTGACCGGGCTGTTCGCCCCGGGCAACCCCGACCCGGGCATCGACGTGGAGAAGGCCGGCCCGGTGGAGCGGGTGTTCCGGCCCTCCAAGGAGCAGCGCGCCGCCTTCGAGATCCTGCCGGTCGCCAACCTCGTGTTCCGGCCCGAGGGCTCGGCCGAGGGACGGATCGCCCTCAACGAGGACGACAACGTCCCGGTGGTCTCGCCCTATGCCGGCCGGGTGACGAAGGTCCTGGTCCGCGCCGGCGACGACGTGAAGGCCGGCGACGTGCTGCTGACGCTCGAGGCCACCGACATGGTCCAGGCGCAGAACGACTATCAGGCGGCCGTGAACAACCTCCAGAAGCAGCAGGCGCTCCTGAAGCTCGACCAGACCATCGCGCAGCGCCAGCAGGAGCTGTTCCAGGCCCGCGCGACGGCACTGAAGGACTACCAGTCGGCCCAGAACGACGTCATCGCCGCCCAGAGCGACCTGAAGACCGCCGAGGGCGCCCTCGACGCGGTGCGGAGCCGCCTGCGCCTGCTGGGCAAGACCGACGCCGAGATCGCCGCCTTCGAGAAGAACGGCACGATGAGCGCCGAGACGCAGATCCGGGCGCCGATCGCCGGCACGATCGTCCAGCGCAAGGTCGGCATCGGGCAGTACCTCTCGGCCTCCAGCGACCCGGTCTTCGTGATCGGCGACCTGTCGACGGTCTGGCTCGTGGCCAACGTCCGCGAGAGCGAGATCCCCAAGATCCGCATCGGCCAGGAGGTCGAGGCGAAGGTGGCGGGCTTCGGCGCGCGGGTGTTCAAGGCCCGGGTGAACTACATGGCCTCCAGCCTCGACCCGGCGACGCGGCGCCTCGCGGTGCGCAGCGAGGTCGACAACCCGGACCGGGTGCTGCGCCCGGAGATGTTCGCCACCTACACGATCATCACCGGCAAGGGTGAGCCGAGCCCGAGCGTGCCGGTGGCCGCCATCGTGTACGAGGGCGACCGCACCCACGTCTGGGTGGCGCGGCCCGACGGCGCCGTGGAGGCGCGCGACATCAAGCTCGGCCTGATCAACGGCGACAACGCCCAGGTCGTCCAAGGCCTGAGCGCGGGCGAGCAGGTCGTCACCCGCGGGGCCCTGTTCATCGACCGGGCGGCCACCGGCGACAAGGCGTCCTGAGCGGGGATCCGATGAACGCCCTGATCGCCTTCTCGCTGCGCCAGCGCGTGCTGGTGGTGCTGCTGTTCGTCGTGATGCTCGGCGTCGGCTACGGCGCCTACACGCAGCTCAACATCGAGGCCTACCCGGATCCGGTCCCGCCGCTCGTCGACGTGATCACCCAGAATCCAGGCCAGTCGGCCGACGAGATCGAGCGCTACATCACCATCCCCCTGGAGGTGGCGCTCGCCGGCATCCCGAACGCCCAGGTGGTGCGGACGATCTCGCTGTTCGGCCTCTCGGACGTGAAGGTCCAGTTCAACTACGAGTACACGTACGAGCAGGCGCTGCAGCGGGTCCTCAACCGCCTTTCGCAGGCCCCGACCCTGCCCAACGGCGCCACGCCGCAGATCTCGCCGACGAGCCCGGTGGGCGAGATCATGCGCTACAAGCTCGTCGGCCCGGCGGGCTACTCGCCCATGGACATGAAGACCCTGCAGGACTGGGTGCTGCAGCGCCGGTTCAAGGCGATCCCCGGCGTCGTCGACGTCACGGCCTTCGGCGGCAAGGCCAAGGAGTACGAGGTCGCGGTCGACCTGAACCGCCTCCAGGCCCAGGGCCTGACCCTGGTGCAGCTGACCAACGCGCTGAACAACGCCTCGATCAACGTCGGCGGCCAGACGCTGAACGTCGGGCAGCAATCGGCGGTGGTGCGCGGCATCGGCCTGATCCGCGACATGGACGACATTCGCGACACGATGATCAGCCTCGTCAACGGCACCCCGGTGCTGGTGCGGGACGTGGCGGAGGTGCGCGTGTCGAACGCCCCGCGCCTCGGCATCGTCGGGCACGACAACCAGCCCGACATCGTCGAGGGCATCGTGCTCATGACCCGCGGCGGCAAGAGCCTGCCGACGCTGGAGCGGGTCGAGGCCGAGATCGACAAGATCAACAGCTCCACGATCCTGCCGCCCGACGTGAAGATCGAGCGGATCTACGACCGCTCGGGCCTGATCCACACCACCACCCACACGGTGATGCACAACCTCGTTTTCGGCGTGGTGCTGGTCTTCGTGGTGCAGTGGCTGTTCCTCGGCTCGCTCACGAGCGCGATCATCGTGGCAGCCACGATCCCGTTCGCGCTCGGCTTCGCGATCCTGATCCTGGTGGTGCGCGGCGACTCGGCCAACCTGCTGTCGCTCGGCGCGATCGATTTCGGCCTGATCGTCGACGCGACCGTGATCATGGTGGAGAACGTCTTCCGCCACATCGCCGAGCCCGATCACGTGAAGGGCGAGGATCCGCCCGACGGCCTCACCGGGCGGCTCGGCACCATCGCGATCGCTGGCCGTGAGGTGAACCGGGCGATCTTCTTCTCGGCGACGATCATCATCGTCGGCTTCCTGCCGCTGTTCACGATGACCGGCGTCGAGGGCCACATCTTCGGCCCGATGGCCAAGACCTACGCGTACGCGCTGCTCGGCGGCCTGCTGGCGACCTTCACCGTCTCGCCCGCGCTCTCGGCCCTGATGCTGCCGAAGAAGCTCGAGGAGCGCGACACCCTGATCGTGCGGGTGCTGCGCGTCGGCCACGAGGCGGCTCTGCGCTTCGGCCTGCGCAACCGGGTCCTGGCGATCGCCGTGATGCTGGCGGTGCTGCTGGTCTCGGGCCTCACGGCCCGCAATCTCGGCCTCGAGTTCCTGCCGCGTCTCGAGGAGGGCAACCTCTACGTGCGCGGGACGATGCCGTCCTCGATCTCGCTGGAGGCCGGCAACGGCTACGTCCAGCGCATGCGCAAGATCTTCCAGGAGGTTCCGGAGGTCACCACCGTCCTGTCCCACCAGGGCCGCCCGAACGACGGCACCGACGCCACCGGCTTCTTCAACGTCGAGATCCTGGCGCCGCTCAAGCCGATCGATCAGTGGCGCAAGGGCCTCGACAAGGAGACCCTGATCCAGGACCTCAGCAAGAAACTGGAGGCCGAATTCCCCGGTATCGAGTTCAACTTCTCGCAGTATATCGAGGACAACGTCCAGGAGGCGGCCTCGGGCGTGAAGGGCGAGAACTCGGTCAAGATCTACGGCAACGACCTCGCGCAGCTCACCAAGACCGCCAACGCCGTCAAGGCCGCGCTCGCCACCGTCCCGGGCGTCACCGACCTGTCGGTGTTCGAATCCCTCGGCCAGCCGACGGTGCGGATCGACGTCGACCGCCACAAGGCCGCCCGCTACGGCCTCTCGATCGGCGACGTGAACACCACGATCCAGGCGGCGATCGGCGGCCAGACCGCGGGCGACCTCTACGAGTACGGCTCCGACCGCCACTTCCCGATGCGGGTGCGGCTCGCCAAGGAGTACCGCTCCTCGCTCGCCGGCATCCGCAACATCGCGGTCGGCGCCCAGAACCCCAACGGCGGCGTGATCCAGGTGCCGCTCTCCGAGATCGCCGACGTCGACCTCGTCTCCGGCGCCTCGTTCATCTACCGCGAGGACCAGCAGCGCTACATCCCGGTGAAGTTCTCGGTGCGCGGCCGCGACCTCGGCAGCGCCGTGCTCGAGGCCCAGCGAAAGGTCGCCGACGCGGTCGACCTCCCGCCAGGCTACCGGCTGGAATGGGTCGGCCAGTTCACCAACCTGAAGGAGGCGGCCGCCCGCCTCAGCCTCGTGGTGCCGATCACGCTGCTGCTGATTGCGCTGCTCCTCTACATCAACTTCTCATCGGTGGCCGACATGCTGCTGACCCTGTCGGTCATCCCGATGGCGATGATCGGCGGCATTTTCGCCCTGGCGCTGACCGGCACGCCGTTCTCGATCTCGGCGGCGATCGGCTTCATCGCGCTGTTCGGGATCTCGACCATGGAGGGGGTGATCCTGCTCGCCTACTACAACCAGCTGCTCGACGAGGGCTGGAAGCGGCAGGAGGCGGTCTGGCACGCCGCCGTGGTCCGCATGCGCCCGGTGATGATGACCTGCGTGGCGGCCTGCGTCGGCCTGCTGCCGGCCGCGGTCTCCACCGGCATCGGCTCGCAGGTGCAGAAGCCGCTGGCGCTCGTGGTGGTGGGCGGCATCATCCTGGCGCCGAACCTGATCCTCGTGATCGTCCCGGTGCTGATCTCACTGTTCTCCCGCCGCCGCCCGAACCCGGACGCCCGGGCGCGGCCCGCGCACCGGGCCGCCGCGTGAGCCGGCTCACGACCCCGCGGGCCGGCGCGCGGCCCGTTGCAGGGGGGCCACAACGGCCACACCGCGCGCGCCGCCCGGGGATGGTCGGATTGACTTGGCAGCGGGTCGCGCCGCTCTACCGAGGTGAGGTTTTCGGGGGCGGGATGGTGAGCTTTGCGCCGAGACGGTGCGGACGGGCGACCGCGTGGCTGGCGGCCTCCCTGGGCCTGTCGGCCTGCGCGGTCGGCCCGAACTTCGTGGCGCCCGAGGCTCCGCCGGTCGGCCGCTACACCAGGGAACCGCTGCAGAATCCCTCCGCGGCCGACAACATCCGGACCCGGCAGGGCGGCTCGGCCGACCAGAGCTTCGTGTCCGGCGCCGACATCCCGGGCGAGTGGTGGAGGCTGTTCCACTCGAAGGCCCTGAACCGCGTCGTCGAGCAGGCGCTCGCCAACAACCCGACGCTGGAGGCCGCGCAGGCCTCCCTGCGGGTGGCGCAGCAGAACGTGCTGGCCCAGAAGGGCACCCTCTACCCGAGCCTGACCGCGACGCCACAGGTCCAGGGGGCGCTAGCGCCCGGCCTCGACCTGCAATCGCCCCTCAACAATCAGAGCCGGTACCTCTACAGCCTGTCCACGCCGCAGGCGGTGGTCTCGTACAATCCCGACGTGTTCGGCGGGAATCGCCGGCAGATCGAGTCGCTGGAGGCCACCACCGAGAACCAGCGCTTCCAGCTGGAGGCGGCCTACCTGAGCCTGACCGCCAACGTCGTCGCCGCCGCGATCCAGGAAGCGTCCCTGCGGGCGCAGATCGACGCGACCCGCAAGGTGATCCAGGCGCAGACCGAGGTCCTGCAGCTCTACAACAAGCAGCTCTCGCTGGGTCAGATCGCCGGGGCCGACGTGGTGCAGCAGCAGGCCGCGCTGGCGCTGTCGCAGCAGCTCCTGCCGCCGCTGGAGAAGGCGCTCGCGCAGCAGCGCAACCTGCTGACCGCGCTGGCAGGACGCCTGCCTTCCGACGAGGTCTCCGAGACCTTCGACCTCGCCGCCCTGCGCCTGCCGACCCGGCTCCCGGTGAGCCTGCCCTCGCGGCTCGTGCAGCAGCGCCCCGACGTGAAGGCGGCGGAGGCCCTGGTGCAGCAGGCGAGCGCCAATGTCGGCGTCGCGGTGGCGAACCGCCTGCCGCAGTTCAGCCTGACCGCCACGGGCGGCTCCAGCGCCACGCGGATCGCCCAGATCGCCAACCCGGGGGCGGCGTTCTTCACGATCATCGGGCAGGCGACGGCGCCGATCTTCGATGCCGGCACCCTGTTCCGGCGCCAGCGGGCCGCCGAGGAATCGCTGACGGAGGCGCAGGCGCAGTACAAGGCGACGGTGATCACCGCCTTCCAGAACGTCGCGGACGCGCTGCGCGCGCTCCAGGCCGACGCGAAGGCCGTGGCCGCCGCCGACGCCGCGGTGAGCGCCACGAACCAGAGCCTCGCGCTGATCCGCAAGCAGTACACGGCCGGGGCGATCACCTCCTCGCAGGTGCTGATCGCCCAGCAGGGCTACCTCTCGGCGCTGGTGACCTCGGCGGCGGCGCGCGCCACCCAGTACGCCGACACCGCCGCGCTGTTCGTGGCCCTCGGCGGCGGCTGGTGGAACCGCGCCGACGTGGCGCCGCCCCCGCCCGAGAAGGACCCGCTGAAGTTCCTCTGACGGGGCCGCCTCAGGTGTACATCGCGATGGCGTCCTGCAGCATCTGGTCGGTGGTGCTCATGACCTTGGTGTTGGCCGTGTAGGCCTGCTGGGTCTCGATCATCTTCGAGAACTGATCTGAGATCCCGGCATTCGACTGCTCCACCGAGCCGGCCGTGATGGTCGCGCCGTTGAGGCCGTAGCTCGGCGTACCGGACTGGCCGCTGGCCACGTAGGTGCCGCCATCGAGCGAGGCGAGGTTGTCCTGCATGCCGAACTGCGCCAGCTGCAGCGTGCCGAGGGCCAGGGTGCTGCCGTCCGCGGCCGTGCCCGTGAGGGTGCCGGCGGGCGAGACCGCGAGGCTCGCCAGGGTGCTCGCCCCGGTCGGAACCTGGACGGGGGTCGTCGCCGAGGGGCCGGCGAACAGGTAGTAGCCCGCGCCGTTGGAGAGGTAGCCGCTGGCGTCCGGCGCGAAGTCGCCGCGCCGCGTGTAGCCGGTGTCGCCGGCGAAGGCCGGGCTGTCCGGCGTCCCGGTGTTCTTCTTGACGACGAAGTAGCCGTTGCCCGAGATCGCGAGGTTGGTCGCCACACCGGTCGACTGCATCGTGCCCTGGATGTTGAGGCTGTTGCGCGTGCTCGGCAGCACGCCGCCGGTCAGCTGCGTGCCGTCCCGGGTCTCGGCCAGCATGTCGGCGAACCGCGTCTCGGTGGACTTGAAGCCCACCGTCTGGGTGTTGGCGATGTTCCCCGAGATGTTGTTCAGGGCCAGCGACTGCGCCGAGGCGCCGGAAATCGAGTTCGAGAGCGCGGTGTAAAGGCCCATCGGGGTCTCCGTTCGCCGGAGCGGCACGGTCCCCGATCCGACGGAAGCCGATAAGGACCCACTATGGTTAACCGACGGTGTGTGACCGCGTGTTGCTGAGCCGGCCCGCGCCGCGCGCGCGCCATGCCGGCGGACGCGTCACGCCCCGAGGACGCTCAGCACGATCTCCCGCCGGTGCGGCCGGTCGCGGTGCTCGATCAGGTAGATCCCCTGCCAGGTGCCGAGCGCCAGCGCCCCGCCGACCAGCGGGATGGTCAGGGCCGAATCGGTGACCAGGGTGCGGATATGGGCCGGCATGTCGTCCGGCCCCTCGGCGCCGTGGACGTAGCCGGCGTGGCGCGGCGCGAAGCCGTCGAGCGCGGCCATCAGGTCGGTCTGGACGTCGGGATCGGCGTTCTCCTGGATGGTTAGCGAGGCCGAGGTGTGCCGGCAGAACACCGTGACGAGCCCGTCCCGGACGCCGCTGTCGCGCACGAACGCGGCCACCGCGGCGGTGAAGTCCGTGAAGCCCGGTCCCGGGGTCGCGACGGTGAGGCGCGCGCTGGCGTGGCGCTCCACCGGACCGGAGGCCAGCGCCTCGACCGGCCCGATCCTGCCGTCCCGCCCGTGTCCCTGCCTCATGTGGTCGTCTCCGATAAGGTCGTGCCCGGCGCGATCTCGCGCTCGCCGCGGGCGAGGATCCGTTCCAGCACGTCGATCCGGTCGGCCTCCGCGGGCGGCTTGTCCCAGCGGATGCGGCTGACCCGGGGAAAGCGCATCGCCACCCCCGACTTGTGCCGGGTCGAGCGCTGCACGCCCTCGAAGGCGATCTCGAGGACGAGCCCGGCCTCGCGGCCGTGGGCGACCTCGCGCACCGGACCGAACCGCTTGGTGGTGTTGTTGCGGACGTAGCGGTCGAGCTTGGCGAGCTCGGCGTCGGTGAAGCCGTGATAGGCCTTGCCCACTGGCACCAGCTCGTCGCCGCCCTCGGGCGCCTCCCGCCAGACCCCGAACGTGTAGTCCGAGTAGAAGGACGAGCGCTTCCCGTGCCCGCGCTGGGCATACATCATCACGGCGTCGACGATGTGCGGCTCGCGCTTCCACTTCCACCAGGGTCCCTTGGGGCGTCCCGGCAGGTAGGGGCTGTTGAGGCGCTTGAGCATCACGCCCTCGATGGCGTCGGCATCCGCGCCGGCGCCCACCGAGGCCGGGTCCGCCCGGGCGGCCGCCAGGGCCTCCCAGTCCGCGAAGGGCACGAGCGGCGAGATGTCGATCCGCGCGTGGTCGAGGCGCGTGACCAGCGCCTCCAGCTTCCGCCGCCGCTCCGCGAAGGGTTCTGCCCGAAGGTCGTCGCCCTCCAGGGTGAGGAGGTCGTAGGCCCGCACGTGGGCCGGGAACTCCTCCAGGAGCTTGCCCGTCACGGCCTTCCGGTTCAGGCGCTGCTGCAGCACGTTGAAGCTCTGCACCCGCCGCTCGCGGAGGATCAGCAGCTCGCCGTCGAGGGCGCCCGCGAAGGTGATGGCTTCGGCGAGGTCCGGGAACGCCCCGGTGATGTCCTCGCCGGTGCGCGAATAGACCTTCCCGACCTGCTGGCCGGCCCGGTCGAGACCACCGACGAGCTGGACGCGGATGCCGTCCCACTTCCACTCGGCCGAGAACGCCCCGGCCTCCAGCTTCTCGAGGTCGGCCTCCTCCTCGATCGGATGCGACAGCATCGGCGGCCGGAACGGCGCGGGGTTCAGGGTCTCGGGCCGCTCGGCCCGGCCCTCGACCCAGGCGAACAAGGTCTCGAAGGGTGGAGTCAGCCCGTGCCAGACCTCCTCGACGGCGTCGGCGTCGTGGCCGCCCAGCGCACCGACCGCCGTCTTGGCGAGCCGCGCCGAGACGCCGACCCGCAGGTTGCCGGTGACCAGCTTCAGGAGCGCCCAGCGCCCGGTCTCGTCGAGGGCGTCGAGCCAGTCGGCGAGATGGCGGGGCAGATCGCGCTTGGGGATGGTCGCGAGGGTTTCCACGACCTCGGCCAGGGTCGGGACATGCGGCGGCGGGTTGTTGTGGCCGGGGCCCGGTTCCCGCGGCGCCTCCGCCGGTCCCGGCCAGATCAGCGCCGTCGTCTCCGCGAGGTCGCCCACGTAATTGTGCGACAGCCGGAACAGCACCGGGTCGATCCGCTCCTCGACCAGTCCCCGGATCAGGGCCGGCTTGGCCTCGCGGAAGCTCAGCGTGCCGGTCATGGCACCGAGTGCGTAGCCGCGCTCGGGATCGAGCGTGCGCGCGAAGTAGTCCTGGAGCATGCGCAGCTTGGCGTTGCGGCGCGGCTCGTAGGCGAGGCGGTCGAGCAGGTGGGCGAAGTCGTTCACGCCGCCGCCTCCGCCCCGGAGCCCGCCTCCGAGGTCCCCTCGACCTCGCCGTCATCGCCGTAGCCGAGCAGGTGGAGCGGCTTCGCCCGGATCCCCTGGGTCCCGCACCAGTGGACCAGCGCGTCCTCTTGGCCGTGCGTCACCCAGACCTCCCCGGCGCCGGTGTCGCGGATGGTGCGGCACAGGTCCGGCCAGTCGGAATGGTCGGAGATCACCAGCGGCAGCTCGACGCCCTTCTGGCGGGCGCGGGCGCGCACCCGCATCCAGCCCGAGGCGAAGCAGGTCACCGGGTCGGGGAACTTGCGGGACCACAGGTCCTGGATCGACGAGGGCGGGCAGAGCACGATCGCCCCGTGCAGGTCCTTCCGCTCGGCGGCCACGACCTTGGGCGTGTCGCCGAGCGGCACGCCCTCCTCCTTGTAGAGCGTCGTCAGCTTCTCCATGGCGCCGTGCAGGTGGATCGGGCGGTCCCAGCCCTCCTCGCGCAGGAGCGCCATCACTCGCTGCGCCTTGCCGAGCGCGTAGGCGCCCACGATGTGGGCGCGCTCCGGGAACAGCTTCACCGATTCGAGGAGCTTGCGGACCTCGCCCCGCGTATCGGGATGAGTGAAGACCGGCAGTCCGAAGGTCGCCTCGGTGATGAACACGTCGCAGGGCACGACCTCGAAGGGCAGGCACGTCGGGTCCGGCGCGCGCTTGTAGTCGCCCGACACCACGACGCGGACGCCGTCCCGCTCGATGGCGATCTGTGCCGACCCGAGGACGTGGCCGGCCGGGGCGAAGCGCACGGTCACGTCGCCGACGCGGAGCGCCGCGCCGAGCTGCGCCTCCTGCCGCTGGCGGCAGAAATCCGCGCCGTAGCGCACCGCCATGATCCGCAGGGTCTCGGGCGTCGCCAGCACCCGGCCGTGGCCCGCGCGGGCGTGATCGGCGTGCCCGTGCGTGATCAGCGCGCGCTCCACGGGCCAGGTCGGATCGACGTGGAAGCGCCCGAGGGGGCAGTAGAGACCCTCGCGGGTCAGGGTGAGGAGATCGCTGGCGCGTATCGGCATCGGGTCCGTGCTGCCGGTGGAGTCCGCCGGTGGCCCCGGTATATAGGCGCCCCCGACCCGGCAGACGCATGGCCTCGCAGCTCAGTTCCGGCGACCTTCTCGCCGATCGCCGCTACCGCTACGCCGAGGCCTGCCTCGCCGAGGGCGACCACGCGGGCGCCGCCGACCTCGCCGAGCAGGTCTTGGAACGCGCCCCGCGCTACGCGCCGGCCTGGCTCCTGCTGGGCCGGGCGCGCGCGGGTCTGGCCGCCGCCGGCACCGATCCGGCCCTGCGCGACGCGGCGGCGCGGGCCTATGCCCGCGCCCTCGCCATCGATCCCGAGGACAGGCTGGGCGTGCGCACGCACCTCGCCCGCCTGGGCGGCGGCGACACCCTCCCGGTCCTGTCGCCGGCCTATGTCCGCGCCCTGTTCGACGGCTACGCGCCGCGCTTCGAGCGCCACCTCGTGGACGGCCTCGGCTATGTCGGCCCGCAACTCGTCCGCGACGCCCTGCCGCGCGTTCCGGAGCGCTTCGCGGTCGGTCTCGATCTCGGCTGCGGCACGGGGCTGATGGGCGAGGTCGTGCGCGACCGGGTCGATCATCTGACCGGGATCGACCTCTCCCCCGGGATGCTGGCGCTGGCGCGGGCCAAGACGGCGCGGGGTCGGCCGCTCTACGAGCGCCTCGTCGAGGGCGACATCGGCGCCGCCCTGACCGACCTGCCGGAGGCGTCGGCCGACCTCTGCCTCGCCGCGGATGTCCTGATCTACGTCGCGGATCTCGCGACGTTCCTGGCGCGGGTGGGGCGGGTCCTGCGGACGGGCGGGCTCGGTGCCGTCACGGTGCAATCCCACGACGGCCCCGGCTCCGTCCTGGGCGCGGACGGCCGCTACGCCCACGCGGAGGCCCACATCGCGGCGACGGCAGCCGCGTCCAGATTGGAGCTGCTGACGACGAGACCGGCGGAAGTCCGTCGCGAGGGCGGACGGCCGGTGCCGGGGCGCGTCGTTGTGTTGCGGCGCACATCGGCATGAAACCGCTCCGCTATTCGTCCATTGTCAGTCGACCGCGACTAGGCGCGGCGGCTCGATCGGGGGATCAGCATGGCGGAATACGGAAGTCGGACAGGTGGTGCAGCACCGGAGCGGAAATCTGAGCCACCGGCCGACAAGTCGTTTCCCGCCGATCCGCGAACCCGCATCCCTTTCGCGATCGCCCTCGCGGCGCTCGCGGGCTGCGCCGATTCCATCGGCTTCCTGGAATTCTCGCAGCTCTTCATGTCGTTCATGTCAGGCAACACCACCCGCTTCGGCGTGGCGGTGGCCAACGCCGACTGGGAGAACGTCAGCCGCGTCGCCAGCACCATCTGCATGTTCTGCTTCGGCGCCTTCCTGGGGACGCTGATCGCCGCCTGGGTCGGGCGCTGGCGTCTCGCCGTCCTGCTGACGCTCCAGGCCCTGCTGCTCGCCGGCGGCCTGCTGATGCCCTGGGGCACCTTCGCCTACCCGCTCCACGCCTACCCGATCGTCCTGGCGCTGGGCCTCCAGAACGCGACGCTGCAGGACGAGGGCGGCCGCTCCCTGGCGCTCACCTACGTCACGGGCGCCGTGGTGCGTTTCGGCACGGGCTGCGCCAACCTGCTGCTCGGCACGGTGGCGCCGTCCTTCTGGATCCAGGCGCCGCTCTGGGCCGGGCTCAGCACCGGCGCCGTCGTCGGCGGCCTGCTCGACATGCGCTACGGCGAATCGGCCTTCCTCTTCCCGGCGGCGCTGGCCGCCATCCTGGCGATGATCGCGATCGTCCTGACCATCGCCAAGCCGGGCAGCACCCTGGTGGCGGGCTCCTCCCCGGCGCCCGACGCCAGCCCGAAGGCCGAGGTCATCGACGCGATCCACTGAGACCCGGCCGCGGCGGCGGGATCGGGGTCAGCCGTCCGAATCCCGGACGCTGCCCCGGCCCTGCTTGATCGCGGCGCGGCTCTTCTTCGCGCCGATGCGCCGCTCCTGCGAGCCCCGGGTCGGCTTCGTGGGCCGGCGGATCGGCGGCGGCGGCTTGGCCGCCTCCGCCACCAGATCGACGAGCCGCTGCAGCACGTCGGCCCGGTTGCGCTCCTGCGTCCGGTGCCGCTGCCCGGCGAGGACGAGAACGCCGTCCTTGGTCATCCGCCGTCCGGCGAGCCGCACCAGATTGGCCCGCACCCGCTCGTCGAGGGCGGGCGAGGCCAGCGCCGCCCAGCGCAGCTGGACCGCGGTCTCGACCTTGTTGACGTTCTGTCCGCCGGCGCCCGAGGCGCGCATGAAGGACAGCTCGATCTCGTCTTCGTCGATGGCGATGCGCGGCGTTACCCGCAGGGCCATGGCGCCCTCCCCGGCTGCGCGACGACGGCGCGCCGCGCCCCCGCGTCGGGTGCGCAGTCCGCGAGCGGGCGGATGCGGATCGGCGGCCCCGTCACCATATCTGTCTCGTGCCTCCCGTCCCGTACACCGCGCCCCGTCGGAGCGATCCCGCCCTCGTCCCGCGCGGAGCCCTGATTCAGGCCGCCTCGGCCGGCGTGCGGGCGCGGAGCGCGAGGGCGTGCAAACCCCGCTTGAACGCGTCGTCGAGCAGCGCGTTCACCAAGCGGTGCCGCTCGACGCGGCTCTTGCCCTCGAACGCCGACGCGACGATGTCGAGCCGGTAATGGGTCTCGCCCCCCGGCCGCGCTCCGGCGTGGCCGGCATGCAGATGCGACTCGTCGATCACGTCGAGCCGCGCCGGCGCGAGTTGCTCCCGCAGCCGCGCCTCCATCCAGTCCCGCAGGGTGCCGCCCGCGCCCGCACCGTCCGTCATCGTGCCCTCGCGTCGTGTCCGTGGGCGCCGTCAAGCCCGATCCCGCGCATGCGTCATCAGGCCCGGTGCCCTTGTGTCTCAGGTCCGCCCCCTCATAATCGGCCCGTCATGGATCTCAACTCGCGCCTGTTCGACAGCATCCGGATCAAGCCGACCTGCGACGAGCCGAAGCCCGCCGCGGAAGCCGGCTGCGAGAGCCCCGGCTGCACCCATCCGGGCCTGTACCGGGCGCCGAAGGGGCGGAAGGCGGAGGGCCAGTACTGGCGCTTCTGCATCGACCATGTCCGCGCCTACAACGCCACCTACAATTACTTCGATGGCATGAACGACGCCGCCGTTCAGGCCTACCAGAAGGACGCGATCATCGGTCATCGCCCGACCTGGGCGATGGGCGTGAACCGGACCGGCGAGGCCAAGCCGGCGGACGAGCCGGTTCGGGACTGGGCCTACGTCGATCCCCTCGGCATCCTGCGCGGCGAGGGCGTCGGCGACGCGCGCCGGCGTGCCCGCCAGCCCGAGGAGCCGCGCAAGCCCAAGCACTCGGCGACGGTGCGCCGCGCCCTCGACGTGATGGGCCTCGAGGAGGGCGCGGACGCGGCCGCCATCAAGGCGCAGTACAAGGTGCTGGTGAAGCGCTTCCACCCGGACGCCAACGGCGGCGACCGCTCCTTCGAGGAGCGCCTGCGCGACATCATCCGGGCCCACGACGTGCTCCGCGCGGCCGGTCTCTGCTGAGCGGCACGAACGATGCACGCCGGTTCGCACCCAGGATAGGGCAAACCGCGCGGGGCGGCCCTATATGGGATCCATGCCGGTCGGTGGCGCGCGAGCGCGCCGCCGTCTAAGGATGGCTCCGCCCCGCCGCGGAGGCCCGGCTCGACGTCCTTCCGCGCGGATGCTTCACTGTTTGGGAGTGGAGCGCCCGCGCCTCACGAGGTTCCGAATGCTCTCTGACGCTACGCCCGCCGCGCTGCCCGACCGCACCGTCTCCGTCCGCGATGTCTTCGGCATCGACCTCGACCTCAAGGTGCCGGCCTTCGCCGAGCCCGAGGAGCACGTGCCGGATGTCGACCCGGACTACATCTTCGACCGGGAGACGACGCTCGCGATCCTGGCCGGCTTCGCCCGCAACCGCCGCGTGATGGTCACCGGCTATCACGGCACCGGCAAGTCGACCCATATCGAGCAGGTCGCCGCCCGGCTGAACTGGCCGTGCATCCGGATCAACCTCGACAGCCACGT
Source organism: Methylobacterium sp. 1A (assembly GCF_058072805.1). Classification (NCBI taxonomy): domain Bacteria; kingdom Pseudomonadati; phylum Pseudomonadota; class Alphaproteobacteria; order Hyphomicrobiales; family Methylobacteriaceae; genus Methylobacterium; species Methylobacterium sp. 1A. The sequence continues at coordinate 1,890,832 of NZ_JBYQVE010000002.1, read as the reverse complement.
CTCGCGCATCGACCTCGTCGGCAAGGACGCCATCGTCCTGCAGGACGGCAAGCAGGTCACCGCCTTCCAGGACGGGATCCTGCCCTGGGCGCTGCAGAACAACGTCGCGCTCGTGTTCGACGAGTACGACGCCGGCCGCCCGGACGTGATGTTCGTGATCCAGCGCGTGCTGGAGCTCTCGGGCCGGCTGACGCTCCTCGACCAGAAGCGCGTGATCCGCCCGCACCCGGCCTTCCGGCTGTTCGCCACCGCCAACACGGTGGGCCTCGGCGACACGTCGGGCCTCTATCACGGCACGCAGCAGATCAACCAGGGTCAGATGGACCGCTGGTCGATCGTCACCACGCTGAACTACCTGCCGCACGACCGCGAGGTCGACATCGTGCTCTCGAAGGCGACGCATTACCGGGGCGACCAGGGCCGCGACATCGTCAACCGGATGGTGCGCGTGGCGGATCTCACCCGCAACGCCTTCATGAACGGCGACCTCTCCACCGTCATGAGCCCGCGCACGGTGATCACCTGGGCCGAGAACGCCGACATCTTCAAGGATATCGGCTTCGCCTTCCGGGTGACGTTCCTCAACAAGTGCGACGAGCTGGAGCGGACGCTGGTGGCCGAGTTCTACCAGCGCGCCTTCGGCAAGGAGCTGCCCGAGAGCGCGGTGAACGTCGCGCTGAGCTGACCCGCATGGAGGACGCGATGGCGCATCCGGCCCCGACGCGCGAGGACGCCCCGGCGACTGCGCACGCGCGGGGACGGACCCGCCACGCGGACGATCTCTACACCTGGGTTCAGGAGCAGGTGGCGCTGCTCCGCGCCGGCCGGGTGGACGCGCTCGACCTCGACAACATCGCCGAGGAGCTGAGCGACGTGGGTTCGGAGCAGTACGATAAGCTCGAGAGCGCGATCGAGGTGCTTCTCGCCCACGCCCTCAAATGGGATCACCAGCCCGAGCGGCGCAGCCGAAGCTGGTCGCTGACGATTGCGGAACAGCGCGTGCGGATCGACAGGCAGGTGCGCAAAAATCCAGGTCTCAAGCCGCGAATCGCCGAAGCCGCCAGCGAAGGCTACCGGGTCGGTCGGATCCGAGCCGCTCGCGAGATGAAGCGATCGCCCGAAACCCTGCCCGCGGACTGTCCCTACAGCTGGGACGAGATCCTGAACCGCCCCTTCGCGTTCGAGGACGACCGGTAGCGCTGATGTCCATCTCCAACCGCAAGCCCGGCGAGCGCCGCGAACCCGTGGCCGAGCCCCTGAAGCGCTCGGTGGCCGGGTGCCTGCGCGCCATCGCCCGGCGCTCCGAGGTCGAGGTCACCTACGCGACCGACCGGCCGGCGCTCACCGGCGACAAGGCCCGCCTCCCCGAACCCCCGCGCAAGCTCTCGGCGCAGGACGTCGCGGTGCTGCGCGGCAACGCCGACGCCATGGCGCTGCGGCTGGGCTGCCACGACGTGGCCGTCCACCGCCGTCTCGCCCCCGAGAACGCACCCGCGCGCGCCGTGTACGACGCGGTCGAGCAGGCCCGGGTCGAGGCGATCGGGTCGCGCCGGATGGCGGGCGTGGCCAGCAACATCTCGGCGATGCTGGAGGACCGCTACCATCGCGGCGGCAAGTACGAGTCCATCACCGACCGGGCCGACGCTCCGATGGAGGATGCCGTCGCCCTGATGGTGCGCGAGCGCCTGACCGGCCAGAAGCCGCCCGAGGCCGCCACCAAGATCGTCGAGCTGTGGCGCGAGCATATCGAGGCCAAGGCCGGCCCGAACCTCGACGGGCTGCTCGGCTCGATCGAGGATCAGCGCAAGTTCGCCCGCTCGGTGCGCGACCTCCTCACCTCCCTCGACATGTCGGACGAGACGCCGTTCGACGCGGAGGACGACGAGAACGACGACGAGAACGACGCCCAGGACGACGAGCAGAACCCCAGCGAGGGCGATTCGGAGGAGAAGAGCCAGGGCGAGCGCGCCGAGATCGAGACCTCCGAGGAGGCCTCCGACGAGATCGAGGAGGGCGCCCAGGAATCCGCCGACGCACCGTCCGGTGAGTTGCCCGAGGAGGCCGAGGACGCGGAGTCGGAGGAGGCCTCGGAGGCCTCTCGCCCGCCGCAGCGGCAGGGCAACGAGGCGCGCGGGCCCGAGTACAAGGTGTTCAATCCGCGGTTCGACGAGGTCATCCACGCCGAGGAGCTGTGCGACGCCGATGAGCTGTCGCGCCTGCGCTCCTACCTCGACAAGCAGCTCTCGCACCTGCAGGGCGTGGTCGGCCGCCTCGCCAACCGGCTCCAGCGTCGCCTCCTCGCCCAGCAGAACCGCGCCTGGGAGTTCGATCTGGAGGAGGGTCAGCTCGACCCGGCGCGGCTCGTGCGCGTGGTCATCGACCCGTACCAGCCGCTCTCCTTCAAGCAGGAGAAGGACACCAATTTCCGCGACACGGTGGTCACGCTGCTCCTCGACAATTCGGGCTCGATGCGCGGCCGGCCGATCACCGTGGCGGCGACCTGCGCCGACATCCTCGCGCGGACGCTGGAGCGCTGCGGCGTGAAGGTGGAGATCCTGGGCTTCACCACCCGGGCCTGGAAGGGCGGCCAGAGCCGCGAGGCGTGGCTCGCCGCCGGCAAGCCGCCGAATCCCGGTCGCCTGAACGACCTGCGCCACATCGTCTACAAGTCGGCCGACGCGCCCTGGCGGCGCGCGCGGAAGAACCTCGGGCTGATGATGCGCGAGGGGCTGCTCAAGGAGAACATCGACGGCGAGGCCCTGGACTGGGCGCACAAGCGCCTGCTCGGGCGGCCGGAGCAGCGCAAGATCCTGATGGTGATCTCCGACGGCGCGCCGGTGGACGATTCGACCCTGTCGGTGAATGCCGGCAACTACCTGGAGCGGCACCTGCGCTGGATGATCGAGGAGATCGAGACGCGCTCGCCGGTGGAACTGCTGGCCATCGGCATCGGCCACGACGTGACCCGGTACTATCGCCGCGCCGTGACGATCATCGACGCCGAGGAGCTCGGCGGGGCGATGACCGAGAAGCTCGCCGAGCTGTTCGAGGAGGACGGCGCGGCGCCGACGGGTCGGATGCTGCGCGCAGCGGGCGGGCGGCGGTAGTCACGCCGCGCGCTGCCGCGCGCAACAGACGATCCGCGTCGAGGAAGCTGGCAGATCCGGACCGAACCTCGACACGGTTCATGTTCGCAACTTGGACGGCGAAGCCCCCTTCGTCATCACGAGCGCAGCGAAGTGACCTAGGGCGGCGCGGGGCTTGTCCACGTGGCGCCGCCTGGATTGCTTCGCTCCGCTCGCAAAGACGGCGCAGGGGCATCGGCCGGACATTGACGGCAGCCTGCGGCCGAGCTCTGGATTGCTTGGAGTGGCATGCCAGCCGCAAACAAGCGGAAACCGCCGCGGCCTCAACGGCCACGGCGGTTCAAACCGTCCGATAGGGGCGTGAAGCTCGACGACTCAGGCCGCGGCGGCCGGGGTCTCGGCGAGCTTCTTATGGATCTCGCGCTTCAAGAGGCGGGCAGTCTGCGACAGGTCACCCTCGCCAGCCTTGATCAGGAAGGCGTCGAGGCCGCCGCGGTGCTCCACCGAGCGCAGGGCGTGCGCCGTGACCCGCAGGCGGACGCGCTTGCCCAGCGCGTCGGACTGGAGGGTGACGTTGCACAGGTTCGGCAGGAACCGGCACTTGGTCTTGCGGTTCGAGTGGCTCACGAGGTGGCCGACCTGAACGGCCTTGCCGGTGAGTTCGCAGCGGCGCGCCATGATAAAAAACGATCCCGTCTCGTTCCGCCCGGTGAAGACCCGATCGCGGCCGGCGCGATCATCGTCGCAGCGGGCGGCGCCCATTGCGTGTTCCAGGTCCGGCGGAGTCCTGTTGAAGGCGCGAGCCTATAGGCGACGAAGGCGCGGTGCGTCAAGGTGCCGGCGGGGTTCAGCATCGCGCCGGACGACCAACGGTCTGTTAACCACGATGCCGGGATATAGCCTTCTTCCACCTGCAGGAAGGCGCCTCTCCCCGCTCCGTGCGTCGCAGAGGACGTCGGCGAGCGGGTGTGTTCGAGAGGGTGCGTTCGAGCGAGTGTCTTGGCCCGCCCGCCCTGGGATGCGATCCGGATCATGAGCGCCACGCCAATCCGTCGAATGATCAAGCCGTCGAAGAAGCACGCTGCCGGGCGCCTCGCGGGCAGCCTCCTCGCGGTCGCGGCCTTCGCGGCCCCGACCGATGCCGGCGCGCGGACGTCGCGGGCCAAGCGGGCCGCGCCCGCCGCCGCGACCGTGGCGGTCGATTACGGCATCAACCTCGCCGGTCTCCCGATCGGCACGGCCCGCCTGGCCGGCTCCTTCGACCGCGACCGCTACATGATGGACGTGTCGGCCGTGCTCACCGGCCTCGTCGGCGCGATCACCGGCGGCAAGGGCTCCGCCCGGGCCTCGGGAAGCTTCTCGGCCGCGCCGCAGCCCGGCGCCTTCGCCATCGCCACCCAGACGGCGAGTTCCGGCATCGCGGTGCGCATGGCCCTGGCGCGCGGCAACGTCGTCCAGGCCGAGATCACGCCGCCGCTCGTCGACATGCAGGACCGCGTGCCGGTCACCCCGGCCAACAAGCGCGGCATCATCGACCCGGTGAGCGCGCTGCTGATGCCGACCCAGGGGCGCGGCGAGCCGCTCGACCCGGAGAACTGCAACCGGACCCTGCCGGTCTTCGACGGCGCCACCCGCTTCAACGTGGTGCTGAGCTACGCCGAGACCCGCCCGGTGCAGAAGCCCGGCTATGCGGGGCAAGTCCTCGTATGCAACGCCCGCTACCAGGCGGTCGCCGGCCACCGGCCGGACCGGCCGGGCGTCAAGTTCATGGAGGAGAACCGCGAGATGTCGGTCTGGCTCGCCCCCGTCGAGGGGACGCGCGTCCTGATTCCGCTGCGCATCTCGGTGCTCACCACGATCGGCACCAACATCATCGAGGCCACCCGCTGGAGCCAGAGCGGCACGCCGACGACCACCGGCACGGCCGGCGCCGCCGGCAACAGTGTCGCGCAGGCGAGCCTGCCCGGGCAGTAGCGGCTGCGCGGGCAGCTGCCGCAGGGAGCGTTTGACCGGCGGCCGGTTTCCCGGCACCTCGGCGCGGCGCGGCAGCCGCGCGGGGAGGTCAGCAGTGCCCAAGGGCTACATCATCGTCCGGATGACGGTCACCGACCCAGACACCTACAAGGACTACGCCGCCATGGCCTCCGAGGCGATGCGCAAGTACGGCTGCAAGCCGCTGGTGCGCGGCGGCCGCTGCGAGGCGCTGGAGGGCGAGGGCCGTCCGCGCAACGTCGTGCTGGAATTCGAGTCCTACGAGGCGGCGCGCACCTACTACTTCTCGCCCGAGTACCAGGCTGCCGTAGCCAAGCGCCGGCCCGCGGGCATCGGCGAGGTGGTGCTCGTCGAGGGTGTCGACTGATCGCCGGCCCGGTCACAACCGGACCTGACGCGGCCCGCGCCTTCCGCGCCCAAGCCGCGAAATGACCCGGCAAGGGCGCGGGGACGGACAGAGTCGCGCGCCCGCGGTGCCCCGCATTCCGTGCCGGCGGACGCGATCGCGGCGTGGTCCGCGGTTGCGCGGGTGGAGGGAATCTTCACGTTCCCGGCGATAATGCCCGGATGTGCTCGCCTGCCCTCCGAATCGCCCTCGCCCTGGCCGCGCTCGCGGGGCCGGCCGCGGCGCAGTCCCTCAGTGCCGGGTCCGCCGATCCGGGGTGCGGCGGTGACGCCTTCTCGTCGGCCGAGGTCGTCGAGAACAGGCCGCCCCGCCGCGGCCCCCTTGTCGCGACACCCGACACGCTCTGCGCCGACCTGGCGCCGCAGCCGGGCGCGACGACGACGCAGATCGACGTCTACCCGATGATCACGCCGCAGATTGGACCTGGCGGCGGCGGCATCCCATATGGGGGAGGACCGTACCGGCCCTAGCGTTCCTGACGCGGTCGGCCGGTCGAACCCGCCTCCCCGCCCGCGCCGCGACGGCGCCGCGACGGCCTTCCCGCTCGAAGGAACCGCCGACCATCGACGCGCTGCTCCGCCCCACGCCCAGCCGCTCGCTGTCCCGCGAGGCCCGCGCCCGCGGCGTCACCGCGGTCCTCGGGCCGACCAACACCGGCAAGACGCATCTCGCCATCGAGCGGATGCTCGCCCACCCGACCGGCATGATCGGGCTGCCCCTGCGGCTGCTCGCCCGCGAGGTCTACCTGCGCGTCGTCGCGAAGGTGGGCCCCGAGAAGGTCGCGCTGGTGACCGGCGAGGAGAAGATCAAGCCGGACCGGCCGCGCTACTGGATCTGCACCATCGAGGCGATGCCGCGTGACCTCGACGTGGCGTACGTCGCCATCGACGAGATCCAGCTCGCCGCCGACATGGATCGCGGCCACGTCTTCACCGACCGCCTGCTCTACGTCCGCGGCCGGGAGGAGACCCTGCTGATCGGCTCCTCGACCATGCTGCCGCTGGTCCAGGACCTGATTCCGAACGTTCACACCACGACCCGGCCGCGGCTCTCGCAGCTCACCTTCGCGGGGGAGAAGCGGCTGTCGCGCCTGCCCCGGCGCACCGCCATCGTGGCGTTCTCGGCCGAGGAGGTCTACGCGATCGCCGAGCTGATCCGCCGCCAGCGCGGGGGCGCCGCCGTGGTACTCGGCGCCCTGTCGCCGCGGACCCGCAACGCCCAGGTCGAGATGTACCAAGCGGGGGACGTCGACTACCTCGTGGCCACCGACGCGGTCGGGATGGGCCTCAACCTCGACGTGGATCACGTCGCGTTCGCGGCCAACTGGAAGTACGACGGCACCCGCTTCCGCAAGCTCACCCCCGCCGAGATGGGCCAGATCGCGGGGCGCGCCGGCCGCCACCTCGCGGACGGTACCTTCGGCTCGACCGGACGCTGCCCGCCCTTCGAGGCCGAGCTGGTGGAGCGGCTGGAGAGCCACGACTTCGATCCCCTGCGCATCCTGCAGTGGCGCAATCCGGATCTCAGCTTTGGCAGCCTGGAGGGCCTGCAGGCGAGCCTCGACGAGCACCCGCGCGAATCGGGCCTGACGCGCGCGCCCATGGGGGAGGACCAGCAGGCCCTCGAGATCCTCATGAAGGAGGACGACATCCGCGACATGGCGCGGAGCGCCGCCACGGTGCGCCGCCTGTGGGACGTCTGCGGCGTGCCGGATTACCGCAAGGTCCACCCGCAGGTGCACGCCGATCTCGTGGCACAGCTCTACCGGTTCCTCATGAAGGGCATGGCGGGCCGCATCCCCGACACGTGGTTCGCCGAGCAGGTCGCGATGATCGACCGGACCGACGGCGACATCGACACGCTGTCCCGCCGGATTGCCCAGGGACGCACCTGGACCTTCGTGGCGAACCGTCCCGACTGGCTACGCGACCCAGAACATTGGCAGGGCGAGACGCGTCGGGTAGAGGACAGGCTGTCCGACGCCCTGCACGAACGCCTCGCGAGCCGCTTCGTCGACCGGCGCACAAGCGTCCTGATGCGGCGCCTGAGAGAGAACACGATGCTCGAAGCCCAGATCACCGCCGACGGTGACGTCACCGTCGAGGGTCAGCATGTCGGCCACCTTCACGGATTCCTGTTCGTTCCCGATGCCAGCGCCGAGGGGCACGAGGCCAAGACCCTGAGGAGCGCCGCCGAGAAGGCGCTCGGGGGTGAGATCGAGTCGCGGGCAGAACGATTCGCCGCGACCGCCGATTCGACCCTCGTGCTCTCGCACGACGGCACGATTCGCTGGACCGGCGCGCCCGTCGCCAAGCTCACCCCCGGCGAGAAGCTGTTCGCCCCGCAGATCCGTCTGCTGGCGGACGACAGCCTGACCGGCGCGCATCGCGAGAAGGTCGAGGCGCGCCTCGACGCGTGGTTGAAGGCCTACATCGTGCGGCTGCTCGGGCCGCTGATGGAGATCGAGACCGCGGCAGACCTGACTGGCCTCGCCAAGGGAATCGGCTACCAAGTCGTCGAGGCGCTCGGCGTGCTGGAGCGCTCGAAGGTGGCGCACGAGATGCGCAGCCTCGACCAGGAGGGCCGCGGCGCCCTGCGCCGCCACGGCGTCCGGTTCGGCGCCTACCACATCTTCCTGCCGGCGCTGCTGAAGCCGGCGCCCCGCACGCTCGCGGCCCAGCTCTGGGCCCTGCGCAACGGCGGCCTCGACCAGCGCGGCCTCGACGAGATCGCGCATCTCGCCGGCTCCGGCCGCACCTCGATCAAGGTCGACCGCGAGATCGCCAAGGGACTCTACCGCGCGGCCGGCTTCCGGGTCAGCGGCGAGCGGGCGGTGCGCGTTGACATCCTGGAGCGGCTCGCCGACCTGATCCGCCCGGCGATCGCCTACCGACCCGGCACCACCCCGGGCGCCCCGCCGGACGGCACCGCCGACGGCGACGGCTTCGTGGCCACCGTCGGCATGACCTCGCTGGTCGGCTGCTCGGGCGAGGATTTCGCCTCTATCCTGAAGTCGCTCGGCTACAATTCCGAGGCGCGCCCCGGCCCGGCCATCACGGTGCCGCTCGTCCCCGCTGCCGCCACCGCGCCGGCGGCGCCGACCGCCGCCGAGGCTTCCTCCGAGGAGGCTGTCGCCGCGCAGGCTGATGCCGCCGAGCCGGTGGGCGACGAGGCCCCGGCCGCCGAGGGTGTCGAGACCACCGCCGATCACGCTGAGGCGGCCGAGGAAGCCCCGGCCGCCCCCGAGGCGGAGCCCGCCGAGGGCGAGACTGCGGACGAGTCGGCCGGCACGCCGGTCGACGCGGCCACCGAGGCGCTAGCGACCGAGACATCTGCGACCGAGTCGCCCCACGCCGAGGCGGAGCAGCCGGCCGAGGCGGACGCCGCGCCGGCGGCCGAAGCCATCGCCGAGGAGACCGCGCCCGACGCGGCCGCCGAGGCGGAGCCCGACGCGGCCGAGACGGCCGAGGCCGTTGGTGCCGATGGCGAGGGCGCAGCCGAGATCCCACAGATCGAGGTCTGGCGCCTGCAGCGCCACCAGCGCCCGGCCCACCAGCGCCCGCAGAACCGTCCCCGCGGGGCTGGTCGGGGGCGCGACGGCGGCCAGCAGGGCCAGCACCCGGGACAGGGGCGTCCCGACGGTGGTCGGCCGGAGCAGCGCCGGGCCGAGGGCGACGGTGGCCCGCGCCCCGGCCGGGACCGCGGCCCGCGCCGCGACCGCTTCGAGGGCGGCCGTCCGGAACGCCGCGACGACCAGCGCGGCGCCGAGCAGCGCCATTCCGGCCCGCGGCCCGACCAGCGGCCGCCGCGGCGCGAGCGGGCGCCCGATCCGGACTCGCCCTTCGCCAAGCTCGCGGCCCTGAAGGCGCAGCTCGAGGCCGGCGACGGCGGGAAGCGCTGATCCGCGGCGGATGCGCGAGGACCGGCAGCGCCTCGACAAGTGGCTGTGGTTCGCGCGCTTCGCGCGGACCCGGTCGCTCGCGGCGCGGCTGGCTTCCGACGGCTTCGTGCGGGTGAACGGCAGCCGGGCCGAGAACCCCGCGAAGGCCATCGGCATCGGTGACGTGGTCACGGTGGCGGCGCCCCACGCGACCCTGGCCGTGCGGGTCCTCGGTCTCGGCCTGCGCCGCGGCCCGGCGTCGGAGGCGCGGCTCCTCTACGACGACCTGTCGGGCGGCACCCTGTCGGTCGAGGACGGTCCGGACGGGCCGTCCGAGTGATGAGGTCGCGCCACAGCGGCCGCGCGAGCGACCCGACGCGAACCCTTGCGGCGCCCGCACGCTTGTCAGTCCGGGAGGCAGCGTCTAGAGCCGTGGGCCTCCGAGATCCGTCCCAGTGTCGGGTCTCACCGGCGTTCCCCTCGCAGCACCCTCCGGGCGCGCGGGCCGTCCCCAGGCTCCGCCCGGGCCAAGTCGAGTTTTAGGACGAAGACATCCGATGACCTACGTCGTCACCGACAATTGCATCAAGTGCAAGTACACGGACTGCGTCGAGGTCTGTCCGGTGGACTGCTTCTACGAAGGCGAGAACATGCTCGTCATCCATCCGGACGAGTGCATCGATTGCGGCGTCTGCGAGCCGGAATGCCCCGCCGAGGCGATCAAGCCCGACACCGAGTCGAATCTCGACACGTGGCTGAAGCTGAACGCCGACTACGCCAAGTCCTGGCCCAACATCACGCAGAAGAAGGAAGCCCCGGCCGACGCCAAGGATTGGGACGGCAAGAGCGGGAAGCTCGAGGCGCATTTCTCGCCCAACCCCGGCTCGGGCGACTGACCCCGCGCCGGCCCCGCAGGTTCTGACGCCGGCCCGCGGCCCGCTTCCCAGATTGCGGGAAGATCTGTCGGGCCCGTGCCGCCGCTGAACCCCGCGGCGGGGCTGCGTCATACGAGGGCCTGATACGCGGCCAGGTCATTCCTGTCCCGCCGCACCAGTGTAAAACTCTTTGGCGCCGCGCTTGGTCCGCGCGTGCGTCTTCAGGGATGCTTTGATCTGCGCGCCGGATTGTGGTAGACAATCCGCCTGCCGTCGCTCGCGCCTGACGTGCTCCCTCCGGCTGAAACGCCTTCGCTTTTCGTGGGTTAGGAGTAGTACGCGCTCGACCGCTGAAGGCGACTTCGGCGGGCGGGCCAGGCGTTCGCACGGCCGCGCCGGGGAACGCCCGGATTCGTGCGCTCGGCGCCGGGTCCGGGAGCGGCGAGGCAGACCGGGTGTCCCGCCCGGAAGAACACGGTTTCGCGCGGCGCCGAACGCTGCGCGCCAGTGGAGGCCCTTCTCGCATGACCACAGCCAAGAAGACGACGACCGCAGGCCGGCAGGGCTTCAAGACCGGCGAGGCTGTCGTGTATCCGGCCCACGGCGTCGGTCGCATCACCGCGATCGAGGAGCAGGAGATCGCCGGCTACAAGCTTGAGCTGTTCGTCGTATCGTTCGAGAAGGACAAGATGGTCCTGCGCGTCCCCACCGCGAAGGCCAACAGCGTGGGCATGCGCAAGCTCGCCGAGCCGGAACTGGTCAAGAAGGCGCTCGACCTGCTGACCGGCCGCGCCCGGATCAAGCGCACCATGTGGTCGCGCCGCGCGCAGGAATACGAGGCCAAGATCAACTCGGGCGACCTGCTCGCCGTCACCGAGGTCGTGCGCGACCTCTTCCGGTCCGAGGCTCAGCCGGAGCAGTCCTACTCCGAGCGCCAGCTCTATGAGGCCGCCCTGGACCGGATCGTGCGCGAGATCTCGTCGGTGAACCGCATCACCGAGACCGAGGCCCTGAAGCTGATCGAGCAGAGCCTCGCCAAGTCGCCCCGCCGGGCGAAGAACGAGGCGGAGCCCGAGGCCGAGGCCGACGGTGACAGCGAGGGCGACGACATTCAGGAGGAGGCCGCCTGAGGCGCGCTTCCCCCCCCGCGGACGACATCGAACCCGGCCCCTGTGGCCGGGTTTTTTGTGCCCGGACCGGTCCGAACCGGCGCGCCGGCCCGGTCGTTTCGGGACATCCGGGCTGGACGGCGCGCGGCCGGATCCCATCTGATCGGAACAGAACACGATTTCGTGGCCGCCCGGTTGTCGCATTGTGGGGCATCGGGACGGAACTTTCGCGTTTTGCCTTCCGTTGTCGGTTGCCTGGCGTCGCCTCCCGGTGGCGCCTGCGCGTCGGGCTATCGGCTCGACGCCGCAACAGCACTCGACAACAAGAGGCAGGCGGATGGCTGAGATCGCGGGAATTCGACGGCAGTTCATACGGACTGCCATGGAGGCACCCTTCCTGGCCCGGGAAGAAGAGCGCGGCCTCGCCGTCCGCTGGAAGGACGAGCGCGACGAGCGGGCCCTCCACCGTCTGATCTCCGCCCATATGCGCCTCGTCATCGCCCTGGCGGGGCGTTTTCGTCACTACGGCCTGCCCATGGCGGACCTCGTCCAGGAAGGGCATGTCGGCCTGATGGAGGCCGCGGCCCGGTTCGAGCCCGAGCGGGACGTCCGCTTCTCAACCTACGCGACGTGGTGGATCCGCGCGTCGATCCAGGATTACATCCTGCGCAACTGGTCGATCGTGCGCGGCGGCACCTCCTCCGCGCAGAAGGCCCTGTTCTTCAACCTGCGGCGGCTGCGCGCCCGGCTGATGCAATCCACCGAGGAGCATGTCGGCGACGAGATCCACCGCCGCATCGCCAGCGCCATCGGCGTGTCGCGGGATGACGTCGCCCTGATGGACGCGCGCCTGTCCGGTCCCGACATGTCGCTCAACGCCCCGGTGGGCGAGGACAGCGACGCCTCCTCGGAGCGGATGGACTTCCTCGTCGACGGCGCCGACCTGCCGGACGAGACCGTGAGCGCCACGGTCGACGGCGAGCGTCGGTTGAGCTGGCTCCAGCAGGCCCTGACCGTGCTGTCGGAGCGCGAGCTGCGCATCCTGCGCGAGCGCCGCCTCGCCGAGGATCAGGCGACCCTGGAAGCCCTGGGCCAGAGGCTCGGCATCTCCAAGGAGCGCGTCCGCCAGATCGAGAACCGGGCCCTGGAGAAGCTGCGCCGCGCCCTGGCCGACCGCTTCCCCGCCGCCACCGGCAGCCCGCATATCGGCTGAGCCCACAGCCGCGACACCGACGCGAAGCCCGGCCCTGAGGCCGGGTTTTCGCGTTTCAGAGGGCCCCGCGTCCGGCGGCACCGCAACGCGCGGCGGCGGCCCCGATCGGGTCCTATAGCGGGTCGACACGGGCTTCGGTCGCGCGGTCGGTTCAGGCTCCCTGTGCGGCGGGGCTGCGCCGCTCCCGCCGGCGCGTACGCCGGCCGGGCTCGGGCGTCGCGTCGAGCCAGATCACCAGCGCGAGGGCGACGAGCGCCGGCAGGCCGAGAGCCAGGAAGGCGCCGGTCCAGCCGAACATCCCGTAGGACAGGCCGCCGTACCAGCCCGACAGCGCGCCGCCGACGCCCTGCACCGCGTTGACGCTGCCGATGGCCGTCTGGGTCCGGCCGGAGCCCCAGGTCAGGTCGGCGACGATGACCGGCACCGCCACCCCGACGATGCCGGAGGCGACGCCGTCCAGCACCTCGGCGGCGATCAGCCAGACCGGATCGTCGATCAGGCCGGACAGGAGTGCCCGCACCGGCAGGACCGCGAAGGCGACCATCAGCAGCTGGCGGCGCCCGCGCTTGTCGGCGAGCGATCCGGCGAACAGCGCCACCGGGACCATCACCAGCTGGGCCACCATGACGTAGCGGGCCGTCCAGGTCGTGGCGTCGGCCGCGGTCGCGACCAGCTTCTGGCCGAGCAGCGAGAGCATGCCGCCGTTCCCAAGATTGAACAGGGTCAGCGCCACGGTCAGCACCAGCAGGCGACGGTTCCCCAGGACCTGGCGGAGGCCGCTGCGCTCCGGCTCGTCCGAGTCGTCCTCCTTCCAGCCGACGGCGCGGCGGCGGCTCCACGCCTTGGCCGGCATCGTCGCCGTCGCGGCGATCGCCGCCAGCGCCATGCCGCCGAGCACCCAGAAGGCGATCGCCGGGCCGAAATAGCCGGTGCCAAGGCTGATGGCGCCCGCCGCGATCAGGATGCCGACGTGATTGAAGGCCTGGTTGCGCCCCTGCTGCGCGGGGAACCGGTCCTTGCCGACGATACCCAGAGTCAGCGCCGCGACGGCCGGCAGCAGCAGGGTGCCGCCGGCCGCCGCGAACAGCTGCGCGCACAGCACCGCCGGGAAGCTGCGGGCCGGCAGGAGCAGCAGCGTTCCCACCAGGATCGCCCCGCAGGCCAGCGCGATCAGCAGGCGCGGGCGCGGGAACCGATCGACCAGGGCACCGAACGGTCCGCTCAGGAACAGCGTGCCGATGCCGACCAGCGTGATGACGAACCCGACCCGCGCGGGGCTCCACGAGGCCGATTCTGCCAGCCAGGTCCCGAGAAAGGGTCCGAGGCCGCCCTGGATGTCCCCGATGAACAGGTTGATCAGGGCGAGGTTTGCGGTGGGGGCCATGCGATCCTGGAGCCGTTTCGGGCCCCGGACCTGTACTCCCCCCCCGGAACGGTCAAGCCCGGATCGCCGCCATCATCGCCGCACCGCTCCCGCGGCGGACTCGCTGCACCGGCCTCACGGCTCCCGCGGGCCGTACTGCATCAGCCCCTCCCCGAATGACCAGTTCTCCGGGTTGACCTCGACGAGGTTGATGAAGACGTCCCCCGGCGCCACGCCGGGATCGCGGGCGAGGTTGCGGGTCACGGCGGCGTAGAGGGCGCGCTTCTGCGCGGTGCCGCGCGTCGCGTTGGCGGTGATCTGGACGATCACGAGGCGGTCGCTGCGCCGGATCCCGAGATAGTCGGGACCGTAGACGAAGTCCGACGCGTCGTGCTGGTGCACCAGGGCGAACAGGTCGCCCTCCGGCACCGCGAAGGTCTCGCGCATGGCGTCGTAGACACCCGCGACGAGGGCGGCCCTGTAGGATTCGGTCGTCCCGGCACGCAGGGAGATGCGGGTCAGAGGCATGGTCTCACTCCTCGATCGGTCCGAGATCAGCGGCCGCGCGCCGCGGCGAGGCCGGGCGCGGCGAGGTGGACAATCGCGGTTCCGGACAGCCCGGCGGCCGGCTCGGCGCGGAGGGTGAAGCGGGTGAGGCGCCATCCGTCGGGATCGAGCCCGGCCACGGTGGCGAGGACGTCGCGCCCGGCCGCGATGTCGCGCCCGCGCCCCCGCTCGTCGTCGCGCAGGGCGGAGAGATCCTCCGCGGGCCCGACGAGACGCGTCTCCTCCGAGAGGGCGCCCGCCGCGTCCCCCGGCCCGAACGCGGCTGCGACCGCCAGCCACGTCTCGATGCGCGGCCGGCCGAAGCTCGCGATCACGGCGCCGAACCCGGCCCCGGCCAGGAACGCGGCGGCGGCGCCGGCATCCTGCCAGAGATAGAGAGAGCTGTAGGCGTTGGCGGCGGCCCCGCGCGCCCGGTCCTCGACCGTGAAGGCCTTGAAGACGAGGCCGGGCACCGCGTCCCAGGCCGGTGCGCGGGCGGCGACGCGCGCGCGGATCCTGTCCATGGCGTAGTCGGCCGGCAGACGATGCCGGTAGCGGGTGATCAGCATGGGGCACTCCCGAAGAGGTCCACAGGCTTGCACGCCGCCTCGATAACAGCGACATATCGGCACCGATATCTACGATAAGAGTGCGTTATGGTCGCCGACCGTCCTCTCGACCTCGAAGGCGTCCTGGCCTTCGTGCACGTGGTCGATCTCGGCAGCTTCACCCGGGCCGCCGAGGCGCTCGCCACGTCGCAGGCGGCGATCAGCCTGCGGCTGAAGCGGCTCGAGGACCGGCTCGGCACGCGCCTCCTGGACCGGACCCCGCGGCACGTGGACCTGACGCGCCAGGGCGCCCTGTTCCTGCCGGCCGCTCGGCGCCTCCTGGACGCCCATGACAGCGCCGTGGCCGACGCGGCGACGGCGCACCCCGCCCGGCTCAGCCTCGGGATCAGCGACCACGTCGCCGGCCCCGACCTGCCGGTGCTGCTGCGGCGCCTTGGCCTGGATCGGGCCGGGCTGATCACGGAGGTGCGGATCGTCCCGTCGCGCGACCTCGCGGCTGCGTTCGGATCCTCCGGCGAGGACGGCTACGACGCGGTGATCTTCCGGACGGAGGACGAGGCCGGCCACGGCGGCGCGGTCCTGGCGGAGGAGCGGCTGGGCTGGTTCGCCGCACCGGATTTCCCGGCGCCCCGGCCGGGCGAGACGCTGCGGCTGGCGGGACTCGCGGGCCCCTGCACGGTCCGGGGCGCGGCGACGCGGGTTCTCGACGCGGCCGGGCTCCCCTGGACCGAGGTCTTCGTCGGCGGCGGCGTGCTGGCGGTGGGGGCGGCCGTGATGGCGGGGCTGGCGGTGGCGGCCCTGGCGCCGAGCACGGCACCGGCCGGCGCCGTGGAGGTCGGCGGCCGGTTCGGGCTACCCGAACTGCCGCGCACCTTCGTGGTCCTGCGCGCCCGCCGCCTGGCCGGGCGCCCCGCCGAGGCGCTGCGCGCCCTGGCGGCGACGTATCGCGATCCCGGCGGCCGCTGAGCGGCCGCCGGCTCGTCCTGCCTCAGGAGGCGAGCGGGCCCTGGGCGCCCTGCTGCTCCATCACCTTCTGCCGGTAGAGGCCGACGAAATCGATCGGGTCGATGTACAGGGGCGGGAAGCCGCCGTTGCGCACCGCCTCGGCCACGATCTGGCGGGCGAAGGGGAAGAGCAGGCGCGGGCACTCGATCATCACCGCCGGATGGATCTGGTCGGCCGGGATGTTGAGGAGCCGGAACACGCCGGCATAGGTCACCTCGAAGGCGAACAGCACCTCGTTCTGGATCTTGGCGTCGCCCTCGAGCTTCAGCTCGACCTCGAAATCGGTCTCCGAGAGCTGCTGCGCGTTGACGTTCACCTGGATGTTGATCTGCGGCCCCTGGCCCTCCTTGGGCTGGAGCGAGCGCGGTGCGTTCGGATTCTCGAAGGACAGGTCCTTCGTGTACTGCGCCAGGGCGTTGATGGTCGGCGCATCGCCCTGCGGCATGCCGCCGCCGTTGCCGTTCGCTGCCGGGGAATCGGCCATGCGGATCATCCTTCTCGATCGACCGGCAGGGCCGGCGCGGGTTGTTGTCGCGGCGGGAGCGGCTGGATCACGCCGCGGAACTGCCCAAACGGCAGGGCCGCTAACACGCGGGCCGGGCCTGGACAAGCGAGCGGGCGCGGCGCTGGCGCCGGCGGCCCCCACGACCCATATCGACCGGATCGCAATTGACGCGTGGGTTCGATCGTCCGGCCGACACAACCGGCTCGCTCCCGACGCGTTGGTCGGATATGAGTCGGCCAGACCTCTGCGCGCTTAGCCGGCGCCGCACCGCGCGCGACCTGAGCAAGGGGCACAGGGTCTCGCCGCGGCCACCATCGGATCGGTGATGCAGGACAGTTTCGACGTTACGACGATCATCTTCCTCGCGCTGGCCGTCTTCGTGATCTGGCGTCTGCGCTCGGTGCTCGGTCAGAAGACGGGGGCCGAGCGCTCGCCGTTCAAGCCGGTCGACCGCAGCCGGACTGAGCCCCAGGCGCGCTCCGACGGCGACAACGTCGTGCGCTTGCCCGGCGCCGACCGGGTCCAGGCCGCGCCGCAGCCCGCCGCCGCCCCGCGGGACTGGCGCGGGATCGCCGAGCCGGGATCCGAGGTCGCGCGCGGCTTGGAGGCCTGCATCCAGGCGGAGCCAAGCTTCGACCCCCGCGCTTTCATCGAGGGCGCCAAGTCGGCCTACGAAGCCATCATGATCGCCTTCGCCAAGGGTGACCGGAAGACCCTGCGCGGCCTCCTCTCGAAAGAGGTCGGCGAGGCGTTCGAGCGGGCGATCGCCGAGCGCGAGCGCAACCGGCAGACGCTCGAGACCACCTTCGTGTCGATCGACAAGGCCGAGATCGTCGCCGTCGAGGTGCGCAACCGCGTGGCGCACGTCACCGTCCGCTTCCTGTCGAACCTGATCACCGCCACCCGCGACGCCGACGGCAAGGTGGTGGACGGCAGCGCCGAGACGGTGGTCGAGGTGCCGGATGTCTGGACCTTCGCCCGCACGCTCGGCTCGCGGGACCCGAACTGGCAGCTCGTGGCCACCGAGGCCGGCGCCTGAGTCCGTGACCGGCGTTCCGTGACGATCTTGCCGTGCCGATGTCCCGCGCCCGGTCCGGAGCAGTCCCGGCCGCCCTCCTCGCGTCCCTCCTGAGTCAGGCCGTGTCCGCCGCGCCGACGGCGGTCGGCGGTGCGGTGCTGACCCCCGTGGCCGCGGCCGACCTGCCGGGCTTCCCCGGCGCGGGGACGGAGGCGGCGCTCGACGCCTTCCGCCGCGTCTGCACGGCCCCGCCGCCCGCCCTGCCCCAGCCCGACGGCGTCGTGGGAGATCCGGCCGCCCTCGCCGAGGCCTGCGCGGCCGCCGCCGGCCCCGTGCCCGACGCCGCCGCCTTCTTCCGCGAGCGGTTCGAGGCGTTCCGCGTCGTGCGGCCCGGTGCGGACCGGCCCGGCTTCCTGACCGGCTATTTCGAGCCGGAACTCACCGGCTCCCTGGAGCCCGGCCCGGATTTCCCGACGCCGGTCCTGGCCCGCCCCGATGACCTGATCTCCCTCGGCCCCGGCGAGACCCGCCCGGGGCTCGACCCGGGCCTGCGCGCCGCCCGCGCCACCGCGGACGGCTTCGCCCCCTACCCCGACCGCGCCGCGATCGACGACGGCGCCCTCGGCGCGCGGGCGAAGCCGATCCTGTGGCTGCGCGACGCGGTCGACCTGCTGGTCCTGCAGGTCCAGGGTTCCGGGCGCGTCCGGCTGCCGGACGGGCGCGCGGTGCGGGTGCTCTACGACGGCCGCAACGGCCGCCCCTACACGGCGGTGGCCAAGCTGATCGTCCAGGAGGGCCACCTGCCCCTGGAGGGCCTGACGCTCGCCCGCTGGACCGGCTGGCTGCGCGCCCATCCCGAGACCGCCAAGCGCCTGATCCGCGCCAACGCCTCCTACATCTTCTTCCGCCTCGCTCCGGTCGCGGATCCGGCCCTCGGGCCGCCGGGCGCCGCGAACGCCCCGCTCAGCCCGGGCCGCAGCCTGGCGGTGGATTCGACCCTCTGGCGCTACGGCCTGCCGTTCTGGCTCGCCGGCCCCCTCCCCGGCGCGACTCCCGGTGAGGCCGGGCGCCTCGTCATCGCCGCCGATACCGGCTCGGCGATCGTCGGCCCTGCCCGCGGCGACCTCTTCGTCGGTACCGGTGCGGAGGCCGGCGTAGCCGCCGGCAACCTCCGCGACGCGATCGGCTTCGTGGTCCTGCTGCCGCGCCGCGCGGCGGTGCCCGGAGCCGCGCCGTGAGGGCCCCGCGCCGCGGGCGCCGCCTCACCGCGGGAGAGACCCGCCTCTGGGACGCGATCGCCAAGCTGGTCACGCCGCTGCCGGGCCGCGCCGCCCCGGTGCCCGAGACACCTCCGCCGCCGGGCCCGACCGCCACCATGCCGGCTCTCTCGGCGCCGATCCTGAAGCCCAGCGCGCCGCCGGTCGCCAAGAGGCCGCGGGCGAAGCACCCGCCGAAGCCGGCCTCGGAGCCGGCGCGCCCGGCCACCGCCGCTCCCTACCAGGCGCCGCCCCAGCGGCACGCGCCGAGTGCCGGGCTGGAGCGGAACGCCAAGCTCGGCCTGCGCCGGGGGCGGCTCGCGATCGAGGCGCGGATCGACCTGCACGGGATGGTGCAGGCCGAGGCGCATGCCGCGCTGACGGGCTTCCTGCTCCGCGCCCGGGCCGCCGGGCATTCCTACGTGCTGGTCGTCACCGGCAAGGGCGGCCCGGGCCACGCGGACGCCTTCTCCGAGCGGGGCGTCCTCCGCCGCAGCGTGCCGCACTGGCTGCGGGGGCCGGATCTGCGCGGCATCGTCCTCGGCTTCGAGGAGGCCGCCCGCCACCATGGCGGCGGCGGCGCCCTCTACGTCCGCCTGCGCCGCCGCTAGGGCGGGCCTCGGCGCGGGACGCGCGGCAAACCGCGCCGGTTCCCCGCGGTTGCGGCCCGGACCGATCCCGCCGATATCCGGATCCGGCGCACGGAGCGCCGCGCACGGAGATGCTGCGAGAGCGATGCCGGAGCTTCCCGAGGTCGAGACCGTGCGGCGGGGATTGGCGCCCGCCCTGGTCGGCGCGCGGTTCAGCCGCGTCACCCTGCGCCGGGCCAACCTGCGCTTCCCGTTCCCCGAGCGCTTCGCCGCCCGCCTCGAGGGGCGGACCGTCACGGACCTCGCGCGCCGGGCGAAGTACCTCACCGCCGCCCTCGACTCGGGCGAGACGCTGGTCATGCATCTCGGCATGAGCGGGCGGTTCGACGTGGCTCTGCCCGACGGCAGCAACCTGTCCCCGGGAGACTTCTACCTCGAGGGCGCCCAGGGCACGCCCCGGCACGACCACGTGGTCATGGCGATGAGCACCGGCGCCACGGTGACCTACAACGACGCCCGCCGCTTCGGCTTCATGGATCTGGTCCCGAGCGCGGAGCTCGCGGCCTGCCGCCACTTCGCCCGGATGGGCGTGGAGCCCCTCGACGGGCTGACCGGGGCTGTGATCGCGCAGCTCTTCCGCCACAAGATCGCGCCGCTGAAGGCCGCCCTGCTCGATCAGCGCCTGATCGCGGGCCTCGGCAACATCTACGTGTGCGAGGCGCTGCACCGGGCGCGCCTGCATCCGGAGGCGCCGGCCGGGAGCCTCGCCCGGCCGGACGGGCGCCCGACGCCCAAGGCCAACGCCCTGGCCAAGGCGATCGTGCAGGTCCTCGAGGAGGCCGTGAAGGCCGGCGGCTCGACCCTGCGCGACTACGTCCACACGGACGGCAGCGCGGGCGCGTTCCAGCACGCCTTCCGGGTCTACGACCGGGTCGGCCTGCCCTGCAGCCGGCCCGGATGCGCCGGCGCGATCACCCGCATCGTGCAGGCGAACCGCTCGACCTTCTACTGCGCCACCTGCCAGCCCCCGGGCTGAGCGCGCCGATCGGCGCTATCGCGTCGCGGAACGGCAATTTCGCCACAAACCCGACTAGGGTTACGCCCCTCGACGTGCGCACCCGGTTGCGGGCAGCCGATCCCGGCCCGCGACGCGTGACGGGTCGCGCGGGCCCAGACAGGATCCCGATGTTCTTCCGCCGCTCAAAGACGCCCGCGCCCGAGACAGCCGCGCAGGATCCGACGGACGAGCCCGCCCTGCCGCAGCGGCTGTCGCCGCGCTCGCCCGGCGAGGCGATCAAGCCGACCGTCGCGCCCCCGCCGCCGGAGAAACCCGAGCGCGAGCGGAGCGGCCTCGTGGGCCTGATCAGCGGCGCCCTGACCTTCGCGGTCGTCATCGCCATCGCGGCGATGATCGGGATCACGCTGTTCCAGCGGCAGGTGCGCGAGCCGGGCCCGCTCGCGGCCGACAAGGTCGTGGTCATACCGACCCACAGCGGGACGGCCGAGATCGCCGAGACCCTGAAGCGCGAGGGCGTGATCGACCATACCGGCCTGTTCGAGTTCGCCGCCCGCTTCGGCGGCCGGCCGGCGCTGCGGGCCGGCGAGTACGTCTTCAAGGCGCACGCGAGCATCTCCGACGCGCTCGACACGATCGCCACGGGCCGGCAGGTCCAGCACGCCATCACCTTCCCGGAGGGCCTGACCTCCGAGCAGATCGTCAACCGCCTCAACGACAACGACGTGCTCGCCGGCGAGATCAACGAGATCCCCCCGGAAGGCTCGCTCCTGCCGGACACCTACAAGTTCGAGCGCGGCGCCACCCGGCAGCAGATCGTCAACCTGATGAAGGCCAAGCAGCGCGAGGTCCTGAACCAGATCTGGCTGCGGCGCAGCGCCGACGTGCCGGTGCGGACCCCGGCCGAGATGGTGACCCTCGCCTCCATCGTCGAGAAGGAGACCGGCCGCGCCGACGAGCGGCCCCGGGTGGCCGGCGTCTTCATCAACCGCCTCAACAAGCGGATGAAGCTGCAATCCGACCCCACGATCGTCTACGGCCTCGTGGGCGGGCGCGGCACCCTCGGCCGCGGGATCCTGCGCTCCGAGATCGACCGGCCGACCCCCTACAACACCTACGTGATCGAGGGCCTGCCGCCGGGGCCGATCGCCAATCCCGGCCGCGCCGCCCTGGAGGCGGTGGCCAACCCCTCCCGGACCAAGGACCTGTACTTCGTCGCGGACGGCACCGGCGGCCACGCCTTCGCCGATTCCCTCGAGGCGCACCAGCGCAACGTCGCCCGCTGGCGGGCGGTCGAGAAGAGCCGGCAGGCGCCGCCGGACGCCGTCGACAAGGTCGAGCCGAGCCCGGACTCGACCACGCCGGGCCGCGCCTCGGCCTACGCGCCGGGCGGCGCCCCCGCGGGCAACGGGATCAACACCAACGCGGCCTTCGCCCTGGATACCGGCACGCCGGGCACGCGCGCCTTCGACGCCTCCGAGGGCACCCGCCTCGATCCCCTCAAGAACCGCAGCTACGATCTGGGCTCGCCCAAGACGGTCCCGACCCTGAGCGAGCCGGCACCGGCGCCGCGGGGCCGCCGCTAGGCAGCGGCGCCGGTCCGCGCCGCCGGCTTCGGCGCCGTCGGGGCCGCCCTCAATGCGCCCGCGGGTTCCGCGGGCGCCGCGGCGCCTCTGGCGGCTCGCCCGACAGCGAGGCCGCGATCTGCCGTCCCAGCTCGTAGAGCAGCGCCTCGAGCAGCGGCTGCACCCGCGTCGCCTCCCCGGGCCCGAGATCGCCGACCAGCTCCCACAGGCGCATCGCGTAATCGGCCATCCGCTCGACGGCGGTCCCCGGCTCGGTCGGAGCCCCGAGAAAACCGACCGGCGGCTCGTACGGGCCGTCGACCCGGCTGTCGGTGATGTCGATCACGATGCCCCGACCGTAGATGTGCCCGTCCGCGCGGCGCTCGAACCGGCCCCGCGCCAGGACCCAGCGCACGACGCCCGGCGCGGGCACGATGCGGTGCTCCCAGGCGAAGAGACCGCCCTCCTCGCGGACGCGACGGCGCTCGCTCTGGTCCCGGGCGAGGTCCTCCGGGTGGAAGAGCGCGGAGAGCTGCTCCCAGGTGATGCCGTCCGCCGCCTCGGTCTCGGTCAGGCCGAAGATCCGCGCCATCGTCGCGTCCCCGCGCACGCATCCCGTGTGCGGCGCATCCTCCCAGATGCCGACGCCCAGCGCGGACATCCCGAACGGCGTGAGCGCGGTCCTCCCCAATACTGATCGCGGCATGCGCCATCCGAGTTCATGTGCAGACGAGCGGGATTTCGAGCACACCTTCACTGCGGAATGCAACGTCGGCCGCGCGACACGAAAGTGAAAACGTGACCACCGCGACCGCGCGGGCGACGGCGGACGGGGCCCGCGTCGCGGGCGGGCGGCCCTACCGGTCCCAACAGCGTGCCGGGTGCCGCTCGACTGCACGGCGCCGCCCGAGATGGCCGGGCGCGCGGCGCGTCCGACGCGCGCCCGACGCGCCTCGCGACGCGGCGACGGCGGCGACCGGCCTCTTCCCACCGGAGTGATCCGTGCTACAGGCCCCGATCTTCACGGGGACGGGGGTCGGCGTGGCCCAGATCGCGAGCATGACCGGTTTCGCCCGGACGGCGGGCAGTGCCGGACCGGTGCACTGGGCCTGGGAGGTCCGCAGCGTCAACGGGCGCGGCCTCGACGTGCGCACCCGCGTGCCGGCCGGCTATGACGGGCTCGGCGAGACCGCGCGCACCGCGCTCCAGAAGACACTCACCCGCGGGCAGTGCCAGCTGACGCTGACCCTCACCAAGCCGGAGACGACCGCGCGGGTGCGGATCAACGAGACCCTCCTGGCGAGCCTCGCCCAGGCGGTGGCCCGGGTGCCGGTCCCCGAGGGCGTGGCCCCCGCCACGATGGACGGGCTGCTCGGCGTGCGCGGCGTGATCGAGGTCGAGGACGAGGCGGCCGACACCGACACCCTCGCCCGGGACCTGGCCGCGGGCGTGGTCCAGCTGGTCGCGGATCTCGTCGAGGCGCGCCGCGCCGAGGGGCGCCAGCTCGAGCAGGTCGTCACCGCTCAGGTCGACCGGATCGCCGCGCTGACCCAGGCCGCCGAGGAGAACCCGGCCCGCCAGCCCGAGGCCGTGCGGGCACGGCTGGAGGCGGCCGTCGCGGCCCTCGGCGGCAGCGGCCTCGACCCGGACCGCCTGCACCAGGAGGCGATGCTGCTCGCCGGCAAGGCGGATGTCCGCGAGGAGCTGGACCGGCTCCGCGCCCACGTGGCGAGCGCCCGGGACCTGCTGGCGGCCGGTGGCGCGATCGGCCGGCGGCTGGACTTCCTGGCCCAGGAATTCGGCCGCGAGGCCAACACCCTGTGCGCCAAGGCCAACGATATCAGCCTGTCGCGGATCGGACTCGACCTGAAGGCCGTGGTCGAGCAGTTCCGCGAGCAGGTGCAGAACATCGAATGATGCCGGGCACGATGCTGGGCACGATGCCGGATCGGGACGTGAGGATACGGATGCGAAACGTCGGGGAGCCACGCGCATGACCGAGCCGGCCGGGAGCGTCTCCGACTCGATCGCGCGGCGCGGGTTGATCCTGATCCTCTCCTCGCCTTCGGGCGCGGGAAAGACCACCCTGACGCGGGCGATCGCGCAGGATCCGAGCTGGGCGCTCGACCTGTCGATCTCGGTGACCACGCGGGGGCGGCGCCCCTCGGAGATCGACGGGCGGCACTACCATTTCATCGATCGCGAGGCGTTCGACGACCTGCGCGAGCGCGACGATCTGCTCGAATGGGCCGAGGTGCACGGCAACTTCTACGGCACGCCCCGTCGGCCGGTGGAGAAGGTGCTGGGCTCCGGCCGGGACATGATCTTCGACATCGACTACCAGGGCACGCGGCAGGTGCGCTCCAAGCTCGCCCAGGACGTGGTGACGGTCTTCATCCTGCCGCCCAGCATGGCCGAGCTGCGCCAGCGCCTGGAGCGCCGGGCGGAGGATTCCGCCGAGACGATCGAGAAGCGTCTCGCCAACGCCCGGACCGAGATCCAGCGCTGGGTCGAGTACGACTACGTCATCGTCAACGACGATCTGCAGAACGCCTTCCGGGCCCTCCAGGGGATCCTGGCGGCCGAGCGCCTCCGGCGGGCGCGCCGCACCGGCCTCGCCCCCTTCGTCGAGGGCCTGCTGGCCGAGACGCCGTGATCCGGCCCTGGAGCGCTCTCCGCCGAAGTGGATACCGGTCGGGCGCAAGAGAGCGTGTCAAGACAAAGGCTTGGAGCCGTGCTCGGTTGCAGCGCGATCGCGCACGGCTCTAGCGGCGGATCAGCACGACGCCGCCGATCAGGAGCGCGATCCCCAGGAGGCGCGGCAGGTCGACGGGCCGCTGCGCGAGGCCGAGCAGGCCGGCGTGGTCGAACAGCACCGAGGCGACCATCTGGCCCGTGACGAGGAGCGCGAAGAAGGACGCGGCGCCGAGCTTCGGGACCAGCAGGATCGCGAGGCCGATGAACACCGCGCCGAACAGGCCGCCGCTCCAGGTCCACCACGGGATGCGCTCCGCCACGCCGGCCGTCGGCACCGGGTCGCGCAGGGCGGCGGCGAGGAGCGCCATGCAGGCGAGCCCGACCGCGTAGCTGGAGACGCCGGCCCAGGACGCGGAGTCGAGGCCCGCGCGGAGATTCGCGTTCAGGATCTGCTGCAGGACGAGGCCGGCGCCCGCCAGCACGGCGAGCAGGGCGGAGAGCGCGAAGGCGAGCATTGCGGGACGGGCCTCGGGGTCGGGACGGCGGGCGGCATTGACAACCGTCCCGGCCGATGCCGTCAAATGCCGCGCTGACCCGCGTCCATGCAGTTTCGGCATGATGAACCCCGCACATCTCGACCTCTTCCGCGCCGTGATGCGCCACGGCGGCATGACGCGGGCCGCAGAGGTCCTGGGCATCGGGCAGCCCCATATCAGCCGCGCCATCGCGCAGCTGGAGGCGGCCCTCGGCTTCGCGCTGTTCGTGCGCGGGCACGGCAACGCGTTCCCGACCCCGGAGGGCGAGGCCTTCGCCCAGGAGGTCGCGCAGACCTACGCGGGCCTCGATCACCTGCAGCAGGCCGCGCGCCGGATCCGCGAGCGCGGCACCGGCGGATTGCGCGTCGCCTGCCAACCCTCCCTGGCCGCCGGATTGCTGCCGCGCGCCATTCGCCGCCTCGACGCGGAATGCCCGGATCTGCGCATCTCGGTCCACGTCCCCAGCACAGACACGATCTGGTCGTGGACCGCCTCGGGCCAGTGTGACCTCGGCCTGGCCCGGCCGCGCTCCGGCCATGCCGGGGTGAGCGCCGAGCCGTTCCTGCGGGTCGCGGCCGTGTGCGCGCTGCCCCGCGGGCACGCCCTGGCCCGCCGGCGCGTCGTCACGGCGGCGGATCTCGCCGGGGTGCCGCTGATCGCGGCCGGGTCGAGCCCCGTGCAGGCGGCCACCGAGGCGGCCTTCGCGAGCGCCGGCGCGACGCCGCGCTTCGCCCTGATGGCCGAGTACACGGCGGCCCGCTGCGGCCTCGTCGCCGAGGGACTCGGCGCCGCCATCGTCGATCCGGTCCCGGCACGGGCGCTCGGCGGGCTGCCCATCGTGCTGCGGCCGTTCCGGCCCGAGATTCTCATCGAGACGCTGCTGCTCCGGCCGGCGGGCCGGCCACGGGGGCGGCTCGTCGAGCGGCTGATGCTCCATCTGGCGGCGGAGCGCGACGCCCTCGGCGCCGCCTGAGCGGCTCAGGCGGCGGCCGGCAGCTCCGGGACCGGGCAGAGCCACGCGCGCATCGCCGCGAAGGTCGACACGGCCGCGCCGGTGAGCGCGGCCTCCGCGGCCGGGTCGTCGCCGAACGCGTCCAGGCGCGTGCGGAAGGCGGCCCACATCGCCCCCGCGGCGGGCCCGTGCGCCCGGTAATAGGCGAGCCCCGCGTCGGAGAAGCCGTGCAAGCCGGCGATGTGGCGGCCGATCAGCTGCCCGCCGAGGGTCGATCCCTCCAGCACGTAGAGCGCGCCCGTGGCGGCGGCCGGCCCGCGGAGAACCGGAGCGGCCGGTCTCGGGAGCGCCGCGACCGCGCCGGGCTGGAGGCCGAGATGGACGAGGTCGGCCGCGAGGAGCGCGAGTCGGCGGCGCGGCGCCAGGAACGGCTCGTCGGCGAGCCCGGACCCGATGGCCGATTCCCAGACCGCGTGGAAGCCGTAGAGGCGTCCCAGCAGCTCCCGGTAGCCGCCGAGCGTCGCCACCCGCGCCTGCCAGTCGAGGGACGCCTCCAGCGCCTGGTGGGCCGGATCGGTCGCGGCGCGCAGCCGCGCGTGCAGGCCTTCGCGGGATCTCACGCGGTGATCGTGAAGCAGGCGCCGGGAGTGTTGGCGACGGTGAGCTTGGCGTTGATCTGGTCGAGCATCGCCCGGATCAGCTTCATGCCCAGGCCGGAGCCCTTGCTCCGCGCCTTGGCGTCCGCCCAGTCGTCGGGCAGGCCGGCCCCGTCGTCGCAGACGCGCAGCTGGATCTCGCCGGGGCCGGAGGCCGAGACTCTGACCTCGACGCGGCCGATGCCCGCCGGGTTGGCCGCGTATTTGAAGGCGTTGGTGACGAGTTCCGTGGCGATCAGCGAGAGCGCCACGGCCTTGCGGTAGGGCACCATCAGGCCGGGCTCCGCCGACAGGTCGACCGCGTGCCCGTCGCCGGCCAGCCCCGCGAGGTCGTTGCACAGGCTCTCGATGGTCTGGCCGAGATCGACCTCGTCGAACCGATCCGCCTGGTACAGGCTGTCGTGCACCCGCGCGACGCTCATCACCCGCGCGGAGGTGTCGGCGAAGGCCTGCCGGGCCTCGCCGTCGGCGATCTGGCGCCGCTGCATCTGCAGGAAGGCCGAGACGATCTGCAGGGAGTTCTTGACCCGGTGGTCGATCTCCCGCGTGAGCAGGTCCTTCTGCTCGAGCAGACGCTCCTTCTCGGCGAGCAGGCCGGTGAGCTCGTCGATCTTGCGCCGCTGGCGCAGCACCACGCCCTCGACCGCCTCGGCCAGGGAGCCGGCGAGCTGGACCTGCCATTCCGCGAACGGCGCGGCGAAGCCGGTGCGCTCCTCGACCCAGCGCTCGAACGAGCGGCGGGGCAGCACCGCCACGGGACCGCTTCCGGCGAGCACGGGCTTGCGCGGGTCGCCACCCCACGTGACCGTGCTGGGCACCTCGGGCCGGAACCAAACCAGCAAGTTCTCGCGCGAATCGTCCACGAAGGCCGCGAGCATGCCGCTGGCGATCTCGCGATGCGGCCCGGCCTCCGGAAAGTCGGCGCCGAAGCTGTCGCTGCTGTAGACGACCTCGCCCTCCGGCACGCGCGCCCGCAGCCAGCTGGCGATCGCCGCCACCATCTCGGCCGGCGGGGTCCGGCCGATCAGCGTGACCCGCTCGCCCGAGACGATGCCGGCGCCGGTGGCGCTGAACAGGTCGAGCAGCGTCGTCGTCCCGGCCGTCAGGGCGGCCACGAAGTCGTCGGATCGCGTCAGGCCGCGCACGAGGCGCCCCTCGACGTCGAGATGCGCCTGCCGCTCGGCCCAGAGGCGGCGCGACTCGATCTCCTGCACCCGCATGGCGAAGGCGTCGGTGAGCACCGTGGCGGCCGCGCGCGTCTCCGGCGTGACGTAGTGCGGGCGGCGGTGGTGGCCGATCATCAGGCCCCAGAGCCGTCCCTCGACCATGATCGAGATCGACATGGACCCGTTCACGCCGAGGTTGCGCTGGTACTCCAGGTGGATCGGCGAGAGCGTGCGATGCTGGGCGAAGGTCAGGTCGATCGGGCCGTTGCCGGCGCCGGGGGCCGAGACCAGCCCGACCGGGACGCTGTCACGGTCGATGACGAAGCGGCTCTTGGCCTTGGTGTAGAGGGCCCGGGCCTGGGCGGGAATGTCGGAGGCGGGGAAACGCAGGCCCAGCAGGCTGCGCGACCAGCCCGGCACCTTGTCCTCGGCCACGGCCTCGCCGTTCCAGTCCGGGTCGAAGCGGTAGACCAGCACCGCCTCGAAGCCGGTCAGGGCCCGGATCTCGAGAGCCGCGATCCGGGCGGCCTCGGCCAGGGTCCCGGCCTCGCGCAGGCGACCGACGGCCAGCTCGGTATCGACCTGGCTCGCCGTGGCGAAATCGTCGGCCGAGTCCGGCTCGAGCTCCATCTCGACGATGACGCGGCCGGCATGGGCGTGGACGACGGCGTGATAGGCGCCGCGATCCGGGAAGGTCAGGGTCCGGCGGATGGAGGCGCCGTCCTCGAGGGTCCCGCTCGCGAGCCGCGCGCGGATCGCCGCGACGACCTCCGCCGGAAGCACGTCCGCCAGGGGCCGGCCCGCCAGCGGCGGCTCGATCGGGTCGATGATCTCGCCGACATTGGCCGAGTAGGCCGCGACCAGGAGGGTGCCGGCATCGGCCGCGAGCATCACGGCGTTGGGCTGGATCGAGCCCGGGATGTGGATCGGCTCGCGCTCGCAGAGGCTGGCATCCACCGGCTCGGCGCGCACCCGCCGGCCGATCGCCGCCATCACGGCCTCGCGCGACAGATCGGCGCCGAGGCTCTCGACGGGATCGATGGTCAGCCACGTCACCGGGCGCGTGCCGCCGATCTGGCCGTGTCGCATGTGGATCCGGGCCCGGAGCGGCTGCGGTAGCCGGCCGAAGACGTAGTCGAAGGTCTCGTCCAGGGCGCCGCGGCGCGCCCCCGCCAGGAACCGGCCGCGGAAGCTCGGCACGTTGGTGCCCGGCATCACGTCGCGGAAATAGTCGCGCCCGAGGACGGCCTCGCGCGACAGCCCGGAGATCGCGCTCGCGCCCTCGCTGAAGGCCACGACGGTGCCGGCCGCATCGAGCCCGATCACGCCCTGGTCCAGGCGGTCGAGCGCGTCCGGCGCGATGACGTCGAGATCGACGTCCGTATCGGGGGCCTGGCTGGGCGGCATCAGGAGCGAAACCGGCTCATTCAGACGGGTATGGCGACCGAAATGGCCGAGCGCAATGCTAGTGATGTCAGCAAGATCAACGCCTCAGCTTCTCTGTATGATCTTAGACATAATACTGATAAGCCCTTCTTCAACCGTAGGATGGTACACCGGGCGATCATGCACGGCCTGGGCCGTCTGCTTGTCGGCGACGGCGTACGTGAGCAGGTGCGCGAGGTGTTCCACGGCCGGCCCGAGCATCTCGCCCCCGAGCAGTCGCCCGGACCGATCGGCCCAGATCCGCATGCCGCCGCGGTTCAGTCCCTCCACGCGGGCGCGCCCCTGGTCGGAGAAATCCAGGGCGCCGACGATCCGTCGATCGTCCTCCGGGTCGTAGGGTGCGCCTATCACCGCCGCCTGGGGATGGGTGAAGACCATCGCGAGGCTCGTCCACGGCTCCGGCGTCGCGACCGGGCGGCCCGCCACGAGGGCGGCCGCGTTGGCGCCCGCGATCGTGCCCTGGCGGCTCGCCTCGTGCAGCACCGGTCGCCAGCCGTCGACGTCGCCGGCGATCAGGATCGGCGCCCCGGCGCAGACGAGGCTGCGCCGGTCGAAGTGCGGCACGCCCGTCTCGCCGATTCGAAGGCCGGTCGCCCCCAGCCCGAGGGGCTCCAGGTTCGGAGAACGGCCGGTGGCGGCCAGCACCCGCGCCGCCCGCGTGACCTGGTCGCGACCGTGGCGGTCGACCCAGCCGAGACGCACGCCGTCGCTGTCCGCAACGGCGTCCCGAACCTCGGCGCCGAGGTGAAGATCCATCTCCGAACCGAAGATCGCGGCGGCCTGCCGGGCGAGGTCGGGCTCGGTCAGGCCGGCGACGGTGTCGCCCGCGTCGATGACCGTGACGGCGACGCCGAGCCGGGCCATGGCCTGGGCGATCTCGATCCCGACGGCACCGGCCCCGAGAACGGCCAGCGAGGCCGGGAGATCGGGGATCTCGAAGAGCGTGTCGGTGGTGAGGACGTCCGCGCCGAGGCCCCACAGGGGCTCCGGGACGATTGGGCTCGAGCCCGTGGCGATGACCGCGGCCCGGAAGCGGATCCGGATCGCGTCGTCGATCAGCAGGGTGCGGTCGCTCTCGAACCGCGCCGTGCCGCCGAGGCGCTCGTCTTCGGGGAGATCGTCGAGACCTTCGAGGACGCTGCCGACGAACCGGTCGCGCTCTTCGCGGAGGCGCCGCAGCACGGCGGGCCCGTCCACCGCGACGTCCGGAACCCGGATGCCGAACAGGTCGGCGGTGCGGGCGAGGTGGGCGGCGGTGCCCGCGGCAATCAGGAGTTTCGAGGGCATGCAGCCGACCCGCGCGCAGGTCGTGCCGCCGGGGCCGCGCTCGATCAGGACCGACCGCGCCCCCGCCGCCGTCGCGGCGCGATGGGCCGCGATTCCGGCGGTCCCGGCACCGATCACCGCCACGTCGTAGTCGAGTTCACGCATCAGCATTCCGGACCGTCCGCCGGGGCCAAAGCGTCACGGCTCAGGTTCGTTCCGCCTGCGCGCTCTCGTCTCAGCCCGGCCTGGACCGGCCGGGGCTCCGCGCGCTCCGGCGGCGCGGAGCCGGCGTGTCAGGCGCTGCGGCCAGGGGCCGTGCCGCCGAGGTGGAACACCCGGTGCGGGACCAGCTCGCCGCGCTCCACGTCGCCCACGGCGACCAGGATCCCGGCGCAGGTCGCGAAGGCCTTGCCCTCCACCGGGGCGTCGCGGCCCCGCAGGATGACCGACTGCCCCCGCATCAGGCGCAGGCCCAGATCGCGCGACACCGCGACCTCCGGGATGGCGTCGAGGGCCGTCTCCACCGGTCGCAGGTAGGCGAGGGCCGCCTCGGGGCTGCCGTCGGTCAGGGCCGAGACCGGGCAGGCCTCGGCTTCCGAGAAGGGTCCGACGCGGGTCCGGCGCAGGGCGGCCACGTGGCCGTAGCAGCCGAGCATCCGGCCGAGATCGCGGGCCAGGGCCCGCACGTAGGTGCCCTTGCCGCACTCGGCCTCGATCACGGTGCGCTCGCCGTCGTGCTCGACGATGGCGAGCCGGTCGATCTGCACCGGCCGGGCGACCAGCTCCACGGTCTCGCCCTCGCGGGCGAGGTCGTAGGCGCGCTCGCCCTGGATCTTGATGGCCGAGTAGCGCGGCGGCACCTGCTCGATCGCGCCCACGAAGGCCGGCAGCGCCGCCTCGACCGCCGCCCGGTCCGGGCGGGCGTCGCTCGTCGCGACGGGACGCCCCTCGGCGTCGTCGGTGTCGGTCTCGATGCCCCACTGGACGGTGAACCGGTAGGCCTTGCGGCCGTCCATCACGAACGGGACGGTCTTGGTCGCCTCGCCGAGGGCGATCGGCAGGATGCCGGAGGCCAGCGGGTCGAGGGTGCCGGCGTGGCCGGCCTTTTTGGCGTTGAAGGCGCGCTTCACCACCGCGACCGCGTGGGTCGAGGTCATGCCGACATGCTTGTCGAGGATCACCCAGCCCGAGACGTCCCGGCGCTTCGGCCGGTCCGGACGCGGCCCGCGCTGCGGACGGCGCCCCTCCGGCCCGCGGCGCTCAGCGCTCGGCGGGGGAGCCTGGCGCTCGGCCGGCGGAAAATCTTCCATGGAAACCGTCATGTCCGCGTGTCCCCCGGGGTCGATGCCCCGTCCCTTTCTGCTTGGTATCGGGACTCAATGCCCCGTCCCGGTCTCCGGTTCGTCGTCCTCGGGCCCGGACTCGAGGTCCCGCTGGACCCGCTCGTCCCGCAGCAGCCGGTCGATGCGCGCGGCCTCGTCGAAGGTCTCGTCCCGCCGGAACCGCAGTTCCGGCGCGAATTTCAGGTTCACCCGCCGGGCCACCTCCTGGCGCAGCACCTTCCGGTGGCGCTCCAGGGCGGCAATCACCGGCGCCTCGTCGAGGCCGCCGAGCGGCATCACGTAGGCCGTGGCGAGCTTCAGGTCCGGCGACATCCGCACCTCCGGCACGGTCACGACATGCGTGCCGAGCACCGGATCCTGGATATCGCCGCGCTGGAGCACCTCGGCCAGCGCGTGGCGCACGAGTTCGGCCACGCGCTGCTGGCGCTGCGAGGGGCCGGTGGAGGTCGGTTTCTGGGCCATTCTGTCTCGGGCCGGCCCGCCGGAGCGGACGGCGCACGTCCTGAAAAAAGAAAAGACGGCCGCGGCAGGTGCCGCGGCCGCCCTGTCCGGATGAGTCCGGAGCGTCAGAGGGTGCGGCGGATCTCCTCGACCCGGTAGCACTCGATCACGTCGCCCGCGCGCATGTTCTCGAAGTTCTCGAAGGCCATGCCGCACTCCTGACCGGAGGTGACTTCCTTCGCGTCGTCCTTGAAGCGCTTGAGCGTCTTGAGCTTGCCCTCGTGGATCACGACGCTGTCGCGGATGAGGCGGACATGCGCGCCGCGCTCCACGATGCCGTCGGTGACGCGGCAACCCGCGACCTTGCCGACCTTGGAGACCTCGAAGACCTCCTGGATCGTCGCCTCGCCCAGGCGCTCCTCGCGGAGCGTCGGCGGCAGCATCCCCGACAGCGTGGCTTTGATGTCGTCCACGAGGTCGTAGATGATGTTGTAGTAGCGGATCTCGATGCCCGCCCGCTCGGCGGCCTCACGGGCCTCCTTGTGGGCGCGCACGTTGAAGCCGATGACGACGGCCTTCGACGCCTGCGCCAGGGTGATGTCCGACTCGGTGATGCCGCCGACGCCGGCCAAGAGGATGCGGGCCGCGACCTCGTCGTTGCCGAGCTTCTCCAGGGCGCCCGAGATCGCCTCGACCGAGCCCTGCACGTCGCCCTTGATGACGACCGGCAGCTCCTTGCGGCCGGCGCCTTCCTTGAGGTCGCGCATCATGTCGACCAGCGAGCGGTTGGCACCGCCGGTCCGCGCGTTCTGGCGCTCCCGCTTCTGACGGGCGCGGTACTCGGTGACCTCGCGCGCGCGGGCCTCGTTCGGCACCACGATCACGCGGTCGCCGGCATCCGGCGTGCCGTTGAAGCCCAGCACCTCCACCGGCACCGACGGCCCGGCGTACTGCACGTTCTCGCCGAGATCGTCGATCAGGGCGCGCACGCGGCCCCACTCGGCGCCCGCCACGACGATGTCGCCGGTGAACAGGGTGCCGCGCTGGACCAGGACCGTGGCCACGGGGCCGCGGCCGCGGTCGAGCTGGGCCTCGATGACCGTTCCCTCGCCGTCGCGCTTCTCGTTCGCGCGCAGGTTCATGATCTCGGCCTGGATCTGGATGCCCTCCAGGAGCTGCGGCAGGCCGGCGCCGGTCTTGGCCGAGACCTCGAACTCGAGGGTCTCACCGCCCATCGACTCGACCTGGATGTCGTGCTGCAGCAGTTCCGTGCGGACCCGCTCCGGCTTGGCATCCGGCTTGTCGATCTTGTTGACCGCGATGATCATCGGGACACCGGCCGCCTTGGCGTGCTGGATGGCCTCGATGGTCTGGGGCATCACGCCGTCGTCGGCCGCCACCACGATCACCACGATGTCGGTGACCTTGGCGCCGCGGGCGCGCATCGACGTGAACGCCGCGTGGCCCGGGGTGTCGATGAAGGTGATCATGTCGCCGGAGGGCGACGCGACCTGGTAGGCGCCGATGTGCTGGGTGATGCCGCCGGCCTCGCCCTCGACCACGTTCTCCTTGCGGATCGCGTCGAGCAGCGACGTCTTGCCGTGGTCGACGTGGCCCATGATGGTGACCACCGGCGGACGGGGATCGAGATCCTCCTCCAGATCCGGCTCGTCGGAGGAGAGGCCCTCCTCGACGTCGGACTCGGCGACGCGGCGCACCGTGTGGCCGAGTTCCTCGGCGATGAGCTGGGCGGTGTCCGAGTCGATCACGTCGGTGATCTTGTGGATCTGGCCCTGCTTCATCAGCAGACGGATCACGTCCACGGCCCGCTCCGACATGCGGTTGGCGAGTTCCTGGATGGTGATCGTCTCGGGGATCGTCACCTCGCGTGACAGCTTCTCCTTCTGCTCCACGTGGCCGCGGCCGCTCATGCGCTGCTGGCGGCGGCGGAACGAGGCGACGGAGCGCGTGCGCTCGTCCTCGCCCGAGGTCGCGTTGGCGATGGTCAGGCGGCCGCGGTTGCGGTCGCCGCCCGGGGATTTCGGGGTCTTCGGCGGCGCGATGATCTTGAGCGGCATGCCGGGACGGCGGATCACCCGCTTGGTCTCGGACTCGTCCTCGTTGGTCTGGGCACCGCGACCGGCGGGGCGCGCCGCGGCCCCCGCGCCGGCGGGACGCGCGGCGGTCGCCGGCGTCGCGCTCTTCTCGGGCTCGGGCGCCGGAGCCGGACGGGCCATGAAGTTGAGGTCGCGCGGCTTGCGCGAGTCGGCCGTGATGGTCTTGCGCGGCTCGCCCGTGGAGGGACGCGGCGTCAGCGGCGGGCGCGGAGCGGCCGGAGCCGCGGCGGAGGCCGTCGGGCGCGCGGCGGCCGGACGGGCCGCCTCGGGCTGACGGGCCGGCGCTGCCGCGGGGCGCGCCGGCGCCGCGGCGGCGGGACGGGCAGCGGCCGGCTGGGTCGACTGGGCCGGCGCTTCGGCCGGACGGGCCGGTGTCGCGGCGGGGGCGTCGGCCGCGGGTGCGGGGGCGGCGGCCTGAGCCTCGGCGGCCTTGGCAGCGTCAGCCGCCGCCGCTGCGGCGGCCGCAGCCGCGGCCTTGCGCTCCTCGTCCTCGCGACGGCGGGCCTCGGCGGCCTCGCGCTCGCGGCGGGCCTGCTCCTCGGCCTCGCGACGGCGCGCCTCGGCCTCGGCCTCCACCTTGCGGCGGGCCTCGGCCTCGCGGCGCTGCGCGTCGGCGAGGGCGGCGGCGCGGGCCGCACTCTCCTGCTCGCTCAGGGTGCGCAGGACGACCCCCGAAGCGGCGCGCTGCGCCGGACGCGGGGCCGGCGCCGTCGGCGCGGGGGCCGCCGGGCGTGGGGCGGGCGCGGGTTCACGGGCAGGGGCGGCCGGCGCCGCACCGATGACGCGGCGCTTCACCGTCTCGACCACGACCTGCTTGGAGCGGCCATGGGAGAAGCTCTGACGCACGGTGCCCGCCTCGATCGGCCGCTTGAGGCCGAGCGGCTTCGGGGAAGTCCGGTTCAGAGTCTTGTCGCCCGGGTTGTTCGTATCGCTCATTCAGCCTGAACCCTGAGGGTTTCCATCGTCCCGTGAACCGACACCCGGTGGCGCCGGTCAAAATAGTCCTGCGTCGTCAACGTGAGGCTTCGTCGATCCCGCCGATTCGGGCTGGATCGGGCTCCCCGGTCGCCGCGGCGGCGCCCTCGAAGGAGCGTAGCCGACGCCAACGCGACAGGCAGCCGGCGGCTCCGGCTCCTGCGACGAGCGCAGCGTGTATCACATGATCCCGACCTAAGGCCATGTCCAATTCGTCCTCGGACAGGTCATCGATGATCGGGATCCTTGACATGGCCCCGCCGTGGCGCCTGTGCAAGGCCGACGCGATCTTCCGCCGGCCGTCCGGGCTCGCCTCGGCGGCATGAATCACCGCAATGGCACCCGGCTGCCCGCCGATCGCGGCCTCGACCTTCGAGAAGCCCGCGACCACGCAGCCCGCCTTGTTGGCCATGGCGATGGCCTGCCGCAGGTCGTCCCGCAGCCCGGCGGCGATCCGGTCCGGCAGGTCGGGGGCGGCCGGGGTCGGCCCCTTGAACGCCCGCGAGAACAGGTTCTTCCGCACCGCGGTCGCGACAGCCTCGCGCCGGGCGCTGATCCAGGCGCCGCGGCCCGGAAGCTTGGCGCGCAGGTCGGGCACGACGCTGCCGTCCGGCCCGCGCACGAACCGGATCATCGCGTCCGGCGCCTGGACGACGCGCGTGACGATGCAGGTCCGCTCGGGCGAGCGGCGGCCGGGGCCGGCATCGAGCCCCCCGGCATCCAGCCCGTCCTCGGGCAGGGTCGTGTCGACCGCGACCATCGCGCCTCCGCCGCCGGCGCCCGCCTCAGGCCTCGGCCTGCGCGGGGGCGGCCTCGTCGCCCTCGGCCGCCTCGGCACCCTCCTCGGCCTCCGGCTCCGGCAGGGCCTCGATCCAGCCGGCCTTCAGGCGGGCGGCCATGATCAGCGCCTCGGCCTCGGCGCGGGACAGGTCGAACCCGTCGAGGTAGCCGGCGTGGCGCACGGCCTCGGGACCGCGGCCCTCCGTGTAGCCGACGAGGTCGTCGGTGGCGCAGCCCGCCAGATCCTCGACGGTCTTCACGTCGTTCTCGCCGAGGGCGACCATCATGGGCGTGGTGATGCCCTCGATCTCCCGCAGCTCGTCGGCGACGCCGAGCTCGGTGCGGCGGGCGTCGTGCGCCTGCTCGATCCGGGCGAGGTGGTCCTGGGCCCGGGCCTGGATCTCCGTGCCGGTCTCCTCGTCGAGCCCCTGGATGCCGGAGAGCTCCTGGATGTCGACGTAGGCGATCTCCTCGACGTTGCGGAAGCCTTCCGCGGCGAGCAGCTGGCCGACGGTCTCGTCGACGTCGAGCGCCTCCATGAACACCTGGGTCCGCTCGGCGAACTCCTTCTGGCGGCGCTCCGATTCCTCGGCCTCGGTCAGGATGTCGATGTCCCAGCCGGTGAGCTGCGAGGCGAGGCGCACGTTCTGGCCGCGGCGGCCGATCGCCAGCGACAGCTGGTCGTCCGGCACCACCACCTCGATGCGGTCGGCCTCCTCGTCGAGCACCACCTTCACCACCTCGGCGGGCTGGAGGGCGTTGACGATGAAGGTCGCCTCGTCCTCGGACCACGGGATGATGTCGATCTTCTCACCCTGCAGCTCGCCGACGACGGCCTGCACGCGAGATCCCCGCATACCCACGCAGGCGCCCACGGGATCGATGCTGCCGTCGCGCGAGATCACCGCGATCTTGGCGCGCGAGCCCGGATCGCGGGCCACCGCCTTCACCTCGACGATGCCGTCGTAGATCTCCGGCACTTCCTGGCCGAACAGCTTGGCCATGAACTGCGGGTGCGAGCGCGACAGGAAGATCTGCGGGCCGCGCACTTCCGAGCGCACGTCGAACAGGTAGGAGCGGATGCGGTCGCCCGGCCGGAAGGTCTCGCGCGGGATCATCTCGTCCCGGCGCACGATGCCCTCGCCGCGGCCGAGGTCGACGATGACGTTGCCGTACTCGACCCGCTTCACGATGCCGTTGAGGATCTCGCCGATGCGGTCCTTGTACTCGTCGAACTGGCGGGCGCGCTCGGCGTCGCGCACCTTCTGGACGATGACCTGCTTGGCCGACTGCGCGGCCACGCGGCCGAAATCGAAGGGCGGCAGGGTGTCGGAGATGACGTCGCCGACCAGCGCGCCCGGGTTGTAGCGGCGGGCCTGGTCGAGGGTGATCTCGCGGGCGTCGTTCTCCACCTGATCGACGACCAGGAGGTGGCGCGAGAGGCGCAGCGCCCCGGTCTTCGGGTCGATCTCGGCGTGAACGTCGGTCTCGGCGCCGTAGCGCGAGCGGGCGGCCTTGGCGATCGCCTCCTCCATCGCGTCGATCACGATGGAGCGGTCGATCACCTTCTCGCGGGCGACCGCGTCGGCGATCTGG
The DNA here is from genome assembly GCF_058072805.1 of Methylobacterium sp. 1A. Classification (NCBI taxonomy): domain Bacteria; kingdom Pseudomonadati; phylum Pseudomonadota; class Alphaproteobacteria; order Hyphomicrobiales; family Methylobacteriaceae; genus Methylobacterium; species Methylobacterium sp. 1A. The sequence continues at coordinate 1,852,868 of NZ_JBYQVE010000002.1, read as the reverse complement.
AGGAGTTCGAGCCTGTTGGCGCTGACGACGGCCATCGGTGTCGGTCCTTCTCTTCCGTCAAATCTTCGGGCCGGCCGCCGGGCGGCCGGCGCGGGGGTCTCAGTGCAGGGAGTCGCGGTCCTTGAGCCGGGACGCCTTGGTCACGACCGGCTTTTTCGGGCCGGTCCGGGCCTGTTTCTGGGGCTTGGCCGCGGGGCTGGCCTTGCGGGGGCCCTTCGGCTGGAACGGCGCGCGCGCCGGCGACGCGCTCTCCGCGGCGTCCTCCTCGTCCTCGGCCTCGTCGGCCTCGTCCGTGGCGGGCGGCCCGCCGCGGCGCAGCGACTCGCGGATCAGCTCGTCGGTGAGGACGAGATGGGCCTCGGCGAGGTCCTTCAGCGGCAGGTCGATGCGGCTCGGCAGCCCTTCCTTCACGTCGGGCAGGTCGATCGGGACGGTCGCGCCCGTCGGGTCCGGCGCGCCGAGGATGCCGCGGAAGCGCTTGCGCCCGTCGAGCGGCGGGCTCAGCTCGACCTTGGCCTCGTAGCCGGCCCAGCGGGCGAAGTCCGAGACCCGCACCAGCGGCCGGTCGATCCCCGGCGAGGACACTTCGAGGTTGTAGGCGCCGCCCACCGGGTCGTCGACGTCGAGGATCGGCGAGATCGCGCGGCTCACCGCCTCGCAATCGTCGATCGTGAAGGTGCCGTCCGGCCGCTCCGCCATGATCTGCACGGTGCAGCCGTTGACGTTGGACATCCGCACCCGGACCAGCCGGAAGCCGAGGCCCGCGAGCGGCCCCTCGATCGCCTGCGCGACGCGCGCGGCGACTCCGGCCTCGCGGACGAGGCGCTTCTCGGACAGATCCGCTTCAATCTCGGACGACATGGGTGTTCAGCGCGCAACCTTCGCGGCGTTCTGCCTGGCCGCCCGCGGCGTGGGGCCTCGTGCGGCGAGAGGATGTGCGGCGAAAAAAAAGAGCGGACCCGGTGGGGCCCACTCCCGAACCGCAGCCTCTCGACTGCCATCAGAACTGTTGAGAGCTAGATAGCGGCCCTCGGCCCGGAGCGCAAGGTGGATCCGCCGCGCCGCGCGAGCCCGCTCGTCCCCAGCTCCGCCTCATCCTTCGATGTCGCGCTTCGCGGCCACCTCAGGATGAGGGGATCGGTCGAAGATCGGCCGCGTCTCAGCCGCTGCGCGGCACCCGCCCCTCCAGCGGATAGGCCGGATCGTTGTAGCCCGGCGTGGTCGGGTGGCCTGCGGCGACGAACCCGTCGACCAGCGCCTCGTCCTCCGGGGTGAAGGCGTAGTCGAGGGCGCCGAGATATTCCTGCCACTGCGCCTCCGTCCGCGGCCCGGCGATCACGCCCGTGACGAGGCGGTTGTTCAGCACCCAGGCGGTGGCGAACTGGCCGGCCGTGATGCCGCGGGCCTCGGCGTGCTCCCTCAGGGTCCGGGCGATGCGCAGGGATTCCGGGCGCCACTCGGTCTGCATCATCCGGGCGTCCTGGCGGCCGGCGCGCGACTCGGCCGGCGGCGGCGCGTCGGGGTCGTACTTGCCGGTGAGCACGCCGCGCGCGAGCGGCGAGTACGGCACCACGCCGAGCCCGAAATGCGCGCAGGCGGGCAGGTGCTCGGTCTCCGGCATCCGGTTGAAGGCGTTGTAGTAGGGCTGGCTCACCACCGGCCGGTCGATCCCGGCCTCGTCGCAGAGCCGACAGATCTCGGCGACCCGCCAGGAGCGGTGATTCGAGACGCCGAAATGGCGGATCTTGCCCGCCCGCACGAGGTCGGCGATCGCCCGGACCGTCTCGGCCAGCGGCGTGTCGTGGTCCTCCTTGTGGAGGTAGTAGATGTCGATGAAATCCGTGCCGAGGCGGCGCAGGCTGTCCTCGGCGGCCTTCATCACGTGAACGCGCGAGAGGCCGCGGTCGTTGACGCCCGGCCCGGTCGGGTTGGCAACCTTGGTGGCCAGGACCCAGGCGTCGCGCTCTGCCCTGATCGCCCGGCCGGTGATCTCCTCCGAGCGGCCCTCCGTGTAGACGTTGGCCGTGTCGATGAAGTTGATCCCGGCCTCCCGGGCGCTGGCGACGACACGGCCCGCCGTGGCCTCGTCGGTGGGGCCGCCGAACATCATCGTGCCGAGGCAGATCGGCGAGACCTTGAGGCCCGAGCGGCCGAGCGTGCGATACTGCATGGGATCCCTCCAACGTCCGTCGTCCCGCTATCTCGCCGCGGGAACGGCGCGGTCAACCACAACACAGGTCAACGCCGCCCTGTAACCCGCGAACGCCCGCGGCGAACCGACCCGTGACGGCACCGATGGCCCGGGCAGCCGTTCCCGCCGGTGGCCCGGGCCATCGGTGCGGCGCCGTCGTCCACCGCGAAGCTTCCGTTCGGACCCATGATCGATCGCTCGGCCGCCGCCCTCGGCATCCCCCTCCCCTGGCTCGACCGGGCCGGCCGCCTCTCCTGGCTGAAGCTCGCGGTGTTCGCGTGCTGCGTCGCGCCCGCGCTCTACCTCGCGGCCGCCTACCGGCTCGACGCCCTCGGGGCGAAGCCGATCACCGCGCTGATCCACGCCACCGGCGAGTGGGCGGTGCGCTTCCTGCTCTTCTCGCTGGCGATCTCGCCGCTGCGCCGCCTCGCCGACTGGCCGAAGGTCCTCGTCGTGCGGCGCATGCTCGGCGTCACCGTGATGGCCTACGCGGTGGCCCATCTGACCCTCTACGCCGTCGACCAGAACCTGATCCTCACCAAGGTGATCTCCGAGATCGCGCTCCGGCTCTACCTGACGATCGGCTTCGTGGCCCTGATCGGCCTGATCGCCTTAGGGTTGACCTCCACGGACGCGGCGATCCGCAACCTCGGCCCGAACTGGAACCGCCTGCACCGCCTCACCTACACGATCGCCGTGGCGGCCCTGGTCCACTACTTCCTGCAGTCGAAGATCGACGTCACCGACCCGGTCTTCTCGGCGGGCCTGTTCCTGCTGCTGATGGGCTGGCGGGTGATGCGGCGCTTCCAGTGGCCGGAGCGGCCCTGGTCGCTCCTCTTCCTGGCGATCGTCGCCGGGCTCGCGACCGCCGGCCTGGAGGCCGCGTGGTACGGCCTCGCCAGCGGTGTGCCGGCCAACCTCGTCCTCGCCGCCAACCTGGACTTCTCCGGGCCGATCCGGCCGGCCTGGTGGGTGCTGGCCGTCGGCCTGTCGCTCCCGCTCGTGGCGCTCGTGCGCGGCCCGAAGGCCCCGGCACCCGGCAGGCGACCGGCCCAGGCGGCCCGCCGGGAGCCTATCCGGGAACCCGTCCGGGAGCCCTTCCGGGAGCCCTTGTCGCCGTCGGCCTGATGCCGCAGAACCCGCTCCCGGTCCTCCGCCGCCGGCGGCCCCGGGCCCAGCGGAGCTTTCGAGACGCCATGCGCGGCACGCCTCTCCTGATCGCGGGCTTGCTCGCGCCGACCCTCGCCTTCGCGACGCCCCCCGCGACCCAGGCCGCGAAGCCGGCCGCCAAGGCGGCGCCCGCCGCGCCGCCGCCGGCCGCCGCCGCGCCGGCAGCCGCGGCCTGCACGCCGCCCGCGCCGCCGCCGGCCTCCGCGCGCCCGGCCAAGCCGGAGCTGCCGCCGAAGCCCGCCTGCCTCGACGCCAAGGAGGGCTGCCCGGGCTGGGAGGCCTACAGCTACAACGACGCGATCAAGGCCTATAACCTGCAGGCGCAGGCCTTCCGGCCGATCGCCGAGGCCTACCTGCAGAAGCTCAATGCCTACGTGAAGGCGAGCGCGGACTACGCCCAGTGCGAAGTGAACGCGATGCAGAAGTAGCCGGCTGAACGGCGGCCGACACCGCGGCTCGGAGGCGGTTCAGGCACCCGGTCGCATCCTGCGGCGATGATGGCCGCGATCCCCGCGCGCCCGCTCACGCCGAGGCCACCGTGCCCGCTCGTCGTCTCCTCTTACGAACCGGCTTCTGCGCCCTGATCCTCGCCGCCGGCCCGGCCCTGGCCGCCGATTTCGACGGACCCTACCCGCCGCACGTCGACGGCGGGCCCGCCCAGGACGACGAGCCGGAGCGCCGGCCGCCCCCGCCCCCTCCGGGACCGCGGCCCGAATCCGAAGTCCGCGGTCCCCGCTTCACAGCGGCGCCCCCAGAAGCGTCCCCGGAGGCGTGCCGGGAATTCGTGCGGCGGCGCTTCGGTCCGGACGGGGAGCCGGTGCTGCGACGAGTGCGGGTCTGCGACGAGCCGGTCGTCGACCGCGGGCCGCCGCCGCCTCCCCCGCCGCCGGAGGACATCCCACCCCGTCGCTGGGGCGGGCCGCGCTGGTAGAGTGGGAATCCGGCTCAGATGCGGGCCGGCGCCTTCCTGAGGGCGGCCGCGAAGGCCTTGAGCTGGCGGTTCAGGTCCGCCAGCTCGTTCAGCGCGATGGTCTTGTGGCCGTCGCGGACCGCGCGCTCGATATCCTCGACCTGCAGGTCGACGAGGCGGCGGATGGCGGTGGCGACTTGTTGTCGGGTCATCGATTCGAGCGTCTCGTCCGAGCGTCCTGGCGGGCCTCAACGGACGGCCGGTGCGCGGCCGTCGACACGTTTCGGTGATAGGCCGGTAGGCTTAACCGATGGTGTCCGCGGCCCCGCCGTTCACAGGGGATCGGGCCCTAGCGGCGCTCGCGCATCTCGCTGCGGCGCATCGGCATCGCGTCGATCGTGGCGAACAGCCTCTGCGGCGCGATCGGCGCCGCTTCGGTGATCTTGGCACCCCCGTCCTTGCCGACCAGGACCGCGCGGAAGCTGTCCGCGGGCAGGCCGAGGCGCTCGCGCAGGGCCCGCGCCTCGGCCCCCGCGCCGACCGCTTCGAGCACCACGAGGTCGCGCTCGGCGACGCCGGTGCGGACCGAGGCCAGCGCCGCCCGCTGCGCCTGGAGCTGCGCGTCCCCGGCCTCGGGCGCCGACAGCACCAGCACCCGCGCCCGGTCGCGATAGCCGTCGAGGGGACCGGCCAGGGCGGCCCCCGCCGCCATAGCTGCCAGCCCGAGTCCCAGTGCCGTCTCCCGCATGCAACCGCTCCGCGCTCTCGAGTCGGGACAACGCGCGACTCGGCCGCGCGATCGCGGCGGCGCGTTTGCCTCGCGGGCCCGGCGCCCCAGATCGGGGCGGAAGCCCGTGTCCCGGAGTCCGGAATGACCACCGCCATGAACCGCCGCATCGTCCTGGCCTCGCGCCCGCACGGCGAGCCGCGGCCCGAGAATTTCCGCCTGGAGGAGGTGCCGGTGCCGCAGCCCGGACCCGGCCAGGTCCTCCTGCGCACCCGCTGGCTGTCGCTGGACCCGTACATGCGCGGCCGGATGAGCGACGCGAAATCCTACGCGGCGCCCGTCGAGATCGGCGCGCCGATCACCGCCGAGACGGTGGGCGAGGTGGTCGCCTCCAACCACCCCGATCACGCCGTGGGCGAGCTGCTGACAGCCTTCGCGGGCTGGCAGGAGTACGTCGTCACCGACGCCAAGGGCTCGCGCAAGGTCGACCCCGATGCCGCCCCGCCCTCCACGGCGCTGGGCGTGCTCGGGATGCCGGGCATGACCGCCTATACCGGCCTCCTCAACATCGGCCGGCCGAAATTCGGCGAGACCGTCGTGGTGGCCGCCGCCGCCGGCCCCGTGGGCTCCCTGGTCGGCCAGATCGCCAAGATCCACGGCGCCCGCGCCGTCGGGATCGCGGGCGGCCCCGAGAAGTGCCGCTACCTCACCGAGGAGCTCGGCTTCGACGCCGCGATCGACCATCGCGGGTCCGACCTGCCGGGCGCGCTGGCGGCCGCCTGCCCGAAGGGCATCGACGTGTACTTCGAGAATGTCGGCGGCGCGGTCTTCGCCGCCGTGCTGCCGCTGCTCAACCCGTTCGCGCGGATCCCGGTCTGCGGCCTCGTCTCCGCCTACAACGCCACCGAGGTGCCCCCCGGCCCGGACCGCCTGCCCGGCCTGATGCGCGCGGTCCTGACCAACCGGCTGCACATCCAGGGCTTCATCGTCTGGGACTTCGCCGAGCAGGCGGACACGTTCCGCAAGGAGGTCGCCGGCTGGATCCAGGACGGGCGCGTCCGCTACCGCGAGGACGTGGTCGAGGGGCTGGAGAACGCCCCCGAGGCGTTCATCGGCCTGTTGAAAGGTCGGAATTTCGGCAAGCTCGTCGTCCGCTTCGCCTGAGAGCGGCTTGCTGCCGAAACGGAACGGATATAGAACAAATCGATCCGTCGGCGCTGCGGAAAGCGGGCACAAGCCCGCCCCGCCGGTTGCCGCTCCGGAGGCCCGGGCGCATGGTTCGCGCGCCGCCGGGCAGATGCCCTGTGAGATCCGTACGACTAGGAGAGAGCGATGGCGGGCAGCGTCAACAAGGTGATTCTGGTGGGCAATCTCGGGCGCGATCCCGAGATGCGCCGCCTCGGTTCGGGCGACCCGGTCTGCAACCTGCGGCTCGCGACGTCGGAGTCGTGGAAGGACAAGGCGACCGGCGAGCGCAAGGAGAAGACCGAGTGGCACTCGGTCGTGATCTACAACGACAACCTCGCCCGGGTGGCCGAGCAGTACCTGCGCAAGGGCTCGAAGGTCTACATCGAGGGCCAGCTCCAGACCCGGAAGTGGACCGACAATTCCGGCGTCGAGAAGTACACGACCGAGGTGGTGCTCCAGCGCTTCCGCGGCGAGATGACGATCCTCGACGGGCGCGGCGGCGGGGGCGGCGACTTCGCCGGCGAGGACGAGGGCGGCGGCCAGATCAGCCGCGGCGGCGACTTCGGCGGTGGCCGGGGTGGTGATCGCGGCGGTGATTTCGGCGGCGGTCGCGCCCAGGGCGGCGAGCGGCGTCCGGCCCCGGCCTCCTCGGGTGGCGGCGGTGGCAGCCGCGGCGGCTACGACCTCGACGACGACATCCCCTTCTAGGACCGCCTGCGATCCGGAGGCCCTGTACCGTCACCCGGGTCGGCCTGCCCGACCCGGGTGACGCGGACATCTGGGCTGCGTCAGCGCAGCCGTTTCAAGGCAGCATCCCGGGACCGCGCGGCGGTGCCCGGGATCCAGATCCGCCTGCCTACGTCTCGGGCCGCGCGCCTTCGGCGCCCCGGAGCGCCGCCGCTCAGCCCTTGAGCTGCCGGTTGCAGGCCGAGTAGTAGCCGCCGCCCTTCTCGATCCACTTCATGCCGCCCAGCGTGCCGGCAGCCTTCGCGGCGTTGTAGCTGTCGAGGCAGGTGTGCATCCGGGCCTTGCCGGCCGATTCCTTGGCGTATTTCGGATCGACGGCGCGGGGGAACGTGGCCGACGCCGCGGCGGCGGACGTCGTCCCGGCGCGCGGGGCGGCCGGCGGCGCGGCCGGAGCTGTCGTCGCGGTCGGCGAGACAGGGTTCGGCGCGGTCGTCGGGGCGTTGTCGGCCGCCGCACCGCACTCGGCCTTGCGGAAGTCGTTCCACTTCTGGCCGTTGAGCGTGCCGGCCTGCTTGGCGGCCTGATACTTGACCGAGCAATCCTTCGCGGAGAGCGCGGCGGCCGGCGCGGCGCCGGCCACGAGGCCGGCGATCATCAGGGATGCAAATACATAGCGACTCATGACGAAGAATCTCCGGGACACTATGTTGCGTCCCGAAAGACATTAATACGGCTCTATGCCGTCGTGAATATGGGTTTGTCCGTTCCAGGGGGACAACACGGTGGCCGAGCACTGACCCGGCACCGGCCGGTCGCGGATCCGGATCGCGCGCGGCGGGCCGAGCTCTGGACGCGGCGACCCGAACTCGGGTCGCCGACGCGGATCACCAGCCGCCGTAGGACCGGCGCGGGCCCTCGTAGCCGCCGTAGCCGCCGTAGCCGCGGTCGTAGCCGCCGTAGCCGGGCCGGCCGCCGTAGGGCCCCCGCGGTCCGCCCCAGCCCCAGCCGCGATCGTTCGGCCGGCAATGGCCCCAGGGATTGGGATGGAAGCCCGGACCGCAGCCTCCGGCCACGCGCTCGATCACCGATCCGGCGTCGGGCGGCCCGTAGCCGAACGGCGCCGCGTTGGCCGTCGTGGCGGTCGCGAGAGCCGCGGCGGCCACCGCGACGAGGCCGATCACCTTGGCGCGCATCATGACACGATCTCCTGAACCTGCGGCCCGGACGCGCCGGGCCGATGACAGGAGGATGCGCCGGCCGCTGTGAACCCGGACAGGCTCGGGCATTCATCGAGCCGACACTCTCGGCCGGGCCTCCGCGCGGCGGGTCGGTCAGGCGGCCTGGAGCTGGATCGGCGCCGGTGCGGGCGCCCGCGAGCGCGCGAAGAGGTCGGCGCCGACCGTCTCGCCCGCAGCCCTGACCAGCGTGGCCTCGTCGCAGGAGCGCGCGACCTTCAGGCCGAGCGCCTCGAGCCGCGCGTGCTCGGCGCAGTAGGCGGCGATCCGTGCGCGGCCGTAGGCCGGCATCGGCGCGAGCAGCCGGTCGCGCTCCGCGTCGTCGGCGCGGAACAGGGCCGAGATCAGCTCGATCGGAACCGGATACCGCGCCAGGGCGCTCGGGTGGGGTCGGTTGCCGTCGCGCGCCATGGGTGCCTCTCCGCTTCGCTGTGCGGTGGAAGGTTCGGCAACCATAGTTAACGATCAGTTGTGATCGCGGCGGGAGCCCCGGTGAGCCGCCCCGCAGCGCCTCAGCGGCGGGGCGGACTCACCCAGGTTCCGCCGGCGGCGCGATCCGATTCCGGCGCCGCGAACGGGGGTCGCGCGTCCGCCCAGCGGGCGACCGGGCCCGCGGCCGGCGCGATCGAGCCCGTCGTCTCGGGGTCGGTCCAGACGGGGGCGCCCGCGGCGACCAGCGCGGGTGACGCGGACGGATCCGGCAGGTTCCGCTCGTAGCCGGCGACGACCGCCGCGAGGGCGATCGCCACGAGGACGAACGCTAGACCGTCGACGATCATGGAGCCGAGTCTCGGCATGGTGCCCGCGCCTGTTGACCAAGCCTCCGGGCTACGGCGGCAGGGTTAACGAACCCTGTCCGAACCCGGCGGATCGGGCCGACGCATTCAGATGTTGCGCGCGCCGCGCAGCGTCTTCAGGCCGATTCCCATCGACTCGAAGCCGCCGTCGACGGCGAGCTGCTGACCGGTGATGTAGGAGGCGCGCTCCGAGCAGAGGAACACGATCGCCTCCGCGAGCTCCGTCTCCAGCCCGTAACGGCCGAGCGGGACGGCATCGTGGTAATCCGCCCGGATCTCGGGGCTGTGCACCGCCTTGGCCATCGCGGTGTCCACCGGGCCGGGCGCGACGGCGTTCACGCGGATCCCGTACTGCGCCAGCTCGGCGGCCTGCTGCTTGGTGAGCTGCGCGAGGCCCGCCTTGCTGGTGCCGTAGGCGGTGCGGAGCGTCGAGGCGCGCAGGCCCGAGATCGAGGTGATGTTCACGATGGCGCCGCCGCGCTCGGACAGGAGCGGGACGGCCGCCTGCGTGCACAGGAACGGGCCGGACAGGTTGACGGCGAGCACCCGCGACCAGTCGGCGAAGGTGGTCTCGGTCAGCGGCTTGAAGATCGCGATGCCGGCATTGTTGACCAGGGCGTCGAGGCGGCCGAACCGGTCGGCGACCTGCTGGATCGCCGCCGCAACCGCCTCGGGGTCGGAGACGTCGGCCGTCACCGCGAGCGTGGCTTCCGGACGGCCGAGCCGCTCGGCCGCCGCCGCCGCGCCCGGGCCGTCGATGTCGAGAAGGGCGACGTTCCAGCCGTCGGCGAGGAAGCGGGTCGCGGTGGCGAGGCCGATGCCGCGGGCGGCCCCCGTCACCAGCGCGGTCCGGGCCTGGGCGTCGCTCATGGTCGTCTCCGTCGGGATCGGCGGCGCCCGGATGGCGCGGGTCAGCGTTCGGGTCCGCGGCGGTGCCATCACCGCGCGCCGGACCCGGGCGGCCTGCAGGGCCGTCCCGCCGTTGTGAACCGATCCGCCCTCAACGTCTGATGGATCGCGCGCGCGCCGTCGAGGGTCTGCCCGAACATCCGCCCGGCGATGACCCGCGTCAGCGAAGCGGCCCGGGAGCGCCACGCCCGGCGGATGTCCCGCGGGTCCGGGTCGCGTCGCAGCGCTCGGGACGACGGCGTGGTGCCGCCGCAAAGAGCGGCGACGGATGCGGGATCAGAGCATCGGCATGCCGCCGGTGACCGGCACCAGTGCCCCGGACATGTAGCTGCCCTCGCGGGAGGCGAGCAGCACGTAGGCCGGCGCGAGTTCCGCGGGCTGGCCGGCGCGGCCGAGCGGCGTCTGCGCACCGAGCTGCTCGATCTGATCGGGGTTCTTCACGATCGGCTGGATCGGCGTCCAGACCGGCCCGGGGGCGACGCAGTTCACCCGGATGCCCTGCGGCGCCAGCAGGTTAGACAGGCCGATGGTCAGGCTCGCGATCGCGCCCTTGGTGGCGGCGTAGATCAGCATGTTCGGCCCGGCGACCTTGGCCTGCACGCTGGTGCTGTTCACGATCGCGCCGCCCGGCTTCATGTGCGGCACCGCCGCCTGGGCGAGGTAGTACATGGCGAAGACGTTGGCGCGGAACGAGCCCTCGATGTCGGACGCCGCCAGATCGTCGAGGCCCTCGTTCACCACCTGGGCGGCGGCGTTGTTCACGAGGATGTCGAGGCGCCCGAAGGCCGCGACGGTGCGCCCCACGAGATCCCGGCACCGGGCCTCGTCGCGGATGTCGCCGGGGAGCAGCAGGCAGCGGCGGCCGGCCTTCTCGACCCAGGCCTTCGTGTCCTCGGCATCCTCCTGCTCGACCTCGAGATAGGAGATCGCCACGTCGGCGCCCTCGCGGGCGTAGGCGATGGCCACCGCCCGGCCGATGCCGGAATCGCCGCCGGTGATCAGCGCCGCCTGACCCGTGAGCAGGCCTTTGCCGACGTAGCTCTCCTCGCCGTGGTCGGGGCGCGGCGTCATCTTCGTGGTGAGGCCCGGGCGGGTCTGCTGCTGGTCACCGGGGAAGGGCGGCCGGGGGCCGGCCTCGCGCGGGTCCTGGGTCATCGGGTGCGGCTCCTCGGCTTGGGACCCGCAGGATCTAGGGCCGTCGCCGCGGCCACCGCCTGCGCCCGGGGGTCACAGGCGGTGGCCGCGACCGGGCCGTCTCAGAAGGCCCGGTTGCGGTTGGCGTGCGGGCCGCCGTAGCGGCGACGGAGGTAGGACACGACCTTGGGAAGGAGGAAAGCGATCAGGATCTTGCGCATCGGGGCTCGCTCACGTCACGGGTTCGTGAGCGGGCAATGCTCGGACCGCGCCGCAGTTCCGCGCCCGGTCACAGCTCCAGCGTGAGGGTCACCGGGGCGTGGTCGGAGGGGCGCTCCCAGGCGCGGGCCTCGCGCAGCACCTCGACCTTGCGGACGGTCCCGGCGAGGTCGGGCGACACCCAGGCGTGGTCCAGGCGCCGCCCCTTGTTGGCGGCCGACCAGTCGGGGGAGCGGTAGCTCCACCACGTGTAGATCTTCTCCGGCTCCGGGGTGAGGTGGCGCGCCGCGTCGATCCAGCCCGCCTCCCCGCGCAGCACCTCCAGCGCCTCGGTCTCCACCGGCGTGTGGCTGACCACGTCGAGGAGCTGCTTGTGCGACCAGACGTCGTGCTCCAGGGGCGCGACGTTGAGGTCGCCCACGAGGATCGCCGGCCCGGAGACGCGCCTGCCGCCCCAGGCGCGCAGTTCGGACAGGAAGTCGAGCTTGTGGGCGAATTTCGGGTTCAGGTCGCGGTCCGGCACGTCGCCGCCGGCCGGGACGTAGAAATTGTGCAGCACGATGCCCGAGGCCGCCCCGGCCTCCGGCCCCAGCACCGCCGAGATGTGGCGGGCGTCCTGACGCTCGCAGAAGCCCATCACGGCGCGGGTGTGCAGGGGGAAGCGGGAGAGGATCGCGACGCCGTTGTAGCCCTTCTGGCCGGCGAACATCACGTGCTCGTAGCCCGAACCGCGCAGGGCCTTCAGCGGGAAGGCGTCGTCCGGGCACTTGGTCTCCTGGAGGCAGAGCACGTCCGGCCTGTGCTCGGCGAGGAAGCGCAGCACGAGGTCGATGCGCAGGCGCACCGAGTTGATGTTCCAGGTGGTGACGGTGAATTGCACGGGCGGCGCGGGGGTTCTGACGGCGTTGCGCTCCGATAGCCGATTTCGCGGCCCGCGACAGTCCGCTCACCGCCCGCCCGGCGAAAGGCCGTGCGCGCCCGGCCGGCAGGCGCTATGTCCGGGCCCTGCCCTGTCCCGGGCCCCTCGTCGAGGCCCGCCATGGCGCACGCCCGCTCGCTCCTGTTCGCCGTCTACTGGGCCGCCTGGACAACCCTGTTCCTCGCGCCGCTGGCGATCTTCCTCCTGTCCGGATCGCCCCAGCGGCCGATCCGCAGGGCGACGCGGCTCTGGGCGCGCGGGATCCTGGGCGGGCTCAGGCGCATCGTGGGGCTGCGCTACGTCGAGGAGGGCCGCCAGCACCTGCCGGACGAGCCCTGCCTGATCGTCGCCAACCACCAGTCGACCTGGGAGACGCTGGCCTTCCTGGTCCTGGTGCCGGACGTGGCGATCGTCGCGAAGCGGGAGCTGCTGGCGATCCCGGTGGTCGGCTGGTTCCTCCGACGCTCGCCGATGATCGTCATCGACCGGGCCAAGGGCACCCAGGCCCTGCGCACCATGATCGACGGCGGTCGGGAGGCGGTCGCGGCGGGGCGGTCGGTCCTGATCTTCCCCGAGGGTACCCGCGGCGCGATCGGCGAGCCGCTCCGCTTCAAGCGCGGCGTCGAGCTGCTCTACGGCCGTCTCGGCCTGCCGGTGGTGCCGGTGGCGCTCAATTCCGGCCTGTTCTGGCCCGGGGGCGCGGCGACCCGGTCCGGCACGGTGGTGGTGAGCTACCTCGCGGCCCTGGCCCCCGGCCTGTCGACCGCGGAGTTCCTGCACGGGACGGAGGGCGCGATCGATCAGGAGTTGAACCGGTGGCGGCCCGGCGCCGCGGCCGGGCTCGGCGCCCCCTGAGGGGCGACCCCGTCACTTCTGCGATTGCTGGATCTGCTGCTGCATCGCCTTGTCCTCGGACCGTCCGTAATTGATGAAGAACAGGCTGCCGTCGACGCTCTTGCCCTTCTGCAGGTTCGAGAGCGTCACCGTGGTGACGTAGCCCTGCGGGTCGGTGATCCGCCACTGCGACAGGGTCTTCATCTCGGCGTCGAAGAACAGCTGGATCTTCGAGGTGCCGCCGAGGGTGGCGCGGTCCTCCAGGCTGATGCGGACGCTGCCTGGATCGCTCGCCACGTCGGTGACGGTGAGGTCGCGGGCGAGGTCGATCTTCTCGCGCAGGAGGAATTTCAGCGGCGTCTGGGCGATGAAGTAGAGGTCCTGGGTGTTCAGCTTGCGGTCGCGCACCGCCACCGAGGTCCCGTCGGCGACCACCTCCAGCGGCGAGGGCTGGTCGTAGTCGAAGCGCAGGCGGCCGGGCTTGACGAGCGTCAGCTTGCCGCCGATCCGGCGGCCGTCGGCGCCGATCTGCACGAAATTGCCCGTCAGGGTGTTGATGCCGTTGAAGTAGGCGTTGGCCTGCGCCAGCAGCGCGGCGGGATCGGCCGACTCGGCGGTGACGATCGCCGTCGGCGCGCCCACCGCCGCGACCTTCGGCTCGGGCGCCTTGTGGTCCGCCTTGTCGGCGGCCTTGTCGCCGCCCTTGCCGGACTTGGCCGTGCCGGGCTTCGTCTCCTTGCTCGCCTCCTTGGCCTTGGGCGCGGCCTTCTTGGCCGGCGCGGGGGCCGCCGGGGCGGCCTCCGGCTGCGGGGCGGGCTCCTCCTTGTGGCCGAACAGGCTGTCGATGAAGGCGCCGACCTGCGCGTGGGCCGGGTTGGCTGTCGCGAGCCACAGCCCGGCGGCGATCACGGAGCCGGCTGTGCGGGTGCGGCGGCCGATCATCGGCAGAGTCTCCTGAGGAGCCGCGGGCAAGCTCCGGCGGCGAAACAGAGGTGGGCGGGCCGCTGCGGACGCCTTGCCGTCCCCTCGTCTTCGCGAGCGGAGCGAGGCAATCCAGGTGCGCCACGATACCGGAGGTCGCGCTACTCTGGGTTGCTTCGCTCCGCTCGCAGAGACGGGGCGGGTTTCGCAGCCCCCTTTTAGAACCTCGCCCTGTGGCGAAGATGCGACGTCCGGGCCGCCCCGTGGCGAGGCGGCCCGGACAGCGTCTCACTCGTCGTCGTACATCCCGGCCGAGCTGTGCGTCGCCCCGGCGACCAGGATCTCGCGCTTGCCGGCGTGGTTGGCCGGGCCGACGATGCCCTCGATCTCCATCCGCTCCATGATGGAGGCGGCGCGGTTGTAGCCGATCTGCAGCCGGCGCTGGATGTAGCTCGTCGACGCCTTCTGGTCGCGCAGCACCACCTCGATCGCCTGCTTGTAGAGGTCGTCGGAGTCGCCGCCGCTCGCCGCCGCGAAGGCGCCGATGTCGAAGACGGGGGCCTCCTCCTCGGGCTCGTCGGACCGCTCGGCCTTGTCGGCCGCGGCCGCCTTGCCCCGGCCGGACCGGCCACCCTCCTTGGCGGGCTCCTCGGGCGAATCGTCGGCGGTGACGGCGTCGAGGTAGCTGGGGCGGCCCTGGCGCTTGAGGTGGGCGACCACGCTCTCGACCTCGCTGTCCGAGCAGAACGGCCCGTGCACCCGCGTCGTGCGCCCGCCCCCGGCCATGAACAGCATGTCGCCCTGGCCCAGAAGCTGCTCGGCGCCCATCTCGCCCAGGATCGTGCGGCTGTCGATCTTGCTCGTCACCTGGAAGCTGATCCGGGTCGGGAAGTTCGCCTTGATCGTCCCGGTGATCACGTCCACCGACGGGCGCTGGGTCGCCATGATCAGGTGGATGCCGGCCGCGCGCGCCATCTGCGCCAGACGCTGGATCGCGCCCTCGATGTCCTTGCCAGCCACCATCATCAGGTCAGCCATCTCGTCGACCACGATCACGATGTACGGCAGCGGCGCCAGATCCATCGCCTCGTCCTCGTACACCGCCTCGCCGGTGTGGCGGTCAAAGCCGGTCTGGATTGTGCGCGTGATGGTCTCGCCCCGGTCGCGGGCCTCCTTCATGCGGGCGTTGTAGCCGTCGATGTTCCGGACGGCGATCTTGGCCATCTTCTTGTAGCGCTCTTCCATCTCGCGCACGGCCCACTTGAGGGCGATGACCGCCTTCTTGGGGTCGATGACGACCGGGGAGAGCAGGTGCGGGATGCCGTCGTAGACCGACAGCTCCAGCATCTTCGGATCGACCATGATCAGGCGGCACTCCTCGGGCTTGAGCCGGTAGAGCAGCGACAGGATCATGGTGTTGATCGCCACCGACTTGCCCGAGCCGGTGGTGCCGGCGACCAGGAGGTGCGGCATGCGCGCGAGGTCGGCGATGATCGGCTCGCCGCCGATGTTCTTGCCCAGGCACAGCGCCAGCTTGTGCTTGCTCTCGGCGAAGTCGGCCGACGAGAGCAGCTCGCGCAGGTACACGGTCTCGCGGGTCTCGTTCGGCAGCTCGATGCCGATGACGTTCCGGCCGGGGACGACCGCGACGCGGGCCGAGACCGCCGACATCGACCGGGCGATGTCGTCCGACAGGCCGATCACGCGGCTGGACTTGGTGCCCGGCGCGGGCTCGAGCTCGTAGAGGGTGACGACCGGGCCCGGCCGCACCGCCAGGATGTCGCCGCGCACGCCGAAATCCTGGACCGTCTGCTGCAGGTTGAGGGCGTTCTGCTCCAGCACGTCGGCGTCGACCTCCTCGCTGCCGCCCGGCGCCGGCAGGGCGAGCAGTTCGAGGGACGGCAGCTCGTAATCGGCGTTCTCGATCGGCGCGATCTCGAGGTGGCGGCCGGCCGGGATCAGGTGTGCCCGCGGCGCCACCAGGGTGACCGACGCCGGCGCGGGGGCCGGCAGGGCCGCGACCTCGATCGCCTCGACGGCAGCGGCGACCGGCTCGGCCTCGACCCCGATCTCCGCCTCGATCTCCGTCTCGACCGGCTCCGGCTGCGGCGCCAGCTTGCCGCGGAGCAGGACCGGGCGCGGCGTCATCGGGATCACAACGCGATCCGCCTCGGCACGCGCGGCGACCGGCGCGGCAACGACTGGGGCGGGACCGGCTTCGGGCACGGCCGGGGGTGCTGGCGGGACGGCGGTCGGCTGGCCGGCCGCGCGGATCGCCGCCCGCGCTGCCATGGCGCTGAGAGCCGGCGCGCGGCGGGGCGCCTCGGACGCGGGGGCGGCCGGAGGCTCGGCCGCGGCGCTGCCGGGGCCGAAGACCAGCGACAGGCCGGACGCGGCCGGCTGCGCGACGGGCGGCAGGAAGGCGCTCCGGATCGAGGCGGCCTCGTCCATCCGCTGGCCGGTCTCCGTCCCGTTATCCTGCCCATCGGCGGGACGCGGCGGCTGGTCGAACCGGACGAGCCGGTCGAGCACGTAGACCGGCCGCGGCGGCAGCGACCGCAGGTGCGAGATGTCGAGGGGCATGGAGACGAAGCGCTCGTCGGACGCCGCCGGCGCCAATACGGCGGCCGGGGTCGGCGCGACTTCGGCGGGCTGCGCCTCCAGGGCCGACCAGGCATCGACGGACGACCAGTCGCCGCCGTCGAACCAGGGCTGGACCTCGGACCAGTCCGGCAGGTCCGACCAGTCGCGGGCCGGGGCCTCGGCGACCGTCTCGACCGGCGCGGCGGCGACCAACGCGGCCGCGACCGGGGCGATCGCCGCCGTGGAGGCGGCCAGCTCGACCGCGGGCCGGACCGGGCGGCGGTCCGGCGTGCGGAAGAAGCGGACGCCCGGCGGCGCGACGAAGGGCTGGCGCCACAGCGGCACCGGCTCCGCGTCCGGCGCGGCGGCTTCCGGCAGGGCCGGCACGGCTGCGGCGCGCTCGGCCGCCTCGGCCGCGATCCGCGCGCGCTCGACCCGCTCCTGCTCGGCCTCTTCGCGGGCGGCCCGCTCGGTCTCCAGGGCGAGGGCAGCGGCCTGCGCCTCGGCACGGGCGCGCTCCAGGGCGACGCGCTCGGCCTCGAGGGCGCGCTGGCGGCGCTCCTGCAGGACCGAATCGGGGGTGCGGGTGTAGCGGACCGCCGAGGGCGCGGCCGGCGCCGGCGCGGCGGCCGGCGTCGCGACGTGGTCGGTCACTTGGTGGGCCACATGGCCGGCCGCATGGCCCGCGAGCGGAGCCGCGGCCGGCGCGTAGTCGGGGGCGATGGCGGCGGGGCGGCGCGGCTGGCGCACCAGCACGCCCGGCGAGGAGGCGCTGCGGTCGATCCGGCTCTCGAAGATCGGGGCGTCGAGGGCGTCGAGGCTCGCCCGGTCGTCGAAGACCTGGGCCGGCCAGTGCGGCTCGGGCGCCGCGGCGCGCGGGGCGCGCTCGGAGCCCTCGCGGCCGACCATCGCGCCCGGCGGGGTGAGCCAGCTCGGCTCGGCCCGCCGCCCGGGCGCGCCGTAGGACGGGCGGGCGGGCAGGCCCGCGGGAGAGCCGGAGAAGCGGCGGGTGAGGCTCGCGCGGAGCGCCATCAGCCGGTGCGCCAGGGCTCCCAGGGAGAGGCCCGAGCGGTCGCCGCCGCGGACAGGGCGGGCGGGGTCACGGTGGGAGTACGGAGGCCGTCCCGATGCGCGCATGGGTTCTCAGACGATACTCGAAACAGGGATCCGCCGACGCGCGGCGGCTGTTCCTGAGTTAGGCCATTCGTCGTTAATGGAGGCTTGCCGTCGGCCGCGGTGCGGAAACCATGCGGGACGTTCGGCCCGGCGCTCCGGCAGGGCCCCGCATCGCCGCGGCCGGGCCGTCACGGCCACCGGCGACCGATTCGAACGCGGAATCTCGAGGTAACGACGCCCTATGGATTGGAAATCGCGATCTGGGCCCCGTCCCGGTCCGCCGCAGCGCAGTCTCTCGCGATGACGTCGGGAACCGGCCAGGGCGCGAACAGACTCCGCGCTGCCCCCCGCCCGCGTCCGCTATAGTAACCCGCAGCCACCCCTCACCCGGACAGGTGCCCGTGTCTCCAGCCACCTCCGAATCGCCGGCGCGCTTCCGCTCCCTCTACCGCCACGGCTTCGCCCGGGTCGCGGCCTGCACCGGCCGGAGCCATCCGGCCGAGCCCGAGCGCAACGCCGACGTCGTCCTCGACCTCGCCCGGACCTGCCACGATTCGGGCGCGGTGCTGGCGGTCTTCACCGAGCTCGGCCTCTCGGCCTACGCGATCGAGGATCTGCTGCTCCAGCAGACCCTGCTCGACGCGGTCGAGGCCGCGGCCGCCCGCGTGATCGCCGACTCGGCCCGTCTCCGGCCGCTGCTGATCGTCGGCGCGCCCCTGCGCTGGCGGCACCGCGTCTACAATTGCGCGCTCGCCATCCAGGGCGGCCGCCTGCTCGGCGTCGTCCCGAAGACCTTCCTGCCGAACTACCGGGAGTTCTACGAGAAGCGCCACTTCGCCTCCGGCGCCGGGATCGTCGGCGAGACCGTCCGGGTCGCCGGTCAGGACGCGCCGTTCGGCACCGACCTGCTGTTCCCGGCCGAGGACCTGCCGGGCCTCGTGGTCGGGGTGGAGATCTGCGAGGACCTGTGGGTGCCCGAGCCCCCCGGCATGCGCGCCGCGCTCGCCGGCGCCACCGTGCTGGCGAACCTCTCGGGCAGCCCGATCACGGTGGGCCGCGCCGAGTCGCGGGCGCTCCTGTCCCGGGCGGCCTCGATGCGGGGCGCCTGCGCGTATGTCTACGCGGCGGCCGGCCAGGGCGAATCGACCACCGACCTGTCCTGGGACGGCCAGACCAGCGTCGACGAGCTCGGCGTGCGCCTCGCCGAGGGCGAGCGCTTCCCCGAGAAGCCGGTGACGACGCTGGCCGACATCGACCTCGACCTGATCGCCCAGGAGCGCCTGCAGGCGGGCAGCTTCGACGACGACGCGCGCGGCCGCGCCCTGCCCTATCGCCGGGTGCCGTTCCGGCTCAACCCGCCCGAGGCCGATCTCGGCCTGATCCGGCGGATCGAGCGGTTCCCATTCGTGCCGGCCGACCCGTCGCGCCTCGCGCAGGATTGCTACGAGGCCTACAACATCCAGGTCGCCGGCCTCGCCAAGCGCCTGGAGGCCACCGGCACCCGGAAGGCCGTCATCGGCGTCTCGGGCGGCCTCGATTCGACCCACGCGCTGATCGTGATCGCCAAGGCGTTCGACCGCCTGGGATACCCGCGCTCGGACATCCTGGCCTACACGCTGCCGGGGTTCGCCACCTCGAACGCCACCAAGACCAACGCCCACGCGCTCATGAAGGCGCTGGGCTGCACGGCCGCCGAGATCGACATCCGCCCGGCCGCCAAGCAGATGCTCGCCGACATGGACCACCCCTTCGCCAAGGGCGAGGCGGTCTACGACGTGACCTTCGAGAACGTGCAGGCGGGCCTGCGCACCGACTACCTGTTCCGGCTGGCGAACCACGCCGGCGGCATCGTGGTCGGCACCGGCGACCTGTCGGAGCTCGCGCTCGGCTGGTGCACCTACGGCGTCGGCGACCAGATGAGCCACTACGCGGTCAACGCCGGCGTGCCCAAGACGCTGATCCAGCACCTGATCCGCTGGGTGATCGGCAACGGCGAGGTCGGCCCGGACGAGGCCCGTACCCTCCAGGCGGTCCTCGACACCGAGATCTCCCCCGAGCTGGTGCCGGTGGACCAGGACGACAGCCCGCAGAGCACCGAGGGGACGATCGGCCCCTACGCGCTGCAGGATTTCAACCTATTCTACACGCTCCGGTACGGGTTCCGGCCCTCGAAGATCGCCTTCCTGGCGCTGCACGCCTGGGGCGACAGGGAGCGCGGCACCTGGGCGCCCGACTTCCCGGAGACCAAGCGGGTCGCCTACGACCTCCCGGAGATCCGCCGCTGGCTCGGGGTGTTCCTGAGCCGCTACTTCGGCTTCAGCCAGTTCAAGCGCTCGGCGCTCCCGAACGGGCCGAAAGGTCTCGGCGGGGGGCTCCCTGTCGCCCCGGGGCGACTGGCGCGCGCCCTCCGACGGGTCGGCGCGGATCTGGATCGACGAGTTGAACCGAAACGTCCCTGAAACTTGACCGTCACAAACTCGACCGATTGTGCCATTATGAGCACGGTCAAGCCGATTCTTCGCAATGCGAAATCTTGTATTGGGAAAATTGGCTTCGAGGGCGGCCAGGCGGAGGACTTCGGATGCGAAGCTACAACCTGTTCCAGCTCAAGGGCGAGGAGGGCCTCTGCTGCGCGGTGCCGGAGGCCAGCACGGTCCCGCCCTTCATCGGCGCGGGTCGCTGGACCTTCGGCGGCAAGCTGGGCGACGGCGGCCGGCAGCCCCTCGACTTCGACGGGCGGGCCGCCGACACCGCGGTGCGCTTCAACGGCTTCTACCTGTTCCAGACCGTGGACCGGCGCTTCATCGCCTGAGCGGGCCCCGTCCGTCACGGCGAGCAGGACGGCGTCGGGACGATCGGCGCGGCGCTGCCGGGTCGCCGCTCCGGCCACGGAACGACGAACCGAAGTCGTCGCGCGTAAATCGGACCGGCCCGGGGCGCGGACTCGCTCTTCCGGAGCCTTGGCGGCAGCACGTTACCGGTATCGAGCCCTATAGCGGGCCTCGACTCGGCGATCGCGACCAAGATTCCTTAAGGGCTCGCGTGCAGGTTTCGCGGAACCGTCAGCTGTCCGGAGCCGCCCGCATGTCGGAGCATCGCAGAGAGGCGCGCCAGAGGGTCTTCCTCAAGGGCCGCATCGTCTTCAACAACGGGTCGTCGAGCCTCGACTGCCTGGTGCGCGACATGTCCCCCACGGGCGCGCGCCTCGTGATGAGCGAGGCCACCACGCTTCCGGACGCGTTCGATCTCTACATCCCGCAGAAGGACCGGACCTACCGGGCCACCCTGCGCTGGCGCCGGGAGGACGGCATCGGCGTGACCTTCGAGGCGCCGGCCCGGGCCGGCACCGCGCCCGCTTCGCCCGATCCGGCCGCGACGGACGCCTCCGTGACCCTGCTGCTGAAGCGCATCAGCGAGCTCGAGACCGAGAACGCCGCCCTGCGCCGGCTGCTCGCCAGCATGGCCCAGTCGGGCGACTCGGCGAGCGCGGCCTGATCGTAAGGCCTGGGCGTCAGGCCTGTGCCTCGAGCGCCGCGCGGATGCGGGCGGCGTGCTCGGCGAGGACCCCGTTATCGGCCATCCCGCCCTCGTGGCGCTTCAGCGGCACGCCCTCGCGCCGCGGGATGACGTGGACGTGCAGGTGGAAGACGGTCTGGCCGCCGGCCGGCTCGTTGAACTGGAACACGGTCAGACCCTCGGCCCGGAACGCCGCCTTCACGGCGCGGGCGACCTTCTGGACGCTCGCCATCAGGGCGCCGAGCGAGTCCGGGTCGGCGTCGAGCAGGCCCCGGGCCGGCGCCTTCGGGATCACCAGCGTGTGGCCCTCGCCCTGGGGCATCACGTCCATGAAGGCCAGGGTGTGGGCGTCCTCGTAGACGCGGTGGCAGGGGATCTCGCCCCGCAGGATCTTGGCGAAGATGTTGTCGGGATCGTAGCGGGCATCGGCCATGCTGCCTCCGGGACTCGTTGAGCGGCCGCAGGTTGCACGGGGCACCGGCCCGCGTCCACACGGGAACAACCTGCGCGCCGCGACGCTTGCATCGCCGCGGCGGCGACGCCGTGCCGGGGTCCAAGAGCCCGGTGTCCCCCAGACCGCGCAGGGAGTTCCGGATGGCGCACGAAAGCACGGGAGCGATCTACGCGGCGGCGGGCGCCAACCTCGCCATCGCGGCGGCGAAGTTCGTGGGCGGGGCGCTGACCGGCTCGACCGCCATGCTCGCCGAGGGCGTACACTCGGTGGTCGACACGGCGAACCAGGTGCTGCTCCTCGTCGGCATGAAGCGGGCCGAGCGCCCGGCCGACGCCCGCCACCCGTTCGGCTACGGGCGCGAGATCTACTTCTACGCCTTCGTGGTCGCGCTGATGATCTTCCTCGGCGGCGGACTGTTCGCCGTCTACGAGGGGATCGAGCGGGTCCGCCATCCCGAGCCGGACGTCGATGCCGAGTTGTTCGGCTACCGCCTGCCCGGCCTCTGGGTGAACGTCGCGATCCTGGGCTTCGCCATCGCGGCGGAGGGCACGTCGTTCTTCGTTGCGATGCGCCAGTTCTGGGCCGAGAAGGGCAAGCACTCGGCCGTGCGGGCGATCCGGCGCAGCAAGGACCCGACCCTGTTCACGGTGCTCGCGGAGGACACCGCCGCCCTGATCGGCCTGCTGATCGCGCTCGCCGGCGTGGCCCTGTCCCACCTCCTGGAGATGCCGAGCCTCGACGGCTGGGCGTCGGTCGGCATCGGCCTCGTGCTGATCGGCATGGCGGCGTTCCTGATGGTCGAGACGCACGGTCTGCTGATCGGCGAGGCGGCCGATCCCGAGGTCGTAGCGGCGATCGCGGAGCTGGTCCGCGGCGAGCCGGGCGTGGTCCACGTCAACGAGGTGCTGACCCAGCACCTCGGCCCGTCCGACATCCTGGTCAATCTCAGCATCGACATGACCGACGATCTCAGCGCCGGCGAGGTCGAGAGCCTCGTCACGCGCCTCGACCGGGCGCTGAAGGCGCGCAGCCCCGACGTGACCCGGGTCTTCATCGAGATCCAGCAGCAGGGCGACCACAAGGTCCGGGCGGCGGCCTGAGGGGTGCCGCCTCGCCGGCGCGCACGGACCTCCGTCAGGCGGCCGCACCGGGCGTCGGGGCCGGCGCGAGCACGGCGTCCCAGGGGACAGGCGACGGGAAGACCTCGTCGAGGAAAGCGAGGAACGCCCGCACGTTCGGGCTGCCGCGCCGGCTCTCCGGCCAGAGCGCCGTGAAGACCGAGCGCTCGACCGCGAAGTCCTGCAGGATCGGGATGAGCGCGCCCCGCCCGACATGCGGTGCGGCGATGTAGGTCGGCGAGATGCCGATACCGCCACCGGCCACCAGCACCGCCGTCACCGCGTCGCTGAAATCCGCGACGATGCCGGTATCCGGCGTGATCTCGACCCTGCGGCCGCCCACGTGGAACGGCCAGCGCAGGGCCTGCCCCGTGCTCTGGAAGCGGAAGTTCACGCAGTCGTGGTGGACCAGATCGTCCGGATGCCGCGGCGTGCCGCGCCGCGCCAGATAGGCCGGGGCCGCGAAGGCGCAGACCCGGTGCGGCGCGAGGCGGCGCGAGACCAGCCGGGAATCCGCGAGGTCGCCGACCCGGATCGCGACGTCGACGCCCTCCTCGATCAGGTCCACGAAGCGGTCGCTCAGGCGCAGGTCGACCGACAGCTTCGGATGGCGCGCGCGGAAGCGCGGCAGGGCCGGCGCGAGCAGGTGGACGCCGACCGGGATCGACGCCGCTACCTTCAGGGTGCCGGCGGGCTCGGAGCGTGCCGCGACCGCCGCCTGCTCGATCGCCTCGGCCTCGCGGAGGAGCCGCAGCGCGCGCTCCTGCAGGTCGCGCCCCTCCGGCGTCAGGGTCAGCGAGCGGGTCGTCCGGGTGAAGAGGCTCACGCCGAGCCGCGCCTCCAGCCGCTGCACGCTCTTGCTCACCGCCGAGGGCGAGATGCCGAGGGAGCGGGCGGCCGCCGAGTAGCTGCCGAGGGAGGCGGAGCGGGCGAAGGCGACGATGCCCGTGAGACGGTCGAGGCCGATCTGTTCCATGACGGCACGACTGAAGCGAAGAGCGGACCGATTATCAAGGAGGGGTCGCTGGCCCAATCTCCCGTCCATCGGCGCCGCGCTGGCGACGACCGGCCAGGTTTCCCGCCATGAGCAGCACCCTTCAGGATCGCACCGTCGTGGTCGTCGGCGGCACCTCGGGCATAGGCCTCGCGGCCGCCCGCCAGGCCGGGGCGGCGGGCGCGGAGGTCGTCGTCGTCGGCCGCCACGCGGCGGGCGCCGAGCGCGCCGCGGCGGAGAACGGCTTCGCCGGCTGGCGCGCCGCCGACGTGACGCGGCCCGAGACGATCGCGACCGCTCTGGCCGACATCCCCCGCGTCGACCACCTCGCGCTGCTGGCCGGGACCTTCGTGGCCGGCAGGGTCCTCGAGGCCGAGGTCGAGCACCTCGCGCGGGCCTTCGACGAGCGAATCTGGGCTGCCATTCATGCCCTGCGCGCCCTCGGCGGCCGACTCGCCGGGGACGGCTCGGTCACCCTCGTCTCCGGCGCCCTGGCAGACCGCCCGAGCGCCCAGGGGACCGCCGTGCTGGCGGCGGCGTCGGCCGCGATGGAGGCCTTCGCCCGCGGCCTCGCGCTCGAACTGGCACCGGTGCGGGTGAACGCGCTCTCGCCCGGCACCACCGACACCCCGCTCCTGGCCCGCACGCTCGGCGCCCACCGTGACGCCTACGTGGCCGGGCTGACCGAGAGGCTGCCGCAGAGACGCCTCGGCACCGCCGCGGAGGCCGGTGCCGCCGTCGTCTTCTTGATGAGCAACGGCTTCATGAACGGCGAGACCCTGCACATCGACGGCGGCGACCGCCTGATCTGAGTCGCCTTCCGCCGCGGGCGGCACGCCCGACGCCCCCCTTCGAAGGAGACGCGCGATGTCCGATGGCACGGAGGCCGCACCGGCGACGGAGCTGGACTACGACCGGCTGCTGCGCGCCAATCTCGCGCGGATCTTCAACGCGCGGGACGCCGGCGCGCGGGCGGCCGCCCTGGCCGAGCTCTACGTGGCCGAGCCGACCCTGTTCGAGCCGGACAACGTCGTGCGCGGGCGGGCCGCGATCGCCGCGGTCGCCGGGGCGCTCCTGGACCGGTTCGGGCCGACCTTCCGCTTCGTGCCCGTCGGCACGGCCGCCGGACACCACGGCGTGGGATCGCTGCGCTGGGAAGCCGGTCCGGAGGGCGGCCCGGTCGCGGTCACCGGGACGGACGTTGCCGAGATCGTGGACGGCAGGATCGCGCGACTCTGGGTGCTGCTCGACCCGCCGCCCCCCTGAGACCGCCGCCACCGAACGCTCCGATCTTCAGTCGCTCCGGCCCACCTGCCGGAGGCTCAGCTCCCAGAGCCGCTCCTGGACGGCCTCGTCGCGGCTCTCGGCCGAGGAGACCTTCGGCCGACCGTGGGAGAAGTATCGGCCCGTGACCCCGTCCAGGGCCGGGTCGCTAGCCACGCGGAGGGATGTCCGCGCGCCCTTCTCGGGCGTGATCAGGAACGGCCGGATCAGCGCCCAGGCCGCGCCGAGCAGGCCGCCGGTGTTCTTGGCGAAGCCGGTATTGACCACCCCCGGATGGACGGCGTTCGCCGCGATGCCGCCGTCGCGCAGCCGTCGAGCCAGCGCGTAGGTGAACAGCACGTTGGCGAGCTTGGCCTGGGCATACGCGCCCATCGCCCGGTAGCGCCGGGCGCCCTCGACGTCGTCGAAGTCGATGTGCCCCCGGTAATGGGCCGCCGATGCGACGTTGACGATCCGCGGCTTCCCGCCCGCCGCCGCCGCGTCCTTCAGCGTGTCGAGGAGTTCGAGGGTCAGGAGCACGTAGCCCAGATGGTCGAGCGCCCAGGTCCGCTCGATCCCGTCGACGGTCAGCGTGCGCCGGTCGAAGATTGCGCCGGCATTGTTCACCAGCACGTCGAGGCGCGGATAGGCCGCACGCAGGGTCCCGGCGAGCCGGCGGATCTCGGCCTGCGCGGACAGGTCCGCGCGGTGCGGCTCCACGGCGGCGCCGGGCACCGCGGCGCGGATCCTGTCGGCGCAGGCCTGCAGCTTCCCGCTGTCCCGGCCGACCATGGCGACCCGCGCGCCGAGGCGCGCGAGACCGAGGGCCGTCTCGTAGCCGATGCCGCCGGTCGCCCCGGTGACGAGGCAGACCGCGCCGCGCACCGCCCCGGCCTCAGAACACCGCCTGGCCGACCGCGAAAGCGATGACCACGATCACGATGGCGATGAGCAGGAACAGGCCGAACAGGATGCGGGCCAGCGAGCCGGCGCCGGAGGCGATGCCGGTGAAGCCGAGACCGCCGGCGATCAGCGAGATCACGAAGCAGATGAGGGCCCATTTCAGAAGGGTCATGGCGTCACTCCGGCTGCGCCCCGGCGCGGGGCCTGATGCTGCTGCCTCAACCGACGCCAAGCGAGACCGTTCCGCGGATTCCGGACCGGTCCGCTTTTATTCTTACCCGCGTCCGGCCGCTCGGTCGGGGACGCGGTCAGCCGGTCTTCGCCACGGGCTGCGCCGGCACGTCGGCCCGTTCCAGCATGATCTCCGCCAGAGTGTGGTAGAGGCCGCCGCGGCAGATCGCCTTCGAGGCCGCGTCGGCCAGGAGCGCCGCGACCATCAGGGGGATCACCATCGCGTGGTTCTGGGTCATCTCGGTCACGATGACGAAGCTGGTGATCGGCGCCTGCAGCACGCCCGTCAGGTAGGCCACCATCCCGATCAGCACGACGGCGCCGACGGGCATGCCCGGCAGGAATCCGTGGACCGTGCCGCCGAGGCCGGCCCCGACCGCCAGGGACGGCGCGAACAGGCCGCCCGGGATACCGCTGATCGAGCTGAGCACGGTGGCGGCGAATTTCAGGGGCGCGTAGGTCCAGCCGGCCGTCGCGTCGCCGTGGAGGATGGCCTTGGCCTCCTCGTAGCCGGTCCCGTAGGCGGCGCCCCCGGAGGCGAGGCCGCACAGGGCGACGCACAGCCCGCAGGCCGCCGCGAAGATCACGGGCCGCTTCCGGATCATCCGTCCGGCCGCGCCCGGCAGGCCGCGGGCGAACAGGATGACGAGGCGGCTGAACAGGCCGCCCGCGAGGCCGCCGACCACGGCGATCAGCGGCACGATCCAGCTGGCCGCCAGCGGCAGGGCGGCGTCGGTCGTCCCGAAATAGGTATAGTTGCCGAGGAGCCCGAGCGAGGTCAGGCCCGCGGCCACGATCCCGGCCACGATCAGGCCGGAGGAGCGCGCCTCGTAGGCGCGTCCCAGCTCCTCGATGCCGAACACGATGCCGGCGAGGGGCGTGTTGAAGGCCGCAGCGACCCCGGCCGCGCCGCCCGCGAGGAGCAGCCCGGGCAGGCGCTCCGGGGTCAGGCGGCCGAAGGCGGCCATGATCGCGGCGCCGACCTGCACGGTCGGCCCCTCGCGGCCCGCGGAGGCGCCGCAGAACAGGCCCAGGAACAGGACCAGCACCTTGCCGAAGGCCACGCGCGGCGAGATCAGGGAGTAGCGGAAGCCGGTATCCCGGGCGTGGCGGGCGGCGATCACCTGCGGGATGCCCGAGCCCTGCGAGTTCGGGAAGACCGTGAGGGCGAGCAGCGCCGCGAGGGCGAAGCCCGCGGGCGTCAGCACCAGGGCGATCAGTGGCGACGGCGCGGTGAGCCGCCGGAACCCGTCCTGCGCGAGGTCGGCGCCCTTGGCCATCAGCACGGCGGCGAGGCCCACGCCGATGCCGCCCACGAGGAAGAGCAGCCGCCCGCGCCAGAGCGGATAGGCCTCCATCGAGGCCGACCGCAGGCGCATGATCGAGCGGCGGTAGCGCGACCGTTGCGGGGGCGGAGCATCCGTCGTGTCCCGCACCTCGTCCCGCTTCTCGACCATGAAAGAGCACCTCGTCCGCGCAGTGAGAGCGGACGCTATAGCGCAATGGTCAAGGAAAGGCCCCTCCGCGGGCTAGACGGGGGCCGGCACCGGCGTGCCGGCCCCGCCGCTCAACCGATCACCACCTGTGGTGCCAGGCGGCCCGATGCCAGCCGCCGTGATGGTGCCAGCCCCAGGGGCGATGCCAGCCCGCGTGGCGCCAGCCCCACCGATGGTGCCAGCCCCAGGGACGGCCCCAGCCGTAGGCCACCGGCCGGGCGTAGTAGACCGGGCGGTACGCGTAGGGGCGCCAGTTCGGCTTGCACCAGCCTGACCAGCCCCGGTGGAAGCCCGGGCCGCAGCCCTGGGCAGCCTCCGCCGTGCCGGCCGTGGCGGCCAAGGTTCCGAGCGCGAGGAGTGCTGCGCCTGCCAGCTTCATCCGCATCGTCGTCCTCCGTTCAGTTTCGAGCAGCGCGATGATCCGACCCCGGTCCGACCGAGTTGTCGCCGGATCATGTCCGGCCGTCCGCGACGGGCCGGAAGTGGGCTCGAAACATCCGAGGCCGGGAAAGCGTTTCTTCACGAACCTGTGCGCGCGAGACGACTGAGCCTCCGCGGAGACTAGCGTCGCAATACGCTGCCGCCCGGTCCGGTCATCGTGCGACGATTGCGAGGATACCGAAGCGCCCCAGCGGCCGCGCGGCCGTCCCGCCTCAGCCCTCGGCGGCGCAGAGCTTCTCCACCGCCCGCACATAAGCCTTGGCGTCGAACTTCTTGAGCGAGTTCTCGCTCTGATAGCGGACCGTGCCGAAGATCTCGCGCTTCTGCCAGGGCCGGTCGTGCAGGCCGTACACCCAGGCGACGTTGGTGAAGGAGTTCGGATCGCGCCCGTCGAGGAAGTAGCGGTTGTTCAGGCGGAGCGTCCGCGCGAAGCCCTCCTCGGGCGACGGGGACCATTCGAGGATCTTCTTGCCCCAGTACATCCGCAGCTGGTTGTGCATGTAGCCGGTCTCGCGCATCTCGCGCATCGCGGCGTTCCAGTAGCGGTCGTGGGTCTCGCCGGCGGCGAGCTGCGCCTCCGAGTAGGCGTAGGGGCGCTCGTCCTTCGCGTGCTCGGCCAGGGTCTTGCGCGCCCAGTCCGGCACGGCCCTGCCGTAGGCGTCGTAGCCCTCCGTGTAGAAGACGTGGTTCATGGCGAGCTCGCGCCGGACGATCAGCTCCTCCAGGTAGGCGCCGCGGTCGTCGGCATCGCCGACCTTGGCCTCCCGCACCGCCAGGGCGATCTCCACCGGCGAGATCTGCCCGAAATGCAGGTAGGGGCTCATGTGCGAGGCGGCGGCCGCCTCCGGCATGTTGCGCCCCGCGCCGTAGCCCGAGAACCCGTCCTGCAGGAACGCCTTCAGGCGCTTGCGGGCCTGCGTCTCGCCGCCCGTGAAGCGCTTCACCGGGCCGACCTCCCGGTCGAGGGTCATGCCGGCCAGCACGGCCTCCGGATCGGAGACGTCGATCGCGCTCTTCAGCGTCAGGCGATCGGCCGCGCGCTTCACCCGGCGGGGTTTCAGCGCCGCGAGGAACGGGTCCCACAGCCGGTTCAGCTTCGGCCTCAGCGTCCGGGCGGCGTACTCGTGCTTCGGCGAGGCCGTCTCGACCGGCACGACGACGTCGCCCTCGACCTGGACGATCCGCGTCTTCACCGACTTGGCGATCTGCCGGTACCAGCCCTTCTGGATCGCGAGGTAGCCGCGGTCGAGCACGAGGAGCGCGGCGTCCTCGGCGAGGGCGATGGCGATCTCGGCGGGCGAGCACTTGCGCATGACGAAGCCGATCCCGCGCTTCTCCAGGCCTGCCTTCGCGTCCGCGAGACCCTGGAGCAGGAAGGCGTAGTGCCGGGCATTGGCCTCTGGAAAGCCGCTCGCGCCGTCCAGCAGGCCGAAGCAGGCGATGACCGGCAGATCGAGGCGGTTTCCCTCCTCGATGGCGAGTTCGAGAGCCGGATTAAACGTCGCCCGGTTGGCCTGCTGCAGGAGATACAGGACGTAGGCGCCGTCTTCGCGCGGCTCGACATCGTTGAGGATCCGGATCCGTTCGCCCTGGATCGCCATGCTCACCTGCTCCTTGCTTGGCGCGCCGCGCCGGAACCTTGGCCGGAGAAGGTAGAGCGGGCGGGATTTTCGTCCGTCCGGACCGGACGGATGAAAAGCCGCAGTCGAGGCGACGGGCCGAACTCCGGCTCCAGCCGCCAAACCCCCGCCTCATCAGGGACTTGCACGGCGATCGATCGGTCCCGCCCGCGACAATGCAGGTTTCGATCGCGCTCGACGGCCTGCGACATTTTCAACACAGGCGGGAAGCGACGCGTGCGCGAGCGCACGAAAGGACAGCCCTGCTGTCCTGATGCTCTTGAATTTTCCGTCGAGGAGCGCAGATTGTGCAGCGCGGGAAGGCGATGGCGTCGCCCTTCCGCAGCCCTTCTTGGGCGTTTCCTCCCTAGACTTCGGGCCGCTCCTTCGGGAGTGGCCTTTTTTCTGTCCGGAGCAGGCGCGGGCCCCGGTCCGGCCCTTCCGCGGGCGCGTTGAGGGGCAGCGCGCTTCCCGCGCAGGCGGGGCGCCCGGGGCGCGACGGACCCCTCTCCGGCGGCCCTGCCTCTCTGGGAGATCCGCGCCGCCGGCGATCCGACAGGCCCTCGGCCACGGCGTGTCAGCGCGTCGCGCTGGACCCCGCCCGGCTCGCCGCCAGCGCCGCGGCCTTGCCGGCCGCCGTGTAGAGGTCGAGGCGCGCGTAGACGCCGAATTCCGAGCCGTCGTCGAGGAAACCGCCGCCCGGCCCCTGCGTCTCGGTGAGGATCGCGTTGGCCTCGTCGAGCGTCAGCGCCGGGAAGGCCGCGGTCAGCAGGTGGCCGGCCTCCGGCGCGATCTTGCCCACGTCCTCCCGCCGGCCGGCGGTGTCCGGATGCACCACGGGCAGGCCGTAGGTCTGGGTCGCCGCGTAGAAGGCGGCGTTGGCGGCCGCGTCCTTGAACCGGCCGGTATCCTTCGCCGCGCAGGCCGACACCGCGTCGCCGCAGCCGGCCTTCAGCGCCTCGGTCATCGCCGCGCGGGCCTCCGTTAGGAGCGCCCGGTAATCCGTCACGCCGACCGTCCTGTCGGCCTCGGCGGACGCCTTGTCGAGGACGGCCGGGTTCTTCCGGATCTGGCCGACATAGGCCGGATCGTTGGCGAGCAGGTGCGCGAGGGCGTGCAGCGAGGTCGCCCGGCCGCCCAGCACGTCCATGGCGTAGTGCGCCCCGACGATGATCCGGTCGTTGCCGTACTCGGCGGCGCGGGCGACCATCTGCTGGTAGCGCTCGGGCACGAGGAGCGCGAGCACCATGGACTCGGTGTAGCCGTAGGTGGTGTGCCCGCTCGGGTAGGACGGGCTGTTCACGAGGTCCTGCGAGGGGCCGCGCAGCCAGTCGAGGCTGTCGGACGCGTCACCGAAATAGTCCTTGCCGCGATACGAGAGGAGGCGTGGCAGGGTCTGGAACGGCCGAGAATTGCCGTAGCGGTCGGCGCCGGGGCTCCCGGCCGGCCGGTCGTAGGCCTTGCCGAAGACATCGGTGACGGCGCCGTTCGACAGGATCGCGGCGGCCTCGTCCGAGACCGGATGCTTGCCGTTGGTCGTGGCGTTGGCGAAGAAGTACTTGCCGGAATTCGAATCCGACTTGGTCACGTTGTTGGTGTAGCCGATCAGGTTGGCGACCGCCGGCGCGATGCTGGTGAAGGTCTTGTAGTCGCTGTAGGTCGCCTTGGCGTGGTAGGCGCGGGCGAGCGTGGTGCCGAGGCCGTCGGCGAGGTTGGCGGCGTTGCCGTCGGTGATGAAGCAGTCCTGCAGGGCGAGCTGCTGCTGCTCGGGGAACGGCAGGAGCGTCGGCTGCTTCAGCGCGCCGCTCTGGATGTCGCCGGTGACCCGCAGGTTCGCGTCGAGCGCCGCTTTGCCGTCGGGCGTCGTCTGCAGCCGGGCCACCGGGACCAGCCCGCGCAGGGCCGACAGGTTGGCGGCCGACTGTGCGAGGGCCTGGAGGGGCAGCGCCGCCCCGAGCAGAGCCAATCCGACCCGCAGCGTCCCGAACATGCAGCCCTCCCCTCGCCGATGCCGTGCCGGACGCTAGAGCCGTTCCCGATCGCGTGGCAATCGGGCGCGGCCCCGACGTCCCCATCTTTGAAGCGCCCCGGGGCGCCGCGCCGGCCTCCCGCGGCGGCGCACGCCTCAGCCCCGCGCCCGGGCGCGGATCATGAAGTTGTCGTAGGTGTACTCTGCCACCTGGAACCAGAGGTACTCCTCGTTGCGGAAGGTCCGCATCGCCTCGTAGACGCGGCGGAAATCGGCGTTCTTGGCGGCGATCTCGGCGTAGACGTCGTTGGCGTTCTTGAGGGCGGCCTCCATGACGTCCTGGGGGAACGGCCGCAGTTGCGCGCCCCCGGCCACCAGCCGGCGCAGGGCCTGCGGGTTGCGGGCGTCGTACTTGGCCTGGACGTCAGCGCCGACCTCGGCCGCCGCGGCCCGGAGGATCCCCTGGTAGGATTTCGGCAGCGCCTTCCACTTCTCGGCGTTGAACCAGAAGTGCAGCAGGGCGCCGCCCTCCCAGAAGCCGGGATAATGGTAGATCGGCGCGACCTTCTGCAGGCCGAGCCGCTCGTCGTCGTAGGGCCCGATCCACTCGGCGGCGTCGAGCTTCTTGCTCTCCACGGCCGCGTAGATCTCCGGGCCCGGCACCGCCTGCGGCTGGACGCCGAACTTGGCGAGCACCTGGCCGCCCATGCCGCCGATCCGGAACTTCAGGCCCTGCAGGTCCGCGAGGGTCTTGATCTCGCGACGGAACCAGCCGCCCATCTGGGCGCCGGTGTTGCCGCCCGGCAGGCAGACCAGCCCGGCCTTGGCGAAGACCTCGGCGAAGAGTTCGGCGGCGCCGCCCGCCTGCCACCACGCGGCGGCGCCCCGGGCGTTGAGGCCGAAGGGCACCGCGGTGGCCAGCGCGAAGGTCGGATCCTTGGCCATGCCGAGGGTCGCCGGACCGTGTCCCATCTCGACGGTGCCGGCGGCCACGGCGTCGAGCAGGCCCTCGGCCGGGACCGGCTCGCCGGGGCCCTGGACCTGGATCTGGAAGCGCCCGTCGGTGGCCTCCGCGACGATCCGGCTGAGCGCCTCGGGGGCGCCGTACAGGATGTCGAGGGTCTTCGGGTAGGCGGAGGACAGGCGCCAGCGCAGCTCCGGGGCGGACTCGGCCCGGGCCGGCGCGGCGAGCGGCCCGGTCAGGGCCGCGGCGGCGCCGAGGCCGGCGGTCAGCACGCTGCGGCGCCGCGTCCCGGCCGCGGGGGATCGCGCGAGGTGAGGTTCGTCCAACGGCATCTCGTCCGAGCAGGTCCGACCCGTCCGGGCCGGATCGGGGGTCGCAGGTAGCACGTGCGTGTCGGTTCTCGAAAGCCGCGGGCGGCCCGGGCAGTTCCGTGGCGCCTCGAAACCGGACCGTGCCCGTGCTAGGCGCCCGGGATGCGAACCGAGCCCGCCGTCACCCTGCACACCGTCTGCGGCCTGGAGGAACTGGCCGGCCACGGCGCGCGCGGCGTGAGCCACGTCCTGTCGCTGCTCGATCCCGGCACGCCGGAGCCCGCGGCCTTCACCGCCTACGGCGCCCACGCCCGCACGACCCTCCGGTTCCATGACTGCCTCGGCCCGGGCGACGGTCTCGTCCCGCCCGAGCCGGAGCACGTCGCGGCGATCCTGGATTTCGGGCGGGCGCTCGACGGGGCCGGCCATCTCCTGGTCCACTGCCATTACGGCCTGTCGCGCTCCACGGCGGCGCTGCTGACCCTGTTCGCGCAGGCCGAGCCGGACGCGTCCGCCGCCGCCCTGGTGGAGCGGCTCCACGCCCTGCGCGAGCCGGCTTGGCCGAACGCGCGCATGATCGGCTACGCCGACGCGATGCTCGGGCGGGACGGGGAACTCAGCGCGGCGGTGCGGCGGCTGCACGCCCTGCAATTGCGGGTCCGCCCGCATCTGGCAGAGCTGCTGCGCGGCCTCGGGCGCGGCGCGGAGGTCGAGGCCGCAGAGACCTTGTGAGGTTGCCTGTGCGGGGTCCGCCCCTCACTTGCCGGCCGGCGTGAAGCTCCCGTCCTTCCACACGTAGAGCACGTAGCCCTGGGCGGTGACGTCGCCCTTAGCGTCGAAGCCGACGGTGCCGAGCACGAGATCGAAGCGCTCGGTGTGCAGGGCCTGCGCGATCGGCCTCGGCTCGGTGGAGTGGGCGAAGTTGCCGGCCGCCACCAGCGCCTGCATGGCCGCGTACCCGTAGATCGTCGAGCCCGTGGGATCGACGCCCTCGGCCTTGAAGGCCTTCACGACGGCCGCGGCGGCGGGCTGCCGGCTCGGGTCGAGGTAGAAGGTCATCAGCACGCCGTTGCTGGCCGATCCGGCGATCTTTGCGAAGTCCGGCGTGGCGATGGCCGAGGTACCGAACCATTGCGGCCGGAAGCCCCGGTCCGCCGCGATCTTCACGAGGCG
Organism: Methylobacterium sp. 1A; assembly: GCF_058072805.1. Classification (NCBI taxonomy): domain Bacteria; kingdom Pseudomonadati; phylum Pseudomonadota; class Alphaproteobacteria; order Hyphomicrobiales; family Methylobacteriaceae; genus Methylobacterium; species Methylobacterium sp. 1A. Next base: position 1,818,876 of record NZ_JBYQVE010000002.1, on the reverse strand, counting down.
GCCCATCTCGGCGGCGTCGCCGCCGTAGTAGACGACCTCGATCCCCGCGCCCTTGAGGCGGTCGACCAGGGCGGCGTCGTCGGCGTCGCTCGGCGAGAAGGACAGGAACAGCGCCTCGTTCACGCCAATGCGGTTGAGGTTGTCCTTGGTGGCGGCGGCGAGGCTGCGCGCCGCCGGCGTCTGGTCCTGGATCAGCGCGATCTTCCGGTCGCGGAACCGCTCGGCCAGCACGGCGGCGGACAGGCGCGCCTGGTCGTCGTCGCGGCCGCAGACCCGGAAGATGTTCGGCAGCCCCCGGTCGGTGAGCCGGGCCGCCACCGAGGCCGCGGTGATCATCACCACCCCGTTCTGGGCGTAGATGTCGGAGGCCGCGATGGAGGCGTTGGAGCAGACATGGCCGACGACGAGACGGACGTTCGACCGGACGAAGTGGTTGGCCACCGCCATGGCGGTGTTCGAGTCGCAGGCATCGTCCTGCACGTCGAGGGTCACGGGCTGGCCGTCGAGGCCACCCATGGCGTTGGCGTCCCGGGCCGCGGCCTCAACGCCGCGCAAAACCTGCTCGCCGACCGCCACGTAGGGACCAGACCGCGGAACCGCGACGCCGACCACCACGTCGGCCACCGCTTGGGTGGCGGGCAGGAGCGCGAGACACAGGCTCAGGGCGATCAGCGCGGGCCGGAGCGGCCCGTGGGCGGGGACGAAACGTCCGATCTTCATCGGGCTCTTCTGGGCATCCTTGCGCGACACGTCGGCGCGACGGCGGATGCGGCTCCATAGCCTCGATCCCGCCCCGCACCCAGTGCCCATACGCGAGGACGCGGCGAAACGCGATTTTTTTCCGCGGCGGCCCTGTCGACGACCCGGTCCCTACTTGGCGTAGGCGTAGGCCGTCGCGGCGGAGGCGACCGGTCCGGTGACGCCGTTGAAGGCAGTGAGGACCTTCTGGACCTCGGTGAAGGGCGCGTTCGACACGTAGATCAGGTCGCGGTTGCGCATCCGGAACGCCTGGGACACGAACAGGCTGTTGGGGTCGCGCATGTCGATCCGGTAGACCACCGGCACCAGAGGCGTGCCCAGAAGCTTCGAGCCGGGGCTGAGCCGGCGCACGACGCTGGCCGGCTCGAACCGGAAGATGAACGTCCCGGCCGGGTCGGCGGCGAAGTCCGACAGGCCGCGCGCCTTGGCCAGCGCCTGTGCCAGCGTGATGCCGTCGGCCTGGAACGGCAGCTCGGTGCTGTTGCCCAGTGCGCCCACCGCGATGAAGGTCTGCGGGTCGCGCACGAGCGTCAGCACGTCGTTGGGCCGCAGGTAGATGTTCTCACGCGGGTTCGACACCACCGTGGTCAGCGGCACGGTCGCGGTCACCGGCCCGCGCGAGAGCCGCACGAAGGTTTCGTTGACCGGCGCGCGGTTGCCGCCGGCGGCGGCGATGACGTCGAGGATGCGGTCGCCGTGGCCCGAGAGCGGCAGGCGGGCGCCGGCGGCGCCCTCGCCGGTGACGGTGACGGCCTGGGAGATCGGGCGGGTGACCGAGACCAGCACCTGGGGCTGGATGGCCTTGCCGGCGAGTTCGTTCTCGATGAGCGCCTGGACGTCCTGGGTGCGGCGGCCGGCGACCTTGATGCGGCCGGCATAGGGCACCGAGATGGCGCCGTCGCGCCCGACGGGCTGCTCGGGGATGAGGGCGGACTTGGATCCGGCGGAGAAGCGGTCGGCGACGAGGGGTCCGGAGAACAGGCCGCCGGATCCGGCCTCCCAGACGGAGACCGAGACCATGTCGCCGATGCCGATCACCGGCTCGGAGGAGGGGCGATGGTCGCCGAAGGAGGCGAGCAGGCTGTCGAGGGGGCGGCCGCGCAGGGCCTCGACCACGGAGGGGGTGACGTCGATGATCTCGTAGCGGGCAAGGATCCCGCCGTCGGCCGTGGCGACCTCGGCCCCGGCCTGGATCGCGCTCGCCGTCGGACCCGCCGCAGGCAGGTACGTGCAGCCCGACATCGCCGTGACGGCGAGCAGGACGAGGGGAAGTTTGCGCATCCAGATGTTGCCCATCGGTATTGCCGAGCCCGTGCCTAGCCCATAGCGGCCCAGGTGTCCGTAGCGGGTGAGCCACACTCCGCCCGCCACGACCGAGACTGCTAAGTCATCCTCGTTAAGCACAGCTTTTTCGGGGCACAGGGACGACGAATGCCGGGCGCAGCGCGCGCTGCTGAAATATCGGGGCACAAATCCGAGCGCTGTCGACGGTAACGGGCCGGCCCATCGACTCCAGGGCCGCACGGCCCCGGCGCGATCCGCTCACTGCCCCTGGGTCACCGCCGCGGTGATGTCGCCGTAGACGGCGCTGACGCGGGACACGTAGTAGCGGATGCTGCCGACCGCGACGAGGAAGATCAGGCCCCCGAGCAGGGCGTACTCGGTCGCGGTGGATCCGCGGAGGTCGCGGGCGAAGCGCGCGGCCGCGACAGGGATCCGATCCGTCAGGGTGGCCGCCGCCCGGGATCGCACCGCGCGCCGCCCCGCCCCGTCGCCGCCCGGCTCATCCATGGTCGAACGCGCCTTCCCGTCCCGCCGTCCGCGTGGCCCCACGCGCTCGGAAGGCTGTTACCGGCCCGCGCTTGCCGCCGGCTTAACGAAGTGTCCGAAACACGGCATCGGGCCGATTCCGGGCGGGATATGCACCGCCCCGCGCGGCGGGCGCGCCCGGCGAGGGCGCGCCCGCGACGGCTCAGGCGTGGCCGGCCTTGTGGCGCAGGTCGTCGATCCGCTTGGAGGCCTCGGCCTTGTCGAGGTCGGGATCGAACGCCTTCGGCTCCTTCGCCTCTTCGGAGAGCGTCTTCAGGTAGGAGGCCTGCGCGCCGGTCATCGGCTCGCCGCCGGTGGTCCACTGGTCCGGATCCTTGATCTGGTTCGACACGTCCTTCGGGTCGGCCTTGGGGTTCTCCGGCGCGTTCTGGTGCGCATCCTGGCGCGCTCCGGAATCCCGATCGGCCTTCGACGTCGCCTTCGCGGTGGTGGTAGCCATGCGACTCATGTTCCCTAAATGTTCGCGTTCTGGGTCGTCAACGCGGCCCGCGCCGCGACGGTTCCTGCCGACACGGCGGCAACGTCGGGCGCGGCGATCTTCCCTTCCGCGCGCGCGCTCCGCATGATCGTGACGCGCGGCGCCCCGGCGCGCCTCGGAGCCACGGTGGTCCGGATGACGTCCCAATCAGACCCGCCATTCGATGCCGGGACGGCCGCTCAGGTGCTCGTGGTCATGGGCGTCTCGGGGTCCGGGAAGAGCACCGTGGCGGCGCTGATCGCCGAGAAGCTCGGCTGGATCTTCGTGGACGGCGACAGCTTCCACGCGCCGGAGCACGTGGCGAAGATGCACGCTGGCCACGCCCTCGACGACGCGGACCGCGCGCCGTGGCTCGCCCGGATCGCGACCTGGATCCAGCAGCGCCTCGACGCCGGCGAGTCCGGGGTGGTGGTCTGCTCGGCGCTCCGGCGCGCGTACCGGGACGTCCTCACCCGGGGCAGCCGGCGGGTCCGCATCGTCTACCTCGACGGCGACAAGGCCCTGATCGCGCGGCGTCTCGCGGAGCGCCAGGGTCATTTCATGTCGCCGCATCTCCTGGACAGCCAGTTCGCCACCCTTGAGGTCCCGGGCCCCGCCGAGCATCCGATCACCGTCGGGATCCTCGAGCCGCCCGAGGCGATTGCCGACCGGGTCGTGGCGGAACTCGCCACCGCGGCGCGTCGCGATCCGGGTGGGGCGGGATCCGGGTGGGGAGTGACGCGATGACAGCAGGTACCGGCAAGGCCGCGGGGATCGCCCTGGTGATCTCGGACGTCGACGGCACCCTGGTCACCGGGGACAAGCGCCTGACGGCGGCGACGGTGGCGGCCGTGCGCCGCCTGCGCGCGGCCGGGATCGGCTTCAGCATCGCCTCGGCGCGGCCGCCGATCGGACTGCGGAGCCTCGTGGCGGAGCTCGGCCTCGACCTGCCGATGGGGGCCTTCAACGGCGCGAGCGTCGTCCGGCCGGACCTGTCGATCATCGAGGAGCGGACCATCCCGGAGCCGGCGGCCCGGGCGGCCCTCGACCGGCTCCTGGCCGAGGGGCTGGACGTCTGGGTCTTCGCCGACGGCGCGTGGTGCCTGCGCGACCCGGACGGTCCCTACACCGACCTGGAGCGCCGCACGATCGACGCGGAGCCCCGGGTCGTGCCGGATCTCGGAACGCTCATGGGTACGGCCGCCAAGATCGTCGGCGTCAGCCGCGACCACGCCCATCTCGCGGCCTGCGAGACGCGAATCGCGGCGGCGCTGGCCGGCCGGGCCACCGTCCACCGCTCGCAGAAGTACTATCTCGACGTGACCCCGCCCGATCTCGACAAGGGTCGCTTCGTCGCCTGGATGAGCGCGCATCTCGCTATCCCGCGCGAGCGGATCGCCACGTTCGGCGATGCCGGGAACGATCGCCCGATGTTCGCACAGAGCGGCTACTCCGTGGCGATGGGCAATGCCGAGGCGAGCGTCCAGGCGGCCGCCAGCGCGGTCACGGACAGCAACGACGCCGACGGGTTCGCCCGCGCGGTCGAGCGCTTCATCCTTCCCTGACCGGCTCCCCAGACCGGCCGACCGCGTCCGCGCGCCGCCCTGTGGCGCGCGGATCACAAGCACGCCCGTCGCCCCGGCCGCCCACAGGCTGCCGAACGGGGGCCGCTTTCCGGCCTCATTTCCCCGTGACCTAGCTTGACTACAGAACAAGCAGCACCGGGTCTCGGAATGCATCGCCTCATCCTGGCCGCCGTCCTCGCGGTCGCGCCCGCAGCCGCCTTCGGGCAGGGCGCGCGCGACAATATCGACGCGTTGATCGAGCAGCAGGCGAAGGCGAACGGCGTTCCGGCGAGCTTCGTGCACGCCGTGGTCAAGCGCGAGAGCAACTACAATCCGCGGGCGAAGGGCGGCAGCGCCCTGGGTCTCATGCAGATCAAGCATGCGACCGCGCGCGGCATGGGCTACACCGGCGACGCCGCCGGCCTGTACGATCCGGAGACCAACCTGCGCTACGGCGTGGCCTATCTGGCGGGCGCCTACCGCACGGCCAAGGGCAACGTCGCCCAGGCCTACCAGTACTACAACCGCGGCTACTACTACGCCGCCAAGCGCCAGGGCATCTCCACCGAGGTCGCCTCGGTGGTCGCCCCCGTGGCGGCGTCGGCCAGCGCCCTCGCGAGCCTGTTCGGCGGCGGCGTCGCCGACTCCAAACCCAACCCCGCGGCCGCCCTGGCCTACGCGCCGACGGCCGCCGCCGTGGCGGAGGTTCCGACCGAGACCGTCGAGGTGCCGCTGCCGCCGCGTCGGCCCGCCGCCCTGGCCGCCGCCGCGGTCGAACTCGCCAGCCTCTCCATCGACGCGGGCGCGACCCCGGCCGCCCCGCAGGCCGCCTCGGTTCCCTCCGTGGAGGTGCCGCTGCCGCCGCGCCGACCCACCGCCCTCGGGAGCGCGGAGGCCTCGCCGGCGCAGATGGCGGAACTCCGGCTCTCGCCGCAGCCCGCGGCGGCCGCCACCCCGATGACCCCCGCAGCCGCTTCGGCACCGGCCACCGAGGCGGCGGTCGAGGCGGTCGAGGTGCCGCTGCCGCCGCGCCGTCCGTCGCTCCAGATGCTCGCCGCCGCGACGCCGCGGCGCGCTCCGGCCGCCGCGCCGGTGCGCGAGGCCACGGCCCTGCCGGTCGAGTAGCGCGCCCTCTCCGGCGCGGGTGCAGACCGCCGATCGCCCGCCCGGCCGGGCCTTCTGCCCACACAAGGATCATGCCCAAGGCTTGACCATCGGGTCGATCCGCAACACATAGGCGCCACGCCAGCAACGTGGTTGGATCGTTACGGTACGGACCGGCGCCGCGAGACAGCGGCCGTACGCGGGTGGCGCACGACGGATCTCAGGGCAGGAAACGCCGGTCTACACGCGCACGTTCTCAGGCAGCTTCCTGTCTGGCGGAACGCCAAAGCGCGATGGATCTCGAAGCGGCAGGCATGCAGGGCACGGACTCTGCTTTCGAGCTGGCAGGAAAGCGGACGGCGCCATGACCGGCGTGGAACAGGAATCTCTCTTTCTCACGGACCTCGGGCGACGCGTCAGGCACGCGCGCACCGTGCGCGGGCTGTCGCGCAAGGTTCTGTCGCAGACCTCGGGCCTTTCCGAGCGCTACATCGCGCAGCTAGAGGGCGGCCAGGGCAACGTCTCGATCATCCTGCTGCGGCGGGTGGCGAACGCCATGGGTGTGCGGCTGGACGACCTGATCACCGGCAACGACGCGCTGCCCGACTGGCCCGTGGTGCGCGACCTCCTCGCCCAGGCGAGCCCGGCCCAGATCGTCGCCGCCAAGGAGGCCCTGTCCGGCGGCAGCCGGCCCGAATCGAGCAACCGGCCGCGCGTGGCGCTGACCGGACTGCGCGGCGCCGGCAAGTCGACCCTCGGCAAGCTCGCGGCCGAGCGCCTCGGCTGGACCTTCGTGGAGCTCAACGCCGAGATCGAGCGGGAGAACGCCCTCTCGGTCCAGGAGATCTTTGCGATCTACGGCCAGGAAGGCTACCGCCGGCTCGAGCAGGCGGCCTTGCGGCGCCTGACCGAGCATCCCGGGCCGCTGATCCTCGCGACGAGCGGCGGCATCGTCGCGGAACCGCTGACCTACGATTTGCTCCTCCAGGCGTTCTACACCATCTGGCTGCGCGCCCGGCCGGAGGAGCATATGAGCCGCGTCCGCGAGCAGGGACACCTCGCCACGACGGGCGACCACGCCTCCGCGATGCAGGAGCTGCGCGCCGTGCTGGCGAGCCGCGAGCCGCTCTACGCCCGGGCCCCGGCGACGGTGGACACCTCCAACATCCCTGTCCAGACGATGCTGGACCGCCTGACGGCGGTGATCGAGGCGCGGTTCGGGCAGGGCGTGCCGCTGGCGGACTGACCCGCCCGCGTTCGCTGACAGCCATGCGACCGATGCGACCCCCGGGCCGCGCCGGCCCTTGATCGCCGCGGTGCAGCGCACCACGCTAGGGCAGTACCCGCGGTCCGTCGCCGCCGCTGCCGTCTCTCCGGGCGGGACAACCACCCCGCTCGAGCGGGCGCTGGACCGGCCCCGCCCCACGCGCGACCGGCAGACCCTGCGAAGTCCCGGACATGAGCATCCGACTATGAGCGCCAGTCCTGCCTTCACTCACCCATCGCATGACCTCGCGGTCGTCGACCCGGTCTGGTCGCGGTTGCGGGACGAGGCGGAGGATGTCCTGCGGACCGAGCCGCAGCTCGCCTCCTTCATCGTCGCCACCATCCTGAACCACACCACGCTGGAAGGCGCGGTCTCCCACCGGGTCGCGGCGCGGCTCGGGCACCCGTCGCTCCCGGCCGAACTCGTCGCCCACGCCTTCCACGAGGCGATCACGGTCGATCCCGAAATCGGCCAGGCGTTCCGCGCCGATATCGGCGCGGTGATCGACCGGGATCCGGCGACGCTCCGGGCCCTCGAACCGGTCCTGTACTTCAAGGGCTTCCACGCCCTGCAGGCCTACCGCCTCGCCCACCATGTCTGGAACCGCGGTCGACGCGACCTCGCCCTCTACCTCCAGAGCCGGGTCTCGGAGGTGTTCCAGTGCGACATCCATCCGGCGGCGCGGATCGGTCGGGGCGTCTTCCTCGACCACGCCACCGGCCTCGTGGTCGGGTCGACCGCGGTGATCGAGGACGACGTGTCGATCCTCCACGCCGTGACCCTGGGCGGCACCGGCAAGCAGCGCGGCGACCGCCACCCCAAGATCCGCCGCGGCGTGATGATCGGCGCCGGCGCCAAGATCCTGGGCAACATCGAGGTCGGGGCCTGCGCCCGAGTGGCGGCGGGCTCGGTGGTGCTGCGGCCGGTACCGCCGAACACGACGGTCGTCGGCGTGCCGGCGCGCGTGGTCGGCACCGCCGGCTGCGACGATCCGGCCCGGGCTATGGACCAACTCGTCGCCCTCGATCAGTTCATCCACCTGGGCGACGGGATCTGACCCGGGGCCGTCGCGCTTGCCGCTCCGCCCGCGGCGTGGCAAGCCCTCGGCCCATCCGCGGCGCCAGCGCCGCCAGGGGAGATCGACCAGCGTGACCAAAGCCGAGACCGCGAAGCTTCAGGACTATCTGCGCCGCAAGTTCGCGAACAACAGTATCCGCCTCACCGCGATGAAGACCGGCGACTCCGCCGAGGTGTTCATCGGCGAGGAGTCGATCGGCGTGATCGCCGACGACAAGGAGGACGGCGACGATTCCTTCGTCTTCCGGATGGCGATCCTCGACATCGATCTCGAGGAAGAGGCCTGAGGCCCCGCGCCCCGGCCGGACCCGCGTCTCGGATCGGGTCCCGCCGGCCGCACCTGTGCACGGATTAACGCTAACAAAGACTCGTGCTTAACAACCGGTAAACGGCGTGAGTACAGTGCGCGCAACCTGTATCAGGAGCGCGAATAATGGTCTTCACGCCCGTCGCCCTCGAGTCGATCCGGACCCTCTGCATCGGACTGGCGCTGTCCGGCCTGATCGCCAGCGCCTTCGAGCTGTTCGCGGCGCGGCGGGCGAGCTTCAGCCTGCTGGAGCGCGGTGGTCTGCCGGCGGTCGCCGCCCTGCCGATGCTGGCCTTCTCGGCGCCGTTCATCATCCTGCGCAACACGGTGCGCGGCCGGCGGATCGAGGGGCGCCCGATCCCGTTCGTGATGCTGGCGACGGTCATCGCGTGCGGCTGGAGCCTGCTCTCCGGCCGCGTCGCCCTCGACCTCGCCGCGATGCTGGTCGGCGCCTGACCGGGTTCAGGGCTCGGCGGTGGCCACCTGCGCGGTCCCGTCCTTGCCCTCCAGGGACACCCACGCCGCGCCGTCCTGGCCGGCCCGCTTGATGAAGTTGTAGCCGGTGCGGCGCCAGGACCGGATCGCGTCGGTCTTGTTGTCGAGGATGAAGTCGCCGCGGTCGGTCCGGACCGTCAGCACCGCGTGGCCCTCGTTGGTCTCGTCGATCACCACGGTCATCAGCAGGGCGCGCCGCGGCAGGCCGCGCTCCACCAGCATCCGCCGCTTCAGCAGCTGGTAATCCTCGCAATCGCCGAACCCGTCATCGGGGAAGTCCCAGCGGTCGACGACGCCCCAATGCGCCTGATCGGTGATCGGCCGGATGCGCGCGTTCACGCGGCGGTTGACGCTCTGCAGGGTCCGCCACACCGCCACGGTCAGGGAAATCTCGGCCGGCTCGGCCGTGTCGACCGTGCATTCCTGAGGCGTGCGGGCGCAGAAATCCGTCCAGCCCGCGATCGCCCGCACCGGCCCGGTCGGTTCGGCGGCGGTCACCTGATCCGGCAGGACCAGCCGCGCGTGGGCGTGGGTCGTGGCGCCGCCCATCGCGAGGATCGTGCCGAGCAGGGCAAAACTGGCCGCCTGCCGCGCGCGGCACGCCGCGTGCGTCCACCCGCGCCAACGGAGCGGGCCGAAGACCTGACACGAGATACCGCCATCCGCGTGCCGCATGGTTCAAGCCCCCGCCGCCCGATGATGACGGAAGGGTGACACGGCCACGTGCGACGCACAATGGGTCAGGACGAGGCAGCTAACGCGCGGGGAGCCGTATCGGTTCCGATTTAAGAGAGTGTTGCATCCGCGGGGCTGACCGAAATCGTATGCACTGAGTGAATAGCCGCTCTGCGCCTTCTCGGAAGGCCTTGATTCACGTCAGCTTTGCCGGCTTCTCAGCACGGCTCGCACGGGGGATTCGCGGCGGGCTCGATCGAGACGCGTGAAGCCGGCCAGCCCGTCGCCGACGGGGCCGCACCCCAGGAAAGGACCCGCCATGCAGCCCGCCATCCAGCAGGTGATCAGAGCGCTCGCCGAGGATGGTCGGGCCGGCGCGATCAATATCGCGGAGCACGCGGTCGATTCCTACCTCGCCGACGCGCCGAGCGAGGGCGACAGGGCGCTGTCGCGGGACATCCTGGTCCGGGATCTCGCCAGTCTCCGGGGCGTCGCCCCGCATCTCGCGGCCTTCATCGGCCGGGTGGAGTCCTACGTGGCGAGCCTCGCCCAGCCGTCGCTGAGCCGGGCGGCCTGAGGCCGCGTCACCGGTTTGCAGTGGTGACCGGGGAGGTGACGCCGCCGAGGGAGACCCAGGCGACGGCGTCCTGGCTCTCGCGCTTGATGAACACGTAGCCGGTCTTGTGCCAGGGCAGGATCGCGCTGGTCTTGTTGTCGAGCACCAGGTCGCCGCGGTCGGTGATCAGGGTCAGCACGGCGTGGCCCTCGCCCTTCTCGTCGATCACCACGGTCATGCGCATCGCCCGCCGCGGCAGGCCGGCCTCGGCCAGCATGTGGCGCTTGAGCAGCTGGAAGTCCTCGCAGTCGCCGATGCCGTCCTCGGCCAGGTCCCAGCGGTCGGCCACGTGCAGGTGGTCCTGGTCGGTCATCGGCTCGATCGCCTTGTTGACCCGCCGGTTCACCGACACGATCGTCGCCCAGGTGGCGGGCGTCAGGCTGATCCGGGCCGGCTCGCCCCGGTCCAGCGCGCACTCCGCCGCGTAATTCTGACAGAACGTCACCCACGCCGCGATCGGCTTGGCGTCGCCCAGGATCTTGGCGCCCACGTCCGCGGGCAGGCTCGCCAGCGTCTGCGCCTGAACCGGAGCGGCGAGGCCGAGCAGCGTCGCCGCTCCGACCAGCATCCCCCGAACCGTCCTGAGAAGCGCCGCGCCCATCGAACCCGTCCCCGTTGTTGAGGACAGGATTGCGCCGCAGAGCCTCCGCGGCGCTGAAGCGGATGCGCGCAATTTTACCGATCTGCCGGCGCGGGCCCGCTCACGCGCGACAGCGTCGACGGGAGACTTGAGAACCCTTGTAAATCGGCGGCTTCGGCTTCGGAAACCGGAAACCTTGAGGGTTCGTCACCCGGGGACCTGAGTCCTCAGGCGCGCAGCCGCCATCGCGAGCGCAGAGAGGCACACCAGGACTGCGCCAAGCCGACCGATGGCGCGCTGCCCTGGGTCGCCTCGCTGCGCCCGCGATCACGGGGTGGAAACGCTCAGCCCGCCGTCTGGTCGAGCTTGCGCTCGGCCTCGCCCTTCAGCTCCGGGAAGTCCGCCTGCGTGTAGGCGCGGCCCCGGTGCGGGTCCTCGGTGATGCCCTCGTGCTCCAGGCGGCGCAGCTGCACCCGCCGGATCTTGCCCGAGATCGTCTTGGGCAGATCGGTGACGAACTCGAGCCCGCGCAGGCGCTTGAAGGTCGCGAGCCGGGCGTTGGTGAAGCGGAAGATGTCGAGCGCCGTCTCGGGTCCGGGGCTCGCTCCGGCCACCAGGGACACGTAGGCCTTCGGGATGGTGTGACGCATCGGATCGGGCACCGGCACCACCGCCGCCTCGGCCACGGCCGGATGCTCGATCAGCACGCTCTCCAGCTCGAAGGGGCTGATCCGGTAGCCCGACGACTTGAACACGTCGTCGGCGCGGCCGACGAAGGTGTAGCAGCCCTGCTCGTCCACGAAGGCGACGTCGCCGGTGTGGTAGAGGTCGCCGGCCGCGCCCGACAGGTTGCCCTGGCCGTCGTCGTAGCCCTGCATCAGGCCGGCGGGCCGGTGGGCCCCGAGTTCGAGGCAGACCTCGCCCTCGGTGGCCGGCTGACCGTCCAGGTCGAGGACGCGCACCCGGTAGCCCGGGAGAGGCCGGCCCAGGGCGCCTGGCACCACCGGCTGTCCCGGCGTGTTGGCCATGAGCGCGGTGGTCTCGGTCTGGCCGTAGCCGTCGCGGATCGTGAGGCCCCAGGCGCTCTTCACGCGCTCGATCACCTCGGGATTCAGGGGCTCGCCCGCCGCGCAGACCTCGCGCAGGGCGAGCCGCTTCCCGGACAGGTCCTCCTGGATGATCATCCGCCAGACGGTCGGCGGCGCGCAGAGCGTCGTGGCGCCGGTGCGCTCCAGCTGCGCCAGCAGCGCGGCCGCGTTGAACGGCGCCTGGTTGATCACCAGGATCGTCGCGCCGGCATTCCAGGGCGCGAAGAACGAGGACCACGCGTGCTTCGCCCAGCCCGGCGAGGAGACGTTGCAGTGCACGTCCCCCGGCTGCAGCCCGAGCCAGTACATGGTCGAGAGCGCGCCCACCGGGTAGGAGCGGTGGCTGTGGCGCACCAGCTTCGGCTTCGCCGTGGTGCCGGAGGTGAAGTAGAGGAGCAGCGGGTCGTCGGCGGCGGTCGGGGCGTCCGGCGCGAAGCTGTCCGAGGCCGTGAAGGCGTCGTCGTAGGCCGCCCAGCCCTCCGTCGGAGCCCCGGTGACGAGGCGGACGGCGCCGCCCGTGTCGAGGCCGGCGAACCGTGCGATCTGCTCCGGCCCGGCCACGATCGCCCGCGGGCGGCCGCGGGCGAGGCGGTCGGCGAGCTCGTCGGCGGTGAGCAGCGTGGTCGCCGGGATGACCACGGCGCCGAGCTTCATCGCGGCCAGCATGGTCTCCCACAGGGCCGGCACGTTGCCGAGCAGCAGGAGCAGGTGGTCACCGCGCTTCAGGCCGAGCTGACGCAGGTGGTTGGCCACCTGATTGGACCGTGCCGCGAGCTCACCGAAGCTGAGGCTCTGCTCGGCCCCGCTGCCAGCCTCGACGATCCGCAGGGCGGCGCGGTCGCGGCTCTCGGGGCCGGCGAGGACGGCGTCGAACCAGTCGAGCGCCCAGTTGAACGGCACCGGGTCCGGCCACGCGAAGGCCGCGACGGCGGCGGCGTAGTCGGTGCGATGGGCCAGCAGAAGGTCGCGGGCCTCCCGGAAGCTCGGCATGGTCGTTCCCCCTCGTCCTCGTTGACCGATCCCGATCCGGCGTCTTCAGGCCGGGATCAGATCCTCACCGGCCTCGCCCTGCGCGAGACGCTGAACCATGGCGGCGTGGAAGTCGCGGATCTGCCCGGCAATCGCCCCAACACTGCGGTCGTTGCGGGCGAAATCGTCGGCGTTCAGCGCGATCAGGCCGGCCGTGTAGCCGGCCTCGTTGTGTTCGAACGGATCCGCGTAGAGCCATGCCCACCAATCGCGGGGCGGGATCAGGCTGGCGCCGGGCTTGACCCGCAGCGCCGCCAGGAAACGGAAATGGCGCGTCAGCTCTTTCCGCCAGACCGACCGCGTCCGTTGGGGCACGTCGAAGGCGAGCAGCTTCACGAGGTGCTCGTTGATGGTCTCCTCGCGCCCGCGCGCCTTCTGGGCGACGATTGCGCGCGGGAAGGCCATCTCGAACCGGACTTCGTCGTGGTCCAGCACATCCATCGCCTGGTCCCCGCTCAGGTGTTCTCGAACCGGGGCGGCCGCTTCTCTACGAAGGCGGCCATACCCTCCTTCTGGTCCTTGGTGGCGAACATGGCGTGGAACACCCGCCGCTCGAACCGGATGCCCTCGGTCAGCGTGGTCTCGTAGGACCGGTTGACCGCCTCCTTGGTCATCATCGCGATCGGCAGCGACATCGACGCGATGGTCTCGGCCGCCTTCAGTGCCTCGTCGAGGAGCTGGTCGGCCGCGATCACGCGCGAGACGAGGCCGGCACGCTCGGCCTCGGCGGCGTCCATCATCCGCCCGGTCAGGCACATCTCCATGGCCTTGGCCTTGCCGACGAAGCGGGTCAGCCGCTGGCTGCCGCCGATCCCCGGCATCACGCCGAGCTTGATCTCGGGCTGGCCGAACTGCGCCGTGTCGGCTGCCAGGATGATGTCGCACATCATGGCGAGTTCGCAGCCACCGCCGAGCGCGTAGCCCGCCACCGCGGCGATGATCGGCTTGCGCACGGCGACGAACCGGTCCCAGTCGGCGAACCGGTCGCCGGAATACATCTCCGCGTAGGTGGCGTGCTGCATCTCCTTGATGTCGGCGCCGGCCGCGAAGGCCTTCGCCGAGCCGGTGAGGACGATGCAGCCGATCCCCGGATCCGCATCCGCCTCGGTCGCCGCCCGGATCACCTCGCGGGTGAGCTGCGCGTTGAGGGCGTTCAGGGCCTTCGGCCGGTTGAGGGTGATCAGCAGGACGCGCCCGCGCGTCTCCGTCAGGATCGTCTCGTACGTGTCGCTCACGACTCGCCTCCCTGCCCGCGGAGCATACGGATGATCGCGGAAAAGTCCTCTCCCCCGTGGCCCGCGCCCTCGAACAGGCCGTAGATCTGCGCGGCCTCCGCGCCCAGCGGCGTCGCCGCCCCCGCGGCGATGGCGGCGGCCTGGGCGAGCCGGAGGTCCTTGAGCATCAGCGCGGCGGCGAAGCCCGGCTTGTAGCCGTTGTTGGCCGGCGAGGTCGGCACCGGGCCCGGCACCGGGCAGTAGGTGGTCAGCGACCAGCACTGGCCCGAGGAGACCGAAGCCACGTCGTAGAGCGCCTGGTGCGACAGGCCGAGCTTCTCGCCGAGCGCGAAGGCCTCGCTGACGCCGATCATCGAGATGCCGAGGATCATGTTGTTGCAGATCTTGGCCGCCTGCCCGGCACCGGCATCGCCGCAATGGAACACGTTCTTGCCCATCGCCTTCAGCAGCGGCTCGGCTCTGGCGAAGGCGGCGTCGGCGCCGCCGGCCATGAAGGTCAGCGTCCCGGCCTTGGCGCCGCCGGTGCCGCCCGAGACCGGCGCGTCCACCGACAGGCAGCCCCGCGCCTCCGCGAGGGCGTGGGCCTTGCGGGCGCTCTCGACGTCGACCGTGGAGGAATCGATCAGGAGCGTGCCGGCGGGCAGGGCCTCGGCGAGCTGCGTCCAAACCTCGACCACGTGCCGCCCGGCGGGCAGCATGGTGATGACGACGTCCGCCCCTTGGGCCGCCTCCAGGGCCGAGCCGGTGACAGCGACGCCTCCGGCGCGCGCCGCCTCCAGCGAGGCCGGCACCAGGTCGAAGCCGCGCACGGTGTGGCCCGCCTTCACGAGGTTGGCCGCCATGGGCCCGCCCATGTTGCCGAGACCGATGAACCCGATGGTCTGCGCCATCCTGCTTCTCCCTTGATTGCTGTCGTTCGCGTCTTCCACCCGCGTCCTCATCCTGAAGTGACCGCGACGCGGGCCTCGAAGGAGGGCTCCAGGAATCACTGCGGCTTCTGGAGCCCTCCTTCGAGGCGTACGCTACGCTTCGGCACCTCAGGATGAGGGTGTGGGTGGGAACGAGCGACGCGTCATCACACCGGCCCCGTGCGCGATTCCGAAAAAACCGGCTCCGCCCGCTTCTCCAGCCAGCGGGCGATCCGCGCCGGATCGACCGCGTCGAGGGTCGGCGGGTTCCAGCGCGGGCTCTTGTCCTTGTCGATCACCGCGGCGCGGATGCCTTCGCGGAAATCGCCCTCCGCCAGCAGCGCCAGCGAGGCGTGGAACTCGCGCTCCAGGCAGGCTTCCAGGTTCGGCGCGCCGCGGCCGAGCCGCAGGAGGCACAGCGTCAGGACGAGGCTCGACGGCGCCTTGGTCAGGAGCGTCGCCCGGGTCGCGGCGGCGAAGTCCGAGCCGTCCGCCGCCAGGGCCGACAGGATCTCGTCCACCATGTCGAAGGCGAAGCAGCGGTCGATCACCGCCCGGTGCGCGGCGAGCGGCGCCGGCTCCGGATCACGGGCGAGCCGTGCGATCGCGTCCCGCACGCCCGCCTGCCCGGCATCCGGGTCGAGCGCCACGAGGGCGTCGATCAGGTCAGGCAGACCCGCGGAGGGCACCAGGGCGTCGGCCAGCCGGCAGAAGATCGCGTCGGCGGCGCCGACCGGCTCGCCGGTCAGGCCGAGATAGGTGCCGAGTTCCCCGGGCGCGCGCGGCAGCAGCCACGTTCCGCCGACATCCGGCAGGTAGCCGATGCCGGTCTCCGGCATGGCGACGCGGGAGCGCTCGGTGACGATCCGGTGCGTGGCGTGGCCCGCGAGCCCGACACCCCCGCCCATGGTGATGCCGTCCATGACCGCCACGAAGGGCTTCTCGTAGGCGGCGATGCGTGCATCGAGCCTGTACTCGTCCCGCCAGAAGGTCTCGGCGAAGGCGGTGTCGGAGCTGTCGTAGAGGGAGCGCAGGTCGCCGCCGGCGCACAGGCCGCGCTCGCCCTCCCCGGTGAGCAGCACCGCGGCGATGCCCGGATCGGCCGAGAACCGGTCGAGCGCCCGGTCGATCTCGCCGACCATGCCGTGGGTCAGGGCATTGAGGGCCTTCGGCCGGTTGAGCCGCAGCCGGCCCAGCGCGCCGACACGCTCGACGATCACGTCGCTCATCGGCGGCCCCCGGTCAGCCCGCGGGCGATGATCAGCCGCATGATCTCGTTGGTCCCCTCGAGGATCTGGTGCACGCGCAGGTCGCGGACGATCTTCTCCACGCCGTACTCGGCGAGGTAGCCGTAGCCGCCGTGAAGCTGGAGCGCCTGGTTGGCGACCTCGAAGGCCGCGTCGGTGACGTGGCGCTTGGCCATCGCGCAGAGCTGGGTCGCGGCCGGGTCCTTGGCGTCGAGCGCGGCGGCCGCGTGCCGCAGGAAGGTGCGCGACACCTCCAGGCTCGTCGCCATGTCGGCGAGGCGGAACTGCAGCGCCTGGAAGTCGGTGAGCCTCGCCCCGAAGGCGCGGCGGTCGCCCATGTAGGCGAGCGCCTTGTCGAGGGCCGCCTGCGCGCCGCCGAGCGAGCAGGCCGCGATGTTGAGCCGCCCCCCGTCGAGGCCGCTCATGGCGATCTTGAAGCCCTGGCCCTCGGCGCCGAGGCGGTTGCCCACCGGCACGCGGCAGCCGTCGAAGCGCACCGCGCGGGTCGGCTGGGCGTTCCAGCCCATCTTGCGCTCGTCGGCCCCGAAGGAGAGGCCGGGCGTGCCCTTCTCCACCACGATCGCGGAAATCCCCGCCGGACCGGCCTCGCCGGTGCGGACCATGCAGACGTAGAGGTCGCTGGCGCCGGCGCCCGAGATGAACTGCTTCTCGCCGGAGAGCACGTAATGGTCGCCGTCCCGCTCGGCGCGGGTGCGGAGCGCCGCGGCGTCGGAGCCGGAGCCCGGCTCGGTCAGGCAGTAGCTGGCGATCCGCTCCATGCCCATGAGCGACGGCAGCCAGCGACGGCGCTGATCGTCGTCGCCGTAGGCGTCGATCATCCAGGCGCACATGTTGTGGATCGACAGGAACGCCGCGACGGTCGGGCAGCCGGTGCTGAGCGCCTCGAAGATCAGCGTCGCGTCGAGGCGCGACAGGCCGGAACCGCCGACATCCTCGCGGACGTAAATGCCCGCCATGCCGAGGGCGGCCGCTTCCCGCAGGGTCTCGACCGGGAAGGTCTTGTCGCGGTCCCAGTCGAGGGCGTGCGGCGCGATGTGCTCGGCCGCGAAGCCGAGGGCCATCTCGCGGATCGCGGTCCGGTCCTCGTCGAGCCCGAAACTCATGGGCACTCCCTCATGTTCGTCAGCCACCGCGCGAGGTACGCACATCGGCCGCCCCAAGGCGGGCCGTACCCCCTCCCCGCGCGGGAGAGGGGGACCCGGGCCCCCCTCGAGCCGTCGCGCTCTACCGCATCGTCGGGATGGAGAACTCCGCCCCGCTCTTGATGCCGCTCGGCCAGCGCTGCGTCACGGTCTTGGTCTTGGTGTAGAAGCGGATCGAGTCCGGCCCGTGCTGGTTGAGATCGCCGAAGCCCGAACGCTTCCAGCCGCCGAAGGTGTGGTAGGCGATCGGGACCGGGATCGGCACGTTCACGCCGACCATGCCGACGTTGACCCGCGCGGTGAAGTCGCGGGCCGCGTCGCCGTCCTGGGTGAAGATCGCGACGCCGTTGCCGTACTGGTGGGTCGAGGGCAGCGCCAGCGCCTCCTCGTAATCCCTGGCTCGAACCACCGAGAGCACGGGGCCGAAGATCTCTTCCTTGTAGATCGTCATGTCGGGCGTCACGCGGTCGAACAGCGAGCCGCCCATGTAGAAGCCGTTCTCGTAGCCCTGGAGCTTGAAGCCGCGGCCGTCGACGGCGAGCTGCGCGCCCTCGGCCACGCCCTTGTCGATGTAGCTCGCGACCTTCTGCACGGCCTCCCGGGTGACGAGCGGGCCGTAATCGGCCGAGCCGTCGTGCGAGGGACCGATCTTGAGCGACTCGACCCGCGGGACCAGCTTCTCCATCAGGCGGTCGGCGGTCTGCTCGCCCACCGGCACCGCCACCGAGATGGCCATGCAGCGCTCGCCGGCCGAGCCGTAGCCGGCGCCGATCAGCGCGTCGACCGCCTGGCCCATATCGGCGTCCGGCATGATGATCATGTGGTTCTTGGCGCCGCCGAAGCACTGGGCGCGCTTCCCCGTCTCGGCGGCGCGCACGTAGATGTACTCGGCGATGTGCGAGGAGCCGACGAAGCCCACCGCCTTGATGTCCTCGTCGTCGAGGATCGCGTCGACGGCTTCCTTGTCGCCGTTGACGACGTTGAGGATGCCCGGCGGCAGCCCGGCCTCCAGGAAGATCTCGGCGATGCGGATCGGCACGCTCGGGTCGCGCTCGGACGGCTTCAGGATGAAGGCGTTGCCGCACGCGATGGCCGGGGCGCATTTCCACAGCGGGATCATGGCCGGGAAGTTGAACGGCGTGATGCCGGCGACGACGCCGAGCGGCTGGCGCAGGGAGTAGACGTCGATCCCCGGCCCGGCCCCTTCGGTGTACTCGCCCTTGAGCAGGTGCGGAATGCCGCAGGCGAATTCCACGACCTCGACGCCGCGCTGGATGTCGCCCTTGGCGTCCGGCACGGTCTTGCCGTGCTCGGAGGCCAGCAGCTCGGCCAGCGAATCGTTCTCGCCGCGGATGAGCTCGAGGAAGCGCATCATCACGCGGGCGCGCTTCTGCGGATTGGTCGCCGCCCAGGCCGGCTGGGCCGCTGCGGCGTTCTCGACCGCGGCGCGCATCTCGGCCTTGCTGGCGAGCGCGACCTTGGCCTGCACCTCGCCGGTCGAGGGGTGGAACACGTCGGCGAACCGCCCGCTCTCGCCGCCGACGTTCCGGCCGCCGATGTAATGCCCGATCGTGCGCATGCGCGCCTCCCTGTGATGTGGCGTTCGATTTTGGCGCACCCTATCAGGATCGCTTGAGCGATAAAGCCGGATGCGCTTACAGCCGTCGTGCATCGATGCACAGCGAGGGTGCGATCATGGCCAGGACGGGGCCCAACTGGGACGACCTCCGCTTCTTCCTCGCCGTAGCGCGGACCGGAACGCTGAGCGCCGCCGGGACCCGTACCGGCACCGAGCACACCACGGTCGGGCGCCGGATCCGCGCCCTGGAGGAAGGGCTCGGCGCCCGACTGTTCCACCGCAGCAACCTCGGCTACGCCCTCACCGAGGACGGCGCGAACCTGCTCGGCGTCGCCGAGGCCATGGAGAGCGCGTTCCTGTCGGCGAGCGCTGCCACGGAGGCCGCCCAGGCGGTCTCCGGCACGGTGCGGATCGGCGCGCCGGACGGGTTCGGCAGCGTATTCCTGGCCCCCCGGATGCACCGGCTCACCGCGCGCCATCCAGGGCTGGAGGTCGAGATCATGGCGACCGCCCGGATCTTCAGCCTGTCGAAGCGCGAGGCCGACATCGTCATCAGCCTGTCCGGCCCGCAGCAGGCGCGGGTGGTGGCGCGCCGGCTGACCGATTACCGGCTGCTCGTCTACGCGGCCGAATCCTACCTCGCCGGGACCGGGCCGATCGCGGAGGTCGGAGATCTCTCGGGGCATCCCTTCGTCGGCTACATCGAGGACATGCTGTTCACGCGCGAGCTGAACTATCTCGGCGCCCTGGGCCCGCCGGTCTCGGCGCGTCTGCGCTCCACGAACCTCCTGGCCCAGGTCCACGCGACGCTCGGCGGCGCCGGCCTCTGCGTGCTGCCGGCCTTCATCGCGGCGGCCCATCCGGGGCTCGTGCCGGTGCTGCCCGGGGCGGTGTCGCTGACCCGCTCGTTCCACATGCACATCCACGAGGATCACCGGAAGGCCGCCCATATCCGCGCCGTGGCGGGCTTCATCGCGGGCGAGGTGGAGGCCGCCGCCGCGCTCTTCGCCGGGCCGGCAGTGTAAGCACCGGCAGTTTCGCCCGGCGGGCGCAGGTCCTAAGATCGTCGTTCCGGCGCACCAGCAGAGGCGCCGGGTGGGAGAAGCAAGAGTATGGTCGCCTCGATCGCCCTGCCCCGGCTGATGCGCGTCGGCGCCGGCGCCTCGCGGCTCCTGCCGGAGGTGCTCGGCCAGCTCGGCCTGTCGCGGCCCTTCGTAGTCACCGATCCCTATCTCGCCGGCAGCGGCCGCACCGACACGCTGCTCGAGCGCCTCACCAAGGCGGGCGCGAAGGCCACGATCTTCTCCGAGACCGTGCCGGACCCGACCGTGGCGTCCGTGGAGGCGGCGCTGGCGGCCCTCCAAGCGGGCGATTTCGACTGCGTGGTCGGCTTCGGCGGCGGCAGCCCGATGGACACCGCCAAGGCAGTGGCGGTGCTCGCCCGCCACGGCGGCCACATGCGCGACTACAAGGCGCCGCGCCAGCAGGACGAGCCCGGCCTGCCGATCGTGGCGATCCCGACCACCGCCGGCACCGGCTCGGAGGCGACCCGCTTCACCATCGTGACCGACGAGGCCTCGGACGAGAAGATGCTCTGCATCGGCCTCGCCTACCTGCCGGTGGCGGCCCTGGTCGATTACGAGCTGACGCTCACCAAGCCGAAGCGGCTCACCGCCGATACCGGCATCGACGCACTGACCCACGCGATCGAGGCCTACGTCTCGCGCAAGTCGAACCTGTTCTCGGACGGGCTGGCGCTTCAGGCGATGCGGTTGATCGCCCCGAACCTGCGCCGGGTCTGGACCGATCCGGGCGACCGGGCGGCCCGCGAGGCGATGATGCTCGGCGCGACCCAGGCCGGCATCGCCTTCTCGAACGCCTCCGTGGCGCTCGTCCACGGCATGAGCCGGCCGATCGGCGCCCATTTCCACGTGGCGCACGGGCTCTCGAACGCGATGCTGCTGCCGGCGGTCACGGCCTTCTCGGCCCCGGCCGCGATCGACCGCTACGCCGCCTGCGCCCGCGCCATGAAGATCGCCGGCCCGGACACCGACGACCGCTCCGCGGTGTCGGCCCTGGTGGCCGAGCTCGAGGCGCTGAACGACGACCTCGACGTGCCGGGACCGCGGGAATACGGGATCGACCCGGCCCGCTGGGAGGCGCTGCTGCCCACCATGGCGGCCCAGGCGCTGGCCTCCGGCTCCCCCGCCAACAACCCGGTGGAGCCCAGCGCCGACGAGATCGTGGCCCTGTACCGGCGCGTCTGGGCGGGGTGATACCCTCTCGGAGTAGAGCACATCCTGAAACGGGACATTCGCCCCGCCGCCGTCTGTGCGAGCGGAGCGAAGCAATCCAGGGACGCGCCGCCCCGGGTCGCTGCGCTGCGCTCGCGATGACGGGGTGAGACCTACTTCGCCGCCGTCAGCGGGCAGCCGCTCTCGGCCGGAGAGGCGAAGGCCTCCTTGCCGGGGATCGTCGAGATCAGCTTGTAGAGGTCCCACGGACCCTTCGACTCGGCCGGCTTCTTGACCTCGAACAGGTACATGTCGTGGACCATGCGGCCGTTCGGCTGCACGATCCCGCCATGGGCGAAGACGTCGTCCACCGGCAGCTCCTTGAGCTTGGCGTTGACCGCGTCGGTCTCGTCGGTGCCGGCCGCCTTGACGGCCTTCAGGTAGGACAGGACCGCCGAGTAGGTGCCGGCCTGGATCATGTTGGGCATCCGGCCGGTGCGCTTCATGTAGCGCTGGCCGAAGGCGCGGGTCTCGTCGTTGGCGTCCCAGTACCAGCCCTCGGTGAGCGTCAGGCCCTGGGCGACCTTGAGGCCGAGCCCGTGCACCTCCGAGAGGGTGAAGAGCAGCGCCGCGAGCTTCTGGCCGCCCTCGACGATGCCGTACTCGGCCGCCTGCTTGATCGCGTTCGAGGTGTCGAGGCCGGCATTGGCGAGCCCGATCACCTTGGCCTTCGAGCCCTGCGCCTGGAGCAGGAACGACGAGAAGTCCTGGTTCGAGAGCGGGTGCCGGACGCTGCCCAGCACCTTGCCGCCGTTGGCGAGCACGACCTTGCTGGTGTCGGCCTCCAGCGCCGAGCCGAAGGCGTAGTCGGCGGTGAGGAAGAACCACGTGTTGCCGCCCGCCCGGGTCAGCGCGCCGCCGGTGCCCACCGCCAGCGCCCGCGTGTCGAACGCCCAATGGTAGCCGTAGGGCGAGCACGCCTTACCGGTGAGGTCGCTGGTCGCGGCCCCGGTGGTGATGGTGATCTTCTTCTTCTCCTTGGACAGGCCCTGGACCGCCAGCGCCACCGAGGAGGTGGTCAGCTCCATGATCGCGTCCACATTGTCGCGGTCGTACCATTGCCGGGCGATCGCCGAGGCGATGTCGGGCTTGTTCTGGTGGTCGGCCGTGAGGATCTCGATCGGCACGCTGCCGATCTTGCCGCCCATGTCCTCCACCGCCATCCGGGCGGCCTCGACCGAGCCCTGGCCGCCGTACTCGGCGTAGAGGCCGGACTGGTCGTTGAGGACGCCGATCCGTATGGCGTTGTCCGAGAAGCTTCCCTGCGCGGCCGCCGGAGCGGAGCCGAGCGCGGTCCCTGCGAGAGCGGCCGCCATCACCGCGCCGCCGATTGTCCTGATCATGTCTCCCCCCGGTTCGCCCGAGTGCCCGCTTCTGAGGCGGTTCCGGCGGCACGATAGGGGACGACCCGGCGCCGCGCCACGGCCGGGGTCGGGCGGGAGCTGAAGGATTCCGCGGATTGTGACGCGGTTCCGATCGACCCGTTTCCGGACCGGCGACAACGGCAGAGGTTATAATACCTTAACCATAATTACACGAATCCCCGCGCAGGTTCCCGTCATGGACGGCAATCCGGCCGTCTCCGGCGCGTGGCGATGCGATGAACCCAGCCCGTTTCGCCGTCCTCGGAATCGCCCTCGCGGCGGGCACCGGGGCGGCCTTCCTGATGAGCGGCGGCGATCCGCCACCGCCGCCACCGCCGCCGACGGCCGAGGCGCCGCCGCAGCCGACGACCGACGTGCTCGTGGCCGCCATCGACATGCCCATGGGCCAGGTGCTCCGGGCCGCGGACCTGCGCTGGCAGCCCTGGCCGGACGGCGCCGTGGCCAACGGCTACATGACCCGCAAGATCAACCCTAAGGCCCTCGAGGAGACCGTCGGTGCGTCCGTGCGCTCGGGCTTCCTGACGGGCGAGCCGATCCGCGCGCAGAAGCTGGTGCGCCCGGAGAGCGGGTTCATGGCGGCGATCCTGCCGCCCGGCATGCGCGCGGTCGCCATCGTCACCGACAGCCGCGGAACCAACTCGGCCGGCGGCTTCATCCTGCCGAACGACCGTGTCGACGTGATCCGCACCTTCCGCGACGAGTCCAATTCGCGGGCCAACAACAGCGACGTGCAGCTCTCCCAGACGATCCTCACCGACATCCGCGTCCTGGCGATCGGTCAGCTGGTCCAGGAGAAGAACGGCACCAACGTCGTCACCGGCGAGACCGCGACGCTGGCCGTGACGCCCGCACAGGCCGAGACCCTGGCGCTCGCCCAGAAGGTCGGCGCCCTGACGCTCTCCCTGCGCAGCCTCGCCGATGCCGGGCTGCCGCCGGAAGCCGTACCGCTGGCCGACGCGTCCGCCGCGCAGATGCCCGAACCCGCCCTGACCGTGGTGCGCTTCGGCGTCGCGCGGCAGCAGACGCCGTGACCGCCATGACCGCTTCGCTGTCCCTCACGCGCCCGACGCGGCGCCCCGACCGCGGCCCGCGCCGTTGCTCGGCCGGCGCCCTCGCGCTGCTCGTCGCCCTGACCGGGCCGGCCTCTTCCCAGGACCGCCAGACCTTCGGCCCGGCGCCGATCCTCACGGTCGGAGCCGCGGAAGCGAGCTCGACCCGGCGGGTCGAGCTGACCGCGGGCCGGTCCGTCATCGTCGACCTGCCGCGGGACGCCAAGGAGGTGTTCGTGGCCAACCCCGCGGTGGCCAACGCCGTGGTCCGCTCGACCCGCAAGGTCTTCGTGATCGGCATGGCGGACGGCGCGACCTCGATCTTCATCATGGATGCCGAGGGCCGCCAGATCGCCGCCCTCGACGTGACGGTGGCGCGGGACCTGAACCTCGGGACCCTGCGCGAGCTGCTCAACCAGAGCATCCCGGGCGGACGCTTCGACGTGCGCTCCTCGGGCGCCTCGGTGCTCCTGTCGGGAGCGGTCAACTCCTCGGCGGACGCGCAGCAGGCGATCGACATCGCCAACGCCTTCGTGGGCCTTGGCGGCGCCGGGGCCGCGGGAGCGGCGGGCGCGGCCAGCGGCGGCGTCGCCGCCGGCTCGCGGGGCGCGGTGATCAACAACCTCACGATCCGCAACAAGGACCAGGTGATGCTCCGCGTCACCGTGGTGGAGGTGTCCCGCAACGTCCTGAAGCAGTTCGGGATCAACATGGCCGGCAACTGGTCGGCTCTGAACCCGGTCGGAAACCTGGGGCAGACGCTCGTGAACGGCGGCACCGCGGCGGCCACGCAGGTCCCGGCGTACATCCCGAATGTTATCACCAACAACCTGCCCTTCCCGATCAACACGAACACGCCGACCGGGAATCTGGTCCAGGCCTCCGTGCAGGGGGGCGGCTTCTCGCTCCAGGCGACCCTGAAGGCGTTCGAGCAGGCCGGCGTCTCGCGCATCCTGGCGGAGCCAACGCTGACCGCCATCTCGGGCGAGGCCGCCAAGTTCCTGGCCGGCGGCGAGTTCGCGGTGCCGGCCTCGGCAACCTGCGCCGTCGGCGGCGTCTGCTCGCCCGGCATCACATACAAGCCCTACGGCGTCGCCCTGTCGTTCACACCGACGGTGCTGGCCGACAACCGGATCTCGATCCGCGTCGCCACGGACGTGACCGAGATCGATACGCAGCAGAGCTTCAACTATGTGATCGGCAACACCTCGGTCGCAGTGCCGGGCACCCGGGTGCGCCGCTCCGAGACCACCGTCGAGCTGCCCTCCGGCGGTGTGATGATGACCGCCGGCCTGATCCAGCAGTTCAACAAGCAGGCGATCGCCGGCCTGCCCGGCCTGATCAACCTCCCGATCCTCGGCGCGCTGTTCCGCTCCCGCGACTACCAGCGCCAGGAGACCGAGCTGATGATCATGTGCACGCCCTACATCGCCCGGCCGATGGAGGCGAAGCAGGTCAGCCGGCCCGACGACAACTTCGTCGACTCCAGCGACGGCCAAGCCGTGCTGCTCGGCCAGATCAACCGCATCTACGGCAAGGTCGCCCCGCCGGGCGCGGCCGCCGCGGCGCCGCTCGGCCGCACCTACCGCGGCCGCGTCGGCTTCATCGTCGAGTAGCGCCCCGCCGCGCCTCCCAGGATCGGACCCATGACCGGACCCATGACCGGACCCACGACCGGACGTCACCCGCCCGCACTGCCGCGCCGCGCCGCGAGCGTGCTCGCCGCCTGCGCGCTCTCCGCCCTCGCGGCGGCCTGCAAGACCGATCCCGTCACGACCGGCGGCATCGACGTCACGGATTACCGCGCGCGCCACCCGATCGTGCTGACCGACGGGCCTCGCAGCCTCGACGTGTTCCCGACCGGCACGGGCCATCTGGACCCGCGCCAGGCGACCGATGTCGACGCCTTCATGCTGGAGTACCGGCGCTACGGCCGCGGAACCCTTCTGATGCAGGTACCCCAGGGCGTCCCGCCCGACCAGGTCGCCGCCGTGCAGCGGACGGCCTCGGTTCTCGGCCGGCTCGGCACGCAGAACGGCGTCAACGCCCGCGAGATCGCCGTCAGCGGCTACGCGGTGGCGGCGCCGACCCTCGCCGCGCCGATCCGGCTGAGCTTCCAGCGCATGCAGGCCAAGGTGGCCGACGCCTGCGGCCTCTGGCCTCAGGACCTCGGGGCCGGCAATTTCGCGACCGACTACAACAACCGGCCGAGCTGGAACCTGGGCTGCGCCATGCAGTCCAACGTCGCCGCCCAGGTCGCCGACCCGGTCGACCTCGTGCGCGGCCGGCCCGAGGGCCGCATCGACACGGTCAAGCGGGTCCGGGACATTGGCCAGTTGCGGGACGGCAAGGATCCGTCAACCACATGGCGGCAAGATGGTCAGACCGCCGTGAAGGCCCAGGTCACGAACTGAGACAGCCGGCGCCGGGGATGGGCAGCCCCGCCGCCGATCGCAACGCCGCACCCCGCACGCGAACCCGAAAGCGCCGTCATGGCAGAGCTGTCCGAGACAACCGAGCGCACGATCGCCCCGGTGCCCCGGATCACCATCCAGGCCTTCTGCGAGACCGGCGAGACCGCGGCGATGATCGAGGGCGCGGCCCTCGACCGGCGCATGCAGAAGGCGCAGGTCAAGGTCCGGATGGGCGGCGGGGCCGCGGCGATCGAGGCGTACCGGCACGCGCCGACGCCCAACGTCATCGTCCTCGAGATCCAGGGCGCGCGCTCGCGGCCGATCGAGTGCCTCGACGCCCTGGCCGAGGTCTGCGACGAGGGGACCCGCGTCCTGGTGATCGGTCACGTCAACGACGTGATGCTTTACCGCCAGCTGATCCAGCGCGGGGTGTCCGATTACCTGATGGCGCCGGTCGAGCCCCTGACGCTCATCGCGGCGATCTCCGACCTGTTCACGGCCCCGGGCGTCAAGCCGGTGGGCCGGACCGTGGCGGTCTACGGCGTCAAGGGCGGCATCGGCGCCTCGACCGTGGCGCATAATTTCGCGTGGTCGGTGGCCCGGGGCCAGGGCGTCCAGACGGTGATCGCCGATCTCGACATCGCCTTCGGCACCGCCTCGCTCAACTTCAACCAGGACCCGCCCCAGGGCATCGCCGAGGCGGTGTTCGCCCCCGAGCGGCTGGACTCCGCCCTGGTCGAGCGGCTGCTGTCCAAGTGCAGCGACAACCTGAGCCTGCTCTCGGCCCCGGCGAGCCTCGACCGGACCATCGACCTGTCCGAGCCGGCCTTCGATACCCTGATCGAGCACATGCGGGCGAGCGTCCCGTGCGTGGTCCTCGACATCCCCCACCAGTGGAACGCGTGGACGAAGCGCGTCCTGACGGCGGCCGACGAGATCCTGATCGTGACCGGGCCCGACCTCGCCTGCCTGCGCAACGCCAAGAACCTCCTCGGCGCGCTGAAGCACGGTCGCCCGAACGACCAGCCGCCCCGCATCGTGCTGAACGGCGTCGGCGTGCCCAAGCGCCCCGAGATCGGCACCGCCGAGTTCGCCAAGGCCCTGGAGGCGCCGGTGGCCCTGACGATCCCGTTCGAGCCGACCCTGTTCGGCACGGCCGCCAACAACGGCCAGATGATCGCCGAGATCCAGGCGGGCTCGAAGGTGGCGGAGCTGTTCAACGACCTGGCGGCCATGACCCTCGGACGTCCCGAGAGCCGGCGGGGCCGTCCAAGCCTGCTGGAGCCGCTGCTCGCCAAGCTTTCCGGCCGCAAGGCATCCTGATGCGGACGCGATCCCTCACCCGGCCGGTGCCGCGGGTCAGCGTCGGGGCTCTGACCCATGTTCGGTAGGCGACAGTTCGGCGGCGCGTCGGCGCCGCCCCCGCCGATGCCGCAGATGCGGACCCCGGCCCCGGCCACGCCGGTGCTGCGCGACGCGCCGGCGCCCGCGCCGGCCCAGCGCCCGGCGCCGGCGGCCCCGGTCGTCGTCGAGACCGCGCGCTCGGAGGATTACTACCGCACCAAGAGCCTGATCTTCGGCGCCCTGATCGAGGCGATCGACCTGACGCAGCTCTCGCGCCTCGACGCCGAGACCGCGCGCGAGGAGATCCGCGACATCGTCACGGAGATCATCGGGCTCAAGAACATCGTCCTGTCGATCTCCGAGCAGGAGGAACTGCTCGACGACATCTGCAACGACGTGCTGGGCTACGGCCCGCTGGAGCCGCTGCTCGCCCGCGACGACATCGCCGACATCATGGTCAACGGCGCCCACCGGACCTTCATCGAGGTCAACGGCAAGATCCAGCTGACCAGCGTGCGGTTCCGCGACAACCAGCAGCTGATGAACATCTGCCAGCGCATCGTCAGCCAGGTCGGCCGGCGCGTCGACGACGCCTCGCCGATCTGCGACGCGCGCCTGCCGGACGGGTCCCGCGTCAACGTCATCGCGCCGCCGCTCGCCATCGACGGCCCGGCGCTCACGATCCGCAAGTTCAAGAAGGACAAGCTCACCCTGGAGCAGCTCGTGCGCTTCGGGGCGATCTCGCCCGAGGGCGCCGAGGTCCTCAAGATCATCGGCCAGTCGCGCTGCAACGTGGTCATCTCGGGCGGCACGGGCTCGGGCAAGACCACGCTGCTCAACTGCCTCACCGCCTTCATCGAGCACGACGAGCGGGTCATCACCTGCGAGGACGCGGCCGAGCTGCAGCTCCAGCAGCCGCACGTCGTGCGCCTGGAGACACGGCCGCCCAACATGGAGGGCCAGGGCCAGGTCACCATGCGCGACCTCGTGAAGAACTGCCTGCGCATGCGCCCGGAGCGGATCATCGTCGGCGAGGTGCGCGGACCGGAGGCCTTCGATCTGCTCCAGGCGATGAACACCGGCCACGACGGCTCGATGGGCACGCTCCACGCCAACAGCCCGCGCGAGTGCCTGTCGCGTATCGAATCGATGATCTCGATGGGCGGCTTCACCCTGCCGTCGCGGACCCTGCGCGAGATGATCTGCGGCTCGATCGACGTCGTGATCCAGGCGATGCGTCTGCGCGACGGCTCCCGGCGCATCACCCACATCACCGAGGTGCTCGGCATGGAGGGCGACGTCATCACCACCCAAGACGTGTTCCTCTACGACATCGTCGGCGAGGACGCGAACGGCAAGCTGATCGGGCGTCACCGCTCCACCGGCGTCGGCCGGCCGAAATTCTGGGAGCGCGCCCGCTACTACGGCCTCGAACAGCGGCTCGGCGAGGCGCTCGACGCCGCCGAGGTCGTCGACCGGAACTGAGCCGATGGCGGACGCCTCCAACCTGCCGATCGCCGCCGGCCTCGCCGGCATCGCGGTGGCCGCCATCGCCTACGTGGCGGTCCTGCCCCTGCTCGGCGGCGAGCGCCGGGCCACCAAGCGCCTGAAGACGATCAGCGTCTCCGCCTCGGGGGCGGCGACCCGGGGCGTCGCCGTCAACCGGCGCGAGCAGGTCGCCAAGACGCTGAGCGAGATCGAGGCGAAGGCCAAGGGCGCCTCGAAGGCCAGCGTGGAATTGAAGCTCGCCCGCGCCGGCCTCGGCTGGACGAAGCAGACCTTCTACGGGGTCTCGGCCCTGAGCGGAGTCGTCTTCGGGCTCCTGCTCTTCGTCATCACCGACAACGCCCTGGCGGCGCTCGGCGCCGCCTTCGCGGGCGGCTTCGGCCTGCCGGCCTACCTGCTGCGCCACCTGCGGCTCAAGCGCATCGCTAAGTTCAACAAGGAGCTGCCCAACGCCGTCGACGTGGTGGTCCGCGGCATCCGCACCGGCATCCCGGTGGGCGACTGCTTCCGCATGGTCTCGCGCGAGGCCGAGGAGCCGGTGCGCAGCGAGTTCCGGACCGTGGTGGAGACGCAGGCGATGGGCCTGTCCCTCGGCGAGGCCTGCACGCGGCTGTTCGAGCGCGTGCCCACCGCCGAGGTGAACTTCTTCGCCATCGTGATCAACATCCAGCAGCAGTCGGGCGGTAACCTCTCCGAGGCGCTGAACAACCTCTCCACGGTGCTGCGCGACCGCGCCAAGATGCGCGGCAAGGTCCAGGCGATGAGCATGGAGGCCAAGGCCTCGGCCTCGATCATCGCCTGCCTGCCCTTCGCTGTGGCGGGCATCACCGCGCTCACCAGCCCCGACTACATCTCGCTGCTCTGGACCACCGACACGGGCAAGATCGCCCTGGTCGGCGCGGCGATCTGGATGTCCATCGGCATCTTCACCATCAAGAAGATGATCGCCTTCGAGTTCTAGGCGCGGTGCGCCGTCTGCCGGATCCCGCCCGATGATCGACGCCATCGCCGAGAAGCTGTTCGATCCCCGCTTCATGGGCACGCTGCTGACCGCCGTCGCGGCGGCCGCGACCGCCTACGCGGTGGCGCAGCCCTTCCTGGAGACCGACCGCCTCGGCAAGCGGATGAAGCTCGTCAGCGACGAGCGCGAGCAGATCCGGCGGCGCGAGCGGCTGAGCGCGGAGCGGACCGGAAGCCGGGCGACGCTGCGCACGGAGCCGAAGGCCTACATGAAGTCGGTCGTCGAGAAGTACCAGCTGCGCCGCTGGCTCGGCACGGACACGGCCAAGCGCAAGCTGATGCAGGCAGGGTACCGCGGCCAGGGGGCGGAGACCGCTTTCCTGTTCTTCCGCCTCGTCGTGCCGGTCGCGGCGGTGATCGCGGCCCTGTTCTACCTGTTCGTGCTGGAGGTGCTCGACGCCTCGTACCTCATGCGGTTCGGGCTGGTGATCGGCGCGGCCTACATGGGCATCAAGGCGCCCGAGCTGTTCCTGGTGAACACCGCCAAGAAGCGCCAGACCGAGATCCGCAAGGCGTGGCCGGACGCCCTCGACCTCACGCTGATCTGCGTCGAATCCGGCATGGCGATCGAGAACGCGTTCCGGAAGGTGAGCACCGAGATCGCCACGTCCTCGGTCGTGCTGGCCGAGGAACTCGCGCTGATGACCGCCGAGATGTCGTTCCTACCCGACCGGCGCCAGGCCTACGAGAACCTCGTGATGCGCACCGGCCTCGAGCCGGTGAAGTCCGTGGCGACGGCGCTGATCCAGGCCGAGCGCTACGGCACGCCGGTCGGTCAGGCGCTGCGGGTGCTGAGCCAGGAAAGCCGCGACATGCGCATGAACGAGGCCGAGAAGAAGGCGGCCGGGCTGCCGCCGAAGCTCACCGTGCCGATGATCCTGTTCTTCCTGCCCGTGCTGTTCGTCGTCATCATCACCCCGGCGGTCATCCAGATCATGCGGACGCAGTGACGGCCGGGATGGCGCAGGGAGAGGCTCAGCGGATGCGGCCGGGGCGAGTCGGCTCGAACACGATGCGGCGGTGGTAGGCGCACCAGCTCTTGCCGTCGGACACGGGGGCGCCGCAGCAGACGGCGCGGTCGTTCGGCTCGCCGATGATGTACTTGCACACGAAGGCGCCGGACTGCGCGAAGGGCACGCGCAGGTCGGCCGACGGCTCCTCGACGGACTCGGCGTCGCCGATCTGGGACATGCGGACGAGTTGATTCATGGTGTCGATCGGCTCAATAAGCATCCTGCACGGTGGGTCGGGCGCCCGGGCAGACAGGGAAGGTTTGAACGCATCTCGTTCAGGCGACGTCCCCGTATCGCGTCCGCGAGCGGAACGTCCGGGGCGGCCAACACGATGCCGGCCGGACGGCCGACGCGATTGGCGTCATCATGGTGTCGTAACTGGGGTTACGGCTCTTTAAAACAAGACCAGCCTGCGCTGGATGCATCGGACCACGGTGCGGGATGCGTAGCTCCCCCGATCCGGCGCGCGCTCGATTGGCATTGGCGCGGCTGACGAATCCGCCCGAACGCCGCCGTCCCGCGATGGCCCGGGCGTGCAACGCGGTGCGACCTATGGTTCTGTGAGCCCGCAACGCGAACAGAGCCGGATCCGCCGACCATGGCCCAAGCGCCCCTCGTGTCACCCGAATGGCTGCACGACCGCCTCGCGGCCCCCGACATCGTCGTGCTCGACGCCTCGTGGTACCTGCCCGCGGCGGGCCGCGATCCCGAGGCCGAGTTCCGCACCGCCCACATACCCGGAGCTCGCCGCTTCGATCTCGACGCCATGAGCGACACCGAGTCGAGCCTGCCGCACATGCTGCCGCGGCCCGAGGTGTTCGCGGCGCGGATGCGCGCGCTCGGCGTCGGCGACGGCATGCAGATCGTCGTCTACGACGGGCAGGGCCTGTTCTCCGCCCCGCGGGTCTGGTGGATGCTCAAGGCCTTCGGCGTGCGCGACGCGCTGGTGCTGGACGGCGGCCTGCCGGCCTGGGTGGCGGCGGGCTACCCGACCGAGGAGGGCGACCCGCGCCAGCCCGAGCGGCGGCACTTCACCGCCCGCTTCGACCACGGCGCCGTGGCGGACGCGGACGACGTCGCCCGCGCCCTGGACAGCGGCTCGGCGCAGGTCGTCGACGCCCGCTCGGGGACGCGGTTCCGCGGCGAGGAGCCGGAGCCCCGCCCCGGCGTCCGGCCGGGGCACATGCCCGGCGCGCGCAACCTGCACTACGCGGCCCTCCAGCGCGACGGCCGGATGAAGAGCCCCGAGGAGTTGAAGGCGGTCTTCGCCGAGAACGGCGTCGATCCGGACCGGCCGATCGTGACCACCTGCGGCTCCGGCGTGACCGCGGCGATCATCGCGCTGGCGCTGGAGACCATGGGCCGCCCGGCGCGGGGGCTCTACGACGGCTCCTGGTCGGAATGGGGCGCCGACCCGGCCCGGGCGGTGGCGACGGGCGCGCCGTAGCGCGCGGCGATCGGACGCCGCGGAGGCGGGCGAGGTCGATGCCCGCCGCCCGCAGGCCCGTCGCAACTAGGCCGGCCGCACCGCGCGGCGCTTGTCGGCGGCGCTCCACTGCATCAGGCCGACCATCACCGCGATGGTGGCGACGTAGACCAGCCCCTGGAGGGCGGTCGGCCGGTCGGTGTAGCCGACCAGGGCGTGCAGGACGCGGCCCGGCCAGGAATTCTCGGCGATCACGCCGGAGCTGTTCCAGAGGGTGTATCCGAGAACCTCGACCACCCCGGCATTCGCCAGGAACTGCGCCGCCTGCGCGGCGAGGCCGGCCGCGAGGAAGATGATCAGGACGCTGGTCACCGAGAAGACGTAGCGGCTCGGAATCGAGGCGAGCCCGAGATAGGTCACCGCCGAGAGGAGCGCGCCGGCGCCGATGCCGGCGACCGCACCGAACTGGATGTCGGCGCCCGAGGTGCCCGAGGCCACGAGGCCGTAGAGGAACAGGACCAACTCGGCCCCCTCGCGCAGGATCGCGGCGCCGATCACGATCGACAGGGCCGCCGCCTCCCGCTCGCCCGAGCGCACCGCCGCGCCGGCGGCGCGCAGTTCGCCCGCCAGCTCCTTGCCGTGCTTGCTCATCCAGGTGTTGTGCCAGATCAGCAGCAGCACCGCGACGATCAGGACCGCGGCGTTCAGGATGTCCTGCCCGCTGCCCTCGAACGCGTCCGAGATCTTCTCGGCGAACAGCGCCACCAGGGCGGCGCCCGCGAGGCCGCCGGCGATGCCGAGGAGGACCCAGCGCATCCGGCCCGGGATGCCGCGGGTGGCGGCCAGCACGATGGAGATGATGAGGCCCGCCTCGATGACTTCGCGGAAGGCGATGACGAAGGCGCCGATCATGGCGGTCTCCAGGGTTTGTGAGGTCGTGTGACGCGGCGCGCGCGGACCGCGCGCTACCAGATCCAGAACAGGAGCACCCAGTTGGCCACCGAGAGGGCGGCCGCGCCGGCGATGCAGGCCGAGGCCGCCACCCGGCGGAGGCCGCCAGCGGCGAGACCCGCCACCCGCCAGGCCAGCCAGACGCTCCACAGGCTGGCGCCGGCGAGCAGGCCCGCGCGGATCTCCGCCACGTAGGGGATCACGATGCCGTCGCCGCGCAGGAACGTCACGGTGAGCGCCGACAGGCCCAGGAACACGCCGCAGCCCGCGACCGGGATCAGGGTCTGGGTCAGGTGGTGGAAGCGCCGGAGCGACCAGCCGCCGAGGCTCAGGGTCGCGAGCGCCACGATCCCCGACAGGGCGAGCCCGAGGACGAGCGTCGCGGCGCCGATGTAGGCCAGCAGCAGCCCACCGTCGAGGAGCGTCATGACGTCGTTGCGGTCGGGGTAGTTCGTGAGCACGAACCAGGGCGCCGAGTGCTCCAGGGGCCACGTCGTCCCGCGCTCGATGAGCCACGTGGCCGCCCATTGCTTGGCATCGACGAACCAGGGGCTCGAGGACCACTGGAAGGCGCCCACCGCCAACGCCAGCATGCCGAACAGGATCAGCATGGTCTGGTCGAGGCTGGGCTCCGCGCCGGCCACGTGGACGATCTCGTGGTTGGGCGAGCGCAGGGCGAGGCGCACGGCGCCACGGTGGCCGCTGCAGCGACCGCACATGTGGCAGGCGCCCGCGCCGCGCATGGTCTTGACCGGCACGAGGGGCGCGCAGTTGAAGGACTCGGTGCCGCCGACGGGTTTGGGCGAGTCCGCCCAGGCGGCGCGGTCGACCTGGAAGCTCACCGGCGCGAGCTTCGACAGCACCGCGAAGACGCCGTTGACCGGGCAGAGGTAGCGGCACCAGACGCGCTTGTTGCGCCCGTACAGCAGCCCGACCACGATCGCCGCCAGGGTCGAGCCGCCGAGCACCGCAAGGACCGGCTTCGGGTAGCCGTACACGCTGGTCATCTGCCCGTAGACGGTGGTTCCGGCGAAGGCCACGAACGGCCAGCCCTGCCAGGTGATCCAGCGCGGCACGGCGTAGCCGCGGCTCCACCGGCTCGCGAACTCGCTGAGGGCCCCCTCCGGGCAGAGCACGCCGCACCAGGCCCGGCCGACCAGCACCATGCTGACCAGCACGAATGGCCACCAGATCCCCCAGAAGGCGAACTGCGCGGCGAGCGTCAGGTTGGTCCAGATGTGGGCGGCGTTGTCGGGCAGCGGCAGCAGGGCCGGCACGATCACCAGCACCGCGTAGACGGCGACGATCAGCCACTGCACGGACCGGATGATCCAACCGTACCGGCGCAGCGCGTCGCCGAACCGGGCGAGCCGCGCGTCGACCGCTGACCGGCGCGGCGTGACGTCGGCGAGGGCCAGGGAGCCGGGCGCTGTCGTGGACGCGCTCATTTGGCCACCAGGGTCGCCTTCGCTTCCGGGTGGAAATCGTCGAACACCTGGTAGGTGCCGGCATCGAGGGTGCGGAACACGATCGCCGAGGTCGAGCCAGCGGCCAGCGCTTTCTCGCGGCGCAGCTCCGTGCTCTCGAACTCCACCGGCGTCTGGCCGGTGTTCGAGATCTCGAGCTTGAACCGGGTGTTGGCTGGAACCTCGATCACCGTCGGGATGATCACGCCGTCGCGCATCTCCACCTTGATGACCGGCATGTCGTCGGCGCGCGCGGGCGCGGAGGCCGACGCGGCGGCGACCAGCAGCAGCGGGATGGCTCGGACGAGGGGGCGCGGCAGGCGGGACACGGTCAGCTCCGGCACTCTCAGTAGGCGCCCTTCTTGCCGACGCCGGCGAAGGTGAAGTCCTGGGTGATCTCGAAGGGCTCGAACCACGGGCCGACGCCCGTCTCCTTGTCGACGTGGCGGCCGAAATGGCTGTCCTTGCCGGGCGGCGCGACGGTGACCTTCAGACGGTAGCGACCCGGGCCGAACAGCTTGACGTTGTCGCCGTAATGCGGCCCGTCGTTGGCGACCATCGGCATCAGCATGCCCGACACCGTCTGGTCGGTGGGCTTGTCGCCGTCGAGCTTCACCGCCTCGAAGCGGACGTCGAGCGCCGGCACCCAGTCCCCTTCCGCGAAGCCGTTGCGGTTGTCCTTGGCGGCGCGGATATCGGTCTCGAGGTGGATGTCCGACTTGGCGGCTTCGCGCATCATGCCGGGCGGATCCATCTCGATCGGCTGCAGATAGACGGCCGCGACCTCTAGGCCGTTGCGCGTCACGTGCGGACCGATCGGCACCTCCTTGGCGGCCGCGGCACCGGCGAACGCCAGGAGCGAGGCCGCGGCGAGGCCGCGGAGAACCGGGAGGATGTGCGAGGCGTGCATGCGACCGCACATAATCCAGGCCGCGGGAAGTTCAAACCGGAATCGCACGACAGTCAAATAATAACAATTCTAATCTGCCGGTGAGCCGCATCGACATTACGGTATTCGAATGTCGTTGCATCGAAAAAGGTCGATTACGACGCACTTTCACGAAGCTATTCGCGGTGCGATGCCCTCTGGATCTTGACGAATCCAACGCGGGCTGGATCGTCACGCCAGTGCCATGCGACGAACCGAGGATGCGAGGCGGCAAGGCCATGGATCGCACGATGGCCCGCGATCACGAGCGCGCGACCCGGCTTGCGCGGCCCCGTGACGCGTTTTAGCAAATGCTATACTTTTCTGTGAGTCGGATGAGATCCCGTTCCGTGTTCCTGGTCCGCACTGCGGCGCTCGTCCTGGCCGTCCCTCTCCTGGCGCCCGCCGCCGCGCGGGCGGCCGACATCTCCCCGCCGCGCCCAGTCGAGGCGCCGTCCTACACCGACTGGTCGGGGGGCTATGTCGGCCTCGAGGGCAGTGCCGGCGGGTCCTACGGCGCCTACAATTTCGGTCCGACGATGATCGGCGCCCGGCCGGTCCCGGCCTTCAAGAGCGGCGATTCCACCGGCCGCAGCGACCAGGGCAAGAACGCCACGACGGCGGTCGGCGGCCTGTTCGGCGGCTGGAACTGGCAGGCCGGGCCGTGGGTCTACGGCGTCGAGGCGAGTCTCGACGCGGCGAATCTGAAGCGGCCCGTCCCCTCGACGATCGCGGGCTTCGGCTACGCGGACGTGGACCCGGCCTTCAACATCGTGCGCGCCAAGACGGATCTCTACGGCACCCTGCGCGCCCGGCTCGGCTACAGCTTCGACCGCTACCTGATCTACGGCACCTTCGGCCTCGCAGGGGCGAACGCGCGCATCCTGGCGAATTACCCGGACCTCGACACGGGTGTCCAGACCACCGCGCGGCGGGACCTCGGCTACGTCGGCTTCACCCTCGGCGCGGGCGTGCAGTACGCCATCACCGACAGCCTCGCGCTGGGCATCGACTACCGCTACATCGATCTCGGGGGCAGCCGGCGCTTCCCGCTGGGCACGGTGCCCGGCGACGCGGGCGGGCCGGTCACGACCCGGGCGCGCTTCACGTCCAACGAGCTGTTCGCGCGGCTGATGTGGTTTCCGGACGGGCTGAAGGTTCCCCCGGACCGGGACGAGACCGCCCCGCACGATCCCGACAACGGCGATACCGGCCGCTTCTCGCTCCACGGCCAGACGACGCTGATCGCGCAGGGCGTTCCCGGCTTCCGCTCTCCCTACGAGGGTGCGCAGAGCCTGATCCCCCATCAGGCCCGGCAGACCACGACGGCCACGATCTTCCTCGGCCTCAAGCTCACCGATAGCACCGAGATCTACTACAATCCCGAGTTCAGCCAGGGCTTCGGCCTGTCGCGGACGCTCGGCGTCGCCGGCTTCGTCAACGGCGAGGCGCAGAAGGCCGGCGCCCCGTTCCCGAAGCTGCGCTCGAACCGCTACTACGTGAAGCAGACCTTCGGGCTCGGCGGCGAGACCGTGGAGGTGCCGGACGGACCGAACCAAGTGGCCACCCGCTACGACGCCGAGCGGATCACGCTGATCGCCGGCAAGTTCGCGTTGGGCGACTTCTTCGACGGAAACATCTACGCGCACGATCCGCGCGTGGACTTCTTCAACTGGTCGCTCTGGGGTTCCTCGGCCTGGGACTTCCCGGCCAATCTCCCGGGCTTCACGCAGGGCGTCTACGCCGAGTACAACCGCCCCGAATTCGCGATCCGCGCTGCCTACACGCAGGTGCCCAAGGAGCCGTCGAGCGACGTGCTCGACCCGCGGGTGTTCCGGCGCGCGGGGCTGAACGTCGAGTTCGAGGAGCGGCACGTGCTCCCGTGGCTGGAGCAGCCCGGCAAGATCCGCATCGGGCTGTTCTCGAATGTCGGCGTCTCGGCCAACAACCGCGACGTCGTCACCCTGACCCAGTTCGGCCTGTTCGACGACATCAACGACGCCGTCGCGGCGACCCGGCGTCCCCGCCGCAAGACCGGCGGCTACATCAACCTGGAGCAGGCGCTGACGCCCGAACTCGGGCTGTTCGCCCGGGCGAGCCTGAACGACGGGCGCACCGAGAACATCTCGTTCACCGACATCGACCGGAGCTTCTCCGGCGGCCTGTCGCTGAAGGGCAAGGCCTGGGACCGCCCCGACGACACGATCGGCATCGGCGCTGCCGTGAACGGGCTCTCGCCCTCGCACCGGGCCGCCTTCGCGGCCGGCTATCTCGGGCTGCTGATCGGCGACGGGCGTCTCAACTACGGCACCGAGCGCGCGCTGGAGACCTACTACGCCCTGAACCTCACGAAGTTCGTCACCCTGACCTTCGACTACCAGTTCATCGACAATCCCGGATACAATCGCGACCGCGGGCCGGCGCACTTCTTCGCCTCGCGGCTGCACGCCGATTTCTGATCGGCGCCGGTGAGACGGCCTCCGGCCGGAGCGTTCGGACGCTATGCGTATTCGCGAGCGAAGCGATCCGGTCCGGGCTCCGGACGACACGCCCCCTGGGTCGCTGCGCTCGCGACGACGGCGGCATCGCCCGATGGCGCGGCCCTGCTCACTCCGCCGCCTCGGTCGCGGTCGCCCCGAAGATCGCCTCGAAGGCGGCGCGGAGCTGCATGTCGACCTCGGCCATGCTCACCGGCAGGCCGAGATCCACGAGGCTTGTCACGCCGTGCTCCCGGACGCCGCACGGCACGATCCCGTCGAAATGCGCGAGGTCGGGCTCCACGTTCAGGCTGATGCCGTGGAAGCTGACCCAGCGGCGGACCCGGATGCCGATCGCCGCGATCTTGTCTTCGACGCCGGGCCCCTTCTCGGGCCGGCGCACCCAGACGCCGACCCGGTCCTCGCGGCGCTCGGCGCGGACGTTGAAGGCGGCCAGCGTCTCGATCAGCCACGCCTCCAGGCTCGCCACGTAGGCGCGCAGGTCGCGGCTGCGCCGGTCGAGGTCGAGCATCACGTAGGCCACCCGCTGGCCGGGGCCGTGATAGGTATACTGCCCGCCCCGCCCCGTCGCGTGGACCGGGAACCGGTCCGGCGCGACGAGATCCTCCGGCCGGGCCGACGTGCCCGCCGTGTAGAGCGGCGGGTGCTCCAGCAGCCAGACGCATTCGGGCGCCGCGCCGCGGGCGATCGCCTCCGCGCGCGCCTCCATCCAGGCGAGGGCGGCGGCGTAATCCACTGCCGCGTCGCTCACGCGCCAGCCCACCGGGCCGGCGACCGGATCGGTGCCGGGCCGCTTCGGGAAGGCGGGCGGGCTGACCGTGAGGCGGGGCGCGTTTACCAAGAGTTCACCATCCTGCGTCGATGGTCGAAGCCTCAACATCCGCGGCCGGCGGTTGCAAGGTTCCGGCTGCGAGACGGGATGGCGGACGGTGGCGGTCTTCGAGACCCTGAAGGTCGATCTGACGGTGGTGCTGGGCCGGGCCCGCATGCCGCTGCACATGCTCCTCCGGATGGGCCGCGGCGCCGTGATCGAGCTCGAAGCCAGCGACAGCGACATGGTCGAGATCCTGGCCAACGACCACCCGATCGCGCGCGGGCAGATCGTGGTGACGGGCGACCGCATCTCCGTGGAGGTGACCGAGCTGATCCGCAAGGCGGCCTCGATCGTCGAGCCGGGCGTCAGCATCGGCGACGGCGCGGCGCCTTTCCTGGAGGGCGGCTACGATTCCCCGTGACTGCGCTTGTCGGCGGCCGGACGATCTGTTATCCGCTGCGCCGCGCGACACGAAAGCGGCCCCGGGTTCTCCCGCGGCGCGCGACGGTCGGGCGAACGGACCGGTCTTCGCGTCCGATGCGGCCATGGCGGAATTGGTAGACGCGCTAGCTTGAGGTGCTAGTCCCGAGAGGGGTGGAGGTTCGAGTCCTCTTGGCCGCACCACATTGTTTCGGTTGCCCGGACCTGCGGCAACCCGGATGTGGTGCATGACAGGGCGGTGCGCCGCCGATCACGATACACCATTATCTGAGCCGACGCGCCGGGTCGCGACGCGCGTGCCGTTCGCACGCCGGGCGCAGGCGCCTGCGCCCGGCCAGGGGTTGCGCGAGGACCGCGCGCATCATTCCGCGCCGGGACGTCGCGGGATCGGCGGAGGCCGGCCACCGTCCCGATCAGGGAGCCGACGGAGCACCGGAAGCCCGCAGCAGGGCGGCCTCCCTGTACTCGCGCGGGGTCAGGCCGTGGCGGTCCTTGAACCGGCGGGAGAAGTGCGCCTGGCTGGTGAACCCGCAGCCGTAGGCGAGCATCCCGATCGACAGGTGCAGGCAGGCTGGGTCGGACAGCCGCTTGGCCGCCGCCGCCAGTCGGCGCTCCCAGATCCAGTCGGAAATGTGCTGGCCGCGCTCGTGGAACAGCTCCTGGAGCCGGCGCAGCGAGACCCCCGTGGCGGCCGCGAGCTGGGGCGGGTCCAGTCCCGGATCGTCCAGATGGGCCTCGACATGCGCCTTCGCGCGCTGAACGACGACGCTGCCGTGGACGGGGCGAGGCACATCCTGCGCGAGCCGCTCGGCGAGGCTCGCCACGATCAGGTCGACCGCGATCGCCGACATGCGCTCGGCGGCGTCGGGCGTGAGCTGGTGCCGCACCCGGATCAGGTCGTGGATGAAGCCGGTCGCCAGCGTGGCCGACGCGAGGTCCGCCCCGACCGACAGGCCGGTGTAGAGCCGTGTCGAGCCGAGCACGCCTTCCAGGCGCTCCCGCGGCAGCTCCAGGAACAGGGCCTGGCTGTCCCTGTGGGTCGTCAGCACGGAGGGGCGATGGTCGAGCACGACCATGTCGCCCGGCCGCTGCACGGCCTCCCGGCCGTCCTGAACGCTCGTCGACAGGCCCGCGAGCTTGAACAGCACCACGACCATCCCGGCCCTGTCGTGGCGCCGGGCCGCGCTGGGCGTCGTCTCGCATCGCAGGGCGCTCTGCGTCAGGCGCGAGAGGTACAGCGCGCCGATCTCCGCGACGTCGAGCCTGCCCCGGAACGGCCCGTCGTCGAGGCGCTCGACCTCGATCGGCACGAGCCGCTCCCCGAGAAGGTCTCGCCAGAGCTTGAAGCCGCTCCGGGGGTGGAGACCCTCCGTCGAAAACACTGTCTGCATAGGCAATATCTGAAGTCGCGGCCGCGCAGCGATCCTGAATACCGATCGCTGCGTATCTTTAGATACACTTTCACGCTCGGACTATCCAACGATACCGTCAATTCTGAAACAATTATATCTCAACGGACAGATCAGAGGCGATCCTCGGTCACAACGACGATAAACGCCCGCCCCGACCACATCGGGAAGACGTGATCGACACGTATCGGCAGCCGAGCCGCGTCTTCGGGCGATCCCGAGTGCACGGGGCACGGCACCGTCGGACGAGCGCCTGCTGTTCACCGGCGCGACGGCGGCGCTCAGCCTGAGCGGACCGCAACCCGGCCCTGCATTGACTTCGCAGCCGCACACACGCATATCGGCGATGCAGCGTCAGCGGCCGCCACGGCCCGCTTGAGGGGGCTGCGTGACGGATCGGGCGCCACCCGGCGTGATCCGGCCCCCCTCTTCATAACGTGCATGCACCCGGGCCGCCCCATCACGCGGGCTGCCCCCTGCCAACGGACCGGCTCATACACGGCACA
Source organism: Methylobacterium sp. 1A (assembly GCF_058072805.1). Taxonomy (NCBI): domain Bacteria; kingdom Pseudomonadati; phylum Pseudomonadota; class Alphaproteobacteria; order Hyphomicrobiales; family Methylobacteriaceae; genus Methylobacterium; species Methylobacterium sp. 1A. The sequence continues at coordinate 1,777,431 of NZ_JBYQVE010000002.1, read as the reverse complement.
GCTCGCGATCGACGCGAGGCGCCCGGTCGGCCCTGCTGCATCGGATACATCCTTGACCCAATTCACCGATTTCGGCCTCGCCCAGCCCGTGCTGCGGGCGCTCAGCGAGGCCGGCTACGTCGCGCCGACCCCGATCCAGGCCCAGGCGATCCCGCCGGCCATGGCGGGCCGCGACCTCTGCGGCATCGCCCAGACTGGCACCGGCAAGACCGCGGCCTTCGCGCTGCCGATCCTGCACCGCCTCTCGCTCTCGGATCGCCGCGCGCCGCGCCGCGGCTGTCGGGTTCTGGTGCTCTCGCCGACCCGCGAGCTCGCCAACCAGATCGCCGAGTCGTTCACCGATTACGGCCGGCACCTATCCTACACCACGACGGTGGTGTTCGGCGGCGTCACCATCAGCCGCCAGGAGCGGGCGCTGGCGCCGGGCGTCGACGTCCTCGTCGCCACCCCCGGCCGGCTGATCGACCTCGTCGACCGCCGCTCGCTGACCCTGGAGGGCGTCGAGATCCTCGTCCTCGACGAGGCCGACCAGATGCTCGACCTCGGCTTCATCCACGCCCTCAAGCGCATCGTGAAGATGCTGCCGCAGAAGCGCCAGAGCCTGTTCTTCTCGGCCACCATGCCCAAGAACATCGCGGGCCTGGCGTCCCAGTACCTCACCGATCCGGTCCAGGTCGCGGTGACGCCGGTCGCCACCACGGCCGAGCGGGTCGAGCAGGAGGTGATCTTCGTCCATACCGGCGCCAAGCAGGCGCTGCTGGGGCACATCCTGCGCGATCCGGCGATCGAGCGCGTGCTCGTCTTCACCCGGACGAAGCACGGGGCGGACCGGGTCGTGCGCGGCCTCGACAAGGTCGGCATCGCGGCTGCCGCGATCCACGGCAACAAGAGCCAGCCCCAGCGCGAGCGGGCGCTGGCCGCCTTCAAGGACGGCTCCTGCCGGGTCCTGGTCGCCACCGACATCGCGGCCCGCGGCATCGACGTCGAGGGCGTGAGCCACGTGGTCAACTTCGACCTGCCGAACGTGCCGGAGAGCTACGTCCACCGGATCGGCCGCACGGCCCGCGCCGGCGCCGACGGCCTCGCCATCTCGTTCTGCAACGACGAGGAGAAGGCCTACCTGCGCGACATCGAGCGCGTGACCCGGCAGAAGGTCCCGGTGGCGGGCTTCCCCGAGGGCTTCACCCCGCCGTCCCGCCAGGAGGCCGCCGAGATCGCCCGCGAGGAGGAGCGCCGGCCCGAGCGTCCGCAGCAGCGCCCCGGCGGCAGCCGCCAGGGCCAGCGGCCCCGGCAGCAGCAGGGCCGTCCCCAGCAGGGCCGGCCCGAGGGCGGCCGCGGCTTCGGCGGTCCTGGCCAGGGCGCGCCCCGGCAGGGCCGCCCCCAGGACGGCCGCGGCGACAACCGCGGTGACAATCGCGGCCACGCCCCGCAGGGCCGCGACGCCCGCGCGGACCGGCCCGCCCGCCCGCAGGGCGAGCGCCCGAATCAGGGTCGCCCGAGCCGCGACGCCCGGCCCCAGCGCGCCGATGCCCGTCCGCGCAGCGGCGGTGGCGGCGGCGAGGGTCGCAGCATCGGCTGGCTGGAGCGGGCGCCCCGTTCCTGAGCGAAGATGGCCTGAGTGACGATCGAGCCGCCCGGGACGGATCCGTCCCGGGCGGCTTCGTTTCCGGTGACCGCGCCGGACGAGCGGCGAAACCGCAACCGGATGACGGCTCGACCCTCCGTGTGAACCCGGCGCGGCGATCGGGAGCGGATCGCCGCGCGCGGAGCCGTTCAGTTCGCCCGTGAGACCTCGACGAGGTTGTCGGAGAACGAGGGCGCGTGGCCCATATCGGTGAAGGCGCCGGACGAGATGCTGTTCACCGTGCCCTCGTTGAGCTGGCGCCAGTAGCCCAGCGTCGCCACCACGATCCCGGCCTTCACGTCGTCGGTGATGCGGGCCACGCCTTTGAAGGCGCCGCGGTCGTTGGCGACTTGGACCCGGTCGCCGTCCCGGATGCCGCGCGCGTCGGCGTCGGCTTGGCTGATCATCACGAACTGCTCGCCCTGGCCCTTCTGCTTGTCCTCCATGTTGGCGTAGCAGGAGTTCAGGAAGTAGTGGCTCTTGGGCGAGACGATGTTGAGCGGGTAGCGCTTGGCGAGCTCCGGATCGTTCGTGTGCGACTCGCGCGGGCCGAGGTAGTCCGGCAGCGGGTCGAGCGCCTCGCCCGGCTGGAAGCCCTCGTACATCTGCCGGAACGGCGGGGCGACGAAGTTCGTGGCGCCCTCCACCTTGAGCATGCACTTGCCGGTCGGTGTCGGGAAGTTCCCCTCCCGGTGCGGCGCCCGGTCGTCGGGCGTGCCGACCTTGAGCCGGGCGAAGCCGTGCTCGCGCATGTACTGGAGGTCGATGCCCTCGCAGGCCGGCGACGACCAGTCGACGTAGTGCTCAAGGCACTCGCTGTCGCTCCACTTGAAGTTCTCCTCCTCGAAGCCGAGCCGGGCGGCCAGCCGGCGGAAGATCTCGTTGTTGGGGATCGCCTCGCCCGGCGCCTCGGCGCACTTGGTGTTGTAGGTCAGGTAGAGGTGCCCCCAGGAGAGGATCATGTCCTCCATCTCGGCGCCCATCGTGGCCGGCAGCAGGATGTCGGCGTAGGAGGCCGTGTCCGAGATGAAGTGCTCGGCCGAGACCATGAACAGGTCCTCGCGCATCAGCCCCTCGACGATCTTGTCGGTCTCGGGCGCCTGCGTCACGGGGTTCGAGTTCCAGCACATCATCGACATGATCGGTGGGTCGAGCTGCATCTCGCCGGTGAGCGCCCGGCCGATCTGAAGGTTCGAGACGACCCGGGTGCCCTCCGGGATCAGGTCCGGGCGGCAGATGACGTCGAACTTGTACGGATGCTCCCAGACGCCGAACTGCGTGATGCCGCCGCCGACATGGCGCCACGCGCCGGTCAGCGCCGGGATGCAGGTCACCGCCCGGATGGTCTGGCCGCCGCCGTAGTGCCGCTCCAGCGCCACGCCGATGCGGATGCCCACCGGCTGCTCGGTTGCCATCTCGCGGGCGAGCTTCCGGATGTCGTCGGCGGAGACGCCGGTGATCGCCGCGGCCCATTCGGGCGTGCGCGTGCTGGCCCGCTCCTTCAGCTCCGCGAAGCCGACCGTGTGGTTGTCGACGTAGTCCTGGTCGACGAGGCCCTGTTCGATGATCGAGTTGATCAGCGCCATGGCGAGCGCGCCGTCGGTGCCGGGCTTCGGCGCGATGTGCCAGTCGGCGGCCTTGGCGGTGCGGGACGCGTAGGCGTCGATCACGACGACCTTGGCGCCCTGCTTCTGGGCGTCCTTCACGATCGCCCAGTGGTGCAGGTTGGTGCTGACCGAGTTGCAGGCCCAGATCACGATGTACTTGGAGTGGATGTAGCTGTCCGGGTCGAGGCCCGCGGTCGGGCCGACGGTGAGGAGCCAGGCCGTGCACGAGCCCTCGCCGCAGAAGGTGCGCTCGGTGACGGTGGCGCCCATGCGGTTGAAGAACGCGTCGCCACCGTTCAGCCCGTGCACGAGGCCCTGGTTGCCGAGGTAGCTGTAGGGCGCGATGGCCTGCGGCCCGTACTGGTCGATGATCGCCTTCCAGCGGGTGACGATGGTGTCCAGCGCCTCGTCCCAGGTGATCCGCTCGAACTGCTTCGAGCCCTTCGGGCCGACCCGCTTCATCGGGTAGAGCAGCCGGTCCGGGTGGTAGTGGCGCTTCTCGTAGTCCTTCAGCTTCACGCAGAGACCGCCGCGGGTCATCGGGTGGTCCGGGTTGCCGCGCACGCTCAGGAGCTCGCCGCCCTTCACCTCGAACAGCATCGAGCACGTGTCGGGGCAATCGTGCGGGCAGCCTCCGTAGAAGACCTCCGAGTAGGCCTCGGGCTGGACGATCTCGTTCATACTCTCTTCCTCACCGGCCGCGGGCGTCCCGTTATTGTTCAGGCGTCCCGGATCCCGATCGGCGAAGCGTACAATGAGAGGAAGAAAAATTCTAACTCGAATCCCGGCGGCCGATCGCGCACGCGCGCCGCTCGGTGTCCCGTCCGCCCCGCGGCGCCCTCACCGCCCCGCCTTCCCTTGCGCGGGCGCGCCCCCATCTGAGGGATGGACGAAGCGGGGGCCTGCGACATGCGGTTCGAACTCTACCGGGACGCCAAGGGCGAGTGGCGCTGGCGCCTGCGGGCGCGCAACGGCGAGGTGATCGCCGATTCGGGCGAAGGCTATGTCCGCCGCGAGGATTGCGAGCACGGCATCGCGTTGGTCCGCCAGAGCGCCGAGGCGCGCATCGAGGACATGACGACGAAGATCGCCTGACCCCGCGCGTCTCAACCCGCGGTCAACCCTGTCCGAAACGTCGCAGCGGTTAAGCTGCAACGCTTCCGCTCGCCCACGCGTTGCAGCGGTTCGGACCGAGCGGAGCCCGTCGCCCTGCGCGGTTCGTCGACCAGGACGAATGACACAAAGGGAGTCGAGACCGTGCTGAGGAAATTCCTGCTCGCGGCCCTGCTGGCGCTGGGCTTCGCGGCCGCGGCGCCAGAGGGCGCGTCCGCCGCGCCCATCGGCCCGGGGCTGGCTCTGCCCGCCGAAGCCGCGCCGGCGGTGGCCGAGAAGGCCCAGTACTACTACCGTCGCCGGTTCTACGGCCCGCGGCCCTACTGGCGCCGCCCGTACTACGGCCGCCGGTTCTACTACGGCCCGCGGCCCTACTACCGTCGTCCCTACTGGCGCCGTCGGTTCTACTACTGATCGGCTCTCCGACCTGACCGGCCCGGCGGTTCCAGCGAGCCGCCGGGCTTTTTCACGCCCCGATTCGGGGTGCGCGACCGCGAGCCTTGCTTTATCGTGCCGGGAACGGGACGGCCGACGGCAGATCGGCGCGCCCGAGAGGAAGCCCGATGAACGATGTTGCGCAACGCGCCGAGCCCGCGGCGGCGGCGCCGGACCTCTGGCAATCCATCCCGCTCGAATGCATCCTGAGCGCGGTCGCCGTTCTGCTGGCGGCGGGGCTCAAGCTCGCCGGCGTGATGTCCTGACGGCGTGCGGGGGGCGGATGGACGGCATGCAGCACGTCGCACTCTCACCGGCCGGAGGCACGCCGCCCGCTGAGGTCGATCTGCCCAAGGGCGATCTCACGGTGCGCACCATCGCCATGCCGGCCGACACCAACGCCAACGGCGACATCTTCGGCGGCTGGGTGCTGTCGCAGATGGACCAGGCCGGCGGCATCGCGGGCGTCGACCGGGCGCAGGGCCGGGTGGTCACCGTGGCGCTGGAATCGATGACCTTCATCCGGCCGGTCCGGGTCGGCGACGTGCTGTGCGTCTACACCCGGGTGTCGCATGTCGGCCGGACCTCGATGAAGATCGAGGTCGAGGCCTGGGCACGGCGGTTCTGCACCCAGGTCCGCGAGCGGGTCACGCAGGCCACCTTCACCTTCGTGGCCATCGACGAGGACGGCCGGCCGCGGCAGATCCCGCCGGCCGTGCCGTCCCCGTCCGCGACGGCTACTTGATCACCCCGCAGGCGACGCGGTCGCCGGCACCGCCGATCGGCTGGGTGTTGTGGTCGTCCTCGTTGGCGTGAATGATCAGCGCCGCGCCGTCCCCGTCCTTCAGGCCGCCCTCGCCGTTCAGCGGCGTCTCGCTCGAGACCTCGGCATTGGCCGAGCCGTCCTGCGCCGCGTAGAGGTTCGGCAGGTCGCCCTCGTCGGGGCCCTCCGCGTTGAGCAGCCCGTGCTTGCTCTGGTCGTGGTTCACGTGCGCCTTGGAGTTCATGAACTTCGGGTCCGAGCAGTCGCCCACGGCGTGGAAATGCATCCCGTGCCAGCCGGGCGGCAGGCCGCCGGGCTGGATCGTCACGCGCAGGACCAGGGCATTCGCCCCGTCGCGGATCGCCAGCGTGCCGATCGGGTCGCCCTTCGCGTTCTTGATCGGCGCCGTGTAGGTCTCTGCCGGTTTGGCCGCCTCCTTGGGAGGCTCCTGTGCCAGGGCGCCGCCGGCGGCGGCGGTCCCGAGCAATACGAGCAGCGGCAGGGTGCGGGTCATGCGGTGGCTCTCCTTTCCGGCCCGGTCTAGTTAGGGAGCGCGCCGGCCTTCGACAGGGCGGCGGCCCGAAACCTCCGCCGCAGACCTGCCGGAACCGCACGAAGCCCCGATGACCCGAGACCGGACCAGCCCGGACCGCGCGGCCCCCGCGGACGATCCCGCGGAGAACCCTGCGCCGCGGCGCGCCGACCTGTACCTCGTGGTGCACGGCCATTTCGAGAGCCGCGCCCGGGCCCAGGCGGCGATCCGTGCCGGGCTCGTGCGGGTCGACGGGCGCCCGCTCGCGCGCGCCTCGGACCCGATCGCCCCGGGCGCGCGGGTCGAGGCGGAAGCCGAGCATCCCTACGCGTCCCGCGGCGGCCTCAAGCTCGCCGCCGCCCTGGACGCGTTCGGCGTCGATCCGACCGGCCGCGTCGCCCTCGACGTCGGCGCCTCGACGGGCGGCTTCACCGACGTGCTGCTCGCCCGCGGGGCGCGCCACGTCCACGCCCTCGACGTGGGCCGGGGGCAGCTCCATCCGCGCCTCGCCGGGGACCCGCGCGTGACCAACCGCGAGAGCACCGACATCCGCGACCTCGACCCGGACGCCCTCGTCCCGCCCCCCGACCTCGCGAGCGTGGACGTGAGCTTCATCGGCCTGCGCCTCGTGCTGCCGGTCCTCCCGGGCCTGTTGAGGCCGGGATCGGCGATCGTCGCGCTGATCAAACCGCAATTCGAGGCCGGCCGCGCCCGGGTCGGCCGCGGCGGGCTCGTGCGCGATCCGGCGGTCCACGCCGAGGTCTGCGCGGCCGTCCGCGGGACCCTGGAGGGGCTCGGCGCGGCGATCCTGGGCCTGATCGACTCGCCGGTGCCGGGCGGCGACGGCAACGCCGAGTTCCTGATCGGCGCGAGGTTGCGGTGAGCGAGACAACAGATAGCGAGACGGTCAAGATCCGGGGGCTCGGCGCCCGCGGCGACGGGATCGCCGAGGACGGCACCCCGGTGCCCTACACGCTGCCCGGGGAGCGCGCGGAGATCCGCCGCGAGGCGCGCCGCGCCGCGCTGCTCGGCGTCGCGCAGGCCTCGCCCGACCGGGTAGAGCCGTTCTGCCCCTACTACATGCGCTGCGGCGGCTGCCGCACCCAGCACCTCGCGCGGCCCGCGGAGCTCGCCTGGAAGCGCGACCTCGTCGCCCAGGCCCTGTCCCAGGCGCGCCTCGACGTGACGCCCGGGCCGGCCGTCGACGCCCACGGGGCGGGCCGCCGCCGCCTTACCCTGCACGTGCGCGAGATCGGCGGCCGGGCCGAGGCCGGGCTGATGGCGGCGCGCAGCCACGCGCTGGTGCCGATCGACCATTGCCCGATCACCGTGCCGGCGCTCCACCCGGCCCCGGAGGTCGCGCGCCGCCTCGCCGCCCCGCTGGGCCACGGGCGCAAGCCCCTCGACGTCGCTGTGACGGCCACCGACCAGGGCCTGGACGTCGACCTGCGCGGTCACGGACCGGTCAGCGCCGGCGTCGGCGCCGCGCTGGTGCGGATCGCCGGCGAACTCGGCCTCGCCCGGCTCTCCCTGCACGGCGAGCGCCTGATGGAGGCCGAGCCGGTCTCGGTCACGGCGGACGGCCCCGCCGCGGCGACGCGCCTCTACCCGGCCCCCGGCGGCTTCCTGCAGGCGACCGCGGCCGGTCAGGCGACGCTCTGCGACCTGACCCTGGCGGCCCTCGGCCCCCGCATCCGGCGCGTGGCCGACCTGTTCGCGGGCTGCGGGCCGCTGACGCTGGCGATCGCCCGGACGGCCGCGGTCCACGCCGTCGAATCCGATGCCGCAGCCCTCGCGGGCCTCGAGCGGGCCGCGCGCGCCGCCGCGGGCCTGCGCAAGATCAGCAGCGAGCGCCGCGACCTGTTCCGCCGGCCCCTGCTACCCCCCGAACTCGACGCCTTCGACGCGGTGGTGTTCGACCCGCCCCGGGCCGGCGCGGAGGCCCAGGCCCGCCAGCTTGCCGCCGCCCGCGTGCCCCTGGTGATCGGCATCGCCTGCGACGCCGGAACCTTCGCGCGGGACGCGGCGACGCTGGTCGCCGGCGGGTACCGGCTGGAGACCATCACGCCGGTCGACCAGTTCCGCCATTCGGGCCATGTCGAGATGGTCGGGGTGTTCCGGCGCGAGACCGCGCGGCGGCGCTAGGCCACGCAACCGGCGGCCACGTTTCCCGTTCTCCCGGCGACGGGAGACCTTCCATGATCCGCGGATTCCTCGGTACCGCGACGCTCGGTGCGCTGAGCCTCGCCCTCATCACCCCGCTCGCGGCGCAGACGCGAGCGCCCGACCAGACCGGCACGGGCGGCGGCCCGGTCTCGACCATCACGGCGCCGAACACCAACAGCCTCGGCGTCACCAAGCCGCCCGGCACGTCCCTCGGCCCCGGCGAGGTGCCGACCCCGGAGCAGCGGCGGCGCGAGCGCGCTCTGACCGACAAGATCGAAGGCAGCATCTGCGACGGCTGCAACTGAGATCGGGTCGGGGTCGCTCGGGCCGGGTTCCCGCTCAGGCTATCGCCTGTCCGGGTTGCGGTGTTCGACCGGGCGGTGCCCCGCAAACGGCTCTCCATTCGGCGCGACCTCGGGCGGCGCGGAACTTCAGATCGCGCTCGCTCCGGCCTGCGGGCCCCGCGGGTCCGCCGAGGGGCTTGGCCAAACCGCCGGCTCGATACAGCAGCGACCGGCGAACAGGATTGTTGCCAGCGCATATTTCCATATTGGTTGCAAATATATCCATCTTCATAATCCAATATCCTATCTTCAAGCTAGTCTTTTTGTAGATATACTCCAAATATTGATCTTCATATTCACGAATATGGCGGTCATTAGAGCGGATCATTGCTCAAAAATCGTGTTCTCGTTTATTGATTCGCAACTTGATGCTTCGTAAGACTTGCGCGTGGCGGGTCCTAGCCTGGGGGCGGCGACGTACAGCCGCGACTTCAAGTGAAGGAAACGCCGCCATGGCCCTCGTGAAGAAAGCCGCCCTGTCGGGATCGCACGCGCAGGTCCGGAAGGGCGAGCCGGCCAGTCTGAGCCAGCTCGGGCGCCTCAACGAGGAGAGCCGGCGCAAGGCCCGGACCTTCGCCAAGCAGCAGAAGGCGGCGGAGCGCATCGCGGCGGCGACAACCCAGCTCGCCAGCGGCGTCGCCGAGGCCTCGTCGGCGGCCGAGGAGCTGCGCAAGGCGATGGAGCAGATCGCCGCCGGCGCCGAGGAGGCGGCCGGGGCCTCCGAGCAGTCGCAGCGCGCCGTCACGACCGTGTCGGAGGTGATCGGCACCGCCCGCACCGAGGCCGAGACCTCGCGCCAGAAATCGGAGGCGCTCCAGGGACTCATCGCCGGCGTGAGCCAGCAGATCCGGCTCAGCGTCGGCTCGATCGCCACGGCGGCCGAGCGTCAGGCGGCCTCGGTCACGCTGATCGTCGAGCTGGAGCGGCAGGCGGCCAATATCGGCGACATCGTCCGCGCCGTCGCTCGCATCGCCGACCAGACCAATCTCCTGGCCCTGAACGCCGCCATCGAGGCGGCCCGGGCCGGCCAGCACGGCAAGGGCTTCGCGGTGGTCGCCGACGAGGTCCGCACCTTGGCGGAGACCTCCGAGCGCAGCGCCCAGGAGATCCAGGCGCTGATCGGCCGGATCCAGGAAGACGTGAAGGTCATCGCCGAGGGCATCAACCGCGCGGCCGAGGGCGCGCGCCAAGAGGTTGCGCGGGGCGAGACGATCACCGCCCAGCTCGAGGCGGTGCGGCAGGCCATGGTCGAGATCATGCGCGGCGCCGAGACCATCGCCCGGGTGGCCGTCGAGTCTGAGAGGGCCGCGGTCGAGGCGCAGAAGGGGTCCGAGCTGATCGCGGCGGCGGCCGAGGAGCAATCCTCCGCCTGCCAGCAATCGCTCAAGACCATCGAGCAGCAGACCACCGCCCTCGGGGAGAGCGAGCAGGCTGCCACCGAGCTCGCGACCCTGGCGGACGAGCTGAAGAACGCCACCGACGTCGGCAAGAGCGCCGAGGAGGTCGCCTCGGCGGCCGAGGAGCTGTCCTCGGCGGTGGAGGAGATCAACCGGGCCGCCGCGCAGATCACCACGGCGCTCGACCAGATCGACCGGGGCGCCCAGCAGCAGACGGCGGCCGCGCAGCAATCGGCGGCCGCGATCGCGCAGATCGAGAAGGGAGCGCTCCTCGCCCAGGACAGCGCACGCGACGCCCTGGAGAAGGGCGGCCTGATCACGAGCCAGCTTCAGGAGAACCGGGCCGCGGTGGACGGACTGGTCGCGGGCGTCGGCAATGCCCTCGCGGAGACCGACCGGAGCCGAGAGCAGATCAACGCCCTGGAGCAGGTGAGCCGGAAGATCGACAAGATCGTCGACGCGATCACCACGGTGGCGATCCAGACCAACATGCTGGCGGTGAACGGCTCGATCGAGGCGGCCCGGGCCGGCGAGTTCGGCAAGGGCTTCATGGTGGTCTCCACCGACATCCGCAACCTCGCCCGGGATTCCTCGGAGAACGCGGAGCGGATCAAGGACCTCGTGAAGGCGATCCAGGACCAGATCGTGGTGGTGCGCCGGGACCTGGAGGCGATCTCCGCGGCGGCCGCCGCCGAGGTCGAGAAGAACCGGGCGATCACCCGCGACCTCGAGACCACCGCCGACGACATGGGCGTGGTGCTCGACGGCAACCGGCAGATCCTCCAGGGCGCCGACCTGATCATCCGCAACGTCGAGGAGGCGAAGCGCGGCGTCGACCAGATCGCCACGGCGGCCCGCCAGGGCGGCCAGGCGGTGAACGAGGCGCAGCAGGCCGCCCGCGAGCAGGCGAACGGCGCAGAGGAACTCGCCGCCGCCATCGAGGAGGTCGCGTCGCTGGCCGACGAACTCCAGAACCAGGACTGAGACGCGCCCGGCCGGGACGGCCCCACCCGAATCCTGCTCAGCCCGGAGCCCGCCATGTCCAACGACGCCTCAGCCTCGGCCGCGACCGACCGGTCGGAGACCGCCTCCGCGCTCCAGTTCGTGACCTTCCACGTCGCCCGCGAAACCTACGCGGTGCCCCTCGCGGAGGTGCAGGAGATCATCCGCCTGCCCGACATGGTCGACGTTCCGCTGGCACCCCCCGCCCTGGTGGGACTGGCCAACCTGCGCGGCTCGGTCCTGCCGGTGGCGAGCCTGCGGCGGCTGTTCGAGCTGCCCGACCGGGTCCACGACGACGCCGCCCGGGTGGTCGTGGTCGGCCAGGGGTCCGGCGACGGCGGCGGCGCCGGCGGGACCTCCGGCTTCGTGGTCGACCGGATGGCGAGCGTGATCACCGCCGAGCCCGGGGAGATCGAGGGGACCGACGGCCTCACAGCCACCGCGGCGACCGAGCTGCTCGCGGGCGTGATCAAGCGGCCGGCCGGCATCGTGCTGATCATCGATCTCGGGCGCCTGCTGCAGCGCAGCGGGTCCGGGCGCGCCGGCGCAGAGGGCGGGTCGGGCGGACGGAACGCGGTCGGGCCGATCGAGGCCGGCGGCGCGGCCTCGGCGCGGCCGGAGCGCGAGGCCGGGCTCTCCGACGAGATCCAGCTCGTGTCCTTCGAGCTCGCGGGCCAGGAATACGCCCTGCCGATCGAGCAGGTGCAGGAGATCGTCCAGGTCCCCGACCGCGTCAGCGAGCTGCCGAAGGCCGAGCGCCACGTCATCGGTGTGATCAACCTGCGCGACCGGCTGCTGCCCCTGGTCAGCCTGCGGGCGCTGTTCGGGCTGCCGAGCGTGCCCCTGGGAGAGCAGAACCGGATCGTGGTGGTCGCCTCCCGGGAATCCGCCGGCTCCGTCGGCATCGTCACCGACACGGTGAAGGAGGTGCTGCGGGTGCCCCGCGCGGTGGTCGACCCGCTGCCCGACCTGCTCGCGCAGGGCGACGCGCTGCGCGAGGTCGAGGCGATCTGCCGGCTCGGCGGCGGCAGGCGGCTGGTCTCGATCCTGTCGGCCGCCCGCCTGTTCGCCACCACCGGGATCGCCGGCGGCCTCGCCGGCCTCGGAGCCGCAGAGGAGGGCCCCGTGCAGGAACGTCAGACCGCGACCGCGCCGACGCGCGCCGACGAGGAGGAGCAGTTCGTCGTCTTCCGCCTGGCGGACGAGGAGTACGGCGTGCCGATCGACGCCGTGCACGAGATCGTCCGCGTCCCCGAGCAGCTCACCCACGTGCCGCGGACGCCCGGCTTCATCGAGGGCATCGTCAACCTGCGGGGGGCGGTGCTGCCGGTGGTCGACCAGCGCCGCCGCTTCCGGCTCCCGGAGGCCGCGCGCAACGACCGCCAGCGCATCATGGTCTTCGCGATCGCGGGGGTGCGGACCGGCTTCATCGTCGACTCGGTCTCGGAGGTCCTGAAGATCCCCCGCTCGGCCATCGTGCCGGCGCCGGACCTCGCGCAGGACGAAGACAGCGCCGTGGAGCGGGTCGCCAACCTCGCCGCCGCCAAGCGGATCATCCTGATGGTGAACGTCGACCGGCTCCTCAGCCGGCACGAGGTCGCGGATCTGCAGGCGGCCTGAGCCGCCGTCTCCGGGCCCGGTCCGAGGCCGCTCCTGCCACGCAACCCGCCATGCCCAAGCTCCTGATCGTCGACGACTCCGCCCTGATGCGCAAACACCTTCGCCTGATCTTCGAGGAGACGGGCCAGTTCGAGGTGCGCACGGCGCGCAACGGCCGCGACGCCCTGGACCAGATCGACAGCTTCGAGCCCGACGTGGTCACCCTCGACATCAACATGCCCGAGATGGACGGGCTCACCTGCCTCGGCGAGATCATGGCGGCGCGCCCGCGCCCGGTGGTCATGGTCTCGTCGCTGACCCGCGAGAGCGCCGCCGTGACCCTGGAGGCGATGCAGCTCGGCGCCGTCGATTACGTGGAGAAGCCCGGCGGCACCGTCTCCCTCAACATCGGCGAGGTCCGGGACGAGATGGTCGCCAAGGTCCGCGTCGCGGCCCGCGCCAAGCCCCGCCGCGCCCGCGGCCTCCTCGACCGGGTCCGGCGCGGGCGCGGCGAGATCGCGAAGCGCCGCCCGGCGCCCCGGGCCGCGGCCCGCGTCGAGGGCTGCGTCCTGATCGGCGTGTCGACCGGGGGACCGCGGACGCTGGAGGAGATCCTGCCGGAGCTTCCGGCCGACCTGCCCTGGCCGGTCGTGATCGCCCAGCACATGCCGAGCTCCTTCACGGGGGCCTTCGCCCAGCGCCTGGACCGCCTCTGCGCCCTGGAGGTGGTGGAGGTGACCGCCCCGGTCCCCCTCGCGGCGGGCCGCGTCTACATCGGCCGGGGCGACGCCGACGTGGTGATCGAGCGCCGGCTCGGCCGGCTCGCGGTCGCCACCGTCCCGAGCGACCCGGCCCTGCGCTGGCACCCCAGCGTCGACCGCCTCGTCCGCAGCGCCCGGGATCACCTGCTGCCGGAGGCCCTGATCGGCGTCGAACTCACCGGCATGGGCGACGACGGCGCCGCCGCCCTGGCGGCCCTGCGGGCTGCCGGCGGCCGCACCATCGCGGAGGCCGAGTCGAGCGCCGTCGTGTTCGGCATGCCGGCCGAGCTGATCCGCCTCGGCGGCGCGACCCTGACGCTGCCCGCCCGCTCCATCCCGGCCCAGCTCGTCGGCTGGCTCTCCTGAGATCGACACCGAGACTGCCATGGCCCTGGTCCGCAAGCACCCCGCCCTCCCCGCGCCGGCGGAAGCCCCGGAGGATCCCCGGATCGCCCTGGAGGGCCCGACGGCCGCCGGGCGCCGCGACGCGGCCCATCGCCTGGCCGCCGATCCCGACGCCGCCGGCCTGCTGGCCGACCGCCTCGGCCGCGAGGCGGACCGGAGCGTCGGCGAGGCGATCCTCGGCGCCCTCGGCCGCATCGGCACCCCGGCGGCGGCAGAGCGCCTGTTCGGCCTGCTGGGCTCGGAGGACGTCTGGCTGCGCAACGCCGCGATCGAGACGCTGCAGGAGATGGACGCGGCGGTGCTCGGCGCCCTCGAGCGGGCCCTCGCCGATCCCGACAGCGACCGCCGGATCTTCGCGGTGAACGTGCTGGTCTCCCTGCGCCACCCGGCGGCCGCGACCTACGCCCGCCGGGTCCTGGCCGAGGACGGGCACGTCAACGTCTGCGCCGCCGCCCTCGACGTGCTCGCCGAGATCGGCACGCCCGAGATGGTGCCGGAGATCGAGGCCGCCGCCGCCCGCTTCCCCGACGCGCCGTTCCTGCGCTTCGCGGCCAGGGCCGCCTGCCGCCGCATCACCTGACTGGCGGCCGGCATGACCGCACCGTTCCCGCCGCCGACGCCCGTCGTCACCGATGCCGACTTCGTCCGCTTCCGCGACTTCTTCTACCGCAAGACCGGCATCATGTTCGCCGACAACAAGCGCTACTTCGTCGACAAGCGCCTGCAGGAGCGGATGCTCGCGAGCGCGCTGCCGGTCTTCCGCGACTACTTCAACACCCTGCGATTCCAGGCCAGCGGCCAGGAGTTCCAGACGCTCGTCAACCTGATGACCGTCAACGAGACCTACTTCTACCGCGAGGAGTACCAGTTCCGCTGCCTCGTCCGGTCGATCCTCCCGGAGGTCACCCGGCGCAAGCGGCCGGGCGAGCCGGTGCGGATCTGGTCGGTGCCCTGCTCGACCGGCGAGGAGCCCTACTCGATCGCCTTCCAGCTCCTCGACACGTGGCCGGAGGTCGACCGGTACGACATCGAGATCGTCGCCTCGGACATCGACACCGCCGTGCTCGACCAAGCCAAGCGCGGCCTCTACGGCGACCGCGCGGTCCAGCACGTCCCCCGGGCGACCCTGGAGCGCTACACCCGGCGGGTGCAGGGCGCCCACGAGGTGATCCCGGACATCCGCGAGTCGATCGCCTTCGCGCGGGTCAACCTCTCGGACCCGCTCTCGACCCGGCAGTTCCGCGGCTTCGACGTCGTGTTCTGCCGCAACCTGCTGATCTACTTCGACGACGCGTCCCGCCGCGGCGCCGCCCAGACGCTCTACGAGGCGCTCGATCCCGGTGGCTTCGTCTGCCTCGGCCATTCCGAGTCGATGAGCCGGATCTCCGCGCTGTTCGACCTCCGGAAGTTCGCGGAGGCGATCGTCTACCAGAAGCCCCTGAGCGCGGAGGCCTGACATGGCCAGGATCCTCGTCATCGACGACGCCACCACGGTGCGCCTGTACTACCGCGACGTGCTGGAAGAGGCCGGCTTCGCGGTCGAGGAGGCCGTGAACGGCTACGAGGGCCTGGAGAAGGCCGTCGCCGAGGGCTTCGACCTCGTCCTCGTCGACGTGAACATGCCCAAGATGGACGGCTACGCCTTCCTGCGGCAGGGCCGGACCATGCCGGAGCTCCAGGCGGTGCCGGCCGTGATGATCTCCACGGAGAGCGCCGGCGCCGACCGCGCGCGGGCCTTCGCGGCGGGCGCCAACCTCTACCTCGTCAAGCCGGTGCGCCCGGACGCCCTCGTCGCGGTCGCCACCGTGATGGCCGGAGCCGCACCGTGACCAACGCCCTGCTCGCCCAGTTCATCCCCGAGGCCCGCGAGCTCCTGGAGCGCGCGGGGAGCGGCATGCTGGCCCTGGAGAAGTCGCCGGGCGCCGAATCCCTCGACGACGTCTTTCGGGCGGTGCACACCCTCAAGGGCACGTCCGGCCTGTTCGAGATCGCGCCGCTGACCCATCTGGTCCACGCGGCCGAGGACCTTCTGGTCGAGGTCCGGGCCGGTACGCTCGTCCTGGAACCCGCCATCGTGGACGGGCTCCTCGACAGCCTCGATCTGGTCGGCCACTGGATCGACGTCCTGGAGAGCCGCGCGGTCCTGCCGGACGACGCCGACGCCGTGATGGCGAGCCGGGTGACGGCCCTGCGGGCGTGGCTCCCCGCGGCGATCGAGGCCACCGTCGCGCGGGCCGATTACGGGCCGCCGGACTGGCTCGCCGACCTCCCCGAGGCGGACCGGCAGGCCGCCTGGAGGCGCGCCGCGGCCTCGGGCGCCCCCCTGACCGTCTGGCACTACGAGCCCGACGAGACCTGCTTCTTCCGCGGCGACGACCCGGCCCATCTGGTGGCGCAGGCCCCGGGCCTCGTCGCGCTGCGGGTACGGCCGCGCGCCGCAACTCCGTCGCCGGAGACCTGCGATCCGGTGCTGAGCTGGCTCCGCTTCGAGGTTCTGTGCGTCGCCGACGCCGAGGCGGTCGCCGATCATCTGCGCTACGTCGCCGATCAGGTCCGGGTCGGCGCGATCCGGCCGGACGACCTGATCGTCCTGACCGGGACGGAGGATGAGGCCGAGGTGTTCGGCGACTTCGCCGCGCGGGCCGGGACGCTCCTCGCCGAGGACGCCCGGGCGGACCTCGCCGCCGCCGCCGCCGCCCTGCTGGGGATCGTCGGCGCCGGGACCCGGCAGGCCTGCGCCCTGCGCTGGATCGCGGCGCTGGCCGCCACGGCGGAGACCGAGACGCTGCGCCGCCTCGCCGCCGACCTCGGCGGCCCGCGGCCGGCCTCGGGTTCGCCGCCGACCGATCGGCCGCCCGCAGAGGCGCCCGCCCCGGACCTCGCCCTGCGCCAGCAGGCAGAGGCGATCCTCGCCGCGCAGGCCGAGATGCTGGCCGTGCCGACGGACCCGGCCGTCGCGGAGGGCCGGTTCGAGTCCGTGCGCACGGTGGTGCGGCGCTGCCTGCCGCATCTGGTGCCCGGCCGGGCCGCCGCCCTGGAAGCAGCCCTGGGCCGAGCGCGCGCGGGCGCCACCGAGACCCTCGGCGCCGTCCTCCGCGGCGTGGCGAGCGGCGCGGCCGCCGCACCGCCGATGCCGACACCCTCCGGAGATCCCGCGCCGCGGCCCACCGCGGCCCCGCCGCCGGCGACCGAGCCGCGCGATGCCCCGGAGGGATCCGGCCCCGACGCCAAGGGTCCGGCGCGCATGCTGCGGGTCGAGCAGGGCAAGGTCGACGCCCTGATGAACTTCGCGGCCGAGCTGACGGTCGCCAAGAACGGGCTCGCCTATCTCGCCGGACGCGTCGAGCAGGTCAGCGGCTCGCGCCAGCTCGGTCGGGAGATCAAGGAGCAGTACGCGGTCATCGACCGGATCGCCCAGAGCCTGCAGGTCGGCGTCATGGCGATCCGCATGATGCCGGTGAGCCAGGTCTTCCAGCGCTTCCCCCGGCTCGTCCGCGACATCACGCGCAAGCTCGGCAACGAGGTCGAGCTGGTGATCCTGGGCGAGGAGACCGAGGCCGACAAGAACGTGCTGGAGAGCCTCGCCGACCCGCTGATCCACATGGTCCGCAACGCCCTCGATCACGGCATCGAGACCCCCGCGATCCGGATCGCCGCCGGGAAGCCGGCGCGCGGCACCCTGCGGCTCGCGGCGCGGCAGGAGAACGACAACGTCATCATCGAGGTGGCCGATGACGGCCGCGGCATCGACCCGGAGGCGGTCCGCGAGAAGGCGCTGCGCAGCGGCCTGATCGGCCCGGATCAGGCCGCCCAGATGACCGCGGAGGATCTCGTCAACCTCGTCTTCGCGCCCGGCTTCTCGACGCGGGATCAGGTCTCGGACCTCTCGGGTCGGGGCGTCGGTATGGACGTCGTGCGCAGCGCGGTGCGCAGGGCGGGCGGCGACGTCTGGCTCGCGAGCCAGCCGGGCGCGGGCACCTGCGTGACCGTGCAGCTGCCCCTGACCATGGCGGTGACCCGCATCGTCACCGTGGTGGCGCGGGGCCAGCAATACGGGGTCGCCATGGACGCGGTGGCCGAGACCGTGAAGGTTCCGCGGGACCAGATCCACCGGATCAAGCAGCGCGAGACCTTCGTCCTGCGGGACGCGATGATCCCCCTGATCCGGCTCGCCGACAGCCTGGGCCTCCCGGCGGCCTCGGACGCGCCGCCGGAGGAGGAGGCCGTCATGGTCGCCCGTGTCGGACGCGAGCGGGTCGGCATCGTGGTCGACGGCTTCCGCGAGCGCATGGAGGTCATCGTGCGGCCCCTCGACGGTCTCCTCGCCGGCCTCGCGGGCTTCTCCGGGACGGCGCTCCTCGGCGACGGAAGGGTTCTCCTCGTCCTCAACCTGTCGGATCTGCTCTGATGGCCCTCGAACACAGCGGCGCCCGCATCCGGCTCTCGGGCCACTGCCCGGTCGAGGATGCCGAGCCGCTGCTCGATATCCTGCGCGCCACCCCGGAGGCCGTCGTCGACCTCACCGGCGCGGCGTGGCTCCACACGGCGGTCCTCCAGGTGCTGATGGTCGCGGCACCCGCCCTCCGCGGCCGGCCGGCCGGAGCGGTGCCGGCGGCTTGCCTGGCCGCGCTGCCCGAGGCCGCCGCGGAAGGCGCCGCGGAGGCCGAGCGCGGATGACCGAGCCGGGGACCGGGCGCATCCTCGCCGTGGCGAACCGCAAGGGCGGCACCGCCAAGACCACGACGGCCGTGAATCTCGCCGCAAGCCTCGCGGAGCGCGGCCGGCGGGTGCTGCTCGTCGACCTCGACAGCCAGGGCCATGCCGGCCTCGGCTTCGGCGTGCGGGCGAGGCCCGGCGAGCCGACGGTGCACGACCTGTTCCGCGGCACCGGGGTGACGGATCTCGGGCGCGCCGTGCGGCGCGCCGCCGTGCCGAACGTGGACGTGCTGCCGGCCGATCGCGGCTTCTCGGGCCCCGACGGCGCCGTCGCGCCCCTCGGCCTCGCGGCGGCGCTGAAGCCCCTGGCGACGGATTACGCGGTGATCCTGATCGACACCGCACCGACGGCCGACGCCCTGCTGATCAGCGCCCTGGCGAGCGCGCACCACGTCTTGGTTCCGACACAGCTCAGCCACCTCGCGGTGGACGGCGTCGGGCAGTTCGCGCGCGCGTTCTTCCGGGTGGCGACGAGCCTCAATCCCGGTCTGCGCGGCCTCTCGATCGTGCCGGTGCAGGTGGATCTCCGGATCACGATGCAGCGGGAGGCCCTCGAGCAGCTCGCGAGCCGGTTCGGCCGGGAGCGCCTCCTGGCTGGGATCCGCACGGACATCGCTCTGGCGGAGGCCTTCGGGTGCGGACAGCCGGTTCGGTACGTGAAGCCCCGTGCGCGGGCGGTGCAGGACTTCGAGCTGTTATGCGACCACGTCATGGAAAAATGCATTGCCGGGCAGATTGGAACGATTAAAACTTAGCCGTTCACACAGACATGGAGTTCAGAGCGAGAAATGAATACGATATTACTGGTGGACGACTCACCGACCATTCTTTCGAGCATGTCAGGAATACTTCGCAGTTCGGGATATGAAACCGAACAGGCCGCCGATGCCGAGACGGCACTCGCGAAGGTCAAGGCAGGCCTGAAGCCGGCCCTCGTGATCACGGACTTCCACATGCCCGGCATGGACGGCGTCCAGTTGATCCAGGAGTTGCGGAAGCTCGCGCCGACCCGCTTCACGCCGATGCTCGTTCTCACGACGGAATCGCAGCAGGAGAAGCGCGACGGCGCGCGCCAGGCGGGGGCGACCGGCTGGCTGGTGAAGCCGGTCCAGGCCGACAAGCTGCTGCAGGTCCTCACACAGGTCGCCCCCGCGATTCAGCGCCGCGCCGCCTGATCCGGGCGACCCCTCTCCGCTGAAGCCCGCTCCGCGGGCCTCGGCCTCGCCCGGCCCCGCGCCACCGCTTCCGACCGAATGACCGTTCCCGCGATGCAGATTGCTGCCCGTCCCTCCGCGAAGACCGAGCTGCGGACGCTCCTGCTCAGTGCCGCGGCCGGCGGCGCGGTCGGGGCCGTGCCGCTGATCCTGGGGATCGCGCAGCCGGCGCAGCTCCTCTTCGCGGCCGCCGCCGCGCTCTGCGGGGGCCTCGTGACCCGCGGGCTGCAACCGTCCTGCCGCGCGGTCGAGCCGGATGCCCCGCCGATGGCGGTCACGCTTCGGGCCGAACCGGCGGCCGCCCCGGCGCACGGAGCGGCCTGCGCCGAGGCCGTGGCCCGGGATCTCGGCGACCTCGACCCCTATTTCGCCGTGACGGGCGAGCAGCTGCGCAGCATCGTCGCGCAGACCGAGGCGGCCGCCGCCGCGATCCTCGCCTCGCTGCAGAGGCTCGACGCCGCCCAGGCGCGCAGCGCCGCCTGCATCGGCGGCGCGCACGACCGCATCGTCGGCTTCGCCGAGCAGAGCGACGCCGCGCTGCAATCCCTGGCGGCGGCCCTCGGCGCCTATCTCGACCGGCGCCTGAACGAGACCCGCGAGGAACGCGGCACCGTCGAAGTGGCCGTCGGGCAGATGCGCGGGCTCGATGCCCTGATCCTCAGCCTCGAGAAGGTCGGGGCGGCGACCCGGATGCTGGCGCTCAACGCCAACATCGAGGCGGCCCGCGCCGGGGCCCACGGAGCCGGCTTCCGGGTCATCGCCCGGGAGCTCCAGGATCTCGCGCAGACCTCCCAGACCGCGATGGCCGAGGCGCGCGTGCAGGTGGCGGACGCGCAGCAGACGATCAGCCGGGTGCTGATCGCCGATCGCGGGGACGACGCGACCCGCACCGAGCAGGAGCGCCTCCGCGCGCTGATGGCCGAACTCGGCGGGATCGCCGAGACGACCACCCGGGTCCTCCTCGGGATGGCGCGGACGGACCTCGCCGAGGTCAAGGCGCAGAATGCGGCGGTGGGCGACGAGGTGCTGTCGGTCTTCGGCCAAGTTCAGTTCCAGGACGTCGTCCGCCAGCAGATCGAGGCGGTCGATGCCGCCAACGCGGCGCTGCAGCTCTGCCTCGACGGCCTGCGCCGGCGACTGATCGGCACCGGGCCGGGGCGGGCGAGCGCGCCGGCGGCGATCCTCGAGACCGCGCGGGCGCGCTACGTCACCCAGATCCAGCGCCGCGTCGACGCCCAGGCCCTTGACCACGTCGTCGACCAAGCCCTCGACCCGGTAGCGCCCGACATCGAGCTGTTCTGACGGGTCGGGCCGCGATGTCACGGAAGCGTCAGAAAACAGCGCCACATCCGCGGCACAGCTTGCATCGACCGTCGCGGTGCCGGATGCGGGCTGCGGCCCCGCGCTGTCCCGTGACCGATCCGCATCCGAGACCCGTACGTGATCTTCATCCACCAGCCCGCCGTCGGCGCCGGAGCCACGCTGCTTGAGCGCCGCGTCATCGATCTCCAGGACACGATCCCCGAGGACACGGTCTGGCTCGACCTGATCCGCCCGAGCCGCGAGGAGGAACTGAAGGTCGAGTCGTTCGCGGGCATCGAGGTGCCGACCCGCGAGGAGATGAAGGACATCGAGCCCTCGGAGCTGCTCTACGTCGAGGACGGCGCCCGTTACATGACCGGCCGGGTGCTCTCGAAGGTCAGCGACGCCGAGGAGCCGGGGCTGGCCGGCATCACCTTCATCCTGCGCGGCAACCGGCTGGTGACGGTGCGCCACGAGGAGCCGCAGGCCTTCCGCATGTACACGCAGCGCGCCGGGCGCTCCATGGGCAACGGCGGCGCCTCGACACCCTCGGGCGAATCGATCCTGGCCGGGCTGATCGAGGCGGTGATCGACCGCGCCGCCGACGTGCTGCAGCTCCAGGGCGAGCGCATCGACCGCCTGTCGGGCAAGATCTTCGAAGTGCAGGAGGATCCCTCCGCCCGCAACACCGCGCTGCAGGACACGCTGCGGGCGCTGGGCCGGCACGGCGATCTCATCTCCAAACAGCGCGAGAGCCTCGTCTCCATGGAGCGGATCCTGCTCTCGCTGTCGGCGACCTACCGGACCAACAAGGCCCCGCGCGACCTGCGCGAGGACGTGCGCTCGACCCTGCGGGATCTTCAGTCCCTCGAGGAGCACGCCACCTTCCTGTCGACGAAGATCCAGTTCCTGCTCGACGCGACCTTGGGGCTCGTCAACCTCGAGCAGAACAACATCATCAAGCTGTTCTCGGTCATGGCAGTCGTCTTCATGCCGCCGACCCTGATCGCGTCGATCTACGGCATGAATTTTAAGTCCATACCGGAACTAGATTTCGCCTTCGGATACCCGATGGCGCTGATCATGATGGTCGTGGCGGCGGTATTTCCCTACTTCTTCTTCCGGTGGAAGAAGTGGCTCTGACAACAAACGCCGGTATAGAGCCGACAGAATCTTAAGACCTCCACGGGAGCATGGTTGGGCCTGAAGGCGCGGCGCGGCCGCGAAGACGGAACCTCCCATGCGCTTCTCCCTCAAGACGGTCCTCGCCGGTGCCATCGGCCTGCTCGCCCTCGCCGCCGTCGGCCAGGGCATCGCCAGCGTCGTGAGCCTGTCGGAGATCGAGCGGAACGCCGCGGCGATCTCGCAGCAGGCCCTGCCCGCGCAGAACCAGGCCGAGGCCATCGGGACGGCCGTGCGGGACGCGCGCCTGCGGCTCTACCGGCTCGCGGTGGCCTCGCCCGACGCGGCGGCCCTGGACAGGAACCAGACGGCGCTGACCGACGCCCTCGGCGAGCTGTCCGGCCTCCGGCAGGCCTATCAGGACCGCCTGACGAGCCCGGAAGCCCGGGCGATCTACGAGCGCTTCACCAACGCGTGGAACGCCTATCAGAACATCCAGCTGCAGGTGGTCGAGCTGATGATCGCGGGCGACCAGCCGGGCGCCCTCGCGCTCGTGCTCGATCCCGCGACGGGCGCGCAGAACGACGCCGCGGTGGCCAGCCTGACCGAGTCGATCGCGGCGGCGCGGGGCCAGACCGAGGCCAACGTCACCCAGACCGTGCAGGCGGCGACGCGGGCCAAGCTGATCGCGCTGATCGCCACGGTGGTCGGCCTCGCGGTCGCGGCGGCCGCGATGCTGTTCGCCCTGTTCGGGATCGCGCGCCCCATCGAGCGCATGACCGGCGCGATGGGCCGCCTCGCCGAGGGCGACGAGACCGTGCCGGTCCCGCATACGGGACGGCGCGACGAGATCGGCGCGATGGCGGCGGCCGTGCAGGTCTTCAAGGACAACCTGATCCACACCCGCGCCCTGGAGCGGGAGACCGCCCTGGCGCGCGAGGGCGCCGAGGCGCAGCGCCGGCGCGCGGTCCACGCCATGGCCGAGTCCTTCGAGGCCGCGGTCGGCGGCGTGCTGGCCCGGGTGGCGGACGCCGCCCTCGGCCTGCGGGCCGACGCCGAGGCGATGAGCGGCACGGCCACGCACACCGCGGAGCGCTCGGCCACGGTGGCGGGCGCCGCCCAGGAGGCCGCCCAGCATGTCGGCACGGTCGCGGCGGCCGCCGAGGAACTCGGCGCCTCGGTGCAGGAGATCGGCCGCCAGGTCGACGGGTCCGCCGAACTCGCCCGGAGCGCGGTGGTCCAGGCCGGCGACACGGCCGGCCTCGTGCAGGACCTGAGCACCGCCGCGGGCCGGATCGGCGACGTCGTGCGCCTCATCACCGACATCGCCGGCCAGACGAACCTGCTGGCGCTGAACGCCACGATCGAGGCGGCCCGCGCCGGCGATGCGGGGCGCGGTTTCGCGGTGGTCGCCAGCGAGGTGAAGCAGCTCGCCGCCCAGACCGCCCGGGCCACCGAAGAGATCGCCGGTCAGGTCGGCCGTATCCAGGGCGCGACCGGGCAGACCGTGGACGCGATCGACGGGATCACGGCGCGCATCCGCGAGATCGACGGGGTGGCGACCTCGATCGCGGCCGCCGTCGAGCAGCAGGGCGCGGCGACCCGGGAGATCGCCCGGAACGTGGCCGAGGCGGCGTCCGGGACCGGCGCGGTCACCGGGACGATCGACGCGGTGGCGCGGGCGGCCGACGACACGGGCACGGCCGCCACGCGGATGCTGGCCTCGGCGTCGAGTCTCTCGGAGGAGGCCGCCGAGCTGCGCCGGGAGATCGACGCCTTCCTGCACACCGTGCGCGCGGCCTGAGGCTCGGCCTCAGGCTCAGCCGGGGCTCGACAGCTTCATCAGGACGAGCCCGGAGCCGATCAGGCCGGCCGCGAGGATCCGGCTGGCGCTCGCCTGCTCCCCCAGCACGGCGATGCCGACCAGGAAGGCGCCGACCGCGCCGATGCCGGTCCAGATCGTGTAGGCGGTGCCCAGGGGCAGCGTGCGCATGGCCAGCGCTAGGAAGCCGACGCTGCCGGCCATCGACACGGCCATGATGGCGGTCGGCCAGAGGCGCGTGAAGCCCTCCGACTGCTTCATCGCGAAGGCCCAGACGACCTCCAGCACGCCCGCGGTGACGAGATAGATCCAGGCCACGGCGGCCCTCCCGAAAGGGCCGGGCCGTCCCGGACTTGTGCCCCGCGTGGCGGGGGGAGGACGTGGCCTCGCGGCGGGTCAGCTAGCGATGATCGGCCGAGCCCGCAAGCGCAGCGGCCGCGGATCCCTCAGGCCACCGCGGCGAGGTGCTTGACCTCGGCCTTGGCCACCACCTTGCCGACCGGCGGCGCCTTGCAGGTCTCCGCCTCGGGCGCCAGGACCGGCGGCTGCACCCAGCGGCCGGCATCGAGGTCGGCGATCCGGCCGTTGATCTCGCGGATGACGTAGCGCGAGAACGGGTAGACGTGGAGGTAGATCACCATGTTGGTGACCACGGCCTCCAGGGCGGCCGGGTTGCGGCGGGCGGTCTCCAGGAACACGCTCCAGAAGTGCTTGGCGAGTTCCGGACGCCGCACGGTCATCCGCCAGCACACCCGCAGCAGCGAGTAGAGATCGTGGGCGATGTGGCCCCAGTTGAGCTTCTGGGCGGCGAATTTCGGCCGCTTCACCCGCCGGGCGACCACCCGGACCCGGTCGAAGAAGTTCGGCGGGTCGTAGATCTCCTGGAGGACGTCGCGGTAGTCGGCCAGCACGTCGCGCTGCGGCCGCAGGGTCACGAAGTTGATGCCCTGCGTGCACTGGTCGCCCTGGTCGGCGGTGGTCGCCGCGTAGTTCTCGTAGAGGCGGCCCTCCTTGCGCAGGCGGCGCGAGAGCTGCGTGTTCGGCAGCGCGAAGAGCAGGCCGACCATGGCGATCGGGATGCCGGTCTGGCCGATGCACAGCGACATCGCCTTGCTGATGCTGTCCTTCTCGGTGTCGAAGCCGACGATGAAGCCGGCCGTGACGAACATGCCGTGCTCGTAGAGCTTGTGCACGCTGTCGGCGATGGACCGCTTGGTGTTCTGCTTCTTCTGGGTCTGGATCAGCGTCGCCTCGTCGGGCGTCTCGATCCCGGTGAACAGGGCGAAGAAATTCGCGTCCCGCATCATCCCGAGCAGCTCGTCGTCGTCCGCGAGGTTCAGCGAGGCCTCGGTGGAGAACTTGAACGGGTAGCCGTGCGCCTCCTGCCACCGGATCAGGTGCGGCAGGAACAGCTTGATCGCCTTCTTGTTGCCGATCAGGTTGTCGTCGACGAAGTCGACGTGGCCGCGGTAGCCGAGGCCGTAGAGCCGGTCGAGCTCCGCCAGCATCTGCGGCGTGGTCTTGGTCCGCGGGGCGCGGCCGTAGAGCTCGATGATGTCGCAGAACTCGCAGGTGAACGGGCAGCCGCGTGAGAACTGGACGCCGATGTAGAGGTAGTGGCTGAAGGTCAGCAGGTCGAAGCGCGGGATCGGGCTCTTGGTGACGTCGGCCTTGAACTTCTCGGCCGTGAGCCGGCCGCGGCGCTCGCCGGCCTCCCAGGCGGCCACGAACTTGTCGAGAATGCCCTCGGCCTCGCCCAGCACCAGGAAGTCGGCCTTGTCGTAGACCTCCGGCGTCGAGGTCGGGGCCGGGCCGCCGACGCAGACCGGGGTTCCGAGCGCCACACAGCGGTCGATGACCACGAGGCAGTCCGGCTCCTGGGGCAGCATGCCGCCGGTCATCACGAGGTCGGCGGCCTGGATCTGCGCGTCCGTCAGTTCCTCGCAGTTGCGGTTGACGAGCGTCACCTGCCAGGCCGGCGGCAGCATCGCGGCCAGCGTGATGAGGCCCAGCGGCGGCGCGGGCGCGCGGGCGCCCTGCAGCTCCATGGCCTCTTTGAAGTTCCACATCGAGTTTTCGTAGAACTTCGGGAACACCATCAGCACGCGCGGGGCCGTGTTCGCTTCCGACATGCCAGTTTCCCTCGTTCACACGCACGGTCCCGGCCCGACCGGAGATCGGGGCGGGTACAGGATCGCTCCCCTGACCTGCGGGCGAATTAAGGCCGTTTTTCGCTCCCGCAGCAATCGGAGCCGCCGATCCCGACAGGACGCGCGTCCGGGCCCCGCGAATCAACCCCGCCGACGGGTCCCGGGGCGGATCCGGCCCGTTTGCCGCGGGGCTGCGCCATTCGGGCGACAGGTCCCGCCAAAATCGTCCCGGCCCGTCAGGGCCCGACGCGGAACCGCTCCGGCCGCGTCCCGTCGGCGTCGGTGAAGCCGTAGATCCGCGCGAGGTCGCCGGCATGCAGCACGGCGCCCGCCCGGACGGCGATACCGGGGTCGGCGGCGAGCGCCGCCAGCGCCCGGCCGGCGTAGAGCGGGCTCTCGGTGGCGTGCTGGATGTGACCGAGGTCGCGCGCCCGCTCGGTGGCGACGAAGCCCGGCGAGAGGCCGAGGGCGGTGACGCCGTGGGGCGCGAGTTCCCGGGCGAAGGCCAGGGTCAGCCGGTTGGTCGCGGCCTTGGCGGAATCGTAGAACACGTCGCCGAGGTAATCCTCGGTCCCGAAGGAGACGAGCGCCAGCAGCCCGGCCCGCGCCGCCACCATGGCGGGGGCGACCGCTCGGGCGAGCAGCAGGGCCGGGAGCGGCCCGGCCTCGAGGAGGCCGATGTACGGCTCCGCCGAGCGGCGCCAGAACGGCGTGCCCCAGCCGGCCCCGTCCGGGTAGCGCTCGCCGTCGTAGCCCTCGTTGCCGCTCCACACGCTGCAGGCCGCGACGTCGATGCGCCCGAACCGGCGCAGAGCCCAGTGGACCAGCGCGTCGGTGGCCCGCTCGGAGCGGTGGTCGCACAGGTAGTGGTGCCCGCGCCCGCCGGCCGCGTCGACCGCGCGGGCCGTGTCCTCGATCGCCTCCGCGCGCATCTCGGTGCGCGGGCCGGTCTCGCTGGAGCGGGCAGTGACGATCACCGTGGCCCCCGCCTCGCCCAGCGCCCGGGCGAGGCCCCGGCCGACGCCCCGCGACGCGCCCGCGACGAGGCAGATCTTCTGGGAGAGGTCGGGCGGGCTCACGCCGAGGCGGCGGGCTTCGACCGCGACAGGAAGGCGGCGAGCCGCTCCTGGGATTCGGGCGAGCGCAGCTGCGCGTCGAAGGCTTTCGCCTCAGCCTCCAGGGCCGCCTCGACCTGCGCCTGGTCGCCCCGGATCAGTGCCCGGGACGCCGTCAGCGCCCCGCGCGGCAGGGCGGCGAGGCGCGCGGCCTGCGCGATGGCCTGCTCGACCAGCATGTCGGCGGGCAGCACCGCGTTGACGAGGCCCAGGGCCTGCGCCTCGTCGGCCTCGAGCGGCCGGGACAGGAGCAGCAGCTCGGTCGCCCGGAGCCGGCCGACCCGCAGGGGCAGCAGGTAGCTCGACGCCGCCTCCGGCACGAGGCCGAGCTCGACGAAGGGCATGCGCAGGCGCGCCGCCGGGCTCGCGTAGACGAGGTCGCAGTGCAGGCAGAGGGTCGCGCCGATGCCGACCGCGATCCCGTCGACCGCCGCCACCATCGGGGTGCGGGTCCGGGCGAGCTGGCGGATGAAGGCCAGCGCCGGCGAGGAACTGAATCCATCACCGGCATGCCCCATGAAATCGGCGAGGTCGTTGCCGGCGCTGAACATGCCGGGCTGCCCGGCGAAGACCACGGCGCCGACCGCGTCCGACGCGTCGGCCTCCGTCAGGCCCGCGCGCATCGCGTCGTACATGGCGCCCGTGAGGGCGTTCTTCTTCTCGGGGCGGTTCAGGGTGATCAGGCGGACGCCGCCCGCGAGGTCGTCGATCGTGACGGGTTCGGCCATGATCCGCTCCTCAAACCGCCAGCGCCAGGGCGGCGTCGTCCGTGAAGGCGCCGCCCTCGACCACCGCCTGCTCCAGGCCGGAGGCGGCCACCAGGAGGTTCTCGGCGTAGAACCGGGCGAGCACGATGCGGGCCGCGTGCGCCGGGTCCGTCTCGCCAGCCTTTCGGGCAGCGCTCGCGGCGAGCGCGCGCCGGGCGAGGCAGGCGGCGCCCAGCGTCAGGCCGAACAGGCGCAGGTACGGCGTCGCGCCGGCGAGCGCCGCCTCGGGGCGGTTCGAGCTCAGCGCGGCGAGCTGGTGGCTCGTCGCCCGGTCGAGGCTGCCGATCCCGTCGCGCAGCCGCGCCGCCATGTGGCCGAAGGCCGGGTCGCCGGCCTTGAGCAGTCCCTCCGCGGCGCGGCGCATCCAGGCGATCTGCGACCGCGCGGTGGCCCCGCCGTTCAGCGGCAGCTTGCGGGCGGTGAGGTCGATGGCCTGGATGCCGTTGGTCCCCTCGTAGATGCCGAGGATGCGGGCGTCGCGCATGAGCTGCGCCGCGCCGGTCTCCTCCACGAAGCCCATGCCGCCGTGGACCTGCACGCCGAGCGAGGTCACCTCGTTGGCGAGGTCGGTGGCGAAGGCCTTCGCGACCGGGGTCAGCAGCGAGGCGCGGTCCAGGGCCGCCCGCCCCTCCGGCCCCTTCGACGCGTCGAGGGCCGCGGCGGTGAGGTAGCAGATCGCCCGGGCGGCGGCCGTCGAGGCCTTCATGGTGAGCAGCATGCGCTGCACGTCCGGATGGGCGGCGATCGGGCTCGTCGCCTCGGCGGCGCCGACGGCCTTGCCCTGGCGGCGCTCCTGCGCGTAGGCGAGCGCCCGCTGGGTCGCGGCCTCGGCGATTCCGACGCCCTGCAGGCCGACATTGAGCCGCGCCGCGTTCATCATCGTGAACATGCAGGCCAGCCCCTTGTTCTCCTGGCCGATCAGCCAGCCGGTGGCGCCGCCGCCGTCGCCGAACGCCATCGAGCAGGTCGGCGAGGCGTGGATGCCGAGCTTGTGCTCGATGCCAGAGCAGCGCAGGTCGTTGCGGGTGCCGTCCGGCAGCACCTTCGGCACCAGGAACAGGGAGATGCCCCGCGTGCCGGCGGGCGCATCGGGCAGGCGCGCCAGGACGAGGTGGACGATGTTGTCGGCGAGATCGTGCTCGCCGTAGGTGATGTAGATCTTGTTGCCGGTGATCCGGTAGGTGCCGTCGCCCGCCGGCACGGCCCGGGTGCGCAGCAGGGCGAGGTCGGAGCCCGCCTGCGGCTCGGTCAGGTTCATGGTGGCGGGCCATTCACCCGAGACCAGCTTCGCGAGGTAGCGCGCCTTCAGGTCGTCCGAGCCGTGGGTCGCCAGCGCCTCGATGCCGCCCTGGGTCAGGAGCGGGCAGAGGCCGAAGGCGAGGTTGGCGCCGTTCCACATCTCGGTGCAGGCGGCCTCGATCAGCTTCGGCAGGCCCTGCCCGCCGTGGTCGGCCTCGGCCGAGAGCCCGTTCCAGCCGCCCTCCGTGAAGGTGCGGTAGGCCTCGCGCCAGCCGGGCGGCGTGGTGACCTCCCCGTCCGCGAAGGGAGTGCCGTGCCGGTCGCCGACCCGGTTGAGCGGCGCGATCACGCCGGCGGCGATGCGCCCGGCCTCGGTCAGGATCGCCTCGGCATCGTCGGGATCGACCGCGTCGAGCCCGGCCACGTGCCGCAGCGTGAAGAGCATCTCGGGGACCGGGGCGCGGTAACTCATACGATCCTCCCGTGTGGCGGCCCGCCCGCTCGTTCGATCCGGGGCGGGTTTGACCGCGCCCGCGCACCGGCGCTAGGGCGGGGCGAGGATAGGCGCGCGGGGCTCGCACCGCCATGACCTCGGAGACGGCTTCCCGCATGAATGATCCCGGGTCAACGGTCCCGGCCGCGACCCGGCGGCTCACCGCCGACGCGGCCGGCCTCGCGGAGGCCGCCGCTCTCCTGCGGGCTAGCCGCCTCGTCGCCTTCCCCACCGAGACCGTCTACGGGCTCGGGGCGGACGCAACCGACCCCGGGGCGGTGACGGGCATCTTCGCCGCCAAGGCGCGGCCGCGCTTCAACCCGCTGATCTCGCACCTGCCCGACGCGGCGGCAGCCCTGGCGGAGGGCGTCTTCGACGCGCCGGCGCGCCGCCTCGCGGAGGCCTTCTGGCCCGGACCCCTGACCCTGGTCGTCCCGGCGCACGCGGGCACGCGGGTCTGCGACCTCGCCCGCGCCGGCCTGCCGAGCCTCGCCCTGCGGGTTCCGGCGCACCCGCTCGCGCGGGATCTCCTGGCGGAGGTCGGGCGGCCGGTCGCGGCGCCCTCGGCCAACCGGTCCGGGCGGGTGAGCCCGACCCGGGCCGCCCACGTCCTCGACGATCTCGCCGGCCGCATCGCCGCGGTGCTCGACGGCGGCGACACGCCGGTCGGCGTCGAGTCCACGGTGGTGGCCTGCCTGGGCGGCACGCCGCGGCTGCTGCGGCCCGGCGGCGTCACCCGGGCGGCGCTCCGGGCGGTGCTCGGCCTCGACCCGGCGGCGCCCGTGGCGGCGGATGCCGACCGGCCGGCGGGCCCGGGCATGCTCGCCTCGCACTACGCGCCGCGGGCGCGGGTCCGCCTCGACGCGGTGCGGGTCGAGCCCGGCGAGGCGGTCCTGCTGTTCGGGTCCCGCCCCCCGACCGGTCACGAGACCGCGCGCGCCAGTCTCAACCTGAGCCCGGCGGGCGACCCCGCGGAGGCCGCTGCCC
Organism: Methylobacterium sp. 1A; assembly: GCF_058072805.1. NCBI lineage: Bacteria > Pseudomonadati > Pseudomonadota > Alphaproteobacteria > Hyphomicrobiales > Methylobacteriaceae > Methylobacterium > Methylobacterium sp. 1A. The sequence goes on along the minus strand of NZ_JBYQVE010000002.1, from coordinate 1,746,756 downwards.
GGCTGTTCGGCGCCCTGCGCGACCTCGACGCCTCGGGGGCGGAGACCATCGCGGTCGCGCCGATCCCCGAGGACGGGCTCGGCGAGGCGATCCGAGATCGCCTCGCCCGGGCGGCCGCGCCCCGCTGACGGCGAAGAAATTTTCGCCGGCCGCGGAACAGAGTTCGGCCTGATCCGTTTATTGATCACGAAGGCCTTCTCAGCCCCCAATGGCCTTTTTCCTTTCAGGCTCGGAGCAATCCGAGCCTTTTTTCTTGGCTTCTCAGTCTCGGGCCAGCTTGGCGGCAATGCCCGCCACGTGGCGGCCCTGGAACCGCGCGCCCTCCAGCTCGACAGCACTCGGCTGGCGGGACCCGTCGCCGTCCGCGATCGTGCTGGCGCCGTAGGGCGTGTTGCCCTTCACCGCCTCGACGCCCGCCTGCCCCTGGAAGCTGTAGGGAAGGCCGACCACCACCATGCCGTGGTGGAACAGCACCGTGTGGAAGCTCGTCAGCGTCGTCTCCTGGCCGCCGTGCTGGGAGGCCGTGGAGGTGAAGACCGAGCCGACCTTGCCGACCAGGGCGCCCTTCATCCAGAGCCCCCCGGTCTGATCGATGAACTGCTTCATCTGCGAGGCCATGTTGCCGTAGCGGGTCGGCGTGCCGAAGATGATCGCGTCGTAGTCGGCGAGTTCGGCGACGGTCGCGACCGGCGCCGCCTGATCGAGCTTGAAGTGGCTCTGCCGGGCGACCTCCTCCGGGACCAGCTCGGGCACGCGCTTCACGACGACCTCGGCCCCCGTCTCGCGGGCGCCCTCGGCGACGGCGTAGGCCATCTGCTCCACGTGACCGTAGGTCGAGTAGTACAGCACCAGAACCTTCGCCATCGGGTGATCTCTCCTGCGTGTCGGACGGACGGCCGAATCGTCGGCCCGCGGAAGGCCACTCCATCGCGCATTTGCCGCCTTGCAAGAATGCCCCGACATGCAAGATTGATCTTGCACAGACGCAAGGATCCGCGCGTGGCGCTCGAATGGGACGACTTCCGGTTCGCGAAGACCGTGGCCGATCGGGGCGGCCTGACCGCGGCGGCGACCGAGCTCGGGATCAACCACTCGACGGCGTTCCGGCGCCTCGCCGCCCTGGAGGCGCGGCTCGGCACGCGCCTGTTCGAGCGGCTGCGCACCGGCTATGTGCCGACCGCCGCCGGGCAGGCGATGATCGACGCGGCCGGACGGATCGAGGCGGACGTGACGCGGTTCGCCCGCGTGGTGGCGGGACAGGGCGAGACACCCTCCGGCGAGCTGCGGGTGACCGCGCCGGCCGGCTTCGCCGCTGACCTGCTGATGCCGATGCTGGCGAGCTTCGCCGAGCGCTATCCGGAGATTCGGATCGACCTCATCCTCGCGGAGGCGACGCTCAACCTCTCGCGCCGGGACGCCGACGTGGCGATCCGGATCAGCCGCGAGCCGAGCGAGACCCTGGTCGGCCGCCGCCTCGCCCTCACGGCTTGGGGAGTCTACGGCCGCGCCGACCGCGCCTACGGTGATCTGGGCCGCGAGGCGTGGATCAGTCCGGGGCCGCTGGTGGCGGGCGGCTCGCTCACGCGGTTCGTGGAGGCGCGGGCGCCCTCCGACCGCGTCCGCCTGCGGGTCAACGCGGTGATCGGTCTCGAAGCGGCGGTCGAGGCCGGCCTCGGCATCGGCCCGCTTCCCTGCTTCACGGCCGACCTCAATCCGGCGCTGCGACGGCTGTCAGGGCCGCACCCGGAACTCGGGGCGGACCTGTGGATCCTGACGCATCCGGACCTGCGCCACGCGGCGCGGGTCCGGGCCTTCATAGAGCACGTCGCCGAGGCGCTGCTGCCCCTGCGGGCGCGCTTCGAGGGCCGTTGACCCGCGTCAGCGAATCTCGACGACCTCGACCTCGTGGCCGTTCACCTCGACCACGTCGCCGATCGTCTTGCCCGTGATGGCGCGGGCGAGCGGTGCCACGTACGAGATCGAGCCCTTGTGCGGGTCGGCCTCGTCCTCGCCGACGATCCGGAAGGTCTGCCGAGTCTCCTTGCCGGACTCGTCCTCGCGGACCACCGTGACGGTGGAGCCGAACTGCACGGTGTCGCCGCCCCTGGGCTCCACGAGCTGCGCGGTGTTCTTCCGGGCCGCCCAGTAGCGCAGGTCGCGCCCGATGCGGGAATCCTCCGCCTTGTCGGCGGGGTCTAGCGAGGCGACCTCCTTCTCGAGACGCGCGACTTCGGCCTCGATCTGCGCGAGCCCCTCCGGCGTAACGAAGTTCGTGTGCGGCGAGATCGGCCGGTCCGGCAGATTCTCGAACGCTTCCCCACCCTCGGGCTCTTTGACGAATGCGACGCTCATGAAGACACCAACACGCGAGGCACGGCAAAGGTTCCCGCGCGACGGCGGTTCGGCCGGCCCGGCGTTTTCGCCGTGGCGCGACACGGGCACCGCTCGCTAGACTCTCCGGCGATTCACCCGGAGCCGTCGATGTCGTCCCTGTCCGCCGCCGAGGCCGTCGCCGCCAACCGCCAGGCCTGGGATGCCTCCGCGTCGCTGCACCGGAGCGACCCGTCTTGGGACCGGCTGACGCAGAACTTCGCGCGGGATCCCGGCTTCTCCAGCTTCGACCCGCCGATGGAGGCGGCCCTGCGGGCGATCGGGCTCGCCGGGACCTCCGTCGCGCAGCTCTGCTGCAACAACGGGCGGGAGACGGTGTCGCTGATGAATCTCGGCGCCCGGTCGGCGACCGGGTTCGACCAGTCGGAGGCGTTCCTCGCCCAGGCCAGGGACCTCGCCGGCATCGCCGGGCGCGACTGCCGCTTCGTCGCGGGCGACGTGCACGCGATCGACGCGGAGCACGACGGTGCCTACGACCTCGCGGTGATCACCATCGGCGTGCTGGGCTGGATGCCCGACCTGCCGCGCTTCCTCGCCGTGGCGGCGCGCCTCCTGCACCCGGGCGGCCGGATCCTCATCCACGAGGAGCACCCCGTCGTGAACATGTTCGAGCCGCGGGCGGAGCAGCCGCTCCTGGTCCGGCACTCCTATTTCCGCACGGCGCCGTTCGTTGGCGAGGACGCCATCGTGTACGGCGACGGGCCGGCCCCGCGGGTCGGACCGCATTACTGGTTCGCCCATCCCGTCGGGATGCTGATCGAGAGCCTGATCGGTGCCGGCCTCGCGATCGAGCGGTTCCGGGAGTTTCCTGACAACATCAGCAGCACGGCCTGCGACGTGCTCGCCGCCGACCGGCTCCTGCCGATGAGCTACCTGCTCCAGGCCCGGAAAGCCGCCTGACGGGCGCCGGACCTACGCCACCGTCACGACGGTCCGGCCTCGGACCTTGCCGGCCAGGATCTCCTCGCCGAGCCGGCCGACCTCCTCCAGGCGGACCATGCTCGTCATGGCGGCGAGCTTGGCCAGGTCGAGCTCCCGGGCGAGGCGGGCCCAGGCCTCGCGCCGCTTCTTCTGCGGGGTGGTGACGCTGTTGATGCCGAGCAGCGAGACGCCGCGGAGGATGAAGGGCGCCACCGAGGTCGGCAGGTCCATGCCCTGCGCCAGCCCGCAGGCCGCGACGGCGCCGTCCGCCCGGGTCATGGCGAGGACGTTGGCGAGCGTCGTGGAGCCCACGGCGTCAACGCCGGCGGCCCAGCGCTCCTTGCCCAGCGGCTTGCCGGGCTTCGACAGTTCGGCCCGGTCGAGGATCTCGGCGGCGCCGAGCCCCTTCAGGTAATCGGCCTCGCCGTCCCGGCCCGTGGAGGCGATCACGTGCCAGCCCGCCCGGGCGAGGAGCGCCACCGCGACGGAGCCGACGCCGCCCGAGGCGCCGGTGACGATGACCGGGCCGTGCTCGGGCTTCACGCCGTGGGCGTCCAGCGCCATGCAGCACAGCATCGCCGTGTAGCCGGCGGTGCCCACCGCCATGGCCTGCTCGGCCGTGAGGCCCTGGGGCAGCGGAACCAGCCAGTCGCCCCGGACCCGGGCGCGCTGCGCGTAGGCGCCGAGATGCGTCTCGCCGACGCCCCAGCCGGTGAGCACGACCGCGTCGCCCGGCCTGTACTCCGGGTGGTCCGAGGTCTCGACGATCCCGGAGAAGTCGATGCCGGGGATCATCGGGAAGCGGCGCACCACCGGCGACTTGCCGGTGAGCGCGAGGCCGTCCTTGTAATTCAGGGTCGAGTGCGTCACCCGCACGGTGACGTCGCCGTCCATCAGGTCGGCGTCGTCGAAATCCCGGAAGGCGAGGCTCTGGCCGGCCTCGTTCTTCTCGACCACCCAGGCCTTGAACGTCCCCATCGTCACCTCCCGTGCTGCGCGGTGAGGTGTGGCCGGGACGCCCGGAATCAAGGCGGCGGCGGTCGTTACCGGCTCAGTATCCGTCGTACCGGCTGCCCGTGTAGAAGCCGAGACCGACGCCGATATCCGAGGAGCTGGCCCCGGTGATGCCGAGGGCGTCCGGGATCGAGCCGACGAGCGGGCCGCCGTAGGCCGCGGGCCGGTAGCCGTAACCGCCGCCGATCGGCGCCCAGCCGGCCCGGGCGGGCGCGACGAGGACGCGGCGGCTGACGCTGGCATACTCCGGCGGGATCGTCTCGGGGATCGTCTGCGCCGGGCGGATCAGCACGGTCCGGGTGCGGACGGCGAAGCGCGGCGGCGTGGTCACCCAGCAGCCGATCAGCTCGCCGCCGGGGCCGCGGCTGGTCTGCCAGTAGCGGCCGCCGGGCGAGACCATCACGCGCTCCGACACCGTGTCGTAGACCGGCGGCGTGGTCCGGTAGACCGTGCGGGGCGGGCGCACCAGCACGTTCTCCTGCACGGTGTCGTAGACCGGCGGCGTGACGACGCGGCGATAGCATTCGGAGCCGTAGCAGCCGCCGGCCTGGGCGGGTGCGGCGAGGAGCGCGCCACCGAGGGCGGCGGCGAGGAAAGCGGTGCGAGCGACCGGCGCGGTCATGGAAGTCCTCTGATACGCATTACTACGAGACGCGGCGCGGACGCGGCGCTCGTCTCGACGTACCAGAGGCCAGACTCGTTGCCCGGCGCGCAAGCATTATCGGGAACGAAGGTAAAATTAACCCTTGGTTTCGACTGCTTAGGCGTCGCCTACCTAGGTAGGATTGTTCGGATCTTCGACAGTCTCTCTTATGAGACCGGATCCGACCCGGGTCAGGTCTGGCCGGCCCGGAGCTGGTAGAAGATGTGCCGGCCGATCACGTCCATCTTGCGCAGACGGCGGGCCCAGCCCGGACGCACGTAGTCGGCGTGGTAGTGGGTCGCGGCGCCGACCTCCGCGAGGTAGGTCCGGCCCTCGATCACCGAGCGGGCGATGCGGGTGGCGGACTCCCAGGCGCCGGCATCGGTGATGCGCAGCGACTTGCCCTCGCAGGCGAAGGAGAACTGGCACCCCATGTAGTGGTGCCGGTTCTGGTACACGACGCCGCAGACGCTCGCCGGGTAGAGGCCGCTCTTCACCCGGTTGAGCACCACCTGGGCGACGGCGGCCTGGCCGGCCTCGGGCTCGCTCCGGGCCTCGAAATAGACCGCCTCGGAGAGGCAGCGCTGCTCCTTGTCGAGGGCGTTCGGGTCGATCAGGTCGGCGTAGCGCCGGCGCGCGTCCTCGGGCACCGGCTGGGCGCTGTCGGGCCGCTCGGTGCGGATCGCGAAATCGGGGAGCGCGAGGCTGGCCGCGGCGATCTCGACGGGGATGGCGTCGGCGGGTGCCGGCGTCGTGGAGGACAGCGCGATGGCCCGCGGCACCGGCGGGGTCGAGCCGTCGAAGCGCTCGGGGCCGCCATCCTCGGTGAGGTCGGCCGTCCCCGCGCCCGTGGAGGCGGCGGTGCCGCTGCCGGTGGTGAGGCCGAGATCCGGCACGGGGACGAAGGCGGCCTCCGGCTCGGATTCCGGATCCCAGATCGCGGAGCCCTGCGTCAGCACGCCGGTGACGCTGCCGGTAACGTCGCCGAACACCAGGGCGCCGCCCGCCTCGCGCAGGTTCGCGGCCCGGCGCGCGAAGCTCTCGGCCGGCGGCCGGGCGGGGTCGCCCTTGCCGGCCCGCTGCACGACCGGGAAAACGTGCGCGCCGGTCTTGAAGGTCGCCTGGGGCGGCTCGTCGCCGAGGCGGCGGAGGGCCGATCCGATCAGCAGGGTGCCGAGCGGCAGCGGCGGGACCGTGTCGGCATCGATCACCCCGAGCCGGCTCGCCCCGATGGCGTTCTCCGTGCCGGCATCGGCGGTGAACGACACCAGCAGGCCCAGACCGACCATCCAGGGCGTCAGGGCCGCCGAGAGCCAGCGCAGGCTCGATTCCCGTCCTCGTCTCGTGCCCACGACGCCAGACCCGCACTCACGCACCCGAACCGGCCCGATCCTCCCCGTTTCCAGGGTGTTTCTGCGGCCGCGCCGAATTTATCGCGCGGTATGGTTGAGCTGCCGTTAAGGCCGGACGGTCGCGCGCGTCTCGATACGGTTTCGGGGTTGCAGTCGACACTGTCCGGCCCGTCATCACGAGCGCAGCGAAGTGACCCAGGGCAGCGGGACGTCTTCCAGCGTGGCGCGACACTGGGTTGCTTCGCTGCGCTCGCAAAGACGGCGTTCGAGTTGGTGAGGGGACACGGCCGGACAAAGGCAGGTCGGAACGAGAAAGGGCGGCCCGAAGGCCGCCCTCTCGCGTCACGAATCTGCCGACGGCCTCACTCGGCGGCGGCGGGCGGAAGCTCCTCGACCGGCATGGCGCCGCTCTCGGCCTGCTTCTGCTGCAGGATCATCGCGTCGCGGCGGCGGGCGATTGAGCGGATATCCGCCACCATCGAGCCCGTGCCCGCCGGGATCAGCGACCCGACGATGACGTTCTCCTTCAGGCCTTCCAGGGTGTCGACCTTGCCGTTGACCGCCGCCTCGGTGAGGACGCGGGTGGTCTCCTGGAACGAGGCCGCCGAGATGAACGACTTGGTCTGCAGCGACGCCTTGGTGATGCCGAGCAGGACCGGGACGCCCTGGATCGGCTTCTTGCCCTCGGCGAGCAGCTTCTCGTTGAAGTCGGTCAGCTCCGTGCGATCGATCTGGTCACCCGAGAGGATGTCCGAGTCGCCGCCGTCGGTCACTTCGACCTTCTGCAGCATCTGACGGACGATCACCTCGATGTGCTTGTCGTTGATCGACACGCCCTGCAGCCGGTAGACCTCCTGGATCTCGTTGACGAGGTAGGCCGCGAGTTCCTCCACGCCCTTGATCGCCAGGATGTCGTGCGGGGCCGGGTTTCCGTCGACGATGTAATCGCCGAGCTCGACCACGTCCCCGTCCTGCAGGTGGATGTGCTTGCCCTTCGGGATCAGGTACTCGACCGCCTCCGAGCCGTCGTGCGGCGTCAGCGTGAGCCGACGCTTGTTCTTGTAGTCGCGGCCGAACGCGATGGTGCCCGACTTCTCGGCGATGATCGCCGCGTCCTTCGGGCGCCTTGCCTCGAACAGCTCCGCCACCCGCGGCAGACCGCCGGTGATGTCGCGGGTCTTGGCCGAGTCGGTCGAGACGCGGGCGAGAATGTCGCCGGCATTCACCTTCGCGCCGGGATCGAAGCCGATGATGGCGTCGACCGGAAGGAAGTAGCGGGCGTCCGAGCCGCGGGGCAGCTTGAGCGCCTTGCCGTCCCGATCGACCACGACCATCGCGGGCTTGAGGTCAGAGGTCCGGGCCGAGCCGCGCCAGTCGACGACGACGCGCTTGGCGATGCCGGTCGACTCGTCGGTGGTCTCGGTCATGGACTGGCCGTCGACCAGGTCCTCGTAGGCCACGATGCCGTCGACCTCGGTGAGGATCGGACGGGTGTAGGGATCCCACTCGGCGATGCGCTGCCCACGCTTGATCTTGTCACCCTCGTCGACCCGGAGCTTGGCGCCGTACTGCAGGCGGTGGACCGCCCGCTCGACCCCGTCCGACCCGACGACCACCACCGCCACGTTGCGGCCGGTGGCGATCAGATCGCCATCGGAGTTCTTGGCGATCGCGCGGTTGCGGATCTTGATCGTGCCCTCGAAGCTCGACTCGATGAACGACGAGTCGGCGATCTGGGCCGCACCGCCGATGTGGAAGGTGCGCATCGTGAGCTGCGTGCCCGGCTCGCCGATCGACTGCGCCGCGATGACGCCGACGGCCTCGCCCATGTTGACGGGCGTGCCGCGGGCGAGGTCGCGCCCGTAACAGGTGGCGCAGACGCCGCTCTTGGTGGCGCAGACCAGCACCGAGCGGATCTTCACCTCCTGGATGCCGGCGGCGTTGATCGCCGGCAGGTGCCGCTCCTCGATGGTCTCGCCGGTCTTGACGATCACCGTGCCGTCCGCGGCCACCAGATCCTCGGCCGTGGCGCGGCCCAGGATGCGGGTGGCGAGCGTCGCCACGACCTGGCCGGCATCCACGATAGCGCGCATCTTGATGCCGTTGGTCGTGCCGCAATCGACCTCGCGGATGACGGCGTCCTGGGCCACGTCGACGAGGCGGCGGGTCAGGTAGCCGGAATTCGCGGTCTTCAGGGCGGTGTCGGCCAGGCCCTTACGGGCACCGTGCGTGGAGTTGAAGTACTCCAGAACGTCCAGGCCTTCCTTGAAGTTCGAGATGATCGGGGTCTCGATGATCTCGCCCGAGGGCTTGGCCATGAGGCCGCGCATCGCCGCGAGCTGCTTCATCTGGGCAGGCGAGCCGCGGGCACCCGAGTGGCTCATCATGTAGATCGAGTTGACCTGCTTGTCGGCCCCGTGCTCGTCCTTCTGGACGGCCGAGATCCGGCCCATCATCTCGGCGGCCAGCTTGTCCGAGCACTTCGCCCAGGCATCGACGACCTTGTTGTACTTCTCACCCTGGGTGATCAGGCCGTCGTTGTACTGCTGCTCGTAATCCTTCACGAGCGCGCGGGTCGTGTCGACGATCGACCACTTGTTCTCCGGCACGACCATGTCGTCCTTGCCGAATGAGATGCCGGCCTTGAACGCGTGGTTGAAGCCAAGCGCCATGATCCGGTCGCAGAAGATCACCGACTCCTTCTGACCGCAGTGGCGGTAGACGGTGTCGATCATCGCCGAGATCTCCTTCTTGGTCATCAGCTTGTTGACGACGTCGAAGGGCACCTTGGCGTGCTTCGGCAGGGCGCCGGAGAGGATCACGCGGCCGGGGGTGGTCTCGTAGGTCTTGGTCAAGGGCTCGCCGTCCGGGCCGATGCCGGTCCAGCGCCACTTGATCTTCGAGTGCAGCGACACGGCCTTGGCGGCGAGAGCGTGCTCCAGTTCGCCCATGTCGCCGTAGACGCCCTGCATCGGGTTCTTGGTGTTGCCCGGCTTGAACTCGCCCGGCGCGCCCTCGGCCACGATCGACAGGTAGTAGAGGCCGAGAACGATGTCCTGCGACGGCACGATGATCGGCTGACCGTTGGCCGGGTGCAGGATGTTGTTCGTCGACATCATGAGGACGCGCGCTTCCAGCTGCGCCTCGAGCGACAGCGGGACGTGCACGGCCATCTGGTCGCCGTCGAAGTCGGCGTTGAACGCGGCGCAGACCAGCGGGTGCAGCTGGATCGCCTTGCCCTCGATCAGCTTCGGCTCGAAGGCCTGGATGCCGAGGCGGTGCAGCGTCGGCGCGCGGTTCAGCATCACCGGGTGCTCGCGGATCACCTCATCGAGGATGTCCCAGACCTCCGGCTTCTCCTTCTCCACGAGCTTCTTGGCCTGCTTGACGGTGGCCGAGAAGCCCTTGGCGTCGAGGCGCGCGTAGATGAACGGCTTGAACAGCTCCAGCGCCATCTTCTTGGGCAGGCCGCACTGGTGCAGCTTCAGCTCCGGACCGACCACGATGACCGAGCGGCCTGAGTAGTCGACGCGCTTGCCGAGCAGGTTCTGGCGGAACCGGCCCTGCTTACCCTTCAGCATGTCGGCGAGCGACTTCAGCGGGCGCTTGTTGGCGCCCGTGATGACGCGGCCGCGGCGGCCGTTGTCGAACAGGGCGTCGACGGCCTCCTGCAGCATCCGCTTCTCGTTGCGGATGATGATGTCGGGCGCGCGCAACTCGATCAGCCGCTTCAGGCGGTTGTTGCGGTTGATGACGCGGCGGTACAGGTCGTTCAGGTCGGAGGTCGCGAAGCGGCCGCCGTCCAGCGGGACCAGCGGGCGCAGGTCCGGCGGGATCACCGGCACGACCGTGAGGATCATCCATTCCGGCTTGTTGCCGGACATCTGGAAGGCCTCGATGATCTTGAGCCGCTTCAGGAGCTTCTTGGGCTTCAGCTCCGAGGTGGTGACGGCGATCTCCTCGCGCAGATCGTTGGCGATCTTGTCGAGGTCCAGCTCCTGCAGGATGCGCCGGATGGCCTCGGCGCCGATCATGGCGGTGAACGAGTCCTCGCCGTACTCCTCCTGCGCGCGCAGGTACTCCTCCTCCGACAGGAGCTGACGCTCCTTCAGGGGGGTGAGGCCCGGCTCGATGACGCAGTACGACTCGAAGTACAGGATCCGCTCGAGGTCCTTGAGCGCCATGTCGAGCAGCAGGCCGATGCGGCTCGGCAGCGACTTCAGGAACCAGATATGCGCGACGGGCGCGGCCAGCTCGATGTGGCCCATGCGGTCGCGCCGGACGCGCGCGAGGGTGACCTCGACGCCGCACTTCTCGCAGATGACGCCCTTGTACTTCATGCGCTTGTACTTGCCGCACAAGCACTCGTAGTCCTTGATCGGCCCGAAGATGCGCGCGCAGAACAGGCCGTCGCGCTCGGGCTTGAAGGTCCGGTAGTTGATGGTCTCGGGCTTCTTGATCTCACCGTACGACCAGGAGAGGATCTTCTCCGGGGACGAGATCGAGATCTTGATCTGATCGAAGCTGACCGGCTGGGCCTGCTGGTTGAAAAGGTTCATGACCTCTTGGTTCATGATCCGCTCCTTGTTGACGCCGGCAGCCCCGCGCCGGGCCACCGCGTCCTGAAAAAGATCCGGCGCCGCGCCCCGCGCGGGCGCTGCTCACCGTCGTCGAACCCCGGAAGGCCCCTCCCCTTCCCGCTCGACCGTGGCGGCGGGCAACCGCCGCCACGGGAGGTGTGGTCTCTCTCTTACTCGGCCGCGTCGGCCGGGGGCTCAAGCTGGTCGTTGGCGGCCTTCTTGGAGGAGGTGAGCTCGACGTTGAGGCCGAGCGAGCGCATCTCCTTGACGAGCACGTTGAACGACTCGGGGATGCCGGCCTCGAACGTGTCGTCGCCGCGGACGATCGCCTCGTAGACCTTGGTGCGGCCGGCCACGTCGTCCGACTTCACCGTCAGCATCTCCTGCAGCGTGTAGGCCGCGCCGTAGGCCTCCAGCGCCCAGACCTCCATCTCGCCGAAGCGCTGGCCGCCGAACTGCGCCTTGCCGCCCAGCGGCTGCTGGGTGACGAGCGAGTACGGGCCGATCGAGCGCGCGTGGATCTTGTCGTCCACGAGGTGGTGGAGCTTCAGCATGTAGATGTAGCCCATCGTCACCTTGCGGTCGAAGGGTTCGCCGGTGCGCCCGTCGTAGAGCGTCGACTGCGCCGAGCGGTCGAGACCGGCCATCTCCAGCATCTGCTCGATGTCGGCTTCCTTGGCGCCGTTGAAGACCGGCGTGGCCATCGGCACGCCGCGGCGGACGTTGTTGCCGGCCTCGGCCAGCTCCTCGTCCGTCAGGCCGTCGAGCTCGCCCGGGGAGTAGATCGCCTTCATCTCCTCCCGCAGCGGCGCGATGTCCTGCGACTTCAGATAGGCATCCACCGCCTTCGACACCTTGCGACCCAGGCCCGCAGCCGCCCAGCCGAGGTGCGTCTCCAGGATCTGGCCGACGTTCATGCGCGAGGGCACGCCCAGCGGGTTGAGCACGATGTCGGCATGCGTCCCGTCCTCCAGGAACGGCATGTCCTCGATCGGCACGATCCGCGACACGACACCCTTGTTGCCGTGACGGCCGGCCATCTTGTCGCCCGGCTGGATCTTGCGCTTCACCGCCACGAAGACCTTGACCATCTTCATGACGCCGGGGGGCAGCTCGTCGCCGCGCTGCAGCTTCTCGACCTTGTCGAGGAAGCGCTGCTCGAGGCGCTTCTTCGACTCGTCGTACTGCTTCTGCATCGCCTCCATCTCGGTCATGAGACGGTCCTCGATGACGGCGAACTGCCACCACTGCGAGCGCGGGTAGTCGTTGATCAGCTCGCGGGTGAGCGTGGTGTCCTTCCGGAAGCCCTTCGGGCCGGCCACCGGCGCCTGACCGATCAGCACGTCCGCGAGGCGGGCGTAGGTGTTGCGGTCGAGGATCGCCTGCTCGTCGTCGCGGTCCTTGGCGAGGCGCTCGATCTCCTCGCGCTCGATCGCCTGGGCGCGCTCGTCCTTGTCGACGCCGTGGCGGTTGAACACGCGGACCTCGACGATCGTGCCGGTGACGCCCGGCGGCACCCGCAGGGAGGTGTCGCGCACGTCCGAGGCCTTCTCGCCGAAGATGGCGCGGAGCAGCTTCTCCTCCGGCGTCATCGGGCTCTCGCCCTTCGGGGTGATCTTGCCGACGAGGATGTCGCCGGCGTTCACCTCGGCACCGATGTAGACGATGCCGGCCTCGTCGAGGTTCTTGAGCGCTTCCTCGGAGACGTTCGGGATGTCGCGGGTGATCTCTTCCGGCCCGAGCTTGGTGTCGCGGGCCATCACCTCGAACTCCTCGATGTGGATCGAGGTGAACACGTCATCCTTCACGATCCGCTCGGAAAGCAGGATCGAGTCCTCGAAGTTGTAGCCGTTCCACGGCATGAACGCGACGAGCACGTTCCGGCCGAGCGCCAGCTCGCCGAACTCGGTCGAGGGACCGTCGGCGATGATCTCGCCCTTCTTGACGAACTCGCCGACGCGGACCAGCGGCTTCTGCGTGATGCAGGTCGACTGGTTGGAGCGCTGGAACTTCTGCAGCCGGTAGATGTCGACGCCCGGCTTGTTGGCGTCGGCCTCCTCGGTGGCGCGGATGACGATGCGGGTGGCGTCCACCTGGTCGACGATGCCGGCCCGGCGGGCCGCGATGGCGGCGCCGGAATCCCGGGCGACCACCGCCTCCATGCCGGTGCCCACGAACGGGGCGTCGGCGCGGACGAGCGGCACCGCCTGGCGCTGCATGTTCGAGCCCATCAGCGCGCGGTTGGCGTCGTCGTTCTCGAGGAACGGGATCAGCGCCGCGGCTACCGAGACGAGCTGCTTCGGCGACACGTCCATGAGGTCGACGCGCTCGGGCCCAACGACGATCACCTCGCCGGCCCGGCGGCAGACCACGAGGTCCTCCGTGAGCTTGCGGTTCTCGTCCATCTGGGCGTTCGCCTGGGCGACGTAGTACTTCGCCTCCTCCATGGCCGAGAGGTAGGCGACCTCGTCGGTGACCACGCCGTCGCGCACGCGGCGGAACGGGGTCTCGATGAAGCCGTACTTGTTCACCCGCGCGAAGGTGGCGAGCGAGTTGATCAGGCCGATGTTCGGGCCTTCCGGCGTCTCGATCGGGCAGATGCGGCCGTAGTGCGTCGGGTGCACGTCGCGCACCTCGAAGCCGGCGCGCTCGCGGGTCAGACCGCCCGGGCCCAGCGCCGAGAGGCGGCGCTTGTGCGTCACCTCGGAGAGCGGGTTGGTCTGGTCCATGAACTGCGACAGCTGCGACGAGCCGAAGAACTCGCGCACGGCCGCGGCCGCGGGCTTCGCGTTGATCAGGTCCTGCGGCATGACCGTGTCGATGTCGACCTGGCTCATGCGCTCGCGGATGGCGCGCTCCATCCGCAGGAGGCCCAGGCGGTACTGGTTCTCCATGAGCTCGCCCACCGAGCGGACGCGGCGGTTGCCGAGGTGGTCGATGTCGTCGACCTCGCCCTTGCCGTCGCGCAGCTCCACGAGCGCCTTGACCACCGCCAGCATGTCCTCCTTGCGGAGGGTGCGCACGGTGTCGGCGGCGTCGAGGTCGAGGCGCATGTTCATCTTCACGCGGCCGACCGCCGAGAGGTCGTAGCGCTCGGAATCGAAGAACAGCGAGTGGAACATCGCCTCGGCGGTCTCGAGGGTCGGCGGCTCGCCCGGGCGCATGACCCGGTAGATGTCGAACAGCGCGCCCTCGCGGTTGGAGTTCTTGTCCACCGCCAGCGTGTTTCGGATGTAGGGGCCGATGTTGACGTGGTCGATGTCGAGCACCGGCAGCTCGGTGATCCCGACCTCCTCCAGGCTCTTCAGGAGCTTGTCGGTGACCTCCTCGCCGGCCTCCGCCCAGATCTCGCCGGTCTGCACGTTGACGAGGTCCTCGGCGACGTACTGGCCGACGAGATCCTCGTCGGTCGCCTTGAGGGACTTGGTGCCCTTCTCGGTGATCTGGCGGGCGTTGCGGGCATTCAGCTTCTTGCCAGCCTCGAGCACGACCTCGCCGGAATCGGCGTCGATCAGGTCGACGGTGGCCTTCATGCCCTTCATGCGCTCGGCGTCGAACGGCACGCGCCAGTCGGCGCCGTCCCGGTCGTAGACGACCTTGTTGTAGAAGGTCGACAGGATCTCCTCGCCGTCGAGGCCCAGGGCGTAGAGCAGCGACGTCGCCGGCAGCTTGCGCTTCCGGTCGATGCGGACATGTACGATGTCCTTGGCGTCGAACTCGACGTCGAGCCAGGAGCCCCGGTACGGGATGATGCGGGCGGCGAACAGGAGCTTGCCCGAGGAGTGGGTCTTGCCCTTGTCGTGGTCGAAGAACACGCCCGGCGAGCGGTGCATCTGCGAGACGATGACGCGCTCGGTGCCGTTGACGATGAAGGTGCCGTTCTCCGTCATCAGGGGCATGTCGCCCATGTAGACGTCCTGCTCCTTGATGTCCTTGACGGACTTCGCCTGGGTGTCCGGATCGACGTCGAACACGATCAGGCGGAGCGTCACCTTCAGCGGGGCTGCGAAGGTGATGCCGCGCTGGCGGCACTCGTCCACGTCGTACTTCGGAGCCTCGAAGGTGTAGCGCACGAACTCGAGCAGCGCCGTCGAGGCGAAGTCGGAGATCGGGAACACCGACTTGAACACGCTCTGCAGCCCCTCGTCGGCGCGCCCGCCCTCGGGCTCGTCGACCATCAGGAACTGGTCGTAGGACGCCTTCTGAACCTCGATGAGGTTCGGCATCTCGGCAACTTCCTTGATCTTGCCGAAGAACTTCCGAATGCGCTTGCGACCGACCAGCGTGTTGGCCATGTGACCTCGCTCCTACCCGCGTGCCTCGCGCCCGGGGAAGCGTTCCCGAAAGGGACCTCCCGCACCGGGCCGTGACGCGCGCCCCGCCGAGCCGCGCCACCGAACCGAATCTCTTGCCGGTCCCGTTCCAGGACCATCCGCCGAAGCGGCCTAAAGCCCGCGGGCGCTGACCCGCGGGCTCCGGTCACGACAGGCTCGCGCGGAGCCTTCGTGGGGTGATGGGCCGGGACCGGCCCATCGTCGACTTACTTGAGCTCAACCTTGGCGCCGGCCTTCTCGAGCTGGGCCTTGAGCTTCTCGGCCTCGTCCTTGGCGACGCCTTCCTTGATCGGCTTCGGCGCGCCCTCGACCAGGTCCTTGGCCTCCTTGAGGCCGAGGCCGGTGATCGCGCGGACCTCCTTGATGACCTCGATCTTCTTGTCGCCGGCGGAGGCGAGGACGACCGTGAACTCGGTCTGCTCCTCGGCAGCGGCGGCGGCGCCACCGGCGGCCGGGCCGGCGGCCACAGCGACGGCAGCGGCGGCCGAGACGCCCCACTTCTCCTCGAGCATCTTGGCCAGGTCAGCGGCCTCGAGCACGGTCAGCGAGGACAGGTCGTCGACGAGCTTGGCGAGATCAGCCATTTTGAATTCCTCTCAGATATCGGTTTGAACGGATGGATTTTGAAGGGCCTCAGGCGGCCTCGTCCTTGTTGGCATAGGCCCCGAACACGCGGGCGAGCTTCGCCGCCGGCGCGTTGACGACCTGAGCGATCTTGGTCGCGGGCGCCTGTACGAGGCCCACGATCTTGGCGCGCAGTTCGTCGAGGGACGGGAGCGAGGCGAGCGCCTTCACGCCGTCCGGGTTCAGGGCGGTCTTCCCCATCGCGCCGCCGAGGATCACGAGCTTGTCGTTGACCTTGGCGAAATCGACCGCGACCTTCGCGGCAGCGACCGGATCGCCGGAATAGGCGAGCAGGGTCGGGCCCTTCAGGAGCGGCTTGATGGAGGCGACGTCCGTGCCATCGAGTGCGATGCCGGCGAGGCTGTTCTTGGCGACCTTCACGGTGGCGCCGGCCTGCTTCATCTGCGCGCGCAGCTTCTGCATGTCGGCGACCGTGAGGCCCTTGTAGTGGGCCACGACGACGACGGCGCTCTGATTGAACACGCCGTTGAGCGTCGAGACGAGATCAGCTTTAGCTGTCCGGTCCACTGGGCTCTCTCCGGTTGGCGGAACCCGGTCTCGGGTCCGCCGGTTGCACATGCCGCCCGGACGTGGTCTCGGCCTTCAGGAAGACCGGGAACGTCCGAACGACGCTTCGCGGCCCTGTCCCCGCGCGTGCCCTTTCGGGCCGCCTCGGGCGAGTTGGTTCAAACCGACACCCCTCCGCGGCCGGGGCCGGGGCGAGGCGTTTCGAATTCGGTCTTCCCCGTCTGTGCAGGCTGGCGGATTAAGCCGGCGAACCGGCACCTGCAGTCTCGGACAGGACATGGCCGGACAAGGCTCCGCGGGGCTCGTCGCCCCTGGGATCCTTCCGGCCAGTGCCACCCGGTTGCCCGGGCGACATTTCGAGCGGAAACCGGCCGATCGGCCGCTCTCCTTCCGTGAGGATGAAATGCGTGAGGCGCGGTGTATAGAGCCTAGCAAGCCGCCTGCCAAGGGCCGGGGCGCGACTTTTCCGCCGCAGGCAAGGACTTGCGCGGGTACCCTGCCGCTGCTGCATCGCTCGGGGCCCGTCCCGGGATCCCCGGCTAGGCCGCCTCGCGCTCCGGCACCAGCTTGCGCCGCGCGGTCTCCCACCAGCTGCGGTCGCGGGCGGCCTTCGCCTCCGCGGCCTTCGCGGCGTAGAACGAGGCGTTGTGCTCGCCGCGCAGGGCCTCGCGGGTGAAGCGGATCAGGTGGTGGGCCACGAACCCCATGTTGAACACCGCCTCGATCTGCCCGCGCTTCAGCGCGTAGCCGGCCGCGCTCCAGAACGGCCTGCGGTAGTCGGAGAAGATCCCGACGCGGGTGATGATGTTGAAGCCCAGGATGAGGCCGCGGCGCAGGTTGGTGAACGTGAGCTTGCCGGCCGTCGGCGTGGTGATGCGGTTCGGGTAGGTCACCGCGCACTGGTGCTTGAAGCGCTCGAAGATCTTCTCCGGCTCGTAGGCGTGCGCGATCGCCCGGCGCCAGCTGCTCACCACCGAATCGTGGGGGCGCTTGAACAGGACGTTCGACTCGAGGCTGGCGTCGTGGAGGAGCCGGCCCTCGCGCTCCAGCCGGTCCCAGAGCGGGGTCTTGGGCAGGGCCTGGAGCAGGTTGATGGTCAGGACCGGGATCGCCGAGCGGTCGATGAAGTCGATCAGGTTCTGCTCGGATTTGTCGGTGTCCGAATCGAGGCCCAGGATGATGCCGGAGGTCACCTCGAGCCCGTAGGAATTGAGGGTCTCGATCGCCTCGTACATCGGCACGGCGGCGTTGTGGGTCTTGTCGATGCCCTTGAGGGCGTCCGCCTCCGGGGTCTCGATCCCGACGAACACCGTCATGAAGTTGGCCTGCCGCATCAGCTCCAGGATCTCGGGCTGCTTGGCCATGTTCAGCGTCGCCTCGCAGGCGAACTGGAGCGGGTAGTTGTTCCGCTTCTGCCATTCCACGAGGTGCGGCAGCATCTCGCGGGTCGCCTTGCGGTTGCCGATGAAGTTGTCGTCGACGAAGTAGACCACCGCCGGGTGGCCCGGCTGGCTGACGATGGCGTCGAGCTCGGCGCACATCTGCTCCGGGCTCTTCAGGCGCGGCTGGCGGCCGTAGAGCTGCGGGATGTCGCAGAACTCGCAGCGGTAGGGGCAGCCCGAGGAGAATTGCAGGGAGCCGATCAGGTAGCGCTTGAGCGGCGCCGCCTCGTAGGCCGGTGCCGGGAAGTCCGCGAGCGGGAGGCGATCCTTGGTCTCCAGCACCACCTGGGCGGGCGGCGGCGTGAGGTCCGCGTCGAGGCGGGCGACGAGCTGGTCGGTGGCGTCGCCGATCTCGCCGATATGGAGGTAGTCGAAGTCGCCGTACTTCTCCGGCGCGCCCGAGACCGAGGGGCCGCCCAGCACCGTCACCTTCCCGGCCGCGCGGGCGCGGTCGCGGATATCGTGGATCTGCGGCTCCTGGATGTGCATCCCGGAGACGAAGACCGCGTCGGCCCAGGCGAAGTCGGCCGGGCCCGCGCGGCGGATATTCTCATCGATGAACCGGCATTCCCAAGCCTCCGGCATGTAGGCCGCGATCAGCAGCAGCCCCTGCGGCGGCATGAACGCCTTCACCCCGCCCATCAGCGGGTAGGCGTGGGAGAATGTCCCGAAGGACGGCGTGTAGGCGGGAAAGACGCACAGGATGCGTCGCTTGGAGGTGACCGTCAGGGTGCATCGCATGCCGGCCTATCTAGCACAGCCGCGGCCGTTGGCGCCCCCCTCGGCGGTTAAGAATGGCGTGAGGGACGCAGGTTCGGGCCGGCTCATCGCGGCTTGTCTTCCTGTCTCGTCACCGACCGTATTCCGCGCCTGCCTCACGCCCTGGACAGGCCTGCGTCGGAGACAGGTCCGAGACAGGGACGTGCACCGATCCCGCGAACGCAGAGCGCCCGGCCGTTCCCGGCCGGGCGCTCCGCAGCGTCGACGATTCGTCGCGCCTCAGGCGGTCAAGACCGTGTTCGGCTCGACCTTCACGCCCGGGCCCATCGTCGAGGTGACGGCGATGCGCTGGACGTAGGTGCCCTTGGCGCCCGCGGGCTTCGCCTTGGCGACGGCGTCCGCGAAGGCCTTGATGTTCTCGACGAGCTTGTCGGCGTCGAACGAGACCTTGCCGACGCCGGCATGGACGATGCCGGCCTTCTCGACGCGGAACTCGACCGAGCCGCCCTTGGCGCCGGCGACGGCGCCCTTCACGTCCATGGTGACGGTGCCGACCTTCGGGTTCGGCATCAGGCCGCGCGGGCCCAGCACCTTACCGAGACGACCGACCAGCGGCATCATGTCGGGGGTCGCGATGCAGCGATCGAACTCGATCTTGCCGCTCTGCACGATCTCGAGGAGATCCTCGGCGCCGACGATGTCGGCACCCGCGGCCTTGGCGTCGTCCGCCTTGGCGCCGCGGGCGAAGACCGCCACGCGCACCGTCCGGCCGGAGCCGTTCGGCAGGTTGCAGACGCCGCGGACCATCTGGTCGGCGTGGCGGGGATCGACGCCGAGGTTCATCGAAACCTCGACGGTCTCGTCGAACTTCGCGGTCGCCCGCTCCTTGACCAGCTTGATCGCCTCGTCGAGCGCGTAGAGCTTGGTCGCCTCGATGCCCTCGCGGGCGGCGCGGATGCGCTTGCCTTCCTTAGCCATGCTGCCCTCCCTTACGCGACGACTTCGAGGCCCATGGCCCGCGCGGAGCCACGGATCATCGCGACGGCCGACTCGACCGTGTCGCAGTTGAGGTCGGGCATCTTCTTCTCGGCGATCTCGCGAAGCTGCGCCTCGGTGATCTTGCCGACGGTCGGGCCCTTGCCCGGGGTCTTGGAGCCGGAGGCCGGCTTCTTGCCGAGCTTCAGGCCGACGGCCTTCTTCAGGAAGAAGGTGACCGGGGGCTGCTTCATCTCGAAGGTGAAGGAGCGGTCCTGATACGCGGTGATGATCACCGGGATCGGGGTGCCCTTCTCCATCTGCGCGGTCTTCGCGTTGAAGGCCTTGCAGAATTCCATGATGTTGAGGCCGCGCTGACCGAGCGCGGGGCCGATCGGCGGCGACGGGTTGGCGGCGCCGGCCGGGACCTGAAGCTTCACGTAGCCCGTGATCTTCTTCGCCATGGGACTGCTCCCAATGAAAATCCGCCCCCGTGCGGCCTGAAGCGCGGCGGGTCGGACGGTTGCAGGTCGCGGTGCGAGCCGTGGATCCCGGAGGCGAAGCCGGGCGGTTCTCCCGCGGATGGTGCCGCATCCGCGAACGGGATGCGGCGGCTTCGCGGCCGCCGCTCAGCGAGGGCCGGGAAAGATGGGCGGCCGGACGGCCGCCGGACTCAGGAGGCTCAGGCCTTCTCGACCTGGGCGTATTCGAGCTCGACCGGCGTGGCGCGGCCGAAGATCGACACCGCCACCTTGAGGCGGGAGCGGGCGTCGTCGATCTCCTCGACGGTGCCGTTGAAGCTGGCGAACGGGCCGTCGGCGACCCGGACGGTCTCGCCGATCTCGAAGGAGATCGAGGGCTTCGGCCGGTCGACGCCCTCGGCGACCTGGCCCTTGATCCGCTCGGCCTCGGCGTCCGGGATCGGCACCGGCTTCGACTTGTCGGCCCCGAGGAAGCCCGTGACCTTCGGGGTGTTCTTGATCAGGTGGTAGACCTCGTCGGTGAGGTCGCACTTCACCAGCACGTAGCCGGGGAAGAACTTGCGCTCGGCGTCGACCTTCCGGCCGCGGCGGACCTCCACGACCTTCTCGGTCGGGACCATCACCTCGTCGAACAGCTCGGTCAGCCCGCGCTGGGCCGCCTGGTCCTTGATGGACTGGGCGACCTTGTTCTCGAAGTTCGAGTAGGCGTGGACGATGTACCAGCGCTTCGACACGGTTCCGTTCAACTCCGACAAGTCCCCGGGGTCACCCCCGATCGGCGGCGAGCCGCCCCCAGACGCCCAGGATCTCTCAGACGCCCAGGATCAGGCCGACCAAGAAGCGCAGGGCCTGATCCACGACCGTGAAGAACAGGCTCGCGGCGACGACCATCACGAACACCATGATGGTCGTGATCGTGGTCTCCCGGCGGGTCGGCCACGTGACCTTGCGGGCCTCGTCGCGCACCTGGGCGAAGAACTCGCCCGGCGTGGCGCGCTTCTGCGGCGCGCGGGCGGGGGTCGCCGGCCGGGCGGGCGGCGGATTCGCGGGACCGCGGGCCGCGCCGCGCACCAGGTCCACCTTCTTGGTCGCTTCGTTCGATGCCATGGCGCCAGTGTCTGTGCGTGTTCGGCCCCGAGGCAGAGACCGCATCCGGGAATGCGAATGTCGGCGCCGAGGACCCGGATGGGCCCGCACCGACGGTCGCTTCAGATCTCGGATTGCGCCCGCTCTAGCGCAACTCCCCCGGCTTGTCGACCGGGCCGCCGCGCGGGATCGGGCTGAATGTCTGGCAGGAGTGGAGGGACTCGAACCCGCAACCTCCGGTTTTGGAGACCGGCGCTCTGACCAGTTGAGCTACACTCCTAGCGCACCGCCCAATGCCCCATCGCGGCGCGGCTTGCAAGGGGTCGCTTGCGGGAAGCGGGCGGGAAGCGGCGCCGACAGGACCCCGCCGGCCCGAAACGACGACGCCGGCCCCCGTCGAGACGGGAGCCGGCGTCGGAGAGGCGGGGCGGCGCGCGGCGCCGCCCCGGATCGATCGTCAGTCGTTGATGGCGGCGACGACGCCGGCGCCGACGGTGCGGCCGCCCTCGCGGATGGCGAAGCGCAGCTTCTCCTCCATGGCCACCGGCACGATCAGCGCCACGTCCATGGTCACGTTGTCGCCCGGCATCACCATCTCGGTGCCCTCCGGCAGCGTGCAGATCCCGGTCACGTCCGTGGTCCGGAAGTAGAACTGCGGCCGGTAGTTGGTGAAGAACGGCGTGTGGCGGCCGCCCTCCTCCTTGGTCAGGATGTACGCCTCGGCCTTGAACTTCGAGTGCGGCTTCACCGAACCCGGCTTGCACACGACCTGGCCGCGCTCCACGTCCTCGCGCTTCGTGCCGCGCAGCAGCACGCCGACGTTGTCGCCCGCCTGGCCCTGGTCGAGCAGCTTGCGGAACATCTCCACGCCCGTCACCGTCGTCTTGGTGGTCGCCCGGATGCCGACGATCTCGACTTCCTCGCCCACCTTCACGATGCCGCGCTCGACGCGACCCGTCACCACCGTGCCGCGGCCCGAGATCGAGAACACGTCCTCGATCGGCATCAGGAACGGCATGTCGATCGGACGCTCCGGCTGCGGGATGTAGCTGTCCACGGTCGCCATCAGCGCCAGGACCGCCTCCTTGCCGATCTTCGGCTCCTTGTCCTCGAGCGCCATCAGCGCCGAGCCCTTGGTGATCGGGATGTCGTCACCGGGGAAGTCGTACTTCGACAGCAGCTCGCGCACCTCCAGCTCGACCAGCTCCAGGAGCTCCTCGTCGTCGACCATGTCGACCTTGTTGAGGAACACCACCAGCGCCGGGACGCCGACCTGGCGGGCCAGCAGGATGTGCTCGCGGGTCTGCGGCATCGGGCCGTCGGCCGCCGACACCACCAGGATCGCGCCGTCCATCTGCGCCGCGCCCGTGATCATGTTCTTCACGTAGTCGGCGTGGCCGGGGCAGTCCACGTGTGCGTAGTGACGGTTCTGCGTCTCGTACTCCACGTGCGCCGTCGAGATCGTGATCCCGCGCGCCTTCTCCTCAGGCGCCTTGTCGATCTGGTCGTAGGCCGTGAACGTCGCCCCGCCCGTCTCGGCCAGGACCTTCGTGATCGCCGCCGTCAGAGACGTCTTGCCGTGATCGACGTGGCCGATCGTGCCAATGTTGCAGTGCGGCTTGGTGCGGGAGAACTTTTCCTTGCCCATGATTCCCATTCCTGCGGCGGGGACCACGCAAGGGCCCCGAATCCTGGTCCGCCGCCCCGAAGTTCCGACAGGGGCGAAAAACGCGGTCCGCTTAGAGGGTCGGCCGCCAGGGATCAAGCTCCGCGACGCGCGGGGGCCCGCCGACCGACCGCGCTGTCAAGCTGCGGATGCGAGTCTTGAACGGAGAAAGATCAATCACAGGCAGTATCCGCGCCGCTTTCGCGCCACAGTGTGGCTTCGCGGGCATAGCGGGATCCGTGCGGCCGAGCTTAAGTGGCGACAACAACGCGTCACCTCGGACCCCCGCCATGATGAAGAAGCTCCTCCTCGCCACCGCCGCGACGGCCCTGGTCACGACGGCCGCCTCCGCCGCCGACCTGCCGCGTCGCGCCGCCCCGCCGGCGGTCTTCACGCCTGTGCCGGTCTTCACCTGGACGGGCTTCTACGCCGGTCTCGAGTCCGCCTACACCTTCACCGACCGTGAGCGCATCACGACCGTCGGCGTCCAGCCCGGCAACGCCACCAACGTCGCCCTCGGCCGCCGCCCGTTCGCGACTTCGACCTCGCAGGACGGCTTCGCCAACATCGGCGGCACCGCCGGCTACAACTACCAGTTCACGCCGGGCGCCGGCATCGTCGTCGGTATCGCCAACAGCATCGACTGGACGGACATCACCAAGAACCGGGTCGTGCTCGGCACCGGCAACGTCGCCGGCGGCCCGCCGAACATCAGCCAGTTCCGCCAGAGCCTCGACTGGCTCGGCACCCTCACCGGCCGCGTCGGCTACGCCTTCGACCGCGTCCTGGTCTACGGGATGGGCGGCCTCGCCTACGGCAACGTGTTCCACGACGCCAACTTCTACACTCCGGGTGGCCGCCTCCAGTTCGCCGGCCGCTACGACGACTTCAAGACCGGCTTCGCCTACGGCGGCGGCATCGAGTTCGCCCTGCCGACCGACAGCTTCCTGAACACCTTCGCGCTCGGCCGCTACATCGGCATCAAGTACGACGCCATCACGGTGAAGGCCGAGTACCTGCACTACGACCTCGGCAGCCAGAACGTGCTCGTCGGCGCGGTCCCGGGCGTGGGCAACGGCGCGTACATCTCGCGCTTCCGCACCGAGGGCAGCATCGTCCGCGCCGGCTTCAACTACAAGTTCGGCGGCATCTGAGTCGGACGACGCCGGGGTTTCCCCGGCGGATCCCAGCGAGGGCGGGTGCCGGCATCGGCGCCCGCCCTTTTTTCGTGGCGCACGCGCGCCGCGCGGCCGGCGCGCGAGACCCGGATCGCGCCCCGCGAACCGCGACCGGGATCGCGGCCCGAGCCGCCGAGAGCCGCGTCAGAAGGCGCGCAGGTGCGCCACCAGCCGTCCGGCCGCAGCCTCCGCGGAGCCGGTATTGAGGATCGTCAGGTCCGCGGTGACGCCGCCCTCCCGAGCGAGACGCGCGGCCAAGTCGCCGTCCTGCGCCCGGCCGCGGGCGGCGATGCGCCGCGCCAGGATCTCGGCCGGCGCCGTGATCTCGACGACGCTCACCCGCGGGCAGGCCGCCCGCGCCCGCGCGACGACGCGGCGCGAGACGTTGCAGACCACCACGTGCCCGTCGGCGACGCGCCGGCCGACCGTCTCCGGGAGCGCGTAGCCGAGGCCGTGGGCGCGCCAGCTCAGGGTGAAGCGCCCGGCCGCGCAGCCCTCGGCGAAGGCGGCCTCGTCGATCTCGTCGTTGTCCTCGTCGGCCGAGGGCGGGCGGGTGACGAGGCGGCGCGGGAAGACGTAGCGCGGGTCGTCGGCGAGCGCCGCCCGGGCGAGCCGGAGCAGCGTGTCCTTGCCGGCCCCGCTCGGGCCGACCACGAGGACGAGGCAGCCCGCCATCAGGCGACCCGCCGGCCGGCGCGCCAGACCTCGCGGACGACCGGCACGCCCTCGGCCCGCTGCACGCGCACGAGGTCGGCCCGCAGCCCGGGCGCCAGGGCGCCGCGATCGGTCAGGCCGGTGGCGCGGGCGGGGTTCGACGTGACGGTGGCGAGCGCCGCGGGCAGCGTGATCCCGGGCGCCTGCTCGGGCAGCAGGAAGGCCGCCATCAGAAGGCTCGCCGGCACGTAGTCCGACGACAGGATGTCGAGGTGCCCGGCCTCGGCCAGCGCCAGGGCCGCGACGTTGCCGGAATGCGAGCCGCCGCGGATCAGGTTCGGCGCGCCCATCATCACGGTGATGCCCTGCCGATGCGCGGCCTCGGCCGCCTCCAGGGTGGTGGGGAACTCGGCCAGCCGCACGCCCTCGCCGACCGCGAGGTCGACGTCGGCCAGGGTGGTGTCGTCGTGGCTCGCCAGCGGGATGCCCATCTCACGGGCGAACTGGACGAGGGCCGGCCGGTTCTTCGCGTTGAGCGCCCGCCCGTCGCGGACCTTGCGCTCGGTGTTGGCGCGGATCTCGTCCATCGGCCGTCCGCCGCGGGTGGCGTAGGTGTAGTACTTCTCCATGTCGCGGAACTGCCGCTGGCCGGGCGTGTGGTCCATCAGCGAGATCAGCCCCACCGGGTAGCGGGCCGTGAAGGTCGCCACCGTGTCGAGCACGTCCAGGGAGGGCAATTCGCAGCGCAGGTGCGTGAAGTGCTCGGCCCGGAACAGGTCGGCGGCGCGCGCGGTGGCGATGGCGCCGGCGAGCTGCTCCAGCTCGGAGCCGAGGCCGCTGCCGTCCGGATCGCTGCCGGCACGGAGCGAATCGAACACCGTGGTGATTCCCGAGGCGGTGATCTGCGCGTCGTAGGCCAGGACGGCGCCGAGGGGATGCCAGCGCACCTTCGGGCGCGGCGCGAAATGGCTCTCCAGGTGGTCGGTGTGCAGCTCGATCAGGCCGGGAATCAGGTGGTCGCCGCCGAGATCGAGGCCGCGCGCGGGCGGGCGCCCCTCGCCGATCTCGGCGATCGCCCCGTCCGAGACCGCGAGCCAGCCGCGCTGCACCCGGTCCGGCAGGACCAGGGTCGCGTTCTCGAGGATGAAATCGTCCATCGTGAGGATCCTCAGGCTGCCCGGGCTTGCGGCGCGAAGCGGGTGACATCGACCACCCGGGTCGCCACAGCGTCGCGCATCTCGCTGTCGTGGAAGATGCCGAGCACGCCGGCCCCGGCCCGGAGCTTCTCACGGACGAGCTCGGCCACCACGGCGCGGTTCTCGGCGTCCAGGGAAGCGGTGGGCTCGTCGAGGAGCAGGAGCGGCCGGTCGGCGATCAGGCCGCGGGCGATGTTGACCCGCTGCTGCTCGCCGCCCGAGAAGGTCGCGGGCGGCAGGCCCCAGAGCCGCTCCGGCAGGTTGAGCCGGGCCAGCAGGGTCTCGGCCCGCGCGCGCGCCGCCGCTTCGGACAATCCGCCCTCGCGGCCCGCGGCCTCGACGACGTCGAGAGCCGGGACCCGCGGGATCACCCGGAGGAACTGCGACACGTAGGCGATGACCCGGGCCCGCAGCGCCAGGACCGCCCGCGGATCGGCCCGGACGACGTCCACGACCGTCGCGCCGTCGCGGACCAGGATCGCGCCGCCGTCGCAGCGGTAGTTGCCGTAGGCCATCTTCAACAGCGAGGATTTTCCCGCGCCGGACGGGCCGCCGAGCACCACGCACTCGCCGGGCTCCACGGACAGGCTGACATCGCCCACCACCGGCAGCACGACGCCGCCGCGCAGGTGCAGGGTGAAGCTCTTGGCGACGGTCTCGAAGGTCAGGAGCGCAGTCATGCGGCGAGTACCGAGGCGACGAGGAGCTGGGTGTAGGCGTGCTCGGGATCGTCGAGCACCCGGTCGGTGAGGCCGGTCTCGATGACCCGGCCGGCGCGCATGACCATGATCCGGTGCGAGAGGAGCCGCGCCACCGCGAGGTCGTGGGTGACGATGATCACCGCGAGCCCCAGCTCGGCCGAGAGCCGGCGGATCAGGTCGAGGAGCCGGGCCTGGACCGAGACGTCGAGGCCGGAGGTCGGCTCGTCCATCAGCACCAGGCGGGGGCCGGTGACGAGGTTCCGGGCGATCTGCAGGCGCTGGCGCATGCCGCCGGAGAAGCGCGTCGGCGGGTCGTCGATCCGGTCGGCGGCGATCTCGACGCGGCCGAGCCAGTCGAGGGCCTGGGTGCGGATCCGTCCGTAATGGCGGTCGCCGAGCCCCATCAGCCGCTCGCCGACATTGCCGCCGGCCGAGACCGCCATGCGCAGGCCCTGGGCCGCGTCCTGGCGGACGAAACCCCACTCGGTGCGCATCAGCGCCCGGCGCCCGGCCTCGCTCAAGGTGGCGAGGTCGCGCAGCGCGCCGTCGCGCATCCGGTAGGCGACCGTCCCGGAATCGGGCGCCAGCTCGGTGGCGATGAGGGAGAGGAGCGTCGACTTGCCGGAACCGGATTCGCCCACGATCGCCAGCACCTCGCCGGGGACGAGGTCGAACGACACGTCGGCGCAGGCGAGCCGGGCGCCGTAGCGCTTGGTCAGGCCGCGGACCTGAAGCAGGGATTCGCTCATTGGGTCGCCTCCGCGGCGTCGGGCAGGCAGGGGGGATCGAGGCGGAAGCTGTAGCCGTAGCGCTCGAAGCCGAGGCTCTCGTAGAAGACGTGGGCCGGCTTGGCGTCGACGTTCGACGACAGGGCGAGCTTGTAGCAGCCCCGCGCCTCGGCGAGCCGGGCCGCCTCGTGCATCATCGCCCGGCCGAGACCGCCGCCGCGGTGCCGGGACGCGACCACGACACTCTCGACGAGCGCCGAGGGCGTGCCCCAGTGGGCGATGTTGTCGAGGATGACGAGGCAGAAGGTGCCGACGACAGCGCCGTCGCGTTCGGCCACGTAGAGCCCGTAATCGGGATAGGCCGCGAGCCGGTCGAGCAGCGCCCCGGCCTGTGCCAGGGTCGCCACCCGCCCGCCATTCAGCTCGGCGTAGAGGTCGAGGATCGCGGGCAGGTCAGGTTTCCCGGCCCGGCGGACCGTGAGGTCAGTCATAGCGCGTCTCATGCCGCGTCCCCCGTGCCGACATGGCCGTCCGCGCGGCGCCCCTCGCAATGGTCGGTGTCCGAGCAGACGAACATGCGCCGGCCCGCATCGTCGAGCAGCACCTCGTCGAGATAGACGCCCTCGGCACCGCACAGCGCGCAGGGATGCTCGAACGCCTGGATCCGGAACGGGTGGTCCTCGAAGTCGAGGCTGCGCACCCGCGTGTAGGGCGGCACCGCGTAGATCCGCCGCTCGCGGCCCGCGCCGAAGAGCTGGAGCGCCGGGCAGTCGTCCATCTTGGGGTTGTCGAATTTCGGCGTCGGCGACGGGTCCATCACGTAGCGGCCCGCCACCTCCACCGGGTACGCGTAGGTGGTGGCGATGTGGCCGTGGCGGCTGATGTCCTCGTAGAGCTTCACGTGCATGGCGCCGTACTCAGCCAGCGCGTGGAGCTGGCGGGTCTCGGTCTCGCGGGGCTCGAGGAAGCGCAGGGGCTCGGGGATCGGCACCTGGTAGACGAGGGTCTGCCCCTCGGTGAGCGGCGTCTCGGGGATGCGGTGGCGGGTCTGGATCACCGTCGCCTCCGCGGTGCGGGTGGTGGTGGCCACCCCGGAGGTCTTGGCGAAGAAGCGGCGGATCGAGACCGCGTTGGTGGTGTCGTCGGCGCCCTGATCGATGACCTTCAGCACGTCCGAGCGCCCGAGGATCGCGGCCGTCACCTGCACGCCGCCGGTGCCCCAGCCGTAGGGCATCGGCATCTCGCGGGAGGCGAAGGGCACCTGGTAGCCCGGCACCGCGATGGCCTTGAGGATGGCCCGGCGGATCATCCGCTTCGTGCCCTCGTCGAGATAGGCGAAGTTGTAGCCCGGTTCGCTCTCCGGGCGGTGCGCGATCGCGGCGCTCATTCGGCGGCCTCCTGCATCTCGACGGCGTCGGACCCGCGCTCGAACTCGGTACGTAGCCGGCGAACCAGCTCCAGCTCGGCCTGGAAGTCGACGTAGTGGGGCAGCTTCAGGTGCTCGACGAAGCCGGTCGCCTGGAGACTGTCGCAGTGGGCCAGCACGAATTCCTGGTCCTGGGCCGGGCTCGCCACCGGCTCGCCCAGCTCCTCCGCGCGGAGCGCCCGGTCGACCAGGGCCATCGCCATGGCCTTGCGCTCGCTCTGCCCGAAGCTCAGCCCGTAGCCGCGGGTGAACTGGGGCGGGGCCGCCCCCGAGCCCTTGAACTGGTTGACCATCTGGCACTCGGTCAGCCGCACCCGGCCGAGCGGCACCGCGAAGCCCAGCTCCTCGGGCACGAACTCGACCGCGACCTCCCCGACCCGGATCTCGCCGACGAACGGGTGGGTGCGGCCGTAGCCGCGCTGCGTCGAGTAGGCGAGGCCGAGCACGAAGCCTTCGTCGCCCCGGGCGAGCGCCTGGAGGCGCAGGGCCCGGTCGGCGGGGTAGTCCACCGGCTCGCGGGTGAGGTCGCCCGCGGGCGCGCCGTCGTCCGGCGGCGAGGGCTCGATCAGGCCGTCCCGGGCCAGCAGGTCGGTGACCCGCGGGCAGGAGCCGGCATCGGCCCGCGGCGCGGCCTCGGCGGCGGGCTCGATCCCGGCTTCGGCGGCGAGCGCGAAGTCGACCAGCCTGTGGGTGTAGTCGAAGGTCGGCCCGAGCACCTGCCCGCCGGGCAGGTCCTTGAACGTCGCGGAGATCCGGCGCTCGACCGCCATGGCGCCGGTGTCGACCGGCGCGGAGGCGCCGAAGCGCGGCAGCGTGGTCCGGTAGGCGCGGACCAGGAACACCGCCTCGACCACGTCGCCGCGCGCCTGCTTGAGCGCCAGCGCCGCGAGGTCCGGATCGTAGAGCGAGCCCTCGGTCATGACCCGGTCGACGAGCAGCGCCATCTGCTCCCGAATCTGCTCGACGGAGAGCTCCGGCACGGCCGGGTCACCGCGGCGCACCTCGGCGAGGAGCCGGTGGGCGTTGTCGATGGCGGCCTCGCCGCCCTTCACGGCCACGTACATGGATCAGGCCTCCGTCACCGTCGTGGAGCGCGGCAGGCCGGCCACGCGGCCGGGCGCCGTCAGGATCAGGTCGACGCCCAGGGGGAAGCCCGCGCGGTTCTCCGCGAGCTGCGCCGCGAAGCCGTCCGGCAGGGGCGCCGGCGCGATCCCGGCGGTGCCCCGGATACCGGGGCCGGACAGGCGCAGCCCCTCCCCCTCCGCGAGCGCGTCGAGGGCGAGCACCAGCGTCGTGGCGGTGTCGGGATAGGCCGGCGTCCCGGCGGCGAACTCCGCCAGCGGCGGGCAGCGCGCCGGGTCGCTGACCAGCGCGAAGGCCGCCGCGGCCGGGTCGCCGGTGAGCGGCGCGCCGGTGTGGAAGCGCAGGTATTCCGCGACCTCCGGCGCCGCGGCGAGGGCCGGATCGAGCCAGACCGGCGTGTCGGCATCGGTGAGCGTCAGCGCGACGGCGGCCAGTTCCGGCGTCAGGGGCGCGGGCGGCGCGAGGCCCGGCGCGAGGAGCCGGACGCGTCCGGGGCGGGCGAGGGCGTCCATCACGGCGCGGAACGTGTCCTGCGCGTCGTGGACCGGGTCGGCGAAGCCGGGGGCGAGCATGCTCAATCCTCTCCGCGGGCGAGGGTCAGGAAATCGACGCGGGTGGCGGCCGTGCGTCGGGCGGCCCGATCCCGGGAGGCCGCGAGCCGCCGGGCGGCGGGCTCCAGGGCGGCCTCGACCCGGGCGCGCCGGACCGGATCCTGCCAGAGGGCGTCGAGGATCGCGGCGAGCCGCGCCTTCGCGCGGTCGCGGCCGAGATGGTAGGCGAAGCCCGCCGGACCGTCCGCGAGGCGGATGGCGGCCCGCGTCACGCTGACCTCGCCGAGATTGAACGGGCGACCGTCGCCGCCGATCCGGCCCGACGCCATCACGAGACCGGTCTCGGGCGGACGCAGGTCCGCGGCCGCGGGCGCTTCGAGGCCCGACACGGCCGCCTCGAGGGCCGCCTCGAGATCCGCGCGGGTCGCCTCGGCACAGAGGGCCATGACCGCCTGGCGCGCCGCGGTCTCGCCCTCGGATCCCGGATGTCTCGGGGTCGTCGTCATCGCGAATCCCTTCGTCGCTCGGTTGTCTAGGTGTATAGACAACTGGCGTGCGCCGCACAAATGAAGTTTGGATGACAGGATGGATGCGCAGGAGCAGGCGGCCGGCCTCGTCCGGGGCGAGGGGATGACGGCGTGGCGGCAGATCGCCGACGCGCTGACGGCCGAGATCGCGGCGGGACGCTACGCGCCGGGACAGCAGCTCCCCGCCGAGGCCGCCCTGGCGGCGCGGTTCGCGGTGAACCGGCACACGGTGCGGCGCGCCCTCGCGGCGCTGGCCGAGGGCGGGCTCGTGCGCGCCAGCCAGGGCCGGGGCACCTTCGTGGAGGAGGCGCCGCTCGCCTACCCGATCGGGCCGCGCACGCGCTTCTCCGAGATCGTCGCCGGGGCCGGGCGCGAGGCCTGGGGCGACCTCGTCGCGGCGACCACGGTCCCGGCCGGGACCGAGCAGGCGGCGTCCCTGGCCCTCGCCCCCGGCGCGCCGATCCTGGAGCTGCTGACGGTCCACCGGGCGGACGGCGCGCCGCTCTCGACGGCGCTGACCTGGCTGCCGCTGCCGCGCTTCGCGGGTTTCGCCGAGGCCTACGCGGCGCGCGGCTCGATCACCCGGGCCTTCGCGACCTGCGGCGTCCACGACTACACCCGGCTCTCGACGCGGATCCGGGCCCGCCCCGCGGATTCCGCGGAGGCGCAGCGCCTCGACATCGCGCCGGGGCGGGTCGTGCTGGTGGTGTCGAGCGTCAACATCGATCCCGCCGGCGTGCCGATCCAGGCGAACCGCACCCTGTTCGCCGCCGACCGCGTGGAGCTGGTGATCGGCGGGTGATGCGATGTCCGCGCGACCTCCGCGCGACCTCCGCGCGACCTCCGCGCGATGTCCGCGCGACGGCCTCGGCACACCGTCCTCGCGAGCGGAGCGAAGCGACCCGGGGCAGAGCGACCCTGGGTCATTGCGCTCCGCGCGTGATGCCAGAAAGCCGAGGCCTCCCTCAGCGCGCCGCCGGCCCGATGATCGCCCGGCGCAGGCGGGTCGAGACCCAGTCGATCGCCGCCACGGTCACGAGGATCATCAGCACCAGGAAGGCGACCTGCTGCAGCTCCAGCACGCGGATCAGCTCGGTGAGGTACTGGCCGATGCCGCCCGCGCCGACGATGCCGATGATCGTCGCCGAGCGGGTGTTCGACTCGAAGAAGTAGAGGACCTGGCTCGCCAGCACCGGCAGCACCCCGGGGATCAGCCCGAAGCGGATGCGGTGGAGCGCCGAGCCGCCCGAAGCGACGACGCCCTCGCCGGCCCGCTTGTCGCAGGTCTCGATCGCCTCCGAGAACAGCTTGCCGAGCGCCCCGAAATCCGAGCACGCGATCGCGAGCGCCCCGGCGAACGGGCCCAGGCCGACGACGTTGATCCAGATCAGCGCCCAGATCAGCACGTCGACCGAGCGCATCACGTCGAGGCCGCGGCGGACCGCGAACCGCGCGAACGGGTTGGGCACGACGTTCCGCGCCGCCAGGAACGCCACCGGGAAGGCGAAGATCGCCGCCGTCAGCGTGCCCAGGAAGGCGATGCCGAGGGTCTCGCCCAGCGCGTGCAGGAAGGTCCAGAACTGGCCCTCCGGCGATGGCGGTAGCATCAACACCGCGAAGGTGCCGAGCCGCCCGAGCCCGTGGAGGATCCGCGCCACCGAGAAGTCGAGGCGCCAGTAGCCGAGCGCTGCGAGCCCCACCAGGACGACGAGCAGGGCGGCGAGCCGCGCCCGCCCCGGCCAGTCGGTGCGGAACTGCGCGGGGTAGCGCGCGCGCAGGCGGCCGAGGTCGGCCCGGGCCGCCGCCCGCAGGGTCTCGGGACGCGCGCTCATCGGGCGTGCTCCGCGCCGATCAGGCGGTGGCGGACCCGCTCGGTGACGAGGTCGATGCAGAAGACGGTCAGGATGATCAGCACGAGGATCGCGCTCACGTCCGCGTAGTAGAAATTGCGGATCGCCACGAGGAATTCCTGGCCGATGCCGCCGGCGCCGACGAAGCCCATCACCCCGGCGCCGCGCACGTTGATCTCGAAGCGCAGCAGCGCGTAGGAGGCGAAGTTCGACAGCACCTGCGGCAGGACCGCGAAGCGCACCGTCTGGACCCAGGTCGCGCCCGAGGCCGACAGGCCCTCGACGGGCCGCATGTCGATGTTCTCGACCACCTCGGAGAACAGCTTGCCCAGCGCGCCCGTGGTGTGGATCGCGATGGCGAGCACGCCCACCATCGGGCCGAGGCCGAAGGCGATGACGAAGATCAGCGCGAACACCACCTCGGGGACGGTGCGGCACAGTTCCAGGAGGCGCTTGGCGCCGACGCGCAGCACGCGCGACCGCACGAGGTTGGCGGCGGCCACGAAGCTGAGGGCGAAGCCCGCCAGCCCCCCGAGCAGCGTCCCGAGATAGGCCATGAGCAGGGTCTCGCCCAGCAGGCCCAGCCATTTGGGCAGGCCCCAGTACCAGGCGCGGACGTCCTCCAGCGGGTGCTCGAGGCTGATCGGCGGCAGGATCTGCTGGATGTAGGCGGTGAACTTGCCGATGTTCTCGGCGAAGACCAGCGGCCGCACCTCGGCGATCAGGCCCGCGACCACGGCGAGCGCCGCCACCAGGGCGAAGCCCGCCAGCGTGCGGCGGCGGGCCTCGCCGGTCGCCGCCGCGTAGAGTCCGGAGAGGGCGGCTGCCCGCTCCGGCGACAGGGGTGTCAGACCGCGCAAGGCGGGCGGCTCCGGATCAGGACTTCCGGCGCTGCTCGTCGTTGAACCGCAGCATGTCGATGATCGGCTGGTAATCCTTGAGAGTCACCGGCGTGAGATCCTGGTCCTTGCCGTCGGAGAGCCGGTCGAACGCGGCCTTGTCGGCCTTCGGCAGGGCCACGAAGGCGTCGCGGATCTTGGCCTTCAGGTCGTCCGGCAGGCTCGCCAGCACGGCGAAGGGCCCCTCCGGCAGGAAGTCGGACTTGAACACGACCCGGAAGTCCGACTGCTGCATCGGCGTGCCGTCGGGCTTCTTGAGCATGCCCTTGGCGGCCATGCGGGTGACCATCGTGTCGGTCTCGGAGTTCCACAGGTTGGCGGCGGCGTCGGCCGTGCCCTGGGTGAGCGCCAGGACGGCGTTCTCGTGGCTGCCCGCGTAGAAGGTCTTGCCGAAGAACTTCTCGACGTCGTAGCCGGCCCGCTTCAGGAAGAAGCGCGGCGCCTGGTTACCGGAGGTGGAGTTCGGATCGACCAGCGCGAGGTTCTTGCCCTTGAGATCCTCGACGGTCTTGTAGGGGCTGGAGGCCAGCACGTAGACCACCGAATAGTAGCCCGAGGCGCCGGTCTCGTGCTTCTGGTTGACGATCGGCTCGATCTTGACGCCGGTCATCACGGCCCGCGCGAACGAGGCCGGCCCGTACCACGCGATCTGGATATTGCCGGCGCGCTGGCCCTCGATCACGGCGGCGTAGTCGCTCGCCACTCGCAGCTTGACCGGCACGCCGAGCGTCTTGGTCAGGTAGGCGGTGAGCGGCGCCCAGCGGTCGGCGGTGCCCGAGGCGTTCTCGGCCGGGATCACGCCCAGCGTCAGCTCCGGATACTGGGCCTTCCAGTCCTGGGCGGCGGCCGGCAGGCCGAGGAGGGCGAGGGCCGCGGCGGCGGCGAGGGTGCGTCGGGTGATCATCGGGTCGTCCTTCGTGGCGTCGGCGAGGTTCGGCCGGCCGGAGGCCGGTCGGGCGTTTTCAAGACGGTGCGCTCTGGCGGTGCGCTCTGGCGGTGTTCGTTGGGGCCCGGGGCCCGGATCAGGCGCCGAGGGCGGCCTCGCGGACCGGGCGGACCGATACGAGACCGGGCCGGCCCGGCATCGCGGCCCGCTGCTCCGCCTCGCGCTGCGCGGAACCGTCCAGCACCTCGCCGGCCTCCAGGCCGTAGAGCCGGCGCGCCACGTCCTCGGTGAGGTCGAAGGGGCCGCCCTCGAACACGACCCGCCCGGCCGCGAGGCCGACGAGGCGGTCGCAGTAGGCGCGGGCGAGGTCGAGGGAGTGCAGGTTGCACAGCACCGTGATGCCGTAGCGCCGGTTCACGTCGGCGAGCGCGTCCATCACGAGCCGCGTGTTGCGCGGGTCGAGCGAGGCGACCGGCTCGTCGGCGAGCAGGATCTCGGGTTCCTGCACGAGGGCGCGGGCGATGGCGACGCGCTGCTGCTGGCCGCCCGACAGGCCGTCGGCCCGCTGGCCGGCGAACTCGCCCATGTCGAAGCTCTCCAGGGCGGCGAGGGCCATGCCGCGGTCCTCGGCGGACCATTGCCGGAGCAGGGCGCGGTGGGTCGGCACGTGGCTGAGGCGCCCCATCAGCACGTTGGTCATGACGTCGAGCCGGCCGACGAGGTTGAATTGCTGGAAGATCATGGCGCAGCGGGTGCGCCACTCGCGCAGCGGGCGGCCGCGCAGGGTGGTGACCTCGCGGCCGTCGTGGAGGATGCGCCCCGAACTCGGATCCGCCAGCCGATTGATGAGGCGCAGCAGCGTGGACTTGCCGGCACCGGACCGGCCGATCACCCCGACGAAGCTGCCGGGCTCGATCCGGAGCGACACGCCGTCGACGGCGCGTCGGTCGCCGTACTGGCGCGTGAGATCCTCGATAACCAGCATGCCACCATCCGCCGGGGAACGGCCGCACGTAGACGCCGGTTTGACGACGATTGGATGACGTATTCGGAACGATTATATTTGCCGGCGCAGCATCTTGGCATTTCGATAGCCGACTTAATCTTCGTGGCGCTCCAGGAATGCTTCGATGGGCAGCCCGCGGAAATCCGGCAGCGCCCGGCGCAGGCGCTCGTGGTCCCAGTCCCACCACGCCAAGCGGGTCAGACGGTCCGCGACCACCTCGGGGAAGCGGCGCCGGACCGGCCGGGCGGGATTGCCGACGACGATCGTGTAGGGCTCGACGTCGCGGGTGACGATGGCGCCCGCCCCCACCACCGCGCCGGTGCCGATCGTGCGCCCGGGCAGGACGACCGCGCCGTGGCCGATCCAGACATCGTGGCCGATCGCCACCGGGCTCGCCCGGCGCCGGTCGAAGAAGGCGGGCTCGTCCGATTCCTCCGGCCAGTAGGCGCGCGCCCGGTAGGTGAAGTGCGCCTGCGACGCCCGCTCCATCGGGTGGTTGCCGGGATTGATCCGCACGCTGGCGGCGATCGAGCAGAACTTGCCGATCGCGGTGTAGATCACCTCGCCGTCCTCACCGATGTAGGAATAGTCGTCGAGGGTCGTCTCGGTGAGGTGGGTGCGGGCGCCGACCTCGGTGTAGCGGCCGAGGCGGCTGTCGACGACCCGGGCGCTCGGATCGAGCGCGGGTTCGAGGCCGAGGGGGCGGTCAACCACGGGCCTCTCCGAAGGGCAGGCGCGCCAGGAGCCGGAACGGCCCCGACCCGTCCTGGGTCAGGAGGCTGACGGCGTCGATCCGCAGGGGCTCCGGTCCCGCGGCGGCGTAGGCCTCGGACAGGCGCCGGTGCCAGAGGTCGCGCTCCGCCTCCGGCAGGGCGTCGGTCAGGGTCATGTGGAAGCGGAAGGCCTCGAACACGTAGGGGTAGCCCCAGCGGTCGAGGAGCGCGCGGCCGCGCGGGTCGAGGCGCTCCGGCCGGCGCTTGGCGCGCTCGGCCTCCGTGAGCGGTGCCCGGAACGGGTCGAGGGCGGCGACGCACTCGGCGGCGAGGAGCCCGAGTTCCGGCGGCGGGCCCTCCGGTACCAGGGCGAGGAACGGCCCGAGGGCGGCGACCCGGAGCGGCCCCACCGCCACCGGCGGGTGCGCGGCCGCGAGGGCGCGGGCGGCGGCCACGAGGTCGGCCTCCCCGGTGCCCGGGGCGAGGCGCAGCGGCGCCTTGAGGGTGGCGTGGAACCCGTAGACCCGCGCGCCCGCCGTGACCGCAGCGAGATCACCGAGCCCCTCCGGGTGCGGCACCGGCAGCCCGGTGACGTTGTCGGTGCCGAGGATCGCCCGGCCGAAGGCTTCGAGGCGCGAATCCGGGGCGGGCAGCCAGTAGAGGGCGTAGCGGCGCGACACGTAGGGTCTCCGATCGCCGGGCGGTCAGGCCGTCGGCGCGTAGGTGCGCGCGTCGGCGGCCCGCCGGGGGCGCACGTCCATGGCATTGCCCCGCCACACGATGGCGCTCCGCATCCAGGCGCCGACCCAGATCACCGGGATCAGGGCGTCGCGCGCCAGGAAGGCGGCCAGCGTGCGGGGCGAGCGGTGCCAGCCCGCGCGGGCCGCGAGCCGGTGCTCGGCGGCATAGCACAGGGCGGCGAGGCCGGCAGCGCCCGCGAGGCCCGCGAGGCTTCCGGCCCAGAGGGCGACGAGGAGCGCCGGCAGCAGGACGCCGCTGCCGATCTCGGGGGCGAAGAACAGCGGGAAGGTCACGCGGCGCAGGCGCGCCCAGCGCAGCTGCCGCGACCAGACCTCCCGGAAGCCGCGCGGGCCGAGCGGCTGCTCGAACGGGCTCGCCACGAGGTGGACCCGCTTGCCGGCGGCGCGCACGAGCTTGGTGGCGGCCGCGTCCTCGGCGATCTCGGCCGCGAGCGCCTGGAGGCCACCCTGCGCCTCCAGGAAGGGCTTGTGCCAGAGCATGCTCTTGCCCTGCGCGAAGCCCAGCCCGAAGGCCTCGGCGGCGTATTGCCAGCGCGCCTGCAGGGTGTTCAGGAAGGCGCACTCCACCTCCGCCATGAAGCTGCCCGGGCGGGCGCCGGCCGGGGTGGAGCAGACGAGGCCGGTATCGGCGCGCCACGCCGCCTGCAGCCGCTGGAGGTAGTCCGGCGGCATGGCGACGTTGGAATCGGCGAGCACCACCCAGTCGTGGGCGGCGGCGCGCCAGCCGCGCAGGCAGTTGTTGAGCTTCGGGTTGGCGCTGACGCGCTCGTCGCCGAGGATCAGGCGGGCGGGCACGTGCGGGTGGGCCTCGATCAGGCGCTCCACCATCGGGACGATCGGGTCGGCCGGGTCGGCCACGCAGAAGATCAGCTCGTAGGACGGGTAGTCGAGACGGAAGCTGCGGAGGAGCATCTCCTCGCTGTAGGCCTCGACCCCGCGCAGGGGGCGGACCAGGGAGACGGGCGCGCTGTCCGGGAACCGCGACGGGCCGTGGTCCCGGCCGAGGCGCCGGGCCGCGACGGCGATGCTGCCGATCTGGACGACGGCCAGGAGCGCGCCGAGGGACAGGGCCGGCACCGTGGCGTCAATCATGCGGATCCCTCGTGCGATCGGGCGAGCGGTCCGGTCCGCTAGCGGCCGGACCGCGTCAGGCGTGTGACAGCGGCGCCCGACGCTCTCAGACACGCTCTCGGACACGCTCGCCGACGCGCGGCGTCGCGGGCCGTCACCCAACCGTCACCGCGCGGTTTTAATCCCCGCTCACCACGAAAGATTCCGCGCGAGGGTTCATGTCCGATACCGCCGTGATGCCGTCGGGGGCGGTGGGAGGCCGGAAGGCGGGCGGCCCGCGCCTCGACCACGGGATGCATCTCGGCGGGGTGGTGGCGTTCCTGCTCGTCCTCGTGGCGGGCCTGGGCTACGCGGTGGTGAGCCTCATCGCGGACATGAATGCGGTCGGGGAGGCGCCCCTGGCCTACGGCGCCTTCGCGCTGCTCGGCCTCGCCCTGCTGATCGCCCTCGCCTTCGAGTTCGTGAACGGCTTCCACGACACCGCCAACGCGGTCGCCACGGTGATCTACACCCACTCGATGCCGCCGCTCGTCGCGGTGATCTGGTCGGGCGTCTTCAACTTCCTCGGCGTGATGCTGTCCTCGGGCGCCGTGGCCTACGCGATCGTCACGCTGCTGCCGGTCGAGCTGATCCTCAACGTCGGCTCGCACGCGGGCTACGCGATGATCTTCGCGCTGCTGCTGGCGGCCATCATCTGGAACCTCGGGACCTGGGCGTTCGGGCTGCCGAACTCGTCGTCCCACGCGCTGATCGGCTCGGTGCTCGGCGTCGGCCTCGCCAACCAGCTGATGAACGGCGGCGACGGCACCGCGGGCGTCGACTGGACCCAGGCGCTCAACGTCTTCAAGGCGCTGCTGTTCTCGCCGGTCTGCGGCTTCGTGCTCGCGGCGCTGCTGCTGCTCGCCCTGAAGGTCACGGTCCGCCGCAGGGACCTCTACGAGGCGCCCGCGGGCGAGGCGCCGCCGCCCCCGTGGATCCGCGGCCTGCTGATCCTCACCTGCACGCTGGTCTCGTTCTTCCACGGCGGCAATGACGGGCAGAAGGGCATGGGCCTGATCATGCTGATCCTGATCGGCGCCGCGCCCACCGCCTACGCGCTCAACCGCACCATGGCGGACGACACGACGCCCGCCTTCGTGCAGGCCTCGACGGCGGCGAGCGCGGTGTTCGCCGTCCGCGCCCCCGGCGCGGCGGTTCCGGACGCCGCCGCCGCGCGCCGGACGGTGACGGAGGCGCTCAAGACCAAGGCGCTGAACACGCCGCCCGTCTACGCGGCGCTGGCGGCGCTCTCGGACGACATCGCCGCCAGCGTGAAGAATTACGGCGCGATCCGCACGGTGCCGGCCGCCCAGACCCAGAACCTGCGCAGCGACATGTACCTCGCCGCCGACGCGGTGCGCGTGCTGCCGGGCGCCGGGGCGGACTTCTCGGAGGCCGACAAGGCCGACCTGAAGCGCTACGCGGGCCTGCTCAACGACGGCACGCGCTACATCCCGGGCTGGGTCAAGGTCTGCGTCGCCCTGGCGCTGGGTCTCGGCACCATGGTCGGATGGAAGCGCATCGTCGTCACGGTGGGCGAGAAGATCGGCAAGACCCACCTGACCTACGCGCAGGGCGCCTCGGCCGAGATCGTCGCCGCCGGCACGATCGGGCTGGCCGAGCTCTACGGCCTGCCGGTCTCGACCACCCACATCCTGTCGTCGGGCGTCGCCGGCACGATGGCGGCCAACGGCTCGGGCCTCCAGATGTCCACGGTGCGCAACATGGCGCTCGCCTGGATCCTGACCCTGCCGGCGGCGATCACCCTCGCGGCCGCTCTGTTCTACCTCCTGCGCCACCTGTTCTGACGCGGGTCCGGCCGGACGGGCCGGAGACCGCGCTCCGCCCCCCGACGAAGCGACCCGGTCTCCGGCCTCCCGCAGCGCGCCCCGGCGCTTCAGGAACTCGCCATCGCCCGCACGAAGGCCAGGCAGGTCCGGCGCGCCGCCGGACTGTCGATCGCCACGAAGGCCGAGACGAGGTCGGCCGCCTGGGTCATGGCCGCGTCGGGCCGGTCGGCATCCGGGTAGAAGCTCGCCACCGGCACGTCGAGGATGCCGGCGATGCGGCTCAGGGCGTCGCTCGTGCGCGCCGCCCCCGGTAACGGCGCGCGGTCCCGGGCCGGATCCGCGGAAGCGTCGGGCGTCATCGCTCAGGCCGCCTTGTGGCCGAGCTGGATCGCCCGGGCGATCTCCGAGCGCCGCGCGGCGTAGCCCGGGGCCACCATCGGGTAGTCGGCCGGCAGGCCGTACTTGGCCCGGTACCGCTCGGGGGTGAGGCCGTGCGCGGTGAGGTGGCGCTTCAGGGTCTGGTAGGACCGGCCGTCGATGAAGCTGATCAGGCCGTCCTGCTGGATCGAGGCATCGACCTGCGACTGGCTCAGCCCGACCCCGCCGAACTCCGACGGCGCGCAGCGGAGCACCGCGATCGCCGTGTGCACTTGGTCGATCAGCGCCGGCAGCGCCGTGACCTCGATCGCGTTGCGCGAGACGTAGGCCGCGACGATCGCGCCGACCTTCTCCAGCATGAAGGTTGAACGGTGGTCGGTGAGGTGGTCCATCTGAGACATCGCTGTTCGAGGGCGTCCCGATCCTCGTGCCCGTCTCCGGTGGACCCGCTCGCGCGGGCTTTGCAGGACGAAACCGAGGCGACGGGCCAGCCGAGGGATTTCTACCTCAAGTTGATTTCACTCCGTTTCTTGAGGTTGCAGATAATATACAATATGAGTGGCCGGCGGTTTGTCCGGCAGCGCGAGGTTTTTTGCTCCAACGCGCAACCGGCGGCATTCCCGCCATGGTTACTGATACGTTCACTGATTTCGGCCGCTGAGATCGGCGTCTGAACCGGATATCGGCATCGGCCGATCCCGGCGGCGCGCAACCTCGGGGGCCCCCGGCGCCGATCCGGGACCGCTCGGTCGCGGCGGTCGCGCGCCTGACCGATCCCGCCCGCGCGGCGTGCGGCCACGCCCGTCTCGCCCCGCTCCGGGGCCAGCCGCGGCCCGCCGCCCCGGCCGCGCCGGGGCGGCGGGCCGTCTCACGCCGCGCGGTCGCTCCGGCGCAGGCTCGCCGGCATGGCGAAGAGCGCGAGCCCGGCGGCGACGAGGCAGAGCACGCCGATCCCGTAGAGCGCGGGCGTCGTCGAGCCGGTGAGATCCTTCACCCAGCCGACCATCACCGGGCTGACGATGCCGCCGAACTGCCCGAGCGTGTTGATCAGCGCGATCCCGCCCGCCGCGCCGACGCCGGTGACGAGCTTGGCCGGCAGGGTCCAGAAGGTCGGGATCGAGGCGACGATGCCGGCCCCCAGCAGTGCCAGGGCGAACATCAGCGGCACGATGTGCTTGTCGAACAGGCCGGCGCCGAAGAAGCCGAGCGCCGCCGCGATGGCGAGGCCCGCGACGAATTTCGGCCGCTCGCCCGAGGCGTCGGACAGGCGCCCGATCACCACCATGCTGATCGCCCCGCAGATGTAGGGGATCGCCGTCAGGAAGCCCACCGAGGCCGCCTGCCCGCCGCTCGCGGTCTTGATCAGGTCCGGCCCCCAGAAGTTCAGGCCGTACGAGCCGATCTGGAGCAGGAAGTAGATCAGCGCGATCATCAGGAAGCCGGGCTGCTTGATCGCCCCGATCAGCGAGTGGTCGCCGATGTCCCGGTTGTGGTGTGCGATCCGGCTCGACAGGAGCGCCTTCTCGGGCTCGGACAGCCAGCGCGCATCGGCGATCCGGTCGTCGAGGCGCGTCAGCACGAGCATTCCGAGCACGAGGCAGGGCAGGCCGCCGGCCAGGAACAGCCATTGCCAGCCGGCGAGGCCGCCGACGCCGTTGAGGCCGCCGAGGATCAGGCCCGCCACCGGCGCGCCGAAGATCCCCGAGAAGGCCGAGGCCACGAACATGAACGAGGTGATGCGGCCGCGATGCGAGGCCGGGAACCAGATGGTCAGGTAATAGAGGATGCCCGGCGCGAAGCCCGCCTCCATGGCGCCGATCAGGAAGCGCAGGGCGTAGAAGTGCCACTCGCTGCGGATGAAGATCATCAGCGCGGTGGCGATGCCCCAGGAGATCATGATCCGGGCGATCCAGCGCCGCGCCCCGACCCGGTAGAGGAACAGGTTCGAGGGCACCTCGAAGATCACGTAGCCGACGACAAACATGCTCGCGCCGAGCCCGTAGGCGACGTTGCTGAAGCCGAGGTCGCTCTGGAGCTGGAATTTGGCGAAGCTGATGTTGATGCGGTCGAAGAACGCGAACATGTAGCAGATCATGATCAGCGGCATGAGCCGCCACGCGACCTTGCGGACGACGCCGGTCTCCGTCACCGCGCCGGCCTCGGCGGCGGCCGGCGACCCGGACAGGGCTGCGGTCATGGTTTCCTCCGTGGTGTGTTCTTGAGGGACGTGTCGTGGGCGGTGCCGCCTTCGGGCGGGCGGCTTCCCGCGAAGTCAGGTTCGGTCGCAGCTCACGGCACACGACGGCGACGCCGCCTTCGCCGGATGAGGCGCGGGTCCCCTCTCCCGTGCGCGAGAGAGGGACAGGGTGAGGGATCAGGTCTGTCCGGATGAGAAGCGTCCTGCCGGCGCGTCGACGGTGTGCCGCATCCGGAGAGTTCTCATCCCTCACCCCGACCC
Source organism: Methylobacterium sp. 1A (assembly GCF_058072805.1). Classification (NCBI taxonomy): domain Bacteria; kingdom Pseudomonadati; phylum Pseudomonadota; class Alphaproteobacteria; order Hyphomicrobiales; family Methylobacteriaceae; genus Methylobacterium; species Methylobacterium sp. 1A. The sequence goes on along the minus strand of NZ_JBYQVE010000002.1, from coordinate 1,704,103 downwards.
TCTCCCGAACGGGAGAGGGAGCGCGTCGCGTCCAAAGCGTGGGGCGGGCCATTGTGAGCCCGCCCCTCCCCGTCTCCGGCTCAGGCCGCCCGGGCGGGGGCCGGATGCAGGTCGCAGGGCCGTCCGGCCTTGGCGACCTGGCCGGGCACGTCGTGGCCGACGAGGCGCGGCAGGTCCCGCGACAGGCCGATCAGCGCCGGGAGGTCGAGGCCCGTCGGCACGCCCATCTCGTGGGCCATGCTGACGAGATCCTCGGTGCAGATGTTGCCGGTGGCACCCGGCGCGAACGGGCAGCCGCCCAGGCCGCCGAGCGCGGCGTCGAAGCGGCGGGCGCCCGCGTCGTAGGCCGCCAGCACGTTGGCGAGGCCGAGGCCGCGGGTGTTGTGGAAGTGGAGCGTCAGGCGCCCGGGACCGACCAGGGGCAGGACCCGCGCGACCAGGCGCGCGACCTGCCGGGGATTGGCCATGCCGGTGGTGTCGGCGAGCGTCACGCCGTCGACGCCGAGTGACAGGTAGCGCTCGACCTGGGCGAGGACCTTGTCGGCCGGCTGGTCGCCCTCGAACGGGCAGCCGAAGGCGGTCGCCACCGTGGCGTTGGTGCTGAGCGGGGCGCCGCGCACCGAATCCATGATCCGCGCGAAGCCGGCGATCGAGTCGGCCGGGCTCATGCCCATGTTGGCGCGGTTGTGGGTCTCACTCACCGAGGCGACGAGGTTGATCTCGTCGACCCTGGCGGCGAGCGCCCGCTCGGCGCCCTTCGGGTTCGGCACCAGGGCGACGTAGACGGTCCCGGACCGGCGCCGGATCCCGGAGAAGACCTCGGCCGCGTCGGCGAGCGCCGGCACCGCCTTCGGCGAGACGAAGGACGAGACCTCGATCCGGCTGAAGCCGGCCGCCGCCAGGGCGTCGATCAGGCGGATCTTCTCCGCCGTCGGCACGAAGACCGGCTCGATCTGGAAGCCGTCGCGGGTCGCGACCTCCTGGACGATCAGCGCGTCGCCGCTCATGCCACGGCTCCCTTCTCGCGCAGCGCGGCGATGCGCGCCGGGTCGAGACCGAGCTCGGCGAGCACGGAATCGGTGTGGGCGCCGAGGGCCGGCCCCTGCCAGCGGACCTCACCGGGCGTGTCGGAGAGCTTCGGGACGATGCCGGGCATCTTCACCGCGGTCCCGCCGGGCAGCTCCGCCTGCAGGATCATGTCGCGCGCCTGATAATGCGGGTCGGCCACGATGTCGGCCACCGAGTAGATGCGGCCGGCCGGCACGTCGGCGGCGTCGAGGGCGGCGAGCGCCTCCTCGACCGTCTGCGTCTTCGACCAGTCGGCGATGGTGCCGTCCAGCATGGCGGATTGCCTGGAGCGGCCCTCGTTGTTGCGCAGCGCCGGGTCGTCCGCGAGGTCGGGCCGGCCGATCGCCGTCATGAGACGGCGGAAGATCGGGTCGCTGTTGCCGGCGATGACCACGTAGCCGCCGTCCCGCGTCGGGTAGGTGTTCGACGGGGTGATGCCCGGCAGGGCGCCGCCGGTGCGGGTGCGGACCTCGCCCAGCAGGTCGTATTCCGGGACGAGGCTCTCCATGACGTTGAACACGCTCTCGACGAGCGAGACGTCGATGACCTGGCCCGCGCCCTGCCCGGTCTTGACCCGCAGCAGGGCCATCAGCGCGCCGATGACGCCGTGGAGCGAGGCCAGGGTGTCGCCGATGCTGACGCCGACCCGGGCCGGCGGGGCCTCCGGGCTGCCGGTGGTGAAGCGGATGCCGCCCATCGACTCGCCGATGGCGCCGAAGCCGGGCCGGTCGCGGTAGGGCCCGGTCTGTCCGTAGCCCGAAATCCGCACCATCACGAGCTTCGGGTTGAGGGCGGAGAGCACGTCCCAGCCGAGGCCGAGCTTCTCCAGGCCGCCGGGCCGGAAGTTCTCGACCACCACGTCGGCGCTCGCGGCGAGCTGCTTGACGATGTCGAGCCCCTCGGGCGACTTCAGATTGACGGCGATCGACTTCTTGTTGCGCGACTGCAGGTACCACCAGAGCGAGGTGCCCTCGTGCATCTTGCGCCACTTCCGGAGAGGATCGCCCTCGCCCGGGGGCTCGACCTTGATGACCTCGGCGCCGAACTCGGCCATCAGCCGCGTCGCGAAGGGCGCGGCGATCAGCTGACCGAGCTCGAGAACGCGGATACCGCTGAGCGGACCGGACACGGCTTTCCTCCATCGTTTGTTGCCCCGGAGATAGGGCTCTTCCGGTGGCCAAGTCCAAACGCCATGCATCACCGTGCGTTCGCCGACGGAGAACGCGGGCTCAGCGCCCGGCCTCCCGGAGATGCTCCAGCAGGAGGGCGGCCGCGGGCGACAGGGCGCCCGGGCGGACGACGAGGCGCAGCGTGCGCACGGCCCAGGGATCGGTGAGCGGCACCGCTGCGAGCCGCATCGGCGGGCCGAGCAGGGCGTAGACGCGCTCCGGCACGGTCCCGAGGCCGAGCCCGACCTGCGCCATGCGGCAGATCGCGTCGAAGCTCGGGACGTGCATGCGCAGCCGCAGCGGCCGGCCGAGGCGCCGGGCCTCGTCGCGCAGGGCGGCGTAGATCGAGCTCTCCGCGTGCAGCCCGACATGGTCGTAGTCGAGTGTGTCGGCCAGCGCGACGGCGCCGCGGCCGCTCAGGGGATGTCCGGCCGGCATCACCAGGACGAGGCGGTCGCTCCGGTACGGGTAGGCGGTGAGGCTGCGGGTGTCGGTGTTGTCCGCGCAGAGGCCGAGATCGGCGAAGCCCTCCTCGACGCCGGCGACGACGCCGCCGCTCGGCCGCTCCTCCAGGTCGACCCGGATCCCGTCCTGCGCCGCCAGGAAGGCCTGCAGGTCCTCGGGCAGGAACTCCACGATGGCCGAGAGGTTGGCGAGCACCCGCACGAAGCCGCGCACGCCCCGGGCGTGCTCGGCGAGTTCCAGGGCGATCTGCTCGGCGCTCGCCAGCATCCGGCGGGTGTGGTGCAGCAGGGTCTCGCCCGCCGGGGTGAGCCGCATGCCGCGCGGCTCGCGGGTGAGCAGGGTGCAGCCCAGCGCGTGCTCCAGCTCGGCGAGGCGCTTGCTCACCGCCGAGGGCGCGATCGCCGCCCGACGGGCCGCGCCGTTCAGGGTCCCCTCCGCGCAGATGGCCGCGAACAGCCGGAGCGTCTTCAGGTCGAGGCGGCTCAGGGTCGCGGCCGCGGGCAGGTCGGCGGACATCCGGCGGCTCGGTCCGGGCGCGCCGTCAGTCGCGGGATCCGACCGGCTGGCCGTAGGTGCCGAGACCGGCCTTGGCCCCCTCCCGGTTGACGAGGCCGAAGCGCAGCACAGCCTGCTCCAGGTAGTCGATCGCGTCGACGAGGTGGGCGCGCGCCGCGGCGACGCTCTCGTCCCCCTCCTCGACCGGCGTCTCGGCGAGCTTCACGGCGGCGATCAGGACGCGGTCGCGCTCGTCCTCGATCCGCGGGTCGCGGGCGAGGTGGCCCCGGACCCGGGCGTCGAACGTCGCGATGACCGACCAGGGCAGCGCGTCCTTGCCGGACGGCGCCCGGTACGCCCGAGCGTGGCGCCGCGCGTCGGCGCTGGCGGCCCTGACATCGTCGGCGAGTGCTGCATCCATTCCCGGCCTCCGCGGCGCCGCGCCGATCGGTCCTCGGCCGGACCATCGGCTCGAGGGTCCGAACGTGCGCCGGCCCGGTCCGTTGCCGACGCCCTTAACGGTCCGCGCCACAAACCTTCAAGACCCGTCGGGCGAGGGCCTTACCTTGGCGGTTCCGGCCCTTATCTCTCGGGCTCGTGATCAAGCGGCCGAGTCTCGGCCGGCAGATGGGGGACGATATGGGAACGACGCTGACGGCCGGCGCGGTGCGCCGGACATCGCCCGCGGCGCGCCTCCTCGGCGTGCTCTCGGTGATCCTGGTGGCCGCGGGTCTCTCCGGCTGCGGGGCGGTCAACCGGGTGCCGACGCTGCAGGAGCAGGCCAAATCCGCGTGGAGCGAGGTGCAGAACCAGTACCAGCGGCGGGCCGACCTGATCCCCAACCTCGTCGAGACCGTGAAGGGCTACGCGCAGCAGGAGAAGGACGTGCTGATCGGCGTCACCGAGGCGCGCGCCAAGGCGTCCAGCGTGAGGGTCGACGCCTCCACGGTCAGCGATCCGCAGAAGTTCAAGGAGTACCAAGACGCCCAGAACCAGCTCTCGGGCGCGCTCGGACGCCTCTTGGTGACGGTGGAGCGGTATCCCGACCTCAAGTCGAACCAGAACTTCCTCGCCCTGCAATCCCAGCTGGAGGGCACCGAGAACCGCATCGCGGTGGCGCGGCGCGACTACATCACGGCGGTCCAGGCCTACAACACCGAGGTGCGCACGATCCCGGGCCGCTGGATCGCGGCGGTCCTGTACCCCGACGCCAAGCCGATGGAGACCTTCACGGCGACGCCGAACGCCGACCGGCCGCCGAACGTGAAGTTCTAGGATGCGGCGCGTGGGGCGGCGCGTAGGACCGACCATGACCCGGACCCGGGGCGGGATCCTGCCCGACCGGGTGCGGCTCGCCCTGTCGCTCGCCGTCCTGGCGGCGTGCCTGACGGTCTTCGCGCTCGGGGCGCTGGCGGCGGAGCTGACCTTCCCGGCGCTGACCGGCCGCGTGGTCGACGCGGCCGGCATCCTGACGCCGGAGCAGCGCGGCACCCTCGAGACCAAGCTGAAGGCGCACGAGGACAAGACCTCGGACCAGGTGGTCGTCGCCACGGTGCCGAACCTGCAGGGCACGACCGTCGAGGACTACGCCAACCGCCTGTTCCGGGACTGGAAGCTCGGGCAGGCCAAGACCAACAACGGCGTCCTGCTGCTGGTGGCGCCGAGCGAGCGGAAGGTCCGGATCGAGGTCGGCTACGGCCTGGAGGGCGCGCTGACCGACGCCCTGTCCAAGGTGATCATCGCCGGCGCCATCACGCCGCGCTTCAAGACCGGCGACTATTTCGGCGGCCTCGACGCCGGCGTCGACGGCATCCTGTCGATCCTGGCCGGCGACGCGCAGGACTGGCAGCGCAAGCCGCAGGTGCGGTCCGACGAGGTCGATCCCGCCCAGGTGGCGGTCTTCGTCGTCCTGCTCCTTATCGTGGTGTTCGTCGCGTGGCGCATGAGCCGCGGCGGCCGGTCGGGACCCGGCGGCCTCGTCATCCTGCCGGGCCCCGGCTCGGGCGGGTGGGGCGGCGGCTTCTCGGACGGCGGGTCGGGCGGCTCCTCGGGCGGTTTCGACGGTGGATTTTCCGGCGGCGGCGGCTCGTCGGGCGGCGGAGGGGCCTCCGGTGACTGGTAGACGCGCGGCTGTCCTGACTCCGGAAGCGCGGGAGCGGCTCGCCCACGCGGTCGGGCGCGCGGAGGCCGGGACCTCCGGCGAGATCGTCGTGATGGTGAGCCGGCGCGCCGGCGCCTACCGCTCGATCGTGCTGCTCACCGCCCTCGTCGCGGCGCTGGTCCTGCCCTGGCCGCTGATCGCCCTGACCGCCTGGAGCGCCGCGTCGATCCTGCTGGCGCAGGCGGCCCTCGTGGCGGCGATCCTCGCGGCGAGCCAGAACGAGCGGCTGCGCATGGCCCTGGTGCCGACCCGCCTGCGCCGCGCCCGCGCCCGGGAGGCGGCCCGGCGGGCCTTCTGGTCGCGCGGCCTGAGCCTGACGCGCCGGCGCACCGGCATCCTGCTCTACCTGTCGCTCGCCGAGCGGCACGCCGAGATCGTCACCGATCTCGGCGTCCTGCGGGAGATCCCGCCCTCCGCCTGGGACGGGATCCTCGCCGAGCTCATACCGGCGCTCGGGCGCGGCGCCATCGAGGACGGCCTGACGGCGGCGGTCGCGCGCGTCGGGGCCTGCCTGGCGGAGCATCTCCCCGCGGGCCCGGGCGATCCCGACGAGCTGCCGAACCGGGTCGTCGTGGTCGACTGACGGCGCCGCCGGCCGTCGCGGTCGGGCGCCGGTGACGCGTCATTCGAACGGTGGACGCGCCGAGATCCGGCAGGCCGCACGATCGCTGTGGCCTGTGACACTCCGATATTGCGTCGGACTTCAACCGGATGCCATGGTGCGGCGCCGCACCAAGCACCTTGGGGTTGTGTAACTGCGCTGGACCGGCCGCGATTTCCCCTGTGAGTCCGGCGCGCCGGGGGCCACGGGGCACCCGCGCGTGAAGGCGCCGGCACCCGAGCAGGAGCGACGCCGGCCCGACCGGCGGCGCTCGAGGAGGCCGTGATGAAGATCCTGATCACCGCGACGCCGCTCACCGGCCACGTGAACCCGCTCCTCGCCATCGGTCGGACGGTGGCGGCCCGGGGGGACGACGTCCTCGTGCTCACCGACCCGGCCTTCCGGCCGAAGGTCGAGGCGGCGGGCCTGCGCTTCACGCCCTACGCGGACAACCACGCGGCCGAGTACCGCGAGACCGAGCTGCCGGCCGGCCCGGAGCGCTACCGCCGCGAGTTCGAGCGCCGGTTCGTGGATCCGATGCCGGTCCAGGCCGCCGCCCTGCGGGCGCTGATCGCGGCCGAGGCGCCCGACGTGATCCTGGCCGGCAGCATGTTCCTGGGCGCGCTGCCGCTGCTGCTCGACAGCGCGCCGCGGCCGCCGATCGTGACCGTCAACGTCAGCATCCTGTTCCTCGACCGGCCCGACCACGCGCCCGTGGGCCTCGGCCTGCCGCCGGCCCGCGACCGGGACGACCTCGTCCGCTACGCCACCCTGAAGGCCGGCATGGACGCGGCCTTCGTCAACCCGGTGCGGGCCTACACGGACGCGAAGCTCGCCGCGCTCGGCCTGCCGCCCCTGCCGGCGTCCCTGCCCCACTCGATCGTGGTCCTGCCGGACCTGTTCCTGCAGCCGACCGTGCCGGGCTTCGAGTACGAGTACGGCACCCTGCCGCCCGGCCTGCGCTTCATCGGCCTGCTCGATCCGCCGACGCCGCCCGCGCCGCTCCCGGACTGGTGGCCCGATCTGGAGGCGGCGAACGCGGCGGGCCGGCCCGTCGTGCTGGTCACCCAGGGCACGCTGGCCAACGCGGATTTCGGCGAGTTGGTCGAGCCGACACTGACCACCCTGGCCGACCGGGACGATCTGCTGGTCCTGGCCACCACCGGCGGCCGCCCGGTAGACGCGCTGAAGGTTCCGGTCCCGGCCAACGCCCGGGTGTCGTGCTTCCTGCCGTTCCGCGAATTGCTGCCGCGGGTGAGCGTGCTGGTGACCAACGGCGGCTACGGCAGCGTCTCGCAGGCGCTCGCCGCCGGCGTGCCGATCGTGTCGGCCGGCCTGACCGAGGACAAGGCGGAGGTGAACGCGCGCATCGGCTGGTCCGGCGTCGGGATCAACCTCGGGACCAACGCGCCGGCCCCGGAGGCGGTCGGCGCCGCGGTGGCGCGGGTGCTCGGCGAGCCCGACTTCCGGGCACGCGCCGGGGCGCTGCGGGACGCCTTCGCGGCCCGGGACGCCATGGCGTCGATCCTGACGGCTCTGGACGATCTCGCGCGCGCCGGGACCGATGCCGGGACCGCGCGCCGGCTGGCGAGGTCGGCGTGATGCCGGCCTCCGACACCGCGGCGCTCCGGGTCGTCGTGGATCTCAACCGCTGCCAGGGCTACGCCCAGTGCTGCTACGCCGCGCCGGACGCCTTCGCGATCCGCGGCCACGAGATCCTGTTCTACGATCCCGCGCCGCCGGCCGACCGCCGCGGCGCCATCGAGCGGGCGGTGCAGGCCTGCCCGGTCCGCGCCATCAGCCTCCAGGCCGGCCCGGACGACGGAGAGGCGCCGTGACCCCCGAACCCGCCGGCATCGTCGTGGTCGGCGCCTCTCTCGCCGGCCTGCGCGGCGCCGAGGCGCTGCGGCGGGGCGGGTACGGCGGCCCGCTCACGCTGGTCGGCGCCGAGCCGTACCGGCCCTACGACCGGCCGCCCCTGTCGAAGCACGTGCTCGCCGGCGAGCTCGCCGCCGACGCGACCCGGCTGCCGGAACTGGCGGATCTGCGCGCCCGCTGGCACCTCGGGAGCCCGGCCGTCGCCCTCGACCGGGCAGCCCGCACGCTTCGGCTCGCCGACGGCTCGGCGCTGGCCTACGAGGCCCTGCTCATCGCCACCGGCGCCGAGGCCCGGCCCTGGCCGGCCGAGGCCGGCGGCGGGCTCGCCGGCATCTTCACCCTGCGCGGGCGCGACGACGCGGCCGCCCTGCGGGACGCCCTGCTGGCGCGCCCGCGGCAGGTGCTCATCGTCGGCGGCGGCCTGATCGGTTGCGAGGCGGCCTCCTGCCTGCGCGACCTCGGCCTGCCCGTGACCCTGGTCGACCCGAACGCCGCGCCCCTGGCCCGGGGTCTCGGGACCTTCGTCGGCAGCGTGATCGCCGAGCGTTTGCGCGAATCCGGCGCCACGTTCCGCCCCGGCACGATGGTGCGGGCGTTCGAGGGCGACGCGGCGGGGCACGTGGCCCGGGCCCGGCTGGCGGACGGCAGCACCGTCGAGACCAACTTGGTCATCGCCGCCCTTGGGGCGACCCGGGCGACGGGCTGGCTGCGGGGCGCGGGCCTGCGCGCCGATGCCGGCGGCGTGACCTGCGACGCCGCCTGCCGGGTCCTCGACGCCGACGGGGTGCCCTGCCCGGACATCTACGCCGCGGGCGACGTCGCCCGGTGGCCGATCCCGCTCTACGGCAATCGGCTGATCGCCGTGGAGCACTGGGGCAACGCCGTCGAGCAGGCCGCCCACGCCGCGCGCAACATGCTGGCCGGCCCCGGCGAGCAGCGCCCCTACGGCCACCTGCCGGCCTTCTGGTCGAGCCAGTTTGGGATCAACATCAAGCTCGTCGGCCTCCCCGACGGCGCCGATTCCGTGGCGGTGGTGCAGGGTTCGCGGGCCTCCCGGCGCTTCCTCGCCGTCTACGGCCGCGCCGGGCGCAGCGTCGCGGCCGTCTCGTTCGATCAGGCCCGCTGGCTGCCGGCCTACGCGGAGGCGATCACGGCCGGCGACCCGTTCCCGCCGATCACCGACGCCACCGACCGGCCGCGCGTCGAGATGGCGGCCCCGGGCTTCCCGACGCCGCGCCGCGCCGCCCCGGCGCGGCCTTCCGCCGAGACCGTCCATGTCTGACGACGCGCTGTTCGCCGCGGTGATGGATCCGGCCAACCGGGCCGACCCGTACCCGCTCTATCGTCGGTTGCGGCAGCAGCCGGTCTCCCGCCAGCGCGACGGCAGCTACGTCGTCTCCACGCACGCGGCGATCCGCAGCCTGCTGTTCGACCCGCGGCTCAGCTCCGAGGATCTGCCACCGCCCCGGCGGCCCCGCACCGGCAATCCGCTCAAGGACCTGATCCTCAACCCGATCAAGAACCGCATCAGCGCCACGCACCGCCCGCTCATCTTCCGCGATCCGCCGGACCACGACCGGCTGCGCAGCCTGGTGATGCGGGAATTCTCGATCGCGCGGGTTCAGGCGCTGCGGCCGCGGATCGTCCAGGAGGTGGACGGCCTGATCGACGCGTGCCGGGACCGGCGGGAGGTCTGTCTCGTGAGCGACCTCTCCTACCCGCTGCCGGTGACGGTGATCTGCGAGCTGCTCGGCGTGCCGCGCGAGGACGAGCCGCGGTTCCAGGCCTGGGCGACGCAGCTCGCCACGGCCGTCGAGCCGGACGCGCGCCACGACGACGCGACCCGGCGCCAGATCGTCGGCGCCTTCGACGAGATCGCCGCCTACATGCGCGACCTCATCCGCGAGAAGCGGCGGCGCCCGGCCGACGACATGCTGAGCGGCCTCGCCGCCCCCGGTCCGGACGGCCGGAAGCAGATGAGCGACTTCGACCTCCTGTCGACGGCGGTCCTGCTGCTGGTCGCCGGTCACGAGACCACCGTGAACCTCATCACCAACGCCATGCTGACCCTGCTCCGGCACCCCGAAGAGCTGGAGCGGCTCCGGGCCGATCCGGAGCGCGCGCCGCGGCTGATCGAGGAGGTTCTGCGCTACGAGCCGCCGGTGCACTTCCGGACCCGCAAGGCCCTCGGCGCGATCGCGGTGGCCGGCGAGATGATCCCGAAGGGGGCACCCGTCATCCTGATGTTCGCCGCCGCGAACCGCGATCCCGACCGGTTCGCGGATCCCGACCGCTTCGATCCCGACCGGGGCGACATCGAGCATTTCGGCTTCGGCGGGGGCCTGCACTACTGCGTCGGCGCGCCCCTGGCGCGGCTCGAGGCCGAGATCGCCCTGGTGGCGCTGAGCCGCCGCCTCGTCGCCCCGCGGCTCGCGGTCGATCCGCCGCCCTACCGGCCGGGCGCGTCGCTCCGGGGGCCCGAGCAGCTCGGCATCGGCATCGACGGGATCGCCTGATCTGGACCGGGCCGGCGCGAGTCGTAAAGCGACGGTGAACGGGGCTGTTTCACGTGAAACATTCGTAAACCCCTTCGTCCGCGGTCGCCCGGACGGCGACGCCGGAACTTGGCCGTGCCGAAGCGGGCTTTACGGGAGAGCGGCCGAGACGGCCGCAATCCCGAGAGCTTCCGGAGAGACGACGCCATGAAGGCATTGTGCTGGCACGGCCGCAACGACATCCGCTGCGACACGGTCCCGGATCCGGTCATCGAGGATTCCCGCGACGTCATCATCAAGGTGACGAGCTGCGCGATCTGCGGCTCGGACCTGCACCTGATGGACGGCCTGATGCCGACCATGAAGAGCGGCGACGTCCTCGGCCACGAGTTCATGGGCGAGGTCGTCGAGGTCGGACAGGGCTTCACCAAGTTCAAGAAGGGCGACCGGATCGTGGTGCCCTTCAACATCAATTGCGGTGCATGCCGGCAGTGTAAGCTCGGCAACTTCTCGGTCTGCGAGCGGTCGAACCGCAACGCCGAGATGGCGGCCGCGCAGTTCGGCTACACGACGGCCGGCCTGTTCGGCTACTCGCACCTCACCGGCGGCTACGCGGGCGGCCAAGCCGAGTACGTGCGCGTGCCCATGGCGGACGTCGCCCCCATGAAGGTGCCGGACGGCATGGACGACGAATCCGTCTTGTTCCTCACCGACATCCTGCCCACCGGCTGGCAGGGCGCCGAGCACTGCGAGATCCGGGGCGGCGAGACGATCGCGGTCTGGGGCACCGGCCCGGTCGGCATCTTCGCGATCCAGTCCGCGAAGATCATGGGGGCCGGGCGGATCATCGCCATCGAGACCGTGCCCGAGCGGATCGCCCTGGCCAAGAAGGCCGGCGCCACCGACGTCATCGACTTCATGAACGAGGACGTGTTCGAGCGGATCAAGGAGATCACCAAGGGCCAGGGCGCCGACGGCGTGATCGACTGCGTCGGCATGGAGGCGAGCGCCGGCCACGGCGGCCTCACCGGCATGCTGTCGACGGTGCAGGAGAAGCTCACCGCCACGGAGCGCCCCTACGCGCTGGCCGAGGCCATCAAGGCGGTCCGCCCCTGCGGGATCGTCTCGGTGCCGGGCGTCTACGGCGGCCCGATTCCGGTCAACATGGGCTCGATCGTCCAGAAGGGCCTGACCCTCAAGAGCGGCCAGACTCACGTGAAGCGCTACCTCGAGCCGCTGACCAAGCTGATCCAAGAGGGCAAGATCGACATGACTTCCCTGATCACCCACCGCTCGCAGGACCTCGCGGAGGGCCCGGACCTCTACAAGACATTCCGCGACAAGAAGGACGGCTGCGTGAAGGTGGTGTTCCACCTGAACTGAGGCGGCGGCGTCCCGGTCGGCGATCGGCCGGGACGCCCCTCTCCGCCGGGCTGGGCGCGGCGTCCCGAAAGCGTGTAGAGCCGGCAACGCGCTCACCGACCACGCGGGGTGTCCATGTGCAATCTCTACAGCCTGCGAACCGGCCCGGCGGACCTGCGCCGGGCCTTCGAGATCGCGGAGGATCGCACCGGAAACCTCCCGCTGTTGCCGGCTATCTTTCCCGACCAGCTAGCGCCTGTGGTCCTGAACGGCGCGACCGGCCGCGACCTCGCGATGATGCGCTGGGGCATGCCCGGCCCGAAGGCGTTCGGCGAGCACCCGATCACCAACGTGCGCAACGCCGCGAGCCCGCACTGGCGGCCCTGGCTCGGCGTCGCCCACCGCTGCCTCGTGCCGGTCACCGCCTTCAGCGAGTACGCCGACACCAAGCCGCGCAAGACGCCCGTCTGGTTCGCCCTCGACGCGGACCGGCCGCTCTTCGCCTTCGCGGGGATCTGGCGGCCCTGGACCGGCGTGCGCGGCACGAAGCGCGAGAACCCCGACCGGGTCGCCGCGGAGCACCGGCTCTTCGCCTTCCTGACCACCGAGGCGAACGGCGTCGTCGGGCCGGTCCATCCCAAGGCCATGCCGGTCCTGCTCACGAAGCCGGAGGAATGGGCGACGTGGCTGGAGGCGCCGACCGCGGAGGCGCTCCGGCTCCAGCGGCCGCTTCCGGACACGGCGATGCGCGAGGTCGCCCGCGGCGCGCGCTCGGACGGGCCGGAGGCCGAAGCCGAGGCGTGAGGGGCGCTAGCCGCCGGCCGGCTCGCCGGAGGCCCCGTCGGGCGCGGCCGACCAGCCGCGGGCCCGCCAGCGCGACACCACGGCGGCGTTGAGCCGGGCGATGCGCGCCCGGTGCGCCTCCCAGAACGACATCGGCTTCGCCGGGACGGCGGCGACGCGGGTCCGCTGGACGGGGGCCGTCGGCCGCGCGGCGAGGCGGTCCGGCGCGGCCGCGCGGGCGCTCGCCCGGACGACGCGCGCCTCCGGATTGCCGAGGATCGCCTGGGCGCGGGCGCAGTAGAGCTGCGACAGCGGCGACATCGCCTCCGAACCGTGGCCGGCCCGGTACTTCATCAGGGCGCGGCAGAGGTCCCCGTCGGCCCGGCGCCACGCCTCGGCGAGGTAGCGGACGCCGTAGCGGACGTTGATCTCCGGCGACGCCAGCTCGGCGACGGTGCCGCGGAAGCCGAGCATCGCCGCGGTGGTCGGGCGGACCTGCATCAGACCGACCTCGCCGACGCTGCCGACCACGGTGGGGTCGTAGCCGCTCTCGATCCGCGCGACGGCGTCGGCCACCGCGAGGGGCAGGCCGGTGCCGGCGGCCTCGCGGGCGATGAGCGGCAGGTAGCGGGCGCGGGCGTCGGCGGCGACCGGTGCGGGTGCGGGCACGGCCGCAGGCGCGGGCGGGACCGGCGGCAGCGAGGCCATGCCGACGGCGTGCACCGCCAGGAAGGTGGCGGGCCGGGCCTGCGCGGGGGCGGCGCAGGTCAGCAGCAGGAGAAGCAACGGAGCGCGCATCGGCCGCCACGGAGAGGAACCGGAACCTGTCTATCCCGGCCGCCTCAACGAAGCCTTTCGCCGGCGCGCGCCCTACTGGATGGGGCCGCGGTCCCGCGCCTGCAGCAGCCGCAGGGCCTCGCCCAGGACCGCGTGGAGGTCGGCCGCGCCCTGCTGGCTCAGCGGCAGGCCGACCCGCTGCCCGTGGATCGTGTCGAGGACCAGCATGGCGAGGTCCTCGCCGATCAGCAGGTTGGATCCGGGCAGGCAGAGCGGCAGGACGAAATCGCCCTCGACCTCGCCGAGGGCGTCGACCGCGTCCGCGGGCCGGAAGGGCGGTTTCCGATCGGTCATCGCTCCCCTCCTCGCATTCCTCCCGGCGCCGGTCCCCGGCGCCGCGGCTCAGCCGCGGTCCGGCATCCGCACCGACCGCACCGTGAGCGTGTCGATCTCCAGCGAACCGACCTCCAGGGTGCCGACCCGGGCGCGGCCCACCGAGAGGCGGCCGATCGCGAAGGCGCCGACCGCCACGACGCCGAGGGCCGCGGCCCCGAGGGCCAGCGCGCCCAGGGCCGACGCCCCGATCGCCCCCGCGCCGACGGCGCCCGATCCCAGGATCGCCGTGTCGTGGGACGGGATCACCCCCGCCCCGTCGGGGCGGCTCTGCGCCTCCGGAACCCTCGAACGCGACATGCGGATTCCTCTCCGAGCGGACGACTCCGGAGCCAGCTATACCCGACGTTAACCGCGTTTTCACGCCGCTCGGAGACGATGGCGCTCGATCCCGGCCGGCCCGGACCGCGCGTCCGCCGCCAGAGAGGACGTCGCCCGTGCAGCACCTGTTCCAGGCCGTCGCGATCTTCGCGTTCGGCTGCCTGCTGATCCATGCCGGTCGCGCCTATGCCCGGGCGACCACGCTCCTGCTCTCCGCGACCGCGCTGATGCTGAGCGTCACCCTCGGCACCGTGCTCTGCCAGCGGATCGGCCTCCCGGGGCGCTCCGTCGCGGCCGGCCCGTCCTACACGGTGGCGCTCGGCCGGCCCGCTCCGTAGAGCCGCGTCCGGTCGGACGGGATGCGCCCGAGGCTCGGGACGGTGTCGCGCGGTGGGGCCGCGCCGGTCGAGCGGGATCAGGGCCAGACGCGGATCGCCACCGGGCGGCGCAGCAGGTCGCGGTCGGAGGTGATCGTGCAGCCCTCCGTGCGCAGGCTCGCGTAGGTCAGCAGCGCCCGGTCGCCGACGTCGTCGAAATTGCGGCCGCGCGCGTCCGGGTCGAGCAGCGACGGGTAGGCGAGGAGCGGCGCCGTCGCCGCGCACGGGTCGTCGTAGAGGGTCGCGCCCTCGAGCAGCAGGCGCGGGCTGTCCCAGGTGATCAGGTCGCGGGAGGTGGTCCAGTAGAAGCCCGACCGGGGAAAGCCCTCCCCCGCCTTGGCCATGAACACGGCGATCCAGGCGCCCGTGCCGCGGTGCCGGACGACGGCGCCGACCGGGCCCGGGAACGGCCCGACCGGCCGGCAGGTCGCCGTATTCGGGCGGGCAGCGCGGTAGGGGTCCGGGAAGGCGGCGGTGAAGCCGGTGCCGGTCCAGGCCCGCCAGCGGGTCGGATCGGCCGGGTCGTCGCTGCGGAACAGGCAGACCCCGGCCTCCTGATCGCTGCCCGGTCGGGTCCAGCCGGTGGTCGAGGCGAGGAAGTACCGCCACATCCCGTCCGCGACGATGTTCGACGGGTTGAAGAAGCCGCGGTGGCGGCCTTGGTCGATCTCCTGCCGGAACGGCGCCCCGGCGACCACGACAGGCGGGCTCTGGCGCTTGAAGCTGCGGCCGCCATCCGTCGAGGCTGCGGCCGTGATCGTGTTGTACCAGCAGGCCATGTAGCTGGCCGCCGGGCAGCGGCCGGGATGCTCGTTGGCCTGGTACTCGTGGTGGAGGAGCGCGGCCACGCGGCTCCCGTCCTCGGTCCAGGTGGCGGTGATCCAGGAGCGGTCGTCGTAGGTGGCCGGATCGGGCTTCTCGCCCGAATCGAGCACCACCGCGCAGTCGATCTTGAGATGCTCGAGGTCGGGACCACGCAGCGCCCGGTTGCGGTAATGCATCCCGTAGAGCGCCACCGCGCCCGACGCGTCCCGGAAGGCGCGCGCCGGCGCGTCGGGCACGTCGGCGCCGTCGCAGGCGTCGCGCCCCGCCTTGAAGACGAGCGCGGGTGGCCCGACCAGCGTCAGCGCCGAGAGCGGCGGCTCGGGCGCGGCCGCGGCAACGCGCGGGAGGAGCGGCAGAAGCACCAGGGGGAGTGCCACGGATAGCGCCAGGGAAAGCGTCGGCAGGATCCGGCGCGCCGCCGTCCCGGAGCCGGTTAAGCGCGCGGCGCGCGTCCGTCCGGCGATCCCGTTCGCCCAACCCATGATCGCCACCCGGCTGCGTCCCGGCCGCGCCTGGACAAACAGGCGGAGATTCGCTTGAGAACCATTACAGAGTGCTTGCCGCCGACCGGACGCGCGGCCCGACCGAAAGTCATCCATGGTTCTCCTGATCCTCGGGCTGGTGCTGTTCCTCGGCACGCACGCCTTCTCGATGGCCCGCACCCGCCGCGCCGCGATCGTCGGCCGGATCGGCGAGGGCCGCTACAAGCTCGGCTACACCGCCCTTTCGCTGCTCGGGCTCGTGCTGATCGGGATCGGCTTCCACGATTACCGGCTCGCTGGCTACATCCCGGTCTGGGACCCGCCGGTCTGGACGCGCCACCTCGCCCTGACGCTGGTCTGGGCCGCCTTCGTGTGCCTCGCGGCCGCCTACCTGCCGGGCCATATCCGCGCCAAGGCCAAGCACCCGATGCTGCTCGCCGTGAAGATCTGGGCGACGGCACACCTCCTCGCCAACGGCGATCTCGGCTCGATACTGCTGTTCGGCGGCTTCCTCGCCTGGGCGGTGACCGCGCGGATCAGCGCCAAGCGCCGGGGCCTCGCTCCGGGGGCGGTCGCGGCCCAGCACGGCGGTCCGGCGGCGGCCCCGCTGGGCTGGCGCAACGACGTCCTGGCCCTGGTGATCGGCACGGCTGCGTGGTTCGTCTTCGCCCGCTACCTGCACTACCCGGTGATCGGCGTGCCGGTCTGGCCGGGTACCCCGGCCTGAGCCGGCCCCCGAGACGACACCCGAGGCGGCCCCGAGACATGGCCTGTCGCCAACCCGGCGCCCGTGTGTTAGGCGCGGGGCCCGAACGCGACGAGGTGGCCCGCTGAGATCATGCGGGCCGGGATAGAATGGCCGAGAACAACGAGTTCCTCCGCGAGGTCGACGAGGATTACCGCCGCGACCGGATCCTCCAGATCTGGAAGCGCTACAGCGGCGTGATCATCGCGCTCGCCGTGCTGCTGGTGGCGGGCGTCGCGGGCTGGCGCTACTGGCAGGCCCAGCAGCGCGCGGCGGCCGAGGTCGCCTCGGTGCAGTTCGACGACGCCAACCGCCTCGCCAAGGACGGCAAGGTCGCGGAGGCCGACAAGGCCTTCGACGCCCTCGAGGCGCAGGGTCCGGCGGGCTACCGCCTGCTCGCCCGGTTCCGGGCGGCGGCCGAGACCGGCAAGCGCGACCCGGCGGCCGGGGCCGCGGAGTTCGACAAGCTCGCCGACGATACCGGCCTCGGCGACGGCCTGCGCGACCTCGCGCGCCTGCGCGCCGCGCTGCTGCGCCTCGACGGGCAGAACCCGGATCCGGCGCTCGCCAACCTCCAGGGCCTCGCGGCCGGGACCCCGTTCCGCCACACCGCCCGCGAGATGCTGGGCCTCGCCGCCCTGAAGAAGGGCGATTACGAGGACGCCAGCCGCTGGTTCGACCAGATCGTGGCCGATCCCGACACGCCACGGAACCTGCGCGAGCGGATCGAGGTCTACGCGGCGATCGTGGCGGGCGGTCCCGTGACGGTGACCGCGGCCAAGCCCGAGCCCGCCGCGCCGCCCCCGCCGATTACGCGCTGATTTCATCGTCCGGACTGTCTCGAGAACCACCATGGATATGCCGACCGTCGCGATCGTCGGGAGGCCGAACGTCGGCAAGTCGACCCTGTTCAACCGCCTCGTGGGCAAGAAGCTCGCGCTGGTCGACGACCGCCCGGGCGTGACCCGCGACCGGCGCGAGGGCGACGTCGCGTTCGGCGGCCTCCAGTTCCGGGTGATCGACACCGCCGGCCTGGAAGAGGCCGACGAGAAGACCCTCACGGGCCGGATGCGGATGCAGACCGAGGCGGCGATCCTCGCCGCCGACGTGGTCCTGTTCGTGATCGACGCCCGCGCCGGCGTGCTTCCGGCCGACCAGCCCTTCGCTGAGCTGGTGCGCCGCGCCGGCTGCCCGGTGATCCTGATCGCCAACAAGGCCGAGGGCGGCGCCGGCCTCGCCGGCGCCTACGAGGCCTTCACCCTCGGGCTCGGCGACCCGATCCCGTTCTCCGCCGAGCACGGCGAGGGCCTGGGCGAGCTGCACGAGGCGCTCAAGGGCGCCCTGCCCCAGCGCGACGAGGACGAGGATTCCGACGACGACGCCCCCGGCGGCCGCGCCCTGAAGGTTGCGATCGTGGGCCGCCCGAATGCCGGCAAGTCGACCCTGATCAACAACATGCTCGGCGAGGACCGGCTGCTCGTCGGCCCCGAGGCCGGCATCACCCGCGACTCGATCTCCCTGGACTGGGAGTGGCGCGGGCGGCGGATCAAGCTGCACGACACCGCCGGGATGCGCCGCCGCGCCCGGATCGACGACAAGCTGGAGAAGCTCGCGGTCTCGGACGGCCTGCGCGCCGTGCGCTTCGCCGAGGTGGTGGTGGTGCTCCTCGACGCGACGATCCCGTTTGAGAAGCAGGACCTCACCATCGTCGACCTCGTCGAGAGCGAGGGCCGCGCCCTGGTGATCGGCCTCAACAAGTGGGATCTGGTCGCCGACCAGCCGGGCCTGCTCAAGCAGCTCCGCGAGGATTGCACCCGGCTGCTGCCGCAGGTGCGCGGCGTCGGGGTCGTGCCGCTCTCGGGTCTCGCGGGCGACGGTGTCGACAAGCTGATGCAGGCGGTGGTGCAGGCCGCCGAGGTCTGGGACCGGCGCGTCTCGACCTCGCGCATCAACGACTGGCTGAACGAGGCCACCTCCCGCAACCCGCCGCCGGCGGTGTCGGGCCGGCGGATCAAGATCCGCTACGCCACCCAGGTGAAGAGCCGGCCGCCGCACTTCGCGCTGTTCGGCAACCAGCTCAACGCCCTGCCGAAATCCTACACGCGCTACCTCGTGAACGGCCTGCGCGAGGCGTTCGACCTGCCGGGCACGCCGATCCGCCTGTCCCTGCGCACCTCACAGAACCCGTTCGACAAGGGCTGATCCGAGCTCCGGTCGTCCTTGCGAGCGGAGCGAAGCAACCCAGTGTCGCGCCGCGCTGGTCGAGGTCGCGGCACCCCGGGTCACGTCGCTCCGCTCGTGATGACGGCGCGGATGCGGCAGTGCTCAGCGCGCCGCGTCGGCGATCCAGTCCACCGCGGCCGCCAGCGCGGCGCGCTCGTCCTGATCCGCGGCGAGCGCGGCCTCGTAGGCCGCGATCTGCCCGTCCGCGCTGGTCCCCTCGGCCACGATCGCCCGCGCGCGGGCCACGTCCGCCGCGCAGCCGAGGGCGTCCGCGTCCTCGGCCACCAGCGTGAGCACCGCCTCCAGCGCCTCGGCGAACGGCACGGCCTCGCCGCGCGCCTCGTCGATCAGGGACGCGGCGACGCCGCTGTGCTGGGCGCGCCAGAGGTTCTCCGAGGCCAGCGCCCGCGAGACGCCGTCGAGCCCGGCATGGAGGTCCGGCCGGCGCGCGCACAGGCGCACGAGGCAGCGGAACAGCGCGGCGACGCAGAGCGAATCGTCGAGGCGCGTGCAGGCGTCGGCGATGCGCAGCTCCAGGGTCGGGAACTTGATGGAGGGCCGCAGCGACCACCACAGGAAGCTCGCGTCCGCGATGGCGCCCGACCGGGTCATGATGGCGACGAACCGCGCGTGGGCGTCCGAGTCAGTGAACAGTTCCGGCAGGCCGGTGCGCGGCAATTCCCCGAAGACGCTGAGCCGGTAGGCCCGCAGGCCCGTCGCCTCGCCCTGCCAGAACGGCGAGGAGGCCGACAGCGCGAGCAGCAGCGGCTGGAACGGCAGCAGCCGGTTCATCAGGTCGACCCGGGCGTCGGGGTCCGGAACCTGGACGTGGACGTGCATGCCGCAGATCAGGGCCCGCCGCGCCGCGATGCCGACATCCGACAGGATGCCCTTGTAGCGCGCGCCGTCGGTGGCGGTCTGGCGCGACCAGCGCGCGAGGGGGTGCGTGCCGCAGGCCAGCAGCCGGAGGCCGTTCTCGGCCGCGATCCCGGCGAGCTGCGCCCGCTGGCCGCCGAGGTTGTCGCGGGCGGCCGCCGCGTCGGTGAGCGGCGGCGTGCAGACCTCGACCTGCGCAGCGACCAGCTCGCGGCCCGTCTCGGGGAGCTCCGCCTTGACCCGCGCGTGGAAGGCGGCGAGGTCGCCCCGCGGCGTCCCCCGGGTCTCGGCATCGGCCAGGAAGTACTCCTCCTCGATGCCGAAGCGGTAGCTGGGGGCGCTCATCGTGGTCTCCGGAAACGCGACGCGTGCGCCAACGCGCCGGCCCGCAGGAAGGTGCCGCTCAGGGCGTCCGCAGCGGCCCGCCGACCAGCCAGGCGGGGTCGAACCAGCGGTCGGCCTCGCCGTCGTAGGGCAGGCGCGTGATGTCCCAGTTCTGGATGTACCGCGCGTAGACGTTCCACACCGCGATCCCGCCGCCGACGAAGATCCGCCGCCCGGGATAGCGCTTGAGCACCGCCTCCGGATCCTCGTGGCTGCGGATCACGTCGATGGTGCGGTCCTTGAAGGCGAATTCGGGTACCGAGGCCACCGTCTTCGGCCCGGCGATCAGCACGTGGCCCATGGTGAGGGCGAAGAAGCGCGTGACGTCCTCCACGAAGAGCGGGTCGGTGTTGCCCTCCCAGGGCAGGTGGCCGTTGAGGCCGAGCTGGCCTCGCAGGCCGATCGCGCAGATGCAGCGGACGTCGATCATCGTGATGAACTCAGAGAGGAAGATCAGGCCCGTCCCATACAACCCCTCATCCCGAGATGCCCGCGCGAGCGGACCGCGAAGGAGGGCTCCAGGGATCGCGCGACCTCCGGGCCGTTCTCTCGAGGCCTCCGCTTCGCTCCGGCACCTCAGGATGAGGCAGGCGGTGGGATGTGCGTTCGAATAGCAGCGCAGGGGCTCACTCGGGTGCGCGGAAACTCAGCACCCGGTCTGTGGGGAAATCGTAGAGCTTGCCGGTCTCGGCCCAGTCCGGCGCCGCGAGCCGCACGAAATGGGGGGCGAGCTCCTCGGGCGTCCGGAGGGTCTCGGGGTCCTCGCCGGGCATGGCCGAGCGGCGCATGCCGGTCCGCAGGGGGCCGGGATTGAGCAGCATGGCCCGGATCGCCGTGCTCTCGTTCTCGGCCGCGTAGGTCCGCACCAGGGCCTCCAGTGCCGCCTTCGAGACCGAGTAGGGCCCCCAGTAGGGCCGGCACTTCGAGGCCGCCCCCGACGAGACGAAGATCGCGCGGCCCGCGTCCGACATGCGCAGCAGCGGGTCGAGGGAGCGGATCAGGCGCCAGTTGGCGGTGACGTTCACGTCCATCACCTGCCCCCAGATCTTCGGGGTGATGTGGCCGATCGGCATGAGCGCGCCGAGGATGCCGGCATTGGCGACCAGGATGTCGAGGCGCTTCCAGCGCTCGTTGATCGCCGCGCCGAGGCGGTCGATGGCGTCGTAGTCGGCGAGGTCGAACGGCACCAGGGTGGCGCTGGAGCCGGCGGCGCGGATCGCGTCGTCGAGCTCCTCGAGGGCGCCCACGGTCCGGGCCACCGCGATGACGTGCGCGCCGGCCCCGGCCAGCGCGAGGGCGGCGGCGCGCCCGATGCCGCGGGACGCGCCGGTGACGACCGCGACGCGGCCTTCCAGGGGTCTTTGGGAGTCAGCCATGGGGAGCACGTAGCGCATTCCCGCGCCAAGGGTCGAGGAGTCCGGTTTCAAATGGCCAGTAACCGGGCCCTTTCGACCACTTTCGGTCGATGGCCCCGACCCGCGTCTTTGCGAGCGCAGCGAAGCAATCCAGGCGGCGCCATGCTCACCGATGTTGCGCTACCCTGGATTGCTTCGCTCCGCTCGCAAAGACGGCTGTGCCGAAGCCGTGTTTCTGCTTTGCCGGTCGCGCCCTTCCGGAGAGGCTCAGTCGGCCTCGGCCAGCATGGCGAAGCGCTTCGGGCCGGCGATGGTCAGGTCGGTCAGGCCCGTCGGGTAGTCGCCCGTGAAGCAGTGGTCGGTGTATTGCGGGCAGGCCGCGTTGCGCGCCTCCTCGCCCATCGCCCGGTAGAGGCCGGGGATCGACAGGAAGGCCAGCGAATCGGCGCCGATATACTTGCGCATCGCCTCGAGATCGTGGGTCGCGGCGAGCAGCTTCTCCCGCTCGGGCGTGTCGATCCCGTAGAAGTCCGGGTAGGTGATGGGCGGCGAGGCGATCCGGAAATGCACCTCCGCGGCGCCGGCCTCGCGCATCATCCGGACGATCTTCACCGAGGTCGTGCCGCGCACGAGGCTGTCGTCCACGAGGACGATGCTCTTGCCCTCGATCGCCGCGCGGTTGGCCGAGTGCTTCATCCGGACGCCGAGCTCGCGCACCGACTGGGTCGGCTGGATGAAGGTCCGGCCGACATAGTGGTTGCGGATGATGCCCATCTCGAACGGGATCCCGGTCTCCTGCGAGAAGCCGAGCGCCGCCGGCACCCCGGAATCCGGCACCGGCACGACGATGTCGGCGGGCGCCGCGGCCTCGCGGGCCAGCTCCCGGCCGATCGCCTTGCGCACCGCGTAGACGCTCTTGCCGTTCACCACCGAGTCCGGCCGGGCGAAGTAGATGTACTCGAAGATGCAGGGCCGCATCGGCACGGCGTCGGCGAAGCGGATCGACTCGATCCCCTCCTCGGAGATCACCACGATCTCGCCATTCTCGATGTCGCGCACGAAGCGGGCGCCGATGATGTCGAGCGCGCAGGTCTCGGAGGCCAGCATGTAGCGGCCGTCGAGCTCACCCAGCACCAGCGGGCGGATGCCCAGCGGGTCGCGGGCGCCGATCAGCTTCTTGTTGGTGAGCGCCACGATCGCGTAGGCGCCCTGGATCGCCTGCAGGGCGTCGATGAACCGCTCGATGATCCGCGGCTTCCGCGAGCGGGCCGCGAGGTGCAGGATCACCTCCGTGTCGGAGGTCGACTGCGTGATCGCGCCGTCGCGCACGAGGTCGCGGCGGATCGACAGGGCGTTGGTCAGGTTGCCGTTGTGGGCGACCGCGAGGCCGCCGCTGGCGAGCTCGGCGAAGAGCGGCTGGACGTTGCGCAGGATCGTGCCGCCAGTGGTCGAGTAGCGCACGTGCCCGATGGCGGCGCGGCCCTTGAGGCGGGCGATCGTGTCCCCGTCCGAGAAGGAATCACCGACGAGGCCGGGGCGTCGCTCGGAGTGGAACACCGCGCCGTCGAAGGAGACGATGCCGGCCGCCTCCTGGCCCCGGTGCTGCAGGGCGTGCAGGCCCAGCGCGACGATCGCCGAGGCGTCCGGATGGCCGAAGATGCCGAAGACGCCGCACTCCTCGCGGAGCGTGTCGCCGTCGAGATCGAGATCGAAGGTGTCGGTGGTGGCGGCGGCGTGTGACATGGGGCTGTCGATCACTCACAGATCCCGGCGGCGACGGGCCGGCGCGCCGGTCGTCGCGGAAGCAATCCGTACACCACCGGAACCGCTATCTAGGCGTTCCGCGCGACGAGACCTACGGCGAATACCGCAGATCAGCGTCGCGTCGGGGTCGGCGCGGTCTCGGTCCGGCGCTGCGGCGCCGCGTCGGTCTCGGCCGGGGCGTCGGCGGAATCGCTCGGCGGCGCGCCGGTCTTCGGCTTCTTGAACTGCTTGAGGAAGCCTTCCGGATTCTCGGGCAGCTGCGCCACCAGGGCGTCGCCGGACTTCTCCAGCATCGGGCGCGTGCGGGCCTGGGCGGCCCAGTCCGGCACCTTGCCCTGCACCAGCCACGACAGGAACACCCAGCCGATCACGCAGATCAGGAACCCGCGGGCCGCGCCGAACAGGAAGCCGAGGGAGCGGTCGACCGCGCCGATCCGCGAGTCGAGCACGACGTCGGAGATCTTCACCGTGATGATCGACACGACGATCAGGGTGCCGAGGAAGATCGCCGCGATCGAGGCGACGAGCGCCACGGTGTCGCTGTTCACGTGCTGCTTCACGGTGGGCAGCAGCATGGGGTGGAGCGTCCACGCGACCGCGGCGGCCGCCACCCAGGCGACGATCGCCAGGACCTCGCGGGTCACACCACGCACGGCCGCGAGCAGCGCGGAGACCGCGACGATGCCGAGCACGGCGAGATCCAGGACGGTAAACGGCATCGTTGAGCTTTTTGGTACCCGCGGGGATAGCGCGTCGGCCGTGCGGCTCCCCCGGACCGCGGCGGATTTATACCAAGCCCGACCTCGGCCGTCACCCTGGCGCGCCCGCCTGATCGCGCGCCTGTGCCGTCCATGCATCAGACCGTGCATCGGACGCGCCGATCACCGTGGCGCGCGCCGCCGCGCGGAATGCCCGGCTCCACCCGGGCACCGTCCCGGTGCTATGGGTCGCGCCCGGGGTCCGGTCCGCGCGTCCGGACTCCCGGTGGCGAATGGATGGAGGCGTTCCGCGTGTCCGAGGCCGGACCTGTGACGGAGATCGGCGCCCACGGCGCCCGGCTGACGATCGACCTCGGGGCGATCGCGGCCAACTGGCGGATCCTGGCGGCCCGCGGCGCGGGCGCCGACTGCGCCGCCGTGGTGAAGGCCGACGCCTACGGCTGCGGCGTCGGCCGCGTCGGGCCGGCCCTGTGGGCCGCCGGATGCCGGACCTTCTTCGTCGCGCACCTGTCCGAGGGCGTCGCCGCCCGGGCCGCCCTGCCGGACGCCGCGATCTACGTCCTGAACGGTCTGCCCCCGGGCGCCGCGGCGGCCTTCGCGGCCCACGGTCTGCGCCCGGTGCTCGGCAGCGTCGAGGAGCTGTCGGACTGGGCGGCGTTCCCGGGGAACCGGCCGCCCGCGGCGCTCCACGTCGATACCGGCATGAACCGGCTCGGCCTGTCGGTGCCCGAGACGCTGGACCTCGCCGGGGACGCGCGGATCGCGGCCGCCGGGATCGACCTGCTGCTCAGCCACTTCGTCAGCGCCGAGAAGCCGGAGGACCCGGTCAACGCCCGGCAGATCGCCGATTTCGCCCGGGTCCGGGCGGCCTATCCCGGGCTCCGGGCCTCGCTGGCGAACTCGTCCGGGGTCTTCCTCGACGGGGCCCGGCACGACCTGCTGCGGCCGGGCTACGCCCTGTTCGGCGGCAACCCGACGCCGGGCGCCGCGAACCCGATGCGCCCGGTGGTGCGGCTGGAGGCGGCGATCGCGCAGGTGCGCGGCGTCGCGGCCGGTGCCACCGCGGGCTATAACGGCCGCTGGACCGCCGCCGCGCCGAGCCGGCTGGCGACGCTCTCGCTCGGCTACGCCGACGGCTTCCCCCGGGCGATCAGTGGCCGCGGCCACGCGCTGGTCGGCGGCGTCCCGTGCCCGATCCTGGGCCTCGTCTCCATGGACCTGATCATCCTCGACGTCACGGCGGCACCCGCGGCCCGGCGCGGCGCGGAAGCGGTGCTGATCGGCGACAGCCTCGACATCGACGCGGTCGGCCGCGCCGCCGGCACGATCGGGTACGAGATCCTGACCGGGCTGGGTTCTCGGTATGTTCGAACTTATGTAGGCTGACGCGACTCCACCCTGACACGCCGGATCGCCGGCGCCCGGACCCGTATGGCCAAGATCCACCAGACCTTCGTCTGCCAGTCCTGCGGGGCGGTCTACAATCGCTGGCGCGGACGCTGCGAGGCCTGCAACGGCTGGAACACGATCGTCGAGGAGGCGCCCTCGGCCCCCGGCCAGTCCGGCCCCGCCGCGACCCGGCCGTCGCGCAATCGCGGCCGGGTCTTCCCCCTCGAGGGCCTGACCGGCGAGGCCAAGGAGGCGCCGCGCATCCCCTCGGGGATCGGCGAGCTCGACCGGGTGACCGGGGGCGGCTTCGTGCGCGGCTCGGTGATCCTGCTCGGCGGCGATCCCGGCATCGGCAAGTCGACCCTGCTGATGCAGGCCTCGGCCGCCATGGCGGGCACGGGCGAGCGGGTCGCCTACATCTCGGGCGAGGAGGCGGTCGGGCAGGTGCGCCTGCGGGCCGAGCGGCTGGGCCTGAGCGCGCGCCCGGTCCAGCTCGCCGCCGAGACCAACGTCGAGGACATCGTCGAGACCCTGAGCCAGGGGCGCCCGCCCGCGCTCGCGATCATCGACTCGATCCAGACCATGTGGACCGAGACGGTGGAATCGGCCCCCGGCACGGTCACGCAGGTGCGCTCCTCCGCGCAGGCGCTGATCCGCTTCGCCAAGACCACCGGCACGGCGGTGATCCTGGTCGGCCACGTCACCAAGGACGGGCAGATTGCCGGTCCCCGCGTGGTGGAGCACATGGTCGACGCGGTCGCCTCCTTCGAGGGTGACCAGGGCCACCATTTCCGCATCCTGCGCGCCGTGAAGAACCGGTTCGGGCCCACCGACGAGATCGGCGTGTTCGAGATGACCGACGCGGGCCTCAGCGAGGTGCCGAACCCCTCCGCCCTGTTCCTGGCGGGCCGCGACCATCAGGCGGCGGGCACCGCGGTCTTCGCCGGCATGGAAGGCACGCGGCCGCTGCTGGTGGAGATCCAGGCGCTGGTGGCGCCCTCGTCGCTCGGCATGCCCCGGCGCGCCGTGGTCGGCTGGGACCCGAATCGGCTGTCGATGGTGCTCGCCGTGCTGGAAGCCCACGGCGGCATCCGGCTCGGCAGCCACGACGTCTATTTGAATGTTGCCGGAGGCTTGCGCATCACCGAGCCGGCAGCGGATCTGGCGGTGGCGGCAGCGCTGGTCTCATCGCTGTCGGGGGCCGTGCTGCCGCCCGAGACGGTCTATTTCGGCGAGATCGGCCTGTCGGGGGCGATCCGGCCCGTGGCGCAGGCCGGCTCCCGGCTGAAGGAGGCGCAGAAGCTCGGCTTCGCCAAGGCGCTGATCCCGCAGGGCCGCGGCGAGGGCGAGAAGGCGCTCTCCGTGGAGACGCTCCGCCACATCGCCGACCTGGTGGCGGGGATCAGCGCAGGCGCGCCGCGGCGGGGATCCGGCCAGCGCGGGCGGCAGCAGGCCCGCTACGCCGACGAGGAGATGTGAGCGCGTCCGTCCTTGCGAGCGCAGCGAAGCAATCCAGGGATGCGCTACGGTCGGGAAGGGCCCGCTGCCCTGGGTTGCTTCGCTGCGCTCGCAAAGACGGAGGCGGTCAGCCCCCCGTCACGCTCATGTGCCGCGGCACGGCGGCCGGGCGCTGGCGCTCGATGACGAAGTCGTGGCCCTTGGGCTTGCGGGTGATTGCCTCGACCACCGCCGCGGCCAGCACCGCGTCGTCCTGGGAGGCGCGCAGGACCGCGCGCAGGTCGGCCGAATCCTCCTGGCCGAGGCACATGTAGAGCTGGCCCGTGCAGGTCAGGCGGACCCGGTTGCAGCTCTCGCAGAAATTATGGGTCAGCGGCGTGATGAAGCCGAGCTTCCCGCCGGTCTCCTCGACCCGCACGTAGCGCGCCGGGCCGCCGGTGCGGTCGGGCAGCGGCGTCAGGGTGTAGCGGGTCTCCAGGCGCTGCCGGGCGACCGACAGGGGCAGGAACTGGTCGGTCCGGTCCGCCTCGATCTCGCCGAGCGGCATCACCTCGATCAGCGTCATGTCCATGCCGAGGCCGTGCGCCCAGGCGATCATGCCGGGGATCTCGTCGGCGTTGATGTCGCGGAGCGCCACCGCGTTGATCTTCACCTTCATCCCGGCGGCCCGCGCCGCCGCGATGCCGTCGAGCACCACCTTGAGGTCGCCGCGCCGAGTGATCTCCCGGAACTTGTCCGGATCGAGGGTGTCGAGCGAGACGTTGATCCGGCGCACGCCCAGGCTCGCCAGCTCGTCGGCGTAGCGGGTAAGCTGCGTGCCGTTGGTAGTGAGCGTCAGCTCCTCCAGCGCCCCCGAATCGAGGTGGCGCGAGAGCCGGCGGAACAGGTGCATGATGTCGCGGCGCACGAGCGGCTCGCCGCCGGTGATCCGGAGTTTGCGCACGCCCCGGGCGATGAACACGCCGCAGAGCCGGTCCAGCTCCTCCAGGGTCAGCAGGTCGCGCTTGGGCAGGAACTCCATGTGCTCGGACATGCAGTAGGCGCAGCGCAGGTCGCAGCGATCCGTCACCGAGATGCGCAGGTACGAGATCGCCCGCTGGAACGGGTCGATCAGCGGCGCGGGCCCGGCGGGCGCGCCGACCGCGGACGTCTGCGGCGTCAGGGAGCTGTCATCGAGCATCGTCCGGCATATGATGCCACCGGCGGTCGCGGGCAAGCCGATCCCGCGCCGCAGTCCCAGATTGCGTGAGGAGTGTGACCCGTGAGCGAGGATCTGTGGCCGACCGAGATCCGCCTGTCGGCCGACCGGCGGGTGCTCAACGTCGCCTTCGAGGATGGGGCGCGCTACGCCCTGCCGGCCGAGTACCTGCGGGTGTCGAGCCCCTCGGCCGAGGTGCAGGGGCACTCGCCGCTGGAGCGGAAGGTGATCGGCGGCAAGCGCGCCGTGGCCATCCTGGCGGTGGAGCCGGTCGGCAACTACGCGGTGAAGCTCGGCTTCGACGACATGCACGACACCGGCATCTACGGCTGGGGCTACCTCCACACGCTGGGCCGCGAGTACGAGACGCGCTGGAACACCTATCTCGGCGAGCTCGCCGAGCGGGGACTGGACCGCGAGACCGCGCGCACCGCCCCGGTGAAGCAGGGCGGGGGCTGCGGGTCGGGCTCGTGCGGCTGCCACTGAGGGCAGCCGCTCCCGCTTACTCCGGCCCCGAGCCTCGTCTTTGCGAGCGGAGCGAAGCAATCCAGAGTGGCGCCACGATTTTCGGCGTCGCGCATCCCTGGGTCGCTTCGCTGCGCTCGTGATGACGGCGGCGTCGAGCCGCGCACCCGTCAGCCCGCACCTTCGGAGCCGCCATGGCCTTCGCCTGCACCATCCCCGCGACGCCCACGATCCAGCAGGACGACGCCGCCGTGCGCATCACCCGCTGGGATTTCCCGCCCGGCGGCGTGACCGGCTGGCACGAGCACGGCTGGCCCTACTTCGTGGTGATGCTGGTGGACGGGATCCTGCGCGTCCACGATGGCGCGGCGGTCAGCGAGACGGCGCTCGCGGCCGGGCAATCGTACATGCGTCCCGCGGGCATCCGGCACGACGTGATGAACGGGTCCGACCACCCGATCGCGTTCATCGAGATCGAGGTGAAGCGTCCGGACGCGCTGGTCACGCTGCCGTGATCCGGTTTCCGTTTGAACGCTTCGGTTGATGTGCCTATCCCGTCATCACGAGCGAAGCGAAGTGACCCAGGGCAGCGCGACCTCTGCAGGCGTGGCGCCGCTGGATTGCTTCGCTCCGCTCGCAAAAGACGGCCGTGCCGAAGCCATCAACCGGAAACCCTACGAAACGCAAAAAGGGCCGACCTCGCGGCCGGCCCCCTCGTCGAAGCTCCGAAAAGGAATCAGCGCTGGACGATGACCTTCGTGCCGACCTTGGCGCGGGTGTAGAGGTCCGTCACGTCGTCGTTGGTCATGCGGATGCAGCCCGACGAGACGGCGGTGCCGATCGTCTCCGGCTCGTTGGAGCCGTGGATGCGGTAGATCGAGCCGCCGAGATACATGGCGCGGGCGCCGAGCGGGTTCTCGAGGCCGCCCTTCATGTAGCGCGGCAGGTCGGGCCGGCGCTTCAGCATGGTCGACGGCGGGCGCCAATCCGGCCACTCGCGCTTCATCGTGATGGTCTGCACACCGCCCCAGGTGAAGCCCGGCCGGCCGACGCCGACGCCGTAGCGCAGGGCCTGGCCGCCGCCGAGCACGTAGTAGAGCCGCCGCTCGGCGGTGGAGACGACGATCGTGCCGGCGCCGTAGGGGCCGTTATACGCCACCGTCTCGCGCGGGATCGCCGACATCTGCGGGACCGCCGCGTCGGCGCTCAGCGGGTCGGCGGGATTCAGGGCGGCGTTGGCCACCGGCACCGCGACGGTCTCGACGGCCTGCGGGCGGACGCGCACGGTGAGCGCGTCGTTCAGCGGCTGGCGGGTCAGCGGGTCGATCTCGTAGGCCAGTGCCGGCGCGGCGCAGGCGGCCGCGCCGAGAAGCCCGATCAGGGCGGGGAGAAAACGACGCATCAAAGCCTCTCGGGGCAGGCGCGGACTATGGCGGGAACGCGGCGAAGACCGCGGCACGATGCCGTGCCGATCCTCGCCAAGGGGTAAACGCTCGCGCCTCAAATCCAAGCCTGAAACCGCCCGGCCGGGGCGGTTCCGCCCGCCCGTGACTCGATGGCAACACTGTGGCAGCTTGGCCGTAAGAGCCTGGATGACGGGCGCGGATCCGCGCGTTCGCCCCCCCGTCAGGCCTCGTCGGCGGCGAGCCAGATCGCCGGCTCGCGCGCGGCCGGGCGGAGCGGGGCCGGCGCGGCGGGCAGGCCGCGCAGCTGGGCGAGTTCGGCGAGTTCCGGCGCCTGCGCGGTGTCGTCGGCGTTCAGGAACAGACCCCGCGCCCGGGCGGCGCGGCCGAGATCGGCGCGGCTGGTCCAGACGCTCTGGGCCGGGCTCGTGAGCAGCGCCAGGGCGATCGGCGCCAGCCAGAGGGCGAGCCACGGGTTCCCGACGAGGACCAGGGCGAGCACCATCAGTGCGCCGACCACCACGGCGTCGGCCTGGAGCCGGAACGCCTCCGCCCAGGAGACCTGCCGGTCGTCCCGGTCCTGCGTCTCCCAGCGGACCACCCGGCCGAAGAAGGTCGAGACCACGGCGCCGGCGGTGAATAGGGTCAGGACCGGCCACAGGACCACCCACACCGCCTGCTCCAGGGCGGCGCTCGCGAGCAGCGCCCGCGTGCCGCCGAAGGCCGCCCGGCGCTCCGGCGAAGCGAGGACGTGGCCGAGGCTCAGGAGCTTGGGCAGGGCCAGCACGGCGACGCTGAGGGCGGCGAGCGCGTGGGCGGCGGCGCCCTGCCCGGTCAGCCCGTAGGCCAGGAGGCCGAGATCGCCGGTCCGGGCGGCCTGCCACGCGGCGAGGCCCAGGAAGGCGATCCAGAGCGGCAGCACCCCGTAGGAGAGGATGCCGACGAAGAGGTGCCAGCGGCTCGCGCCGTGAAGGCCCGCCCAGGGCAGCACCCGCAGGTGCTGGAGGTTGCCCTGGCACCAGCGGCGCTCGCGGCCGAGCAGGTCGACGAGGTTGGTGGGCATCTCCTCCCAGGTGCCGCCCATCTCGGGCAGCAGCCGCACCTCCCAGCCGGCGCGCACCATCAGCGCGCCCTCGACGATGTCGTGGCAGAGGATCTCGCCGCCGAGCGGCTCCCGGCCCGGGAGCTTCGGGAGCTGCGCGTTCTCCGCGAAGGCCTCGACCCGCAGGATCGCGTTGTGGCCCCAGTAGCTGCCCTCCGGGCCCTGCCAGGTCTCCAGGCAGCGCAGGGCCAGCGGCGCGTAGAGCCGGACGGCGAATTGCTGGATGCGGGCGAAGAGCGTGTCCCGGCCGGCCGCGTACGACACGGTCTGGATCAGGCCGGTGCGCGGGCTCGCCTGCATCAGCCCGACGAGCCGGCCCATGGCCGCGCCGGTCATCAGGCTGTCGGCGTCCAGCACGATCATGAAGGCGTACTCGCCGCCGTAGGTGCGGCAGAACTCGCCGATATTGCCGGCCTTGCGGCCGACATTCTCCGTCCGGCGCCGGTAGCGGATCCGCGGCAGCGCCGGGTCGGAGGCCGCCC
The DNA here is from genome assembly GCF_058072805.1 of Methylobacterium sp. 1A. Lineage (NCBI taxonomy): Bacteria > Pseudomonadati > Pseudomonadota > Alphaproteobacteria > Hyphomicrobiales > Methylobacteriaceae > Methylobacterium > Methylobacterium sp. 1A. Next base: position 1,672,888 of record NZ_JBYQVE010000002.1, on the reverse strand, counting down.
AGGCCTGGATGCGGGCGTACTCGTGCTCCTCCACAGCGGCGATCGCGCCGTCCCGTGTGTCGGAGAGGACGAAGATGTCGATGCCCCGCGCCTCGGCGCGGGCGAGCGACCGGGCCATCACCCGCAGGCGGGCGAAGACCGCGACCGCGTCCTCGGCGTGGATCGCCACCACGGCGGCGGTGCGTCCGGCCCCGGCCGGCACGGCGCCCGCCTGCTCGGAGCGGCGCTCCAGCGCGGACGTCGCCCGGTCGCCCAGGAGGGCCGCGACGAACCCGTAGACGTACTGGCAGGCGACGAAGGCCTGCCAGCCCATCACGAGGCCGAACAGCACCAGGACCGCCCAGGCCAGCGGGCTGACACCCGCCGGGTAGGCGAGCGCGGCGAGCCAGACGAGGCCGCCGGCGGTGGCGAGGCTCGGGACGGCCAGGGCGAGGCGGCGGGCGCGCAGGGCGCCGCGCGGCGCGTCGGTCCAGACCTCGCGGCAGGCTGCGTTCTCCGACGGATCGGGTATGGCGGGAGCCGCGTTCCGGTGCGACCGCTCGGCGGAGGAGGTGACGCGTGACGACATGGCGCGAGGAACTCGACCGTGGAAGGCTGCCGGCCGCCCGGCCGTGCGGGGCCGGGAACCGATGACCGTGGATATCGATGTGCGGGGTGAGGATACGGAGCCGACCCGGCAGCCCAGGCCGCCGGAAGCCGAACGGATCAATCCCCCCTCCCGGCGCCGCGTTCTTCGAACAGTCCTGGCCGCGGCTGCCGGCACGGTTCTACCTAGCGCGACGGATCTGAATGGGTCCAGAACGTGGGCCGGGCCGGCGCTTCCGCCGCAGGGCGACGCGATGACCTTCGAGAGCCTGTCGGCGCAGGCGGCGCAGCGCGCCGCAGCGCCCTACGCCCCGCCGCCCGAGGACCTGCCGCCGGCGCTCGCCGCCCTCGACTACGACGGCTACCGCGCGATCACCTTCCGGCCGGACGCGAGCCTGCGGCTCGGCGCGCATTTCAGCGCCCAGCTGTTCCACCGCGGCTTCCTGCAGCGCCGGCGCGTGGCGCTCCACCTCCAGCCGCTCCGGGGGCCCGCGCGGCCGATCCCCTACGACACGGGGCTGTTCGACCTGGGCACGCGGCTCGCCGGCCAGGGCTTCCCGGCGGATCTCGGCTTCGCGGGCTTCCGCCTGCACTACGCCTTCCCGGACACGCCCGCCTGGCGGCCGAAGGGTTTCCAGGAGGAGTTCCTCGTCTTCCTGGGCGCCTCCTACTTCCGCCTGCGCGCGGCCAACCAGGAATACGGGCTCTCGGCCCGGGGGCTCGCCATCGGCACCGGCGCCCCGGAGGGCGAGGAATTCCCCGACTTCGTCGCCCACTGGATCTGCGAGCCGGAGCCGGAGGCGCGCACCCTCACGGTGCTCTCCCTCCTCGACAGCCCGAGCGTGGCCGGCGCCTACCGGTTCGAGATCGCGCCCGGCGACCCGGCCCGGATCGCCGTCACCGCGGCGCTCCACCCGCGCCGGGCGCTCCCGAAGCTCGGGCTGGCGCCGCTCACCAGCATGTTCCTGTACGGCCAGAACGGGCCCGGGGCCCGGGGCGCCAAGCCGTTCGACGATTTCCGGCCGCAGGTGCACGATTCCGACGGGCTGTGCGTCGCGGCCGGGGCCGACCCGGCGCGGATCGACCGGATCTGGCGGCCCCTGGTCAACGGGCGGGCGCAGCCGCAGATCTCCGCCTTCGCGGCCCGGCCGCTCGCCGGCTTCGGGCTGCTGCAGCGGGAGCGGAGCTTCGCGGCCTACCTCGACGTGGAGGCGCGCCACGAGGCGCGGCCGGGCCTTTGGGTGGCGCCGGATTCCCCCAGGGGCGCCTTCGCGGACGGCGCCGTGCAGCTCTTCGAGATCCCGTCGGGCGAGGAGTACATGGACAACATCGTGGCGGCCTTCGTGCCGGCGGCCCCGGCGCAGCCCGGCGCGCCGCTGCACGTCCGCTACGGGCTGACCACGGTGGGGGCCGAGCCCGTGCCGGCGATCCCGGAGACCGCCCTCGCCCGGGTGACGTCGACGCGACTCGGCTCGGCGGAGCGCCTGCGCCCGTCGAACCCGCCCGACCCGCGGCGGCGGCTCTGCGTCATCGACTTCGAGGGTCCGGGCCTGCCGAAGGGTCCCGACGACGCGGTCGCCGCGGAGGTCTCGGCCAGCGCCGGCACGCTGCACGATCCGGTGGCCAACTTCGTGCCGCAGACCGGAGGCTGGCGGATCTACGTCGAGTGGCGCCCGCCGGAGCCGGTGCCGCCGGGCGACGTCGTGCTGCGCGCCCGGCTGGTCCGCGGAACCGTCCCACTCAGCGAGACCTGGGACGCCGCCGTCTAGGCTCCGTCATCGCGTCGCCACGCTCGCGAAGACGGCGTGTCTCAGGCGGTCCGGCGCTCCTGCTCCAGGCGCCGGGCCAGGCGGGTGGCGCCGTAGACCTCGCTCAGGCGGCGGCGGGCCGCGGTGACCGGCGGCGCCTGCCGCTCGTCGTGGGCGGCCGCGATGACGCGCAGGGCGGCGGCGACCGAACGCTCCAGGCGACGCTCGGCCTGGACGGCCGCGTCCCGATGATGGTCCAGCATGTGATGATCCCTCGTGCTGCGCCGTCTCCACCCTCTGGCGGGGCGGTCGCCGGCAGCGCCGACAGATTTCACATCCGGCTTGACCGTATCAAGGCAGCTTGGCCGTGAGCCGCGGCGCGTCGTTACCGCAATTCCTCGTGCCACGTCCGGCCGTCGCGCTCGATCAGCGCGATGGCGGCGGTCGGGCCCCAGCTCCCGGCCGGGTAGGGCCGCGGCGCCTCGGGCCGGTCGGCCCAGGCCTTGAGCACGCCGTCCGCCCAGGCCCAGGCCGCCTCGACCTCGTCGCGGCGCATGAACAGCGTCGCGTTGCCGCGGACCACGTCCATCAGCAGGCGCTCGTAGGCGTCGGGGTAGCGCTGCTTGAAGGTCTCCTCGAAGGAGATGTCGAGGTCGGTCGGGCGCAGCCGCAGGCCGCCGGGCCCCGGGTCCTTGGTCATCACCTCGAGCTTCATGCCCTCCTGCGGCTGCAGGCGGATCACGAGGCGGTTCGGCTCGCGGCCGAAGGCCTCCTCGGGGAAGATCGAGAACGGCGAGGCGCGGAACTGCACCACGATCTCGGAGAGCTTCTGGGGGAGGCGCTTGCCGGTGCGCAGGTAGAACGGAACCCCGGCCCAGCGCCCGGACTGGATCTCGACCTTCATGGCCACGAAGGTCTCGGTCCGGCTCTCGTGGCCGAGCTCGGCGAGGTAGCCCTCGACCGGTTTGCCGTCGACGGCGCCCGCCACGTACTGGCCGCGCACCGTCACCAGCGGGATGTCCTGGCTGGTGATCGGCTTCAGGGCGCGCAGCACCTTGAGCTTCTCGTCGCGGACGGAGTTCGCCTCGAGATTGAGCGGGCTCTCCATGGCGGTGAGGCAGAGGAGCTGCAGGATGTGGTTCTGCAGCATGTCGCGCATCGCGCCCGACGTGTCGTAGTAGCCGGCCCGGCCCTCGACCCCCACCGTCTCGGCGACCGTGATCTGGACGTGGTCGATCACGTCGGAGGTCCAGAGCCGCTCGAAGATCGTGTTGGCGAAGCGGAGCGAGAGCAGGTTCTGGACCGTCTCCTTGCCGAGATAGTGGTCGATCCGGAAGATCTGCGATTCGGGGAAGACCTCGCCGACCGCGTCGTTGATCGCCCGGGCCGATTTCAGGTCCTTGCCGATCGGCTTCTCCAGCACGACGCGGGACTTCTCCCCCACGAGCCCGTGGGCGGCGAGGTTGCGGCAGATCGAGCCGTAGAGGTCGGGCGAGGTGGCGAGGTAGTAGGGCCGGACCTGGTCGGGCCGCTCGTCGAGCTTGGCGACGAGGTCGGTCCAGCCGCTGTCGCCGGCCCCGTCCACCGCGACGTAGTCGACGTGGTCGAGGAAGCGGTGGAGCATGTCGTCGGACAGGTCGGCCGCCGGCACGAAGCGCTTGAGCGCGTCGCGGGCGTGCTCGCGGAAGGCGTCGAGGGACAGTTCCGAGCGCGAGGCGCCGATGATCCGGCTGGTCTCGGGGATCTGGCCGTCGCGGAATCGGTAGAACAGGGCCGGCAGGAGCTTGCGCGCGGTCAGATCGCCGGTGGCGCCGAACACGACGCAGTCGAAGGAAGCGACGGGGATGATCGTGGCCAAGTGCGGCTCCCGGTTGTCGTGCGCTGGTCTCGTGCGGCGGCTGCGTCGCACTGACCTAGCCCGTGTGCAAGGGCTTCGCCAGACGAGGGGCGCCAAGGCCGGGGCAATCGACAGGCGCCACGCTCATCGATAGGGCGCCACGTCTTTGCGAGCGCAGCGAAGCAACCCAGAGCGGCGCGGGGCGAGTCGTCCTGCGCACCGGCCATGAAGGAAGCCTCTGTGCGCGAGCCGGCCGTCTACATCATGGCGAGCCGCCGCAACGGCACGCTCTACACCGGCGTGACCTCGAACCTCGCCAGGCGGGTCTACGAGCACCGGGAGGCGCTGCTTGCCGGTTTCACGAGCCGCTACGCTTGCCAACGCCTCGTCTGGTACGAGCGCTATCCGACGATGAATGAGGCCATCACCCGCGAGAAGCAGATCAAGGCGGGCTCACGGAAGAAGAAGCTCGCGCTGATCGAGGCGATGAATCCGGACTGGAACGACCTGTATCCCGATCTCGCGTGAACGGGTCCGGCGTCGCGGATCCCTGGATTGCTTCGCTGCGCTCGCAAAGACGGCGATCGTGGCATCCCGCGCAGTCACGCAGCGGGTCTCGCTCCTCCGTCATCACGAGCGGAGCGAAGTGACCCAGGGCAGCGGGCCGCCGGGGGTTCAGCCCTCCATGTAGCGCTTGAACGCCTCGGCGTAGTCCGGGTGCCAGCGCGAGAGGGCGGGCCGGTTCTCGACGATGTCGCCGGACGCCCAGGCGATCCGCTTCGCGTCCTGGGCGCGCGTGGTCTCGTTGTCGGGGCAGAGGATGTAGAAATCGCCGGCGGCGAGCCGCTCCAGCAGGAAGGCCACGGTCTCGTCGGGCGTCCAGGCCCCGGCGGGCTTCTCGGCGACGCCGCGGGCCTTGGTGAGCCCGGTATAGACGAAGCCCGGGATCAGCAGGTGGGCGGTGGTGTGGCAGCCCTCCCGGTTGCGCAGCTCGTGGGCGAGCGCCTCGGTGACCGCCTTCACGCCCGCCTTGGAGACGTTGTAGGGCGCGTTGCCCGGCGGGGTGGTGATGCCCTGCTTGGAGCCCGTGACGATGATCGCCCCGGGCCTGCCGCCCTCGATCATCCCGGGCGCGAAGGCGTGGATGCCGTTGACGACGCCGCCGAGGTTGGTGCCCAGGATCCGCGTCCAGGTGTCGGCGTCGGAGAACAGTTTTCCGCCGGCCTCGATCCCGGCGTTCAGCATCACCAGGGCGGGCGGCCCGCCCTTGGCGACGGCGGTCGCCAGGGCCTCGACGGCGCCCCGGTCCGACACGTCGGTGGGCACGGCGCGCACCTCGACGGCGGCGAGTTCGGCGACGGCGGCCCGGGCCGCGTCCAGGGCCGGGCCCGGCAGGTCGGCGAGCCAGACGTTCATGCCGGCCCGGGCGAAGGCCTGCGCGGCGGCGAGCCCGATGCCGCTCGCAGCCCCGGTGACGACCGCGCTGCGGCCCGGACTGATCGCGGGGTGCTGGCTCATGACGGATCCTCGGCTGACGGGCGCCCATCAGATGGGGCGCCCCGGGCGGAAGGCGAGTTCGCGCCGCGGTCCCGCGCCGCCCCGGCAGAACCAGCGGATCGCCGCCGCGGCGGCTTCTGCTAGGGTGGCGGGCACGTCACGGAACGAAGCACCCGGATGCCCCCTCTCCCGCACCGCCGGTCGATCCTCGCCGGCGCGGCCGCCCTCGGCCTCGCCGGCGCGGCGCGCGCGGCCGGCCCGGCGGGGTTCGGTCCCCTCGGCCGGCCGTCCTGGTCGGCCGACAGCCTCCAGGCCGCCGCGGCCGCCAAGGGCCTGACATACGGCTGCGAGGTGCCGTTCCACCGCTTCGACGCGACGCCCGCCTACCGGCAGGCGGTGGCGCGGGAATGCGGCATCCTCGTCTGCGGCACCGAGATGAAGATGGAGGAGGTCCTGCCGGCGCCGGGCAAGACCGACTTCGCCCGCGGCGACGCCATCCTGCGCTTCGCGAGGGGAAACGGCCAGCGCATGCGCGGCCACACGCTCGTCTGGCACGCGGCGCTGCCGCCCTGGGTCGGACCGCTGCTCGGCCGGGCGAGCGCCGTCCAGGCCGAGGACTTCATGCGGCGCTGGATCGAGACGGTGGCGGGCCATTACCGCGGCCAGATCGTCGCCTGGGACGTGGTCAACGAGATCCTCGGCAACGAGTCCGACCCAGACCGCGGCGGCGGCCTGCGCGACTCGCCCTGGCTCGCCTCCATCGGCCCCGGCTACGTCGACCTCGCCTTCCGCATCCTGCACGAGACCGATCCGGCCGCCGCCGGCACGTGGAACGAGGACGCGGTGGAGCAGGGCGTGCCCTGGATGGAGGCCAAGCGCACCAAGGTCCTGCGCCGCCTGGAGGCGATGTTGTCCCGGGGCGTGCCGATCCGGCGCTTCGGGCTCCAGTCGCACCTCACCAGCACGATCCCGATCGATCAGGGCCAGCTGCGGCGCTTCCTGCGCGAGATCGGCCAGATGGGCCTCGGCATCGAGATCACCGAGCTCGACATCGACGACCGCGACTTCCCGTCCGACGTGGCGACCCGCGATCGGATGGTGGCCGATTACGCCCGCCGCTACCTCGACGTGGTGCTGGACGAGCCCGCCTGCCTCGACGTCCTGACCTGGGACATCTACGACCCGGACACGTGGCTGAACGACCACCCCTACCGCAAGCGGCCCGACGGCCTGCCGCAGCGGGCGCTGCCGCTCGACGCGCAGTTCCGGCGCAAGCCCCTGTGGCACGCGATGAAGGCGGCCTTCGAGGCCGCGCCCGATCACAGGGCCGCCCGCGAGAAGCTCAGGCGGGCGTGACACCGGCCCGGCGGCCGTCCTCGGCCAGGCTCGGCTCCGGCGGCCGGTCCGCCAGGAGCCGGCGGCGGAGGCGCGCGCAGGGGCGCTCGACGAGGCCGTACATGCCCCAGCACCACAGCAGGGTCACCGGGAAGGCCGCCAGCATCAGGCCGACGCCGTGCAGCCCGGGCCGCAGGTGCAGCACCAGGGCCACCACGGTCATGTGCGCGAGGTAGAAGCTGTAGGACCAGAGACCGAGCCGGCGCATAGGCCGGCTGGCCAGCAGCCGCACCAGAGGTCCCTCGCCGTGCAGCAGGTACACGAAGGGCACGAACAGGGCGGCGCTCTGGAGCGTGTAGCGCAGGCTCTCCCGGAAGGCGGGATCGCGGACCGCCAGGGTCCCGAGGATCACCGCGAGGCTCGCCGCCACGTGCCAGGGCGCGGGGCGCCACGCCCGGTCGGCCGGGACCACCGGGTTGTTCCACAGCCCGAGGCAGCACCCGAACAGGATCGCGTCGATCCGGGTGTGGGTCCAGCTGTAGTTCAGGCTGTAATCCGGCAGCCGCCAGACGTTGACGCACCGGATCGCCAGGACCGCCGCGCAGAGCCCCAGGCAGGCCAGGGCCGCGCGGCGCGGCCGCAGGCGCCCGAGCCAGAGCAGGAAGACCAGCGGGAAGACGAGGTAGAAATGCTCCTCGATGGCGAGGCTCCAGAGCGGCACCGGCAGCACCGCCTCGGTGCCGAACAGGCCGGGATAGTTCGTCAGGAAGGTCGCCTGCCCGAGGACCGCCGCCGGCGCGACCGGCATCCAGTCGAGCCACCCCGCCGCGTAGAGCGCGCCGGAGGCGAGCAGGGTCAGGTACATGGGCGGCAGGATGCGCAGGCTCCGCCGGAGGTAGAAGGCCGGAAGCGACACCGTTCCGGTCCGCGCCCGCTCGATCCGCAGGAGCGTGGTGATCAGGTAGCCGCTGAGGAAGAAGAAGACGGTCACGCCGAAGCCGCCCGGCACCACGTGGCCGTAGCCGCAATGGGCCGCGAACACGATCAGGATGGCGAGCGCCCGCACCCCGTCGAGCTGCGGCAGGTAGGGCATCGTCCTCGGGATCGGATCACCGGAATCCGGCATGCTGGGGACCGATCTCCTGTCCGGGCCTGGGCAGCCGTGGCGGCCCGGCCACGCGGTGTCCGACGGAACGCTTCGATGAAGGTGTCCTACTCCGTCATCGCGGGCGGAGCGAAGTGACCCGGGGCAGCGCGACGACGGGCGGCGTCGCGCCGTCTGGATCGCTTCGCTCCGCGCGCAAAGACGTGGGCGCCGGAGCCAGCAACGCATGAATGTATGAGCGCGACGTTCACGCCGACCGACTTCCGCGCCGTCACACGCGGATGAATCAATGGCGGGATCGTAAATCCCGATCCTGCCCGCTCTCGGGGTCGGAGGAGATTGGTAACCACGCCGGCCCATCATCCGGCCCGGTCGCGCCGACTGAGCGCGTCGGGAGTGTTGCGTATGGTCCCGGTCCAGCCCCGCCGTCACGCCCGCCCGCACGCCGCGCTGGGTGCGGGCCTGTCCCTGCTGGCCCTGCTCGGAGCGCCCGGCGTCGCCCTGGCGCAGGGGACCGGCGCGGCGCAGGGCGGCCCCGCGCCGGTGCCGCCGCTCGCCGCGCCGGTCGCGGTGCCGCCCGCCGCGGGCGAGACCGCGAAGAGCCAGGAGCCCCGCGCACCGGAGGCGAAGGGTGAGGCGAAGGGCGCGGCCGTCAAGCCGGCGGAGGCCAAGCGGGCCGACACCAGGCCGGCCGAGACCAGGCCGGCCGAGCCCCGGGCGACCGAGGCCGCGCCGGAGCCCGTCCCGGCGCAGGGCAAGGCGCAGGATGCCAGGGCACAGGACGCGAAGGCCCAGGACAGCAAGGCGTCGGAGAGCAAGGCGTCCGACGCCCGATCGGCCGAGACCAAGTCCCAGCCGGCCAAGCCTCAGGAAGCGGCGAAGAGGTCCCGCGAGCCGGCGCCGCTGGTCTACGCCAAGGTCTCCGCCGACCCGAACCCGACGCTGACGCCCCGGACGTTCCTCGACACGCTCCGGGCGGCCGAGCGCTACGCGGCCTTCGCGGAGGCCGGGGGCTGGGAGCGGCTGCCAGACGATCTCGCGCGCCTCAAGCCCGGCGAGCGCCACCCGGCGATCCCCGCCCTGCGCCACCACCTGACGCTGACCGGCGACCTGCCGGCGGATGCCCCCGCGAACGACCGCCTCGACCCGCCCCTGGTGGCGGCGATCGCGGCGTTCCAGGGGCGTCACGGCCTGCCCGACAGCGGTATCCTTGGCCGGCTCACGATCAACGCGCTCAACGTGCCGGCCGCGGTGCGCCAGCGCCAGCTCGCCGCCTCCGCGGCCCGGCTGATGGGCTCGAAATTCCCGTTCGGCGAGCGCTACGTGGTGGTCAACATCCCGTCCGCCGCCGTGGAGGCGGTGGAGAACGGCGCCGTGGCGCGCCGCTACGTCGCGGTGGTCGGCTCCCCCGACAAGGCGACGCCGTCCGTCGAGACGCGGATCACCGACATCAACTTCAACCCGACCTGGACCGTCCCCGCCTCGGTGGTGAAGAACGAGATCATCCCGGCGATGCGCAAGAACCCGGGCTACCTCGCCAAGAACCGCATCCGGATCCTGGGCCCGGCGGGCGAGGTCGACCCGACCCGGATCGACTGGGCGGGCCAGAAGGCCGTCAACTACACGCTGCGCCAGGATTCCGGCCTCGACAATTCGCTGGGCCAGGTGCGGATCGACATGCCGAACCGCTTTGCCGTCTACATGCACGATACGCCGGCGAAGTCGCTCTTCGCCGCGAGCGTGCGCTTCCACAGCCACGGCTGCGTCCGGGTCGGACAGGTGAAGGAGCTGGTCGGCTGGCTGCTGCAGGGCACGGACGGCCCCAACGGGCCGGGCACGAGTTGGGGGCCGATCGAGATCGAGACCGGCATCGCCGACGGCGAGCGCCGCGACATCAAACTCACCAAGCCGATTCCGGTCACCTTCGTGTACCTCACCGGCTTCGCCACGCCGGACGGGAAGGCGCATTTCCGCGACGACATCTACAACCTCGACACGCCGGCGCCCGAGCCCGCCGCCACCGGCGCGATCCCGCCCGCGGCGGGCGCGGACGCCGCGAAGCCGGCCCCCGCCACCGCGCCGGCCCCGCCCCGGCCCGGTGCCGCCCACGACGCGAAGCCGGCTCCCGCGCGGGCTGCCGCGGCCAAGCCCGCGACGGTCGGGCCCGCGACGGTCGGGCCCGCGCCGGTCAGGCCCGCACCGGCGAAGCCGTCGCCGGAGCGGCCCGTTACCGAGCACCGCAGTTTGGAATCCGTCGAACCTACCCGCTAAAGCCAACCCAGCTATGCGATTCTCAGCACGCCGGAACATCCTGGCGGGCCGGCCATTGGCCTGCAGAAGGCGCGTTCGCCCCTCCGCGGCGTGACGGAGCGGCGCGCCGAGCCAGCGAATCGCATTGGAGACGACCATGGCCAAGGCCAAGCCGAGCAGCCGCATCGAGAGCGCGCGCCTCAACACCCCGACCGACCTCGATCCGAGCGACGTCCGGACGATCGCCGAGGGCCTGACGGTCCTGAGTTCGGACCTGTTCGCCCTCTACATCAAGACCAAGAACTTCCACTGGCACATGAGCGGGCCCCATTTCCGCGACTACCACCTGCTGCTGGACGAGCAGTCGGCCCAGATCTTCGAGATCATCGACGCGGTGAACGAGCGCGCCCGCAAGATCGGCGGCACGGTCCTGCGCTCGCTCGGCCAGGCCAAGAGCCTGACCCGCGTGGCCGACAACGATGCCGAGTACGTCTCGCCCCTCGACATGCTCAAGGAGCTGCGCGACGACAACAAGGCCCTCACCGCCAACATGCGGACGCTCCACGGGGTCACCGACGAGGCCGGCGACGTGGCGACCACCTCGCAGCTCGAGGAGTGGATCGACCAGTCCGAGGAGCGGACGTGGTTCCTCTACGAGACCACCCGCAACGCGACCGACAGCGGCCACTGAGCCGCGCCCCCCGGCACCGGCGCGGCCGGCGCCGGGTCGGGCCTCGCCGCGCCGCTAGCCGGTTGCGAGATCGAGGTGCACCTTCACGAGGCCCGGATCGTCCGGGTCGCGCCCCTGCGTGAAGCCGAGGCGGCGGCACACCGCCAGCATCGGCCGGTTCTCGGCGAGCACCGTGCCCTCGACCCGGCCGATCCCCTCGGAGCGCGCCCAGTCGATCATCAGGCGCATCAGCGCGAAGGCGAGGCCCGTCCCGCGGGCGTCGCGGCCCACCGCGATCGCGTACTCGCCGCTCTCGTGGTTGGCGTCGGCGTGGAGCCGGACCGCACCGAGCATGCGCTCGCCGCCGCCCGGCCCGATCTCCGTGGCCACGAACGCGATGGCGCGGGCGTAGTCGAGCTGCGTCAGGCGGGCCAGGAAGGCGTGGCTGAACTCGCGCACCGGCCCGAAGAACCGCAGCCGCAGGTCCTCCGGGTCAAGACCCTTGAAGAAGGCCAGGAACAGGCCCTCGTCCTCCGGGCGCACGGGCCGCACCCGCACGGTCCGGTCCTTGAGGTTGAGCGTGCGGATCCACTCGGCCGGATAGGGCCGGATCGCGAAGCGCGGGTGGCCGCGGCCGTGGACGCTGCCGTGGTCGCCGCGCTCGGCGCGCCCGATCCGGACCCGGGCGTCGAGGGCCAGCACGCCGGTCTCGTCGGCCAGGAGCGGGTTGATGTCGAGCTCGCGCACCTGCGGCAGGTCGGCGGCGAGCTGGGACAGCTTCACCAGCGTCAGCGCGATCGCCCCGAGATCGGCCGCCGGCACGTCGCGGTAGGCCTCCAGGCGGCGCGCGACCCGGGTGCGGGCAATGAGATCGCGCGCCAGGGTCAGGTCGAGCGGCGGCAGGCCGAGGGCGCGGTCGTCGATCACCTCCACGGCGGTCCCGCCCCGGCCGAACACCACCACCGGGCCGAACACCGCGTCCTCCGCGAGCCCGGCGATCAGCTCCCGGCGCTGGCCGCGGCGGACCATCGGCTGCACGGCGAAGCCGGTGACCCGGGCGTCGGGCCGCTCCCGGCGCGCGCGGGCCAGGATGCTGCGGGCGGCCTCCGCGACGTCGGCCTCGCTGGTCAGGTCGAGGTGGACGCCGCCGATGTCGGATTTGTGCACGATGTCCGGCGAGACGACCTTCAGCGCCACCGTCCCGCCCGCCGCGATGATCGGCCACGCGGCCGCCGCGGCCGCGTCCGTGTCGGGGGCGAGCGTGATCGGGACGGTCGGGATCCCGTAGGCCTGCAGGAGGCCGTTCACCGCCACCGGGTCGAGCCACGCGGCGCCCTGGCGCAGGGCCCCGGCGACGATCGAGCGGGCCCGCGCCGTGTCGGGGGAGAAGTCCCGCGGCAGCGAGTCCGGCGTGCGCATCAGGTCGTCCTGGGCCTCGCGGTAGCGCACGAGATGCAGGAAACCCTCGATCGCCTCGGAATCGGTGGTGAAATGCGGGATCCCGGCCTGCGCGAAGGTCTCGCGCGCCGCCTCCGCGTCGCCCAGCGTGACCGCGAAGACCGGCTTCTTGCGGGTCTGGCCGGCGCGGGCGGCCTTGACCGTCGCGGCGACGGCCTCGGCCACCGCGCCGGCCTCCGAGCGGATCGTCGGCACGTGGATCGCCAGCACGGCGTCGCTCGTCCGATCCGTCAGCAGCGGCGTCAGCGCGGACGCGAAGGCCGGACCGGCGGCGTCGACGCCGAGGTCGAGGGGGTTTCCCGGCGCGCGGCCCTCCGCCTCGGCGGGCGCCGCCAGGGTCCCGGCCCGCTCGATCAGCCGGTCCGCCGCGAGGAGGCCGATGCCACGGCCGTTGGACACGATCGCCAGCCGGTGGCCGGGGAACGGCCGCTGCCGCCCCAGGGTCTCCACGGCGGAGAACATCGCGTCGAGGTCCGGCACGGCCAGCAGGCCGGCCCGCCGGAAGGCCGCGGCGTAGACCGCGTCCGGGCGGGCCAGGGCGCCGGTATGGGTGACGGCGGCGCGGGTGTCGGGCCGGTGCCGGCCGGCCCGCAGGACCACGACGGGCTTGGCCCGGGCCGCGGCGCGGGCGGCCGACATGAACCGGCGGGCATCCGCGACCCGGTCGAGGCAGAGCAGGATCGCGCGGGTGCGGAAATCGGCGGCGAAGTGGTCGAGGCAGTCGGCCACGCCGATGTCGAGGACGCTGCCGAGCGACAGCACCGCCGAGAAGCCCGTGCCGTGGCGGGCGCCCCAGGCGACGATGGCGGCCGCGACCGTGCCGGATTGCGAGACGAGGGCAAGGTCGCCGGCCTCGGGCGCCTGGGCGAACAGGCTGGCGTTGAGCCTCGCGCCCGGGACCGCCAAGCCGGCGCTGTCGGGCCCGAGCAGGCGCAGGCCGTGGGCGCGGGCGATCCCGTGGGCGACCGGACCGGGATCCCCCGGCCCGGATCCGAGCCGCGCCGTGAGGATCACGGCCGCCCCGGCGCCGATCGCGGCGGCCTGCGCGACGACCTCGGGCACGCTCGGCGGCGGCACCGCGATCAGGACGAGGTCGGGGGCGGCGGGCAGATCCGCGACCCGCGGCACGCAGGCCAGCCCCTCGACGGCGGCCTGATCGGGCTGGACCGGCATGATCGCGCCGGGAAAGCCCGCGGCGCGCAGGCTGTCGAGCACGCTGCGCCCCAGCGAGCCCTCGCGCCCCACCGCCCCGACCAGGGCGATCGAGCGGGGCGCCAGCAGTTTGTCGAACCGGTAGGTGCTCACGTTCGGCGGCTCACGACATCGTCACGGGACGCGGTCCCGCAGGCCGTTCCTGGCGGCACGTATCTGGCCTCTCGCTCATGTCCGAACGGACGAGGCGCCGGGGCGCCCGCCGCCCTCCCAGATGGCGCGATCCGGCGCGCCTGCAACGCCCGGTCGGCACGCGCCGGCCGGAAATCGCGTGGTCGACGCGAGCGCGGTCTCCAGACCTCCTTTTGCTCAATATCGGGCGCCATTTATCCACTCTAAGACGGCACTTGTGGGCATGTGTGGATTGGACTTGCTATTGAATTCACACCACCATAGTAACTGCCCATTAACTACCCTGTATCGGGTCGAGCAGAGACAGATCCCGGCCGGCGTCGGTGGCCGGCTGGGATCGATTGGAGGTTACGGGATGGACGCCACGGGTGAAGGGCAACCGGACTATCTCACGCTGTCCGTCGACATCGTGTCGGCCTTCGTGAGCAACAATCCGGTCCCCGCGCCGGAACTGCCGGGGCTGATCGCGGCCATCCACGCGACGCTACACGGGCTCGGCGAGCCGTCCGCCCCGCCGGCGGAGCAGCTGCGGCCGGCCGTGCCGGTCCGGCGCTCGGTCCAGCCCGACTTCATCGTCTGCCTGGAGGACGGCAAGAAGTTCAAGTCGCTGAAGCGCCACCTGCGGACGCACTACAACCTGACGCCCGAGGAGTATCGGGGAAAGTGGGGCCTGCCGCCCGACTACCCGATGGTGGCGCCGAACTACGCCGCGGCGCGGTCCAGCCTCGCCAAGAGCATGGGCCTCGGCCACCAGCGCCGGAAGGGCTGACGGCGCGGCGCTCTCATCCGCGTCCGCGTCCACAGCTTTCGGAGGCGGGTTAGGCATCGGGCAAGCCGCGCTTGCGAGGGTCGGGGGCCCGTCAGCGCCCCCGAGACCCGATGCCCGGCAAGCCCAGCCTCGTCGCCCGCCTGTTCTGGACGGCCGTGATCGGCCTCCCCTTCGGGCTCTGGTACGGCCGGCCGGCGCTCGCCGTGACGGGACTCGCCCTCGCGCTCGTCCTGGTGCGGCATCTCGGGCGCCCGCGCCGGTTCCGGGCCCGGGTGCGCCGGATCGCCCGCGCCCATGCCGAGACGCTGGCGCTGCGGCGGCGCCAGGAGAGCTACACCGACCCCTACGGCAACCGGATCGAGGACGGCTGGCTGCGCGAGCGCGATTATTTCCTCGAGCGGACCGTCGTGCCGCAGCTCGGCCCGCGCTTCGCCGACCTCGCCGAGGCGGAGCACGCGCGGATGCTGGCGATCGTCGAGGCCGAGGCCGCCGCCGTCGCGCTCCCGGAGGAGGACGAGGCGCCCGGGGACGGGCTGGACTACGAGCGCTACTGCGCCGAGCGCCTGGTCCGGGCGGGCTGGCGGGCGCACCGGACGCCGGCGAGCGGCGACCAGGGCGCCGATATCGTGGCGGTGCGGCACGGGCTGCGCCTCGTCGTGCAGTGCAAGCGGCTGAGCAAGCCCGTGGGCAACGCCGCCGTGCAGGAAGCCGCCGCGGCCCTGCGCTACTGGGACGGGGACCGGGCCGCCGTAGTGTCGAACGCCGGCTTCACGCCGGCGGCGCGCCGGCTCGCCACGGCCACCGGCGTCCTCCTCCTGCACCACGACGCCCTCGAGGCGATCGAGGCGTTCGACCTCGCGGAGACGTGATGCCCGTCAGGCGAGCGGGCCGGGGATGGCGATCTCCGCCTCGTTGAGCAGGCGCGCCTCGTGGCGGCGCACGAACAGCCACAGGGCCAGGCCGCCGAACACCACCAGGGCGAGCAGGGTCAGGCCCACCGGGCCGACAATGTGCTCGATCTGGCGCCCGCAATAGTACGAGCCGATGCCCATGCTGCCGGCCCAGACGATGCCGCCGAGGGCGTTGAAGGCGAAGAAGCGGCGCGCGTCCAGGCGGTTGACCCCGGCGAGCAGGGCCGCGTAGGCGCGCAGCATCGCGGTGAAGCGGCCGAAGAACACGATCTTCCCGCCGTGCTGGCGGAACAGGTACTGGCCGAGCTTGAGCCGCCCGTGGTCGAGGGCGATGAGATGGCCGTAGCGGAGCAGCAGCGGCATGCCCCAGCGCCGCCCCGCCCAGTAGCCGACATTGTCGCCCAGGATCGCCGCCGTCGCCGCCGCGGCGATGACCAGGCCGATGTTCAGGTTCCCGGTGCTGCCGGCGTAGACGGCGGCCGAGATCAGCACCGTCTCGCCGGGGCAGGGCACGCCGGCGCTCTCGAGGGTGATGATCACGAAGATCGCGATGTATCCGTAATTCGCGATCAGGTCGGCGATGGGCAGGTCGTTCAGGAAGGCCATGCGGTCCTCGGGCCGGTCTCCGGGCAGAGCCCGGCGACACAAGCGGACGGAACGTGGCCTTAAGAGGGCCGATCTGCGGCCGGCGGCGTCCTCAGAGGACCTTCAGCAGTGCTTCGGCGCCGGACGCCTCGGCCTTCGAGGGCGTCTCCTCGACGTTGAGGATCCGGACGACGCCGTCCTCGACCAGCATCGAGTAGCGCTTCGAGCGCATCCCGAGGCCGAAGCCGGTGCCGTCCATCTCCAGGCCGAGGGCCTTGGCGAAATCGGCGTTGCCGTCGGCGAGGAATTCCAGCCCCTCGGCGCCGCTCGCCTTCGACCACGCGTCGAGCACGAACACGTCGTTGACGCTCGTCACCGCGATGGCGTCGATACCGCGCCCGAGGATCTCGTCCCGGTGGGTGACGAAGCCCGGCAGGTGGTTGCGGTGGCAGCTGGGGGTGAACGCCCCCGGCACGCCGATCAGGACCACGCGCCGGCCCTTGAACACGTCGTCGGTTGTGCGCGCGATCGGGCCCTCGGGGCCGATCACCCGGAAGGTGGCCTGGGGCAGGTGGTCGCCGACCTGGATCATCGCGGGTCCCTCGTTGTCGCGCGCTGGGATGGCGCGCGTGAGCAGCGCGCCTGACCTAGCGTGGCAGGGGGTGCCTGTCGAGGATCGGGAGCGGCCTGCGGCTCACGGTCCGAGAAGCTTGACGAAGGCCGCCCCGGCGCCGAACAGCGCGGCCCCGGCCGTCATGTCGGACAGCGCCACCTGCCAGGGCGCGAGACTCCGGTCCCGGCCGATCTTGGCGGCCTCGGCCGCGAGCTTGGTCTGCTCGACGGCCGTCTTCGAAGCCTCGGCCGTCATCTTGAACTGCTCGGCCGCCAGCTTGGTCTGCTCCGCGGCCAGGTTCGACTGCTCGGCGATCAGCTTGTGCTGCTCGGCGACGAACTTCCGCGTCTCCTCGTGCGCGCGCTCGATCCGGGCGCGCTGCTCCTCGATGTCGAACGCGGTCTGAGAGGCGGATCCAGCCATGATGGTCACGGTCTCGAACGTGGCCGGAACGATCGCCTCGCGTGCCGGCCAGGACATTCTGCGGCGCGCATGAGACTCGCACAAGCTTGGGGGAGGCTTGCTGCGTCCCTTTTGCCCGCTGGACAACGGAGGGGCGCGGCGTAGCATGGACGCATGGCGCACCCTCCGCACCGCAGGCCCGATCCCATGTCGGCAGCGTCGTCCCAGGCCGGGAAGGCGGCGCCGCTCCGCACGGAGCTGGCGGGCCCGCACTTCCTCGACGGGCAGTTCCTCGTGGCCATGCCCGGCATGGCCGACGAGCGCTTCGCGCGCTCGGTGATCTACATCTGCGCCCATTCCGCCGACGGGGCCATGGGCATCATCGTCAACAAGGCGGCGACCGACATCAGCATGCCGGACCTGCTGGTCCAGCTCGACGTGGCGCCCGAGGCGGACGCGATCCGCCTGCGCGAGCGGGTCGGCCACATGCCGGTCCTGATGGGCGGCCCGGTGGAGGGACGGCGCGGCTTCGTGCTCCACAGCGACGATTTCCACATCCAGCAATCGACGCTGATCATCGACGACGGCATCTGCCTGACCGCGACCGTGGAGATCCTCCGCGCCATCGCCAGCGGCGAGGGGCCGGCCAGCGCCGTGCTGGCGCTCGGCTACGCCGGCTGGCAGGCCGGGCAGCTGGAGAGCGAGATCATGGCCAACGGCTGGCTCAACTGCCCGGCCGACCCGGCCCTGATCTTCAACGCCGACCTCGACGCCAAGTACGACCTCGCCCTGCGGGCCAACGGCATCGACCCGGCGATGCTGTCGATGACCGCCGGCCGGGCCTGACCCGACCGCGCTCGCCGGGGCGGCACGCCGTCTTTGCGAGCGGAGCGAAGCGATCCAGGAACGCTACGCCGGCCAGCCTGGCGCTACCCTGGGCTGCTTCGCTCCGTTCGCAAAGACGGTTGCGCCGGGCCGTTACGGGGCGGTCTTACTCCGGAACGGCGTCGCCGCCGCCGACCGCGTCCGGGTTCATGCCCTCGACCGCCGGCTTGGGCCGGGGCCGCCGGGGGGCCACGGCGGCGGTGGGCGTCGCCGTGTTGGCGCCGAGCCGGGTCGCCAGGGCCAGGGCGCGGTTCTCCGTCACCCGCAGATGGCAGAACCCGTGCGTCCCCTCGCGCGCGTAGGTGCGGCAGAGCTGCTCCCGGTCCGAGGAGAACGCCGCCTGCTCGCTGACGATCGGCCGCACGTCCTCGCGCCGGGCCCGCTGGGTCATCAGCTTGTAATTGTCCCGTACGGCCTTGTCGGCGACGCCCCGGGCCGTGTCGAACTCGCCGGCCCGCGGGATCAGGGTGGCGGCGCCCGGCCCCCAGAGGCCGACCGGCGTGGTCGCGCAATCCGCCGCCGAGAAGGTGCAGACCGAGCCCGAACCCAGGCTCGAGACCAGGACGCCGCCGTCGGTCACGTCGAAGCGCAGCGGGCACTCGGCCCCGGCGGCCTCGAAGCGGGGCACGCCCTCGGGCTTGCCCTCGGCGGTGAGCGGCACCGGATTGCCGCCCGCGAGCGGGACGGTGCACGAATCCGCCGGCTGCGAGATCTTGGTCCCGGGCAGCTTGATCCGCGCCGTGACGGCCGTGCCGGAGCGCTCCAGCTTCAGGGACCCGGACAGGCCGTTGAGCTGCAGCTCCTGGCCGATCACGCCGTCCTCGGAGGGCGTCTTCAGCACGACCGGGCGGGCCGGGACTGGGGCGGGCCGGGGCGCCTCGGGGGCCGCGGGCGGTCCCGGCTCGCCCGGCGCCGCCGGGCCGGGCGCCGGTTCCGGCAGGCCCCGCGGCGGCGTCGGCGGCCGCTCCGGCTTGATGCCGAACAGGCGCTCGAAGAAGTTCTGGGCCCGCGCGGGGGGCGCGACGAGCATCCCGGGCGCCGCGACGGCGACCGCCAGGATCGGGAGCAGGAGGCTGCGGGTCGGGCGCATCGGACTCTACGACGGGGAGACGAAGTGGCGGGGCCACGCGCAACCCCTTGTCGAAACGTTAACACGCCGTCGATGGCGCCGACGTGGCAGCGGAGCAACAAAATGCAGCCACGCCACCGGGCCGGCGCCGGCCGTGCGGCGAGATCCTGCCGGAATGCCAAGGGGATGGCCCGGATCCGCGGGGCCGATCCCGCCGCGCAGGCTTCGCCTTGCGGGCCCGGAACGGGCTTCTTATATCGCCCTCGACGCGGGATTGCGCGCTGGGTTTCAGCCGTTCACGGCCCTTGATCCGGCCCGGGTCCCATACTCACATCACCCCCGACACCGCCATGGGCCGAGCTGCTTCGGGGCTCGGCGGTCTGCTTGAACGCGACACAAAGAGGGATCCCACCATGGGTAAAGTTATCGGCATCGACCTGGGCACCACCAATTCCTGCGTGGCCGTGATGGAAGGCACGCAGCCCAAGGTCATCGAGAATTCGGAAGGCGCGCGCACCACGCCGTCCATCGTCGCCTTCACGGACGACGGCGAGCGGCTCGTCGGCCAGCCGGCCAAGCGCCAGGCGGTCACGAACCCCGAGCGCACGTTCTTCGCCATCAAGCGGCTCATCGGCCGGACCTACGACGACCCGATGACCCAGAAGGACAAGGGCCTTGTGCCCTACAAGATCGCCCGCGGCGACAACGGCGACGCCTGGGTCGAGGCGGACGGCAAGAAGTACTCGCCCTCGCAGATCTCCGCCTTCACCCTGCAGAAGATGAAGGAGACTGCCGAGTCGCATCTCGGCCAGCCGGTCACGCAGGCGGTCATCACGGTCCCGGCCTACTTCAACGACGCCCAGCGTCAGGCCACCAAGGACGCCGGCAAGATCGCGGGCCTCGAGGTGCTGCGCATCATCAACGAGCCGACCGCGGCGGCGCTCGCCTACGGCCTCGACAAGAAGAAGTCCGGCACGATCGCGGTCTACGACCTCGGCGGCGGCACCTTCGACGTCTCCATCCTGGAGATCGGCGACGGCGTCTTCGAGGTGAAGTCGACGAACGGCGACACCTTCCTGGGCGGCGAGGACTTCGACAACCGGATCGTCGAGTACCTGACGGCCGAGTTCAAGAAGGAGCAGGGCATCGACCTGACCAAGGACAAGCTCGCCCTCCAGCGCCTCAAGGAGGCCGCCGAGAAGGCCAAGATCGAGCTGTCCTCGGCCACCCAGACCGAGATCAACCTGCCCTACATCACCGCCGACAACACCGGCCCGAAGCACCTCGCGCTGAAGCTCAGCCGCGCGAAGTTCGAGTCGCTCGTGGACGATCTGGTGCAGCGGACGATCGAGCCCTGCCGCAAGGCGCTCAAGGATGCCGGCGTGTCGGCCTCCGAGATCGACGAGGTGGTGCTGGTCGGCGGCATGATCCGCATGCCGAAGATCCAGGAGGTGGTGAAGTCCTTCTTCGGCAAGGAGCCCCACAAGGGCGTCAACCCGGACGAGGTCGTGGCCATCGGCGCCGCCGTGCAGGCCGGCGTGCTCCAGGGCGACGTCAAGGACGTGCTGCTGCTGGACGTGACCCCGCTGTCGCTGGGCATCGAGACGCTGGGCGGCGTGTTCACCCGGCTCATCGACCGCAACACCACGATCCCGACCAAGAAGTCCCAGACCTTCTCGACCGCCGAGGACAACCAGAACGCGGTCACGATCCGGGTCTTCCAGGGCGAGCGCGAGATGGCGGCCGACAACAAGCTGCTCGGCCAGTTCGACCTCGTCGGCATCCCGCCGGCGCCCCGCGGCATGCCGCAGATCGAGGTGACCTTCGACATCGACGCCAACGGCATCGTCAACGTGACGGCCAAGGACAAGGCGACCAACAAGGAGCACCAGATCCGCATCCAGGCCTCGGGTGGCCTGTCGGACGCCGACATCGACCGGATGGTGAAGGACGCCGAGGCGAACGCCGAGGCCGACAAGAAGCGGCGCGAGCTCGTCGAGGTGAAGAACCAGGGCGAGAGCCTGATCCACGCCACCGAGAAGTCGGTGACCGAGTACGGCGACAAGGTCCCGGCCGCCGACAAGGGCGCGATCGAGACCGCGATGACCGCGCTCAAGACCGCGCTGGAGGGCGACGACGTCGAGACCATCAAGGCCCGGACCACGGACCTGATGCAGGCCTCGATGAAGCTCGGCGAGGCCATGTACGCCGCCAACCAGGCGGCCGGCCCGGATGCGGGTGCCGAGGCGGCGGCCTCCGAGAAGAAGGACGACGTCATCGACGCCGACTTCCAGGAGGTCGACGAGAAGGACCAGAAGAAGCGCGCCTGAGGCGCGGATCTGATACGACCGCGCGGGGCCGGAGCGATCCGGCCCCGCCTTTGCGTGAGAAGCGTATTCAGAAGCTCCGTCATGCCGGACCTGCGGGGCCCGGAACCGGGAGCCGCCGGCCGATCGCGGATCCGCGTCGTCGGCGCCTCCGGTTTCCGGGCTCGTCGCGGCCTCCCGGAACGGCGGCGCGGTGGTAGAGAAGCGTCGCGGCCCGGGGTACGGGACGGGACGGGAAGGCACCTGAGGGCGGGATGTCGAAGCGGGACTACTACGAGATCCTGGGGGTCACCAAGACCGCCACGGAAGGCGAGATGAAGGTCGCCTTCCGCAAGCTCGCGATGACCTATCATCCCGACCGGAATCCCGGCGACAAGGACGCCGAGATCAAGTTCAAGGAAATCAACGAGGCCTATCAGTGCCTCTCCGACGGCCAGAAGCGCGCCGCCTACGACCGGTTCGGCCATGCGGCCTTCAGCCAGGGCGGGGCCGGCGGTCCCGGATTCGGCAACGAGTTCGGCGACTTCATGTCGGACATCTTCGACAATTTCTTCGGCGACGGCCGCGGGGCCGCCGGCGGTGGCCGCGGACGCGGCGGCACGCCGGGCCGCGAGCGCGGGGCCGACCTGCGCTACAACCTCGAGATCACCCTGGAGGAGGCCTTCACCGGCAAGGCCGAGACCATCAAGATCCCGACCTCGATCACCTGCGAGGTCTGCGACGGGTCCGGCGCGAAGCCCGGCTCGAAGCCGCGGACCTGCCCGACCTGCGCGGGCTACGGACGGGTCCGGGCGGCGCAGGGCTTCTTCGCCATCGAGCGAACCTGCCCCAACTGCCACGGCCGCGGCGAGATCGTCGACGACCCCTGCACCGCCTGCCAGGGCGCCGGGCGCGTCAACCGCGAGCGCACCCTCTCGATCAACGTGCCGGCGGGCGTCGATGACGGGCTGCGGATCCGGCTCGCCGGCGAGGGCGAGAGCGGGCTGCGCGGCGGGCCGGCGGGCGACCTCTACGTCTTCCTGTCGATCAAGCAGCACGAGTTCTTCCAGCGCGACGGCGCTGACCTGTTCTGCCGGGTGCCGATCTCGATGGTCACGGCCGCGCTCTCGGGCGAGATCACCGTGCCGGTGATCGACGGCTCGCAGACGCAGGTGCGCATCCCGGCGGGGACGCAGACCGCCAAGCAGTTCCGCATCAAGGGCAAGGGCATGCCGGTGCTGCGCTCGCGGGAGGTCGGCGACCTCTACATCCAGGTCTTCGTCGAGACCCCGCAGAACCTGACCAAGCGCCAGCGCGAGCTGCTCCAGGAGTTCGACCAGTCGGCCTCCCCGGAGAACCATCCGGAGTCCGCGGGCTTCTTCTCGAAGGTGCGGGACTTCTTCGGGGGCGCGGTCCGGCCGTGAGTCCGGATCCGAATCCCGGGAAGACCCGTTATGCAAGCGGCCGGCGTGGCTTGCATCCCCTAGGCGCGGCGCCGGCTTGACTGTAAGACAGCGCCGTCCCTAGCCATTCATTCTCATCCGGCCTCAAGGAATCCAGGACTTGCCGCCGCTCCGCCGTCCCAACGCGAAGGCTCCTGCGGGCAGGAGCGCGATTTTCGGGCCGCGGCGCGACCCCCTCGAGGACGAGGCCCGATTCCTGCGGTCCTGGCTGGAGCGCCCCCTGGTCACGGGGGCCGTGACGCCCTCGGGCAAGATGCTCGCCCGGACCATGGCGGCCTACGTCGACCCGCGCCTCGAAGGGCCGGTGGTCGAGTTGGGCCCCGGCACCGGTCCTGTGACCGAGGCGCTGATCCGGCGCGGCGTCGCGCCGGAGCGGCTGATCCTCGTGGAGTTCAACCCCGATTTCTGCCGCCTCCTGACCCATCGCTTCCCGGGCGTGCGGGTCATCCAGGGCGACGCCTACAACATGCGCGCGAGCCTCCAGGACGTGCTGACGGAGCCCGCCGCCGCGACGATCTCGAGCCTGCCGCTGTTCACCAAGCCGCTGGAGCAGCGGCTCGACCTGCTCAACACCGCCCACGACCTGATGCGGCCGGGCGCGCCGTTCGTGCAGTTCACCTACGCGGTCGTTCCGCCGATCCCGGCCCGCTGCGAGGCCGGCAGCTACACCGCCGATCGCTCCAACCGGGTCTGGCTGAACCTGCCGCCGGCGCGAGTGTGGGTCTACCGCCGACCCTGACCTGAACACGGCCTGAGCGAACAGGTCACGTTTGCGTCAACTGGAAAGGCGCACACCTGGGACACGGCCGGACGCCACAGGGCGACCGGCGTGGATCAGGAGAACGCCGATGTTCACCAAGACCGCACGGACCCGTTTGGCCGCCGCCCTGGCCTTCGGCGGACTCGCCTTCGCGGCGCCGGCCATGGCCGCGCCCCTCGGCCGCGATGCCGGCCTGCAGGCAGAAGCCGGCGACGTCCAGACCGTCCAGTACGGCTACGGCTACGGGCACCGCCACGGCGGCTGGGGTCACCGCGGCTACGGCCCGCGCCACCACCACCACGGCTGGGGCCGGGGCCATCATCACGGCTGGGGGCACCGCGGCTTCGGCCCGCGTCACCATCACCACGGCGGCTGGGGCCATCGCCACGGCTACGGCCGCTGGTAAGTAAGGGCTCCGAGCCCGCCGCGCCCGGCCACGGCTCCGTGATGGCCGGGCGCGCCCGCTAGCCGGCGCCCACCCGCTCGAGGACGGGCGGGCGCTCCGGCGGCGCGTCGCCCATCCGGTAGGCCGCCCGCAGCGCGGCCTCCGCCCGGTCCGCGGCGGCCTCGTCGGCCGCGTGGACGATCCCGAGCAGCCCGCCGGACGATCCGGGACCGGCAAGATCCGTGAAGCCGACCCGCGGGTCGACCGGATCCTCAGGCCGCGTGCGGCCGCCGCCCAGTCCGATCACCGCCAGGCCCAGCGCCCGCGTCGCGATCCCCGCGACGGTCCCGTCCTGACGGACCGCCCGGCGCACCGGCGCGGCCGGCAGGTGCGCCTCCGGCCGCTCCAGGAGATCGCCCGGCCCGCCGAGCGCCGCGACCATGCGGGCGAAGCCCTCGGCCGCCCGGCCCGAGGCGAGGGCCTGCTCCAGCCGCTCCGCGGCGCTGTCGCGGTCCGGCGCCAGGCCGCCCACGACCAGCATCTCGGCGCCCAGCGCCACCGTGACCGCGTGGAAGCGCGGCTCGCGGCGCGCGCCCGTCAGGTAGTCGAGCGCGTAGGCGACCTCGACGGCGTTGCCGGCCGCGCTGGCGAGCGGCGCGTCCATGTCGGTGATCAGCGCGGCGGTGTGCAGGCCGGCCCCCGCCGCAACCGTGACGATGCTCTGGGCCAGCGCCCGCGCCTCGGGCACGCCCGCCATGAAGGCGCCGGAGCCCTGCTTCACGTCCATCACGAGCCCGTCGAGCCCGGCGGCGAGCTTCTTCGACAGGATCGAGGCGGTGATCAGGTCGCGGGACTCGACCGTGCCGGTGACGTCGCGGATCGCGTAGAGGCGCCGGTCCGCGGGCGCGAGTTCGGCGGTCTGGCCGATGATGGCGCAGCCGACCTCCGCGACGACCCGGCGGAACGCGTCGAGCCCGGGCGTGGCGTCGTAGCCCGGGATGCTGCCGAGCTTGTCCAGCGTCCCGCCGGTATGGCCGAGGCCGCGCCCCGAGATCATCGGAACGTAGCCGCCGCAGGCCGCGACCATCGGGGCGAGCGGCAGGCTCACCGCGTCGCCGATGCCGCCGGTGGAGTGCTTGTCGAGGATTGGCCCGGGCAGGTCCCAGGCGAGGATCCGGCCCGATTCCGCCATCGCGCGGGTGAGCGCCACCCGCTCCGGTAGCGACAGGCCGCGGAAGAACACCGCCATGGCGAAGGCCGCCGCCTGCCCCTCCCCGACCGTGCCGTCGGTGAGGCCGCGGATGAAGGCCCCGATCTCGTCCGGATCGAGGGGCTGGCCGTCGCGCTTGGCCCGGATCGTCTCCTGAGGCAGCCGCACGCTCACAGCGTCCGCGCCCGCATCAGGGTCTCGAACAGGCTGCTCGCCCCGAGCCGGAAGGTTCTCGGGCCCACCCAGCCGGGGCCCATGACCCGGTCGGCGAGGTCGAGGTAGGTGGCGGCGTCGGCGACGCTGCGCAGGCCGCCGGAGACCTTCAGGCCCGCGGGGCGGCCGCCGGCGCGGATCTCGGCCAGCATCGCCTCGGCGGCTTCCGGGGTCGCCGAGACCGGGCTCTTGCCCGTGGAGGTCTTCAGGAAGTCGGCGCCCGCCTCCAGGGCGATCCGGCTGGCCTCCCGGATCCGCTCCGGCTCGGCGAGCGCACCCGTCTCCAAGATCACCTTCAGGGTCGCGGATCCGCAGGTGTCGCGCACGGCCTCGACCATGTCGCGGGCCACCGCCGCCTCGCCCCGCAGCAGCGCGCCGTAGGGCAGGACGAGGTCAATCTCGTCGGCGCCGTCGCGCAGCGCCTCGGCGGTGTCGTCGGTGGCGCGGGCGCAGTCCTCGCCGCCCGCGGGGAAGTTGATGACCGTGGCGATCCGGATCCCGGTGCCCGCGAGCGCCCGCGCGCCCTGCGCGACGAAGCGCGGCCAGACGCAGATCGCCGCGACGCCGCCGCGCTTCGCGTCCCGGCAGAGGACGTCGATCCGGGTCTCGGTGCAGGTCTCGCCGAGGTCGGTGAGGTCGAGGAGCGGCAGGGCCCGGCGGGCGACCGCGCCGGCTTCGGGGTCAGTCATCGGCTGTCTCTCCGTCGGGCAGACCGGCCACGAAGGCCCGGACCAGGCGCCCGAGATCCTCCGCGGCCCGGGCCGCCACCGCCTTCGTCTCCGCGTGGTGCGGCGCGCCGCCGGCGATGCCGGCCGCGAGGTTCGTCACGACCGAGACCGCCGCCACCGGCAGGTCGAGGAACCGGGCGAGGATCACCTCGGGCACGGTGGACATGCCCACGAGGTCGGCGCCCAGGATGCCGGCCATCCGCACCTCCGCGGGCGTCTCGAAGCTCGGGCCCGAGAACCACGCGTAGACCCCCTCCCCCAAGGGCACGCCGCAGGCCCCGGCCGCCGCGCGGAGCCACGCCCGCAGGTCCGGGTCGTAGGCCTCGGTCATCGGCACGAACCGGGCGTCGCTGGCCTCGCCGATCAACGGGTTCAGGCCGGAGAGGTTGATGTGGTCGGCGAGCAGCACGAGGCTGCCGGGCCCGGTCGCGGGCCGCAGCGATCCGGAGGCGTTGGTGAGGAGCAGGCGGCGGGCGCCGAGGTGCCGGGCGCAGGCGAGCGGCACCCGCATCGCCGCCGGGTCACCGCGCTCGTAGGCGTGGGCCCGCCCCTCGAAGATCAGGACCGGCCGCCCGGCGAGGCGGCCGCGATGCAGCCGGCCGCCGTGGCCGCTGACACCGGGCCCCGGAAATCCGGGGATCGCCGCGTAGTCGACGGCGCTCGCGTCCGTGAGGGCCGCCACGATCCCGCCGAGGCCGGTGCCGGTCACCACCGCGCAGGCGTAGGGACCCCCGAAGCCGGCGGCGAGCAGGGCGTCGCGGGCGGCCGCCTCACTCACCGAGCGTCTCCGGGCCGAAGGATTCCGGCAGCAGCTCCGCCAGCGTGAAGGTGCGGGCGACCCCGCCCGGACCGGCGGCGTGGATCGGGGTGTCCGGCCGGGCGAATTCGCGGATGCGCTGGCGGCAGGCGCCGCAGGGCGTCACCAGGCCGTTGCCGTCGCCGCAGACCAGGATCGCCGCGATGCGCCGGCCGCCGGTCGCCACCATGGCGGCGATCGCCCCTGCCTCCGCGCAGGTCCCGACCGGGTAGGCGGCGTTCTCGACGTTGCAGCCCGCGTGGATCGCGCCGCGCTCGTCGCGCAGCGCGGCTCCGACGGGGAAGCGGGAATAGGGGGCGTGCGCCCGCGCGCGCACCGCGCGCGCCGCGTTGAACAGGGCTGCGAGCCCGTCATCGTCCCGTGCCGGGTCCCGTGCTGGATCCTTGGCCTGCATGGCCGATCTTTGGCACCCGCCGGGGCGCCCTGTCGAGGCCCCGGGCGGGAGGCCGGCGCGCGCTCAGCGGGTCGCCGGACCGGCGCCGAGGAGGCTCGCCGCCTGCCGCAGGTCCGCGTCGCTGCGCGGACCGCTCAGGGCGTAGGCGGTGTCGCCCGCGTTCCACGAGACGACGTCGCCGTCGTCCGAGCCGGTGATAAGCGTCGTCGGTCCGCCGCGGATGCCGCGGGTGGCGAACAGCGACGCCTCGCCGAAGCGCTCGGTCTCCAGGGCGACCTCGATCCCGGTGCCGTGCCGGGCGGGGAAGACCTGGATGTCGCGCACCCGCCAGCCGTCCGGCAGGGCCGGCAGGTCGATGCCGGTCGCCGAGCGGAGCCGCGCCCGGTCGTAGACCGGATCGTCGGCCTGGCCACCGATGCTCTTGCGCAGCTGCGCCACGACCCGGGCCTGCCGCGCGTCTGCGATCAGGGCCGGATCCGGGGTCGCCGCCAGGGTGTCGGGAACGCCGAAGCGGCCGATCTCGTCGTGGGCCAGCCAGCCCGCGCCCACGAGCACCGCGATCGCGGCGGCCCGCTTCAGGCGCGAGGCGACGCGGCGCCAGCGCAGGTTCCGGTCGAAGCGGCGCGCCAGGACCATGTTCCGGTCCGGCCCGGGCCCCGGAACGCGCTCGAAGCAGGCCCTGAGGGCGTCGCGATCGTGCATCTCGGCCATCACCCGGGCCGCGGCCTCGGGATTGGCCGCGAGGTGCGCCTCGACGTCGAGACGGCGCATCGGGTCGATCTGGCCGTCGACGAAGGCGATGAGATCGTCGTCTGTGATCGGATCGATCATCGTGAAGTCCTCGAATCCAGCGTGCCCGGAGGCGATCCGCCGGTCGCAATCGTCAGTCGGCACCGGCGCCCGCGGGTGCCGGTCCTTCATCAGCTCCGTGCTCAGCTCTCTCCGACGGCGCGTCGCAGAGGCCAGGCGGACCTTTCCCGCGGCTCGTCGGAGACGACGAGCCGGAGAGTGGAGGGCGGTCCGCGCCGCGTCTCGGATGTCTTGGTGGGTTCCGCCTCGTCGGAGCCGCGGTCGGTCCGCGTCCCCTCCTCGAAGGCCCGCAGGGCCGCCCGGCCGCGGCCGAGGCGGGACATCAGCGTGCCGATCGGGATGCCGAGGACGGCCGCCGCGTCGGCGTAGGCCATGCCTTCCAGGGTGACGAGGTGGAGCGCCGCGCGCTGCTCCTCCGGCAGCTTGAGGAAGGCCTGCCGGATCTGGGCGAGGCGCACCTGACCCTCCTGGGCCGGCGGCGCCATGTCCTCGGTCATCCGGACCAGCGTGTCGGCGTGTCGCGCCTCCACCTGCCGGCGGCGCTGCTCGTCGATGAAGGCGTTGTGCAGCACCGTCATCATCCAGGTGCGCAGATTGGTGTTCGGCCGGAGCGAGCCCTGCATCTCCAGGGCCCGCACCAGCGTGTCGTGCACGAGGTCGTCGGCCCGCAGCGTGTCGCGGGTGAGCGACCGCGCGTAGCGCCGCAGGGGCACCAGCAGGTCGAGGAGGTCCGCGCGCTTGTTCTTGTCCGATGCCATGATGTGTGAACGCGGGGCCCGCGCGTTTAATCCCGCCTCCCGGCCCGGCGTCGCCGTCAGGCCTGGTCGAGGGTGGCGGCGATCCCCGAGATCACCCGCGGATCGGTCGGCTCGACCTGCGTGGCGAAGGCCGCCGCGAGGGTGCCGTCGCGGGCGATCAGGTATTTGTGAAAGTTCCAGCGCGGCGTCTCGGCGGGGCGCTCGGCCGCCGCCCAGCGGTAGAACGGGTGGGCGCCCGGCATCTTCACGCGGGTCTTGGCCGTGAGCGGGAAAGTGACGCCGTGATTCCTCCGCGCCGCCTCCGCGATGGCCGGGCCGTCCAGGGGTTCCTGGTTGCCGAAATCCGGCGACGGCACGCCCAGCACGATGAGCCCGCGATCGCCGAACCGCGTCCAGAGCGTCTGCAGCCCGGTGAGCTGCCCGGCATAGCCGCAAGCTGTCGCGGTGTTGACCACGAGGATCGGCTTTCCCGCGTAGGCGGAGAGCGGCATCGGCGCGCCCTCGGGCGTCTCGAAGGTGAAGTCCATGGCCCGCGCGGCCTCGGCGGCGCGGGCGGTGCCGGCGAGGCCGGCACCGATCAGGATGAGAGCCTCGCGGCGCAGCAGGGTCATGTCAGATCTCCGGCTCGGACCGCCCACGGCCCCGATGGGCCGGGTCGGACGCGGGATTACCTCACTGATATGCCTGCTGCAGGTCGACCGTACAGTCTCGGCCGACTGCGTCATAATTCTCGGCGAGCCAGGCCTGCGCGGCGGCGCGGCCCTTGTCGCGCAGGCGCTTGAACACCGTCCAGCGCGCGTCGAGCTTGGAGGCGGCGTTGTAGTCCTCGAGGGCGTCGGTGCCGTCGATCCGGTGCACGAGGACCCGGCGGTACTGGCCCTGGCCGAGGGTGCCCTCCTCGATCAGCCCGTCGAGGAAGTCGATCGCCCGCAATTCGCGCATCAGATTCGCGTTGAACGTGATCTCGTTGAGCCGGTCGCGGATCTCGGCCTCCGTGCGGGGGGTCTCGCGCCGCTCCACGGGGTTGATCTGCACGAGCAGGATGTCGCGGGTCTGGGCGCCGCGGTGCAGGGGGTAGAGGGGCGGGTTGCCGAGATAGCCGCCGTCCCAGTAGGGCACGCCGTCGATCTCCACTGCCTGGAAGACCGTGGGCAGGCAAGCCGAGGCCATCAGGTGGTCGACGGTCAGGCGCTCGCGCTCGAACACCGCGAGCTTGCCGGTCCAGACGTTGGTCGCCGACACGAACAGGCCCGCCGTGTCGGCCTCGCGGAGGCGGTCGAAATCGACCTGCTCGGCGAGCGCCTTGCGCAGCGGATTGATGTTGAGCGGGTTCGACACGTAGGGGCTCGGCGCCAGCATCTTGGCCCAGAACTCGGCCACCGGGTTGCCCTTCCACAGGCTGAACAGGCCGCTCACGAGGTTGCGCTGGGCCGGCCCTAGGTCGCCGTCGAGGCTGACCTCGCGCCAGAACCGCTCCAGACCCTCGCGGGCCCCGTCCGGGCCGCCCTTCAGCCAGCCATCCACCAGGACGACGGCGTTCATCGCCCCGGCGCTCGCCCCCGTCACCGCCTCGAAGCCGAGGCGGCCGTCCTCGATGAGCGCGTCGAGCACGCCCCAGGTGAAGGCGCCGTGCGCGCCGCCGCCCTGGAGGGCGAGCGCCACCGGCTTCTCGAACTTGGGCCCGGCGAGCGCGGGGCCCGGCGCCTGCGCCGGCTGCGCCTCGATCGCGTCGGTGACGGGCGATTCGGGAACGGCGGTGGCGGGGTTGTGCGGCTCGGCGCCACCGAATTGCTCGCTCATGTCGACCTCCTGATCCACCACACAGATGGGATGCTGCGATGCAGCATCAACCGTGCGACGGGATCGCGGCGGAGTGCCCGCCCCGCGCCGGCACCTGTCCCGGCCCGAGCGAATCGGCAACAGAGTCCGACGAAAACCGGCTGGCGGCGGCGGCGGGTGCCTCCGGGACGTGCAGGAAACTCGACATCCGCGCCCGGATACGACATGACAGCCGCGATGCTGTCCTGCGCGATGCTGCCCCGCGCGGCGCCGGGTTGACGCGGCGCCGGGTCGTCCGCAGCTAACCCGCGGCAGCCCCGAAGTTCCGGCGAGGCGTGTCCCCGGGACCGGCCCGGCAGCCGTCACGGCTCCGGCACCCGCGAGGCGCGCCCGCGAAAGTCCACGATGGAAGTCATGGAAGCCACCCGTTCCGAGAACCCCGCCGACAACCCGCTGGCCGGCGGCGGACCGGAGATCGCCGGCCCCGCCCCGCGCCACCGCACCGTCGGGGTCACGGTCGGCGAGGGGGAGGGCGCGGTCACCGTCGGCGGCGGCGCCCCGATCGTCGTCCAGTCGATGACCAACACCGACACGGCCGACATCGACGCCACCGTGGCGCAGGTCGCCCAGCTCGCCCGGGTCGGCTCGGAGCTCGTGCGCATCACGGTCGACCGCGACGAGGCGGCGGCCGCAGTGCCGAAGATCCGCGAGCGCCTCGACCGGATCGGCGTCCACGTGCCGCTGGTGGGCGACTTTCACTACATCGGCCACAAGCTGCTCGCCGACCATCCGGCCTGCGCGGAGGCGCTAGCCAAGTACCGGATCAACCCCGGCAACGTCGGCTTCAAGGACAAGAAGGACACGCAGTTCTCGGCGATCATCGAGCAGGCGATCAAGCACAACAAGACCGTGCGGATCGGCGCCAACTGGGGATCGCTGGACGGCGAGCTGCTCACTCACCTGATGGACGAGAACGCCAAGGCGCCGCGGCCGATCGACGCCCGGGCGGTGATGCGCGAGGCGATGGTCCGCTCGGCGATCAGCTCGGCCGACCGAGCCGTGGAGCTCGGCCTGCCGCAGAACAAGATCATCCTCTCGGCCAAGGTCTCGGCGGTGCAGGACCTGATCGCCGTCTACCGCGAGGTGGCGCGCCGCTCGGACTACGCCATCCATCTCGGCCTCACCGAGGCCGGCATGGGATCGAAGGGTCTCGTGGCCGCCTCGGCCGCCATCGGCGTGCTGCTCCAGGAGGGGATCGGCGACACGATCCGGTACTCGCTGACCCCCGAGCCCGGCGGCGACCGGACCGTCGAGGTCAAGGCGAGCCAGGAACTCCTGCAGACCATGGGGTTCCGCACCTTCGTGCCGATGGTGGCGGCCTGCCCGGGCTGCGGCCGCACGACCTCGACCACGTTCCAGGAACTCGCCCGCGACATCCAGAACTGGATCGTCACCTCCATGCCGGAGTGGAAGAAGACCTATCCGGGCGTCGAGGGGCTGAACGTGGCCGTGATGGGCTGCATCGTGAACGGCCCGGGCGAATCGAAGCACGCCGATATCGGCATCTCGCTGCCCGGCACCGGCGAGACCCCGACCGCGCCGGTCTTCATCGACGGCAAGAAGGCGATGACGCTCCGCGGCCCGACGCTGGCCAAGGACTTCGAGACGATCGTGATCGACTACATCGAGCGCCGATTCGGCCAGGGCGGGAACCGCACCGCCGCCGAGTGACGGGCGGGCCGACGCGCAGGTCCCGCGAGACGGAGACCGCGTCGCCTCCCGCCGTCGCTCCGGGGCGCCGCGCGTCCGGTTAACGTTGGCGGCGTGGCCCGCCGTGCCGAGACCCAGCTCCGCGTTCTTCGCGGGTGCACACGGTTTCCGGGCGCACGAGGGCATGATAGCAAGGCCGCACGATCCCGCGAGCGGTCGGCCCGGTGGCCGGCCCGCACGGTTCGGCGGAGTCTTCGCGTTTTCTGCCCGGCCCCGACTGGCCCCTGAGCCGAACCGCGAAGCGCCGGCCACGCCCGAGCTTCCGACATCCGCATGAGCCAAACCTTCGCACCCGGCGTAGCCCCCCAGCCCGCGCCCGCAGCCCCCGACGCCGCGCGCGCGGCCGCCCAGGCCGCCGACGAGACCGGCGCCCCGGCGCCGACGCACGGGCCGGCCACCGCCGGCAGCCTCGACGCCCCCGAGAAGGCCGAGACCCAGCACGGCCATGCCGGGTTCTGGACGCTGCTGGTCGGCTCCGTCGGTGTCGTCTACGGCGATATCGGCACCAGCCCGCTCTACGCGTTCCGCGAGGCCCTGGTCCCGGCCCGGACCGACGGCATCCTGCTGCCCGAGGAGGTGATCGGCACCGTGTCGCTGATCCTCTGGGCCCTCTTCATGATCGTGACGGTCAAGTACGTCGCGATCCTGCTGCGCATGGACAACAACGGCGAGGGCGGCATCCTCTCGCTGATGGCGCTGGCCCGGAAGGCGCTCGGCGGCTCGCGCATCGTGTTCATGCTGGGGCTCCTCGGCGCCTCGCTGTTCTACGGCGACGCGGTGATCACGCCGGCGATCTCGGTCCTCTCGGCGGTGGAGGGCCTGAAGCTCGTCACGCCCGCCCTCGACGAGTACGTCCTGCCCATCACCGTGGTGATCATCGTCGCGCTGTTCCTCGTGCAGAACCGCGGGACCGGGAAGGTGGCGGCCTTCTTCGGGCCGGTGACCGTCGTGTGGTTCCTCGCCATGGCGCTCGCGGCGCTGCCGCACATCACCCTGCACCCGGAGGTGTTCCGCGCGCTCAATCCCTGGCACGCCGTGCACTACCTGCTCGGCCACGGCAGCGGCGCGCTGATCGCCCTGGGGGCGGTGTTCCTGGCGGTGACCGGGGCCGAGGCCCTGTTCGCCGATCTCGGCCATTTCGGCCGCAAGCCGATCCAGGTGGCCTGGATCTGCCTCGTCTTCCCGGCGCTCGCCCTCAACTATCTCGGGCAGGCGGCCCTGGTGCTGGAGAAGCCCGACACGGCCGATCCGTTCTTCCAGCTCGTGCCCGCCTGGGGCCTGCTGCCGATGGTGGTGCTCGCCACGATCGCCACCGTGGTGGCGAGCCAGGCGGTGATCACCGGTGCCTTCTCGCTGTCCCGGCAGGCGATCCAGCTCGGCCTGCTGCCGCGGCTGGAGATCCGCCACACCTCCGAGTCGCATGCCGGCCAGATCTACCTGCCGCAGATCAACGCCCTCCTGATGTTCGGCGTGGTGCTGCTCGCCGTGCTGTTCAAGACCTCGTCGTCGCTGGCCTCGGCCTACGGCATCGCGGTGACCGGCACGATGCTGCTCACCGCCTCGCTGACCTTCCTGGTGATGTGGCGCATGTGGAAGTGGTCGCCCGTGGCGGCCGCGGCCGTGATGCTGCCCTTCATCGTCCTCGAGTTCCTGTTCCTGCTCTCCAACCTGATCAAGGTCGTGGAGGGCGGCTACGTACCCCTGCTGCTCGCGGGCGGCCTCATCATCCTGATGTGGACCTGGGTGCGCGGGGTGACGATCCTGTTCAACAAGACCCGCAAGACCGACGTGCCGCTGGTCGAGCTGGTCAGCATGCTGGAGAAGAGCCCGCCCCACCACGTGCGCGGCACCGCGGTGTTCCTGACGAGCGATCCCGAGATCGCCCCGGCGGCGCTCCTGCACAACCTCAAGCACAACAAGGTGCTGCACGAGAAGAACGTGATCCTCACCGTCGAGACGGTGGACACACCGCGCTCGAACGAGGCCGACAAGGTGCGGATCGAGCCGGTGGGCCCGCATTTCTACAAGGTCGTGATGAAATTCGGCTACATGGAGACGCCGAACATCCCGAAGACGCTGGTGCTGCTGCGCCGCCAGGGCTTCAAGTTCGACATCATGGCGACGTCGTTCTTCCTGTCGCGCCGCTCGATCCGGCCGGCGGCGCATTCGGGCATGCCGCTCTGGCAGGACCGGATCTTCATCACCCTCGCCAAGAACGCCAACGACGCGACGGACTTCTTCCAGATCCCGACCGGGCGCGTGGTGGAGGTCGGGACGCAGGTGACGGTCTGAGGGCCGCACGCTGGTGTAGATCGGCGGAAGAGCTTATCTACATCGTGCCCGAGGGCCGACCGCATGCCGATCAACGTCAACAATCCCGAGGCCGACGCGCTGACACGCCGGTTCGCCGCCCTGGTGGGAGTCGGCATCACCGAGGCGATCGTCATCGCCATGCGCGAGGCGATCGAGCGCCGCCACCGGGAGGAGTCCCCGCGGGAGACCGCCGCACGGGTGCGTCAGAAGCACGGGGTCGCGCTCAGCGAGACCGCCCGCGTGCCTCTCGCGCGGGATGCGTATGACGCGATGTGGGAAAGCGTCTGATGTTCGTGGATGCGTCCGCGATCGTGGCCCTGCTCGCCGACGAGCCCGAGGCCGAGCGGATCTCCACGGCGCTCGCCTCGGCACGCCAGTGCAGAACGTCGCCCGTTGCCGTCCTCGAAACGGTGCTGGCCCTCGCGCGGCCCGACAAGTTCGACATGACGGTCGAGGCGGTCGGGCCGATCGTCCTCGAATTTCTCGAAGCCAGGGGCATCGAGATCTGCGACCTGCCGCCGGCCATCGAGACGACGGCGCTCGCCCTGTCGGCCGCGCATCGATACCGGGCCGGCCGCCACGGCCTCAACCTCGGCGATTGTCTCCACCACGCGGCGGCACGGCTCTACCGCACGCCGATCCTGGCCACGGCCGACGAGTTCCGCAGGACGGATCTGGAGACCGTGCCGTGACGGTCTGCGACCGACGTGCCTCGATTGCTACCAGAATGGGTCAGTGCCAGGGGATCTGAGTTGGACGCGAAACGCCGTCCTCGCGAGCGAAACGACTGAGGATCGACACGCTATGTCGGGGCGTAACGATGCGTTCGCGCTTCGAACCAACCGCGGCCACGGCGCGCGGCTGACCGGAACGCCGGCCTGAATCGACTGGCCCGCGTCTCCGCATCGATGGTCGCCCATGTGCGCCGCCGCACGCGGCATGCCCCGGGCGCAGAGGCTCGGGGATGACCGGCCGCGTCCCCGCGTTGCGCCGACCCCGCCGCGTGCCTTAGAATATTTATTATTCTGAGCTTGAGCGTTCGCCCCGCGGCCTGTCCGCACCGGGGAACGTGAGCCGGCTAAGCCGGCCGAGGCCCCCGGCCCGGCTCGGACCCGACTGATCGCCGCTCCGGCGCCGCCAGACAGGACGCAACGATGATCAAACTCACCGTGAACGGGGCTGCGCGCAGCTTCGACGGCGACCCCGACATGCCGCTGCTGTGGTACCTGCGGGACGAGCTCGGGCTCACCGGCGCCAAGTTCGGCTGCGGCGTGTCGCTCTGCGGGGCCTGCACCATCCATCTCGGCGGCGCGGCGACCCGCGCCTGCATCACGCCGGTCTCGGCGGCCGCCGGCCAGGAGGTCGTGACCATTGAGGGTCTGTCGCCGGACGGCAACCATCCCGTGCAGGTGGCGTGGCGCGACCAGAACGTCGCCCAGTGCGGCTTCTGCCAGTGCGGCCAGATCATGCAGGCGGCTGCCCTCCTCAAGGACACGCCGAAGCCCACCGACGACGACATCGACACCACGATGAGCGGCAACATCTGCCGCTGCGGCACCTACCCGCGCATCCGCGCCGCGATCCATCAGGCCGCCGGCCAGACGGCGCCCGCCAGCAAGGGAGAGCGCCTGTGATCCACGACGCCAAGCTCACCGCTGAGCGCGCCGCCGGCACCACGCCGGCCCTCGACAACGTCAGCCGCCGCGGCATCCTCGGCGGCGCCGGCGCCCTGGTTCTGGCCCTCTCGCTGCGCCCGGCCCGGGCCGACGAGACCCAGACCAAGGAGCAGAAGGAGCAGAAGTTCGGCGCCGACGGCATGCCGCACGGCTGGCGCGACGACCCGAAGGTCTTCGTCGCCATCGCGCCGGATGGCACCGTCACGGTGACCAACCACCGCTCCGACATGGGCCAGGGCATCCGCACCTCTGTGGCCTTCACGGTCGCCGACGAGCTGGAGGCCGACTGGGCGAAGGTGAAGGTCGTCCAGGCCTGGGGCGACGAGAGCCGCTTCGGCAACCAGGACACGGACGGTTCGCGCTCGACCCGCCACTTCTTCCAGCACTTCCGCCACGCCGGCGCCGCCGCGCGGCTGATGCTGATCCAGGCGGCGGCCAAGCAGTGGGGCGTGCCGGCCTCCGAGGTGACGGCCGTCAACCACACGCTGACCCACGCCAAGTCGGGCCGCACCCTCGGCTACGGCGCGGTCGCCAAGGCCGCCGCCGAGCTGCCGGTGCCCGCCGACGTCAAGCTGAAGGATCCCAAGGACTTCCGCTACATCGGCACCGGCAAGATCGGTCTGATCGACAACTTCGACATCACCACCGGCAAGGCCGTTTACGGCCTCGACACCAAGCTCGACGGGATGCTGTACGCGGTCGTCGCGCGCCCGGCCGTCTACGGCGGCACGGTGAAGTCCTTCGACGACAGCGAGGCCAAGAAGGTCCCGGGCGTCGTGAAGATCTTCAAGATCGACGCCACCCCGATCCCCTCGGAGTTCATGCCGCTCGGCGGCGTCGCCGTGGTGGCCAAGAACACCTGGGCAGCCCTGAAGGCCCGGGACGCGCTCAAGATCACCTGGGACGACGGCCCGAACGCCGGCTACGATACCGACGCGTTCCGCAAGGAGTTGGAGGCCGCCGCGCGCAAGCCGGGCAAGGTCGTGCGCACGCAGGGCGACGTCGACGGCGCCATGGCCAAGGCCAAGACCAAGGTCCAGGCCGAGTACTTCGTGCCGCACCTCGCCCAGGCCCCCATGGAGCCCCCGGCGGCGGTAGCCCGGGTGAAGGACGGGTTCTGCGAGGCCTGGGCCTGCGTCCAGGGTCCGCAGGCCGCCAACGACCGCCTGATGAAGGCGCTCAAGCTGCCCGACGACAAGGTCAAGGTGAACGTCACGCTGCTCGGCGGCGGGTTCGGGCGCAAGTCGAAGCCCGATTACGTGGTTGAGGCGGCGCTCTGCTCGCAGGCCGTCGACGGCGCGCCGGTGAAGCTGGCCTGGACCCGCGAGGACGACCTCCACCACGGCTTCTACCACACGATCTCGGTGGAGCGGCTGGAGGCCGGCCTCGACGACAAGGGCATGCCGGTGGCGTGGCTGCACCGCTCGGTGGCGCCGACGATCGGCTCGATCTTCGCGCCCGACCCGAAGCACGAGCTGCCGTTCGAGCTCGGGATGGGGCTGGTCAACACGCCGCTCGACATCCCGAACATGCGACTGGAGAACCCCGAGGCCGCCGCGCATGCCCGCATCGGCTGGTTCCGCTCGGTGTCGAACATTCCGCACGCCTTCGCGATCCAGTCCTTCGTGTCGGAGCTGGCGCACGCCGCCGGCCGCGAGCCGAAGGAGTACCTGCTCGCGCTCATCGGACCCGATCGCAAGATCAGCCCGACCGAGATCGGTGACGTCTGGAACTACGGCGAGGACCCGAAGCGCTACCCGATCGAGACCGGCCGCCTGCGCGGCGTGATCGAGGCGGCCGCCAAGGGCGCGGGCTGGGGTCGCCAGATGCCGAAGGGCACCGGCCTCGGCATCGCCGGCCACTACAGCTTCGTCACCTACACGGCGGTGGCGGCCGAGGTGGAGGTCGACGACAAGGGCCAGGTCCAGGTGAAGGCGATCGACATCGCGGTCGATTGCGGCCCGCAGGTCAACCCGGAGCGCATCCGCTCGCAGATGGAGGGCGCCGTGGTCATGGGGATGGGGCTCGCCCTCACCTCCGAGATCACCTTCAAGCAGGGCCGGGCGGTCCAGAACAACTTCGACGGCTACGAGGTCCTCCGGATCGACGCAGCCCCGAAGGCGGTCCGCGTGCACTTGGTGCCGACTGGCCGCTGGGACGGTCCGCTCGGCGGCGTCGGCGAGCCCGGCGTGCCGCCGGTGGCGCCGGCCATCGCCAACGCGATCTTCGCGGCCACCGGCCGGCGGGTCCGGCAATTGCCGATCCGCGATCAGCTGAGCGCCTGAACCGTCACCCGTCGCGAGGCGTTGGGGCCGTGGGGAAACCCGCGGCCCCATTCTCTTGGAAAGTACTCGACCCGATGATGCGTCCCGCCCTGACGGCCTGCCTGACCCTGATCCTGACGGCGGCCCCCGCCCTCGCCTCGCCCTGCGGCGACCGGATCGAGGGCGTCTCCAAGCGGGTCCAGTCCGAGCTGACCCAGTCGATCTCCGCCTCGACCAGCGGCCAGGGTAACGCCGCCAAGCGCGGCGGCGAGGGTGTCACCGGGACGGAGGGCCAGCGGGCGAACGAGTCGCCGCAGGCGCCGCCGGAGAAGTCGGCCCAGGCCGGCCAGGGCGCGGACGCCGCCCAGCAGGCGAAGGTCGCCCTGGAAGAGGCGCGCACGGCGGATCAGAAAGGCGACGCGAAGGCGTGCGAGGCGGCGCTCACCCGCGCCGAGCAGCAGTTGAAGAAGGCACCCTGAGGGGCTGATACGCTTTCCGGTTGTCCGTTTCTGCCCCACCGTCTTTGCGAGCGGAGCGAAGCAACCCAGGGTCACGCCAAGCCTTCCGAGGTCGCGCTGCCCTGGGTCGCTTCGCTCATGATGACGGAGCGCGTAATACCCCAGCCTCCGTCAGGTCCGCGCCGGCCCGTCACGGTTGGCTCAGGGCCAGCCGCGAGGGCGATCCGATCCGCGTGACGTACGTCCGGGGAGAGCCCCGTCACTGCCCCAGCGCGCTGATCTCGATCACGAATTTCCGCCGCAGCGCCCGCGAGAAGTCGCCGTAGCCGGCGGCCGCCAGCAGGAACGCCCCCGGGCCGCCGATGACGTGCGCGCGGTACCACTGCTCCAGGCCCGTGCGCTCCTGCGGCAGCGGCGTCGGGAGCAGGCCGTAGCCGGGCGCCCGGTAGGCCCCGGCCCCGACCACGTCGTTCTCGCCCGGCACCAGGATCGGCAGGCCGTTGACCGTCGCGCCGGTGTCGAGCAGTGACCGGTGCGCCTCCGCGAGGCTGTCGGCGTCGGTGCAGTTGTCGATCCCGTCGCCGGAGACGTCGACCACCACGCGCTCGGCCGGGACCGGGAGCGCCGGGAGCACGGCGGCGGTCACGGTGCGAAACATCTGGCCGAGGCAGGTGAACTCGCCCGCCTGGCGCGGCGTCGCCCGCACCAGGGCCGCGGCCGCCGCGGCATCGGCCCGGCCGGCGATCCGCCGCCAACCGACCGCGAGGGTCGCCCGGTCCGCCCAGGTGACCATCGCGAACAGGATCCCGCCCGGATTGCCGGTGATCGCGCCGAGGACCGACGGATCCTCCAGGGCCTCGGCGATGCCCTCCATCTGCAGCCGGAAGCGCGCCTCGTCGACGGATTGCGACACGTCCACGGAGACGACCAGCGCGGTGGCGACGCTCTCGGGCGCGGCCTGAACGGGCTCGGGTGTGGCGGGCGCGAGCCCGAGGAGCAGCAGGACGGCGCCCCGCAGGACGCCGCGGCGGATCCGTCGCGAACCCGTCCGCATCATCGACCTCGGCGCTCCCGGAAGGCGCGGCCGTGCGGCCGTCGCGCATCCGTTAGGCCACGTTTCGGCGTCGCGCGAAACCGGCCTTTCGGGGGGCCCGCCGCGCGGACCCACCCGTCGGACCGACGCGCCGCGGGGCAGGCCCGGATGCGCGTCGGCAGGGTGTGGTTCGGGCGCGAAGCCCGGCCCCGGTGAGGAAGGTTCGCTCCGGCGGCGGTGGCCCGCTCATCTCGGAGGTTGCCCGTCCTCCGGCCCCGTCCCTGGGCCGGCCGCGGGGTCGGCGAGGGCGGCCTCGGCCGCCCCGGAAGCTGCCTTAGGCCGCCGCGGCGGCGAGGGCGTGCGGGTTGCCGTTCAGGCCGGCGCAGAGATCGTCGATCTCGGCGAGGTCCAGCGCCTCGCCGGCCCGGCCGGCGATGGTGTCGATCAGGTGATCCTGACGGGGGTCGAACGGATGACCCTGCATCCGGTAGAACTGGTAATAGCGCAGTGCCGCCAGGACGGTGTCACGCTCGCGGTCGGTTACGGTGAAGTGCTGCATGGGTAGTTGCTTCCCCTTGTGGCTTCAACGAACGCTCGGGTAGGCCGCGACGCCGATCCCGAGCTTGACTGTTGTAACCCGTGGGCAACTGCCCGACCAGTTCTTGACAGCTCGCGCCGATGTGATTCGCGTCATTTAAGATTTTGATCCTGACCCGGTCCGGCGGATCACGGGCCGAGAAACCTCGTTCGCACAACAGGTTGGCGAGCCCGAAGGCGAACGCCGCGTGGTCGGCCCCGTCCGCGGCCGGTCCCGAATCCCCGCCGTCGGCCGGTCGCCCCGCTAGAGGCCGAGCTCGTCGAGGTAGCGCGGCAGCGCGACGCTCGCCGGCCCGTAGCGGGTCGCGTCGAAGGCGTCGGCGTTGTCGGACGGCTCCAGGTTGACCTCGCAGGTCGGGATGCCGAGGGCCTGGGCCTGCCGCACGTAGCCGGCCGCCGGGTAGACCGCCCCCGACGTGCCCACGGCCACGAACAGGTCGGCCTCGGAGAGCGCCGCCTCGATCGCGTCGCGGTGCATCGGCATCTCGCCGAACCAGACCACGTCCGGCCGCATCCGGCCCGGAGTGCTGCAGGTGGGGCAGCTGTCCGCCCGGCTCAGGTCGGCGCGCCACGGGGTGACCGCGCCGCAGGCGCAGCAGCGCGCCTTGAGCAGCTCGCCGTGCATGTGGGTGACCGCCCGCGAGCCGGCCCGCTCGTGCAGGTCGTCGACGTTCTGGGTGCACAGGAACAGCCGCCCGCCCCGGTCGGCGATCCGCGCCTCGGCCCGCGCCAGAGCGAAGTGCGCGGCGTTCGGCTCGGCCGCGACCACGCCGCGGCGGCGATAGTCGTAGAAGTCGAGCACCGTGTCGGGATCGGCCGCGTAGGCCTCCGGTGTGGCGAGCTTCATCGGGTCGAACCGCGCCCAGATCCCGCCGCGGTCGCGGAACGTGCCGAGCCCGCTC
This sequence comes from Methylobacterium sp. 1A, assembly GCF_058072805.1. NCBI lineage: Bacteria > Pseudomonadati > Pseudomonadota > Alphaproteobacteria > Hyphomicrobiales > Methylobacteriaceae > Methylobacterium > Methylobacterium sp. 1A. Next base: position 1,631,189 of record NZ_JBYQVE010000002.1, on the reverse strand, counting down.
TCGGCCGAGACGCCGGCCCCGGTGAGCACGAAGATCGTCTTGGGATGGTCGCTCACGCGCGGCTCCTGTTCGCCCGAGAATGGCCGGATATGTCCGCTCGTTGGCGGTGCGGTTTCTTTCCCGCCGGGTCCCGCCGGTGAATGCTGCGGCTCGCTTCACCGAACAGGAGACACGAAATGTCCGATGTTGCGCTGCTGGTCATCGATGTCCAGGAATCCTTCCGGCACAGGCCCTTCTGGAACGACGCCGATGTCCCGCCCTTCACCGCGCGCCTGCAGGCGCTCATCGACGGCGCCGCGCGGCGGATCCCGGTCCTGCAGGTGTTCCACGTGGCCGAGAGCGGCCCGTTCGCCATCGCCTCCGGCCACGTCCGCACCCTCGCGCCGGTCGTGATCGCGCCGACGGCCACCTTCCACAAGCGCCGGCACAGCGCCCTGGTCGATAGCGGCCTGTCGGGCTGGCTGACGCAGCACGGCATCCGCCGGCTGATCGTGTCGGGCATCCGGACCGAGCAGTGCTGCGAGACCACGGCCCGCCACGCCTCCGACAGCGGCTGGCAGGTCGACTACGTGACCGAGGCCACCCTGACCTTCGCCATGACCCACCCGGACGGCCGCCGCTTCGGCGCGGACGAGATCAAGGCCCGCACCGAGCTGGTGCTGACCGACCGGTTCGCCCGGATCGCCACCGTGGACCAGGCGCTGGCCGGCCCGGACCTGCCGGTCGCCGCGTGAGCGGGGCGGCGCGGCACATCCCGGTCCTCGTGGTCCTGCCGCCGCGCGCGCTGCTGCTCGACCTCGCCGGCCCGCTGGAGGTGCTGCGGATCGCCGGCACCGTCCAGGACCGGGTCGGCTTCGCGGTGGCGTACGCGGCACCGCGGGCGCTCACCCGCTGCTCGATCGGGCTCGACCTGGGCGGTGCCGGACCGTTGCCGGAGACGGTGGCGGACGGGACGGTCGTGCTCCTGCCGGGCTCCGCCACGCAGGTGCTCGGCGACGGGCCGGCCGGAGCGCCCGACGCCAACGCGGAGGCCGAGATCGTCGCGTGGCTGCGCGGCGCGGTCCGGCCGGGCCACATCGTGGCGACCGTCTGCGAGGGCGCGCTGCTCGCGGCTCGGGCCGGGCTCCTCGACGGCTACGTCTGCACCACCCACCATGCCAGCTGCGACCGGCTGAGGGCGGCGGCCCCCGAGGCCCGAGTCCTGGACAACCGCCTGTTCGTGCAGGACCGCGACCGGTTCAGCAGCGCCGGCGTCACGGCCGGCATCGACCTGATGCTGCACCTCGTAGCGGAGTGGGCGGGCCCGGCGACGGCGGTCGCCGTCGCGCGGACGCTCGTCGTGTACATGCGGCGCGGGCCCGACGATCCCCAGCTCTCGCCCTGGCTCGAGGGGCGCAGCCATCTGCACCCGGCGGTCCACCGGGCCCAGGACGCGATCGCCGCCGACCCGGCCCGGGACTGGTCGCCGGCGCTGCTCGGCCGGGTCGCGGGCGCGAGCCCGCGCAACCTCGCGCGGCTGTTCCGGCTCCACGCCGGCATGACCGTGACGGACGCGGTCAACCGGTCCCGCGTCGCGCTGGCCCGGGAGCTGATCGCGCAGAGCGACCTCGGCCTGGAGCAGGTCGCCGAGCGCGCCGGCTTCGGCTCCGCCCGGCACATGCGCCGCGTCTGGCGGCAGTTCCACGCAGCGGCGCCATCGCGCCTGCGTGCCGGACCCGCGGACGGGGCGTCCGCGCCGGTCCGCCCGAGGCACCCCGCGAGACACCCGTCCTTGCGAGCGGAGCGAAGCAATCCAGGGTAGTGCTCCGCTTTCCGGCGTCGCGCGCCCCTGGGTCACGTCGCTGCGCTCGTGATGACGGGAGAGCGACGCCAGCCGAAGGCTTCGGCTGGAACCGTGGGCGTCAGGCCGTGCCGCTCGCGGCCCGCTGGACCCGAACAGCGGCCTGTGACCTCCTGCGGTGCCGACCGCGTCCGCCCGAATCGGCGCGGACCGTGCATCGGCCCGGCGCGCCCGCTGGCGCGGAGGAGTGAGCGGCATGCCTGAATTCGACCTTGCCATCCGGGGCGGCACGGTGGTCACGGCGAGCGACACGGTCCGGGCCGATATCGGCGTGCGCGGCGGGCGGATCGTCGCGGTGGCCGAGGGTATCGCCGACGCCGCCCGGGTGATCGACGCCTCCGGCCTGCTGGTCCTGCCGGGCGGCATCGACAGCCACGTCCACATCGCCCAGGATTCCGGCCCCGGCATCGTCATGGCCGACGACTTCGCCAGCGCCACCCGGGCGGCGGCGGCCGGCGGCAACACCTGCGTGATGCCCTTCGCGCTCCAGCCCCGGGGCGCTTCCCTGCGCGGCGCCGTCGACGCCTACCGGGCCAGGGCCGAGGGCCAGTGCCACGTCGACGTGGCGATCCACATGATCATCTCGGACCCGACCGAGGCGGTGCTCGGCCAGGAGCTGCCGGCTCTGGTGGCCGACGGCTACACCTCGTTCAAGGTCTTCATGACCTACGACGACCTCGTGCTGAACGACCGCCAGCTCCTCGACGTGTTCCACGTCGCGCGGCGGCAGGGCGCCCGGGTCATGGTCCACGCCGAGGGCTACGACGCGATCCGCTACCTGAGCGAGCGGCTGGAGCGAGCGGGCGAGACCCGGCCCTACGGCCACGCCCTGTCGCGCCCGGAGATCGTCGAGCGGGAGGCGGCCCACCGGGCGATCAGCCACGCGGAGCTGATCGACCTGCCGATCGTCATCGTCCACGTCTCGGGGCGCGAGGCCACCGAGCAGATCGCCTGGGCGCAGGCGCGGGGCCTGAAGATCCGGGCCGAGACCTGCCCGCAATACCTCACCCTCACGGCCGAGGACATGAAGGGTCTCTGCCAGGAGGATCCCATGGCGGGGGCGAAGTACGTCTGCTCGCCGCCGACGCGGGACGTCGAGAGCCAGGAGGCGGTGTGGTCGGGGATCCGCCGCGGGATCTTCGACGTGGTCTCGTCCGACCATTGCCCGTTCCGCTACGACGACCCGCAAGGCAAGCTGAACCCGCGGGGTAAGACCTCCTTCCGCTGGATCCCGAACGGCATTCCCGGCATCGAGACGCGCCTGCCGGTGTTCTTCTCGGAGGGCGTCTCGAAGGGGCGCATCAGCCTCAACCAGTTCGCCGCGCTCACCGCCACGAACCACGCCAAGCTCTACGGGCTCTACCCGCGCAAGGGCTCGATCGCCCCGGGCTTCGACGCCGACCTGACCCTGTGGGACCCGAACCGGCGCGAGACCATCCGCCAGGCGAACCTGCACCACGGCTCCGACTACACGCCCTGGGAAGGCTTCGACGTCACCGGCTGGCCGGTCATGACCATCGCGGGCGGGCAGGTCATCGCCGAGGACGGCCGGGTCCTGTCCGAGCCGGGGCGCGGGCGGGTGCTCGACCGGGCCGTCGATCCGGCCGAGCGGCGGCACGCCTGAGGGCGACGCTGGCCCGCCGCTTGCCTGCAATCTCCGGGGGGAGCACCGCATGGATGTCGAACTGATCGGCCTGACCAAGCGCTACGGCGCGGCCATTGCGGTCGACGGCATCGACCTGAAGGTGCCGTCCGGCGCCTATTGCTGCCTGCTCGGCCCCTCCGGCTGCGGCAAGACCACGACGCTGCGGATGATCGGCGGCCACGAGCGCGCCAGCGCCGGCGACGTGGTGATCGGCCCGAAGGCGGTCGGCGACGCGGCCCCGGCCGCGCGCGGCACCGCCATGATGTTCCAGAGCTACGCGCTGTTCCCGCATCTCGACGCGCGCGACAACGTCGCCTTCAGCCTCAAGATGCGCGGGATCGGCAAGGCGGAGCGCCGGACCAAGGCGATGGCCATGCTCGACCTCGTGCAGATGGGCCACCTCGCCGGGCGCCTGCCGGCCCAGCTCTCGGGCGGCCAGCAGCAGCGCGTGGCCCTCGCCCGCGCCCTCGTCACCGGCCCGAAGGTGCTGCTCCTCGACGAGCCGCTCTCCGCCCTCGACCCGTTCCTGCGGGTGCGGATGCGGGTCGAGCTGAAGCGGATCCAGACCGAGCTCGGGCTCACCTTCATCCACGTCACCCACAGCCAGGAGGAGGCGATGGCGCTCTCCGACCTCGTAGTGGTGATGAATGCCGGGCGGATCGAGCAGGCCGCCGACCCGCGTACCGTGTTCGAGCGCCCGGCCACCGCCTTCGTGGCCCGGTTCATCGGTGGCCACAACGTGATCCGGCTGCCCGACGGGCTCGTCGCCGTGCGGGCCGACCGGATGCGGCTCGGCGCCGAGGCCGGCCCCGGCGCGCTGCCGGCCCGGGTGGTGGCGGTCGAGTACCAGGGCACCAGCGTCCATGTCGGCCTCGACGCCGACGGGCTGGAGCGGACGCCCGAGAGCCCCGCCGCCCTCACGGCGATCCTCAGCGACGCGGATTTCGCGAGCCGCCCGCTCCGTCTCGGCGACACGATCCCGGTCGGCTGGGACGCGGCCGCCGCCCACCACCTCGACGCCTAACGGAGACCACCATGAACCTGCCCCAGAAGCCGAGCCGGCGCACGCTCCTGAAGGGGGCCGCCGCGCTCGCCGCGACGCCGGTGACCGGCTTCCCGGCGGTGCACGCCGCCGAGCCCGTGACCCTCCGCTATCTCGGCACCGCCGTGAACCAGTCCGCCGACATCGCCAAGAAGGTGAAGGAGGATCTGGGCATCACCCTCGAATACATTCCGGTGGTGACCGACGAGGTGACCAAGCGGGCGGTCACCCAGCCGAACTCCTTCGACCTGATCGACACCGAGTATTTCAGCCTCAAGAAGATCCTGCCCTCCGGCAACCTGCAGGGCATGGACGCCAAGCGGATCAAGCTCGCCGACAAGATCTCGTCCGTTTTCACGAAGGGAGAAGTGGCGGGCAAGAAGATCGGCGACCAGGGCACGGCGCCCAGGAAGGTCTTCTACCTGGAAGGCCAGGATTCCAAAAAATTTGCCGGCGAACAGACCGGGTGGATCTCGCTGATCCCGACCGTCTACAACGCCGACACGCTGGGCATCCGGCCGGACCTGATCAAGGTGCCCGTCACGAGCTGGAAGGAGCTCCTGAACCCGGCCTTCAAGGGCAAGGCCTCGATCCTCAACATCCCGTCGATCGGCATCATGGACGCCGCCATGGTGGTGGAGGCGACCGGCGACTACACCTACGGCGACAAGGGCAACATGACGAAGCCCGAGATCGACCGCACCATTAAGGTGCTGATCGAGGCCAAGCGCGCCGGTCAGTTCCGCGCCTTCTGGCAGGACTTCAACGAATCCGTGAACCTGATGGCCTCGGGCGAGACGGTGATCCAGTCGATGTGGTCGCCCGCCGTCACCAAGGTGCGGGCGCAGGGCGTGCCCTGCACCTACCAGCCGCTGAAGGAGGGCTACCGGGCCTGGGCCTCGGGCTTCGGCATCCCCAAGACGCTGAGCGGCCGGAAGCTCGACGCGGCCTACGACTTCATCAACTGGTTCCTGTCCGGCTGGGCCGGGGCGTACCTCAACCGGCAGGGCTACTACTCCGCCGTGCTGGAGACCGCCCAGGCGAACATGCAGCCCTACGAGTGGGCCTTCTGGATGGAGGGGAAGCCCGCCGAGAAGGACATCCTCGGCCCCGACGGCACCCTGATCGAGAAGGCCGGCGCCACCCGCGATGGCGGCTCCTTCGACGCGCGGATGGGCGCCGTCGCCTGCTGGAACGCCGTGATGGACGAGAACACCTACATGGTGCGCAAGTGGAACGAGTTCATCGCGGCGTGAGGGCGGTGGGCGCCCGCTGCAAGCGACCGAAGAGTCCCATCCTGCGCGGCCACGCGGCGGCTGGATGGAACGCGGGTCCCCTCTCCCGTGCGGGAGAGGGACAGGGTGAGGGATGCGACCTCTCCGGAAAGCCCCTGTCCCTCACCCCAACCCTCTCCCGCACGGGAGAGGGGGCGCGTCGCGCCTTGCGGGAACCGATGCGTGCGCATCGCACCCCACTGAGGAGATGGGACGCATCAGCACGCGTGGGGCGAGCCCGATGAGCGATCTCGCCCTGCCCGCCGCGGCCGCTGCGAACACCGCAGCGCCCACCGTCGCGGCGCGCCCGCGCGGCCGCGCCCTCGCCTATCTCCAGGCCGCGCCACTGGCCCTCGTCTTCCTCGTCTTCCTGGTGGTGCCGCTGGTGCTCACCGGGATCGTCTCGCTCTGGGAGTACAACGAGTACGAGATCATCCCGGCGCTCACCCTGCAGAACTACGCCGACGTGTTCGACGGCTGCCTGTCGGCCGACCTCTGCACGACCGTGCGCACCTACCTGTCGACGGTGAAGTTCGTCGCGCTGACGCTGGCGATCACGCTGCCGCTGGGCTTCGCCATCGCGTACTTCCTGGCCTTCCACATCCGCTCGGGGACGGTGCGGATGGGCCTGTTCCTGCTCTGCACGATCCCGTTCTGGACCTCGAACGTGATCCGCATGATCTCGTGGATCCCGCTGCTCGGCCGCAACGGCCTCGTCAACGACACGCTGCGCACCCTCGGGCTGATCCGCGAGCCGATCGAGGGCCTGCTCTATTCCGACTTCGCGGTGGTCCTGGCCTTCGTGCACCTCGACACGGTGTTCATGATCGTGCCGATCTTCAACAGCCTCGCGCGCATCGACCGGCGGCTGATCGAGGCGGCGCGCGACGGCGGCGCGTCGGGCGCGCAGATCCTCTGGAACGTGATCCTGCCGCTCGCCAAGCCCGGCATCGCCATCGGGACGATCTTCGTGACGACCCTGGTGATGGGCGACTTCGTCACCGTGGGCGTGATGGGCGGCCAGCAGATCGCCAGCGTCGGCAAGGTGATCCAGGTGCAGATGTCCTACCTGCAGTTCCCGGCCGCCGCCGCCAACGCCGTGGTGCTGCTCGCCGCCGTGCTGCTGATGATCCTCGGGCTCACCCGGATGATCGACCTCCGGCGGGAGCTGTAGCGATGGACCAGCCTCGCGGCCGCGCCTTCTACCTGCTGGCGGCGGTCTTCGCCCTCTACGTCCTGTTTCTCTACGGGCCGACTCTGACGATCCTGGCGCTGAGCTTCCAGGGCCCGTCCGGCGGCCTGACCTTCCCGATGAACGGCGTCTCGACCCACTGGTTCGCCAAGCTGTGGGAAGGCGTCGGCGTGATCGACATCTGGGCGGCGCTGCGGCGCTCGCTGGCCCTCGGCCTCGTGGTCATGGCGCTCACCGTGGGAATCGCATTCTACGCGGGCCTCGCCTTCCGGAAGGGGTTTCGCGGGGCCGGCCTCGTCTTCGCCCTGGCGGTCTCGAGCCTGATCGTGCCCTCGATCGTGGTCTCGCTGGGCATCGGCCTGGAGTTCCGGCTCCTCGACGACGCCGTGAAGGCGCTCGCCGCCGCCACCGGCTGGGGTTTCCTGCAGGATCACGGCACGCTGATGGGCCTCTACAGCTCGGCGCTGGGCGCGCATCTCACCTGGACCCTGCCCTTCGGCCTGCTGATCATGTTCGCGGTGTTCAACCGGTTCGACCCGGCCTACGAGGAGGCCGCCCGCGACCTGGGCGCCAGCGGCCCGCAGACGCTCCGGCACGTGGTGGTGCCGATCCTCGCGCCGGCCCTCGTCGGCGTGGCGCTGTTCGGCTTCACCCTGTCGTTCGACGAGCTCGCCCGCACCAGCCAGGCGATCGGCGGCCGCAACACCCTGCCGCTGGAGCTGCAGGGCCTGACCACCACGGTGACGACGCCGGAGATCTACGCCCTCGGAACGGTGACCACGGCCGTCTCGGCGCTGGTGATCGGGACCGCGCTCGGCCTGACCCTGTGGCTGCAGAAGCGCCGGGCGCGGCGGGCGCTGGCGGGCCTGTGATCGATGCCGGACGGCCGGGCCGCCGCGGGTCGGCGGCGCCGCCGCATTGCCAATCCGCCCCCGCCCGTGTATGCGCACGGCGCGCCCCCGAGACACCCTTGGAGGCAGGGGCGCGCCGGGAAGGATGTGGCCGTCCGCCAGGGGCGGCCTTTTCGTTTTCCGGCTCCAGCAATCGTAAAGGATCACGCCATGAGCGCTGTGAAGACGCTTGAGGCCGTGGCACGCGACCGGGTCGGCAAGGGGGCCGCCCGGGCCGTTCGTCGCCAGGGCCAAGTTCCCGCCGTCATCTACGGGGGTGGCCAGCCGCCGCAATCCATCGCGGTCGACCTCATCCGCACCCGCACCCTGATCTACGCCGGCGGCTTCAAGACCACGCTGTTCGAGATCAACGCCGGCGGCAAGAAGGTCCGCGCGATCCCGCGCGACTTCCAGCTCGACCCGGTGACCGGCGTGCCGCTGCACGTCGACTTCCTGCGCGTCGTCTCGGGCCAGACCGTCACGGTCGAGGTGCCGGTGCACTTCGTCAACGAGGACGCGGCACCCGGCATCAAGAAGCTCGGCGGCACCCTCAACATCGTGGCCCACACGCTGAGCCTCGACGTCGCCCCCGACCAGATCCCGGACGCGATCGAGGTCGATCTGACCGGCCGCGCGATCGGCGACGTCATCCACGTCTCCGACATCAAGATCCCGGCCGGCACCTACACCGGCGAGCAGACCGACCCGGTGGCCAACATCGTGCCGCCGACCGTGCTCGGCGCCGAGGTGGAGGCCGAGGAGGCCGCCATCGCCGAGGCGCAGTCGGCCGAGGCCGCCGAGGAGAAGGCCGAGGAGTCCGCCGAGGACGAGAAGAAGGACGGCGAGGAGGCCTGAGCCTCAGCGCCACCCGTCACGCGACGCGAGAGCCCCGGCCCTGCCGGGGCTCTCTGCGTTTCGGCTTGATGTCAGGGATAGAGCCGCGCCCGGCTCCAGCCCGCGCCCGTCCGGGTGAAGCGGACCCGGTCGTGCAGGCGGAAATCGCCGTTCTGCCAGAACTCGACGCTCACCGGCGCGATCCGGAATCCGGTCCAGTGCTCCGGCCGGGGGATTGGCCCGTCGCCGTACCGCTCGGACAGCTCCGCCACCGCGTTCATCAGCGTGGCGCGGTCGGCCAGCGGGCGGGATTGCTGGCTGGCGATCGCCCCGAGCCGGCTCTCGCGGCGGCGGCTCTGGAAATACGCGTCGGCCTCCGCGGCCGTGACCGGCGTGATCGGCCCGCGGGCCCGCACCTGCCGGCGCAGGCTCTTCCAGTGCAGCACCAGGGCCGCCTGGGGATTCTGCGCCAGCTCCTCCCCCTTGGTGGACTGCGTGTTGGTGTAGAAGACGAAGCCTCGCGCGTCGAAGTCCTTCAGCAGGACCATCCGCACGTCCGGCAGCCCGTCCGATCCGGCGGTGGCGAGCGCCATCGCGTTCGCGTCCTCGGGCTCGGAGGCCTCGGCCTCCTTCATCCAGGCCGCGAACAGCCCAACGGGGTCCTCGCTCAGCGTGAAGTCCGCGCGCTTCGGGTCATCGGTCCTTAACTGATCCACGCCAAGACTCCTGCCAGCCGCGTCCAGGGCCTGAGGGGGCACCGACATCGGCATGTTCGGTCGAGCGAATAGCCCGTCGTGAGTCAGGTGTAATGCGGGGATGCGCGTGTAAAGGGCCAAGCCGGCGTTCGCGCATCTGCGCGTCCGTGTCGGTGGTGTCGATGGCGATGGCGATGGCCCTGTGCGGCTGCAGCCAGCCCCTACTGGTCTTCCGGGGCGATCCGCCGGCGGCGCCACCGCGCGTCGTCGAGGAGCCGACCGTCACCGGCAGCATCGAGAAGCGGCCCGTGAGCTTCGGGGACGACCTCGCCGAGGAGGATTGGCGCCGGGCACGGGCCGCCCTGAGCGTCGCCCTGGATCCGCAGGGCAACGGGCGGCCGGTCAAGTGGGACAACCCGGAGACCGGGCTTCACGGGTCGGTCAATCCGACCGGGCTCCCGTACGTCTCGGACGAGCTGATCTGCCGCAACTTCCTGGCATCAGTGATCGCGCCGAGCCGCAGCCGCTTCGTCCGCGGCACCGGCTGCAAGCTCTCGGGCGGACCGTGGACGCTCAAGCGCGTCCGGGCCGCGAGCGGCGTCGGACGCTCCTGAACGACGAGGCCGTCGCGAGACGGCCTCCGCGGATCGCCTCAGGCAGATCGCCTCAGTAGGGGTACCCGTAATACGGCCGCACGCGCAGGCGCGGCTGCGCGGCCGGGGGCGCCGCGTAGCGGGCCGCGGCCTCCGGATCGTAGGTCCGGATATAGGGGTCGAGGGCCGGGTCACGGTAATTGCCGTTGTTGACCCCCGCCGAGCGATCGTTGCCGCTCAGCGCCGCGTAGGGCGAGAGGCCGCTCCCGCTGTCGCCGCCGCCACCGCCACCGCCGCCCCAGGCGAAGGCCGTTCCGGGAATGGCGGCGAGGAGCATCGCCGCGAGGGGCATCGTCAGCGTCTTGCGCGTCATGTCCTGTCTCCGCACCACGTCCTTGACTGGCGAACGGTCCAGCTGGAGGTGGGGTTCCCCACGGCGAACTGCCACCGCCTCGCGACACTGTATCACGACCCGCCAACACGCGTTTATTTGATGGACGGCGTTTCGATTTTTTCGGTTCATCCTCCAGAAATCGTCCCGCACGTTAAGCTTGAACCTGTAGACAGTCACGCGGCCGTGCTCGATCGTGGCGCGGCGTAACAGCATTCGAGCCCGGCTCGACCGTATCGAGGGTCGAGGCCGGGCGCATCTTGGGTCTGGCCGCCGTGAGCGTCGATACGAAATCCGGCACGCGGGGCGCGGGGCTGACCGGCTGATGGAGCGGGTGATCGGAGGCGCGGACCGGCCGTCGGCGACCGGTGGCCGGGCTCCCGCCCGGACGGAGCCGTCGCCCTCCGGGACGCGCGCCCGCACCCGGACCATCGTCGTGCGGCTCGACCGCCGGTCCCTGCGCGGCTGGCACATCCGGCTCCTCGACCAGCTCGGGCAGCGGCCCGACCATCGGATCCGCGTCGCCTGGGTCGAGCACGCGGAGGGCCTGCCGCCGAACGCGGAGCTCCTGTTCCGCCTGGAGGCCGCCATCCACGGCCTGCCGCGGCCGGGCCTGGCGACCGCGGCGGAGCCGGTGGCCCTCGCCCCCTACGAGGCGGGCCCCGACGGCGCGGAGCCCGTCTGGAGCGCCGCCGACCTCGTCCTCGACCTCTCGGACAGCCCCGCGGATCCGGGCCCGGCGCCGACCTGGCGGCTCGATTACGACGGGATGCCGGGCGAGGCCGGCCTCCTCGCCGCCCTGTTCGCCCACGGGGCGCCGGTGGCGGCCCTGCGCGGGCCGGACGGTGCGCCGGTGGCGGTCGGCCGCCTCGGCACGGAATCGCACACGGTGATGCTCACGGCCTTCGAGGGCTACCTCGCGCGGACCATCACGCTGATCCTCGCCGCCCTGGACGGCGCCGCCTCGACGGCACTCCCCGACGGCGCCGGAGCACCCCTGCGGCCGGCGGCCGCCTACGACCTCGGCGGCCTGGGCGCCCGCCGCCGGGCCGCCGGGGGGCTCGCCCGCCAGATCGCCCGTCGGCTCTACGCCCTCTGCTTCCACGGCCCGCACTGGCGGGTGGGCTGGCGGCGGATCGTCGGCCCCGACCTGATCGACCTGCGCCGGCATCCCGAAGGCGGCTGGCAGGTCCTTCCCGACGACGGGCGCCGCTTCTACGCCGACCCCTTCGCGATCGCCCGGGACGGCGCCGTGACCCTGTTCGTGGAGGAATTCGACTACCGCCGCGGCAAGGGCGTGATCGCAGCGGTGGATTTCGGGGCGAACGGGCCCCGCGGCCGCCCGGAGCCGGTGCTCGAGCTCGAAACCCACCTCTCCTACCCGTTCGTGTTCGAGGCGGACGGGCAGGTCTGGATGATCCCGGAATCCCACGCCTCCGGGACGATCGACCTCTACCGGGCCACCGACTTCCCGCGCGGCTGGGTCCACGAGGCGGTGCTCCTCGACGGGGTCGTGGCCGGGGACGCGACCCTGCTGCAGCACGGCGGCCGCTGGTGGATGTTCGCCACGGTCCGGGCCGGCGGCGGCAGCTACTCCGACACGCTCCATCTCTGGCACGCGCCGCATTTCCGCGGGCCCTGGACCCCGCACCGGCACAACCCGGTGCTGATCGATATCGGCTCCGCCCGGGCCGCGGGCCCGATCGTGGCGCGCGACGGCGGCCTGATCCGGCCCGTCCAGGATTGCCGCCAGGGCTACGGCGCGGCGCTCGGCCTCGCCCGGATCCTGCGCCTCGACGAGGAGGCCTACGCGCAGCGGGTCGAGACGCGCCTGTGCCCGGGCGCGGCCTGGCCGGGCACGCGCCTGCACATGCTGAGCGCCGCCGGCGGCTTCGAGTTCATCGACGGATCGCACCGGGCGCGCCCCCGCCTCTTGGGCTGAGCGCGTCTCTGGGCTGAGCGCGTCTCTGGGCTGAGCGCGCCTCTCGGGCCGAGCCGGGGCCGAACCGCCCCGCGCGGGCCCGTCGGTGCCGAACGGCACCCGCTTACGGCTCGCATCCCGGCCCCGTGCGCGCTAAGCGGAAGCTCCACCTGCGCCGATCCAGCAGAACCGCCGGGACGATCACCATGGCGAGCCCCGTCGAACATGCGAGCTTCCTGCCGCCGGTCCTGACCTTCCTCACGGCGGCCGTGATCGGCGTGCCGATCTTCCGGCTGATCGGGCAGAGCGCCGTGCTCGGCTACCTCGTGGCCGGCGTGCTGATCGGGCCCTCCGGCCTGTCGCTGATCGCCGAGCCCGACACGGCCGCGAGCGTCGCCGAGATCGGCGTGGTGCTCCTGCTCTTCATCGTCGGGCTGGAGCTGCACCTGTCGCAGCTCGTCTCGATGCGCCGCGACATCTTCGGCCTCGGCGCCGCGCAGCTCGTCGTCTGCGCGCTCGTGCTCGGCGGCGCCGGCCTCGTGGCGGGCCTCAGCTTCGGGGCCGCCGCGGTGATCGGCCTCGCGCTCGCCCTCTCGGCCACCGCGGTGGCCCTGCAGCTCCTGGAGGAGCGGGGCGATCTCGGCAGCGCCTACGGCGCGCGCGCCTTCGCGGTCCTGCTGTTCCAGGACCTATCGGTGGTCGGCATCCTGGCGCTGATGCCGCTGCTGGCCTCGGCCGGCGAGGCGACCGACGTCTCCTGGCTCGGGGAGGCCGCGGTCTCCACCGGCAAGGCGCTCGCGGCGATCCTCGCGGTGGTGCTGGTCGGCCGCTACGGCCTGAACCCGTTCTTCCGGCTGCTCGCGGCGAGCGGCGCCCGGGAGGTGATGACCGCCGCGGCGCTCCTGGTGGTGCTCGGCACCGCGCTGCTCATGGAGCAGGTTGGCCTGTCGATGGCGATGGGCGCGTTCCTCGCCGGCATCCTGCTCGCCGAGTCGAACTTCCGCCACCAGCTGGAGGCCGACATCGAGCCGTTCCGCGGCATGCTGCTCGGCCTGTTCTTCATGAGCGTCGGCATGTCGATCGACGGCACGCTCGTACGCGAGGTCTGGCCGGCCCTGTTCGGCGCGACCCTGGCGGCGATCCTGGTCAAGGTCGCCATCGTGGCCGGCCTGTTCCGGCTGTTCGGCTCGGACACCCTCGGGGCCCTGCGGGGGGCCGCGGTCCTGGCGCCCGCGGGCGAGTTCGCCTTCGTGCTGCTGCCGCAGGCCCAGGATCTCGGCCTCACCGGCGCCACGGCGACGCGCTTCGCGGTGGCGCTCGCCGCGCTGACCATGCTGATCGGCCCCATCGCCGCCAAGGGTCTCGACAAGCTGATCGAGCGGCGCAACGCGCGCAGCACCTTCGCGCTGGAGGAGCCCTCCACCGAGCTGTCCGAGAGCGGCGACGCGCGGGTGCTGGTGATCGGCTTCGGCCGGTTCGGGCAGGTGCTGACGCACGTGCTGATGGCCGAGGGCATCCCGGTCACGGTGATCGACAAGGACGTGGAGCAGCTGCGCGCGGCCTCGCGCTTCGGCTTCCGCATCTACTACGGCGACGGCACGCGCCTCGACGTGCTCCGCGCCGCCGGGATCGGCCGGGTCGAGCTGGTCTGCATCTGCGTCGACGACCGGGAGGGCGCCCTCAAGATCGTCGACATCGTCCACGAGGAATTCTCGAGCGTGCGGACCTTCGTGCGGGCCTACGACCGCCTGCACGCGGTGGAGCTGATGAACCGGGACGTCGACTATCAGATCCGCGAGACCGCCGAATCCGCCCTCGCCTTCGGGCGGGCGGCCCTGGAGGGGCTCGGCCTGTCGCCGGAGGCCGCCACGGCCCGGACCGACGACGTGCGCAAGCGCGACATCGCGCGGCTGGTCCTGCAGCAGGCGGGCGCCCTGCCGGACGGGTCCAGCTGGATGCGCGGCGCCGCGGCCGGGCTGAAGCCCGAGCCGCTGACCGCCCCGGTCCGGCCGGCCCGGGCGCTCAGCACCGAGACCCGCGACCTCGTGGGCAGCGACCGGCGCGAGGCCGCCGAGCGGCTCCTGGAGAAGCCCGCCCTGGCCCCGCAGGAGACGGAGGCCGCCGAGGAGTCCGATCCGGAGGCCGAGCTCGAGGCGGAAGGCAGTGCCCGGGATGCGTGACGGGCGGGATGTCTGACATGTCCGACGGGCCGCCCCCGGCGGAGGCGGGCCGCTTCGTCACCGGCTCGATCCTCCGCCACGTCGTGGTGATGGCGGCCACCGGCTCGGCGGGGCTGATGGCGATCTTCGTCGTCGACCTCCTGTCGCTGCTCTACGTCTCGACGCTGGGCGACCCGAACCTCACGGCGGCGGTCGGCTTCGCCGGCATCGTCCAGTTCTTCGCCACGGCGGTGAATATCGGCCTGATGATCGCGGCCGGCGCCCTGGTCGGGAAGGCCGTCGGCGCGCGCGACCGCGCGGCGGCGCGGCGCCTCGCGACCTCGGCGCTGGTCCTCGGCAGCCTCGTGGCCGCCCTCATCGCGGGGCTGATCGCGCTGCTGGCCGGCCCGCTCCTGGCCCTGATCGGCGCGCAGGGCGAGGCACTGCGGGTGGCCGTCCTGTTCCTCTACATCACCCTGCCGTCGAACCTGCTGCTCGCCGCCGGCATGCTGTTTACCGGCCTGCTGCGCGCGGTCGGCGAGGCGCGGCAGGCGATGTCGGTCACCCTGGCCGGCGCCGTGATCACCGCGCTCCTCGATCCGCTGCTGATCTTCGGGGCCGGCCTCGGCGTCACGGGCGCGGCGATCACGGTCTGCGCGGCGCGCGCGACCTTCGTGGCGGTGGGCGTCCGCGGCGTCGCCCGGCACGGCCTCCTGGGCCGGCCGCGCCTGTCCGATCTGCCGGCCGACGCGGCCGCCCTGGCGGGTGTCGCGGGCCCGGCCGTGCTCACGAACCTCGCCCCCTCGGTGGCGAGCGCCTTCCTGGCACGTCTGTTCGCCGGCTACGGAGCGGACGCGGTCGCGGCCGCGTCGGTGATCGACCGGCTGACGCCGGTGGCCTTCGGCGGCCTGTTCGCGCTGTCGGGGGCGATCGGCCCGATCCTGGCGCAGAACTGGGGCGCGGGCCTGTTCGACCGGATGCGCGGCGTGCTCGGCGCGGCGATCCGGGTGACTCTGGCCTACTGCGCCGCGGTCTGGCTCCTCCTGGCGCTGGCCCGTGGGTGGCTCGCCGGCCTGTTCGGCCTGCAGGGGGTCGCGGCCGAGCTGTTCGGCTTCTTCTGCCTCGTCGGCGGCGCGATCTGGTTCTTCAACGGGCTCCTGTTCCTCGGCAACGCCGCCTTCAACAATCTCGGCTTCCCGCTGCGCTCGACGCTGCTGAACTGGGGCCGAGCGACGCTCGGGACGATCCCGCCGGCCATGCTCGGCGCGTCGCTCTACGGCCCCCGCGGCGTGGTGGCCGGGATGGGGGTCGGCTCCCTGGTCTTCGGCGCGCTCGGCATCCTGCTCGCCCGCCGCACGGTCGACCGGCTGGAGGGGGTCGGCCCACGCCGGCCGGAGCCGGACGTCGCCGCCGAGGCGCCCCACCGGGCGGCGCCGCTGCCGCCGGGGCACGCTCATCCCGAGCCGCTGAGCTGAGACGGCGGCGCGGAGGCACAAGTTCCGCGGGTGGGAACTGGTATTTCCCCGCGCAAAGGGTCACGATGCCCTGTCCCGGGCGGTCCCGGCCGGGACAGGATCGAGGCGTCATGTTCAACCCGCTCGAGATGTTCCAGGCCCAGGGCGAGGCCGGGCTTCAGGCCATGGGCCAGCCGTTCGGCCTGACGACCGAGCAGACGGCCCGCGCCTTCGAGGCGCTGATGCCGGCCCTGACGCTCGGCCTCCAGCGCAGCGTCGGCCTGGACCCGACCGGCTTCGCGCGGATGTTCGGTCTGGAGGCCGCCAAGCCGGCGCCGGCGCAGGGGTTCGAGGCCCTCGGCCAGATGTTCGGCTCGGCGCAGCTGATGCAGGCGGTGCTGCGGCAGGCCTCGGCGACGAGCGGCGTCGGCGCGCAGGTCCTGCGCCAGATGCTGCCGATGATGGCGGGCGCCGTGGTGGCGAGCATCGTCCACGTCATGCTGAACCAGCCGCAGGCCGAGCCGGCGCGGCCGAGCGCGCCGCCGCCGCCCGTGCCGTTCCCGTTCGGCCCGGCCTGGGCCGAGATGGCCAGGGCGATGATGCCCGCCGTCGAGCCGCCGGCTCCGCCGAAGCCGGCCGCCAGACCCGCCGCCAAGCCGGCCGCCAATCCGCAGGCGAGCGCGGGCGAGGCCGGCTCCGACATGTTCCAGCAGATGCTGCGCACCGGGGCCGAGGTTCAGGGCAACAACATCCGGGCGATGCAGGAGCTATTCGAGACCTTCTGGCCCACCTCCGGCACGCCGTCCGCGAGCGCCGTGCCTCCGGCGCCGTCGACCAACCCGGCCCGACCGGATCCGGCGCCGGCCGACCCCGCGGCCGGCAAGGGCCGGCGCGGCCGCCAGCCCGGCGGGACCGGTTGACGCGGGGGCGGGGTCCGGTCGAGCGTTGACCCGACCGATCGGAGCGGCACCCTGCCAGCGAGGAGACCCGTGATGAGCGATTACCTGACCGCCTGGGACGACCGCGCCGAGAGCCTCGGCGGGAACGGCGTCGCCAAGCGCACGATCCCGGGCTCGGGCGCCAGCCTCGTGCGCGTGGTCGTCCCGGCCGGCGTCTCGGCGCCGGCGCACAGCCACGATCACGAGCAGTTCGTGCAGGTGCTCTCGGGCTCGGGGATCCTGGAGACCGAGCGGGGCCGCGAGCCGTTCTCGGCCGGCAGCGTGTTCCACTTCCCGGCAGGGGCGTGGCACGCGGCCGCGTTCGAGACCGAGACGGTCCTGATCGAGACGAACCTCGCCCCGCGGGCCTGACGGCGCGACACGCCGTCCGGCCTCAGCCGCCCGCCGAGGCGTCGAACTGCACGTCCAGACTGACGATGCGCGCCACCGTGTCGCGCGCGTAGCGGATCGCGTCCTCGGCGGTGAGCAGATGCCCCTCTTGCGGATCGAAGACGATACCGCCCGACCGGGCCACGCAGGCCGCGACAGCCATCCACGCGCCGGCGCAAGCCGGGAGCGTGGCGAAGTAGAAGGCATAGACGCACGTCCACGGCCCACCGAAGTCGATGTCGGTATAGGTGTCTGTCAGATCCGACAGCGGAATGATCTGGCATTCGAAGCCGGCCTCGCGGCGCCGCCAGGTCGCGGGCAGATGCCCTTGCGTGGCCGGCGGTATGCGCGCGGCGTCGAGTTTCAGATCGAACCCGTTTTCGTGGATGGCCGCCTGCCATTCCGCCACACCAGGCATCGCGCCCGCGCAGAGCGCGTAGGCTTTCATGCTCATGGCAACCTCTCTCCGAGTAGGATCGCGGATATTGACAGTCCCTTGACCGAGTTTCCTCGTCTCAAGTGAACCTCTATGACGGGAAAACTGTCATCCACGCCGACATCTCTGCGCAGTTCGCGCGCGCGAGCCGGCGTCTACTGCGCATTGCCGGTCTTGATCTCCCAGATCGCTTGAACCGGGGCAGCGCTGGTCCTGCCGTCGAGCGATGAAGGCAGGCCGAGCCGAAGCTCAGTGATGGAATAATCTAGGGCATCCGGCAGATCACAGTACCGCATCGCGTCTCTGATCTTCGAAACGTTCATGATTTATTCCATGACTTTTTTCCTTTTATCGAGCCGCTAGTGGCAGAGAAGGAAAATATGCCGGCAGCACTCTCGAGGTCGCCGCGGCAGGCTGCGACAAATTATTCTTGGCGCGCGAGCAAAATGCCTGTGCTTGGCCTGAGCCCTCGGCGCGTGTAGGAATCCCACCTTCAACGCCCGCCCGTGCACGCCGACGAAAGGCCGGGCATCGCCCCTACCAGAACAGAGGCAGACCATGAGCGCCGGTACCGCCGCCGACAAGCACTTCTCCAACAGCTTCTTCGCCGCCCCGCTGACGGAAGCCGACCCCGAGATCGCCGAGGCGGTGGCCAAGGAGCTCGGCCGCCAGCAGCACGAGATCGAGCTGATCGCCTCGGAGAACATCGTCTCCCGCGCCGTGCTGGAGGCTCAGGGCTCGGTGCTCACCAACAAGTACGCCGAGGGCTATCCGGGCCGGCGCTACTACGGCGGCTGCCAGTTCGTGGACATCGCCGAGGATCTCGCCATCGAGCGCGCCAAGCGCTTGTTCGACTGCGGCTTCGCCAACGTGCAGCCGAATTCCGGCTCCCAGGCCAACCAGGGCGTGTTCCTGGCGCTCATGCAGCCCGGCGATACCTTCCTGGGCCTCGACCTCGCCGCCGGCGGCCACCTGACGCACGGCGCCCCGCCGAACGTCTCGGGCAAGTGGTTCAAGCCGGTCTCCTACACGGTGCGCCGCGAGGACCAGCGGATCGACATGGAGCAGGTCGCCCAGCTCGCCCAGGAGCACAAGCCGAAGGTGATCATCGCCGGCGGCTCGGGCTACCCGCGCCACTGGGACTTCGCCAAGTTCCGCGAGATCGCCGACTCGGTCGGCGCCTACTTCATGGTCGACATGGCTCACTTCGCGGGCCTCGTGGCGGCCGGCGTCCACCCGTCGCCGTTCCCGCACGCCCACGTCGCCACCACGACGACCCACAAGACCCTCCGCGGCCCGCGCGGCGGCATGATCCTGACGAACGACGAGGCGCTCGCCAAGAAGTTCAACTCGGCGATCTTCCCCGGTCTCCAGGGCGGCCCGCTGATGCACGTCATCGCCGGCAAGGCGGTGGCCTTCGGCGAGGCGCTGAAGCCCGAGTTCAAGATCTACGCCCGCCAGGTGGTGGAGAACGCCCGGGCGCTCGCCGACACGCTGATCTCGGGCGGCTACGACATCACCTCGGGCGGCACCGACAACCATCTGATGCTGGTCGACCTCCAGCGGAAGGGCCTCACCGGCAAGGCCGCCGAGGCGGCCCTGTCGCGGGCGCACATCACTTGCAACAAGAACGGCGTCCCCTTCGACACGCAGAAGCCGACCATCACCTCGGGCATCCGGCTCGGCACCCCGGCCGGCACCTCGCGCGGCTTCGGCGTCGCCGAGTTCAAGCAGATCGGCGGCTTCATCGTCGAGGTGCTGGACGGGCTCGCCGCCAAGGGTGAGGCCGGCGACAGCGCGGTCGAGGCCGACGTCAAGACCCGCGTCCACGCGCTGACGGACCGGTTCCCGATCTACGGCTGAGGCAAGAGGGCCGCTTGAGGCGGGGCCGGTCTTCCGGGCCGGCCCGCGGTGGATTAGGAAACGGCCGCGGATCCGACCGGTCCGCGGCCGTTTCCATGCCCGAGTAGCGAGATCCATGCGCTGTCCCTACTGCGGCGGCTCCGAGACCCAGGTGAAGGACTCGCGGCCCTCCGAGGACGGCGCCGCGATCCGGCGCCGCCGGGTCTGTCCGGACTGCGCCGGCCGCTTCACCACCTTCGAGCGCGTGCAACTCCGCGAGGTCGTGGTGCTCAAGCGCTCGGGCAAGCGCGTGCCGTTCGACCGCGACAAGCTCCAGCGCTCCATCGACGTGGCGCTGCGCAAGCGCGCCGTCGATCCGGAGCGGATCGAGCGGCTGGTCAGCGGCATCACCCGGCAGCTCGAGAGCGCCGGCGAGCCCGAGGTGACCTCCGAGGCGATCGGCGAGCTGGTGATGGCGGGGCTGAAGGGCCTCGACGACGTCGCCTACGTGCGCTTCGCCTCCGTCTACAAGAACTTCCGCGAGGCCCGGGACTTCGAGGAGCTGCTCGGCACGCTGAGCGACGGCACGCCGGTACCGGCGGCCGCGCCGGGTCCGGAGGGCGACCCGGAGCCCGAGGCGTCGGGGCGGCGCCGCGCCGGGCGTCCATGAGCGGCGACCCGAACTTCATGCGCCTCGCCCTGGCGCTGGGCCGACGCGGGCTCGGCACCACCTGGCCGAACCCGTCGGTCGGCGCCGTCGTGGTCGAGCCCGAAACCGGCCGCATCCTCGGGACGGCGGCCACGGCGCCGGGCGGGCGCCCGCACGGGGAGCCCGTGGCGCTCGCCGCCGCCGGCGAGGCTGCCCGCGGCGCGACCCTCTACGTCACCCTGGAGCCCTGCTCCCATCACGGCCGCACGCCGCCCTGCACCGACGCCATCCTGGCCGCCGGGATCGCCCGGGTGGTCAGCGCCCTGGAGGATCCCGACCCGCGGGTGGCCGGGCGCGGCCACGACCTCCTGCGGCGGGGCGGCGTCGCGGTCGAGACCGGGCTGATGCGGGAGGAGGCGGCGCGCGACCATGTCGGCCACGTCACCCGGGTGACCCGCGGCCGCCCGGCCCTGCACCTCAAGCTCGCCCGCACCCGCGACGGCTTCTGCGCTTCCGCCGGGCCGGAGCGCCTGCGGATCACCGGGCCGGTGGCGGACGGGGCGGTCCACCTGTGGCGGGCCCACGCCGACGCGATCCTGATCGGCATCGGCACCGCCCGGGCCGACGACCCGTCGCTGACCGTGCGGCTGCCGGGCCTCGGCACGCGCTCGCCCCTGCGGGTCGTGCTCGACACGCATCTGCGGCTCTCCCCGGCGAGCGTCCTCGCCCGCACCGCCCGCGACACACCGACTTTGGTGCTCACGACCCGCTCGGCCCCGGCCCACGCGCGGCGGGCCCTGGAGGCGCTCGGGGTCGAGGTGGCGACCGTGCCGGCGGACGCGGCCGGCGGGATCGATCTCCCGGCGGCCCTGGCGCATCTGGGGGAGCGCGGCCTGACCCGCCTGTGCAGCGAGGGCGGCCCCCGCCTTGCGGAGGCGCTGGCCCGGGCCGATCTGATCGATGCCTGCACGCTGGTCACCGGGCCGGCGGAGCTGGGCGCAGCGGGCGGCCTGCCGGCGCTGGGCCCGGCCCTGGCGGAGGCCCTGGCGGACGACCGGTTCCGGGAGGCAGAGCGGCTGCAGCTCGGGCCCGATACGGCCGTGACCTACGAACGCAACAGGACGTAAGCGATGTTCACGGGCTTGGTCAGCGCCATCGGCACGGTCGTCTCGGTCTCCGGCGCGGGCGACCTGCGCCGGATCGCGATCCGCGCCGCCTACGACCCGGCGACGATCGCGCTCGGCGCCTCGATCGCCTGCGCGGGCCCGTGCCTCACCGCCGTGTCGGTGGAGCCGGCCCCGGGCGGCTGCGTCTTCGCGGTCGACGCCGCCGCCGAGACGCTGGCGCGCACCACCGTCGGCACCTGGGCGGCGGGCACGCGGATCAACCTCGAACGCTCCCTGAAGATCGGCGACGAGCTCGGCGGCCATCTCGTCACCGGCCACGTCGACGGCCTCGCCGAGATCGTGGAGCGCGTGAGCGTGACGGCCGATGCCTGGGGCGCCAGCGAGCGCTTCACCCTGCGGGCCCCGGCCGCCGTGAAGAAGTTCATCGCCGAGAAGGGCTCGGTCTGCCTCGACGGCACCTCGCTCACCGTGAATGCGGTCGCGGACGACCTGTTCTCGGTGCTGCTGATCCCGCACACGCTCCAGGTCACCACCTGGGGGGAGCGGCGGCAGGGGGACCGGCTCAACCTGGAGGTCGACCTGATCGCCCGCTACGCCGCCCGGCTCGCCGAGGCGCGTGTCGGCTGAGCCGGGCACCCTCGTCATGGCGAGCGGAGCGAAAACCCAGCAGCGCCACGCTCTCGAGTGTCGCGAAGCCCCGGCGCGCTTGGCTCCGCTCGCGATGACGGCCTGGCGCGTCAGCGCGGCGGGATCGAGTAGGTGCCGGTGGCGTGGCAGACGAGGTCCGGGCTGCCGACGGCGGTGATCGACACCTCGCCGACGGCGAGGCGCCGGCCGAGCTTGAGCAGCCGGCATTCGGCCACGAGATCCCCCGTGGCGGGCTTGCGCAGGAAGTTGAAGGTGAGGCTCGTCGTCACCGCGAGCGCCACGGGACCGATATTGGCCAGGATCGCCGCGTAGAGGGCGTAGTCGGCGAGCGCCATCATGGCCGGCCCCGACACGGTCGCGCCGGGACGCAGGAAGCGCTCGTGGGCTTCGAGCCGCATCCGCGCCGAGAGCGGTCCCACGGCCTCGAGGTGGTAGGCGCGGCCGCCCGCCTGCATCTGCGGGAATTCGCGGTCGAGGAAGTCGCCGGTCTCGGCGAGGGTGAGGATCGTGGCGGTCATTGCCCCATGCAGCACGGCGGTACCGCCGAGGCAATCACGAGGCCTTCGGAACTGCCGTCCTCATCGGAAGGTCCCGGTCGATCGGCCGGTGCCGTCTTGGCGAGCGGCGCGAAGCGATCCAGTCGGCGCTACATTCACCGATGTCGCGCGACCCTGGGTCACTTCGCTGCGCTCGTGATGACGGAGGGCTGCCGCCATCGAGGGTTTCGGCCGGACGCCACATCAGGACGGGGAATCGGGCGGGAGGCGCCCTCCCGCCGTCCCGCTCAGAAGAAGATCGGCCGCGCGCTGGCGGTGATCTCGCCGAGCACCGCGCCGCTGGCCGGCTCGACCTCCTTGAGCACCACGTCGTAGCCCCAGAGGTCGGCGAGGTGCTGCAGCACGCGCTTGGCGTCGTCCTTCTGCAGGGTGATCTTGTTGATCGCCTTGTGGTGCAGGATCAGGCGCCGGTCGCCCTCCAGATCCACGTCCACCACCTCGATGTCGGGGTCGAGCCACGCCACGTCGTACTGCCGCGCGAAGGAGCGGCGCAGCTTGCGATAGCCGCGCTCGTCGTGGATCGCCTCCACCCGCAGCTCCGGCTCGTCGGGATCGTCGACCACGTGGAACAGGCGCAGGTCACGCATCAGCTTGGGCGACAGGAATTGCTGGATGAAGCTCTCGTCCCGGTAATTCTCCCAGCAGTCGCGCAGGACCGCCATGGCGTCGCCGACCCCCGCGATATCGGGGAACCACGCCCGATCCTCCTCGGTCGGCTGCTCGGCGATGCGGGCGATGTCCTGCATCATCGCGAAACCGATCGCGTAGGGATTGTGGCCGCCGTAGGAGCGGTCGTCGTAGTTCGGCTGCCGGATGACGTTGGTGTGCGACTGCAGGAACTCGAGATAGGCCGCCTCGGTGATCTGCCCGGATTCCGACAGGGCGTTCATGATCCGGTAGTGGCAGTAGGTCGCGCAGCCCTCGTTCATCACCTTGGTCTGGCGCTGCGGGTAGAAGTACTGGGCGACCAGGCGGACGATGCGCAGGATCTCGCGCTGCCAGGGGCGCAGGCGGGGCGCGGCCTTCTCCAGGAAATACAGGATGTTCTCCTGCGGCAGTTCGAGCAGCGCCTTGCGCCGCTCGGCGGCCGCGTCCGGACGCGCCGTGCCGATCTTCTGCGGCAGGGTGCGCCAGAGATCGTTGTAGATCTGCTCGCCGTGCTCGATCCGCTCGCGCTCGCGCCGCTGCTCGGAGGCGAGGTCCGGCCGCTTCTTGCGCGGGTAGCGGTGGACGCCCTGGCTCATCAGCGCGTGGGCGGCGTCGAGCACCTGCTCCACCGCCTGGTGGCCGTAGCGCTCCTCGCAGCGGGCGATGAAGCCCTTGGCGAAGTCGAGGTAGTCGAGGATGCCCTCGGCGTCGGTCCACTGCCGGAACAGGTAATTGTTCTTGAAGAAGTGGTTGTGGCCGAAGGCGGCGTGCGCGATGACCAGCGTCTGCATCGTCGCCGTGTTCTCCTCCATGACGTAGGAGATGCACGGGTCCGAGTTGATGACGATCTCGTAGGCAAGCCCCATCAGGCCGCGGCGGTAGCCGGCCTCGTGCTGGGCGAAGTGCTTGCCGAACGACCAGTGCTTGTAGAACAGCGGCATGCCGATCGACGCGTAGGCGTCGAGCATCTGCTCGGCCGTGATGATCTCGATCTGGTTCGGGTACCACGACAGTCCGAGCTGCGGCCCGGCCACCGCCTCGCAGGCGTCGTGGATCCGCCGGATCGTGTCGAAATCCCAGTCGTTGCCGGTGAACAGCGGCTTCTGGTTGCCCGCGATGATCTGGGGCGTGCGTGCCTTGACGAGCGTCATGCGGCCTCCCGATCGGTCGATGCGCGCGCCGCCATCACGCCTCCGCCTCGGCGCGGCCTTCCTTGCGGCCGAACAGCTCGCGGAAGACCGGGTAGATCTCCCGGCGGTGGTTGACCTTGCGCATGGCGATCGGGCCGCCCGCCTTGGCGATGACCTCGTAGGTCCGCCACAGGGTGGTGCGGTGCTCGACGAAGCCGGCGCGGGGACCGTTCTCGTCGCCCACCTCCAGATAGGCGAAGTGCTGGCAGGCGGGCAGGATGTGCGACCGCAGCAGCTCCGTGGAGGTCGGCCCGTCGGACGAGACGTTGTCGCCGTCCGAGGCCTGGGCCGCGTAGATGTTCCAGTCGTTCGGGTCGTAGCGCTCGGCGATGACGCGCTTCATCTCCACGAGCGCCGACGAGACCAGGGTGCCGCCGGTCTCGCGGGAGCCGAAGAAGGTCTCCTCGTCCACCTCGGTCGCCCGGTCGGTGTGGCGGATGAACACGATCTCGACGTGCCGGTAGCGGCGCGTCAGGAAGATGTGCAGCAGGATGTAGAATCGCTTGGCGAGGTCCTTCATGTGCTCGGTCATCGAGCCGGACACGTCCATCAGGCAGAACATCACAGCCTGCGCGATCGGCCGCGGATAGGGCTCGAACCGGCGGAAGCGCAGGTCGATCGGGTCGACGTAGGGGATGCGCTTCGCGCGCTCGCGCAGCCGGAACAGGGCCTGCTCCAGGTCCGGCCGCTCCGGGTGCCCCTCGGCGAGGGCGTCGAGCCGGGCCTCCAGGGCCGCGACCTCGTCGGGCTTCGGGCGCTTGAGGGCGATCCGCCGCGACATCGAGTTCCGCAGGGTGCGGGTGAGCGCGAGGTTCGCCGGCGAGCCGGTGACCGTGTAGCCCGCCCGGCGCAACCCTTCCGTCTCGACGATGGCGAGGCGACGCTTGGCGAGGTCCGGCAACTCCAGATCCTCGAGGAAGAGTTCCAGGAACTCCTCGCGGGTGAGCACGAAGCGGAACGCGTCCTCGCTGTTCTCGCCGCCCTCCCCGCCCTCGCCTGAGCCGCGACCACCGCCGCTGCCCGGCGGGCGCTCGATCGTGTCGCCCTCCACGTAGGTCTTGTTGCCGGGCAGGATGTGGTCCTGCAGGCCGGTGCCGGGCTGGCGCGAGAAGCGGGGCTCCCGGACGCCGTCCGCCGGCACGGTGACGCGGCCGTCCTTGCCGAGATCCTTGATGTCCTTCTCGCGGGCGGATTCCCGCACCGCGCGCTGGGCCACGTCCTTCACGCGCCGCAGGAAGCGCTGGCGGTTCGGGAGGCTCTTGCCGCCCGGGTTCAAACGTCGGTCGACGATGTGCATCCGCTGCGAAAACCCTCGTCCGCGTGCTCCGGCCGGGTCCGGACCCTTGTCGTACCATGCCGTCACCGGAGGGAAGGATCCCTCTTTGGCAGCAGGGCCGCGATCTTCGCCGGCCGGTCGTCCGAAACTGTGGCGGCGGAGGGTCGGAACGGGGCCCGGCCGACCGAGCGGGCCGGTCGAGCCCCGTCGTCCCTCAGCCGGCCTGCTTCACCCGCATGTACCACTCCACCAGGCGGCGGACCTGCCGCTCGGTGTAGCCGCGCGCGACCATGCGCTCGACGAACTCGCCGTGCTTCTTCTCGGTCTCGCCGTCCTTCTTCGAGCCGAAGGAGATCACCGGCAGCAGCTCCTCCACCTGGGAGAACATCCGCCGCTCGATCACCTCGCGCAGCTTCTCGTAGCTGGTCCAGCTGGGATTCCGGCCGCCGTGCTGCGCCCGGGAGCGCAGGGCGAACTTCACCACCTCGTTGCGGAAGTCCTTCGGGTTGGCGATCCCGGCGGGCTTCTCGATCTTGGTCAGCTCCTGGTTCAGGAGCTCCCGGTTCATGAGCTGGCCGGTCTCGGCGTCCTTGAAGTCCTGGTCCTCGATCCAAGCGTCGGCGTAGTCGATGTACCGGTCGAACAGGTTCTGCCCGTAATCGTGGTACGATTCGAGGTAGGCCTTCTGGATCTCGTGGCCGATGAACTCCGCGTAGCGCGGGGCCAGTTCGGTCTTGATGAATTCCAGGTACTTCTTCTCGGTCTCGGGCGGGAGCTGCTCGCGGCGCAGCGACTGCTCCAGCACGTACATCAGGTGCACCGGGTCGGCCGAGACCTCGGTGGTGTCGTGGTTGAAGGTCGCGGCCAGCACCTTGAAGGCGAAACGGGTCGAGATCCCGTCCATGCCCTCGTCGACGCCGGCCGTGTCCTTGTACTCCTGCATCGAGCGGGCGCGGGGATCGACCTCGCGCAGGGACTCGCCGTCGTAGACCCGCATCTTGGAGAAGACGTTGGAATTGGCGTGCTCGCGGAGCCGCGACAGCACCGAGAACCGCGCCAGCATCTCCAGCGTGCCGGGGGCGCAGGCCGCGTCCGACAGCTCCGAGCCGGAGATCAGCTTCTCGTAGATCCGCTGCTCCTCGGTGACGCGCAGGCAGTACGGGACCTTGATCACGTAGATCCGGTCGATGAAGGCCTCGTTGTTCTTGTTGGTCTTGAAGGTCTGCCACTCAGCCTCGTTCGAGTGGGCGAGGATCACGCCGGTGAACGGGATCGCGCCGATATTCTCGGTGCCGACGTAGTTGCCCTCCTGCGTCGCGGTGAGCAGCGGGTGCAGCATCTTGATCGGCGCCTTGAACATCTCGACGAATTCGAGAATGCCCTGGTTCGCCCGGTTCAGGCCGCCCGAGTAGGAGTAGGCATCGGGATCGGCCTGCGACAGGGTCTCCAGCCGCCGGATGTCGACCTTGCCGACCAGGGACGAGATGTCCTGGTTGTTCTCGTCGCCCGGCTCGGTCTTGGCGATGGCGATCTGGCGCAGGCGCGACGGCCGGACCTTGATCACCTTGAAGCGCGAGATGTCGCCGTTGAACTCGTCGAGGCGCTTGAGCGCCCAGGGGCTCATCAGGCCGGTCAGGCGGCGGCGCGGGATGCCGTAGCGGCGCTGGATCTCCTCGCCCATGGTCTCGGGGTCGAACAGGCCCAGCGGGCTCTCGAAGACCGGCGACACCTCGTCCCCAGCCTTGAGTACGTAGACGGGGTGAACCTCCATCAGGAGCTTCAGCCGCTCGGCCAGCGACGACTTACCACCGCCCACCGGTCCGAGCAGGTAGAGGATCTGCTTGCGCTCCTCCAGCCCCTGCGCGGCGTGGCGGAAGAACGAGACGATCCGCTCGATCGTCTCCTCCATGCCGTAGAATTCGCGGAAGGCCGGGTAGGTCCGGATCGTCCGGTTCATGAAGATCCGGCCGAGGCGCGAATCCCTGGCGGTGTCCACGAATTCCGGCTCGCCGATCGCCGCGAGGATGCGCTCGGCGGCCGAGGCGTACATCAGGGGCTCGTCGCGACAGGCCTCCAGGTACTCGGAGAGCGTCATCTCCGTGTCGCGGCGGGCCTCGTACCCTCGGGCGAAGCTCTGGAAAAGGTCGTTCGTCGCATGCATCGGCATTCGATAACCCTCTCAGACCGTGACAGCTTCATCCTGTCTCGGCTCGGATGCAACCGACAGGCCCGCTTTTGTCGCAGTGCGGCGAGCATGGCGCCCGGCATGTCGATTGCATGCAACACTCCGGAGCGCTGAAGGCGTCACGGACGAGACTCCGTGACGCCCCCGGACGGCTGACCGAGCGGCAGGACTGGCCAGATACCGTTTCGGCCGGAGCCTGCTCACAAATCCGTGCCCTCTTTCTTGCCGTCGTCTCCTGATTTGGTCCCCGCGCCCCCGACCGTGATCTTGACGGTCTGCGTCTGGACTTGGCCGTCGGAGCTCTTGACCTCGAACGTCACTTCGTCGGTGCCGGTGAATCCGTTGTTGGGCTGGTAGAACAGCGCCTGGACGGCCGCTTCCTTGTTGGGACAGCGGTAGCTCGCCGGCGTCTTCAGCTTGCCAACCTTGGTGATCACCGACCCGTTCTTCGGCGGGCCCGAGACCTTGAACTCCGGCATCGGCCCAGGAGAACAATCCTTCTTGAGGTTGGGCGCGATCTCGATGCGGACCGTCTTGCCGGGCGCCACCGTCTTGGTTCGGTTGGACGGCGTCTGGGCCAGGGCGGGCCCGGCCAGTGCCATGCTCCCTGCGAGCAGCGCGGCGAGCGGACGTAGGGCAATCATGGCAGCGTCTCTCCAGTGCCGACCCGGGACCTCTCCCCGGACACGCGTCCGGATGTCCCGTTCATCGGTGGAGACCATGTGGGGACGCCGCGCACGGGCGTCGAGGGCTCGGGCGGCGGGTTAATTCTGGAGGGCCGCCGCGACGATCCCGGTGATGCGGGCGATCTGCGCCGCGTCGAACTCGCCGGCCAGGGCGGCGGCGAGCCGCCCCTCGACCCGCGCCCGCTCCCCGGCATCGGCCACCGGCACGGGGGGAATCTCGTCCTCGGCCAGCCGGCAGACCCGGCGAATCGTCTCGGCGGCCGCCAGGAGTTTCTCCCGGTCGGTGGGACCCATCTCCCAGAGCGGGTTGCGCAGGCGGCTGATCACCCGCTTGGCGTCGCGATAGTCCCGGTCGACCCCGGTGGCCGCCTCGATCTGGCTGACGAGGAACATCAGCTCCAGGACTTCAGACGCCGCCTCCGGGCAGGAGCGGACGATCCGCATGATGCGGGCCATCAGTTCCTGGCTGGGCGTCAACTTGGGTTTGGGCGCGGCCATGCGGGCGACAACGCGACGTGTTGCCGGAAAGTTCGCCCGCCGCGCGCCGGGGCCGGGGTCGTCGAGCCCGGCAGGCCCGCTCAGGCCTCCATGTCGGGCAGGTCGCGCAGCCCGTCGAGCAGGGCGCGGCAGGCGCGCAACTCGTCCAGCGCCTCGGCCAGGGCCGCCCGGTCCGACGCGCCGAATGTCGCGCCCCCGGTCCCGCTCCGGGCTCCCGCCTCGGTCTCGACCTCCTGAAGCAGCGGCTCGGCCGCCACGGCCTCGCCGCGGCCGACGGCCTGCACGAAGCGGACGCCGTTCTCCTTGAGGACCCGCTGCGCCCCCGCGATGGTGTAGCGCTGCACGTGCAGGAGATGGCGGATGCCGGCGACGAGCTCGATGTCCTGGGGCCGGTAGTAGCGGCGCCCCCCCGCCCGCTTCACGGGGCGGATCTGGCCGAAGCGGGTTTCCCAGAACCGCAGGACGTGCTGGGGCACGTCGAGCTCTTCGGCCACCTCGCTGATCGTCCGGAACGCGTGGGCGCTCTTCTCGCCGATCCCGGTCGGCGGTTCGTCGGTCGAGGCGGCGGCGAGGGCTGGCGGCATGGGCGTCTTACGGAGCGGGGCGAAGCGGCCCGATCTTGCCGGCTCGCGGGGCCGCACTCAAGCCTGAAGAGCCCGCCCGAAGCGCTCGCCGACGCGGCCGCATTCGCGGCGCGCTCACTCGTCGTCGTGGTCGCCCGCGCCGTTCAGGCCGTTGATCTTGGCCTTGAGCACGTTGGAGGGCTTGAACACCATCACCTGCCGCGGCTCGATCGCGACCTCGACCCCGGTCTTGGGATTGCGGCCGACGCGCTTGCCCTTGCTGCGGACCACGAAGGAGCCGAACGAGGACAGCTTCACCGTCTCGCCGCTCGCGAGGCAGCTGCAGATCTCGGACAGCACGGTCTCGACGAGGGCGGCCGACTCGGTCCGCGACAGGCCCACCTGGTGGTAGACGGCCTCGCTCAAGTCGGCGCGCGTCACCGTCTTGCCTGCCATGCCGTGTCCCCTCGCCCGCGTCGCTCGCCCCATGACGCACGGCGCGGCATCCTTGGCCGCGCCGAACGCTGACGGCGTATCCCTATGATCCGGCACGCTAATCGGCGCTCCGCCCCCGGTCAACCGCGCCGGGACAGCGAATCGTTTCGGGCGCGCCGCCCGAAACGCTACCAGCGGATTAGCGCGGCGCCCCAGCTGAACCCGCCGCCGATCGCCTCGATCATCACGAGGTCGCCCGCCCGGATGCGGCCGTCCCGCCGCGCCACGTCGAGGGCCAGGGGTATCGAGGCCGCCGAGGTGTTGCCGTGGCGGTCCACCGTCAGGACGATCTTGTCCCGGGCGACACCGAGCTTGTCGGCCGAGGCCTCGATGATCCGGCGGTTGGCCTGATGCGGCACGAACCAATCGAGTTCCTCCGCGGTGATGCCCGCCTGCGCGAAGGCTTCCACGATCACGTCGGTGACCTGCCCGACGGCGAATCGGAACACGTCGCGGCCCTCCATGCGCAGGTGGCCGGTGGTGCCGGTGGAGCCGGGGCCGCCGTCGACGTAGAGCTTCTCCCGGTGGCGTCCGTCCGACCGCAGGCTCGCGCTGAGGACGCCACGGTCCCCGGCCCCCTCCTGCGCCTCCAGCACGACGGCGCCGGCCCCGTCGCCGAACAGCACGCAGGTGGTGCGGTCCTCCCAGTCGACGATCCGCGAGAAGGTCTCGGCGCCGATCACGAGGGCCCGGCGGGCGGCCCCCGTGGTCAGGAACTTGTCGGCGGTCGAGACCGCGAAGACGAAGCCGGCGCACACCGCCTGCAGGTCGAAGGCCGCGCCCTGATGGATGCCCAGTGCCGCCTGGATCTGGGTCGCGGTCGCCGGGAAGGTGTGATCCGGCGTCGAGGTGGCGCAGATGACGAGGTCGATGTCGTCCGCGCTCAGCCCGGCATCGTCGAGGGCCGCCCTGGCGGCGCGCGTACCGAGGACCGAGGTGGTCTCGTCGGGCCCCGCGAGATGGCGCTGGCGGATCCCGGTCCGCTGGACGATCCACTCGTCGGACGTGTCCACCCGCTCGGCGAGGTCGGCGTTCGTCACCACCCGCGCGGGCAGGCTCGAGCCGGTCCCGACCACCACCGAGCGCAGAGGGGGGACGCGCCGGTGCTGCTCGGGGTCAGTGCGGAGGGTTGCCATCATTGTCCTTCCCGGACGACCCAGCTTCACAATCGCCGGTTGTGAAGCCGCGGGCGTCCGATTTCCATCCCGTCCGTCGACGGAGGCCCGGGGCCGGCGTCAGGCCGGCGCCAGCGCCGCCGTCTGGTCGAGCATCTCGCGGATCGTGCGGATCATGTCGTGGCGCGCCATGTCGTGCGCCAGATCGATCGCCGCAGCGAAGCCCTGCGCGTTCTCCGAGCCGTGGCTCTTGATGACGATGCCCTCGAGGCCGAGGAACACCCCGCCGTTGGCTCGGCTGGGGTTCATCTTGTCCTTGAGGGCCTTGAAGGCCTGCCGCGCGAACAGGGCGCCGATCTTGGCGGCCAGCGTCCGGGTCATGGCGGCGCGGAGATAGGTGCCGATCTGCTTGGCGGTGCCCTCGGCGGTCTTGAGGGCGATGTTGCCGGTGAACCCCTCGGTCACCACCACGTCGACCGTGCCGCGCCCGAGATCGGTGCCCTCGACGAAGCCGTGATAGGTCAGCCCGGGGCTCTCCATCTCGCGCAGGATCCGGGCGGCCTCCTTGACCGCCTCGTTGCCCTTCATCTCCTCGGTGCCGACGTTGAGCAGGCCGACGGTCGGACGCTCGAGGTCGAACACGATGCGCGCCATGGCCGAGCCCATCACGGCCATCTCGACGAGGTGCTCGGCATCCGTGCCGATCGTGGCGCCGACGTCGAGCACGACGCTCTCGCCGCGCACGGTCGGCCACAGGCAGGCGATGGCCGGGCGCTCGATGCCCGACATGGTCTTCAGGCAGATCTTCGACATCGCCATCAGCGCGCCGGTGTTGCCGGCCGACACGCAGGCATCGGCCTGCCCGTCGCGGACCGCCTGGATCGCCTGCCACATCGACGACTTGCCCCGGCCCTGGCGCACCGCCTGGCTCGGCTTGTCGTCCATGGCCACGGCCACGCTGGTGTGGCGGATCTCCACGCAGTCCTTGAGCCGGGGCTCCTTGGCGACCAGCGGCGCGATCACCGCCTCGTCGCCGAACATGAGGAAGGTGGTGCCGGGATGGCGCTCCCGGGCCAGCGCCGCGCCGGGCACGACCGTGGTGGGCCCGTGGTCGCCACCCATGGCGTCGAGCGAGATGCACACGCGTTGGGACATGTCGGTAGCGGGTCGCGGGTCTCGGCGGGAAAGGGGTTCGGACGGCGGCGGGACGGGGCCCGCCGGGCGCGGCGGACCATAGCGATACCGGCCCGGCGGGCAAATGAAATCGGGCGGCCGGCGGTTCCGGACGGACGCGGCGGGCTCAGCCGTCGCGGTCGCGGAGCTTGCGCAGGCCGTCGAGGGGTCCGGCCTCGTCGCCCGCCACGACCGGCTCGAAGGCGATGCCGGGCTTGCGCGGGTACGGGTCGAGGCCCAGCGCCAGGAACTCGGCGGTGAGCGCGCCGAAATCGATGCGGCCGCCG
This sequence comes from Methylobacterium sp. 1A, assembly GCF_058072805.1. Classification (NCBI taxonomy): domain Bacteria; kingdom Pseudomonadati; phylum Pseudomonadota; class Alphaproteobacteria; order Hyphomicrobiales; family Methylobacteriaceae; genus Methylobacterium; species Methylobacterium sp. 1A. The sequence goes on along the minus strand of NZ_JBYQVE010000002.1, from coordinate 1,598,556 downwards.
ACCAGAGGGTCGGGGATGTCGGCGTCCTCGGCATCGGTGCCGGCGAGCCGGTCGGTGTCGGTGAACACCACCTCGACCGGCTCCCGGACCGGCGCCTCGAAGGGTTCGAGGCTGACGGTGCAGACCTGGGCCACCAGGGCCTCCACGGTGCCGGTCACGGTGAGGCGGCTGGTCGCCCCCTCGATGGCGAAGCGCCCGACGAGGTCGCGGATCCCCGGGATGCCGAAATCGGCGGCCAGCGCCGCGCACTCGGCCGGGCTCGCCTCCACGGTGACGGCGCCGCGCCCCTGGGGCAGGCGCTCGACATTGACCCAGCGCGCGAGCGGGAAAGCGTCCTGGCCGGCATCGCGGCTGCTGGCATCGCGGCTCATGCGCGTCCTCCGTGGTCAGGGCCGGCCGGTACCGGCGCGAAGCCGTCGGGCTCCGGGAAGGGCGGCCCGGCCGCGAGCAGCCCGTCGAGATCGGCCCCGGCGAGGGCGGCGTCGGCCGCCCGCACGTAGGCGGCGAGACCGCGCCCGTCCCCCTCGCCGCCGAGCACGTTGCGGACGAGGGCGGCCGCCAGGGCCGCGACGTCGCCGGCCTCCAGGGCCGCGTCGTAGCCCTCGGCCCGGCCGTAGAAGGCGGCGCCGAGCTTCTTCATCCGCTTGGACACGCCCATGTCGCCGACGCCGAGTTCGCGCAGGGAGGCGTCGAGCTGGGTGAAGACCGAGTTCACCAGATCCTGCGCCACCTCGGCGGCCGGCGGCGGCAGCCGGTTCAGCCGGCGCAGGACCAGGATCGCGTGCAGGCACAGGGATTCGAACCGGCCCTCCACGGTGTCGGGCACGCCGAGATCCGTGTAGAGGCCCGGCCGGCGCGCGGCCTCGCTCAGGGCGACGTGCAGCCCCTCGACGGCGCGGCGGCGCGCGCCCGCGCGGCGGAACAGCCCGGCGATCATCGGTGTCGAACCCCGGCCCTCTGTGGCCAAGCTTGCCTTGTCAAAGCCATAACCCCGCGGTACGGCAACCCACGCCCAGGGCGCAAGCGCCGTCGGAGCCCCGTGCCGGCGGCGACGGTCGCGCCCCGTCCGTCAACACGCTCTCTGGGGGCCCGATGCGGCGCCGTTTCGTCCAGTCCTTCGCGCGCCTCGCCCTGCTCGGCCTCGCGGCAACCGGTCTGTCGGGCTGCATCGGCGAGGAGCTGCGCCACGGCTACCAGGTCGATCAGGCGGCGCTCGCCACGATCAAGCCCGGCATGGGCCCCGAGCAGGTGCTGCAGATCCTGGGCACGCCCTCGACCGTGTCCACGGTCGGCAACAAGTCCTGGTACTACATCTCGCAGAACACCCGCCGGACGATCATGTTCCTGGGCGAGCAGGTCGAGGACCAGAAGGTCACGGCCGTGTACTTCACCCCCGCCTTCAAGGTCGAGCGCGTGGCGCTCTACGGCCTGCAGGACGGCCGGATCTTCGACTTCATCGAGCGCACCACGCCGACGAGCGGCGCCGACCGCGCCTTCCTCAGCCAGCTGTTCCGCGGCCTGACCCGCTACGAGCCGTTCGGCAGCGGCAGCGGCACCAGCGTCGTGCCGGGCGCGAATCGCGGCATGTGACCGGCCTCGCCCGCCACGAGGCGGGCGATCGCCCCGGGCTCCGGGAACAGGTGCTCGGGGCCGTGGGACACGAGGGCCCGCGGGTCGGTGTAGCCCCAGGCCACGGCGCCGAACGGGCAGCCCAGCGCCCGCGCCGCCTCGAGGTCCCGGATCTCGTCGCCGACGCAGAGGGCCCGGTGCGGCGGCACCCCGGTCCGCGCGAGCAACGCCCGCAGCCGGCGCGCCTTCCCGAAGATCGACGCCCCGCAGGCGTAGCTGCCGATGCGGGCGGCATTGTCCGGTCCGAGCACCCGCCGCACCGTGTCGGCGCGATTCGACGACAGGATCGCCAGCGGCACGCCCGCCGCCGCGATCGCGGCCAGCATCGCCGGGACGCCGGGAAACAGGGCGATCTGCGCGGCGTCGCGGGCGGCCAGCGCGTGCATGTGGCGGGCGATGAGCGGCAGCTTCCAGCGCGGGATGCCGAGATGGGCGACGATCGCCCGGGCGCCCTGGAGCCGGAGCTCCTCCACCTCGTGGGCCTCGACCCGGCGGAAGCGGTAGCGGTCGGCGACGCCGTTCAGCACCGAGCAGAACCACCCGAAACTGTCGGCCAGCGTGCCGTCGAAGTCGAGGACGACGAGACCCGGCCCGGGCGCGGCCGGCATCCGGGCCGGCATCCGAGCCACGTCAGGTCCGCAGGTTCTCGAGCGGGACGCTGAGCCGCATCAGGAGACCGCCCGGCGCCCAGTCGTGCTCCAGCGCCCCGTCGAGCTGGCCGGCGACGCTGCGCTCGGCCAGCACTGTGCCGAATCCCTTCCGGGACGGCGCGCCGGCGATCTGCGGGCCGCCCTCCTCGCGCCAGGTCAGCGTGTAGCGGCCCGCCTCGCGGGTCCCGCTCAGCGAGACGCCGCCCTCCCGCGTCGACAGGCCGCCGTACTTGACCGCGTTCGTCGCCTGCTCGTGCATGATCAGCGCGAGGGCCGTGGCGGTGCGCTCGCCGATCTCGGCATCGTCCCCCGAGATCACCACGCGGGCGCGCCCGTTCTCCTCGTAGGCGGCCATGATCAGGCGCATCAGCCCGAGCACCGTCTGGCCAGCGACCGGCGGGGCGCTGTCGGGGGAGTGCGGGCGGACGTATTCGTGGGCCCGGGCCAGGGCGCCGAGCCGCTCGCGGAACGCGGCCACGAAGGGCTTGGCCGCGGGGTCGGTCCGCGCGGTCAGGGCGGCGAGGCCGCCCACCACCGCGAAGATGTTCTTGATCCGGTGCGACAGCTCGCGGATCAGCAGGTCGCGGGCCTCCTCGGCGCGCTTGGCCTCGCGCAGGTCGCGGGTGACGGTGGCGTAGCCGAGCTCGGTCCCGGTCGGGTCGCGCACCGGGAAGATGTTGTAGAGCACGGCCAGGGGCTCGCCGGTGACGAAGTGCCGGAAGGCGAGTTCGCCCTCCCAGAACCCGTCCCGGCGCACCGCCGGCATCACGGTCTCGGCCAGGATCCGGCGGCTGTCGTCGGTGAAGAAGTCGGGCACCTTCTTGGCGCGGGCGGCGGCGAGATCGGGCAGGCCGACCAGGGCCATGGCCGCCTCGTTGAGATGGGTGATCGCGCCCTCGAGGGTGCTGAGCCCGATGAAGTCCTTCGACGTCTCGACGATCGCCGCGAGCTTGCGGGCCTCGGCCTCGGCGCGCTTCAAATCGTCGATGTCGGTGCAGGTCCCGAACCACCGCTCGATCCGCCCCTCGGCGTCCCGGATCGGCATGGCCCGCCCCAGGGTCCAGCGGTAGTCGCCGCTGTGGTGGCGCAGGCGATACTCGATCTCGTAGGGCTCGCCGGTCGCGAGGCAGTGGCGCCACCGCGCCCAGGCCCTGTCCTGGTCCTCGGCATGGAACACACCGTTCCAGCCCTCGCCGTCGGTGGAGCCGTAGGGGACGCCGGTGAACTCGTACCAGCGGTCGTTGTAGTAGTCGTGGAACCCGTCCGGCCGCGTGGTCCAGACCATCTGGGGCATCGCCGAGGTCATCACGCGGAAGCGGCGCTCGCTCGCGGCGATCTCCGCCTCGCGGGCGGCGACCTGCGCCAGCGTCCTGCGGTGCTCCAGCAGGCTGGAGATCTGGCGCGCCAGCGCCAGCAGGGTCGCGGTCTGCTCCGAATCGAGCCCCTCCGGCCGCGGGACGCGGTCCAGCACGCACAGCGCGCCGAGCGGGATGCCGTGGCTACCGCGGATCACCGCACCCGCGTAGAAGCGGAAGGCCGGTGCCCCGGTCACGAGGGGATTCTCGGTGGTCCGGGGGTCCGTGGTCAGGTCCGGGATGACGAGAAGGTCGCCGGCCTCGATCGTGTGGGCGCAGACCGAGCAATTGATCGGCAGCTCGCGCTTGCCGAGGCCCACCTCCGATTTGAACCACTGCCGCTCGGCATCGACGAGGCTGACGAGCGCGACCGGCGCCCGGCAGACATAGGCGGCGACCCGCACGAGGTCGTCGTAGAGCGGCTCGGGCTCGGAATCGAGGATCGCGAGATCGCGCAGTTCGGCGATCCGGTCGGCGGCGCGCCAGCGCCCGTCGGTCGGTCCGGCTTCCGCGAGCGCGTGAGGTGCAGGCACATCCATGGTCCTGCCCTCACATAGGCGCGCGACGGCCCGCTGCCAAGGAACCGCCGCGGTTTCCTGCCGCAGCCCTCCGGGCCGCGGCAGGGCACGCGACCGCGGCGCGTCAGGCGGCGCGGGACTCGGTCAGGGTCGGGTAGTCGACGTAGCCCTCGGGGCCCTGGCTGTACCACGTCGCGGCGTCGTCCTTGGCGAGCGGCGCCTTCCTGGCGATCCGCTCGGCGAGGTCCGGGTTGGCGATGAAGGTCCGGCCGAACGCGATGGCGTCGGCCTCGCCGGCATCCAGCGCCTTCTGGCCGCTGACCCCGTCGTAGTCGGCGTTCAGGATCATCGGGTTGCGGAACACGCGCCGCATCGCCGGGGCGATCGGCGGGTGGTCGGCCTTGCCGAAGGTGCCGTTCGGCCCCGGCTCGCGCATCTCCAGGAAGGCGATCCCGGCATCGGCGAGCGCCTGGGCGGCGGCGACGAACAGCGGCTCCGGGTTCGAGTCGTTGCAGCCCTGGATCGCGCCGTTCGGCGAGAGGCGCACGCCGGTGCGCTCCGGCCCGGCGACCTTCGCCACCGCCTCGGTCACCTCGCGCAGGAGCCGCACGCGGTTCTCGACGGACCCGCCATACTGGTCGGTGCGGTGGTTGGTGCCGTCGCGGAGGAACTCATCGATCAGGTAGCCGTTCGCGGCGTGGATCTGCACCCCGTCGAACCCGGCAGCCAGGGCGTTGGCGGTGGCCCGCTCGTAATCGCCGAGCAGGCGCGGGATCTCGGACACCTCCAGGGCGCGGGCCTCGCTGTAGGGCTTCTTGCCGGAATAGGTGTGGGCCTGGTCGGGCGCCGTCGTGGCCGAGGACGAGACCGGCTTGGCGCCGCCGAGGAAGTCCGAATGGACCATCCGGCCCATGTGCCAGATCTGACAGACGATCTTGCCGCCCTTGTCGTGCACGGCCTTCACGATCGGCCGCCACGCGTCGACCTGGGCGTCGGACCAGATGCCGGGCGCGTAGGGCCAGCCGAGCCCCTCCTGGCTGATACCGGTGGCTTCGGTGAGGATCAGGCCGGCGCCGGCGCGCTGGGCGTAGTACTCGGCCATGATCGGGGTCGGAACGTGCTCGCGGGTGCCGCGGCCGCGGGTCAGCGGCGCCATGAAGATCCGGTTCTTCGCCTCGATGGCGCCGATGCGGATCGGGTCGAGCAGGGACGGCATGGGTTACCTCGTGCTGGTGCGGCGGGGGCCGCGTCCGGGTTTTAATCCGGCGCCGAGGTGGCGCTGCGGCGCCGCGATGCCAAGGTGCTGCGCCGCGGGACTGGCCGTCGCGTGCGGGGGCGCACACGGCGAAACGGGAAGGGCCGGGCTCGCGGAGAGCCCGGCCCCGTCGGCCGATCCGGTCTTCGCGGAACTCAGCTGTGCGCCAGCACGGCGAGCAGCAGCAGGGCGATGATGTTGGTGATCTTGATCGCCGGGTTCACCGCCGGACCGGCGGTGTCCTTGTAGGGGTCGCCGACCGTGTCACCGGTCACCGCCGCCTTGTGGGCGTCGGAGCCCTTGCCGCCGTGGTGGCCGTCCTCGATGTACTTCTTGGCGTTGTCCCAGGCACCGCCGCCCGAGGTCATCGAGATCGCCACGTAGAGGCCGGTGAGGATCACGCCGAGCAGGCTCGCGCCCACGGTGGCGAAGGCCTGGCTCTTCCCGGCGATGAACTGGATCACGAAGAACAGCACTATCGGCGACAGGACCGGCAGCAGCGACGGGATGATCATCTCCTTGATCGCCGCGCGGGTGAGCATGTCCACCGCCCGCCCGTAATCCGGCCGGTCCGTGCCCTGCATGATGCCGGGCTTGGCCCGGAACTGGCGCCGGACCTCCTCGACCACCGCGCCCGCCGCGCGCCCGACCGCCGTCATGGCGATGCCGGCGAACAGGAACGGGATCAGGCCGCCGAGCAGCAGCCCGACCACGACGTAGGGGTTGGAGAGCGAGAAATCGACGCTGACGCCCTGGAAGAAGCGGTACTGCGTCGGGCTCGCATGGGCGATGAAGTAGTTCAGGTCCGACGTGTAGGCGGCAAACAGCACCAGCGCGCCGAGACCCGCCGAGCCGATCGCGTAGCCCTTCGTCACCGCCTTGGTGGTGTTGCCGACCGCGTCGAGGGCGTCGGTCGACTTGCGCACCTCCGAGGGCAGGCCCGCCATCTCGGCGATGCCGCCGGCATTGTCGGTGACCGGCCCGAAGGCGTCCAGCGCCACGATGAAGCCCGCGAGCGCCAGCATGGCGGTGACCGCGATGGCGATGCCGAACAGGCCGGCGAGCGCGTAGGTGCTGATGATGCCTGCCACGATCACGATGGCCGGCAGCGCGGTCGATTCGAGCGAGATCGCCAGCCCCTGGATCACGTTGGTGCCGTGGCCGGTCACCGACGCGTCGGCGATCGACTTCACCGGGCGGAAGTTGGTGCCCGTGTAGTACTCGGTGATCACGACGATCAGCGCCGTGATGGCGAGCCCGATCACCGCGCAGCCGAACAGCGCGGCCGACGTGAAGGTCAGGCCGGTCGAGGTGGTGAAGCTCGTCGAGAAGCCGCCGAGCAGGGTCATGTTGACCGCCGCGATCGCCGCGATGGAGAGCACGCCGGCGGCGATCAGCCCCTTGTAGAGCGCCCCCATGATCGACTGGTTCGCGCCGAGCCGCACCGCGTAGGTGCCGGCGATGGAGGTGAGGATGCAGGCCGACCCGATGGCGAGCGGGTACAGCATCATCGGCTCGAGGACGTCGCGGTTGCTCCCGCCCGCGCCGGAGAAGAAGATCGCGGCCAGCACCATCGTGGCGACGACCGTGACCGCGTAGGTCTCGAACAGGTCGGCCGCCATGCCGGCGCAGTCGCCGACATTGTCGCCGACGTTGTCGGCGATGGTGGCGGGGTTGCGCGGATCGTCCTCCGGGATGCCGGCCTCGACCTTGCCGACGAGGTCGCCGCCGACATCGGCGCCCTTGGTGAAGATGCCGCCGCCGAGGCGGGCGAAGATTGAGATCAGCGAGGCGCCGAAGCCGAGCGCCACGAGGGCGTCGATCACCTCGCGGCTCGACGGCTCGAGATGGGCGGCGCGGGTGAGGAACAGGTAGTAGAGGGCCACGCCCAGCAGCGCGAGGCCCGCCACCAGCATGCCGGTCACCGCCCCCGACTTGAAGGCGACGTCGAGGCCGCCGCCCAGCGAGGTCGAGGCGGCCTGGGCCGTGCGGACGTTGGCCCGGACCGAGACGTTCATGCCGATGAAGCCGGCCGCGCCCGACAGAACGGCGCCGATCAGGAAGCCGACCGCGACCTTGATCCCGAGGAAGACGGCGAGAAGGACGAACAGGACGACGCCGACGAGGCCGATCGTCGTGTATTGCCGCCGGAGATAGGCCTGCGCGCCCTCGGCGATGGCGGCGGCGATCTCCTGCATGCGCTGCGTGCCGGCGTCGCGCCGCATCACGTCGAGGATCGTGACGATGCCGTAGGCGACGGCGCAGAGCCCGCCCGCGATGATCAGGACCAAGGGAATCATTCGACCGTCCTTGTTATTATCGTGCCTGGCGTTGGCTTGTGATTGTCGAGCTTGGCCGCCGGACGACGGCCATGGGACGCGGCGCTCGGATTCGGGGCTTTCCTTCCCAGAACAATGCCTTGATTGCCAAACTTCGCCGGGGAGCGCAAACGCCGCGTCGGCGGGCGACGCCGGGAATCGGGTCTCACGACCCGGGGGCTAAAAAGCCCTCGAACCCGCAATGCTGCATTATGTTGCAGATCTGGTTTCCCGCCGGCCGCTGCACCCGGTTCCATGGGCGCGAGCCCCCTCTTCCGTGCGGGAGAGGGGGCCGAGCGCGGCTCCCGCGAGCGGAGATGCCCGTCCCCCGAACCGGAACATCACGAACGCGAGCGGCTCGAGCCGCCGTTAACGTCGCCTTAACCAACCGATATTCTATTTTTGGTTGTGTTCGGACGAGGGACTCGCCATGAGCAGCGACCAAGCCGCCAGGTTGGCGGCGACCATCGAGGTGTTGAGCGGCGCGGTCGGCTTCCTGATCGCAGAGCGGGTCGCGGCGCAGCCGGTCACGATCCAGGACGACCTGCTCTGCGTGCTGCAGCGCGCCCTGTCCCGGGCGCCGGGCGCGGGTGGGGACTCGGCCGGCCGCTGGATCCCGGTGGTCGCCGCCGCGATGATCGGCGAGGTCCGGCGCCAGATCGGCCACCCGGCCGGGGACGCCGCCGGCCCGATGATCTCGGGACCGGACGCGATCTGGGCGTCAGAAGTGGCTGAAGGCTCCGGCCGCGAACACGCGCTCGGCGCCATCGCGCATTTCGAAGCGCGGCGGGCCGTCGCCTGAGGTGACGGTGCCGATGGCGGCGACGGCGATCCCGGCCGCCGCGGCCTCGGCCCGGAAATCCGCCAGGCGCTCCGGCGCGACGGTGCAGAGGATCTCGTAATCGTCGCCGCCGGTCAGGACCGCCTCGATCAGGGCGGGGTCCGCCGCGCAGGCGCACCGGGCCGCCTCCGAGAGCGGCACGTCCGCCGTCGCCACCCGGGCGGTGCGGCCCGCGCCCAGCATCTTGGCGAGATCGCCCGCGAGGCCGTCGGACACGTCCATGGCCGCCGAGGCGTGGCGGCGGATGGCCGGCGCGGCGGCGAGCCGCGGGCGCGGGTGCAGGTAGCGGTCGGCGAGTTCGGCCCGCAGCGCCGGATCGAGGCCGGCCGCCCAGGGGGCGTCGCCCTCCAGGCGCATCCGCAGGCCGAGGGCGGCGTCGCCGATCGTGCCGGTAACGCAGATCCGGTCGCCGACCCGCGCGGTGGTGCGCCGCACGATGGTGCCGGTCGGCAGCTCGCCGAACACGCTCACAGAGATCAGCGCGGGGCCGCCGGAGCGCACCGTGTCGCCGCCCAGCAGCGGGCAGCCGGCCGCCTCGGCCGCCGCGCCGAGCCCCTGCGCGAATCCGTCGAGCCAGGCCTCCGTCCAGTCGTCGGGCAGCGCGAGGGTCAGCAGGAAGCCGCGCGGGACCGCGCCCTTGGCGGCGATGTCGGAGAGGTTCACGCCGAGCGCCTTGCGGGCGATCGAGGCCGGCGGATCCTCCGCGAAGTAGTGGATCCCCGCCACCACGGCGTCGGCGGTGAGGACGAGGTCGTGGCCCGGCGCCGGTGTCAGCGTGGCGGCGTCGTCCCGGAGCCCGTCGGCGCCCGGCCCCGCGAGCGGGGCGAAGTAGCGGGCGATCAGCCCCTCCTCGGAGGCGCGGGCCGGCCCGGCCAAGACTCAGGCCTTTCCGGCCGACGGTTTCCCAGCCGCAGCTTTGCCGGGGAGCGGCTTGGACGAGCCCGGCTTGCCCGAGGCCTTCGGGGCCCCGACCTCGCCCGGCCGGACCTCCCGGGCGACCCGGTCGAGGACGGCGTTGACGAGGCCCGGCTCGTCGGCGGTGTAGAAACTGTGGGCGACGTCGACGTATTCCGAGATCGCCGCGGCCGCCGGCACGTCGCGGCGGAACATCAGCTCGTAGGCGCCCGCCCGCAGGATCGCCCGGAGCACGATCTCGATGCGCCGCAGCGGCCAGCCCTGCGCGAGGGCCTGGTCGAGCTTGGGGTCGATGGCGCGCTGCTCCTCGACCGTGCCGCGCAGCAGGTCGCGGAAGAACGCGGTCTCGGCCGGGGGATGGGCGATCCCGTCGACCTCCTGGCCGATCCAGAAGGCCTCGAACTCGGCGAGGGCGTCGAGCACGCCCTTGCCGGAGACGTCCATCTCGTAGAGCGCCTGCACCACCGCGAGGCGGGCGCCGCTGCGCAGGCTGATCTTGGCGGGGGCGCCGGCGGTGCCGGTGCCATTCTCCGCGCCGGTCTCCGGCTGGGTCTCGGGGGTCCCGGTCATGGGTGTATCCGTCATCGCGGGCGCGCGCCTTCGGCCGCACGCTTCAGGGCGAGCACGCCGAGCGCCGCCTCGGCGGCGCCGCCGCCCTTGTTCATCTCGGCGACCCGGGCGCGGGCGAGCGCCTGCGCCTCGGTCTCGACCGTGAGGATGCCGTTGCCGAGCGGCACGCGGCGCTGCACCGACAGGTCCATCAGCGCCCGGGCGCTCTCGCCGGCGACGATGTCGTAGTGGCCGGTCTCGCCGCGGATCACGCAGCCGAGCGCCACCACGGCGTCGTAGGCGCCCGTGTCGAGCAGGATCGCCACGGCGGCGGGGATCTCCAGGGCCCCCGGCACGGTGACCACGGTGGCCTGCGCGTCGGCGGCCGCGATCGCCGCCAGGGCGCCGGCCAGGAGTTCGTCGGCGATCGCGTCGTAGTAGCGCGCCTCGACCACGAGGATCCGGGCGCCGGCGAGCGCCGGGTCGGTGGGCTTGGGCGCCGAATCGGCGCGGGTATGGGCGACCATGGCTCTCGTCCGGCCGGGTTTTCGGGAACGGGCGGGCGGCACGTCGGGCACCCGCACGGGGGAGGACGGTTAGACCGAAGCGGCCGGCGCCACAAGCCGCGCGGGATCGCCCCCGGCCCGCGCCGCGGCCGCGGCGGCGCGCCCTACCCGACCAGCGGCGGCAGCGGCGGGGCCGCGGGGCCGCCCTCCGGCAGGGCCGTGCGGGCGACGTTCATCGTCATGGCGAGCAGCGCGTAGTAGCCGTTGATGCCGGTCAGATCGATCGCCCCCTGCTCGCCGAAGCGCGCGACCAGGGCCGCGTAGGTCGCGTCGCTCACCGCGCGGTTGCGCATCAGCTCGGTCGAGAACGCGTAGGCGAGGGCCTCGTCGGCGCTCATCGTGTCGGGGCGGCGCCCCTCGGCCAGCGCCCGCGCGGTCTCGGGGGCGACTCCGGCCTCGAGGGCGATCGGGTGATGGATCGCCCACTCGACCGGCTGGCTCCACTCCCGCGCGACCACCAAGATCGCGAACTCGCTGATCCGCAGCGGCAGGACGCTGCCGTAGCGCAGGTACTGGCCCATCCGGCTCGCGCACAGCATCAGCTCGGGGCTGCGCAGGAGTGGCACGAACGGCCCGAAGACCGGGACGCCGCGCTCGGCCCGGAACGCGGCCGCCGCCTCTTCCTGCGCCGGGGACAGGCCGCCGGCCGGAATCTCCGGCATGCGCTCCGCGCTGGTCTGCCCGCTGGCCATGCGTTTCCCCTCCGTGCTCCGGCGCCGACGCGCGGCCCGCTCTGGATTTCCGGTGCCCGTGCGCCTAGACCATTGGGGCTCACCGGCACGCACCGCGCCCGACCGGGCGGCGATCCCTGAACGCCAGCGAGGCTTACGGCTTTGGCCCTCCCCGTCAACGAACGCCGGCGCATCATGCTGCTCACGGGCGCGAGCCGGGGCATCGGCCACGCCACCGTCAAGCGCTTCTCGGCCGCGGGCTGGCGCGTGATCACCTGCTCGCGCCACGCCTTCCCGGAGAACTGCCCCTGGGAGATGGGGCCCGAGGACCACCTGCAGGTCGACCTCGCCGACGCGCAGGACACGGTCCGCGCCGTCGAGGAGGTGCGGGGCCGGCTCGCCGCCGAGGGCGGGGTGCTGCACGCGCTGGTCAACAATGCCGGGATCTCGCCGAAGGGGCCGGAGGGCGAGCGCCTCGGCGCGCTGGCCACCGAGTTCGACACGTGGCAGCGGGTCTTCCAGGTCAACCTCTTCGCCACGATCCTGCTGGCCCGGGGCCTGCGCGAGGAACTGGCCCGGGCCAAGGGCTCGGTCGTCAACGTGACGTCGATCGCCGGCTCGCGCGTCCACCCCTTCGCGGGGGCGGCGTACGGCACCTCCAAGGCGGCGCTGGCGGGCCTGACCCGCGAGATGGCCGCCGATTTCGGGCCGCTCGGCGTGCGGGTGAACGCGATCTCGCCGGGCGAGATCGACACGTCGATCCTGTCGCCCGGCACCGAGAAGCTCGTCGAGCAGATCCCGCAGCGCCGGCTCGGCACGCCGGACGAGGTCGCCAAGGCGATCTACTTCCTGTGCACCGAGGCCTCCTCCTACGTGAACGGCGCCGAGCTCCACATCAACGGCGGCCAGCACGTTTGACCAGATCGGTCGCTTCCTGGGGCGCTTCCGCGCGCACGGCGTTACCGCGCCGGCACCCGGCGGCGCGCCGCGGGCGGGTCTCGCTCGTCCTGGGCCTCCTCGCGTGCGTCGCGCCCGTCGCGGGGGCGCGGGCCGAGCCCGGAATCCGGATCCTCGACCTGCCCTTCAAGGTGCGGGCGCTGCGCGGCTCGCGCAGCGAGGCCGCGGTCTCGGTGGCGACCTCCGGGCTCCTGCCGATCACCGGCGGCATGGCAGGGGCAAAAGCCGGCGCGCAGGGCGGTGGCCAGCAGACCGGCGACGAGGAGAGCGCGCCGATCGCCGTGGTCTGGGGCGACGACGGCGGCGCCGTGCTCGCCCTCGCGGAGGGCGGCGTCACCGTGCGGCCGATCGGTCGGGACGCGGTCGAGGGGCTGACCGCCGCCGAGACGCCGCGCGGGGCTCTGCCGGGCTCGCGCCGGGCCCTCTCGGGCCCCCTGAGCGCCTATCTCACCGGGCGCACCCGCGCCCCCGACGGCAGCGCGGCCGCCGCGGTGCTGACGATCCGCGAGCGCCAGCCGATGGCGGTGAGCACCGATCCGAAGCCCGTCCCCGTGGCCACCGTGACAGTGCCGGCGGGGGGCGAGGCCGTGTTCGCGCCGCTGCGGCCGCGCCTGCTGCGCCTCGGGGACCGCCCGGCGCTGCTGGCGGCGACGCTGTCCGGCGCGGATGCCGGTGGCCTCGTGCTGATCGACCGGCCCGCCGGCGATCCGGGCGCGGCCTGGGCCGTCGCCGCCCGCACGCCCGCCCAGCCGGGCCCACCCCTCAAGATCGCCGGCATCGCGGATTTCTCCGGATCGGGCGCCACCCAGGCCGCGACGGTCAGCGCCAAGGGCCGGCTCCAGCTCTGGACGCTGCGTCCCGACGCGATCGAGCCCGCCGGCGAGGCCGCGGGCTACGCGGCCGGCGACGGCGATTCGGATCTCGCCGTGACCGTTCCGGCCGGCGGCAGCCCCGAGCTCGTCCTGCCGGTGGCGGGCCGGCCGGAGATCGCCTTCGTGGCGGCCAAGGGCGGCCTGCGCGAGCGGGCGCGCGTGCCGCTGCCGGCCCCCGCGGAGACCGGCATCGTCGTCCTCGGCGAGGGCGCGGCGGCGCGGCTGCTCGTCGGCCTCGCCGACGGCCGGGTGGCCGTCGTGGCACCGGACGGGGGCAAGCCGTGACCGCGGGCGCACCGGATCCCGACAGCCGGCTGTTCCCGGCCCGGCCCTTCGTGGGCGCGTCGATCGCGGTGATCCGCGGCGAGCGGGTCCTGCTGGCGGCGCGGGCCAACGAGCCGATGCGCGGCGTCTGGACCCTGCCGGGCGGCCTCGTGGAGGCGGGCGAGTCCCTGGCCGAGGCGGCCCTGCGCGAACTGTCCGAGGAGGTCGGCCTGCCCGCCGAGGTGGTCGGCGTGCTCTCGCCCACGGAGATCATCGTCCGGGACGAGGCCGGCCGGGCCCGCCACCACTACGTCGTCCACCCGCACGCCGCGCTGTGGTGCGGCGGCGAGCCGGTGGCCGGGCCCGAAGCCCTGGGCACCCGGTGGGCGACGCTCGCGGAGGTCGCGACCCTTCCGACCACCCCCGGCTTGGTCGACACCCTGCGCGAGGCCTTCGCGCGGGTGGCGGCCCGGGACACGGACGGGAGCGCGGATCGGCGCGTGAATCGCGCGGGAATGCCGGGCGGGGAGCCGACGGCGTGAGGCGCCCCGCGACCCTCCTGTGCCTGCTGGCGCTCCTGGCAGGCCCGGTCTCCGCGCCGGCGCTGGCGCAGCAGCGCTCCGGCCGGAGCGGCGCGCCCGCCAAGGAAGCCGCGAAGGAGCCGTCCAAGGAGGCGCCCGCCCCCGCGGACGTGCCCGCGCCCTACGACCGCGACCTGCTGCGCATGTCCGAGATCATCGGGGCCCTGGCGTTCCTGCGGAACCTCTGCGCGGCCCCGGACGCGGCCGACTGGCCGGCCCGCATGAAGGCGCTGATCGACTCCGAGGGCGTGACCCCGGCCCGCCGCGACCGGCTGGCCGGCGCCTACAACCGCGGCTATCGCGGCTACGCGCTGACCTACCGGGTCTGCACGCCCGCGGCCCACGAGGCGGCCGCACGGTACGTCGCGGAGGGCGACCGGCTGTCGCACGCTCTGGCCGGGCGTTTCGGGGGGTGATGCAGGTACAGCACACATACCGGCGATGCCGGCGAAACATCGGATTTGAGCGCTCGCGTTAACCGATCCGAAATTCTCGGCTGGCCGAGCCGCCGGGACCTGCTTATCATCCATTGCGTCCGCCGGGCCCCGTGTCCGGCGCAATGGAAGTATCCGGCCATGCAGCACAGCTCTCACACCGCCCCCATCGAGGTCGATGTCGAGGAGAAACGCGTCGCGCTGAGTTACGTCTCGGAAGCGTTCGCGGAAGGCTGCCTCGATGGTCTCGACGGTGACTGCATGGCCCAGGCCGCCCTGTTCGCGGCTTTTCAGGAACTCGTGACGACGTACGGCGAAGAAGCCACGGCCCGTTACGCGGAGGGATTCCCGGAGCGCATCCGCGGGGGCGCGTTCACCACGACGCTCCAGCATTGAGCAGGTGAGCGCGGACGGTTGAGGCGCGGGCGGTCAGCGACTACGTCCCGGGTCCACGGTCCGGCCCGCCGGACCGCTCGTTTCCCGAGGAATCGTCGCCCATGCCCGTCGCCCTGCTGCCGGACCGCGCCCTGGTCACCGTTACCGGACCGGACGCCACGACGCTGCTCCAGGGCGTCCTGACCTGCAACGTCGAGACGCTCCAGCCCGGCGAGGCGCGCCTCGGCGCCCTGCTCACGCCGCAGGGCAAGATCCTCTTCGATTTCCTGGTCTCGCGGATCCCCGACGGCTTCCGGTTCGACGTGCTGGCCGACAGGGCCGCGGACCTCGCCAAGCGCCTGACGCTCTATCGCCTGCGCGCGCAGGCGACCATCGCGGCCGACCCGACCGTCGCGGTCGCGGCGGCCTGGGCCGGCGCGGCCCCGCCCGCCGCGGAGGCGCTGGCCGATTCCCGCGCGGCCGATCTCGGCGCCCGTCTCTACGCCGAAGCGGGCGCCTTCTCGGCGGACGCCACCGAGGCCGACTACCACGCGCACCGGATCGCCCTCGGCGTGCCCGAGGGCGGACGCGACTTCGCCTTCGGCGACGCCTTTCCGCACGAGGCGCTGATGGATCAGCTCGGCGGAGTTGACTTCCGCAAGGGCTGCTACGTCGGCCAGGAGGTGGTCTCGCGGATGCAGCACCGCGGCACGGCCCGAACCCGCATCCTGGCGGCCGTCTACGCGGACGCCGCGCCCGCGCCCGGCATCGAGATCACCGCGGGCGGCAAGGTGCTCGGCACCACGGGCAGCGCCGCGGGGAACCGCGGCCTCGCCACGGTCCGCCTCGACCGACTGGGCGACGCGCTCGCCTCCGGCGAGACCCCGCGCGCGGGCGACCAGCCCGTGACGCTGACGCGCCCCGCCTGCGCGACCTTCGCCATGCCGGACAGGGCGGCGAGCGCGGCCGAGTAGGATCGAGACGCGC
This sequence comes from Methylobacterium sp. 1A, assembly GCF_058072805.1. Classification (NCBI taxonomy): domain Bacteria; kingdom Pseudomonadati; phylum Pseudomonadota; class Alphaproteobacteria; order Hyphomicrobiales; family Methylobacteriaceae; genus Methylobacterium; species Methylobacterium sp. 1A. Next base: position 1,582,819 of record NZ_JBYQVE010000002.1, on the reverse strand, counting down.
GGGATCGGGCCGCGTGACCGCGGCTCGTCTTGCACCGGCGGAAGGGACCGTCGAGGTGGCCGTGCGGCCGCCGCCGCGACGGTGGCGTTCCGCTCCTGTTCTCGTTACCATCGCCGTATGTCCGAGACCGGCCTCATCGACCATCCCGACGGCTGCCCACGCTGCTGGTGGGCCGGGCTCGACCCGCTCTACGTCGCCTATCACGACACCGAGTGGGGCGTGCCCGAGCATGACGGCCGCGCTCTCTACGAGAAGCTGATCCTCGACGGCTTCCAGGCCGGGCTGTCGTGGATCACCATCCTGCGCCGCCGGGACGGGTTCCGCGACGCCTTCGCGGATTTCGATCCCGAGCGGATCGCCCGCTTCACCGAGGCGGACGTCGCGCGGCTGATGGCCGACACCCGCATCATCCGCAACCGCGCCAAGATCCAGGGCACCGTCGCGGGCGCCCGGGCGTGGCTGCGGATCGAGGAGCGCGGCCCCGGCTTCGCGCACTTCCTGTGGGACTTCGTCGACGGCCGGCCGGTCCAGGGCACGGCCCGGACCCGCGCGGAGATCGCCACCGAGACGCCGGTCTCCCGGGCGATCGGGAAGGCCCTGAAGGCGGAGGGCTTCTCCTTCTGCGGGCCGACCATCGTGCACGCGTTCATGCAGGCGGTGGGCATGGTCAACGATCACCTCGTCGGCTGCCACCGGCACGGGCCCTGCGCCGCGCTGGGCGGGCCCCGGTGAGCGCGCCGCCGCGCGCGTGGCAGCGCATGCTCTCCGGCCGCCGCCTCGACCTCCTCGACCCGGCGCCCGGGGACATCGAGATCGCCGACATCGCCCACGGCCTCGCCCGGGTCGCGCGCTGGAACGGCCAGACCCGCGGGCCGCACGTCTTCTCGGTGGCCCAGCACAGCCTGCTGGTCGAGGCGGTGGGCCGCCACCTCGCCCCCGGCTGCACCGACCGGGACGGGCTCGAGCTGCTCCTGCACGACGCGCCGGAATACGTGGTCGGGGACATCATCTCGCCGCTCAAGGCCGCCATCGGCGACGCCTATCGCGGCGTCGAGCTGCGCCTGCTCGCGGCGGTGCGCCGCCGCTTCGAGCTGGCCGCCCCCTCGCCCGCCCTCGCCCGGCTCGTGAAGCGGGCCGACCGGATCGCCGCCCACGCCGAGGCAGTGCGCCTCGCCGGCTTCGCGCCGGAGGAGGCCGAGCGCTATTTCGGCCCCTCGGTCGACCTGCCCGAGCCAGTGTCGGCCCTGGCCGGGCCGTGGCCGACCGCCGAGGCCGAGGCGCGATTCCTCGCGCGCTTCACCGCCCTGTCCCCGCCCTGACGGATCTTCGCCCTCGATCCGTCACGATCGCAGGTCACTGGCGCCCCACCATGCCGACCCTCCACGTCTGTCCGCTCTCGCGCTTGCCCGAGACCGTCGCCGCCACGGGCGCGAGCCACGTGCTCACGCTGATCAATGTCGGCACGCCGCTGGAGCGGCCGGCGGTGATCGACGCCGCGAACCACGCCATCATCTGGGTCAGCGACATCGCGGCGGCCCGGGACGGACACGTTTTGCCGGCTGAAGAACACGTGGCCCGGCTTCTCGACTTCGTCCGGACCTGGCCGCGGGAGAAGCCGCTGGTGATCCACTGCTACGCCGGGATCAGCCGCTCGACGGCCGCCGCCTACATCGCGGCCTGCGCGCTGGCGCCCGAGCGCGACGAGGCGGCGATCGCCGACGCCCTGCGGTCCGCCTCGCCCTCGGCGACGCCCAACGCCCTGTTCGTGGCGATCGCCGACCGGATGCTGGACCGCGACGGCCGCATGGTCGCGGCGATCGCCCGCATCGGGCGCGGCGCCGACGCCTTCGAGGGCACGCCGTTCACCCTCGCGCTGGCGTGAACCGAACGCAGGTGCGAAGTGTGGCGCAAACGCCGCCGCGGCCGGCCAAAACGGAGCGGACCTGGCCGGCGGACTGGCCCCCAGGGTTGTGGCGACCGGGGATCGCGCCGTACAAACACCCCCAAAGGAAGTATCTGGGATGAGTGCGAGCAGACCCGAGGTGGCTCCCGCCGCCGGCGACCTGCCCTTCGAGAAGGCGCTGGAACAGCTCGAGGAAATCGTCCGCCGGCTCGAGCGCGGCGACGTGCCGCTCGACGAGTCGGTGGCGATCTACGAGCGCGGCGAGGTGCTGAAGAAGCATTGCGAGGCGCTGCTGAAGCGGGCCGAGGCGCGGATCCAGCGGATCACGCTGGGCTCCGACGGGCGGCCCGAGGGCGTCGCCCCACTCGACATGTCCTGAGGCTCGGCGGTCGAACCGATCCCATCCGTTAGAGGTTGATGCCGTGGCGATTACCCCCGAGCAGAGTGCACTTCTCGACCGCGTTCCGTCGCCTTCGGCGCTGCGGCGTCTTCCGGAGTCGGAGCTTCAGGCGGTGGCCGACGCGGTGCGCGCCGAGATGATCGACGCGGTCTCGATCACCGGCGGCCATCTCGGCTCGGGGCTCGGCGTGGTCGAGCTGACCGTGGCGCTCCACCACGTGTTCGACACCCCCGACGACCGCATCGTCTGGGACGTCGGACACCAGTGCTACCCCCACAAGATCCTCACCGAGCGCCGCGACCGCATCCGGACGCTGCGCCAGGGCGGCGGCCTGTCCGGCTTCACCAAGCGGAGCGAGAGCGTCTACGACCCCTTCGGCGCCGCCCACTCCTCGACCTCGATCTCGGCCGCGCTGGGCATGGCGGTCGCCCGCGACCTCGACAACGCCGCCGCCAAGGCGAAGAACCGCCCGCCCAAGCGCCGCAACGCCATCGCGGTCATCGGCGACGGCTCGATGTCGGCCGGCATGGCCTACGAGGCCCTCAACAATGCCGGCGCCCTGCACTCGCGCCTGATCGTCATCCTCAACGACAACGACATGTCGATCGCGCCGCCCGTCGGCGCCATGTCGGCCTACCTCGCCCGCCTCGCCTCGGGCGGCGCCTACCAGTCCCTGCGCGAGACCGCCAAGCAGCTCGGCAAGCTCCTGCCCAAGGCGCTCTACCAGCGCGCCGCCGCGGCCGAGGAATACGCCCGCTCGCTCGTGGTCGGCGGCGGCACCATGTTCGAGGAGATGGGCTTCCACTACGTCGGCCCGGTCGACGGGCACAACCTCGACCACCTGCTGCCGGTCCTGAAGAACGTCCGCGACGCCGAGCACGGCCCGATCCTGCTCCACGTCGTCACCCAGAAGGGCAAGGGCTACGCCCCGGCGGAAGCCTCGGCCGACCGCTACCACGGCGTGGTCAAGTTCGACGTGGTCTCGGGCGTCCAGGCCAAGGCCAAGCCGAACGCGCCGGCCTACACGCGGGTGTTCGGCGAGAGCCTGATCAAGGCGGCCGACGCCGACGACAAGGTCGTGGCGATCACCGCGGCGATGCCGGGCGGGACCGGCATCGACCTGTTCGGCAAGGCGCACCCGGACAAGACCTTCGACGTCGGCATCGCCGAGCAGCACGCGGTGACGTTCGCGGGCGGTCTGGCCACCGAGGGCTACCGGCCGTTCGTGGCGATCTACTCGACCTTCCTGCAGCGGGCCTACGACCAGGTGGTGCACGACGTGGCGCTGCAGAACCTGCCCGTGCGGTTCTGCCTGGACCGGGCGGGGCTGGTCGGCGCCGACGGGGCGACGCACGCGGGCGCGTTCGACCTCGCCTACCTGTGCTGCCTGCCGAACATGACCGTGATGGCGGCCTCCGACGAGGCCGAGCTGGTGCACATGGTGGCGACCGCCCACGCGCACGACACGGGCCCGATCGCGCTGCGCTACCCGCGCGGCGAGGGTGTGGGCGTCGAGCTTCCGGAGCGGGGCGAGGCGCTGGCGATCGGCAAGGGCCGGGTGGTGCGGCGGGACGCGGAGGCGCGTGTGGCGCTGCTGTCGCTCGGCACGCGCCTGTCGGAGGCCTTGAAGGCGGCCGACACGCTGGCCGAGCAGGGCGTGGCGGTGACGGTGGCGGACGCGCGGTTCGCCAAGCCGCTGGACGAGGCGCTGATCCTGGAGCTCGCGCGCGAGCACGAGGTTCTGATCACGATCGAGGAGGGCTCGCGGGGCGGGTTCGGCGCGATGGTGCTGCACCTGCTGGCGGAGCGGGGCGCTCTGGACGCGGGCGGGGTGCGGGTGCGGACGATGACGCTGCCGGACGCCTACCAGGACCACGACAGCCCGGAGAAGATGTACGCCGAGGCGGGCCTCGACGCCACGACCATCGTCAAGACCGCCCTCGACACCCTGCCGGCGGAGACCGGCAAGGCCGAGCCGGCGAGCAACGTGGTGAGCGTGCGCCGCCGCCCGCGCTGACGCCGCGGAGAACGGGGCCTCCCGCGCTCGTTCCGTTGGCTGTCGATGTGTTCGGACCTCCGCTCGTGATGACGGAGAGGGCATCTCAACGACAGCCTTGAGACGGAAACGGAATCCCACCTCATCCTGATGGGCGGAGCGCAGCGTAGCACTCGAAGGAGCCCTCCAGCGGTCTCACGATCCCTGGAGGGCTCCTTCGAGGCCCGCTGACGCGGGCACCTCAGGATGAGGGCCTGGAAGGGAGGCTCGGGGTGATTGCCCTACCCCAGCGCCTGCTCCACCGCCTTGCCGCAGGTCTGCGTGTCGGCGTTGCCGCCGAGGTCGCGGGTGCGCAGCGTCCGCTCGGACAGCACCCGCTCGATCCCGCCGACGATCTCGGCCGCCGCCGCGTGCTCGCCGAGATGCTCCAGCATCATCGCCCCCGACCAGATCTGGCCGATCGGGTTGGCGATCCCCTGGCCGGCGATGTCCGGCGCCGAGCCGTGAACCGGCTCGAACACCGACGGGTGCACCCGTTCCGGGTTGATGTTGCCGGAGGGCGCGATGCCGATCGTGCCCGTGCAGGCGGGCCCGAGATCCGACAGGATGTCGCCGAACAGGTTGGAGGCCACCACCACGTCGAACCGGTCCGGGTTCAGGACGAAATGCGCGGTCAGGATGTCGATGTGGTACTGGTCCCACCGGACGTCCGGGTAGGCCTCGGCCACCGCCTTCACCCGCTCGTCCCAGTACGGCATGGTGATCGAGATGCCGTTCGACTTCGTGGCCGAGGTCAGGTGCTTCTTCGGGCGCTTCTGGGCCAGCTCGAAGGCGAACCGGAGAATCCGGTCCGTCCCGTGCCGGGTCATGATCGTCTCCTGCAGGGCGAACTCCCGGTCGGTGCCGGCGAACATCCGGCCGCCCGCGTTCGAGTACTCGCCCTCAGTGTTCTCCCGGACCACCCAGAAGTCGATGTCGCCGGGCTTGCGGTCGGCGAGCGGGCACTTCACCCCCGGCATCAGCCGCACCGGGCGCAGGTTCGCGTACTGGTCGAATTCCCGTCGGAACAGGATCAGCGAGCCCCAGAGCGAGATGTGGTCGGGCACGCGCTCGGGCATGCCGACGGCACCGAAATAGATCGCGTCGTGGGTCTCGATCCGCGCCTTCCAGTCCTCCGGCATCATCCGGCCGTGCTGCTCGTAATAGTCGCAGCTGGCGAAATCGAACCAGTCGAGCTGGAGGCCGAAGCCGTGCCGCTTGGCCGCCTGCTCCAGCACGCGCACGCCCTCCGGCACCACCTCCTTGCCGATGCCGTCGCCGGGGATCACCGCGATGCGGTAGCGACGCTGCTGGCTGTTCTCTGGGGCGGCCATGAATCCTCCACGCGTTCCGAAGTGCGGGCCTCCGCGGGGCCCGGGTCGTCGGCGTCAGGTGATTGGTCCGCGCCGGTGTCGGGTCAACACCCCAGCCTGACAATCAGTCGGTTTCGCCCGCCATCGCCCGGCGCTGGCGGTCGAGCTCCTCGCTGTAGCGCTTGAGCGTGTGGCTCTCGGTGAGCAGGCCCAGCACCTTCCGGCTCTCGGCGCTCTCGACGACCGCGAGCGCCTCGCTCTCGGTCCGGTCGAAGGCGGCCGCGGCGTCCTTGGCGTTCATCCCCGGCGTCAGGAAATCGTCCGCGTGCAGGAGCAGGTCGGCGAGGACCGGCTGCGCGTCGGCGCCGGAATCCCGGGCGGCCGCGTGCGTCTCGGGCACGTTCAGGATGCCGGCGTAGCGCCCAGCCCCGTCCACGGCGATCACCCGGGAGGGCGAGCCGAGGGGATGGGCGCGCAGGAAGGTGGGCAGCGGCGTGTCCAGGGCCACGGTGCCGGGATTGCGGCGCATCAGCCGGCCGACGGTGAGCGAGCGGATCCAGCCGACGTCGTGGGGGCTTCGGATGCTCTCGCCGCGCAGGTGGAAGCGCCACGTGGCGAAGGAGTAGCCGAAGGTCTTGCGCACGGTGAGCGAGGACGCGATCACCGCCGCCAGCACGACGCCGGTGATCGGCAGGCTGCCGGTGACCTCCAGGGCCAGGAACGTCATGGTGAGCGGGCCGCCGATGACCGCCACCGCCAGGGCGCTCATGCCGATCACCGCGTAGGCGAGCGGCGTCAGGCCGAAATCCGCCAGCGGCGGCACCAGCACGGGGGCGAGGGCGGCGAACAGCTTGCCGGCGATGGCCCCGAGGAACAGCGACGCGAAGAACAGGCCGCCGCGGAAGCCCGAGCCGATCGAGATCGCCGAGGCCGTGGCCTTGGCGGCGAACAGCCCGGCCAGGACCGCGATGCCGTGCCCCTGCCCCTCGGCGGCGAAATGCATGTGCAGGGCGCCGTGGCCGCCCGAGAGCACCTGCGGCGTCGCGAGCAGCGCCAGCGCGCCGACGCACAGCCCCCCGAAGGCGGGCGCCGCCACCCGCGGCACGCCGGAGGCCTGGACGAGGCGCTCGACCAGCGTGACCCCGCGCATGATCAGGATCCCGAGGCCCGCGCAGAACAGCCCGAGGGCGAGGCTCGGCAGGATCTCGAGGCTGGTGACGTGCGAGGTCGTGACCGCCTGCATGTCGCCGAGATCGACGAGCGGCTGCGCCTCGATCAGGGCGCGCGAGATCAGGTTGCCGCACAGCGCCGCGACGACCACGGGCGTCAGCGTGGCGATCGAGTAGGTGCCGATGATCAACTCGAAGGCGTAGAACGCGCCGGCGAGCGGCGCCCCGAAGCCGGCCGCGATCGCCCCGGCCGCGCCGCAGCCGACCAGGGTGCGCAGGTCGCTGCGCCGCACTTCGAAGGCGATGCCCAGGCGCGAGGCGAGGCCTGAGGCGATCTGTGTGTAGCCGGCTTCCAAACCCACCGAGGCGCCGGACCCGTTCGAGATGACGTTCTGGAGCGCGAGGTAGAGGCTGTCGCGCAGGGACATGCGGCCGCCGTGCAGGGCGTTGGCCTCGATCGGGTCGATGGCCGGGCGCTTGCGCGGGCCGCGGACGTAGTTGGCGGCGACGATCAGCAGGCCGAGGACGGCGCCGCCGAGGCACGGGCCCACGAGCAGGAGCGCCGGCGGCACGGCGTCGACGGCGCTGAGGCGCGCGCCCGCGGGCAGCTGGTAGAGATGCTCGCGCAGGGTCTGGGTGATCCAGGTCATGGCGGACACCGCCACGCCGGCGACGCAGCCCACCAGGGTCGCGAGCGCGACGAGGCCGCCCTCGCTCCGTCGGACGAGGCTGCGGAGCCGCCCGGGGGCCTGGACGAGCCCGATCCCGGTCCAGGGCCGACGGGGCCTCCGCGCCGGCCTGACGGGCCGCCGGGCCGGGACGTCGGCCGATCCGTCGCCGGGCGCCCTGCCCCCGCCGGCGGCGCCCGATGGCTGTCGCGCGCTCACGGTCCGCCCCCTCGCCTCCGGTCCGCCCGATCGGCGGGGCCGACGCGTCGGTCCCGCCGCCGCAGTTACAGCCGGGGCCGAGCCCGTTGCAAACGGGCGGTGCTGCGGGAGCGCGGCCGGCCCCGGCGCGGGGGGCTCGGACGGCGCTGTCCACGAAGTTCAAATCCCGTGCACGCATCGCCTTGAAAACTGCCGCGGCCCACGATACACCCCGCGCCAGTGCCGCCGTAGCTCAGTTGGTTAGAGCACCAGATTGTGGATCTGGGGGTCCCCCGTTCGAGCCGGGGCGGTGGTACCATCCATTCAGCTCGACAGCGCGAGGGGTTGGCGGATCGCCAGCCCCTTTTGCTTGTGCGCGGATGGCACCGCGCCGTATCAGGGCCAGCCCGAACCCTCACCCCGCCCCGATCGGAATTGACGGGACCGCTCCTCGCGCCGGAGCCGGCCTGTACACAGGCGGCCGCTCCAATGCTCACGCACGTTATAGAATCGCCAAATTTGCTCGCATACCGTCCCGTTTGGGAGAAGACTATTTTCGTTAGCGTGAAGACTGCCATGAAGAGCACGACACAGCAGGATCAGCTCGAGATCGTGAGCGACCTCGCGGCCTCGCTCGCCGACCGGATGCTGATGGAGCGCCTGACACAGGGGAAGCTGCCCCTCGCGAACGCGAGTCGCCTCTGGACAGCCTCGCTGCTCCTGGAAGAGCACGCGCGGCCCATCCCGCGCATCGTGACGGACGTCCTCGAGCAGGTCCGGCACGTGGAGCCGGACGACGAGGATGCGGTCGACGGGGACGACGCCGACGGGATCGGTGCGGGGCCGGAACCGGACTTGGCCGCGGCGCGGCGTGCGGCCCGGCCGGCGCGCCGGCGCGGGCTCACCCGCTTGCTCCGACCGTTCCGGCAGGCGGCCGAAGGCTGACCCGCGTCGACGGCGCCGGACCATCTGGCGGATCCGGAGTTCCCCGCGCGCGCCCGGGACGCTAAGACCGTTCCCGAGCGTGGCGGCGGGCGCCGCCGCGCCAACGGGCTTCGGGACACGAGAGATGAGCATCCCTGAACGGCGCGTCCGCACCCTGTTCGACGAGGCGGCCATCGCCAAGCGCAACGACGAGCTCGCCCGCGAGATCCTCGCCGCGCGGCCCGAGAACCTCCTCGTCGTGGCGGTGCTCAAGGGCAGCTTCATGTTCGCGGCCGACCTGCTCCGGTCGCTGCACCGGGTGGGTCTCGCCCCGCAGGTCGAGTTCGTGCACCTGTCGAGCTACCGCACCGGGACGGTCTCCAGCGGGCAGGTCGAGATCCTGCGCGACGTACAGAGTGAGGTGCGCGGGCGGGACGTGCTGCTCGTGGACGACATCCTGGAATCGGGCCGGACCGTCGTCTTCGCCAAGGACCTGCTGATGGCCCGCGGCGCCCGGCGCGTCCTCACCGCGGTGCTGCTGGAGAAGCCCGGCAAGCGCGCCGTGACGATCGACGCGGATTTCGTCGGCTTCACCTGCCCCGACGTGTTCGTCGTCGGCTACGGGATGGATGCCGCCCACGCCTTCCGCCAGCTGCCCTTCGTGGGCGTGGTCGATTACGGGGACGGCGCCCCGGACCTGTTCGACGCCTGACCGTGCCCGCGGCGCGGCATTTTCGCCGCGGGCCGCGACCCGCGGGACAATTCAGCCTGCGACGACTTGACAGACGGAGAATTCGTCTGCGTCTGTCGGTATTTGGGCGCGCGCGGCGTCGCGACGCGGCGCGCGCGGATTTCGGGGACGGTTACGGGACCACATGGCGCGCATCCTCCTGGTGGATGACGAAGAGACCGTCCGGGGCTTCCTGAAGCGGGGGCTCGAGATCGACGGGCACGCGGTCGTCACGGCCAACGACGGCAGCGACGGGCTCGACCGCCTCAACGAGGCCGACGGCGGCTTCGACCTGATGCTCACCGACATCCGCATGCCGCTCATGGACGGCATCGCGCTGGCCCTCGCCGCCAAGCGCGACTTCCCCGACCTGACCATCCTGCTGATGACCGGCTTCGCCGATCAGCGCGAGCGCGCGCGCGGGCTCGACGCCATCGTCACCGACGTGCTGACCAAGCCCTTCTCCCTGGCGGATCTGCGCGCCACGGTGAGGCGGGCGCTCGCCGCCTGAGCCGGGCGGGACCGGTTCAGAAGAACTTAAACATTGCTCTTAGGTTGAGCTTCACGAAAGCGTGGCACCTTCGGTCCGACTGATCAGACCGAGCACGGAACGCCATGTATCGCCGGGACCGGGACATCGACGCGGCGGCGTATCAGGCGGACCGCTACGGCTGGGAGCCGGACGACCGGGACTGGGACGACGACCGCGACGCGCGGCGCCCGCGCAGAGGCGTCTTCGGGCGGTTCTTCTCGCCGACGAAGCTCGCCCTCCTCGCGGTGCCGGCCGGGCTGTTCCTGTACGGCAGCTTCGCGGATTGCAGCGCCCGCCCGGCGGCGGGCTGGCTCGGTCTTGTCGGGGCCGGGGCCTGCGCCCGTACCGAGATGCTCGGCAACGTCCTGTCGATCCAGGACAACCTCGCGCTCCTGAAGCGGCTCATCGACTGAGCGCCCGCTCAAGGCCCTTCCGCGCTCCGCCGATCCGCTCCGAACCGACCTCCGCGAGGCCGCCATGTCCACCCGCCCGCTCCTCCCGGCCTCGTCCGGCCGCGCCTCCGACGCCCTCGAGGAGGCCCAGTTCCGCGCTCGCATGGCGCGGGTCGGCCCGGACGGCGCGCACCGCACCCCGCGCCGGAACCGGGCGCCCGAGCGGCGTCGCGGCTTCCGGCTCGGCTGGAAGGGCTGGCTCGTCGTCGACTGCCTGGTCGTGCTGCTGGTCGTGGCGGGCGTGGTGGCGTGGCCGCCGGTCCAGTCCTGCCGCAACCAGGACCAGACGGTCGGGTTCTACGCCGGCGATTCCGTCGGCAAATGCATCCGGCGCGGCATCGCCGACCGCCTCGACACCGCCGACCAGCGCCTCAAGAGCCTGATCCGCCGCTCGGGCCATTGAGGGCCGGCCGCGCAGATGCTGGCGCGGCTCGGATTGAGCGGCGCTTGTACGCCGTTTCTGCGAACCGAGTATCTGTCTCGCGCGCCCCGCCACCTTCCGTTCTCAACGCCCCCCACGCGGTGGCGGCGGGTCTGAACCGGTACGCCTGTGCCGACTAACGAAACTATTGATAAGATTTCACAGCCAACGCTCGAAATGTTCCAGGACGCCCACACGTTGGTGCCGCATTACACCAATGGACGAGTGCTCATGCCCGGATATCGAAATCCGGGCCTAGCTGCCCTCTCGACGGCGACTACGTTGTCAAAACTGAGTTGAATCGAACGCTATATTCCTGGCTGCGCGAACGCATGGAGCGCAAGAGCCGGCACTTCAGAACGTTCGCCGAAGACATGAAGCAATTCGCCGATTTCTCGGACGTCGCTGACCGCGACCTCGACGGCCGGACACCGTTCCTGCCGAACGGCTACTTCAGCTACGGCGACGCATTGGCCCTGACGACTGTCCTCGCCACACGCAAGCCGGCCCGGTATGTCGAGGTCGGAGGCGGCAACAGTACGAAATTCGCTCGCCGCGCAATCGGCAAGTACAAGCTCGACACCAAGATCGAGTGCATCGACCCCAATCCGCGCTCAAGCGTCCGCGACATTGCGGATAAGTGGATTTCTAACGGCCTCCTCGATGTTGACCCGTCCTACTTTCAATCGCTGAAGGGTGGCGATGTGCTGATGCTGGATGGCAGCCATCTCCTGTTCCATGGCAGCGACACGACGCATTTCTTCCTGCCAATCTACCCGCTTCTCCGGCCGGGCGTGATCGTGCATGTGCACGACATCCATCTGCCATATGAGTATCCTGAGATTGCGACAGGCTTTTTTGGAACGAGCAATACATTCTCGCCATGATGTTTTACTATAAGCCTGCGTCCGACATTATCGCTCCGATCATGTACAGGCATCGTGAGGGCATGTGCGACGAGGGTGCCGGCTTCTGGTTCGAGGTCTAGCGGGATCCGCACCGGAAATCGCCATCGCTTCTGACACATTGGCAACCGCTCGGCATACGCATAGCGGTGAACGGAATGACGGGCAGGGAATATGTGAGCGATACGGCAGTTCGCGCGCATCCAACGGCGAACGGGCTTCGCGTTGATGCGATCATCGGAAGCCTTCTACGCTTCTATACGAACGCGCGGAGTACCGGACGATGCCTGGGCTGACCTGGCGGCCTGCCGGTCCGGGCGAGCCCTCCCTCGGAGGCTAGGCCACCCCGACCGGATCGGCGGCGGCCGCGCCGTGGCGCTGATCCACGGCAACAGCCCCTGCTGCTCGCGCGAGCGGCGCCCGCGACGAACTTCACCCGCGACGGGGATACGTTGGGGCGGACCAACCCTGCCCGCGCAGATGGGGATCGACCCGGTCGACGAGAGCTTCCCGACCTGTCGGACGCGGCACTGGGCTCGAAGGTCGAGCGCGTGCAACACCCGCACGCCACGGTGCGGGCCTGGACCGGGGTCCCGACCTCCATCGGCCTCGGCCCGACCAAACCCTGCTTAAATGGTGCCGGCGCGCGGGGCGGGTCAGTCGGCACGACTGGAACACCAAGTTGTCGATTCGTACGCAGCGGGACACGACGCAGGTGAGCAATCTGCCGGCGACTGACGCGTGAGCGGTCGTATCACCGACCACGTGCCGCCGACTCCAGCTCAGGCGCCCATTGCCGATTGTTAGCCATAGGCCTCCGACCGAGCCAGCGCGTGCAGCGAGCGAGGCGCGCGCACGGCAGTGGATCCCGGTACGCTCTGCAATATCGATGGTCGTCGAGGAATTTGGGCATCAAGCCTTCTCGAAGCCCACACATGTTAGCCATTCGGATATGGTGATACGTTCAATAGCGTAATCTTCTTTATAATTTCCAAATTTCCCATTCGGAGGTACGATCTGGATTAAGATATCAATCCCGGCTTCCGGGAGGGACGGAAACGATGACTCTGAGTGAACGCCTCTTTCTGACGAAAGGGCGGCCATCCGGCTTCGATTATATGCGAATTGGTCTCGCCGCAATGATAGTGTTGTGGCACACTGTGATAGTTTCTTATGGCATAGAAGCTCAAAGATGGCTCATTTTGGGACCGTCGCGGCCAATATGGGCCATGATACTTCCCATGTTTTTCGCACTGAGCGGATTCCTCGTTTCCGGAAGTCTAGAACGCTCTCGAACGATCGTCGGGTTCTTGGGACTTCGACTAATTCGCATCTTCCCTGCGCTGGCAGTGGAATCGACAATAGCAATGATGATCGTTGGAGCGCTGTTCACGTATTACCCGCTCCCAAAGTATTTTATGGATCCAGGTTTTTGGTCCTATACTTTGAACATGATAGGCGTCGTTCGGTATTATCTCCCCGGCGTCTTTACTGATAATCCAACTACGCAGGTGAACGCGCAATTATGGACACTTCCTTACGAATTGTATTGCTACATATTGATATCTGTATTTTATATAATCGGTTTCTACAGATCGGAAAAACTGATTTTGTTCGGCTGCCTGGTGATGCAAGCCTTAGTCATGATCACCATTTATACGCGAACGCAGGTTGACGAAGGGACTGTTCGCGGCCCTGTGCTTGTCTTATCCTTTCTGTACGGCGCGTACCTCTATCGGGTCAGAGATCGAGTTCCATATAGCGCCCCGATTTTCTTCGCATGCGCCATTGCCATGGTTGGGTTTCTTTATCTTCCGATCTTCAATGCCCTCTCCGCACTTCCTGCCGCCTATGTGACTATCTATTTGGGGATGCGGAATCCGACACGGTCCGCAATTGTGTCAAGCGGAGATTATTCATATGGCATTTTCTTGTATGGATTTCCGATACAACAGGCAGTGTCTGCAGTCTTTCCGGATCTTCGGCAGTGGTGGATTAATTTTCTAATTTCGACCCCGATAATAATTTCGATTGCCTATTTTTCATGGCATTACATTGAGAAAAGAGCACTCCCCCTTCGGGGTCCGTTGATGAAATTCGAAAGCTGGTGCATGTCTTATTGCGAAAAATTACTTCATACATGTAAAAACAGTATCGCATTCGACCTGAAGAGCAGATAGACATCTAGTCGACTTAGATGCATTCCGCACACCGGAAGCAGCGGAAATATCGAAAACCGAATTCAGTATCGACCGCACATTCTAGATATTCGGATCCTGTCCTGTCATGATGATCCCTCCCAGCGAAGCCGCTACGAGGCGCGAGGGATTTCGTCGTCGACCCTGCTTCCCGGGTGCGATCAGGATGCACGTGCGCGCCTTGCCAACAGGTCTCCGCCTGCGGCGATCGGTTGGGGAGGCGATCACCCATTCGATGATCTGGCAGGCGACCCTACCACTGACGCCGCTTCCCTGCGCGAAGCCGCTCAACCGCTCCATTACGCGTTCGGCAGTCGCCGCTCGGGCGGCACCGGGATCTATCACGCTCACCCCTATATCGAGTGCCCCAGCAGGATCGCGGTCCGAACCATGTTGCGCTTTCGAGCCGGCTTGTGGGCGGCGCGCGCAACGGCCGCACGAGTGTTCTGTTGAATGGTCGCGTTGATGTCACGGCGCCGATCCTTCGGAAGCGGGTAGGTCCTGCCGGCGCGGTCGGCCAGCACCGCGACGACCACGGCGCGGATCGCCCGATCGGTAACCTCGCGGTCTCGCGCAGCTCGGCGAGTCGAGGGTTCCTTGGCCATTCACTCCCAAACCGTGGACTTTGCCATGAACTGTGCCGCCTCCCGCATCGCTCGGGCGCCGGCCTTCTTCGGCCCACTCCAAAGGGTCGCGCGCATGCACGATGAACGGAACGTGCCGAGATGTGTGCCTTGACGAAGCGCCCCCAAACGTAGTCAAAAGCGCCTCTGACGCACCGAAACCGCCAATTTTCTCAATGGTTTCAGAGCGCGAGCCGGTGTAGCACAGCGGTAGTGCAGCGGTTTTGTAAACCGAAGGTCGGGGGTTCGATCCCCTCCGCCGGCACCACGACATTCGATCGCCGAGGCCGGGCCTCGCGCCCGTGGGGCGTGACCGTCGTCCGGCACAGCGCGTCGGCTGAGGCCGCGCCACCGCGCCGATCCCGATGTCGCGACGGGCCGGTCTCGGGTGGGAGTTCCGGCCCGATTCCGTCGGCACCGCCGCCGCGACACATCCGGCGCCGGCCTGTCTCACCGCTCCCGGATCCGGTCGCGGACCGCTGCTTGACGCTGGGATGCCAGCGTGCCCTCCTGGCCGAAAGACAGAAACTGCCGCGGAGGACGGTCTGCCATGGCGTCGATCCGGAGTTGCGTGCTCTCGGTCGCGATCGGCTTCGTCGCGCTCGCCGGGCCGGCCGTTGCCGAGCCGATCCGCGTCAAGGTCGGCGTCCTCAACGACATGTCCGGCGTCTACGCCGATACCGGCGGCAAGGGCTCCGTCGTCGCCGCGCAGATGGCGGTCGAGGATTTCGCCAAGACCGAGCCGGGCGTGCAGATCGAGATCGTCTCGGCCGACCACCAGAACAAACCCGATATCGGCGCCGCCGTCGCCCGCCAGTGGTACGACCGCGACGGCGTGGACGCGATCCTCGACGTGCCGACCTCCTCGGTTGCGCTGGCGGTGAGTCAGGTCACCCGCGAGAAGAACAAGGTCTTCATCGACTCGGGGGCCGGCACCACGGAGCTGACCGGCAAGCAGTGCTCGCCGAACACGATCCAGTGGACCTACGACACCTACGCCCTGGCGCACGGCACGGCCGGCGCCATGCTCAAGCGCGGCGGCGACACGTGGTATTTCCTCACCGCCGACTACGCCTTCGGGCTCTCCCTCCAGAACGAGGCGAAGGCCGTGATCGATACGGGCGGCGGGCGCGTATTGGGCGCCGCGCGGGTCCCGTTCCCCGCCACGGACTTCTCCTCGTTCCTGCTGCAGGCGCAGGCCTCGGGCGCGAAGGTGGTGGGTCTGGCCAACGCGGGCGGCGACACGGTCAACGCGGTCAAGCAGGCGCACGAGTTCGGGCTGACCGACGGCGGCCAGAAGCTCGCCGCCCTGCTGATCTACGCCGTCGACGTCCACGCGATCGGCCTGCAGACCGCGCAGGGCCTCGTGCTGACGGAGTCGTTCTACTGGGATCTCAACCCGGAGACCCGGGCCTTCTCGGAGCGCTTCTACCCGCGCAACGGCAACAGCATGCCGACGATGAACCACGCGGGCGTCTATGCCGGGCTCCTGCACTACCTGAAGGCCGTGGCGGCGACGAAGTCGACGGACCCGCAGAAGACCATGGCCTGGATGAAGGCCAACCCGACCGACGACCCGCTGTTCGGCAAGGGTGTGGTCCGGGCGGACGGGCGCAAGATCCACCCGATGTACCTGTTCGAGGTGAAGGCGCCGTCCGAGTCGAAGGGCCCGTGGGACCTCTACAAGGTGCTGGAGACGATCCCCGCCGAGCAGGCCTTCCGCCCCCTCGCCGAGGGCGGCTGCCCGCTCGTCGCCAAGCCGTAGGGCGGGAGCCGAACGCCATGATTCGCGCGCTCGAAGGGCAGGCCGCCTGGGTGACGGGGGCCGGATCCGGGATCGGGCAGGCGGCCGCCGTGGCGCTGGCGCGGGCCGGCATGCGGGTCGCGCTCACCGGACGGGGTCAGGAGGCCCTCGCGCGCACCGCGGAGATGGTCCGCGCGGCGGGCGGCGAGGCGCTGGTCGCCCCGGCCGACATGGGCGTGGCCGACGACGTGCAGCGCGCCTGGGAGGCGGTTCACGCCGCGTGGCGGCGCTGCGACCTGCTGGTGAACGCGGCGGGCCTCAACGTGCCGCGGCGCGGCTGGAGCGAGATCACGCCGGCCGGCATCGACGCCGTGGTCGGCGTCAATCTCAACGGCCCCTTCTACGCGGCGCGGGCGGTGCTGCCGACCATGCGGGCGCAGCGGAGCGGCCTGATCATCCACGTCTCCTCCTGGGCCGGCCGCTACGTCTCCAAGCTGACGGGACCGGCCTATTCCGCCGCCAAGCACGGGCTCGTGGCGCTCTCGGAGAGCCTGAACCAAGAGGAGTGCGGGCACGGCATCCGGTCCTGCTGCATCTGCCCCGGCGAGGTCGCGACGCCCCTCCTCGACAAGCGGCCAGTCCCGGTCACCGCGGAGGATCGCGGGCGCATGCTCCAGCCGGAGGATCTCGCCGAGACGATCCTGTTCGTCGCCCGCCTGCCGGCCTCCGTCTGCGTCAACGAGATCCTGATCAGCCCGACCTGGAACCGCGGCTATCTCGAGGGCGTGAAGCTCTGAGCGGGGCCGTCGCGGCGCGCTTGGCCGGGGGCGCGGTGCGCTCATCCCGCGTTCAGGCACGGAGGACGAGTGTCGCCACGGCCAAGCTGAACACAAGTATTTCTGAATTGTATCTGAGACTTTATGGATTAAATTCGGCGCAAGCTGGGCTATTTCAAGATTAAAATTGGATGAATGCGGGGTTCAGAACCGATTAAATCCGTCGCGCCTACCAGCGCTGCCGGAAGGCGATGAGACGCGTCTTCGCCGAACCGATGGGGACAACGGTCCGGCGGACCGCCGGGCCCCTCGGGGCCCCATCGCGCACGACCGGGGGGCGCGACCATGTCAGGGACCGAGGACGATCCAGGGATTCCGGGCTCCGCCGGCGCGGCGGACCCGGCCGGACCGGGCGCCGCGGCCGCATCACGCCCGGTGTCGGTCGGCGGACCCGGCCGGCCGATCGACGACGGCGCGCGGGACCGGATCGGGCGCGGCCTGCGCCTGCACTACGCGGGCGTCCTGGCCCTGCCGATCCCGGACCGGCTCCGGACGCTGCTCGACGAGCTCGCCGCACACTCCGACACGGAGGCCTCGCGATGACCCTGATGCTGCAAGCCGCCCCCGCGGGGAGCGGATCCGGTCCGGCCCCCCGGGGCGCCGACGCGGAGATGCGCGACCTCCTGCTGGGGGCGATCCCGGCGCTGCGGGCCTTCGCGTTCTCGCTGACCTACGACCTCGACCGCTCGGACGACCTCGTGCAGGACACGCTCGTGCGCGCCTGGATCAACGCCGCCAGCTTCCGCCGCGGGACCAACCTGACCGCGTGGCTGTTCACGATCCTGCGGAACCTGTTCTACTCGGAGCAGCGCAAGCGCAAGCGCGAGGTGGAGGACGCCGACGGCCTCCATGCCGGGCGCCTGACCGCCCTCCCCGAGCAGGAGATCCGGATGGAGATGGCGCAGTTCCAGAGCGCGCTGAACCGGCTGCCGCCGGCCCAGCGCGAGGCGCTGGTCCTGGTCGGCGCCCAGAGCTTCACCTACGAGGAGGCCGCGGCCATCTGCGGCGTCGCGGTGGGCACGATCAAGAGCCGGGTCAGCCGCGCCCGGACCCGCCTGATCGAGGTGCTGGGCATGACCGGCACCGACGACATCGGACCCGACCCGCAGACCCGCGCGGCCCTCGACGGCTCCTGAGGCGCGCGCCGCGGCGAGGACCGCCGCGGCGCCTACTTGATGAGCCTGACGACGTCGCGGAACCGCCTGTGCCGCGCCGTGCCGAGCCACTCGAACGCCACCATCTCGGTCGTGACGATCTCGGCGCCGTGGGCCGCCATCCGGGCGAGCGCGGCCTCCCGGTTCTCGATCCGCCGCGAGCCCACGGCGTCGGCCACCACGGCGACGCGGCGGCCGGACTCGCGCAGCCCGAGAACCGTCTGCAGCACGCAGACATGCGCCTCGCAGCCGCTGACCACGAGGTCGCGATCCGCGGGCAGGCGCTCGAGGAAGCCGGGCGTCCGGGTCGCGCCGAAGCTCATCTTCGCGAAGGCCGTCCCGGGCTCGGGCGCCAGGGCCGGCACGGTCGGCCCGAGGCCGCCGGCATTCTGCTCGGTGACCAGGACCGGGACGTCGAGCAGCTGCGCGGCGGCGAGGAGGCGGCCCGCATTGGCGACGACCCCGTCCCCTTCCGCGATCGTCGGCATCAGCCGGACCTGAACGTCGATGACGAGGAGGAGCGAGCGGGCGGGGTCGATCAGCGGCATCGATGTCTGGTCCCTGCGGACGGGTCGCGTCGGAGACGGAGGAGGCCATCCTGGCCCCATCCGAGCCGTATCCTCGCCCCATCCGGTCCGGTGGGGACCGCGCCCGCCGGCATGACACGTGCGCGCCCCGACCGCGACCCCGCCCAAGAGCCGCTCCCGATCGTTTTGCGACGGTTGGGAAGGGCGGCAACTCCGGTCCCGGCAGCCGCGCCAGGGCCCCTCTCCCTCGCGGAAGAGGGCACCGGTGCCTCGTTCGGCACGGGCCCGGCGATCACCTCCGTCCCGAACCGACAGGGAACGGCTCTAGCGGAGCGCGATGTCGCCGGGGACGTTCGCGGCCGCGGCGCCGCCGGCGGCCTTCTCGAACCACCGCCGGGCGGCCTCGAAATCCTGCTTCACCCCGCGACCGTTGACGTAGAGGAAACCGAGATTGTTCGTCGCCTCCGCGTGGCCGGCGGCGGCCGCCTTCTCGAACCAGCGGCGGGCCGCGGCGGCGTCCGTCTTCACGCCCTGGCCGTTCAGGTAGAGGCTGCCGAGATTGTTCATCGCGTCCACGTTGCCGCCGGCGACCGCCCGCTCGAACCAGCGGCGGGCCGCGGCGGCGTCCCGCTTCACGCCCTGACCGTTGAGGTGCAGGCTGCCGAGGGCGTTCATCGCGTCAACGTTGCCGGCGGCGGCGGCCTTCCCGAACCAGGACGCGGCCGCGCCGTAATCCTGCCCGACGCCCTGACCGTTGGCGTAGAGTAGGCCGAGATTGTACAGGGCCGACGCGGCGCCGGCGGCCGCCGCCTTCTCGTACCAACTGCGCGCGGTGGCGTAGTCCTGCGTCACGCCCTGGCCGGCATCGTAGAGGCTGCCGAGGTTGTTCATGGCCTCGGCGTTGCCCGCCAGGGCGGCCTTCTCGAACCACGCGGCCGCGGCGGCGTAGTCCTGCTTCACGCCCTGGCCGTTGTAGTACAGGCTGCCGAGGTTGAGCATGGCGTCGACGTCACCGCCGGCGGCCGACTTCTCGAACCAGCGTCCGGCCGTACCGAAATCCTGCTTCACGCCCTGGCCGTTGATGTAGAGGATTCCGAGATTGTACATCGCGGCGGCGCTGCCGCTGACGGCCGTCGTCGTGGAGAGGCTCCCGGCGGTCTCCGCCTGTGCGCCCAGCCCGGACAGGACCGAGAGCGCCAGAGACATGGAGACGATGGATGTCGCGCGCATGGCCGTGAATCCCTGTGCGGGCACGCGAACCGTCATGCCCTGCGCGGAAGCCGATCCCGAGCATCTTCCGCAATGCTGAAGGCGTGTTCCCGAACCGTCTTCGTCCGCTGACAGTCTTCCGGGCGAAAAACCCTTCGGCTGGACTGCACCGGACTGATCCTTGACCTATCAGGGCCCGGCAGGACTTTCTGGACCAAATCGCACATGCGGCCCGCATGGTCGGCCGACATCGCCGGCGCGCGCCACGGGCCGCGACAGGGTTCGCGCGCGGCGGGGACCGTGCGGGACCGGCCGGAAGGAGGCGTTGAGGGCTCGGCGGGGCGGGCGACCGGTCCCGGGACGCGTCGCTAGTAGGTCGCGAACAGCCGCGCCACCGCCTCGGGCTCCGCCGTGACGGTCAGCGCCAGGGCGAGCAGGATCCGGGCCTTCTGCGGGGTGAGGTTGTCGGCGCTGAGGATGCCGCGACTGCGCAGCCGGGTGGTGAGCGGGACCACGCCGCTGCCGGCCCGGGTCGACATCACCACCACGATCCCGGCGGCGGCCGCCGCCTCCAGGGCCTCGGCCTCGGCGGGCGGGGTCATGCCCGGCGCGAGACCGGCCGCGACGAGGCCGCGCGCGCCCGCGGCCAGGAAGGCCCGGACCGCGGTGCCGTCGGCGTCGGCGTACCCGTAGGCGACGTCGACCCGCGGCAGCGCCGGCAGGGTCCGGATGTCGAAGGGCGTGCCCGGCGCGTGCGCCCGCTCGGAGCGGCGGTAGTAGCGGACGGACTCGCCATCGACGTGGCCGAGCACGCCGAAATCCGGGGTCCGGAAGGTCTGGAGCCGGGCCACCGAGGTCTTGGTCACCTCGCGGGCCGCCTGGATCTCGTCGTTGAGCACCACCAGCACGCCGCGCCCGCGGGAGGCGGGCGCCGCGGCCGTGCGCACGGCCGCCACGAGGTTCAGCTTGGCGTCGGTGGAGAGGGCGCTCATCGGCCGCTGCGAGCCGACCAGCACCACCGGCAGATCCACCGTCAAGGTGAGGCTAAGGGCGTAGGCGGTCTCCTCCAGCGTGGCGGTCCCGTGCCCGATGACGATGCCGGCGAGGTCCGGGTGCTCGGACGCGAGGCGCTCGCACAGCCGGACGAGGTCGCGCCACTCCGCGAACCCGATCGCCGGGCTCGGGACCGCCCGGAACGGCACCGGCACCACCGCGGCGACTGTCGCGAGTTCCGGAACCGCGTCCAGGATCGCGCCGGCCTCGAGACGCCGGTCGGTGGCGGTGTAGTCGAGGATGTCGAGGGCATCGCGGCCGAGGGACGAGATCGTCCCGCCTGTGCCGATGAACGCGACCTTGGGCAATCCGGTCCCCGCTCCTGCCGCCATGCCGTCTCTCCCGTGCCTGTCCGGCGCTGTGATGCCGCGTCGCGCGGCCGGGGTCGACCCCGGCCGCGCGCAGGCGGGCGATGCACCGGGCGGGAGGCCCGCCGGGCGCGTCCCCGGCCTCAGCTGCGGAAGTCGAGGAGGAGCGCCGAGACGGCGCCGCTGTTGGCGGTGCCGCTCGCCCCGTAGCCGACGCGGCCCGACTGGCCGCTCTGGAGCTGCTGGATGAAGGTGGATAGCAGGTCGTTCGTCGTGCGCGCCGCGTCGGTGGTCGAGGTCGAGGTCGAAGTCGAGGTCGAGGTCGAGGCCGACGCGGAGACCGACGCCCCGCTCCCGGCGCTGCCCGCAGCGTCCGTCGGCGCCGGGCCGGGCGGGGGCCCCGGCGGCGGGCCGTCCGGGCCGGCGACGTCGCCAGTCCCGTCGCCAGTGGCGTCCGCGCTCTGGGTGCTCCGGCCGTGGCTGGCGAACAGGTTCTTCAGCTCCGTGGCCTGGTCGGCGGTGAGGCTGCCGCTGCTGACCTGATCGGCGATCAGGCCGTCGATCCGGTCCTTCATCGAGGACGGGTCGAGCCCGGACCGGCTCGTCGCGCTGGTCGAGGCAGCGCTGGTCGACGACAGGCTCCTATCGATGCTGCTCAAGGCGCCCGCGAGGGCCGTCGCGTCGGTGCTGCTGATCGTGCCGGCCGACAGCGCGCTGCTGATCGTGTCGGACATCCGGGTCTGGGGCGACGCAGGCGGCGACCATCGCTGCGCGGCGAGCTGTGCTGTCGCGGTGGACGAGACGGTACTCATGGGGGGCTCGGGTCACGGATGAGCCGGATTCGCCCGGCGGCGGGTCCGTGTGCAAATTACCCACGCGATTCTTAAGGCCGCGTTTCCGGGATCGCCCGGATTCCCGTCGCGCTGGCGGACTCGGGGACGGCCCGGAGCCGGGGCACGACCAGGGATCCCGGTCGCGCCGCTCAGAGGCTCGCGGCCATGCGCAGCGGCGGCGCCTCGGCCGGACGCGCCGCGGCCTCGGCGTGGCCGTAGAGGCCGCGGTGCTTCGGGTTCGGCGAGAGCCGGTCGGTCAGGCCGATCACCGTCTCGGCGGCGCCGAGCAGGAGCGCGCCCTCCGGGGCGAGCTGCGCCGCGAGCCGCGCCAGGACGTCGGACTTGGTCGGCGCGTCGAAGTAGATCAGCACGTTGCGGCAGTAGATCACGTCGAACTGGCCCAGCGAGGCGAAGCTGTGCAGCAGGTTGAGCTGGCGGTAATCCACCATGCTGCGCAGGCTCTGAGCGATCTGCCACTGCTCGCCGACCTGGGTGAAGTACTTGATCAGCCACTGCACCGGCAGGCCGCGCTGGACCTCGAAATGGCTGTACAGCCCGAGCTTAGCCTTCTCGATCACCTCGGTGGACAGGTCGGTGGCGACGATCTCCACCTGCCAGCCGGCGAGCCGCGGCGCCGCCTCCTGAAGGAGCATGGCCAGCGAGTACGGCTCCTGCCCGGTCGAGGCCGCCGCGCACCAGATCCGCAGCCGGCGGCGGCCGGCTTTGCGCGCCAGCACGTCCGGCAGGAGCGTGTCGCGGAACAGGTCGAAGGGGATCCGGTCGCGGAAGAAGAAGGTCTCGTTCGTGGTCATGGCCTCGACCACGGCCCGCTCGATCGTGCTGTTCTGGGCGAGCTTGAGGGCGCCGATCAGGTCGCCGAGGCTGGCGAGGCCGAAGCGGCGGCAGACCGGGGTCAGCCGGCTCTCCACGAGGTAGCGTTTCTCCGGCGTCAGCGCGAGGCCGGAGCGCTGCTTCAGGAAGGTGCGCAGGAATTCGAACTCGAGCTCGGTCATGCCGGCTGCCCCGTGATCAGGGCGCGCAGCGCCGTCGCGAGTTCGGGCAATGGCAGCACGGCCTCGGCGAGCCCGGCCCGCGCGACGCTGCCCGGCATGCCCCAGACCGTGCTGGTGGCCTCGTCCTGAGCGAGGACCGGGCCGCCGGCCTCGGTGAGCGCCCGGGCGCCGTTGGTCCCGTCCGAGCCCATGCCGGTGAGGATCACGGTCGCGGTGGCGGCGCCGAAGACCACCGCCGCGTCCTTGAACAGGACGTCGACCGCGGGGCGGCAGAAGTTCACCGGGGGGCCGTCGGTGAGCTTGATGATCGGGCCGCCGGCCCCGCCGGCCAGCCCCATGTGGCGGCCGCCCGGGGCGACGTAGATGCGGCCCGGCTCGACCCGCTCCTCGGCCTTGCCCTCCGCCGCTGGGAGCCCGGTACGGGTGGCCAGGTGCTCGGCGAAGACCGCCGTGAAGATCGGCGGCATGTGCTGGACGATCAGGACCGGCAGGCGCCGCAGGGCGGCCGCGCCGATGCCCTCCAGCATCTCGCCCACGGCCCGCGGGCCGCCCGTGGAGGAGCCGATCAGCAGGGCGCGGGGCTGGGTCCGGTTGCGGACCTTGGGCCGCAGCGTGAAGGGGGTCGCCGGGCGCGCCGCCGCGGCCGGCGCCGGATGCACCGCGGCCGGTGCGGCCGCCGGCGCGGCGTGGTACCCGGGCGCGTGGCCGGCGGGCGCGGCGGCCGGGCGCCGGCCACGCGCGCGGGCGGAGCCGAACACGCGGACGCGCTCGATCAGCTCGACCCGGAACGTGTCCGAGGTGGTGACGCCGCGGCTGCTCTCCGGCTTGGCGATGTAGTCCACCGCGCCGAGGGCGAGGCATTTCAGCGAGATATCGGCGTTGCGCGTCGTCAGGGTCGACATCATCACGACCTGCACGCTCGGGCTCATGGCGAGCATGCGCGGCAGCGCGGTCGTGCCGTCGAGTTCCGGCATCTCGATGTCGAGCAGGACCACGTCCGGGTCGTGCTTGGCCATCAGCTCCAGGGCGATCCGGCCGTTGGAAGCTGTGCCGACGAGCTCGAATCCGGCCTCGCCGATCCAGCGGGCCACGAGGCCGCGCACCACGGCCGAGTCGTCGGCCACGAGCACACGGATCGCCGTGGCCGATGAGGTCGTGCTCTGGGTTGGCGGCGTGCGCAGCGGGGCGACCGCGGGACTCAGGGCCATGATGATTGCCTCGGGTGCAGGGTCGCGGGGCTCGGGCCGCGGGTCAGGGAACAGGCGATCAGGCCGCGTCGGCGACGAGACCGACCTGTTCGAGCTTGGCCGTCAGGATGTCGCGGTCGAAGGGCTTCATGATGTACTCGTCGGCCCCCGCCCGGAGGGCGCGGGCGATCGCCCCGACGTCGTTCTCGGTGGTGCAGAACAGGACCTTCGGCGCGCCCCCGCCCTCGCTCTGGCGCAGGGCCTGGAGGAACGCGTAGCCGTCCATGTTCGGCATGTTCCAGTCGAGCAGGATGGCGTCGGGCATGCTGGCCGCGCAGGCCTCGAGGGCGGCGCTGCCGTCCTCGGCCTCGCTGACATTCATGCCGAGATCCTCGATGATCCGCCGGGCGACCTTCCGGATCACCGCGGAATCGTCCACCACCAGGCAGGTGGTCTCGTGGGGCGCCTTCATCGACCTCTCCCTCAAGCCGCCTTGGCGCCGGCGGGCGTGAAGCCGAGGAGCGCGTCCACGTCGAGGATCACCAGGAGCCGGCCGTCGAGGCGGTGGACGCAGGTGGCGAGGTCGCGGAAGCGCGGATCCAGGTTGATCGGCACCGCCTCGCGGCTGTCGGCGCCGAGCTTGAGCACCTCGCCGACCCCGTCGACCACCAGCGCGAAGGTCTCGCCGGCCTGCTCCAGGCCGATCGCCATCTTCGGGCTGGCCTTGCTGCCGTCCGCCTCGGCCTCCGCGTCCGGCAGGCCCAGGCGCCGGCGCAGGCTCATGGCCGTCACGACCCGGCCGCGCAGGTTCAGCAGGCCGACGATCTCGGCCGGCGCCAGGGGAACCGGCGTCACGCCCGACGGGACGAAGACGTCGTGGACCCGCTCGATCGCCAGGCCGAACAGCGTCTCGCCGACGAAGACCGTGACGAAGTCGTCGGTGGCGCCGGTCTCGGCGCCGTTGGTGGTGGCGCCGCTGGTGTTGGCGTTGGCAGCCTGCATCGGAACTCTCCGGATTCGTTCGTCGCGATCGTCGCGATCGGCCTGGGTCGATCGGCTTGGGTCGATCGGCCTGGGTCGATCGGCTTGGAGCGATCGGCCGGGGTCGATCGCCCGGGGCGGGCGGCGCGGCGGCTCAGGCGGCTTTCGACACCGTGGCGGCGCCGATCTCGGCCAGCGCCGAGATCAGGCCGCTGCGGTCGAACTTCGCCACGAGGTCGCTGATCGCCAGCGCCCGCGCCTTCTCCACCGCGTCGGCGCCGATCGCGCCGGTGAGGCCGATCACCGGGAGCCCGGCGAGGCGCGGCTCGGCCCGCCGCATGGCGGCGACGAGGTCGAAGCCGCTGCGGCCCGGCATCTCCAGGTCGGTGACCACCACCTCGATCTGCGGATCGGACTGGAGGGTCGACAGGGCCGTCTCGGCGCTCGACGCCGTGACCACCTGGTAGCCCGCGGCCTTCAGCACCGGGCTCAGCATGTCGCGGAAGAAGGCCGAGTCGTCGACCAGCAGGACCGTGGAGATCTGCTCGGGCCGCTTCAGACCGCGCGCCCAGTCGTCGTAGGCCAGCGGCAGGAAGTGGGCGATGTTGATGATGTCGGTCGCCCGGCCCCGCAGCACCGCCGAGCCGATCAGGTCCGACCGGTCCGCCGCGATCTCGATGTCGAGGCGCTCCTCGACGATGTCGACGATCTCGTCGACCACGAGGCCCATGGCGCGCTCGCCGTCGGAGAACACCACCAGGGCCTGCGTCCCCTCCGACTTGATGGTGATCGCCGCGTCGGCCGGGACCAGGGGCATCAGGCGCCCGCGGTACTGGATCAGCGCGCGGCCGCCGAGCCACTCGACCTTGGCGCACTCGATCTCCTCGAGGCGGGTGACCAGCGACAGCGGCACCGCCTTGAAGCTGCCCTGGCCGCCCTTGAACACCAGGAGCGTGGTCTTGGTGTCGGCCATCTCGACCGCCTCGTCGGCGTCGGCGTCGATGTGGCCGCCGCTGCCCTGGACGCCCTGCGCTACCTGACGGGCCACGCCGTTCGGATCGACGATCAGCACCACGGCGCCGTCGCCGAGGATCGTGTTGCCGGCAAACATCGGGATGTGCCGCAGCTTCACCGACATCGGCTTCACGACGATCTCCTCCGTGTGGAAGACCTCGTCGACGAGGATGCCGAAGCGCTCGCGCCCGACCTGGGCGACCACCACGAAGCCGGCCTGGTCCGTCTCCGCGCCCGGGCTCGTCTGGCCGAGCAGGCCGGTGAGCGAGACGATCGGCAGCAGCCGCTCGCGCAGGCGCAGCACCGGCGCGCCGTTGATATGCTCGACCCGCTGCGCCCCGGCATCGACCCGGACCAGCTCCAGCACCGCCACCTGCGGCAGGGCGAAGCGGTGCTCGCCGGCCCGGACGATCAGGGCGGCCACGATCGCCAGCGTCAGCGGGATCTTGATGGTGAAGGTGGTGCCGCGACCCGCAGTGGTGGCGATGTCGATCAGGCCGCCGATGGTCTCGATGTTGGTCTTGACCACGTCCATGCCGACGCCGCGGCCCGAGACCGAGGTCACCGCCGCCGCCGTCGAGAAGCCGGCGTGGAAGATGAACTTGGCGACCTGGGCGTCGGTCATCCGCTCGATATCGGCCTGGGAGGCGAGCCCGCGCTCCGCGGCCTTCTTGCGGATGGCCGCGAGGTTCAGGCCCTTGCCGTCGTCGGCGATCTCGATCGTGATCGTGCCGCCCTCGTGGTAGGCGGCGAGGCGGATCGTTCCGCGGGCGGGCTTGCCCGCCGCCACGCGCTCGGCGGTCGATTCGAGGCCGTGATCCGCCGAGTTGCGGACCATGTGGGTCAGCGGGTCCTTGATGACCTCGAGGACCTGGCGGTCGAGCTCGGTCTCGTTGCCGACCATCACGAGGTCGATCTGCTTGCCGAGTTCGGCCGAGAGGTCGCGCACCACGCGCGGCAGCTTCTGCCACGCGTTGCCGATCGGCTGCATGCGCGTCTTCATGACGCCCTCCTGCAGCTCGGCGGTGACGTGCGACAGGCGCTGCAGCGGGACCTTGTAGCTCGAATCCTCGTGCCGGCGGGCGATCTCGAGGAGCTGGTTGCGGGTCAGCACCAGCTCGGAGACCATCGTCATCAGGTGCTCGAGCGTGTCGACGTTCACCCGGATGGTCTGGTTCTTGGCGGCGGCGGTCGTCTCGCCCTCGGCGCCCTCGACCTTCTCGGCGCGCGCCGGCTCGGCCTTCTCGGTCTTCTCGGCCTCGACGGGCTCGGGCTTCTTCTCGGCCTTGGGCGCCGCGCTGACGGCGGGCGCGGGCGCCGGGGCCGGGGCGGGGGCGACGGCGGCCGCAGGGGCGGGCATCGCGGCCACGGGGGCCGGCGGCGGGAGGAAGTCCGATTCGTCCGGACCGGGGGCGGCCAGGAAGGCGGCCTCCAGGTCGTCGAGGGAGACCTCGCCGGGCTTCAGCTCGCGGACCACCGGATCGGGCAGGACCGGCTCGGGCGGCGGCGGCGGGGCGGCGGCCTCCGGCTCGGGCGAGCCCTCGGCCATGCGCTCCAGGGCGGAGATGAGGTCGTCGTCCGAGCCCGCGGGCTCCGTGCCGGTGGCCTCCAGATCGGCCAGGATCGCCTTCAGCCGGTCCAGCGTCAGCAGGATCAGGGTGACGGAATCCGACGTGGCGGGCAGCCCGTCGCGGAAACGACCCATCAAGGTCTCGGCGGCGTGCGCCAGAGCTTCCAGCCGCGGGAGTCCGAGGAACCCGCAGGTTCCCTTGATCGTGTGCACGAGTCGGAAAATGTTCCGCAGAATAGTCTCGTTGTTCGGATCCTGCTCGAATCGAACCAATTCTGCATCGACCGTGTCGAGATGCTCCCCGCTCTCGGTCAGAAACTCGCGAAGCAGGTCGTCCATAGGCGCTACTCGTTACGCGGAGAAGGTCTCGCGCAACCTACTTACTCGCGCGGGGTTAGGGAAGCGTTTCCATCCCGGCCCCGCGCGGCACCTTTTTCAGAGTTTCACGCCAGCGCCGTGTCCGAAGCCTCTCCATCGCGATCTTCGGGCGCGTCGATCACTGCGGGTGTGGCGGTGATAGTCACTTCATCGCCCTCGATAGCGAAGCGGACATCCATGGCGGCGGCCCGGGCCACGAGGCCCGCGTAGAACGGCAGGATGCCGTGGGCGTCGACGGTGCCGCTCTCGGGGCTGCCGGCCATCAGCTCCTCGACGTGGGGCGGGATGCGGGCGTGCGAGCCCTTGGCCTTCAGCACCAGCGTGGGCGCCTCGCCGTCGCCGGAGACGACGACGTCGATCAGGCCGCCCCGGGGAATCGCCGAGGTGGCGACCATCACGAGATTGAGCAGGAGCTTGACCTTGTTCTTCGGGAACAGCGCCTGCGGGGCGCTCCAAGTCAGCTTGGTCTTGTCGTCGGAGAACATGCCCTTGGCGACGCTCTCGGCGTCGGCGAGGTCGATCGAGGCGCCGGCCGAGCCGGCGGCCCCGAAGGCGATGCGGGCGAATTTCAGCCGCGCCGAGGCCTGACGGGCGCTCTTCCCGATCAGCTCCAGGGCGAAGGTCCGCATCGATTCGTCCTGGTCGTCCTCCAGGACCTCGAGCCCGTTCACGATCGCGCCGACGGGGCTGATCACGTCGTGGCAGACGCGGGAGCAGAGCAGGGCGGCGAGGTCGAGGCCGTCGAGAGTCAGGGTGGGCGAGGTCGGGGAGGACATGGTGCGCTCCGGGCGGGCGGATCGGAAATGCGGACGTCTGCGGGCCGGGGCCCCGGTCGGGGCTGCCGGTTCCCGGCCGCCCGGTTCTCGGCCGCCCAGTCCTCGGCCGCCCCTGCGGCGATCGAGTCGCCCGAAGGGATCCCGCGCGGCCCGCGGGCCGGACCGGGGGCGACGACCGGTCCGCACGGATAGACGCCACGGTCGGCTTTGAAAAGCGTTACCGGATCGGGCGGAAGGCCGGGACGGCCCCCGATTCCGGGCCCGCGCGGCCGCGAACGCGTCGCCGCTGCCCGGTCCTGGCCGCATCGTGAACGCGCGGCGGGCGCCGCGTGCCATGCGCGCCGGACCGGACACGGGCGGCCCGGTCGGCTACGATGCCGGCCCCGTCGCGCCAGGGAGGATGCGGCATGAGAGATGAGACCGGTCTCCCGAACGGATCGGCGAAGGGAGCGGCCGCCGAGCCAGCCGAGACGCTGCGCGCGCGCCTGCGCCCCCGGCTCGGGCTCGCCGACCCGGACGCCGCGGGGGCCCGGCTCGCCGAGCTCGCGCCGGCGCTGCCGGCCGGCTTCCTGACACCGCCCTGCCGGGAGCTGCTCCTGGGCCTGGCGGATCATTCCCCCTTCCTGTGGCGGGCGGCCACCCGGTCGCCCGAGCGGCTCGTCGCCCTGCTGGATCAGCCGCCGGACGCGGCGAGCCGGGACATCATCGCGCGGCAGCGCGCCATCGGCGCCGCCTGTGGGGCGAATCCCGACCTCGCCGAGGTCGGCCGGCAATTGCGCGCCAACCGGGAGGCCCACGCCCTCCTGGTCGCCCTGGCGGATCTCGGCGGCTGTTGGGACCTCGACGCGGTGACCGGCGCCCTGTCGGCCTTCGCCGACGCATCGGTGAGCGGGGCGGTCGAGGCGCTTCTCCGGCAGGGGATGGCGGCCGGGCGGTACCGGCCCAGGGATCCGGAGGCGCCGCAGGACGGCTCGGGCCTGATCGTCCTGGGCCTGGGCAAGCTCGGCGGCTGCGAGCTGAACTACTCCAGCGACATCGACCTCGTCGTCTTCTACGAGGCCGAGCCCGCTGCCGCGGCGACCGGCGGCGATCCGAAGCCCTTCCTCGTCAAGCTGGCGCAGGGGCTGGTGAAGCTCCTGGCCGACCGGACCGCCGACGGCTACGTCCACCGCATCGACTACCGGTTGCGGCCGGACCCGGGCTCGACCGCGGTGGCGCTCTCCACCGGCTTCGCCTTCGACTACTACCAGACGCTCGGCCAGAACTGGGAGCGCGCGGCCTTCATCAAGGCCCGGCCGATCGCCGGCGACATCCCGGCCGGCGAGGCCTTCCTGGCGGAACTCGCGCCGTTCATCTGGCGCCGGCACTTCGATTTCCCGGCCATCGCCGAGATCCACGCCCTGAAGCGGCAGATCCACATGGTCCGCGGCCACGAGACCATCGCGGTCGGCGGCCACGACATCAAGATCGGCCGCGGCGGCATCCGGGAGATCGAGTTCTTCGTCCAGACCCAGCAGCTCGTCTTCGGCGGCCGCAAGCCGGCCCTGCGGGGCCGCCGGACCGTGGCGATGCTCGGCGAGCTCGTCGCGGAGGGCTGGATCGACGGGCGGGCCCGGGACGAGCTCTCCGCGGCCTACGCGTTCCTGCGCACCCTCGAGCACCGGATCCAGATGATCCGGGACGAGCAGACCCAGCGCCTGCCCACCGGGACCGAGGCGCTGACCGCGCTCGCCGTGTTCGCGGGCTTCCCCGACTTGGCGGCCTTCGAGGCGGCCCTGCTCCACCATGCCGGACGCGTCCAGGCGCACTACGCCCTGCTGTTCGAGGCGGAGCCGGAGGCCGGCGCCGACGGCACCGCCCTGGTCTTCGGCGAGAGCGAGCCGGATCCCGAGACCCTGGCGCGGCTCGGCGCCTTCGGGTTCCGGGATCCGCCCCTGGCCTGGGAGACCGTGCAGGGCTGGCATCTCGGGCGCCGCCCGGCCCTGCGGACCGGCCGGGCCCGGGAGATCCTCGCCGAGATGCTCCCGGCGCTGCTGCGCGCGCTCGGCGGCACCGCCGACCCCGACGCGGCGCTCCTCGCCCTCGACCGGGCCTTCGCGCGGATGCCCGCGGTGGCCGAACTCCTCGCCATCCTGCGCTCGCACGAGCGCCTGCGCCTGCTGTTCGCTGACATCCTGGGGACGGCGCCGCGCCTCGCCGACACGGTCGGCCTGAGCCCGCACGTCCTCGACACCGTGCTCGACGCCGATTTCGTGACGCCGACCACGGATCCCGGGGAGGTCCGCGCGCAGTACCGGTCGCTCCTGGGCCAGCCTGCAAGCCACGAGGAGAGCCTCGACCGCTGCCGGGACGCCACCCGGCAGATGGCCTTCGTTACGGGCGCCCGCCTGCTGTCGGGCATCCTCACCCCGCGCCAGGCCGGGGAGGCCTACGCGGCGATTGCCGAGGCCACGGTGGCCCTGAGCCTGGAGGCGGAGGAGCGCCGATTCGCCCTGGACCACGGCGCGGTGCCGGCGGGGCGCTGCTGCGTCCTGGCGCTCGGCCGCCTCGGATCCCGCCAGCTCAGCGCGGAATCCGACCTCGACCTCGTGTTCCTGTACGATTTCGACCCGGAGAACCGCACCAGCGACGGACGGCGGCCCCTCGACGCCGTGGTGGCCTACAACCGGCTGGCGCAGCGTGTGTTCGCGGCGCTCACCACGGCCACGCGGCGCGGCCGGCTCTACGCGGTCGACCTGCGGCTGCGACCCTACGGCAGCCACAGCCCGCCCGCCGTGCAGCTCAGCGGCTTCGCGGCCTATCACGGCGGCGAGGCGGAGCTCTGGGAGCACATGGCGCTCGCCCGCGCCCGGGTCGTCGCCGGCGACGCCACCCTGGCGGCCGACGTCACGGCCGCGATCGCCGGGATCCTCCGGCAGCCGCGCGAGACCGCCGCCGTCTGCGCCGAGGCGGGCGCGATGCGGGCCCTGGTCGCGCGGGAGCGGGGCCATGCCGGCCCCTACGACCTGAAGCTCGCCCCCGGCGCGCTGTTCGACCTCGACTTCCTCGCCCAGGCCATCGTGCTGAGCCAGGCGCACGACTGGCCCGGCTGCATCGGCCTCGGCGCGGAGTCGCTCTTCCGCGAGGCGGCGACGCGCGGCCTCCTGCCCGCGGCGGCGGGCGAGGCCCTCGCCGAGACCTACGGCTTCCTCGACGCCGTCTACCAGTGGCAGCGGCTCGTGATGACCGATCCCGCCGCGGAGCCGTCCGAGACCGCGTCCCGGCAGATCGCCAAGGCGGTGGGCCTCCCGGACGCGCGCGGCCTCGCGGCGGAGCTGCGCCGCCACCGCCGCCGGAGCCAGGCCCTGCTGGCGCGGATCCGGCGGACGGTTCGGATGCCGGCCGCCGCGCGGGAGCTGCCGGAGCGCCGATGAGGCGGCGCTCCGGCCAGTGGCCGTCGACATTCCCCCCCCGCTCGGGCATTCAGGGCGGTGTCGGGAGGCATCATGACGGGCGCGGCGACGATCTCGGGACCGGAGCGTGAGCGGATCGCCGCAGCGCTCGCCGAGATCGCCTGCGCGGCGGGGGAGATCCTGCGCCGCTACCACCGGGGCCCCTGCCCCCACGCCCTGAAGCCGGACGGCTCGCCCTCCAGCGCCGCCGACGTCGAGGCCGAGGACCTGATCGTCGAGGCCCTCGCCGGGCGCTTCCCCGGGATCGCGGTCGTGGCCGAGGAGCGCGCCCAGAGCGACGCGACCCGCCCCGCCGATCTCTTCTTCCTCGTCGATCCCCTGGACGGCACGCGCGACTTCCTCGCCGGGACGCCGGACTACTCGGTCAACATCGCGCTGGTGTCTGGCGGCCGCCCGGTGGCGGCCGCGCTGGCGGCCCCCGGCCTCGGCCGCGTCTGGTGGGCCGGCCCTGCGACCTTGGAGGGCCCCGTGATCGCGGGCCGGCCGGGGGCCGGGCGGCCGGTCCGCGCGCGGGCGGCGCCGGGGACGGGCCTCGTCGCCCTGGGCAGCCGGCGGCACGGCGATCCCGAGACCGCCACCTGCCTGGCGGCGCTGCCAGTGGTGGAGACGCGCCAGGTCGGGTCCGCCCTGAAGTTCGGGCTGATCGCCGCAGGCGAGGCCGACATCTACGTCCGCTGCGGCCCGACAATGGAATGGGACACGGCCGCGGGCGACCACATCGTCGCGGCGGCGGGGGGCTGCGTGGTGGTGCCGGGCGGCGGCCCGATCCGCTACGGCCAGCACGGGCCCGATCACCGCAACGGGCCCTTCGCGGCCCTCGGCGACCCTGCCCTGGCCCCGCGGCTCGCCCTGCCGGCCCGCGCGAGCGACCGGCCGGCG
The DNA here is from genome assembly GCF_058072805.1 of Methylobacterium sp. 1A. Lineage (NCBI taxonomy): Bacteria > Pseudomonadati > Pseudomonadota > Alphaproteobacteria > Hyphomicrobiales > Methylobacteriaceae > Methylobacterium > Methylobacterium sp. 1A. The sequence continues at coordinate 1,549,434 of NZ_JBYQVE010000002.1, read as the reverse complement.
GCGGCGCTCAGCGCGGCGCATCCGTAGGCGGCACGTTGGGCGATGCGTCGAGCGAGGCGTCGGGCGGGACATCCTGCAGGCGGCGCACGGCCGGCCAGGCCGCCTCCGCCTGCCGGGCAAGACCGGGCTCCGCCAGGAACCGGGCGCGGCGCCCGGCATCCCGGAACAGGTAGAGGCGCTCGTCGATCACCGCGAAGACCAGGGGATCGGCGTCCACCAGCCGGCCATCCAGGATCCCGGCGGCGTCGTAGCCCCCGAGACGCGGCGCGTAGGCGGGCGGGTCGTCCCGGAAGGCGGCGCGGTTGGCGCCGCTGGAGAAGCGCCAGACCTGGCCGCCCCAGGACAGCTCGAACCGGGCCAGACCGGCCTGCGGCCCGCCCTCCAGGAAGTAGCTGACCGGGTCGAAGCCGTTGAGCGTCAGCAGCTCGATCCGCGTCCGGGCCGTCAGGCCCTCCTCCGCGGCGGCGCGGCCGGGGGGCAGGGCCGCCAGCGCGGCTGACAGCGCGGCTGACAGCCCCACCGCCCGCGCGAGCGTGAGCGCCGCACGCGGGACGCCCGCGCCCGACCGCCCGGCCGTGCGGAGTGCGGGGTCAGGACGCGTTAACCACATCTTGCGGATTCCCTCAGAAGCTGGTCCGACTCATCCGCCCGGCGCGGCCTCTGCCGGCCCGGCGGGACAGAGCGGCACAGGTCCATCGCACGAACCGTTAATCGAACCGGGCGAGGAGGCAACGATGACGGCACGAGACGATCGCGGCACCGACCGCCGCACCCTCCTGCGCGCGGGCCTCGGCCTGGCGCTGGGTGCGCCCCTCAGCGGCTCCCTCCTCGGCGCCGCGGGCGCGGCCCGCGCGGCCGGCGAGGATCTCGACACGCCCGAGACCTTCCGTCCCGGCGAGATCGTGGAATCCGGCCACCGGTTCTTCGGCACGGTGTCGCGCGGCCTCGCGCTCACCGTCGAGGAGGCGGGCCGGCGCTGGGGCGAGCCCAACGGCTACATCCTCGGCCAGGAGGGGGGCGGCGCCGTGGTGGCGGGCGTCCGCTACGGCGAGGGCACGCTCTACACCCGCAACGCCGGCAAGCGGCGCATCTACTGGCAGGGCCCGTCCCTCGGCTTCGATGTCGGCGGCGACGGCGCCCGCACCATGATGCTGGTCTACAACCTGCCCAACGTGCGCGACCTGTACCGCCGCTTCGCCGGCGTCGACGGCTCCGCCTACTTGGTGGGCGGCTTCGGGATGACCGCGGTGGTCAACGACCGGGTCATCGTCGTGCCGATCCGCAGCGGCGTCGGCGCGCGGCTCGGGATCAATGTCGGCTATCTGAAGTTCACCCGTGAGCCGACGTGGAACCCGTTCTGATCCGGCCTCGATCCGGGACGGCGTCGCGGAACGCGTTCTGATTGACCGGCCCCGCGGGATTTCACCCTCGCGGCCAACCTGGGCTAGAGTGGAGTTGGGTCGGGTTTTCCGGCCGGATGCGCGGGCTGCACCCTCGTGATCGAAACGGTGATGATCTTCGCGCTGGGCTTCCTGGCGGCGAGCCTATGCGGCCTGCTGCTTCTGCCGGCCCTGAATGCCCGCGCCGCGCGCCTGGAGCGTCGGCGGGCCGAGGCGCGCCTGCCCCTGTCGCCGGCCGAGATCGCCGCCGAGCGCGACTTCCTGCGCGCGCAGTTTGCCGTGCAGCAGCGCCGGTTGGAGCGCCGGGTCGAGACCGTCGAGGCGCGGCGGCAGGCCGACATGGCGGCGATCGGGGCCGGGACGATGCGGGTCGCCGCCCTGGCGCGCGACGTCGCTGCCCGCGACGCCGAGATCGCCCAGGCCCAGGCCAAGACCCGGGAGCTGGAGACCGAGCTGACGCTGGCGCGGGAGGACGGGAGCGCGAGCCTCGCCACGCTCCAGGCTCTCGAGGACGCCCATGCCGACCTGCTCGACAGTCTCCTGGCGCTCCGGCAGGGCGCGGCGCCGGCACCGGACGCCGCCGCGCTGGCGGCCGAGCGCGACGACCTGCGCGCGAGCCTGAAGGCGGCCGAGGAAGCTCTGGCCCTGACCGTGGCCGACCGCCAGAACGAACGCCACGACCGGGCCGGAAACCTGCCGCCGGACCGGCAGGCCGGCATCGAGCGCGAGAACGCCGATCTCCGCCGGCGAATCGTCGAGGTCGCCGAGGCCCTCACGGCCCCGGGCCGGATGCCGCGGACCGCGGCGGCGATGCCGGAACCCGAGCGGGTCTGAGCCGATCCACCTCCGAAACGGGGTTTGGCGACCGGAACGCAACCGAAAACCTGCGATGACTGCCTTGTTTCGACCACGCAAAGGCATCATCGCATCGCCGACGCGTCCTGCATTCACAACTTCGACAGATGGTACGGATACCCATGCGCCTGAAGCCGATCGTCCTCGCCGTCGCGGCGGCCGTTGCCCTGACGCTGCCGGCAGCCGCGCAGCAGACGAAGCGCGGCAACGAGACCCTGAAGAAGTACTGCACCGGGGACTACCTGACCTATTGCGGCAACTTGGCCCCCGACGATCCGGCCACCGATGCCTGCTTCCAGAAGAACTGGAAGAAGCTCAGCGAGAACTGCCGCCGGGCGATCGACGCCTACGAGGCCGAGCAGCAGCAGAACGCCCCCGCCAAGAACCGGCAGGGCTCGCAGGGCGGCAAGGAGCGGCGGGGCTGACGCCTTCCGGCTGTCGAGGCCGGGCCGGGAGCCGCGGGAACGGGCCCCAACCATGCGCCGCGGCCGGCCTGTGGCGGACGGGCGCTCGCGCCGGGACGCGGCAACGGCTAAGGTAGCGCTCCCGCCGGCCCTCGCGTGCCGGTGCCGAGCCCGCCGGACCCTCGCGCGATGTTGTCGAAACCCGCCCTGAAACTCCTCGCCGTGTCCGGCCTCGTGGCCCTGGCGGCTTCCGCCTGCGGGCGGCGGGGTGCGCTGGAGCCGCCCCAGACGGCGGCCCCGCGGGCGGGTGCGCAGGCCAGCGCGGACGCGCCGACCGGGCGGCGGACGCTGCCGGTCTCGGTCGGCCTCGGTGGCGGCGCCCCGGAGCCGGACCCGGCCTCGGTACGCGCCGGCGACGAGCTCTCCGCGGCGGCGGTCCCGCCGGGCGGCACCGAGGCGCCGGTCGAGACCAGCCGCGGCGCGCGGCGCGGCTACCTGGTGCCGAAGGAGCCTTTCATTCTGGATCCGCTGCTGTAGAGGGCGGAGGCCGGCACGCCGTCGCGGTACCGCGCGCCCGGTGGCCCCGCTCGGACTCGGTCGGACCCCGCCACCGGCGCGCGCCGCCGCAGCCTGCGGCGGAGTGTTTCACGGGAAACAGCCCGCGCTCCGGCGGGACGAGATACGGCGACGAGACACGGCCGAGATGCACCATTTTCACTATCGCGACGGCCGCCTGCACGCCGAGGATGTCGACCTGACCGGCCTCGCCTCGGAGGTCGGCACACCGTTCTACTGTTACAGCACCGCCACGCTGGAGCGGCACTTCCGCGTCTTCGCGGAGGCGTTCGCGGCCGACGACGCGCTGGTCTGCTTCGCCATGAAGGCGAACTCGAACCAGGCCGTCCTGCGGACCCTCGCGGCCCGGGGCGCCGGGATGGACATCGTCTCCGGCGGCGAGCTGCAGCGGGCCCTGGCGGCCGGGGTGGACCCCGGCAAGATCGTGTTCTCGGGAGTCGGCAAGACCCGCGCCGAGATGGAGGCCGCACTGAGGGCCGGCATCTTCTGCTTCAACGTGGAGAGTGAGCCGGAACTCGCGGTCCTGTCCGAGGTGGCGGTGGGCCTCGGCCTCCGCGCGCCGGTCTCGGTCCGGGTGAACCCCGACGTGGACGCCGGCACGCACGCCAAGATCTCCACCGGCAAGTACGAGAACAAGTTCGGCATCCCGATCACCCGGGCGCCGGCTGTCTACGCCGCTGCGGCCGCCCTGCCGGGGATCGCGGTGCACGGCGTCGACATGCATATCGGCAGCCAGATCACCGATCTGGCGCCCTTCGCCGACGCGGCCCGGCTGCTCGCCGGCCTCGCCCGGGAGTTGCTGGCGGCCGGCCATCCCCTGCGCCACATCGATTTCGGCGGCGGCCTCGGCATCCCCTACCGCGACGATAACGCGCCGCCGCCGGACCCGGCCGCGCTGGCGGCGACCCTGCGGCCGCATTTCGCCCCGCTCGGCCTGCGGCCGGTCTTCGAGATCGGCCGGATGATCGTCGGCAATGCCGGGATCCTGCTGACGCGCGTGCTCTACGTGAAGCACAGCGAGGGGCGGACCTTCGTGATCGTCGACGCGGCGATGAACGACCTGATCCGCCCGACCCTGTACGAGGCCTATCACGGCCTGCGGCCGGTCATCGAGCCGGGTCCCGAGACGCCGCGCCTCGTCGCCGATGTGGTCGGCCCGGTCTGCGAGAGCGGCGACTACCTCGCCCTCAACCGCGAGATGCCGGAGGTGAGGCCCGGCGACCTGATCGCCGTGATGAGCGCCGGCGCCTACGGGGCGGTGCAGTCCTGCACCTACAACACCCGGCCGCTGGTACCGGAGGTTCTGGTGCGGGGCGACCGCGCGGCGGTGGTCCGCCCGCGCCTCGACGTCGACGCCCTGATCGCCCTCGACCGGGTGCCGGACTGGCTGGCGTGAGCCGCGCTCCGGAGGGCGCCGCCGCCCCCAGGCCGCTCCCGGGACCCGACGGGCCCCTGCCGCTGTCGGTCTTCATCATCGCCCACAACGAGGTGGACCGGATCGGCGCGACGCTTCGGGCGGTCCGCGGCCTGACCGACGACCTCGTGGTGGTCGATTCCGGGTCCACCGACGGCACGCAGGCCCTGGCGGAGTCGCTGGGCGCGCGGGTGCTGCACCATCCCTGGCCGGGCTACGGCCCGCAGAAGCGCTTCGCAGAGGAGCAGTGCCGGCACGTCTGGCTCCTGAACCTCGACGCCGACGAGGTGGTGCCGCCGGAGCTGGCCCGGGAGATCCGGGGCCTCTGGGCCGCGGGCGAGCCGCGCCGGCCGGCGTGGCGGATCGGCATTGCCGAGATCTTCCCCGGCGAGGGCCGGCCGCACCCGCTCGCCTACACGCTGACGCCGGTCCGGCTCTACCGGAAGGATCGGGGCCGCTACGCCGCCTCGCCGGTCCACGACCGGGTGGCGCTGGAACCGGGGGTGAAGCCGGGCCGGCTCCGGGGCGTGATCCACCATTTCTCGGTGCGCTCGCTCGGCGACCAGCTCGACAAGCTGAACCGCTACTCCGACCAGCAGGCGGACGACTTGGAGTCGCGGGGCGTGGTGATCCCGACCTGGCGGGTGTTCGTCGAACTGCCGGGCAATTTCCTGAAGGCCTATCTCGGCCGCCGCCACTTCGTGCGGGGCACCTACGGCTTCCTGACGGCGATGAACTACGCGATCTCGCGGCATCTGCGCGTCGCCAAGCACGTCGAGCGCCGCCGCGTGGCCGCCGGCCGCCAGGATCGGGTTGACCCGCCGGATCCGACCTTCTAGAGCCAGAGCGCCGGAGACGTGGCCGAGCGGCTGAAGGCACTCGTTTGCTAAATGAGCATACCCAGAAATGGGTATCGAGGGTTCGAATCCCTCCGTCTCCGCCATCCAATTTTATGATGGCAAAACAACCAGTTAGATTGGCATCCGCCAGGTATTTTGTAGTTTTTTTGGTGGGCTGCGCTTTGTAGCTGACGGCTGGTTAGTATGGCGGTTCCGGTGGAGAGGCTGTGCCACCGAATCACCCTAGGTCATCGAGAAATTCCGATCCGGGACGCACGCCGGTGATCAGCAGGCGATCCCGCGCGCGCGTGCTGGCGACGTAGAGCAGGTGTCGCTCGGTCTCGTAGACCTCCTCTAGCTCAGCCTCATCGCTAACCGTGTCGATGCGATCTTGAAGCGGGAGCACGCCGTCGTCGCAGGCGAGCACGGCCACGGCCTTGAACTCTAAACCCTTCGCCAAGTGCATCGTGCCGACGGTGACGCTAGCCCCTGAAGCGCTAGGAGCGTCCCCCGGTTCTACAGGCACGAGGCCAGCGGCTTGGGCGACGGCGCGAGCGCGGTCGAGCTGAGGACGGTCGCGGACGAATAGGCCGATCTCGTCCGGCGCGATGCCATCCGCCCGGGCGGCTTCCAGGAAGCCTAGAATCGCTTCGCGCTCGGCAGCCTCGTCGGCGAGCTTGAGCACCTGCGGGCGCGGCCCGTCGAACACCGAGACCGTGCCCTTCCGCGCCTCTTCGCGCCCATCCATGTCTTGGACAGCGCCGGGGAGCAGTCGGTCGGCGGCCTCGCGGATCTGGTGCGAGGTGCGATAGTTCACCTTGAGCGTTGTCGAGCGCCCGCGCACGTCGACGCCGAGCGCCTTCCACGAGAACGGCGGCTGGAAGATGCGCTGGCCAAGGTCGCCGGCGAAGAACAGGCGATCCTCACCCTCAGGTGCGAGTGCACGCAGGAAGCGCAGCTCCGAGACGCCCAGGTCCTGCGCCTCGTCCACAACGACATGCGTGAAGGGCGGTGTCGCGGATGCACCGTAATGAGCTGCGAGTCCGCTGAACACGCTCGCCCAGGTCGCCAGACCCTGCGCGGCCAGCCGGGCCCGGGCCGCGGTGAAGACCGGCCAGAGGGCCGCGCGCTGCTTGGCGCCGAGGCGTGAGCGACGACCGGGGCGGGGCGTATCCGCGTAGGCGGTCTCATCCGCGACCTGCCAGGCGTCGATCACGTGGCGGAACTCGCTCACGAGGAACCGCTCAGACCACGCCGCATTCCCGCTCGCGGCCTCAACTAGCGCCGCCCTGATCTGCGCTAGCGTGGCGACCCGAGGCCGGCGCATGTGAACGAGCTGGTGCAGCTCGTCTGCCAGCCCATCCCAGGGCACGACGGTGATGCGGCCCCGGACTTGTGGCTCCACCGCAATGAGGATGTCGACCTTGCGCTGCAGCGCGTCGGCTAGGGGCTTCGAGAAAGTGGTGAGCAGCACACGCGCGTGGTGGTCGGCGCGAGCGAGCCGAACGGCCCGGTGCACAGCCACCACCGTTTTGCCAGTGCCAGCCGAGCCAGCGACCCGAGCAGGGCCGCTGTAGGTCTTAGCGATCACGCCGGCTTGGGAGGGGTGCAGAAACACCGACCAACGCTCCCAGGGCGCATCGAGTGCGACCCGCAGCGCCTCGACATCCTCGATGACGCGGAAGCGGCGCTGCGCGTCCGGGTGCTCGAAGGGATCGACGGCCGGCTCGACAGGCTTCGGCAGGCGACCGGTGGCCGCGTATTCCAGGAGCGCCTCGGCCGCCTCAGCCGGCAGGTGCGCCGCTAGATCAAAAAACCGCGCCTCGGTGGCCGCCCGCACAGGCTCGACCCAGTCTTCCGGCACACCGACGCCGAGCAGGTCGTCGGTCTGAAGCGCGTCGAATAGCGCGGGCTCCGGCGTTGCTCGCTCGGGCTGCGCCTTCGTGAAAAGGGCAGGCGCGGCCTCCTCAACCCGCTCGCGCGACTCGACGATCTGCACGGCGCCGGTGCGCGGGTGGGCCTCGATGCGCCGCCGTTCGGCCCAGGCGTAGGCTTTGTCATGATGGTCAACGTAAGCGAGCAGCAGACTGCCGGCGGTGCGGTGGACTATGATGCGGATGTCGCGGTTGACCCGCACAGACCAGAAATTTGGGTCCCGCGCAGCCTCGATCCGGTGGAACTGTAGGCCTGGCCCGGACGGATCGAGCTGCATGTCGAAGGCTGAGGTCTTCACCGCCTTCTGCTCCTGGGCGGGCAGGCGAGCTAGTGCGGCGCTGAAGGTGTCGGCAATCCGAAAGTCCATTATCCACCCGTTCTAGCCTTTTCGCGTGCTGCACGCCGATCCGCCTTAAGTTGAATGAATGCAGCCTTAGTCATGGCTGAAAATTGAAGCTTTCCATCAGCAAGATAATCCCTTATGCCCAATGCAAAGGGACGAATTCTTCTATAAGCAATTTGCGCTTGTGCTGTGTCGTATGTAATAACATTTTTAATTGCATTTGAGAGGTGTATACCATTCCGCAGTTTGTAAAATCTCTTTATATCAGGAGCAATACTTGAGTGTATAAAGCCAATTTGAACGCAACAGTCAACTTTGTCATCGAATTTGATCGTTGTTTTGTCTCTCTTGATAGTTTTCTTTTTACACAACAGAAGATCAGCCCCATCTATATCAGAGAATACGATCTTTTTGCTATAATCAGACGGGACCAATTCAGTCCCCGAGAATAGTTTTTTGACCGCTTCATTATCTTTGTAAATATCTTCCAGCATATATCCTACTATTGCTTCATATATAGAAGCATATTGAGTGATTTGAAATTTACTGTGAGCGTGAAGTTCTGTTCCGGTGCAAGCAAGACCTTGTCCAAGTTTGTATATATATCTTGCGCCTGAATACGCGATTACGATCTCATCAAGAAGTTTGGCATCCGCGATGAAGCTAAAAAGTCCCCGGATGTAACTGTCTGTTTCATTGTATTTTCTGCAATATTCGTTTACTTCGGTGATTGTGGCGTTTGGAAGAGTTTTCATACTAAACCCCATACACCTTTATCACCTCATCCCCGAAGTGGTTGATAACTTTGACGGCGATCCTTCCCGTTCGCGGTCGTGCGAATGGCCGGCTTGTGGCTCGGTAGAGAGTCGCCCAGGCAGCCTCGTCGATTTCGGCCTTCAGAGCGGTCTTCAGCGCCTTGTAGGGGTCGTTCGCGCCCAGGAAATAGGCGTGGCGGACGAAGAAGCTCTCCTCGTCATAGTCGGTGTCGACGAACCACGCGGCGATGCCAGACGTGTCATTCGAGCGCACGTCGCCGGTATTGGGGTCGAACACGTCGACGCCCTTCACCTCCACTTCCAGCCGGTCTCCGTCGAGGCAGCGGATCTCGATATCGGGCTCGCCGAACACCACGAACAGGTTGCCTTTGCCGGTGATCTTAAGGTCGTCGGCCATGTGCAGGTCGGGGTTCATTTTCGCCTGCAGGATCGGCAGCGGCCCGAGCTTGGTCAGCTCGCTCGCGTGCGCATCGTAGGCGAAGGCGCAGGCCACCAGCACGTCGAAGCGGGCGTCGGCCGCCTCCCGGGCAGCAGCTACAAGGTCCGGGCGCGACAGCGTGCCGAACTCGGGGCCGATCAGGATCGCGGCGCGGCGCTCGACGTCCTCACCTTCGACAAATCGCCCTTCAGCGCCAATAAATTTTCCTGGCCAGGGCTGAAGCATCGTGAAGCGCACTCGGTCAGCGCGGTCGCGACCCTGGACGCCGGCGGCGGCGAGGTTCTCCAACACCATCGCGGAGAAGTCCTGCGCCGGGGCGGTGGCTACGTCGCGGGCGCGGCGCCCGTCTAGTGCCTCGAACTCCGCGTCAAGGTCGAGCTCGTCGGCGGGGATGACGCGGTGGGGCGAAAGGCTCTCTACCGTGAACGGGCCCGCGACCCGGACCTTACCCGCGTCTACATAGGGCCGGTCGTAGAGCATCTCCACGTCGGCGGCCCGACCAATTGAAGCGTCGATCTCGCGCTGCCGGGCGATCCGCGCCTCCCGCCACGCGGCGTGCGCCTGTCGCGCTGAGTCCGGCCAGCCTGCGCCGGCCTCGCGGGGGATCTGCCACTCCTCCCAGGTCTGTCCGAGGGCGGCGTTGAGTTCGCCGCGCAGGGGTTCGAGCAAGGTCTGGAAGCGCTCCCAGATCACGTCGATCTCGGCGTTGTTGGCGATCGACTTGAGGGTGACGTGCGGGGCGCGCTCGTAGACGAAGCCTTGGCGGATGTCGCCGTAGGCCGCGCTCTGCGGCTGCGGGCGACCCGAGACTGCCTGCTCCTTCGCCCGGCCCTCGGGACTGTCGACGAGCAGATAGTAGGGGTAGCGGGCCGACATCAGGCGCGTCCGGGCAAGCGCCAAGGCGACGCGGCTTGTGTCAATGGTCATCCAGCGTCGGCCCCATTGCTCCGCCACGGTCGCCGTCGTGCCTGAGCCGCAAGTAGGATCGAGGACAAGGTCGCCGGGGTCAGTGGCCATGAGGATGCAGCGTTCGATCGCCGTTTTTGAAGTCTGGACAGTGTATATCTTCGGATCCGCGCGACTCTGGATTCCTCCGATATCCATCCAAGTATTTGTCAAAGGATACGCGGGAAAATCCATCAAAAATCGGACATATCCAAGACTGTTTGATGAAGCATGTATTCTGCTCGCAATCTTCAACCTCTGCATACCAACAGCGTTGGTCTTCCATTCTCCTTGTGCCGGCATAAAGCTTCTGCCGTTAATTTCTACCTTAAATATGCCCGCCCTCGACTCACGTATGCGAGGAGACGTAATGTTGTCGATTCGGAACACCTTACCTTTTGATAATCCGTCGGATTTCAATTTGGCAGCCAAGGCGAGTGAAAGGCGCTCACCATTTTCAAATTCAACTTGATCATATTTCGACCCGCCAGAGCCGCCAATTTCTTTCGACACAAAAAGCTGGTTGAACTTCGTGTGATCTTTGTTCTTCGAATACCATAAAATGAAATCTGTTGTATTAGCGATGAACTTGCCAGTCGTTGTAGACGTCTTAGAATAAGATAATACCGAAATAGAATTTTCGGATCCAAATACCTCATCCATTACCGCTCGAACACGGTGCACATTCTCGTCGCCAATCTGAACGAAGATAGACCCGCTCTCGTGAAGAAGCTCCCGCGCGACAGTCAGCCGGTCACGCAGATAGGTAAGATACGAATGGATGCCGTCCTTCCAGGTATCGCGAAACGCCTTCACCTGCTCAGGCTCGCGGGAGATATCAGTCTGCTTGCCGTCCTTAACGTCGCGCGACTGTGTCGAGACCTGCCAATTCGAGTTAAACTTGATGCCATAGGGTGGGTCGAAATAGATGCACTGCACCTGCCCCTTCATTCCCTCCCGCTGGGCTAGTGATGCCATGACCTGCAGGGAGTCGCCCAGAATCATCCGGTTCGACCAGTGCTGGTCGTGGGCGTAGAACTCTGTGCGTGCCTCCGAGTCGAGGCCGTTGAAGTCGGCGAATAGGTCCGGCACGTCGTCCTCGGGCATACGCGTGCCCGCCCGGCGTAGGTCGTCAATGATCGCCTTCGGGTGGATCTTCTCCTGGATGTAGAGGGGCGGCGCCTGGACGATGAGATCGGACCAGTCCTGCTGGTCTTTGCCGCGCCAGACGAGCTGCGCATCGCCGATAGCCGTCTCACCAGTCTCCATAAGCGCCTGCACCTGCTCGCGCGTGAGCCGGATGCGGGCGCCGTTCCAGACGATCTGCGGGTCGAGGTCTTGGTCGCGCGGGCGAGTTTCGCCGCTTGGGAGCGGCCGAGCACGGGGATAGGGCTCGGGCGCAAAGCCGGTGATCGCCTCCTCGGCCTCAGCGAAACTCTGCAACTCAGCGGTGGGGATGTTCTTCCGTGCGGCCTCATCGTGCGTGAGGGTCTCGACGGACTTGGTTATGCTGCGGGCAGGTCCGCGCGCCATTACTCTGTGTCTCCCAGGATGTCGGTGATCGCGGCGGCGTAGCGGTCGGTCTCGGCAGCGAGCCAAGCGATCAGCCGGGCGCGGTCGCCGGCCGCCGCGTAACTTCCATCGACGGTCTTCATGAAGAGGTATGCGGCTCTAGGATCGAATGGCACGCTAAGGCGCTGAGCCAGTGCGTCCCTGACCGGCTCCAGGCGTTCGGCGATCTCGGCTGTGCTGGCGCCGCGCGGCCCGCGCACACAGATCCCCGCGTAGCGCTCGGCAATGAAGCGCGACAGGACGAGGCCAGTGCCGCCGACCGAAGCCCAGCGCTGAATGGCGCCGCTCGGCTTGCCCCGAGCTGTCTCTGCGGGGATCTCGGCGCAGTAGGCGGACCAAAAAGCGTGGCGCGCCTCACCCGCGGGCCCACGCTCATTTCCCTCTCTCGCCGCCTCCTGAAGGCGCTTCTCCCAGTCGTTCGGTCGCTCCAGCACATCGAACAGCGGCGCTAGCGGCGAGTCGCCGATGCGCACGACGCGCAGGCGCACGGCGAAGAAGTCGAAGCCTGGCGCCGTGTGCTGGTTAAGCCATCGGATTGCCGAGAGGTGCGCCTCCCGGAACTCGGGCGCGACCCAGACCACCGTGCGTGCGTCGAGGCCGGCAAGGTAGGTGAGGATCTGGCCGAGATGGCCGTGGTCGCTGACCTCCAGCTGATTCTCGATCAACACGGCGCGGCCGTCCGGCACTGTGTGAGCGAGGATATCGGCGGCGAACCGCGTGACCGCGACCTCCGAGTCGACGTGCTCCAGCTTCAGCCCAAGCGCCTCGCCGAGCCGGTCGAGATTGGCCGCCAGCCATGGGGTGAAGCCCAGTGCCTCATGCGCCCAGGCCCGGCGCACGGCGACGTCCTCCAGGCGCCCGAGATCGACGGCGCCGGTCACGCGAAGTCCTCGACCGCGACGAGGCTGTCCACAAGCTTGCGGAAGCTCTCTTCGATGGCGAACACATCGCGGAACTCGTGAAAGGCGAAGCGGCCGTGTGCACCCAGCGCGTTGACACCCGGGACCCAAGACACAGCCATGGTCTCGGCCTTCAGCTGTGCGTCGGTGCCGCGATAACCCTTGGTCTCCAGCACAAGGGTGAGCGGATCGGTCCGGCCGTCGTCTAGGCGCACGAGAAAGTCCGGCCGGTAACGGCGCGGCACCGCTCCATCGCGATAAGGCACCTCGAAGCCGAGCCCCTGGTTCTTCACGTAAGCGAGCACCCGCGGGTGCGCCTCCAACACTCTGGCGAGTTCGCCCTCCCACTCGGAGTCAAGCACGACGTGGCTGACGTGGGACTTGCTTGGGTCAGTCTCCCAAACCGCCTTCGAGGTGGTAAAGCTGACAATTCGGGTCGAGCTCACCGGGTTGTAGGGGTCGAGCACAGCCTTGATGCGTTTGGCGTCCGGCACCGAGCGCTGACAGGCGAGGTAGATGAACTCCACCGCTTGCTCGGCGAGCTGCGGGTAGAGCACAGCGGCCCGCGGGACCCCCTTCGCGACGAGGTAGCCTCCGTCGAGCCACTGGCGCACCACGCGCTGGGCTTGCCCGAACAGGTGGACGGGCAGATGTTCGTCCGGGTCGCGCAGGCGCGTCTCCAGTAGACGCTTGGCGAGCTTGAACGACAGCTCGCTCGGACGCATGTCCTTGAACGCCTCCTCAGCGTCCAGCGTCACCTGCTCGCCGACGATGCCGGCCATGTGCACCTTGGCTGGGCCGACGTTCGCCGGTGTCAGGGTAAAGTGGCTCTCGTTGGTGAAGGTCGCGGAAAGCCGCTCGTTCGGCAGATCGAAGCGGTAGCCCTCGACCCGGGGGAAGCCAATCTCGAGGTCCGTGCGCTGTCGCAGGGCTTGGACGCGTGTGAGCTTGCGGGGTGCAGCCGGCACCGAGACGACGGGCTCGGCGGTAAACGAGAATGGGATGCCGAGGATATCGGCATACTCGACGTTGAACAGCCCCTGGTCGTTTAGCTCGTAGGACTGCCGGCGCAGGCCGCGCCCGACCACCTGCTCGCACAGGAGTTGCGTGCCGAAGGCTCGCACGCCGAGGATGTGAGTGACTGTGTTGGCGTCCCACCCTTCGGTCAGCATCGACACCGATACGACGCAGCGCACTCGCTCGCCGAGCCGGCCCTTCCGGCCCACCGTGTTCATCACTTCCCGCAGCAGGTCTGCGTCCGTGGTCTCGGCCGCCGTGACTGCGTCGACCCCGCGCTCGATCCGCTCACGACGGAACTGCTCGATTTCTGTGCCCATCATGTCGCGGAAGGCGGGGTCGAGGGCCTCGCCCGACTCAAGCTGCTCGCTGTCGATGAGCAGTGTGTTGGGTCGCGCGAGCCGCTGGCGGTTGTCGTCGTAGTTGCGGAACAGGCGCAGGTGTCCGACGTGGCGCGTTTCGGCCTCGCCGTCGGCGTTTGGCCGCTCGAACCCGGCGATCCACTCGTAGACGAGCTTTGAGGTCGCCGTGTTGTTGCATACGACGATGAACACCGGCGGCACGTCGATGCCGGCTCGTTCCCAGGCCTCGCTCGTCTTCTCGTAGTGCGCGTAGAGGGCGTGCAGCGCCGTCTGGAGCTGGCTCGGGAAGACGTGAGAGAGCGGATCGAGGGTGCCGGCCTTGCCTGCACCCTTCTTCGGCATCGCCTTGCCGATGTGCTCCCACAGCTCGCGGTAGAGCGGCACTTCGCCGCTCGCGGCGTTATCGGCGATCGGCACGCGGGGCAGTTTGACGATGCCGCACTCGATGGCGTCGATGAGCGAGAAGTCGCTCACCGTCCACGGAAACAGGGTGCCCTCTAGGTAGCCCGAGCCGCGCAGGAAGAACGGCGTGGCCGAGAGGTCGTAGACCGCGCGCAGGCCGACCTTGCGCTTCAGCGCTTCGATGCCGGAGATCCAGAGCCGGGCGGCCTCAGCGTTGCGCTTGGCCTCCTCGCGGTCCTCAGCGGCGACCGAATCCTCAGCGGCCCCGGGCTTCTCGCGGTAGCAGTGGTGCGCCTCGTCGTTGATCACCACGAGGTTCTTGATCGGCAGCAGCTCGCGGCAGACCCGCTGGAGCATCGCACCCTCGGACTCGATCGTGTCGATCGGCGCGTGCCGGCCCTGAAGCAGAGAGCGCCCAACCTTCGAGACTTCCAGCGTCTCGCGGCGCTTGAACGCGTGGTAGTTCGTCAGCACGATCTTGGCCTGCCCCATGTCTTGGAGCATGTCGGCTGGGACCAGCTCGCGCTTGTCGTAGTAGGCGTCGGGATCGCCAGGCATCAGCACGCGCAGGCGGTCGCGGATCGTGATCCCCGGTGTGACCAACAGGAAGCCTCGGGTGAAATGCTTCGCGTTCGGGCTGCGGACCCAGTTGATGGTCTGCCACGCGATCAGCATGGCCATCACCGTCGTCTTGCCGGCGCCGGTCGCCATTTTGAGCGCGAGACGGGGCAGGCCGGGATTGGCACCCTCGTTCGCGCCCTCGATGTGTCTGATCAGGTGCGCATACTGGCGCTGCCGCCCGGCAACCTCCGTGAGCCAGATCGCGGTCTCGACGGCCTCGACCTGGCAGAAGAACGGCCGGGGCCCATGCCAGTCGCGATCACGCCGCCAATGCTGGAGCAGCCGCTGTGTCGCCGGCGTGACGCCCCAGTCCGCTGGGTTCGGCAGCGCGCGCCAGGAGGCGACGTGCCCGCGGATCTCATTGATGATCGGAGTCGGGTTGTAAGCCTGATCCGCGGAGGTCAGACCGCCGTCGTCGCCGAGCCCCAGATCCGCCTGCTTGCCTCTGCCGCGCTGCTTCTTCGCCTTCGGCACGGGCGTGATGAGCGCTGAGCGCCGACGACCCTTGACCGGCTCCTGGTCGAGGGGCTGGCCGTCTGCGTCCAGCGCGTGATGTTGGGTCGGAACCTCGTAGGGCGAGTTGAGGATCGGCTGCTCGAAGAACGGCTTCGCCACGCTGCCTCACCCTCCTGCTCGACGGGCCATTGAGCCTTGAGGGTGGATACCGAGATCAGCGACCCGACGCGAGCAGCGTGACCACCGAGTCATCGAGAAGCTGCGCACTGTGCCATGCGCGCAACTTAAGGCTGGCAACTGCCCACCGTAATCGCAACCAACTTGGTGGCGCAAACCTCGACGGCACCAAGGCGATCTAGTCGTCGGAGATAGCACGGGCTTCGTGCTGCAGGCGCAGCGAGTCTCCGACGGCGAGAAATTTCGCCTCCGCCCCGCGCCTCAAGGCCAAGCGCCGCGCCGCGCCGCCGAAGCAAATCCCGAGGCTGACTCGCTACAAAGAGCGAGACACCGGCCGCTGGCCAACGCAGCACCACGAAGAAAGACCCAACAGATGCCCCTCTCATCTGATCGCCCCCGCATGCCCGATGAACTCCTCGACCGGTCGAGCCTCAAAAAGAGGACAGCCGACATGATCCGCGCGGCCAAGCACATGCGTCCCGAGGACTGGCGCGTCGAGCGCGATCTGTCGATGAGGAAGTGGTTCGACTACCGTTTTATGTCGCCACTCGACGCGACCTTGCAGTTCATGGCGGACTACAAGTTCGCCTTCCACGCCAAGTGGAGGAGCGACTTCGACGCGGCCACGGCCGATTTGAAGCGCGGCACGGCCAAGGAGGGGCTGTTCGCAGACCGCCGGGAGTTCAGCACGTTCTGGAACGCGCGTGTCTGCGCCGACACGCTGGGCGTGCGCTACCGCTTCTTCATCTTCACGACGATGGAGGCGGTGTTGCGACGTGGGAAGTGGAGGCGCGTCCCCCGTCCCGGACAGCTCTGGAACAAGCCGGACTGCCTCGCCGCGGTTGAGGCCAAGTGGGAAGAAGAGCTGGCTGGCCGCCAGGCGGTCTCGGCATTGGCGCATTATCGACCCGAGAATTTCCTGGGCCTCCCGCACCAGCTTGATCATCAACGGCACGCGCTCGAGGTCGTCAAGAAGCGGTCGAACTTGAGGCACGCTCTCGGGAGCTACATCGACACCGACCGCCTCGTGAGCGTCGAGCAGGCAGAAGCTACCTACGGCACCCGGGTGGTGGCCATGGCACGGGAGGCGGTCAGCGGGACTGCCCCGCCCGTGCCGCCGGACGTGCTCCCACTCGTCCAGTTGCTGCCGTCCTGTTTCGGTCTGCCGGTCGCCGTGGACCGCGCGCTGCCGCCTTGTGCGACCTGCCCCTTGGTCGAGCGGTGTGCGAAGGCATCGGCCGTCGCCCAGGCCTGGTCGATCAAGCTCTACGGCGATGACCCCGTGGCCGCGCATAAGCGGGCGCAGTCGCGCGACCGGTCTCGCCGATATCGAGAGCGCGGTCGTGATGGCCGGGGTGCCGCCGGCACCACCTTGCAGGACCTGACCTAGTCCAGAGCCGGGTCAGCCTCGGTCTGACTTCACCTCCACATACCCCGGCGGCACACCTCATGGACCGGGGCCTGCTTTTAGCGCGCGTCACGCTTTCCATAAATCTAATACACCTTGAGGAAGTATTTAACTTATGGAAAGCGTGACGTTGATCTGCTTCCGGGGGATGATCCTGGGGTAGGGAGGTCCCGGAACACGAAGGAAGCTGGCTTCGGAGGACGCGAACGAGGTCCCGGGACACCCCTGTGCTGCGGCGAATGAGGCCTCCGTCTCGTGACACAGAGCCGCTGCCCCTCGAGTTCCGCCACCTTGACCTCCTACGCCTACCCCAACGTCTCGGCGAGGTCGGCAGCGCGCAGGTGCATGTCGCGCTGAAGCACGCGCAAGCTCCCACTGGTTCGACATCGCGGCGACCTCGACGACGTTGAAACTCCCTCGATCTGCTTGAAGTAGCCCCCTAAATGACCGGACAGGGGCTCACGCTTATGGAAGTGTGTGCCTATGACCGACCGTATGGTGAGTTCCAACGACCCGCCCCGCGCCGAGCGCGTCGAGGTGATCACCTCGGTCCAGCGCCGGCGGCACTGGACCACGCAGGAGAAGGTGCGCCTCGTCGAGGAGACCTATCTGCCTGGCCAGTCCGTCTCGCTCGTCGCCCGCCGCCACGGGCTGAACGCCAACCAGCTGTTCACGTGGCGTCGGCTGATGGAGCGCGGCGCGTTCACGGCCGCCGGTGCCGGTGAAGAGGTGGTGCCAGCCTCCGAGCTTCGTGTTGCCCAGCAGCAGATCCGTGAGCTGCAGCGGCTCCTGGGCAAGAAGACGCTCGAGACCGAGATCCTGCGCGAGGCGATGGAGCGGGTTGCCGCCCCCAAAAAGTTGCCCTCGCGCGTGACCTCGTGGCCGGGGGACGGCCGGTGAGCGCTGTGGCCGCAGCTTTGAGCGTGTCGCGCCCGCACCTCGCCTCGTCCAGGCAGGCCTCCCCCGCCTGGAAGCCCAGGGGCCGACGCGGCCGTCCGCCTGCACCCGACGCCGCGTTGCTCGGCGCGATCCAGGCGCTTATCGCCGATCTGCCAACCTACGGCTATCGGCGAGTCCATGCCCTTCTGCGCCGGCAGGCCGAGCGGGATGGGCGGCCTGCGCCGAACGCCAAGCGGGTTTACCGGGTCATGAAGGTGCACGGCCTCCTGCTCCAGCGACATGCGGGCGGAGCCGAGACGCGCCGTCACGAGGGCAAGGTGGCGGTGGCCGTGCGCAACACGCGTTGGTGCTCGGACGGGCTGGAGATCGCGGCAGAGAACGGTGAGCGTGTGCGGGTCGCCTTCGCGCTCGATTGCTGCGATCGGGAAGCGATGAGCTACGTGGCGACCACGGCGGGCATCACGGGCGAGGACGTCCGAGACCTGATGGTGGCGGCCGTCGAGCATCGCTTCGGGGCGGTCAACCAGCTACCGAGCCTGATCGAGTGGCTGACTGACAACGGCAGTTGCTACGTCGCCCGCGACACGCGCCGCTTCGCCCGCGAACTCGGCTTGATACCGAAGACGACGCCGCTGGAGAGCCCGCAGAGCAACGGCATGGCCGAAGCGTTCGTGCGAACCTTGAAACGCGACTACGTGCGTGTCTCGGTGCTACCGGATGCCGAGAGCGTGCTGCGCCAGCTCCCCGTTTGGTTGGCGCACTACAACGATCTTCATCCTCATCGCGCGCTCGGCTACCGCTCGCCGCGCGAGTTCATCACCCGATCAACCCAGGAGACCCTGTCCGGTCTTTAGGGGGCAACAACATCTGCTGGAACGCCGCCTCGTGCTTCAGATCGTGCAGGTTTAGGTCCTGCCGCCCCACACGGCGCCTCAGGCAGTCCCAGGCGAGCCTGACGGCTCTTGCAGCAGCGGGAAGAGCGCGGGCACGCTCTCGCCCGCCCTGAGCGTCCTCAGCGCGTCTACGGCCCGTGTGGACAGCCTGGCTGTGCAAGAGCCGCATGAACCAGCGGTTTTCATAGCCCCGCTTGGGCGGGCTCTACCTCAAGCTCCATCACACTTGGCCCTTCGGCGATGGCGGTTCAGACGACGCTCGTTTCGTCGAGGTAGCAGGCTCGAGTTCCCTCTGCAGGATACATCACGGCTTGCACGGGCAGACGCAGAACGGGCCCTCACCAAGGTGACCCGCCCGAAGGAGGAGGCCTCCAGTCCCTTGTTGGTGCAAGATCTAGGCGGCTGGCACTTCCACAGCCGCAGCCTCGACGAGGGAAGTCACCTCAGCGTGGAGGTCAACGGTCTGGCCCGGCGCTGAGATGGAAACCACGAGTGCGTAGCGGCCCTTGGAGTTCATGCGCTTCTGACCCAGGTGCGACTTCCACCAGCCGCCGACGGGGTAGACCGCGATGCCATCGTGACCTGCGAGATCGACAGCGTAGCCCCGCCATAGGTCGCAGTGGAGGGACCCTGCCTCAACTGCCTTGGGACCCAACAACCAGTAGTCCGCCTCTTGCTGACTAACCGTGCCGTCCTTCGCCTGGCTCGCGTTAATCCGGGCACGGAAGCGCGGTTCGCTCTCGGCGCGCTTCTTCATGGCGAAGCGCAGGCCGTAGGAGCGGTAGGTGTCAGGGCGAGTCGCGGCTTTGCCGCTTAGGTTCGGCTCCATAAAGTAGGACAGGGTCACCTTCATGGTGACGATCTCGTTCTCGAGCGCCTGCAAGGCCAATCGCGGCCAAGGCAGCTTATAGAAGTGCATGTCGTTGAAGACAGCGCTACTCCGATCCTCGCTGAGGACGAAAGGCTGGATCTCGGCCTGGGTGATTAAGGTCACGTCATTGCGCGATGACAGGATTGCGCGTTCTAAGTCCGGCACGCCGTAGCCGAACTCACGTAGGAGCTGCTGCTTCTGCCGCTTGTTGCCGGTTTTCCAGTGCGCACCCGTTCCAATAAACTTGGCACGGATCGGTTGCGGCCATGTCGCAGAGTCGACCGTGAGAGCCCGATGCGTCTCAGGCCACAGGTCCGGGAGCGCGGCTTGTAGGCGTCCGACGAAGTTGCCAGCCACACCGACGGCGGCACTTGTTGCCCAGAACGACAACAAGGGCTCCGCGACCACGTCAGAACCGGTGGTCAACAGGGCCACGCTGTCATGAGCGTCGCAGTCGCCGGACTCATCGGCGACCATGTTGCCAGCCTCGAAGAGCACCTCGGGCTTGATGGGCGTTAGGTCGTAGGGGAGCGCGTGGGAGCCGAGGCTGAACGGGCTGCGGTGGTTGGCCGGCACAACAGGCGTCAAACCACGCGGATGCTTCGGCGGTGTGTCTTTGCGGGTGAAGCCGCCGACCGTAAGCGCGTTCCAACTCTGGGCAGGGTCCTCGAGGGACTGCAAAGTCTCGATCTGGGCGCGAGGACCGGGCTGCACATTGCCCGTCGCAACCAGGACCAGCCGCCTCAAGCGGTCATCATCAGACCCGCTATCGCCCACCTCGCCCTTCATGGCACCGGCCGCAACCTGATCGAGTGCTCCGCTCCAGCTCGAGGGGCGGCTCGACGGGAAGTGGGTTGCGGAGTTTGCCAAGCAGAAGCTGCGCAGGATGCCCGGCCGCTCGAGCTCGGCAGAAGCAACGGCTCCCTGCGTGAATATCCCCCAGCTTCGCGGTGGAGTCTCGGGGATGCCGGGCGGGGGAAGGAGCTTCATCGACTCCGCGCTGTGGGTCAGGGCGACCGGCGCGGCGCTGTTCATCAACGACTCGAGATCACCATAGAGTGCCAAGCCGACCAAACCAGTGCCATGACCACCATGGCGATGGTGATCATCGACACCCCAAGCTTCGTTGTAGGTCCACGCTCCCTGTAAGCCGGGCAGCAATAGCGGGTGAGCGGCACTGACTCCGGTGTCGAGAACGCAGACGGTCGGGGCTTCAGCGGGGGGTGGAGTGAGACGACCGACTAGGTCGTTGACGAAGTCGTGCTGCCCGATCTTCCGATCCCGCCGGTCTAGGAAGGGCTCGATCGTGCCCGCCGCGCGGCGAACTTCAGTGATTGCACCGGGGACTTGGCTCGCAAATACGAGAAGCGCAGCGACGGCGGCATGGACGTAGAGAACGGTCGTGTCCGGGAACTCGAGCTTGTCGGGGTGGACGTCGAAGTTGGCAGCGCGGGCATGTGCGGCGAGGCTGGCCACCAGGGACTTCTGTCCGCGCACCCAAAGCTCCCACCAGACGGTGTCCGGGGCGGAGAAGTCGACCGCACCTGTAAAGAGCAGCGCGGGTGCCGCCGCGTTCAAGGTCTCGATGAGCTCGAATTTCTCGACGTCCGGCCGCTCCTGATTTCCAGGGTTGCGACCGTATCGCTTGATGCGGTTCTCCAAGAACGCATGCGCGTCGTCTGGCACGAACCATACGGCGTGTTCCGTGCGATCGTCGCGGCGCTCGGTGCGCAGGATCACGATCCCCTGCTTAAGGAAATCCAACCCAGACGGCACCTTGGCCGCCTTCGTGCGTGAATTCTGATCCGGCGCTCTCGTTGCTATCTCAACAAGCGCACCAGGTTTGAGATTGTCGATCTGAAGTCGAGGACCGCCGCCTAAAGACGAGCCGGTCATGGCGGCAGCAAGTTGGGTGATGAGCGAAGCGGCGTGCGCGGCGTAGTCGGAACGCAAAGGCTTCCGATTAATTTCATTGGTTCGCGGCTTATACTTGAAGTTCTCTTTGAATTTTTCGATTGAAATATGCTGGAGATCTCGAGCGCCGTAATTTTCATCAGCCATCAAATTATTTCCTAGAACGCACGTCCCTCTATTTGTTATGAAAATGTTATTTGATGCTAAGAGGTTGTAGCTCGCCTAAATTTGCCTCTGAGAGTCTGTCGATCTTGAAGGGCCGAACGCAATGCAGCGGTTTCCACGGTAAGAGTGCCTTCGAGAATGGCGTCGCGAATAACGGCATCCGCCGCCCGGACAAGCTCGGCTTGGCTCAGCCCTTCATAGGTTGGCTTTAGGCTCGACCAGGATTTCGCATTCAGCTTGTAGCGGCCCAGGCGGCGTTCCAGCAGGCTCTTGGCTGCTGCTGGATCGGGTAGGCCATACTCGATCACCTCCTCGAACCGGCGCGCCAAGGCCTCGTCGAGGATCTCGACATGGTTGGTCGCCGCTAGCACGAGGCTGTCGGTCGCGTTCGGCTCCTCCATGAAGGTCAGCACGGAGTTGAGCACTCGGCGGATCTCACCGACGTCGTTGGGCTCGCCACGCCGAGCCCCGAGAGCGTCGAATTCATCGAGGAGGTAGACGCCGCGGGTCTGGGCCACCTGGTCGAACAGGACCCTCAGCTTCGCGGCTGTTTCACCTAAAAAGCGGCTGAACACGGACTCCAGGCGAACGGTGAAGAGCGGGAGCTTCAGCTCACCGGCCAAAGCAGCGGCCGTCATCGTCTTACCGGTGCCAGGGGGACCTACGAGGAGAATGTGAGCGGGCGGTGTCTGGCCGTGCTCACGAAGGGCAGCGCGCTCCTGCTGCTGTCGCACGATGCGGCTCAGCCGGACGCGCACGCTATCAGCCAGCACCATGCTCGCCAGCGAGATCTTCGGGTATGTGCTCTCGACGAGGCCCTGGAGTTCACCGCGTGGGCGCGCCATCGGGATCGGCGTCTGTCCCGACGCTAGCCGTCCGGTCCGCTGCTGATCGCGAGCCTTCTTAACAAGCCGCTTCAGCTGCTCGGCTTCGTCGGCCCGGCCCTGCCGCGCTTCTTGGGCAGCCACCTGCAGCGCGATGGAGAGAACCTGCTCGTCGTCACCATCGACGTGCGAGCTCAGAAGGGCGAGTAGCTGCTTGGTCGACATAGCCCTCCCCTTCTGACCGCATCAACCCCGTATACCTACTGTGATCCTAACAGGCCGTGCACGAGAACAAAACACCAACAAACCGCACGGTGCTAGCCGGCGCCTCCTTGGGCAGCAAACACTTAGCTTGGCTTGATACCAGTTGGCGCTGAGATGGCCAGTGGCTCGACCACGGTGCTGACAGCAACCGTGCGCCCGTCTAGCGCCGCTCGAATGCGACGGAGGATGGGCTGCTACCGAGCTGCCACGCTCTCCCGTTCCCCACCAGATCCTCGGGTGTGACCGCGTCGACCAGCCGAGCGTCCAAGGCGAGTTTCGTGATCAGCGCCCGCAAACTCTGTCGGGCTCGGCAGGAAGAGTTTTTTCGCTCATTCGCACATGGGCGAAAAATAGAATGCGAGCATGCTCTCCTAGGAAAACGCCTCGATCAGGCTA
This sequence comes from Methylobacterium sp. 1A, assembly GCF_058072805.1. Taxonomy (NCBI): domain Bacteria; kingdom Pseudomonadati; phylum Pseudomonadota; class Alphaproteobacteria; order Hyphomicrobiales; family Methylobacteriaceae; genus Methylobacterium; species Methylobacterium sp. 1A. The sequence goes on along the minus strand of NZ_JBYQVE010000002.1, from coordinate 1,526,367 downwards.
CGTCCAACTTGTCCGTTTTGATGAAAATCGCGATCACAGCGGACATCTAGGGGACACGCGGGGGACAAAACCGGACAAAATCGCATTGGTCGTATTGAGCGCTCAGGACACTTGGGGGACACGTTGTCCGGCTGCCAGACACCTTGGAGACTTGGAAGCGTGGCTAAGCCCATCCCGATCTGCCCCCGCTGTGGGCAACCGGCGACCCAGACACTGACACCGACGGGCCGGAAGAGCCGCTGTGAGCCGTGTGGGTTGTGGTCGAAGGGCAGCAAGCCGCTCCGCGACGAGGCTGGTCACCAAGCTCATGGGGCACGCGTCCGCGCCAGGCAGAACGCCCACCTCTGCTTCGACCCTCTCTGGAAGGAAGGCCTCGTCGATCGGGAGATCGCCTACGAGTTACTCGCCCAGGAGCTCGGCATTGAACGAGACGACTGTCACATGAGCTTGATGGACGCCGAGGTCGCCTTGCGTGTCCCTCGCGCCGTCAAGGCTATCCGGGCTTCCTTGGCGGCTGCACCAGCGGTGGAAACGAGCGCGCGCGCTCATGATCCTGAGACCCGGACCTACTGAGCTTCGTCACTGAGGGGCTGCTTAAGGTGGCACCTGGACTTTGACCATTCGTCCCAAAGCAGACGTGCCAAATCCGACCTGCTTTTGACTTCGATGCCGATGAACGACCTTAGAGAGAGCGAATAAGAGGAGCAGCGTTCCAAAAGATCTTCAGCGTTAGAACGGCATAGCCGGAACCTAACCGTGCCGTTTAACCGAGGCACCTTCGGCGCCGACACGGCGAACTGTTTGCGCTTCTATCCGAGGGAACAGAACGAGGGCAGAGGCCCCACTACGAGACGATGGAGCATAATTAAAGGCTTTTGAAGCATTCACCGTATCAATCGCCGTCCTTAATGTGGCCCCAAGTTCGCAACTCAGACGAAGGGGTTTCACATGTCCCGCGCCGTTTTCTCCTCTGACCACAGCGTTGCCCGAAGCAGCACGTCAAAGCTGGTCTCCACCGCGCTCGCCGCCCTCGTCCTCGTTAGCACAGCGGTGACGCCTGCAGCGGCAGGGCATTTCATGTCGGAGACCTCAGCCGCCGCGAAGCCGGTTCAGCTACCGCCGCTCCACACCACGATGGTCTTTCGGCGCGTGAGCGCCGTCGGTCAGACCAAGCCGCCCGGTGCGGCCCTGGATTGGCGCGCCGGCACGACCCCTGCGCTCGACGCTCAGAGGCACCGCCTGGATCAGCTCATCACCACCACGATTTGCAGTCGCTGCTGATCCGACGAATGCTAGCGCGACCGCAGCCGGAGTTTGTCAGCCAGATTGCCGGAACGCGTTGAAGTCCGCCTCTGCCGAGGCGGCCCTCTGCTTACGCTTATTTCCGGAGCCACGACCATGAGCGCGACCGACCCCTTACTCGACATACATCCGCAGCACGAGCAGACAGGCAATACCGAGGCACAAGCCGCATCCCGGCCGGAACACTTCGACGCGCTGATCCTCGGCAGCGGCCAAGGCGGCAAGCTGCTCGCTTGGCATCTGGGTCGCGCCGGGCGACGGGTCGCCGTCGTCGAACGTCGTTGGGTCGGCGGCTCGTGTCCCAACATCGCCTGCCTGCCCAGCAAGAACGAGATCTGGAGCGCCAAGGTCGCTCACCTCTGTCGACGCCGGATGAATGATGGGCGGAGGCGCCGACTGAATAATCCCCAGTTACGCGTGCCTCCGCTGAGGCGGGCGCGCAGATCCGGGCAGCCGGGCGTCGTCACCTCGCCGATGATCAACCCTCGTGAGCGCACGAGGAGCATTGGCGATGGTCCAGCTCGGGGAACTCGTCATGATCCTGGACCTGCACCGCCAGGGCCTGTCCGTCACTGCCATCGCCCGGCAGCTCAACCTCGACCGCAAGACGGTCCGCAAGTACATCGCCCGCGGCCTCGAGCCACCCGCCTACAAGCCGCGCCCACCTCGCGAGCATCAGCTCGATCCCTTCATCGCCTATCTGCGCGAACGCGTCGCCGCCTATCCCGCGCTGACTGGCTCCCGGCTGTGGCGGGAGATCAGGGAGCGCGGCTACACGGGCGGCTACACCGCGGTGACCGATTACCTGCGCACCGTTCGACCGGCGCTACCCGCTCCCTTCGAGGTCCGCTTCGAGACCCCGCCCGGCCAGCAAGCTCAGGTCGACTTCGCCCGCTTCGAGGTCACGTTTGCCGACGAGCCGGGTGTGACCCGCATCGTCTGGCTGTTCTCGATGGTGCTGGGCCACTCTCGCCACATCTGGGCACGCTTCGTCCTGCACCAGGACCTGCAGACGGTCCTGCGCTGCCACATCGCCGCCTTCGCGGCCTTGGGCGGCGTGCCCGGCGAGATCCTCTACGACCGCATGAAGACCGCGGTGACCGGCGAGAGCGAGGACGGCCACATCGTCTACAACCGCTCGCTCGTGGCGCTGGCCGCCCACTATGGCTTCCTGCCGCGCGCCTGCCGGCCCTACCGGGCCAAGACCAAAGGAAAGGTGGAGCGGCCGTTCCGCTACGTGCGCGAGGACTTCTTCCTCGCCCGTCGCTTCCGCGATCTCGAGGAGCTGAACGCCCAGCTCGGCGGCTGGCTCGCCACGGTCGCCAACGTGCGCCTGCATGGCACCACGCAGCGCGTCGTCGCGGAAGCCTTTGCCGAGGAGCGGCCTAGCCTGCAGCCGCTCCCGCTCGTGCCGTTCCGGGCGGTGCTGCGTCTGGAGCGGCGCGTCACGCACGAGGGTCTCGTGAGCGTGGGCGGCAACTTCTACAGCGTGCCGGACCGGACGCGCCGTCTCGTCGAGGTCCACCAGTTCGCCGAGGAGATCCAGATCTTCGATGCCGGGCGCTTGGTCGCCGTGCACCCCGTGATCGAGGGCCGTCGGCGCACCCAGGTCGCCTCGGGTCACCGTCGCGGGTCGGGCCTTCCTCCGCGTGCGCAGGGGCCGGCACGTGAGGGCAGCCTCATCATCGGCCGCGCCGGAGAGCAGGTCGCGCGGCGTTCACTGGAGATCTACGCGGCGGTCGGTCGCCGCCTCGCCGCGGGAGGCCAGCCATGACGGACGGGCTCGATCCCGCCTCGACGCTGGAGCGGATCCGGCGCAACCTCGTCGGGCTGAAGATGGCCCGGGCGCTCGAAGTTCTCGACCAGACCCTGCGCCGGATCGAGCAGGGACAGATCGGTGCGGTCGACGCCATCGACGTATTGCTGTCCGAGGAGCTGACGCTGCGCCAGAACCGGCGGGTGAAGATGGCGCTGATGACCGCGCGCATCACGAGCGTGAAGACGCTCGCCGGCTTCGACTTCGCCTTCCAACCCTCGCTCGACCGCAACCGCATCCTGGCGCTGGCGGGTTTGGACTTCCTCGACCGCCGCGAGGCGGTGCACCTGCTGGGGCCACCCGGCACAGGAAAGAGCCACTTGGCTGTGGCGTTGGGTGTGGAGGCGATCAAGGCGGGGCGCAGCGTCTACTTTGCGACGTTGGCCGACATCATCGCCTCGCTGGCCAAGGCGGAGCGGGAGGGGACGTTGCGCGAGCGCATCCGCTTCCTCTCGGCCTTCGCCCTGCTGATCGTGGACGAGATAGGGTACCTGCCCGTGGTGCCTGGCGGGGGCAACCTGTTCTTCCAGCTCGTCAACGCACGCTACGAGCGCGGCGCCATGATCCTGACCTCGAACCGCGGCTTTGCCGAATGGGGCGAGGTGTTCGGCGATCCCGTCGTGGCCACTGCGCTCCTCGACCGTCTGCTGCATCATGCTGTCGTGGTGCAGATCGAAGGGGCGAGCTACCGGCTGCGTCAGCATGCTGATCTGGTGCCTGAGCACGTGCGCTCGAAGGCGCTCATCACACCGCCACCGGCCCCGAAGCGACGAGGTCGACCGCCCCTGCGACGCGATCCTGAGGTTGGCCCCAGCTGATCAAGCTGAAGTGAGGATTTTTCCTTCGGCGGATCTGAGGACGCTGCACTCGGCGTTGACACACCTCGTGCGCCACGCCGCACAGTTCGGGACCATCACCGGTCCGGTCACGACCGACATGGAGGCTGTCCGCCAACGCAAGCGGACGATGGTCGAGGGCGAGGTCGCGTTCCACCTCAAGGCATACCGCGACGCCGGCGTCGACTTGATCATGGGCAGCGGGCGCTTCGTCGCCCCGAAGACCTTGGAGGTGCGGCTCAACGATGGCGGCACGCGCGTGCTGACGGGCGATCAGGTGTTCCTTAACCTAGGAACGCACGCGACCATCCCCGCCATTCCTGGACTCGATGAGGCTGCTCCGCTCACCCACATCGAGACGTTGGAGCTCGATGCCGTCCCCGCGCACCTGATCGTGCTGGGTGGCGGCTATGTCGGCCTGGAGATGGCGCAGGCGCTAGGCCGCTTCGGGAGCCGCGTGACCATCCTGCAGGCTGGCCCTCAGCTCCTGAGCAACGAAGATGCCGACGTCGCCACCGCGATGCAGGAAATCCTTGCTGCCGAGGGTATCGCAGTCGTCACGCACGCCGAGACCCTGAGCGTGACGGGCCGCTCCGGGCAGGCGGTCAGTCTTGTCGTGCGCACAGGCGCTGGCGAGCAGACCATCTGTCAAACAGCGTTGAACATTGACCCTGGATCGGCGTCGAACTTTGACCCCCTGGATGGGTATGGCGGGACGCCCCTGATCAGCCCGGCGAAGGCGGGTCGGGGTGGCGCAGCCGGGCTGATCAGGGGTCCAGCAGGCGCGACGTGTGTGCTGGCCTCAGGCGCGGTTCTTGAAGCGCCAGCTCTCGTTGCCGGTCTCGACGATCTCGCAGTGGTGGGTGAGCCGGTCGAGGAGCGCGGTGGTCATCTTGGCATCGCCGGCGAACACGCTCGGCCATTCCCCGAAGGCGAGGTTGGTGGTGACCACGATCGAGGTCGTCTCGTAGAGCTTGCTGATCAGGTGGAACAGGAGTTGGCCGCCCGACTGCGCGAACGGCAGGTAGCCGAGTTCGTCGAGCACCACGAAGTCGAGCCGCGCCAGATGGTCGGCGATGCGGCCGTGCCGGCCGGCGCGTGCCTCGGCTTCGAGCCGATTGACGAGATCGACGACGTTGTAGAACCGGCCCCGCATGCCATCCCGGATGCAGGCTCGTGCAAGGGCGATGGCGAGGTGGGTCTTGCCGGTCCCGGTGCCGCCGACGAGCACGACGTTGCGCTGATGCGCCAGGAACTCGCCGCCGGCGAGATCACGCACCAGCACCTCGTTGATCGGAGTGCCGTCGAAGGCGAACTCGGCGATGTCCTTGGCCAGGGGCAGTTTGGCGATGGTCATCTGGTAGCGGATCGAGCGTGCCTGCTTCTCGGAGATCTCTGCCTGGAGCAGGTCGCCGACGATCTGCTGCGGCTCGTGGGTGCGCTTCACTGCGACCTTGATGATCTCGTCGTAGGCGGCCTTCATGCCGAAGAGCTTCAGATCGCCCATGGTGGCGAGGATCTGCTGGCGTTCCATCATGGTGCTCTCCTTAGGCTGTCGTAGCGGGCACAGTCGGCGACCGGCTCGTGGCGCAGCCGCAGGCTCTCGGGCGTCAGGATGGTGACGGGCGTGGTCGGCTCGCGCTGCCGGGCGAGGATGTTGAGGACGACATCGGCCGAGTGGACGCCCTCGCGCAGGGCCTCGGCACAGGCCGCCTCGACCGCCGGCAACCCGTCACCGAGCACAGCGGTGAGGATCTCGACCATCTGCCGGTCACCCCCGGCACTGCCGGCGAGCTTGCGTCGAACCCGGTCGAGGGCGGCGGGCAGCACCCAGTCCTTGAACGGTGCGCCGTTCCGGAGCGCGCCAGGTTTGCGGGCGAGCACAGGGACGTAGTGCCAGGGATCGAACACGGTCTGATCCCGGCCGAAGGCACGCGCGTGCTCGGCGACGACGCGCCCGTCCTGCTGGATCTCGATGCGCTCGGCGTAGGCTCGCACTTCGACCGGGCGGCCAATGGCGGAGGCCATGACCGAGTATCGGTTGTTGTCGAAGCGTACGAGGCAGGTCGCGGACACCGAAGCGGTGACGGCGTGGAAGCCGTCGAAGCGGCCAGCATAGGGCACCAGCGCCGCCCGCTCGGCCTCGAACCGCTCCCAGACGGTGCGCTCGCGCTCCTCGGGATGCGGATGGGCCTTGGCGTAGGCGATAGCTCCATCGAGTAGGAGCGCGTTCAACTCGTCGTAGCTCTTCACCCGGACGCGCGGGGTGAAGAAGCGCTCGCGCACCAGCCCGACCTGGTTCTCGACCTGCCCCTTCTCCCAGCCCGAGGCCGGCGTGCAGGCGACCGGATCGACGAGGTAGTGCGAGCACATCTGCAGGAAGCGACGGTTGTAGGCGCGCTCGCGACCGACGAAGATCGTCTCCACCGCGGTCTTCATGTTGTCGTAGATGCCGCGCTGGCAGGTGCCGCGGAAGAACGCGAACGCCCGGTCGTGGGCGTCGAACACCATCTCCTGGCTCTCGCGCGGATAAGCCCGCACGAACAGCATGCGCGAGTGGCAGAGCCGGACGTGAGCGACCTTGACCGTGACGGTCGTGCCGCCGATCAGCACGATCTCGTGGCTCCAGTCGAACTGGTAGGCCTCGCCTGGGGCGAAGATGAGCGGCACGAAGGCCTGCGCCGTGACCGAGGCGCGCTCGCGCTTCCAGGTTTTGGCATAGCGCCGAACGGCATCGTAGCCGCCCTCGTAGCCGAGCCCGCGCAGCGCCTCGTAGATCCGGATCAGCGTCAGTCGCTCGCGGGCGGACCTGCCGGCGTTGGTGGTCAGCATCCGATCGAGATCGTCGCGCCACGGCCCGAGCTTGGGCAGAGGCTGCACGTCGCGCTCGTAGGTGAAGGCGGTGGCCCCCGACCGGATGACCTTCCGGACCGTGTTGCGGGAGACGTGCAGGTCGCGGACGATGTCCTTGATCGCGCGGCCGCGGGTGAAGAACTCGCGCCGGATGCGCGCAATCGTGTCCACGCCCTTCATCCCCCTGCACCACCCTTCCGGCCGCACCAGAGGGCAGTCTGCGAGAACGAGGTTAGGGGGTCAGAATTGGACGCCGATCCCCCGCCTCAAGGGGTCAAAGTTGCACGCCGAAACACAGACCATCGAGGGGAGCCACATCCTCGTCGCCGCCGGGCGCTCCCCCAACACGCGAGAGATCGGGCTAGAGGGGGCGGGCGTCGCGTTGACCGACCGAGGCTACATCCAGGTGAACGAGCGTCTGGAGACCAGCGCGCCTGGAGTATGGGCGCTCGGCGAGGCGGCCGGCAGCCCGCAGTTCACCCACGTCTCCGTCGACGACTTCCGGATCATCCGGGACAATCTCGCCGGAGGCCAGCGTAGCACGCAGGACCGCCTCGTCCCGGCCAACATGTTCACCGAGCCGCCACTCGCCCGCGTCGGGCTGAACGAGCGCGAGGCGCAGCGCCAAGGCGTGATTGTCCGCGTTGCGCGGCTGCCGATGAGCGCTGTGCTGCGCACGCAGACGACGGGCGAGACCCAGGGCTTCATGAAGGCGCTGGTCGGCGAGGATGACCGCATCCTGGGCTTCACCATGATCGGCTCCGAGGCCGGCGAGGTCGTGGCGGTGGCGCAGATGGCGATGCTAGCGGGCCTGCCCTACCAGCGGCTCCGAGATGCCGTCCTGGCGCATCCGACGATGGCGGAGGGGCTGGGTCCGCTCTTCGCGGGCGTGCCGACGCGATCGCCGTAGCGCCTCGCAAGCGCCGCGCTTGCGCTGGACGGCCGTCCGCGGGTTCGACGGGCGGCTCCGTCCGGAGTCTTCATAAGGAGAGGAACAGGACTGGCAGCTCAGCGGACCGCGCACCCCGGCGCCACTGCGCCGGAGTGACGCCCATGCGCTGCTTGAAGGCGCGCTGGAAGGCGGCTTCAGACTGGTATCCGACGATTTCGGCAACCGCGCCCGTGCTCGCGGACGGCTTTCGCAGCTCGCCGGCCGCCAGAGCCATACGGATATCCGTCAGCAACTCGCTGGCGGACCGTCCCAGTTTCTCTTGGAACTGGCGCGCCGCTGTCGCCCGCGACATGTTGCAGAGGCGTGCCAGCTCGGGTAGCGTCCACGGGCGGCCCGGCTCGCGGAACAGCGCCGACAAGGCGGGCGCCAAGCGCGCATGACCCGCCAACGCCAACAAGCCGACTGGCGTCTCGTGCGCCTCGCTGGCCAGTCGCATCGCCAGCGTGAACAGAGCCGTGGAAAGCGCATCCAGCATGGCCCGGCCGCCCAGACCGTCCGCCACCGCCTCGTGACGCATGAGCGAGACGAGGCCGGTCAGCACTTCCCGAGTTCCAGATAAGGTGGTGGATGCGCCCAGGTTGGCCGTTCGCACTACGAGTCGCGGCGGCAGGTAATCTCTCAGCAGGCGATCCTGCGGTCGCGCGAGCACGAAGTGGCCGCAGAGCATGTCGAGCCGCTCCCCCGTTCCCGTATTCTCACTGATCAGCAGGTTGGCGGCCGCCCGTGTGTGTGCCGGCGCTGCGGGGGCTCCGCTGCCATCGTGGAGGACGTGCGCCTCTCCCTGTGGGAGCAGCAGAATGTCCCCGGCAGAGAGGCGCAGTGGCGAGCCGCCCGTCTGGCCCTCGAGCACGGCCGATCCGGCGACGACGGCGTGATAGGCCATCTCACCGGCCTCCGCGCCCGGTTGGTCAATGCGCCAGGGCGCCCCGTAGGCACAGTAGATATCGAGGCGGCCGCGGACAGGGACGAGTGTGAGCAGGCGGCTGAGCCAGTCCACAGGGGGTGCCATAGTGAGCTCACTTATTTGAGACGTTCTGACGGATTTTAGCTCCATCAAGGCATTAATCAACTCGTATCGGGCCGCTAAACCGATCTCGTGTTTGGCGCTTAGTTAGGTCGTCACCCGGTCTTGTCGGACCATCCCGCCATCCGGCGGCTCAGCGTCAGGTCGCAGCGGTGGCACTCGCGCAGATCGCGCAGGATCGCTCACCGAAGGATTACAGCCATGAACGCTCTCATTTCCTTTGTCGCTTCTCTCCTCAATCGGACCGGACTTCTCAGAAAAGATCTCGACTATCATCTACTGAGAGCAGCGATGGTCGTCATCTTCGCTTGGTTTGGCTACGATAAATGGTTCGAGGCCGAGATCAGGGGACTTCTTCCTTTGATCACGCACGGTCCGCTCACCTTTTGGACCATTCCGGTGCTGGGTATTCGCGGCACGGCCATTTTCCTCGGCGCTTCCGAATGGACCTTCGGCACGCTCCTGTTCCTGGGCTTCTGGAACAAGAAACTAGGCGTGTTAGGCGCCCTCGGATCCACGGCCACGTTCATCTCGACGCTGACGATCTTGCCGTTCGTGCCCGATGCTTGGGACGCTGGCGCTGGTGGATTCCCTGCCATGGCGATGAACGCCGCCTTCCTCCTGAAGGATCTCGTCTTGCTGGTCGTCTCGTTCTACCTGCTCAGGCAAGACGTGATCCGGGCGAGCGCGGTTCGCGACTTCAGTGGTGAGCACGGCACTTTCGCCAACTGGCCGTCGAAGGCCTGATCTGACGGTGCCCCTGCGCCCTGCTGTTGGGTTCAGGGGCGCTGTCTGCCCGCGTTCATCGCAAGCCCGGACGCGAGCCGCAGCCAACATCGCCCGCTAGGGCCTGAGGCGCTTTCTATGGGCCGCCTGCTTGGCCCTGTTGCCGCAAACCGCCATGCTGCACCATCGCCGGGCTCGACCGCGGGTATGATCGGCAAACATCAGCGTGCAGGTATGCCCCTCGCAAGCCTTGATGTGCGTGAAATCCTCATCACACACGAGCTGAGCCAGAGCCTCGGCAATCGGCTGAAGCAGAGAGTCCGGCGTGTGCCAATGACGGGAAGTCTGCACTGTCAGCTGCGGCATGCCTTCATCGTGCTCGCAGACGATCTGGCTGAAGCGCTGATCCCGCTCGAGGAGCCTATTGAGTGGCTTGAGCTCGGGCAGATCCTCGGGTGCGAGGGGGCGTCCTCTACGCTCATCGACAAAGCCTCGGAACCACTCCCGCAATTGTCGGGCCCGAGCCGCGATGTCGTCGAGTTCTCCAGGGGTCGCCCGATCCCGAACGGCTGCGGACGTTGCCGCTCGAACGAGACCAGCCTGTTCAAGCCAGTTTAGCAGACCCTCACCGTCACTGATCCAGTCGACGGGTGTGTCGACCGGTGTCGCGATGGAATTGAGAAAATCGAGGCCTGGCGCGTCAGCCACAAAAATCGCGGGCGTGTGGTGATGGTCCATTCTGTCGTCTTGCAAGCCGCTGATAGCTTCAACCCATATGGCAGCTAACCGATGAAATAGCATTATTCCGGTTAGGCAAATCGCGTGCAAAACTCCCAGCCTGCGACCTTCTGCCCAAAACCGACGTGACCCTTCGTGATCGCAAACGCCGGCCTTCGTTCAAATAACCACATTAACACCAGTTGACAGGTTATATGATGGGGCAGATAACCACCTCATCCCATTTAGGAGGTTACGCCAGGAGGAACGCTATGTCTGGGATCCACTACCGCTCGGTCGACGTCGATGGCTTCAGGATTGCCTATCGAGAAGCCGGCTCTCCTAATGCTCCTAAGCTGCTTCTACTCCACGGTTTTCCGAGTGCGGGGCACATGTTCCGCGACCTGATCCCGCTGCTGAGCGACCATTTCCATCTCTTGGCACCGGATCTGCCCGGCTTTGGTCTGTCCGACATGCCAGCGCGGGATCGCTTCACTTACAGCTTCGACAACGTCGCTTCCGTGATCGACCGCTTCACCGAGGTGATCGGCTTCGACCGGTTTGCCATCTACGTCTTCGACTACGGTGCGCCGACGGGCTTCCGCATTGCCGCGAAACATCCGGAGCGGATCACCGGCATCGTCTCTCAGAACGGCAACGCCTACGAAGAGGGACTGAGTGAGGGCTGGAACCCCATCCGCGCCTATTGGCAGGATGCATCTCAGTCCAACAGAGAGGCCCTTCGCGCTTTCTTGAAGCCGGAGACGACGATCTGGCAATACACCCACGGCGTTCTTGACCCCACCCTCGTTTCGCCGGATGGATACTCACTCGACAATCATTATCTGAGCCGCCTCGGAGCTGACGAGGTTCAGCTTGATCTGTTCGGCGACTACAAGAGCAACGTTGCCCTCTATCCGGCTTTCCAAGCCTACTTCCGTGCCCATAAACCGCGCTTTCTGGCTGTGTGGGGCCGCAACGATCCGTTCTTCCTACCGGCGGGAGCAGAAGCCTTCCGGCGGGACATCCCGGACGCGCAGGTGACCTTCTTCGAGACCGGCCACTTCGCGCTCGAGACCCACGCGGCCGAGATCGGTGCCGCAATCCGGGCCTTCCTTGTCTGAGACTTGAGCCGGAATCCGGTCGACCCGCGTCCCGCCCCTCGATCCTGCGCCCTGCCGGCGCCAGCACAGAAGACCATTGCCATGCGCGCCATCGTTCTGGACGGCTTCGGAGGCCTCGATGTCTTGACCTACAGGGACATCGCCGAACCCGAACCGCTGGCCGGGCACGTCGTCATTGAGATTAAGGCCTTCGGCATCAACCATGCCGAAGTGCACATGCGCCGAGGCGAATGGGCCGAGGCAGCGCCAGTTTCGGGCATCGAGTGCGTCGGTATCGTCAAGTCGTGTCCCGGCGGCGAATTTCGGGTCGGCGCCAAGGTGGCGGCGTTGATGGGCGGCCTTGGGCGCACCATCAACGGGAGCTACGCCCAATTCACCCGTGCCCCAGTCGGCAACGTCGCACTGATCGAGGCGGACCTCCCCTGGGCTGAGCTCGCGGCCATCCCGGAGACCTACGCCACCGCCTGGACCTGCCTGTTTCGCAACCTCGAGATCCAGAAGGACCAGCTTCTGGTGATCCGCGGGGCGACCTCGTCATTCGGGCAGGCAGCCCTGAAGATGGCGGTGAACGCCGGCGCCCGCGTCGTCGCCACGACGCGCAACCCCGAGCGGTTCGCCAAGCTGAAGGCGCTGGGTGCCGAGCGCTGCGAGATCGAGCGGCCGGACCTGTCGAAGCACATCGCCGACGCGAAGCAGATCGACGCGGTTCTGGATCTCGTCGGCAACAGCGTGGTCCTGGACTCGCTCGCGATGCTCCGCCGGGGCGGTCGTTCGTGCCTCGCCGGCTGGCTGGGTGGCCTCGACCCGATCCCAGACTTCAACCCGCTGCTGCAGATGTCGAGCGGCGTCTACCTAACCTTCTTCGGCAGCTTCGTGTTTGGCACGCCGGGCTTTCCGCTTGCCGACGTCCCGCTTGGGCGGATCGCTCAGGACGCAGCCGCAGGGCGGCTCGACGTGAAGCCCGCGCGCATCTTCGGCTTCGACGAGGTTCGTGAGGCGCACCGCCTGATGGAAGCGAACGCGGCCGGCGGCAAGATGGTCGTCGTGCACTGAGCCCGTTCAGATCGGAGGAGATCGAGATGACGAAGACGGTCGCCATCGTGACCGGGGCTAGCCAGGGCATCGGCCGAGCCACGGCGGTGCGCCTGGCCCGGGACTTCTCGGCGCTTGTGCTCGTGGCGCGCAACCGCGCCAAGCTGGAAGAGACGGCTTCCGCCGTCCGGGAGGTCGGGTCTGAAGCCCTAGTGATCGACCTCGATCTCGCGGAGCCCACCGCGGCTCCGACGGTCGTCCAGCAGACGCTGTCCGCGTTCGGGCGCATCGACGCGCTGGTCAACATCGCCGGTGCGGTTCCCGGACTGGACGTCTTCCAGATGACGGACGAGCAGTGGCATGCGGGCCTGGAACTCAAGCTGCACGGAGCTCGGCGCCTCACCATTCAGGCGTGGGATGCCCTGAAGGAGTCCCGGGGCGCGGTCGTGTTCATGTCGGGCAACGCCGCCGTGACCCCGAAGGCAGCCGCAGCGGCTGTAGGCGCGATCAACGCGTGCATAGAGGCCTTGGCCAAGGCGTTCGCGGAACGCGGCATCGTGGATGACGTGCAGGTCAATAGCGTGTCGCCCGGCGCGATCATGACCGACCGCCGCACGGCGATGCTCGAGAGAGCCGCCGGGAAGGCGGTCCACATCGAGGACGCGAAGCAGAGCTTCTTGAAACAGGCCGGGATCGCCCGCTTCGGGACAGCGGAGGAGATCGCGGATGTGGTGGCGTTCGCCGTCTCTCCGGCGGCGCATTGGATGACCGGGACCGTGCTCCGGATAGACGGCGGAGAGGTCAGGTCGGTCTGAGTTCACTCCCACTCTTCCAGGAGGCCATGATGTCCACGCCTGATGTCCTGATCGGCGCCCGCGCCGTCGTCTTCGATGCCTACGGCACCTTGCTCGATGTCCATTCCGCCGTGCAGCGGCATGCCGGCTCGGTCGGCCCCGACACGAAGTCGTTGTCGGACACTTGGCGTCAGAAGCAACTCGAATATTCCTGGGTGCTCTCACTGTGCGACCGGTATACGGCGTTCTGGACGCTAACGGAGCGGGCACTCGAATACGCGTTGGCCCGTCATCCGAACGTCGACCCAGCATTAAGGCCAGCGCTTCTAGAAGCCTACCGAAGGTTGGACCCCTACCCAGAAGTGACTGCGACCCTCGACGCACTCCGGGCGCTCGGCCTGAAGACAGCGATCCTGTCCAACGGCGACACGGCGATGCTCGACATGGCGGTCAGGAGCGCGGTGCTTTACGATCACCTTGACGCGGTGTTGTCGGTCGATCCCGCCGGGGTCTTCAAGACCAGCTCTCGCGCCTACGACCTCGCGCCCGAGCGGCTTGGAGCCGGTATCAGCGAGATCGTGTTCGTGTCTTCAAATCGCTGGGACGTCGCCGGAGCGGCCGCCTATGGCTTCACGCCGGTGTGGGTGAACCGCACGGGTCAGCCAGACGAGTATCCCGACCTCGCTCCCGCGCAGGTCATCGATAGCCTCGACGCGCTACTCCGGTGAACACGGTGGCGAGTGGGCTTCAGAGATGGGTCGGCAACAGCCGTAGAGAGCACCTCAGGCTGCGAACTTCTCCATCTGTCGCATACGCGCGCTCCTACACGAAGCCAGCCCGCTAACGTGGAGGCCAACTGCGAGCCACGCATCGAGGTGTTCGAAGCTGTAGCCAGATGGGATGCCGAGGAGCTGGGACGCCCGGAGAGGATCCTCGCCATCAGCTAGGCGACGGGGCGGCACCTCGGCCACGAGCATGATGTTCTCCAGCCGGCGCGGGTCGACCAGGAACTCGGTGCGGTCGAGCGCGGTGATGATGGCGTCCTCGGGCGCGAAGGCGACGACCACGGCGCCCGGGCCAGATCGCGTGCAGTTGGGCATCAGGCCGAAGAGTCCGGCGTGGACCGGCTCGGGCGTCCACCAGCAGCCGTGCCGAGCCGGACGGGGTGCTGATGGGCGAGGAGGCGCTGTTTTAAGCAAGGCAAGTCCGCGGCGCCGCTGCCGAAGGCCGCTCCGTTCGTCGACGTCACGGGACGGAGCCTCGCGCGGCCCGGCCGACCTCTCCTAAGTGCCAGTGGGTGCCAACCTGCCGGTGTCGGAGCTGGGCAAAACGCCCAACCAGCTCGGCGCGGCCGCCATGAAGGCTTCCATCGAGATGCAGGGCGCGATCGACCAGGCCATCCCGAAGGCGCTTACCGAGCGGTGAGCTAGGGCTTCGGCCTCGGCATCCCGTATCTGTGCGGGTCGCCCTGCTCCAGGGCCATAACGGCGAGCGTCCAGCCGAACCAGCCGATGAGGCCGAACAGGACGATGCCGCCGATCACGAGGACGGGTAGCGGGATGTCCTCCGTCAGCGCGTCCCAGACACCCCTGATCGCTTCCCACATGGCCCTCTCCTTGAAGCTGCGCCATATCACGCGGGCCGCTACGAGTTCACGGGCCGTTCCCGTAGCGGTTAACCGTCCGTGAACTTATGAGGGACCTTTGCGAGCATGATCGTATACGCCCAAGCGCGAGTTCGCCCGTGAAGACACTCGCTGTGCTCTCCCAGAAGGGAGGCGTGGGGAAATCCACGATCGCTAGGCTGATGGCCACGGCCTACGCCGGCGTCGGCTGGCGCGTGAAGATCGCTGACTTTAACACCGGGCAGCTCGCCAGCGTCGAGTGGGCCGGCGTGCGCCTTAAGCAGGAGGCGCGACCCAAAGTGCCGGCAGAGGCGTTCCCGAACGTCAAGAAGGCGCTCACCCAAGAAGCGCAATACGATCTCATGGTCTTCGACGGGAAACCCAGCTTCGACGCCATCACGCTGGAGATCGCCCGGGAGAGCGACATAATCCTGGTCCCAGCCAGCGTGTCGCTCGACGACCTGCGCCCGCAGGTGAAGTTCGCCCACGAGCTCCTCACCCGGGGCATCAACCGCAAGGATATCCTGTTCGTCTTGAACAAGAGCCTCGACAGCGCGGCCTCCGTCACCGACGCAAAGGGCTTTATCGAGGCGGCCGGCTACCAGGTGGCACAGAACGACCTGCCCTCGAGGACCGGCTACCAGCTCGCGCAGAACAACGGGCGCGCTGTCAACGAGAGCGCCTACCCGAGCCTGAACGAGCGCGCCGACGCACTGGCCCAGGAGATCATAGACCGCTTGAGCGCTGCCCTGGTGCCCACCCCGGGCCAGACGCCCCAGACTATGATCTCGGCCGACGACAAGCCCTGGTTCGATCTGTCCTTCAAGGTCACGCGGGACCAACTCGAGGTGTTCCGGCTCGAGGCGGCCAAGCGGCGGATGAAGCAGAAGGACCTGCTGCTGGCCATGTGGCAGCTCTACAACGACACATTCCCAGTGCCGGACAGGTAGGCGTCAGACCCTATTGAGCTCGCGCCTGGGCGGGCGTAGCGGGTTCGCCCTTCTGGGAGGTGTCCTGAAGGGTGATGTGTGACGCTGCGAAACAGCCTCGCGATGTGCGGGGCCTTCTATGAGTTCGAGGATCTGACGAACATGCATCTGTCCGAGATCGAGCTCGAGGCCTACAAGGAGCAGGCGGACGCCGCGGGCGTCTCCATGTGCGTCTACTTCGAGCAGGGCGTGGTCCGGCTAAAGCGGGCACTGGGGCAGCAACAGGGCCAGCGAAGGGGGATGCTGCATTGAGCGAGCCCTACGACGTCCTCGAGCACGGCAAGCTCCTGGACGCGCTCAAGGCCGTCCGAGAGATGCTGGCGCTGATGACCCCAGAGGAGCGGGCCGAAGCGATCTGCGAGGCGCGTGCCAAGGGTGTAGAGGTCGAGTGCTAGTGGCCCCCGCCATGGGCGTGCTCGTGCGCGAGTTCCGGCTCGATGAGATGGCGCGCAGCGACGTTCAGAAGGAACGCTAGAAGCTATCCAAAATTGGCTGGTAGCGATCCAAGACCAGTATGGTGACGGTCGGTTTAACCAACATTCAGGCCCCTCAAACGCCGGTTACGCCTCGCTAACGGACGCAATCTAGGGTCGGCCCCATCCAGTCTGGATAGGCCTGATGGTTGTCATCTTCGCAATATTAGGGTTCTTGCTGTTCATCTCCGGGACAGTCCATGCAATCCGGGCGCACGCTGACGGACGCGAAAACTATGCGACGGCATGCGGAGCTTTCGCGCTGTTCGGCCTCGGCCTGGTCATCGCTCCCATGTTCATGAAGCGACACCCAGCCGTGCCAGAGGCCGTCGCTGCGACGCCAGTCGTCTCGGAGTTCGAGGTCAAGCAGGCTGCGAAGATGGCAGCGCGCCAGATGGGAGAGGCGGCCGTGCGCAACGCGCTACTGGAACCCTCGTCCGCTCGTTTCAGCAGCCAGTTGGAGGTGCTCGCACAGGGCGGCTTCTACGTCGCCTGCGGGATGGTCACGGGTCGCAATAGCTTCGGCGGATTTGCGCCCATGAAGCGCTACTACGCGATCGGACCGTCGGCCATGGTGGAAGGCGTCGATCATAACGCGGCCTTCGAGAACGACTTCCGTAGCTACTGTCTGCTGCCTGATCCGTATCGCTGACGGGGCGTCTCCCAAATGGATCGAGCCGGGAGCCTCTGATACGGCGCCTTCGGCGACTCGGAGCTGCGTGCCGTCTCGCACCAACAATCTGACCCTGAGTCGGATAGGCAGGCCTCGAGTGGATCATCTTCGATCCATCGCCAATAGGTTCTGTGTTCATCTTCGGTCTGAAGTGCGTGGTGATGCGAATTTTGTTTTGCGCCGGCATGCTTTCGCTCGGCTTGGTGGTCGGAGCTCATGCGCAGCCGGGTGCCGTTACCGCTGACGTCGGGAATGCTCCGGTATCCGAACCATGCAGCGGCGAAATGAGTGACGATCAGGTCATGAAGTGCCTGAACCAACAAGGCGAGAAAGCGGAAGGTGCGCTGTCCAAATCTTACGGTGAAAGCGCGCAAACGCTGGACTTGGCGTGCAGCAACATCTTCATAAGAGGTCAGGGCGCCTGTCTCAGCCGCGCTCTCGAGATCGCCGATAAAAAGCTCAACGAGGCCTACGCCCTCGCCCTGAAGACGATCGCCAAGGATGAAGCTGAAGGCGGAACGCCCGGCCGCCCGAAGAACGACTGGCGCGGGAACCTCAAGCGGGCGCAGCAGGCTTGGCTCCGCCTCCGCGAAGCCGACTGCAATGATCTCACATCCAGCGAATGGCGTGATGGTTCTGGGCTGGGTCCGGCAATCGTCGCCTGCGAGTTGGGGCATACCCTCTCCCGCACTGCGGAGCTGCGCCGTCGCTACGATCCAAGGCAGTAAGGGCAGGCACGCGCCTGCTCCCAAGGTCGGGAGCGTCGCTCGACCGATCGCCGGGGTAGAGAGTGTCTGATCTCCCAAGGATGGATCCGGGAATAGTAAGGAGACCCAAGGCACAGCCTCCAAGATCATGTCAAATTTCTAGGACTTCGATACACGTCGTGCAGCTCTCGGGGCCGATTTATTATAAAGTTCTGTAATTATTCCCCGCAAATCGCATTATCAGGTCATTATATAAGTTACATGCGACCTGCACAAATCTCACAAACTATACCTGCGCTAGATATTAAATCCATCGATACGCATCTTCTCCAAGGCATCGCGCATGGCCTCAATTGAAGTTTCATGCACATACTTGCCACCAGCTGTCTGGTCGTCGTGGCCCGTGATGTCATCGCTGATCGAGCGCGGCACACCAGCCCGAGACAGAGCCGTCTTCAGCGTGTGACGGAACGAGTGGAAGACTTTTCGGTCGTCGTTGATCCCGACGCTGGGCAGATAGGTCCGATTGAACCAGCGCGGCAGCACCTGCGAGTAAGGGATGTTTCGCGCGCGGCCGGCGCCTGACTTCGGAACAGCGGTGGCCTTGCGATACCAGTCCGGGAACAGATGCGTCTCACCGGCCGCCCGCAACGTCGCGATGCGGTTCTCCAAGCCGAGTCGGATCAGGGTCGAGTGAACCGGCGTCAGGCGCACCGACCCGCGTGTCTTGACCTGCTCCTCTACGGCAAAAGCGAGGACACCGCGTTCGTGACGCACGCTGTCCAGCCGGAGTTGCCCAATCTCGCTCGCTCGGAAGCCGGTGTGTAGCGCGATCAACGTCGCCCACTGCCGCTCGCCCAGAGGTGCCCCCTTCTCGAAAAGGGGCGGCGCGAAGATCTTGGATAGGTCGCCGGGCGTGAACGGCACGCGGGGTGCGGCAGTCCCAGCGATCTGGTCGACCTTGACTCCGCTCGCCGGGTTGTCCGGCAGCACATCGTTGTTCACGCACCACTTGAAGACGGACTGGATGCGAGCAAGCCACTTGTCGTAGATGGTCGTGGCATTCAGCGTGGGGAAGGGGATAGCTCTCGCCTTGTTGCGCTTGATGGCCTCCGGCAACGCCGTATTGGGGAACCGCTTCGTGTAGTTGGCCGGCGTGTCCATAAGGGCCGCCTTGTAAGACAACACGTCGCGCCGCGTGATCGTGTAGACCGGCCGGGTCTCGCCCAGGTGTTCCTCGAACATGCGGACGGCGACGCCGTATTCGTAGGCGGTCGCAGCCTGCGCCTTCTTCTCCGCCATCATGAGGGGAACGATCTCACTCACAGGTTTCGTGCTGAGCGGTCCGAGAATGCGCGGCGACACTGGCGCCGGTTGAAGGGGTTGCTCCACCGCCAAGAAAGGGTGCGCGGTCGTCGCTGCGAAGTCGCCTTCGTCACGGGCCGCCGAGACCACGAGGGCTTCCCGCTCCGCGACGGCGAGCGCCATCGCCGCTTTCCTGAACTCGGGCGAGGCCGGCGTGAGGTCTGTGTGCCCGCGGACGCGGAAATTCGCGAGGATGCGGCCCACAAGCACTTCCAGTTCGGCGTTCGTGGCCGCACCGGAGATCGCGCGCTCGAGGTCGGCGGCTCGTATATCGTCGATGTGCCCTAGGCTTGCGAGCTCGTTGCTCTCTCGGATCTCTTGATCGAAGTTGACCTGGGTTAGGTAGTGCTGCCGCGCCATCTGCTGCGCTGTGAGCGGGCGACCGCGGCGCGCGGGTGCGCGGGTCGCCTCCCCCTCCCTCGCCCTCGCACGTGCGGCGTCGAGGACTGCTTGCATCTCGGCCACGGCGCCCGGCAGCTTGCGCAGGGCGGCAACCCGATCGGCGCCGAGGGGCTGTAGGAGTTCCCGCTTGCCCACGATGCCGCGCAGTGCTTCCGGCACGGCGAGGCGCGCCGAGTAGCGCCCGCGTGCATGTAGAAGGTGCCGAACCTTACCTGCCACTGCCTGCTCCGAGCCTCAATTTTGTAGCTGATTTTGTAGCTCGAAAATGGGTAAAAGCTATGCGAAACAGCATGTTGCTTGTGGCATCAACGACTTACGGAGCGATGGCGGAGGCTCCCTCCGTCTCCGCCATTTGCCCTGCTAAGGCCCTGCATTCGCAGGGCTTTTTGCTTTCTGGCCTACCGTATCCCCCACCGAGTCCCCCACTCAGCAGGCGACCTGCGGCAGGCAGATCGCCCATCCCCTCTACGTCAGGGCGCGTGAGAGGTCGACGCCCACCATTTATTCGTTGGGGCTGGGTGAAGCGAGGCACCCACGCGAAATCGCAGGACGATTCGTGGTCTGAGGTGATCGGCAGCGAAGCCGAGCCGGTGATCCGTGGCGCCGAGTGGCTTCGCGTGAACGGTGCGGCAGTCCTCAATGGCAGCGTACAACCCGGCTCATCACAGATCGTCTCGGAGCCAGCATGACCCATTCCATCCGTCTCATCCGCATGGCGACGGTCGAATCGATGGTGGGCCTCAAGCGGGCCTGCCTCTACGACCGCATGAGCCGTGGCCTTTTTCCCAAGCCGGTCAGACTCGGCGACGCGCGGAACTCGCCCGTCGCGTGGCTCGAACACGAGGTACAGGCGTTCATCATGCAGCGAGTCATGGACCGTGATCGGAGGGCATAAGGCTCAGTCTCGACTGCGGTTCAGGTCCTGCAGCAAAATCGAGAGGCTAGTCCGCAGCTCGGCCTGCAGCTGCTCCGGGGTAAAGCGATAGGCGTCGCACCCATGACCGCCTGGTAGGTCGCCCTGGCCTCGCAGCCCACCACCCTCACAAGGCTCCACCGTGGCGGCATATCCGTCGACCTGTAGCTCCATGAAACCTGTCCTCTGGCTTGACGAGGGAAGCCAGCAGCACCTTTCAGATGCCGGCGAAGTCTAGTGGCGAGCAACTGACCGGCCAGGTCGGGCAGGGCTAGTGTGGTGGCCAATGCGGCGCCTTCTACTTCTCCAGTTGGTCCAGCCCGGTGGTTAGCAGGTCGATCACGGCGGTGGCCTTGCTGACCGGCAGGCCAGCTGCTTGCTGAAGCGCTTGGCGCCGCTTCTCGATCCGTTCAGCCAGTCCAGCCGGCACTCGCACGGATAGCGCCGTGTCTCGTGGTGCGGTCTGCGTGTCGTTCGTCATGGGTGTTGGGCGCCTCCTTTGGCTTATTGCACACATTGTATGCGGTCACGCCCAAACCTTTGATACCGCTTGTCGGAGAATTTCGCGTGCAAATCGGAGCAAGCAGGCTGTCAATTACCGCCGATTGCTCATTTCAGATCATGCGAACCCACGGAGTTTCACTCGATATAGTTTGGTTCGTCTATCCTGACCGCATACAATGTGTGCGTCGGCAAGAGCTGACCCGGCCTGGAAACCGGTACTGAGGGGGCAGCTGAATCGCCCCGGGTTTTCCGGAGGCCGTTTGGTTTGGCTCAGGCGGCCAAGGCTTGGACCTCGGCCTGGGCATAATAGCGTGCCTCCGCCTCGGCGGGAGGGATGTGGCCGATTGGTTCGAGCAGCCGACGGTGGTTGAACCAGTCCACCCATTCCAGCGTGGCGTACTCGACCGCCTCAAAGGACCGCCACGGCCCGCGTCGATGGATGACCTCCGCCTTGAACAGGCCGATCACCGTCTCGGCGAGAGCGTTATCGTACGAGTCGCCAACACTGCCGACGGAGGGTTCGACGCCCGCCTCGGCCAAGCGCTCGGTGTAGCGGATGCTCACATATTGCGATCCGCGATCCGAGTGACAGACGAGGCCGCTGCCGGCGAAGGGGCGGCGCTCGTGCAGGGCCTGCTCCAAGGCATCGAGCACGAAGTCGGCCCGGGCCGAGCGCGACACACGCCAGCCCACGATCCGGCGGGCGAAGACGTCGATCACGAAGGCCGCATAGACGAAGCCGCCCCAGGTGGCGATGTAGGTAAAATCCGCCACCCATAGCCGGTTCGGGCATTCGGCCCTGAACTGTCGATTGACCCGGTCGAGCGGGCAGGCCGCCGCCGGATCGGGAACGGTGGTGCGAACCCTCCGCCCCCGGACGACGCCAGCCAAGCCCATCGTTCGCATCAGCCGGACCACCGTGCAGCGCGCCACAATGATCCCTTCGCGGGCGAGCTGCCGCCAGACCTTGCGCACGCCGTAGACCCGGAAGTTTGCCTCGTACACGCGCCGGATCTCGACCATGAGTGCCGCGTCCCGCTTGGCTCGAGCCGACAGCCTCCCGGGATCGGCTCGTCGCGCGGCATGGGCGTGGTACGTCGACGGGGCGATCGGCAGAACCTTGCAGATCGGCTCGACCCCGTAGAGCGCACGATGATCGTCGATGAAGGCGATCATGACCGGAACCGGCGGTCGAGCTCCGCCTGGGCAAAATACGCGCTCGCCTTCCTGAGGATCTCGTTGGCCTGCCGGAGCTCGCGGTTCTCCCGCTCCAGCGCCTTGATCCGCTCGCGCTCATCCGTCGTCGGTCCGGCCCGCACGCCCCGGTCGCGCTCGGCCTGACGGACCCACTTGCGCAGCGTTTCGCCAGAGCAACCGATTTTGGCCGCGATCGACTGGATCGCGGCCCATTGCGAACCGTGCTCGCTCTCATGCTCCCGGGCCAGCCGGACTGCCCGCTCGCGAACCTCAGGGGAAAAGGGTGGGGTATGCTTCGTCATGGCTCCAGTCTCTCAAGAGTTGGAGCCTCCGAAAATCCCGGGGCGATTCACAGCCCTTCAATGGCAAGACCTGGCACGCGGGCCACACGGCCGCCGGTACCTCACCGGTTTCCAGCGTGTGCCAGGTCGGCCACCCATTGGAGCGCCATCATGACCCACCAGAGCACCCTTCCCACCCCGACCCTCAGCACCCTGGCTATCGGCCCTGGCTCCTGGCGGGACGCACCCCTTCCCCAACGCGGCGATGTCATCGACGCACGCGGCCGACTGCGCCTGGCGCTTAGCGCTCACGGAATGCGCCTGTCGTTCTGCGTCGACGGCATGATCGCCCGCGACCTGGCCACCAACGAGAGCTGCGGCGGGATCTACCCCTACGGCGACTTCACCGGCATGCACGCTGCCCTGGCCACCGGCGAGCTATCGGAGGTGAGCCATGTCTGAGATCCGCATGGATGCAGAGGGGCGCGCCAGGGTCATTGCTTGGCGCTGCGGCTTCGTCCTGGACCGTGACGCGGCGAGCATCCAGATCAAGTACCCCGCCGACGGCGTCGTCGCCGGTCGAGTGGCCTCGTTCGAGGACGTCCCAGGCGCATTCGTCGACGGCAGGCTGGCCAAGGAGGTGCGCGTATGAACGCAGCACCCCTGTACGGCCGCGGACTGGATGAGATGACTGGCCTCGACGCTGCCGCCGCGGGGCGTGGGCTGGATGAGCTGCTGGAGATGGCGACGGGGCCAGCCTACTCGCCGGCAGAACAGGCGCAGCTCGAGGAGAACGCACGGGCCTATGAGGCCGAGTTCTCCGCCGCCCGGGTGCGCGAGGCGCGCCAGGTCGCCAAGCGGCCGCCCATATACCCGCCAGGGTCGTCGCGAGCTTTTTCCCAGATCGCATTTCATTAACCCGACAGGAGTCCCCATGGCCGGCCTCAAGGACAAGCGTGGCTTCATCGATAAGGACCGCCTCGATTTGTCGGAACGCAAGGCTGTCGAGTTCTGGATGAAGCGCTGGGGCGTGACGCAGGACCAACTCACGGCCGCGCATCGGAAGGTGGGCCGAATGACCAAAGACATTGCCGTGGAGTTGGGCAAGAAGCGATAGGAGCGCGAAGGCTCCAGAGAGACAACTCGTTGGGAGAGCACGTCGATGGTGAGGCCGCCGCGCGCACTCCCCCGCAGTCCGGTCTGGGGATCGGGGGTGTGGGGCCGCCTGATAGATCGGCTCTGGGACGAGAAGGGGCGCTGCGCGGATGTCGGTCAGCAGGATGGACCTTGGGGACGCGGGCTCGCCGGAGGCGCTCGTCAAACGCATCCTTCAGGCCGAGCCGAACCTTAAGGTGCCCGTGCCGGTCCAAGAGCTGTGCGCGCGGCTCGGCATCCTCCAGATCGAGGACCTCGACGACGACGAGTTCGAGGGCGGCCTCGTTACCGACGCGAAGCGGTCTGACGGCATCATCCTCGCCAAGCGCGTGGGCGAACCGCGTCGCCGCTTCACAATCGCGCACGAGCTCGGCCACTTCCTGATGGCGCACCACGTCCCGGATCAGCCCGGCCGGTTCCTGTGCAAGAGTTCTGACTTGCTCCGCGTCACAGCGAAGGAGGGCGATCAGCGGCAATGCAGGGAGGTCGAGGCCAACCGCTTCGCCACTCTCATTCTGATGCCTCCGCACATGCTGCGGGAAGCCATGGCGGCCATTCGCAAGCCCGACCTGCAGCACGTTCTTATGCTCGCGCGCGACTTCGCGGTCGGAAAGGAGACGGCAGCTCGGGCCTACGTGCAATACCATCCAGAGCGGATCGCCATCGTCGTGGTGGGCAACGGCAGGTTGCAGCGGTGCTACCGGAGCCTCTCCTTTCCGGCCATCATCTGCGCGGTCGGCAGCCCGGTCCCGACGGGCACGCTCTTTCACAGCAGTCCACATCGGCCGAGCACAGCGAGCGACACCGCCGCGTGCAGTCCCGATCTCTGGATCGATGTGAAGCGCGACCTCCGCGCGCCGGACCTCCGCGAGCAGGTGTACCTTCAGCGGAACGGCTTTGCGATGATACTGCTGCAACTGGAAGCTGCGCCGGAGGAGAGCGCGGAGGAGCGCAGGCTCAATGAGGGCTGGCGTCACCGCTTCCACTCGGGGCGACGATAGGCAAGCCGGCTCTTACAGAACAGCACTGCCGGGTATAGCCTGCAGCTTCGTCGGAGCGGGCCGTGCCGCCGTCCCGTCGCTGATCCGGCGCACTCCTGAGGTCGATGACGGATCAATGAGGGTCGCAAATGGCGGGAACTGACCACAACCTTCGGCTCCTCCTCAGTCAGGCTACGGCAGAGGAAGCGTTCTTCGACCGTGTCGGCCTCGCCGACGCCGCCGAGCTGGACGCGACGGGCACCGCGCCTGCAACGTCTCCTGCCGTGTCATTGATGATCACGAACCGTCAGCGGGCGGCACTTCGAGAGCTCGACTTTTCCGAAGAAGCCATTCGCCATATGACGCCCGCCGGGGCGCATGAGAAGCTGGGATTGACTCAGCTTTCGTCACCTGAAAGCGGATTAGATGGCTTGAGGCCGCGGTCGACCCGCATATTGTCCGTCGCAACCATGCTTGACGCGGCATAGCCGTCGCCGGGTCCACGACTATCGTGGATCGAGCCCCCGGAGGAACGTCATGCACCGGTCGGACTGCGGTGAGGCAGAGTTCGGCAGAAAAATGCAATGCAGGAGGAGCGGTGAGATTATTTGGGTGCCACGTCCATGATTGAAGATTCCGAAGGTGTTTGGCCAACAAGGCGTCTGTCCGAGGTAACCGACCCTGAAGCTCCTATCGTGTACGGGATTTTACAGGCGGGCCCCAACATAGAAGGCGGAGTGCCGTACGTCCGTCCGAGCGAGATGCATGACGACCGCATCAACGTACAGAACCTGCTGCGAACATCAGCGGAAATCGCCTCACGTTATGATCGGTCAGCTCTGAAACAGAGGGATATCCTTCTCTCAATCGTTGGCACCATCGGAAAAGTTGCGATTGTTCCCGCCGAATTAGAGGGCGGAAACATCAATCAATCCGCGGTGCGCATCCGCGTGCAGCGGGACATTTTCCTGCCAGAATTCCTTGCTTGGCTTCTTCGCTCTCCATATGCCAGGCGCCAATAGAGAAATCGATATTCGGCTCTGCGGTGATGCGGCTTAATGTAGCCCATGTGCGGGCGCTTGAAGTCCCCATCCCGCCATTACAGGTCCAGCACGAATTGGTGATGGACATCGAAAATCGGCTTACGCGGTTGCGGGCTGGTACGGATCTTCTCCTGGGTGCGGAGGCTAATCTCCGGCTTTATCGAGCGTCGATCTTCAAGGCAGGCTGCGAAGGCCGTCTAGTCGCCTCAGAAGCTGATCTGGCGGCGAGGGAGGGCAAAGTTTTTGTCGATGCAGAAGCGCTACTAGCCAGTACCGCAGGTCCACCTTCTCCAGCACGTAATAAGCGAAAAAGTCGCGACATCATCCCAGGTCACTCCGCGCTGGCTGTTGGAAACCCGAAAACAGCACTGCCAAAAGGGGGGGGCTTGGGTAAGTCTGACCGACGTTGCGCAAATGGAGAGCGGGCACACCCCAAGTCGCTCCGTTGCCGCTTGGTGGAACGGCAATATACCATGGCTCAGTCTCACTGATGCCAGCTGTCGCTGTCGACCCTGCGGACGGTCTCGCCGATCCACCTCGAATACCTGCGCAACATGGGCGTGGCGGCCTCGCTGTCCGTGTCCATCCTGCGCGACGGTCGCCTGTGGGGCCTGTTCGCCTGCCACCACACCGAGCCGCGCCACATCTCCCTCGAGCGCCGGACCGGCGCCGAGCTGTTCGGCCAGATGTTCTCCTGGCTGCTGGAGGCCCGCGAGCGGCAGGCCGACGCCGAGCGCGAGGTCCGTTCGCGCGAGTTGCACAACCGCCTGCTGGGCGCGCTGGCCACCGGCGGCACCAACCTGGAAAGCCTCTCCGACTTCCTCGACGACCTGGCGGCGATCCTGCCCTGCGACGGCATCGGCCTGTGGGTGAACGGCGAGATCACGCTCCAGGGCTCGACCCCGACCGCGGAGGAGTTCGCCGGCCTGGTGCGCTTCCTCAACCGCACGGCCGCGAGCAAGGCCTACGCGACCGACGAGATCGGGCGCGTCCACGAACCGGGCCGCGACTTCACCGAGCGGGCGGCCGGCATGCTCGCCATCCCGGTGTCGCGCACGCCCCGGGATTTTCTGGTCTACTTCCGGCGCGAGGTCTCGCGGACCGTGACCTGGGCGGGCAACCCGGTGAAGCCCGCGACCCCGGGGCCGAACGGCGTCCGCCTGACCCCGCGCAAGAGCTTCGAGGCGTGGCGCGAGACCGTGCACGGGCGCTCGCTCCCCTGGGCCGAGGTCGAGATGCGGACCGCCGAGGCCCTGCGCATCACCCTGCTCGAGGTGATCCTGCGCCTCACCGACTCCGCCGAGAAGGAGCGCAAGGTCGCGCAGGAGCGTCAGGAACTCCTCATCGCCGAGCTCAACCACCGGGTCCGCAACATCCTGAACCTGATCCGCGGGGTGGTGACCCAGAGCCGGCCGGCGGACGGGGCGGACAGCGCCTTCGCGAGCACGGTCGGCGACCGCATCCAGGCGCTCGCCCGGGCGCACGACCAGATCACCTCGAGCAACTGGGGACCGGGATCCCTGCGCGACCTCGTCATGCTGGAGGCCGGCGCCTACCTCGGACCCAAGGCCGGCCGGGTCGTGCTCGACGGCGCCGACGTCCTGCTGGAGCCGCAGGCGTTCTCGACCGTCGCCCTGGTCGTCCACGAGATGATGACGAACTCGGCCAAGTACGGCGCGCTCTGCGACAGCCTCGGGCGGGTCGACCTGCGCTGGGAGCGGGACGCCCTCGACCACTTGGTGATCCGATGGCGCGAGACCGGCGGCCCGGCCGTGCGGGCGCCCACCCGGCGCGGCTTCGGCACGACCATCATCGAGCGGTCGATCCCGTACGAGCTCAAGGGCGAGGCGGAGGTGCGCTACGAACTGGCGGGCGTCGAGGCGCGCTTCACCATCCCCCCGGCCTTCGTCCAGAACGCCTCACGCGCCGCGCCGAAGGCTGTCAGGGCGGTTCACGCCGAGGCGCTGCGCGGTCTCGCGGGGTCCGTGCTGGTCGTCGAGGACAACATGATCATCGCCCTGGAGGCCGAGGAGTTGCTCACGTCGCTCGGCGCCACGAACGTGGACATGGCGTCGTCGACGCGCGAGGCGCTCCGGCTGATCGACGCGGCGCCGCCGGCCCGGGCCCTGCTCGACGTCAACCTGGGCTCCGAGACCAGCATCGCCGTCGCGCGCAGGCTGTTCGAACTGGGCATCCCCTACGCGTTCGCCACCGGCTACGGCGACGGCTTCCGCATTCCGGAAGACCTCGCCGCCGTGCCGGTGGTGAAGAAGCCCTACGGGGCGGAGGATCTCCTGCGCGCCTTCCCGGCTTGAGCCCGCGAGCCGGTGCTTGACGGGTCGGTGGTCAGGGTTACCGGTGGTTGGGGCGATGTCGGGCGCGGCTCCTGGCCCGGTGGGATGTTCCGCCACGAAACGCGCGAAGGTCGCGCGACCCTCGGCGCGCCTCAGCTTGCCGAGGAAGCCCTCGGACTCACGGAGACGGGTTTCACGTTCGCGGCGCGGTGCCTCGATGCGGCGGATCTCGCCGTCGCGCCACGCGTCGAAGGCGGTGGTGCCGCTGGCCCGAAGGCGGGGTGAACGATGGCGGGTCGGCGCCGCGGTCGCCGGGCCGGAGCGCCTCTACCGGCGGTCACGCTCATTCGGGGCGGGGTCACCTCGGTTCGGTGCCGCGCCGCTCTAGGTTGGCTGAAAGGGGAGCGGACCGCATGGAGCAGGACATCGGCGAGGGGGAGCGGCCGCCCGCTTCGCGACGGCCATCCGTCTCCAGGTCCCTGGACCTCCTCAACCTCCTGCTCATCGACGTGAACGGGGCGATCAAGCCCTACCTCAACGTCTACCTCTACGTGCACCGCGGTTGGAATGATGCCTCGGTCGGGCTGGTCAGCACGGTGTCGGGCATCGTCGGCATCGTGGTGCAGACGCCCATCGGGACCGCCATCGACGCGGTGCGCGACAAGCGCGTGATCCTGCTCGGCGCCCTGGTCGCGCTCTCGCTGGCCACGCTCCTCGTCGCGCTCTTCCCGTACTTCTGGCCCGTGCTCGCGGCCTCCTGCGTGCTGGCCGCCGTCGGGGGCATGCTGAGCCCGGCCATCGCGACGCTCACGCTCGGCCTCTTCCCTGCCGACCGGATCGCCGGGCGCTTCGGCCGCAACGCCGCCCTGGAGCGGACCGGGAACGTCGCCATCGCCGTGCTGATCGGGCTCGTCGGCTGGCTGTTCCCGGACCGCGCGGTGTTCCTCCTGGTCCCGGCCTGCGCCATCGTCTCGGCCGCGGCACTCTACTCCATCCCGCGCGATGCCATCGACGCGCGCCGGGCCCGCGGCGGCGGCGAGGGGGAGCAAGCCCCGGCCCGGTGGCGGACCCTGCTGACCTGCCGGCCGCTCATGGTCTTCGCGGCCTGCGTAGGGCTTTTCCATTTCGCCAACGCGCCGCTGCTGACCCTCGTCGCCCAGGAGATCGGGCAGGCGCGCCCGGACTGGTCGTCCGTCATCGTCTCCGTCTGCATCGTCGGCGCGCAGGGGGTGATGGTGCCGATGGGGCTCATCGTCGGCCGCCGGGCCGAGCGCTGGGGCCGCAAGCCCTTGCTCGTGATCGGCTTCGCCGCGCTGCCCGTGCGCGCCTTGCTCTATCTCGTCTGGCGCGACCCGTACTGGCTGATCGCGGTCCAGTGCCTCGACGGCGTCGGTGCCGGCCTGCTCAGCGCGGTGAAGCCGCTGGTCATAGCCGACATCACCCGAGGAACCGGCCGCTAC
Organism: Methylobacterium sp. 1A; assembly: GCF_058072805.1. NCBI lineage: Bacteria > Pseudomonadati > Pseudomonadota > Alphaproteobacteria > Hyphomicrobiales > Methylobacteriaceae > Methylobacterium > Methylobacterium sp. 1A. The sequence goes on along the minus strand of NZ_JBYQVE010000002.1, from coordinate 1,497,131 downwards.
AACGCCGCCCACGGCCTGATCGGGACCGTGCAGGGCGCCGGCGCTTCGCTGTCGTTCGTGATCGCCGGAACCTTGGTCCAGCAGGCGGGGTTCGATGCCGCCTATCTCGCGTGCGCCGCCGTCGCGGCGGTCGCGCTCGGGGTGCTCGTGACGCTGCTGCCCGAGACAATCCCGGAGAAGCCCCGGAGAAGCCTCGGGGCGGCCCGGCGGCGTGGCTGCGAGCGGTGAGACCTGGCACGGCTTGAGGAGGGGTGGTGAAAGATCGGATTTCCGGCCGGGGCGGCCGGCGGCTCACCGCGACGCTGGCCGTGCTCCTCTCCCTTGCCCTGCCCGTCACCGCCGCGACGCTCCACAGCACCTACGTCGACCCGGCGGCGATGGCGCTGCAGCGCGTCCTGCCGCCCCCGCCCGAAGCCGGCTCGGAATCGGCCAAGGCGGACATGCAGACCGTGGAGGCCGCGGTCCGCGCCCGCACGCCCGACGACGAGCGGCGCATCACCGCGAACCTGCCGTGCACCCTCGACCGCTTCACCGGTGTGCTCGGCCCAGCCTTCACGGCGGAGACGATGCCGGACACCGCGGCGCTGATCGAGAGTGTGTTCCAGGACGGGGAACTCGCCGTGCTGGCGGCGAAGGCCGCCATCGCGCGGCCGCGGCCCTACACGGTGAAGCCGGACCTCGCCACGTTCGGACATCGCTCCGACAGCACGTCCTACCCGAGCGGCCACGCCACGTTCGGGTATCTCGCGGCCACGGTGCTGTCGCGCCTCGTGCCCGAGAAGCGCCAGGCGCTGTTCGCGTTCGCCGAGACCTACGGGGAGAACCGCGTGATCGCCGGCACCCATTTCCCGTCCGACCTCGAAGCCGGCAAAATCGCCGCGGCCGTCATCGCCGAGGCGCTGTTCCACGACCCGCGCTTCGAACGCGATCTCGCCCGGGCGGCTTCTGAAGTCGCGGCCCAGGGCGGCGCCTCCGGTCGGTGAGGCGAAGGCTCCTGACGCAGGATCACGAAGGCGGGAGGCGGGTTTGCGGGGCGAACCCGCCTGTCTGACCGCGATCCCAGGCAATGCTGGGCACCCGCGCACGGGCCCTTGCCGGCACCCGACCCAGCCCCGGAGATGGGCCGCCCGACATCCGAGCCCCGAACGACAGGAGACCGCCGGCATGTCTCACGTCACCGAGGAGAAGGCCGCTGATGGGTACTTCATGGTCAAGGTCGCCGGTCGTGCCGTCACGGAGACCTGCGAGAAGCGGCAGGCCAGGGAAGCTCGTCCGCGCGATGCGCATCTGTCGGGCGGCCTCGTCACGCTGTTCGGCGGAAGACGAGGCTCGCCGCTGCGATGGCTAAGCCCAGCCGAGCTCTCTCACGGCCCGGGCGTCGTTCCAGATCTTCGTCAATCCGATGATGCGGTCCCCCTCGAACTGCATGACATACACGTAGTCGGTCGACGTGGATTTGCCCGTGGGCGGGCAGGGTCCGCCCTCGCCAGTGTGGGTCCCGTGGAAGACCCCGTAGGCCGTCACGTTCCGGCGCTCCTCGTCCGTCGCGAAGGAACGCACCTCGTACCGACCGTCGGGGATGAAGGTCAGGAGCCCCTTCATCCACTCCGTGTAGTCCCGCAGGGAGGTCACGCCGGCCAGGGCATCGGCCTGGGCGGAGAAGGTCGCATGCGGGGCACAGTAGCGCGCGCACGCCTCCCAGCCTCCGCCGGTCTCGCAGGCATCGAAGAAGGCCTTTGCTACCGTCGTGATGTCGCCCATGCCTGGATCGCCCTTTTCCATTGCCGGAAGCGCCGATTGTAGCGGACGCCGTCCGCGCAAGCACCCTCTGCGAGGGTCTGCGCGGACCGTCATGCGGCTGGCGCCGCTTCCGACTGTATCGCGACGATCAGGAAGGCGCCTCGTTCGAGGCAGCCGCGCCATGCCCCCCGCTCCCGTGCGGGAGCGGGTTGGGGCAAGACGCTTCGAGGTCGAGCCATGTCTGTGACCGTTCTCGTGTGAAGCCGGGGGAGGCGGTGGGTCGGACGTGCCGAGGCGTGCGGCCCGGCTTCTCGAAGGCGGCGTCCCGACTTCGGCCGTCCCCCGGACGAGCGCTCGAGCGCTCTCCGCCGAAGTGGATACCGGTTCGGCGTAAAAGAGCGCGTCAAGACAAAGGTTTAGAGCCGTGCCCGATTGCAACGCGATCGGGCACGGCTCTAGCCGAACCTCCGGCCGATCGCCTCGGCGAGCATGATCGTGGTCACATTCGTCGGCGCCGAGACGATGTCGGGCATGATCGAGGCATCGACGACGTTCAGGCCGTCCACCCCGCGCACCGCCCCGCTCCCATCGACCACTGCCCACGGGTCGTCGCGGCCGCCCATCGGGACGGAGGAGGTCGGGTGGGCATAGCCGTCGACTGCCGAGAGCACGGCTCGCCGCAGCGCGTCGTCGTCACGGACATCGGGACCGGGATACAGCTCCGCCGCGACCACGTCGCTGAACGGGGCCGTCCGGCCGATGCGCCGCGACAGGCGCACCGCTTCCAACATGCGCCTCAGGTCGGCCGGGTCCTCGAAGAAGTTGTAGCGGATGAGCGGCATGGCGCGGGGGTCGCGGCTCGCCAGCCGAACCGAGCCGACGGACCTCGGCAGCGTGACCGAGCAGGCCAGTACGATGGCCCCGCCGGTCGGGCTCTGCGCCGGATCGAAGATGTGCGTCCCCGAGATGTGAAGGTCCAACTCGTCCGGGGCGGCCTCACGCGACCGCGTCCAGATGATCGCGCCCGCGACCGGGTCCATCGCCCGCACCTCCCGCTTGAGCGCGTAGACGTTGTAGTAGAACGGATGCTCCTTGAGCCGCTCGCCGACCGGCGCGTCCTGCAGCACGGGAATGTCGAGGTCGCGCAGGTGCGCCGCCGGCCCGATGCCCGACCGCATCAGGATGGCGGGGCTGCCGAATGCCCCGGCCGAGAGGATCACCCGTCCGGCCTCCACCGTCGCGCCGCCCAGCAGCCGGAGGCCGCGCGCCCGCCGGCCGTCGAACAGCACGGCGTCGACCTCGGCGCCCCCGACGATGGCGAGGCTCGGTCGGCGCCGAACCTCCTCAGTCAGGTAGGCCATGCCCGTGTTGACGCGTCGGCCCTCGACCACGTTCAGCGGGTAGGGCGAGACGCCGTGCTGCTCCACGCCGTTGAAGTCGGCGATGCGGGACAGGCCGGCCGCCTCCGCGGCCAACACGAAGGCGCGCATGGAGGGGGTGATCTCCTCCATCGTGCGCTGGCGGATCGGGAAGGGCCCGGAGCGCCCGCGCCGAGCGTCGTCGCCGGCCGGCGTGTTCTCCAGTGCCCTGAAGACCGGGAGCACCTCGTCCCACGACCAGCCGTCGAGACCGCGCGCGGTCCAGCGGGCGAAATCGGACGGCCGCGCCCGCATGGCGACCGCGGCGTTCACGCCGGAGCTGCCGCCGAGCACCTTGCCGCGGATCGCGCGCACGTCGTGGCCGAGGCCGGAGCGGTCCTGGGTGTGGTAGCCCCAGTCGTGCACCGCGTCGCCGCCGACCCGGTTCGCGTTCGCGATCACGTCCGGATACGCCCCCGGCGCGTAGGCCGGTCCGGCCTCCAGCAGAAGAACCGTCCGGTTCGGATTCTCGCTGAGCCGGCGCGCGAGCACGGCGCCCGCGGAGCCTCCGCCGGCGATGACGACGTCGAAGGCCTGATCCGGGATGGGGGCGCGGGTGGGCATGGCGGACATGTCCTCTTCGAGAGCGGCGATGGTCAGGATGCGGAGGCGCGGCGCAGGAAGGCGGCGGCTCGGTCGAGGGCCCGGCGGCTGCTGTCGAGGTGGGCGACGTCGAGCTGGAAGACGTGATGCAGGCCCTCCCAGACCTCCAGCCACACCGCGACGCCAGCCTGTTCGGCGCGCCGGGCGTAGCGCGTCGCGTCGTCGATGAGGCGCTCGTCGGTGCCGACCTGGATCAGGAGCGGGGGCAATCCGCGCAGGTCGCCGAGGAGCGGTGAAGCCAGCGGGTGGCGGACATCGCGCGCGCCGGCATACTTGCGCGCGCAGTCCTGCAGGTACGCACGGCCGATGAGCGGGTCCTGCACCGAAGGGTCGTTCATGGAGGGGCCGGACAGCGTCAGGTCGGTCCAGGGCGAGAAGACGACGCCGGCCACCGGCGCAGGGCCGCGCGCGCGCAGGGCGAGGCTCGCCAGGGTGACGAGGCTCAGCCCGCCCCCGGCCGAGTCCCCGACGACGGCGATCCGGTCGTAGCCTTGGCCGATCAACCAATCCCAGGCAGCCAGCGCCGCCTCCGGGGCAGCGGGCAGCGTCGCCTCCGGCGCCAGAGGATAGTCGATGGCGAGCGCGGCGACGCCGGCCCGGCTCGCGATCTGGCTGACGAAGCCGCGATAGGCCGCGGCCGTGCCCTGGACGTAGCCGCCGCCGTGCAGGAAGAGGATCGCCTGGCCGGGCGCGGCATCCGCGGGGCGCACCCACCAGCCGCGGATGCCGGCCTCGTCCACAGGGTCGAACGCGACGCCGTCCGCGCGCGGGCTGCCGGCTATGAAGGTGTCGTAGACCGCCCGCGGCTCTCCCGTCGCGTTGCCCCAGAAGCGCGCGAACAGGTCCCGCAGGGCGTCCTCGCGCCGCCGTTCATCGTCGGCGAGCGGAATGGTGATCGTCCCTGGCGCCGGATCGGGACCGAAGGTGTCGTCGCGCATCGCAGTTCCCGCTGGTGCATCGGCCCGACCGCCGCCGGGCAAGGCTCCGCCGTCCGCGCGTCGCTCGGCGCCGCGCGGGGTTCGTGTGTCGGACGATCGGATCTCAGGCCGGGATGCGGCCGAACGCGCCCCGGGCGTAGCCGGCGAGCGCGCGCTCGACGTCGGCGACCGTGGACATCACCAGCGGACCGCGCTTGACGAAGGGCTCGCGGATCGGCCGCCCGGCCATCAGCACGACATGCGCAGCCTCGGCGGCTTCGAGGATGATCTCCGCGGCGGAACCGGCGCCCATTGCCAGGGCGCCGCCCTCCGGCAGGAGGCGCTCCTCCTCACGGCAGCGGACGGACACGCGCCCCGACACGGCGTAGATCCAGGCTTGCCGCCCCTCGGGCAGGGCGTGGGCGAAGGCGCCGCCCGGCTGTAGGAAGCCGTCGAGCAGTGTCATCTCCTCCGGGGTGCCACCCGCGCCGACAACGTCGCCGCTCTGCCCCAGGACGACGCGGACGCGATGGCCGCGGCCTTTGAGGACCGGGATGTCGGCCGCGCGAACGTGCAGCGCGCGCGCCGGCTGCGCCTTGAGGCGCGCGGGCAGGTTGACGAAGACCTGCAGGGCGTGGACCCGTGCCCCTTCGGCCGGCCTCTCCTCGTGCGCGGCGCCCGACGCCGCCGCGAGCCAGTAGAGGTCGCCCGGCTCGAGGGCGACGTCTCGGCCCAGCGTGTCCCGGTTGAGGAAGTGGCCGGTCGCGTCCTCGAACATGACGGTCACGGCCGAGATGCCGGCATGGAGGTGCGGCTCGAAGGTCGGCCCCGTCATGACGAAGTGGTCGACCATCAGAAGCGGGTCCATGCGCCCGTCGAAGGCTTCGTCGGAGAAGTGCGCCGCGGAGAAGTTCGAGCCGATGCGGTGGGGCTCACCGAGAACGGTCTCGCCGAGCCTCGGGTGGAGCGCGTCGGCCCCGTGGATGGTCTCGAGAGCTGTCATGTCCTGCCTCGCTGCGTGGATGTGCCGATGGTGTGGCGACAGACGCTGGCCGAGAAGGCAGCTATTTTCGGACCTATCGTCCGACCGTTTGGACGCCGGGATCCGGCATCCGGTGGCGCTCGCGGCGGATGGCGACCGGCCCCGGCCCCGTACACCCTCGACCGACCCCGTCGAGATCGCCCGCGCCTAGAGCAGCACGGCCTTCGGAAACTCCGCCGCGAGGTGGTCGAGGAAGGCCCGCACGGACGGAAGCAGGCCTTGGCGGTAGGGAATGAGGGCCGTCAGGGTGGAGTCGCCCGCGACCCAGTCGGGCAGAACGCGCCGCAGGGCACCCGAGCGGACGGCCTGACGACAGATGTAGCTCGGCAGAGCGACCACGCCGATGCCGCGGATGGCGGCCTGCTGCAGCCCGACCATGTCATCGCCCATCAGCCGCGGGCTCAACGGCAGTACCGCCTCGTCCCCGGCGCGGCTCGCGTGCCGCAGCCGCCAGACCGGCGCGACCCCGGTCCGCATCATGAACAGGGACGGATGGTCCCGAAGGGCGTCCGGATTGTCCGGAGCGCCGTTCTCGTCGAGGTATGCCGATCCCGCGAACAGGAACCAGGGCGCCGGCGCCAGGGTACGCTGGACGAGGTTCGAGTCCGGCAGCGGGTCCGTATGGGCCCGCACGGCGATGTCGAAGTTCTCGCCGACGATGTCGACGGTGCGGTCCGCGCCGTGGGCCACGACATTCACCTTCGGATGGCGGACGAGGAAATCCGCGATGATGTCCGCCAGGGCGAACTGCATGGTCGCGACGCCGGCCGTGCACCGCACCGTGCCGGTCGGCTCCGTCAGGCGCTGGCGGATCGTCGTCTCCGCCAGCTCCGCCTCTCTGAGCATCGCGACCGCGTGGCGGTAGAAGTCCTCCCCCGCATCCGTCATGCCGAACCGGCGCGAGGTCCGGTTCAACAGCCGGACGCCGAGGGCGCCCTCCAGCTGCTGGAGGCGGTGGCTCAAAGTGGATTTCGGCACGCGCAGCGTCCGCCCGGCGGCCGTGAAGCCGCCGCGATCGACGACCTGCACGAAGTAGAAGAAGTCGTTCAGGTCGAGCACGCCGCCTCCTCATCGTCCAAACCTATGGACGCTGGGTTCGGATTGTTGCGGCTTCTGGGCCGCCGGTCCAGCCGATAGCTCTTGCTCGTCGCCGGCCCCGACGGGGCTTGAGCAGGAGGATACGATGACCGCTCGCGCCTACGAACCGCTCACCGCCGAGAACGCAGCCCTCGTCCTCGTCGACCATCAGGTCGGTCTGATGACGGGCGTGCGGGACTATTCGACGGGCGAGCTCAAGCACAACGTGATCGCCCTGGCGAAGGCCGCCACGGCGCTCGGCCTGCCCATCGTGGTCACCACGACGGCGCGCGACAGCCTATGGGGTCCGACCTTCCCCGAGTTGGTCGCGGCGTTGCCCGGAAACGAGATCATCGACCGCTCGTCGGTGAACGCCTACGACGACGCGCGCGTCGCCCGGGCGATCGAGGCCACGGGCCGCGAGAAGCTGATCTTCGCCGGCATCTCGCTGGAGGTCTGCGCGGCTTTCCCGGCCATGACAGCCGTCGCCCGCGGCCTCGACGCCTACGTGGCTGTCGACGCCTCCGGGACGTTCAGCGAGACCAAGCGCCAGGCCGGCCTTCTCCGTATGGCGCAGGCGGGCGTGGTCCTGTCCGACTACGCGACGCTGATGGTCGAGATCCTGAAGGACAACGCCCGCCCGGAAGCGGGCCCGGTCTACGCCGCCTTGGACATGCCCTGGGCGACCTTGGTCGGCCAGGTCGCCGCCTCCTTCGGCAGAGTGGACGGCGGAGCGAATGCTTGACCGTTCACGACACGTGTCAGTTTGCGGCCGCCGCCTGTCCCACAGCGGTCGGCAAGCGGGCGCGCCAGCGGTGTCTGCCGGCCCCTGCTCGACGCAACAATCGAAGCAACACGCGCGTAAGGCCGAGCTCTTAAATTCTTCATTAACCAAAGGCCCGAACGGCCACGAGGGGGAACCGACATGACCACCATCATCGCACGACTGCTGATCGTCATCAGCGTGATCGGCGCCATCGCCTGCGCGCCGATGCTGACGCCCGCATCCGCAGCCGGTCTCCTCGCGCAGACGAGGTGAGCCGTCATGGGCATGCAGTCCGTCATCCTGCTGGTCATCGCCGGCAACTTCGCCTGCGCCTCCCTCATCCCGTATCTGGCGATGACCGGAGCCTGAAGGCGTCTCCTCGGTAGATCTCTCACCCTACGGAGCCGACCATGAGTATCTCGAAGACCGCTTGCCTCACCGCTGTCCTCGGCCTCGTCTCCGACATGGCCTTTGCCCAGCCACAGGCGAGCCAGGAGAACCTGAAGCGCCACTGCATAGGAGATTACCTGGAACATTGCGGCCAGTTCTCGCCCGACGGCGGGGAAGTCCAGGCCTGCTTCCGCGAGAGAGCCGGCCTCCTGACACCGAATTGCTCGATGGCTATCGCCGCTTACCAAGAGGAGCAGAAGGCCGCGAATCCGATCCGGAAGATCCGCGCCGCACGGTGAAGTCATACCTTCGCGTCTTCGATAAGGTCAGCCGAGCCGGCATCTGCGAAATCCGGCGCGGCACGGAATTCGCCCGTGTCTACCGTCGCCTGCCTTGACCGGGATGCGACCCGCCGCAGGGTATCAACCTTATCGCGCCCGACAGCCCTCGGCGAATGGGGGTTGGATGACCGGTACCGCAAGCCAGCGCACGCGGTGCGCGTTCGCCGCGCACAGTCGAAGGGCGATGCGAAATCCTCTGCGCCGGATCGTGGCGGAGTCCGCCGCTTCTCGAGATTGGGCGCGAATGGAAGCCGAGGTCGGCTTTCCCGCACTTGATGCCCAGAAGCGGACAGGCGGAAGACCACCCCGAACTGCCGTTCCGGGAGCGACCCGAACCGGTCACTCAGGTCACGAGAATGACGGCCGGGACGCGGACGCGCCCGGTTGCGTGTCTCGGCTGTGCGCCTGCCGGTAGTCACGCGGGCTCATGCCGTAGCGATCCTTGAAGCGGCGCGCGAAATGCGCCTGGCTGCTGAAACCGCAGCCGTAAGCCAGCATGCCGATCGACAGGTGGGCGCAGGCCGGATCGCCCAGGCGCTTGGCTGCCGCCTCCAGGCGGCGTCCCCAGATGTAATCGGAGATGTGCCGGCCGCGCTCGTGGAACAGTTCCTGGAGCCGGCGCAGCGACACGCCCATCGCGGCGGCGAGTTGCGGCGGATCCAGGTTCGGGTCGCTCAGATGGGCCTCGACATAGGCCTTGGCGCGCTGGACCGTGACGTTGCCGTGGACGGAACGGGGTACCTCCTGCGCCATCCGTTCGGCGAGGCTCGCTATGATCAGGTCCGTTCCGATCGCCGCCATGCGCGCGGCCGCGTCGGGCGTGAGCTGATCGCCCATGCGCACCAGCTCCTGGAGGAAGGTGTTTGCCAGGGTCGTGGAGGCGAGGTCCGCGCCGACCGTGAGTGCACAGTACAGCCGGGACGGGCCCAGCATGGCCTCGAAGCGCTCGCGCGGCAGATCGATGACGAGGGAGATGCCCGTGTCGGCCTCGCAGACGGCCGGGCGTGCGTCGATAACGACGAAGTCGCCCGTCCGGAATACAGCCTCCCGATCGCCTTGCTGGATGGCGTCCTGGCCGGAGAGCTTCAAGGACGCGTAGAGGCGGTCGGGCTGCCCATAGCGCCGAATCGCGTCGGGGGTCGCTTCAGTCCGCATGGCGGTGTGTGCCATCTTGGAGATCGGCACAGGCCCGATGCTGGTGACGTCCAGCCTGCCCTGAAACGGAACCCCGTGAAGGGGTTGCTGGTCGATCGGGATCAATCGCTCGCAGATCGTCTCGCGCCAGCGCCGGAACGCGTCCTTGGGGTGAATTCCCTCTGTCGAGAAGAAGGGTTGCATGCGTAGCCTCGGCACGCAGCGCGCCGTCCCGAAGCGCAGACTGCGGATCCGGAGGGTTACTGTATATAATCTATTATCTCAAGACCGCGGTGCCGGGTGCTTCGCGGCGGTTCTGTCCGCGTCTCAACCAATGCCGTCGGTAAGCGCACCGGCAGGAAACCGCCCAGAGCCGCCACTCCGATCGCACCCAAGCCTGACACGGGACCACCCCGCGGGGGCCGGTCACCGTCTCGGAATCCCTCCGTCCTCGCCAGCGTTGTCGGAGCCGCCGCAACGGCCGCGCTCTTCCCGATGCCTCGATCGTCCAGACGACACGAGGTCACCGCCGGGCGGCGACGAGGTCCGCGGCGCGCCGCCACCCGAGTGTCCGGCCGATTCGCGCTCGGACCCTGGGTCCGAGCGTGCCGGATCGCGAGCAGCTGGTGGTCGCGCGCCGGCCTACGATCCGCGCAGGTAGCTCAGCGGCCGACCGGTATCCGGATGCGGCATGACGCCCATCGGGATGTCGTACACGGCGCGCAGCGTGTCGGGGTTCATCAGCGTGCCGGGCGGGCCGTCCGCGATCAGGCGTCCCGAGTGCAGCGCCAGGATGCGGTCGCAGACGCGCGCCGCCATGTTCACGTCGTGCAGGACCACCACGACGCCGAGCCCGTCACGATGGGCCAGATCGCGCACGAGGGCGAGGATCTCGACGGCGTGGGCGACGTCGAGGGCCGAGATCGGCTCGTCGAGCAGCAGGCAGGCGGGCTCCTGCGCGATCATCATCGCGAGCCAGACGCGCTGCCGCTCACCGCCCGAGAGCGTGTCGACGAAGCGGTCCGCGAAGGCGGCGACGCCGGTGGCGGCGAGCGCCCGCCGGACCGCCTCACGATCCCGGTCGGCGACGCGGCCGAGGGCGCCGTGCCAGGGATAGCGCCCCAGCGCCACGAGCTCGCGCACGGTCATGCCCGGGACCGGCGGGAGCGCCTGCGGCAGATAGGCGACCTCGCGCGCGAAGGCGCGGTCCTCCCAGGCACTGAGGGCGCGATCCGCGAACGCGATCCGGCCGGCGGTCGGCGCCTGCTGGCGGCCCAGCAGCTTGATCAGGGTCGACTTGCCGGACCCGTTATGGCCGATCAGGCCCACCACCTGCCGCGGCTGGATCACGAGGTCGAGGGGATGCAGCAGGGTGCGTTCGGGGAGACCGAAGCTCGCGCCCTGCAGGGTGAAGAGCGGGGGGGCGCCCGCGGCTTCCGCCGTCGGCGCGCCCCGCGGCCGCGCGACGACCGGCGCATCGGGACCGTTCATGCGGGCCTCCTCGGGCCGTCCGTACCCGCCGGACCCGCTTCGGGGCGTGCCGGCAGGGGGCAGGCGCCGCAGAGGCTCTGGTCGGGGATGAGGTAGCGCAGGCAGCAGACCTTCCGCACCCGACGCGGCGGCGCGCCCGCCGGCGCGTCCCCCGCCTCCGGGACGTAGCGGATCGGCGCGAACAGCGGGTTGGGCGCGCCGGACCGGCGGCGGCTCGTCAGGACGCTCGCGGCGGCCGCGTGCCCGGTCCGGCCCGCCTGCGGGAGCCCCTCGGTGCGGCGCACCACGAACTCGAAGATGTTGCCGGCATTGCTCCACAGCACGCGCGGCGCCACGCCCGAGACCGCCGCCAGGGCACCGACCAGGGGCGCCAGGTGCGCGTCGATCAGCGCGCCGAAGCGATCCGCCGGCGCCCGCGCCCCGGTCTGCCCGCCGGGCCCGTCGCTCCCCGCGGCGGGGTCGCGCAGCTTGAGCGCCCGCGTCAGCCCGCCGTCGTCCGGGACGATCTCGACGGCGTCGAGGGCCACGGGCAGGACGAGGTCGAGCACGATGTTGGCGGCGAGCGCGGGCACCACCAGCATCGAGAAGTGCTGCTTCGCCCAGATCGACGCGACGGCGCGGGGCTCCGGCGCCGCGAAGGTGCGGGCGAACCGGTCGAGCTGGTCGGTCAGGACGCGCGGATCGAGCAGGTCGGCGCCCCTCACGGAGGGGCGCGGATCCTCCGCGGACACGATCCGATCCCGGTAGCCCTCGAGGGGGCCGACGAACAGGGCGTTCAGCGGGGAGAGAATCATCGGCGCAGCATCAGCCAGACGAAATAGGCGCCCCCGAGAACCGTCGCGACGAGGCCGGCGGGCAACTGCCACGGGAAGGCCGCGACGCGCCCGAGCCAGTCGGCCAGCACCATGATCAGGCCGCCGGCGAGCGTCGCCGCCACCAGCTGCTCGGCGGCCCGGCTGAAGCCCAGGCTGCGGGCGAGGTGCGGCCCCATCAGCCCGACGAAGCTCAGCGGGCCGACGAGCAGGGTCGCGGCGCCGGTCAGGATCGCGGCGACCGACAGGACCGTCAGGCGCGCCCGCGCGACCTGGAGCCCGACGGCCCGGCTCGTCTCCGCCCCGAGCGGCAGGATCGTGAGCCAGCGCGCGAGCAGCGGCGTGCCCGCGAGCACCAGGGCCGCGCCGAGGCAGGCGAGCCCGGCCTCGGTCCCGGTGGCGTTGTAGGTCGAGCCCGAGAGCCACGTCAGCAGGGCGGCGGTCCGCGGGTCGGCCGTGGCGAGCAGGAGCGCGATCACCGAGCCGATCAGACTGGTGAGGGCCGCGCCGACCAGCAGGATCCGGGCGGAGGCGTAGCGCGCCCGGCGGCCCAGGGCCAGGATCGCCAGCAGCGTCGCGAGCGCGCCCGCCGCGGAGGCGGCCAGCATCGCGGCCGGGCCGAGGCCGGGGGCGAGGAACAGGACGAGCACCACCACCAGGGCCGCGCCCGCGGAGACGCCGAACAGCTCGGGGCTCGCGAGGGGGTTCCCGGTCAGCCGCTGCAGCAGCCCGCCCGCGTAGGCGAGCATGGCCCCGGCCCCCAGGGCGGCCAGCGCGCGCGGCGCCCGCCAGGCCAGGAGGGCGCCCGGATCGGGGCTCCACAGCCAGCCCTGGGCATCCCGCCCCAGGGTGAGCGACAGGCCGACGGCCGCGAGGGCCAGGATCGCGAGCGCCCCGATGGCGGGCCACGGCCGGGCGAGACGGACCGGGATAGGCCCCGGCGCCGGCGGCGCCTCGCGCGCCGTGCGCAGGCCCAGGATGAGGCCGACCAGCAGGGGCGCGCCGACGAGGGCGGTGACGGCGCCGGTCGGGACACCGCTGCGGCCGATGAGCCGCTGCACGAGCTGATCGGTCAGGACGAGCAGCACCGCCCCGGCCACCGGCCCCCAGAGCAGGCGGTCGCGGAGCCGGCGGGCGCCGCCGTAGCGGGCGAGGGCCGGCCCCGCCAGGCCGACGAAGCCGATCACCCCGAGATACCCGGTCACGCTGGCGCCGACCGCGACGCCGAGGGCGAGGGCGGCGAGCCGCGTGCCGGCGGTGGAGACGCCGAGGCCCCGCGCCCCGGCATCGCCGAGCTCGATCAGGGTCAGCGGGCGCGCCAGCAGGCCGGCCGCGATGGCCGCGAGGGCGAGGCGCGGGACGAGGCCGCGGACGCCGTCCCAGTTGTTCTGGTTCAGCGCGCCGGCCTGCCACGCGTAGAGGTCGGAGAGCGCGTCGAAATGCGCGAGCACGAGCATCCGGTTGGCCGCCTCGGCGGACAGCCCGACCACCAGTCCGGCGAGGATGACGGTGGACGGCGCGTAGCCGCTGCGCCCGCTCAGCAGCAGCACGAGGCCCGTGCACAGGGCCGCCCCGGCGCCCGCGACGGGCTCGTAGCCGTAGATCAGGAGGGCCGGCCACCACAGCGTCGCGAGGGCCAGGGCGAGCTTCGCGCCCGCGAACACCCCGAGGGTTCCGGGCTCGGCGAGCGGGTTGTCGAGCACCTGCTGGAACAGCACGCCGGCCAGGCCGAGCCCCCCGCCCGCCAGGACCGCCATGGCGAGGCGCGGCAGCAGGCTGTCGCGCAGGACGAGCTGCGGCATGTCGCCGTCGGTCGGGTGGAGCAGAGCGGCCCACCACTGCCCGGGCGGCAGGACGGCCGCCAGGTTGGCGTGCAGCAGCGCGGCGCTCACCGCCAGCGCGAGGGCGAGGAGCCCCGCCCCGCGCCAGAGCGGCGAGGCCCCGGCCCCGTCGGCTCGCGCCCGCCGCGCTCCGGCCCCGGCCGCGCTCACGCCGGGGCCTTCCCGAGCGCCGCGGCGACCTGACGGGCGAAGCGCGCGGCCGACGGCAGGCCGCCGTTCGGATGGACGACCGGCATGCGGATCACGCGGCCGGCGCGCACGGCGGGCAGCGCCCGCCAGAGCGGGCTGTCGTCGAGGCGCCCGAGGGCGCGCGCGGTCTCGGCGCCGCGGTCGAAGTGGATCAGCGTCGCGTCGGGCACCTCCGCGAGGTCCTCGACCGCGGCGAGCACCGTGCCCGCGCCGCTCTGCCGGCCGGTCCAGGCATTGGTCAGGCCGAGGCGCTGGGCGACCGCGCCGACGGTGCTGCGCGTGCCGAAGACGGCCAGCTGCCGCCCGTCGTCGCGGAAGCGGCAGATGTAGACCGGGCGCCCGGTCCGGCCCGCGAGCGCGGCCCGGGCCTCGGCGAGCGCCCCGTCGGTCCCGGCGACCAGCGCCCGCGCCGCCGCGGCGCGGTCGACGCGGTCCCCCAGGTCGCGGGTCAGCGCGTCGAGGTGGTCGATCGGCTCCCGCGCGCCCGCGACGATGGGCAGCGCCACGACCGGGGCGATCCGGGTCAGCGCGACCTGGATCTGCGCCTGCCACGGCGCGGCGAGGATGAGGTCGGGGGCGATCAGGCTGAGGAACTCGAGGTTCGGCTCCTGCAGCGGGCCGAGGTCGAGGACCGAGTCCGGCAGGGGCGGCTGCGCGATGAGCTTCTCGTAGAGCGGCCGGTTGGCGATCGCCACCGGCACGAGGCCGATGGCGAGGAGCGTCTCGGCGAACAACCCGTCGAGGGCGACCACGCGGGCGGCGGGCGCGCCGCCCGTCTCCGCGCGCCGCGGGTCTTCGGACGCGCCCGCGAGGGACGCGGCGAAGCCGCCCGGGACGAGACCCAGGACGCCCGCGGCGAGGCCGGCGAGGAGGGCGCGACGATCGCCGCGCGGGCGGCTCATCCCCATGCGCCGACCCGTGCGCCGACCCGGGTGGGCGGGCGGCGGTTCCGCCCGCGGAACGCCTCCGCGCGCCGCGCCCGGCCGGTCCGCGGGACGGCAAGCCTCATGGATGCGCTCCCTGCCGCTCCCAGGCGCGGATCCCGCCGGCGGCGGGCGCGCGCGCCGGGGCGACCGCGCCCCCGTGCCCGTCCTGATCGAGCAGGCTGTCGACGATCTCCTGCGCGCGGACCGGCAGGACCGAGAGCAGGGTGTCGCTCAGACCGTGCGAGGTCTCCGAGTAGCCCTGGACGTAGATGCGCGGGACGAAGCCGGGGCGGGTCGGGACGCGGTAGTCGCGCGCCAGGTCCGGCCCGTCGCGGTAGGGCGCGAGCGGTTCGAGGATCGCCGGGTTCGGGTCGCGCGCGTACCCGGTCGCCAGGACGATGCCGTCGTAGCTGCGCTCCGCCTCGACCTCGGCGTAGCGGTCGACGGTCCGCAGCCTGATCCCGCTTGCCTCGCCGACGGCCGAGAGGATCTCGCTGCGCGGCCGCAGGTGCAGGCGCTGCGGCCCGGAGACCTTCTCCCGGTAGACGATGACGTGGAGCGCCTTGAGCAGGTCGGCGTCGATCACCGCGTAGTTCGTGTTGCGGTAGCTGCGCACGATCGCCGCCCGCCGCTCGCTCGGCTGCGCGTACACGAAGTCGGTGCGGTCGGGGTGGAAGATCTCGTTGACGAACGGCGTCGCGTCCGAGGGCCGGAGGGCGTGGCCGCGGAAGACGAGATCGACCTGCAGCTGCGGGAAGCGGGCGTGGAGATCGTGGCCGATCTCGGCGGCGCTCTGGCCGCCGCCGATCACCGCCACGCGGGCGCCCGGGCGCGACAGGTCGAGCGGGCTGCCCGGGCCGCGCCGGTCGACGTGGTCGAGGTAGCGGCTCGAATGGCAGAGCCGGGGATCGCGCGCCAGGGCGGCGAAGGCGGCGGGCACGTGCGGGGCGCCGCCCACCGCGAGGGCGAGGTCGCGCGTCTGGCGGCGGATCTCGCGGCCCGCGGCGTCGCGGGTGACGACCCACAGGGTCTCGACCGTCCCGTCCGGTCCCGGCCCGGGCTCCACCGCGACCGCGGTCTCGCCGTAGTCGCACCGGTCGGCGAAATGGTCCGCCACCCACCGGAGATAGTCGTTGAACTCGATCCGGCTGGGATGAAACGTCCCGAGATCGATGAAATCGTGCAGTCGACCCTGGCTGTGCAGGTAGTTCACGAAGGTCAGCGGGCTCGTCGGGTTGCGGAGCGTGACGAGGTCCTTGAGGAACGAGATCTGCATGTCGCTGCCCGGTAGCAGCATGCCGCCGTGCCATCGGAAGTGCGGCTGCCGCTCCAGGAAGCGGTACCGGAGGCCGCGCGCCGCCGGGGTCTCGGCCAGGGCGATCGCCAGGGCGAGGTTCGAGGGCCCGAAGCCGACCCCGATGACGTCGCAGAGCGGTGCGGCGCGCGCGGTCATCCGATCGTCTCCTCGTCCGCACGACGGGGTGCGCGCCGGGATGCGCGGCGATCCTCGCCGCCGCGGCGCACGGGGGCGGCGCCTCCCTCGGGGGAGCCGCGCGTTCCCCCGGCGGGACCGCTCGCAGGCGACCGGAAGCTGGTTCGCGCACACGCCACTGACCGCGTCCCCCGCCAAGCCCCGGACCACAGAACACCCGCCGGCCGCACCCGCCGGCCGCACTGCGTAGCGCGAACCGCCACAGTGATTCAAGGTCTCCGGAAAACACTTCTGACGATCGAGCAGTAATGAATTAAATTAGAACATTTCAAATATGTAAAAGGGCCCTTGAGTCCGGCGATCTTTCGGCCATGTTATGCGCCGACAAGCGAAGTTCATTGATTCATTGGCGAGGCTGCTCGCAGCTTTCACCTGAACGGGATGCATCGATGGCGTTCGATCGCGAAGATACGCTGTTCTACGTGGTGGTGAATCACGAGGAGCAATACTCGATCTGGCCGAGCTACCGCGACATCCCCGACGGGTGGCGCGCCGTGGGCGATCCGCGCGCGAAGGCCGATTGCCTGGCCTACATCGACGAGGTCTGGACCGACATGCGGCCCCTGAGCCTGCGCCGACACATGGAGGCACAGGAGCGGGACGCGGGCGGCGCGCGGGCGTGACCGTGCCGGGACGAGTCCGGCTGTTCTGCCTGCCCTACGCGGGGGCGAGCGCCGCGGTGTTCGCGCAGTGGCGCCGCGGCCTGCCCGACGCGGTCGACGTCAGGCCCGTCGAGCTGCCGGGGCGCGGCTCCCGGATCGGCGAGGCGCCCTGCACCGACCCGCGGGCGCTGACGCGGCGCCTCGCGGACGAGGTCGCCGGTTCCGTCACGGGCTCCTACGCGCTGTTCGGGCATAGCCTGGGCGCGCTGCTCGCCTTCGAGCTGGCGCACGAACTCCGCGACCGCGGGATCGCGGCGCCGCGCGCGCTGTTCGCCTCCGGATGCGCCGGACCGGCGGTGTGCGACGGGGCGTATTTCCGCCGCCCGCGCAGCGACGCGGACCTGCGCGACGCGCTGTCCGCCTACGGCGCGACGCCGCCGGAGGCGCTGGCCGATCCCGCCCTGATGGCCCTGGTGCTGCCGGTGCTCCGGGCCGATTTCCGGCTGCGCGGCGCCTACACCTACGCGGCGCGCCCGGCGCTGGACTGCCCGATCCAGGCGCTCGGCGGGACGCGGGACGACGTCGCCCGCGCCGACCTCGAGGCCTGGGGCCGCGAGACGCGCGGCCCCTTCGACCTCGCGCTGTTCGAGGGCGACCACTTCTTCATCCACGCGCGGCGGGGCCCGGTGCTCGACCTCGTCGGCCGGCGGATCGGCGCGCGGGCCGAGGCCGCGGCCTGAGGCGGCCGCGCCCGCCCATCGGCGGCGCGCGGGCCGGCGGCGCGAACGAACGGGATGTCACCATGGAGGACGCCGTGATGGAACTCGTGACCAAGCCCCTGCGGGACGAGGGTCCTCTGCCGCTCCTGGTCACGCCGCCGGAGGGCGCCGCGGGCGCGGCGCTCGCGGACGCGCTGCCGGCGATCCGGGCCGCGGCCGAGGCGCACCTCCACGCCGCGGGCGGCCTGCTGCTCCGCGGCTTCAGCCTCGACGGGCCCGACGCGTTCCGCAGCTTCGCGGCGGGCTTCGGCCACGACCTCCTGAGCTACGAGTTCGGCTCGACGCCGCGCAGCCCCGTGACCCAGGGGGTCTACACCTCGACCGAGTACCCGCCCCACCAGCACATCCCGCTGCACAACGAGCAGGCCTACGCCCGCGACTGGCCGATGAAGATCTGGTTCTACTGCCAGCAGGCGGCGCCCGAGGGGGGCGAGACGCCGCTGGCCGACAGCCGCGCCATCTACCGCGCCGTGCCCGAGCCGATCCGCGCGCGCTTCGCCGAGCGGGGCCTGATGTACGTGCGCAACTACGGCAACGGGCTCGACGTGGCCTGGGAGCAGGTGTTCGGCACGCAGGACCGGGGGGCGGTCGAGGCGTACTGCGCCGGCCACGGGATCACCTGCGAGTGGAAGCCGGACGGCGACCTCCGCACCCGGCAGGTCTGCCAGGGCACCGCACGCCACCCCGAGACCGGCGAGCCGGTGTGGTTCAACCAGGCCCACCTGTTCCACGTCTCGAACCTCGAGCCGGAGGTGCGCGCGACCCTCCTCGACCTCGTCGACGAGCCGGATCTGCCGCGCAACGTCTACTACGGCGACGGCAGCCCGATCCCCGACGCGGATCTCGACGCGATCCGCGCCGTGCTCGCCGCGCACACCGTCGTCTTCCCCTGGCAGTCCGGCGACGTGGTGATGCTGGACAACATGCTGACCGCCCACGCGCGGACACCCTTCAAGGGCCCGCGCAAGGTCGTGGTGGCGATGGCGCAAGCCGGCCGCGCGCAGTGATGGCGGCGGCGTTCGCCTTCGCGGAGCCCGGGTCCGCGCCAGGGACCGCGCTGTGGCGCGCCCTCGCGCGGGGCGCCCGCGCCCGGCTCGTGCTGGCCGGCGCGGCGAGCCTCGTCGGCGGGATCGCCACGACGGGCCTGATCGTGCTCATCAACGGGGCGCTCCACGCGTCCGAGGCCGCCCGGGCCGACCGGATCGCCGCCTTCGCGGCGACCGCCCTCCTCGCCTGCGCGGCGCTCGTCGTCTCGCGCGCGCTCTTCGCCGATCTCGGGCAGCGCGGGCTCGCCGATCTCCGGTCCGCGATCGCCGCGCGCGTCCAGGCCGCCGCGTTCGCGGATCTCGAGGCTGTGGGGAGCGCCCGGGTGCAGGCGCTGGTGACCGAGGACGCCAACCAGGTCGCCAACTTCCTCACGGCGCTGCCCGTGCTCGTCACCAACTGCGCGGTGGTCGCGGCGACCCTCGCCTATCTCGGCTACCTGTCGTTCCCCCTGTTCCTGGCCTCGGCCCTCACGATCGCCCTGGGGGCCGCGGGCTACTCCGCCTGCTACGGCCGCGTCACGCGCCACCTCGCCCGGGCCGGGGCGGAGCAGGACCGCCTCGTCGGACATTTCCAGGCGCTGCACGGCGGCGCCAAGGAGCTGCGCCTCAACCGGGAGAAGGGGCGCCACTTCCTCGACGCGGTCCTGGCGACCGCGATCGCCCGCGTCGCCGACCACCGCCGGCGCGGCCTCGCCCTCCTCGCGCTGGCGGCGGGCTGGGGCCGCATCCTGTTCCTGGCCCTGATCGGGCTCGCGCTGTTCGTCCCCGGGACCGGCGCGCAGAGCCCGGCGGTGACGACCGGGTACGTCATCGCCCTGCTCTACCTTATGGGACCCCTCGAGGCGGTGCTGAACACGATGCCGCTCGTCAACCTCGCCCGCGTCGGCGCGCGGCGGATCGAGGCGGCCTTCGCCGAGCTGCCGCCCGAGCCGGTCGGCGATCCGGGGACAGGCCCGGCCGCGCCCCGGCGCGACGCCACCGTGACCCTGCGGGGCGTGACCCATCACCGGGCCGATCCGCAGACCGGCGACCGCTTCGACCTCGGCCCGGTCGACCTGACGCTGCGCCCCGGGGAGATCACCTTCCTGGTCGGCGGCAACGGCTCCGGCAAGACCAGCCTCGCCCGGGTGATCGCCGGCCTGCACCCGCCGACCGGCGGGACGCTGTGCCTGGACGGTCGCCCGGTGGCGGGCGCGGCCCTCGCCGGCTACCGCGCGCACGTCGCGGCCGTCTTCTCCGATTTCCACCTGTTCGAGACGCTGCTCGGCCGGCCGGACGCCGCGCGCGAGGCGCAGGCGCGCGCGTGGCTGACGCGCCTCGGCCTCGACGGCCGCGTCAGCCTCCGGGACGGGGTCTTCTCGACCCGCGATCTCTCGACGGGCCAGCGCAAGCGGCTCGCCCTCCTGGTCGCCTGCCTGGAGGACCGGCCCGTCATGATCTTCGACGAGTGGGCCGCCGACCAGGATCCCGACTCCCGGGCGGCCTTCTACGAGACGCTCCTCCCGGAGCTGGCCGCCGAGGGCCGGACGATCCTCGTCGTCACCCACGACGACCGCTGGTTCGACCGGGCCGACCAGGTCGTGAAGCTCGAGCGCGGCCTCGTGGTGGAGCACCGCACCGCCGCGCCGCGCGGCCGCCAGGCGGGAGCCGGCGCGTGAGCCTGCACGAGAGCCTGCACGTGAGCCGCGCGCACCGCGCGCCGTCGCCGCACCGGCCCGCGCCGGACGACAGCCTCGTGGCGATCCTGCGGGCGCGGGCGGCCGCCACGCCCGACCGGCTGACCCTGCGCTTCCTCACGGACGGGCGCGCGGTCGGGGCGTCCCTCGACTACGCGGAGCTCGACCGGCGGGTCCGCGCCCTCGCGGCGCGCCTCCAGCGCGACGCCGAGCCCGGCGCGCGGGCGCTCATCGCCCTGCCGAGCGGGCCGGACTACGTCGTGGCGTTCTTCGCCTGCCTCTACGCGGGCCTCGTCGCCGTGCCCTCCTTCCCGCCGGAGACGCGGGATCCGCACCACGCGGCCCGCCTCGCCCTGATGATCGCCGACATGGCACCGCGCCACGTCCTGACCGATCGGGCGAACCGCGAGACCGTGGCGGCGACCTGCGCGGGCAGCTCCGTGGGCGCGATCGTCTGTGTCGACGCGGTCGGCAGCGCCGGGGCGGAGGCGTGGCGGCCGGTCCCGTGCCCGCCCGACACCCTCGCCTTCCTGCAGTACACGTCGGGCTCGACCGCGAATCCCAAGGGCGTCGAGGTCACGCACGGCAACATCGTCGCCAACGCCCGCTGGCTCGCCGAGGCGATCGCGCCCGGCCCGGACGACGTCTTCGTCTCCTGGCTGCCCCTCTACCACGACATGGGCCTGATCGCGGGGCTGATCGAGCCGATCTTCGCCGGCGCGCCGCTCGTGCTGATGAGCCCGCAGGCCTTCCTCGCCCGGCCCGCCTCGTGGCTCGAGGCGATCGGCGCGCATGGCGGCACGATCAGCGGCGGCCCGGACTTCGCCTACCGGCTGGCCTGCGAGCGCGTCGGCGCCGCCGCGCTGGCGGGGCTCGACCTCGCCGGGTGGCGCGTCGCCTACAGCGGTGCCGAGCCGATCCGGCCCCGGACCCTCACCCGCTTCGCCGCGCGCTTCGCCCCGGCGGGCTTCGCGCCGACGGCGCTCAGCCCCGCCTACGGCCTCGCCGAGGCGACCCTCCTCGTCGCGGCCAAGCCCCTGGGCACGCCGTGGCGCCGGCTGAGCGTGGCGCCGGCGGCGCTGGCGGCCGGCCGCGCCGTCGCCGACGAGGCCGGGACCGCCCTCGCGGGCAGCGGCCGGCCGGTCCGGCCCGAGCACCTGCGGATCGTCGACCCGCGCACGGGCCTCCCCTGCCCCGACGGGACGGTCGGCGAGATCTGGCTCAGCGGCCCCTGCGTCGCGCGCGGCTACTGGAACAACCCGGAGGCGACCCGCGCGACCTTCGTGCCCCGCGACGGCGCGACCTGGCTGCGGACCGGGGACCTCGGCTTCCTGGACGGCGGCGAGCTCTTCGTCACCGGGCGCGCCAAGGACCTCATCATCCTGCGCGGCCACAACGTCTATCCGCAGGACGTGGAGACGGCGGTCGAGGCGCGCGTGCCGGCCCTCCGCCCGGGGCGGGTCGCGGCCTTCGCGGTCGAGGGCCCGGCGGGCGAGGCGATCGGGATCGCCGCCGAGATCGGCCGGAGCGCCGCCGCCCGCGCGCCGGAGATCGCCGCCGCGGTCGACGCCGCGCTGGCGGAGGTGCTGGCCGAGCCGGCGGAACTCGTGGCCCTGCTGGCGCCGGGCACCCTGCCCAAGACCACGAGCGGGAAGCTCCGGCGCGGCGCGTGCCGGGACGGCCTCGCGGCCGGCGACCTCATCCCCCTCCACCTCTACCGGCGGCCGCAGGGTGCTGCGTCGCCGGATGAGCCGCCCCGGAGCGCGACGGAGCGCGCCCTCGCGGCGATCTGGAGCGATCTCCTCGGCCTCGACGAGGTCTCGCGCGGGCGCGGCTTCCTGGAACTCGGCGGCCACTCGCTCCTGGCGATGCGCGCCGTCGACCGCGTCCGCGCCGCCTTCGGGGTCGCCCTGCCGCTGCGCGACCTGTTCGCGGCCCCGACCCTCGCCGACCTCGCGGCGCGGATCGACGCGCTGCCCCGCGACGCGGTGCCGGCGCCCGCGCTCCTGCCGAATGCGGGCCCGCCCCTGCTGTCGCTCGGCCAGCAGCGGCTCTGGCTGGCCGAGCGGCTCGGCGACCCGGCCGGGCGCGGCGCCTACGTCATGGTCGGACATATCCGGTTCGGAGGCCCGCTGGAGCCCGACCGGCTCGCCGCGGCGCTGCGCCGGGTCGTCGCCCGGCACGCCGTGCTGCGGACCGGCTATCCGACCGGCGAGGACGGCCTTCCGGAGCCCCGGATCGCCGAGGCGGTCGCCCTCGACGTGCCCGTCGACGACCTCACCGGCCTCGATCCGGGCGCCCGCGAGGTCCGGGTCGCCGCGTGCGAGGCCGCGGAGGCCGCCGCGCCATTCGACCTCGCCGTGCCGCCGCTCCTGCGCGCCCGGCTCCTGCACCTGGCCGCCGACGACCACCGCCTCGTCCTGGCCCTCCACCACCTCGTCGGCGACGGCTGGTCGGTCGGCGTGCTGCTCTCCGAACTCGGGGCCGCCTATCGCGGCGCGGAGGCGCCGCCTCTCCCCGTCCAGTACGCGGATTTCGCGCGCTGGCACCGGGCGGCCGTGGAGCGCGCGGCGGCGGCCGAGACCGCGTTCTGGCGCGGGCACCTCGCGGAGGTGCCCGCCCTGCTGCCCCTGCCGACCGACCGGCCGCGGCCGGCGGTCCCGTCGCAGGCCGGCGGCTCCGTCCGCTTCGAACTGCCGGGGCCGCTGGTCGCCCGCTTGGCGGCGCTGGGCCGGGCGCGCGGCGCCTCGCCGTTCGTCGTGCTGCTCGCGGGCTTCCAGGCCCTGCTCCATCGGCTGAGCGGGGCCGAACGCTTCGTGGTCGGCACCGACGTCGCGGGCCGGCCGCACCCCGAGCTGGCCAGGCTGATCGGCTTCTTCGTCAACGTGCTGCCGATCCGGGCGCGCCTCGACGGCGCCCCGTCCTTCGCCGCGCTGATCGAGCGCGTCCGCGAGGACGTCCTCGCCGCCTTCGAGCACGCCACCCTGCCCTTCGACCGGATCGTCGACGCCCTCGACATCCCGCGCGCCCGCGCCCGGCCACCCCTCGTCCAGGCCCTGTTCGTGATGCAGAACGCGCCGCCCGGCGATTTCGGGGTCCCGGGGCTCGCGGCCGAGGCCCGGGCGGCCAGCGCGCACGGCTCGAAATTCGAGATGGCGCTCTTCCTCGACCCGCCCGCGCCGGGGGGCGGGATCGCGGCCGAGTGGGTCTTCGCCAAGGCCCTGTTCACCCCCGAACGCGTCGCGCGCCTCGCGGAGGCCTACGCGGCCTTGCTCTCCGCCGCAGCGGCCGCGCCCGCGGCCCCGCTCCCGACCTTGCTGCCCGGCCTGCCCGACCTTCTGCCCGCGCTCCCGCCCTCACGAGACCCGGAGGACCCCGTCATGTCGAACACCGCCCCGTCGCTCCCGCGCACCGGCCGCCTGGAAGCGAAGCTCGACAAGCTCAAGGGACTGGGCGCCGGTAAACCCGCCGCCGCGGGCGAGCCGGCCCGCCTCTCGACCCTGGCGCCCGGGCGCGACTTCCCCCTCGTGATCGAGCCGCTGTCGGCCGACGTCGACGCGGTAGCCTGGGCGACCGCCCAGCGCGACTGGGTCGAGGGCAAGCTGCGCCGCCACGCCGGCCTGCTGCTGCGCGGCTTCGGCATCGCGACCCCGCAGGAATTCGAGGCCTTCGCCGAGGCGCTCCAGCCCGGCCTCTACGGCGGCTACGGCGACCTGCCCAAGAACGAGGGCGGGAAGAACACCTACCGCTCGACGCCCTACCCCGAGCGGGAGATGATCCTCTACCACAACGAGAGCAGCCACCTGCATGCTTGGCCGCGCAAGCAGTGGTTCTTCTGCCAGCAGCCGTCGCCGGTGGGCGGCGCGACGCCCATCGTCGACTGCCGCGCGCTGTACCGGCAGCTGCCGCAGGCGATCGTCGACCGCTTCGAGCGCCTGGGGCTGATCTACGTCCGCACCTTCACGGAGCGCTTCGACGTCGACTGGCGCCGGTTCTTCCACACCGAGGATCGCGCGGCCGTGGAGGCCCGCTGCCGGGCCGAGGGCGTCGACTTCGCCTGGCTCGACGCGGACACGCTCCAGACCCGCACGCGCTGCCCGGCGGTGATCACCCACCCGCTGACCGGCGAGAAGTCGTTCTTCAACCAGGTGCAGCTGCACCACCCGCGCTGCCTCGACCCCGAGGTGCGCGCCGACCTCCTCGGCCTCGTGGGGCCGGAGCGGATGCCGCGCGACGTGCTCTACGGCGACGGCACGCCGATCGAGGACGCGGTGATGGACGAGGTCGGCCGCCTCTACGAGGCGATCGCCGTGCGCTTCGACTGGCGCCCCGGCGACGTCGTGATGCTCGACAACATGCTCGCCGCACATGCCCGCGACCCCTACGAGGGGCCGCGCCGGATCGTCGTCGCCATGGGCGACATGGTCGAGCGCGGCGCGGTCACGGGAGCGGCGGCATGACCGGCGCGGCGATGACCGGCGCGGCGATGACCGGGGCGCCGGCCTCCCTCGCGGCGGCGCCGACCCGGGCGCTGACCCCCGAGCAGCGCGCCTGCCTCGACGAGACCGGCACCGCGCCGAATCTCGTCGCCGAGATCGACCTGCCCGGGCCGGTCGAGGCGGACCGCCTCCGCCGCGGCCTCGCCGCGGTCGCCGCCCGCCACGACGTCCTGCGCACCGCCTTCGTGCGCGAACCGGGCTTCCGCGGCCTGCGGCAGGCCGAGGCCGGCGCGCCCGCTATCCCGCTCGATACCGGCGCGCCGCAGGGAGACGTCGGGACCGTCGGCCTCGCGCCGGAGCGCGGCCAGACCCTCGCGGCCGTCCTCCTGCCGGGCGCGACGCCGCGGCTGCGCCTCGTCGCCAGCGCCCTCGCGGTCGATGCCGGCAGCCTCGACCGCGTCCTGTCGGAGGTTGCGGCCGCCTGCGCGGACGACGCGGCGCCCGGCGCCGATCCCGAGGCCGCGACCTACGCCCAGTACGCGGAGTGGCGCGAGGCGGTCGCCGCCGACGACGCGGACGGCGAGGGCCAAGCCTACTGGCGGGACCAGATCGGCGCGGGCGCGGCGCCCCTCCGGCTGCCCTATCGCCAAGGGTCGGCCGCCGACGCGGTGGAGGAGCCGGCCGCCGCGATCCGGCTGAGTCGGGCCGTCGACGCCGCCGTCACGGACGCCTTCGCGCGGGCGCTGGCCCGGCCGGACCTCGCCGCGGCTGGCGCCGAGGCCGTGCTCCAGGCCGCGTGGTGGCTGCTCGTGGCGCGCCTCGCCGAGCGGACGGAGATCCTCGGCGGCTGGGCGCACGATTGCCGGCGCGACTACGCGGTCTTCGCCGGCACGGTCGGCGTCTTCACCAAGACGCTGCCCCTGCGCCTCGTCCTCCCGCCGGAGACCAGCGTCTCGGAGGCCGCGGCCGGTCTCGCCGCGCGGCTCGACGAGCACCGCGCCTTCCAGGAACTCTGCCCCCTCGACGCGGCCGGCGACGACCGCCGCCCCGCGGTCGGCTTCGCGCTCGCGGCTCAGGGGGCCGCGCAGGACCGGCTCCTGCCCGGACCCGCCGGGTTCGAGCTCTGCCTGGAGCCGGCCCTCGACGCGGAGGGGCACCTCGCCGCGCTGACCTTGCACGCCGACCCGCGCCGCTACGCGGTGGAAGCCCTGGAGACCCTGCTCGATCAGGTCGAGACGCTGCTCGCCCGCCTGCCCGCGAAGGCCGCGACGCCCTTCGCGACCTACCCGCTCGTCGGCGCGCGCGAGGAGGTGCGCCTGCGCGCCTTCGGCCGCCCGGCCGCCCGCGCCCTGCCGTCGGAGACCCTTCCGGTCCTCGTCGCCCGCCACGCGGCGACGGCGCCGGACGCCCCCGCCCTCGTCGGCGCCGGCCGCACCCTGTCGTACGCCGCGCTGGAGGACCGCGTCGCGCGCCTCGGCGCCTGGTTCGCCGCGCGCGGCGTCGGTCCCGAGCGCGTCGTCGCCCTGGACCTGCCGCGCTCCGTCGACCTCGTGGTGGCGATCCTCGCGGTCTGGCGCGCGGGGGGCGCCTACCTGCCCCTCGACCCGGCCTGGCCGCAGGCCCGCCGCGACCGCCTGATCGCGCTCGCCCGGCCCGCGCTGACCGTGGCGCTCTCTGCCGACCCCGCGGCCGGCCGGCACGCCCTCGGGGCGATCCTCGACGGCCTCGGTGAGGACCGGCACCCCGCCGAGGCCCGGGACCCCTCCGACATGGCCTGCCTGCTCTTCACCTCCGGCTCGTCCGGGACGCCGAAGGGCGTGGTGATCGAGCACGCCCAGATCCGCGCCTACGTGGAGGCCGTCATCGATGCCCTCGACCTGTCCGGCCACGGGCGCTTCGCGCTGACCTCCACGGTGGCGGCCGACCTCGGCAACACCATGCTGTTCGCGGCGTTGCGCCTCGGCGCCTGCCTCGTGGTCGCCGACGAGGCCGAGATGGCCGACGGTCCGGCCTTCGCGCGCTTCCTGCGCGGCAACGCCGTCGCCTGCGCGAAACTGGTCCCATCCCACCTCGCCGCCCTCCTCGACGGCGTTGAGGACCCCGCGCTGCCCGCCCTGCTGGTGCTCGGCGGCGAGCCGACGCCGGCCGCCCTGGTCCGGCGGATCCGGGCGGCGGCGCCGGCGACGCGGATCGCCAACCATTACGGTCCCACCGAGGCCTGCGTCGGCGCGCTGGTGCATCCGGACGCGGCCACCGCGCCGCCGGACGAGAGCCTGCCGCTGAGCCGCGTGCTCGCCGGCAGCGAGGCCTACATCCTCGACGCGGCGGGTGCGCTCGCGCCGACCGGCGCGGTCGGCGTGCTCCACCTCGGGGGCGCCCAGATCTGCCGGGGCTACCTCCCGGGCACGGAGGCCGGCGGCGCGGGCGCGTTCTCGCCCAACCCCTTCGGAGCGGGGCGGCTCTACCGCACCGGCGACCGGGCCCGCCTGCTGCCCGGCGGCCGCCTCGTGCTCGCCGGGCGGGCCGACGACCAGATCAAGCTGCGCGGCCACCGCGTCGAGCCGGGCGAGGTCGAGGCCGCGCTGGCGGGCCTCGCCGGCGTGAGCCAGGCGGCGGTGCGCCCGTTCACGGGGCCGGACGGCGCGACCGGGCTCGCGGCCTACGTGGTCGCCGACCCCGAGCGGACACCCGCCGCGCTCCTCGCGGCGCTGGCCGAAGCCCTGCCCGCCGCGTGGCTGCCCGCCCCGATCCTGCGCCTCGACAGCCTGCCGCGGCTGGCCAACGGCAAGATCGACCGCGCCGCCTTGCCCTCTCCGGACGCACATCCGGACGCGGGCACGGGCGTCCCGCCGCGCACGGCGCTCGAGACCGTGCTCACCGACGCCATGGCGGAGCTGCTGGGCCTGCCGGCGGAGCGCCTCGGCGCCGCGGGTGACTTCTTCGCGGCCGGCGGCAACTCACTCCTCGTCATCAAGCTGACGGCGCGCATCCGCAAGCTGCTCAAGGTCGAGATTCCCCCGAGCCTGGTCTTCGACCACAGCACGCCCGCGACCCTCGCGGCGGCGCTCGGAGCCTACGCCCCGCCGGACGCGATCGAGGAGACGGCGAGCCTGCGCCTGGAACTCGCCGGCCTGAGCGAGGCCGAGCGCGCCGGCCTCGCCGGGGTGGGCGCGTGACCGGGGTCGGCGCGCGCGACGCGGCGCGGCGCGCGGCCCTCGCCCGCCTGCTGCGGGAGGACGCCGAGGCGGCCGACGGCATCCCGCGGCACGCCGGGGGCCCGGCGCCCCTGTCGTTCCCGCAGGCGCGGCTCTGGTTCCACCAGCGCTACGACCCGGAGAGCCCGGCCTACCACTCGGCCCGGGCCTTCCGCCTCACCGGCCCCCTCGACGTCCCGGCGCTCGAGGGCGCGTTCCGGAGCCTGATCGCCTGTCACGACGTCCTGCGCACGGCGCTGGCGGATACCGCCGACGGCCCGCGCCAGATCCTGCACCCGCACGTGCCGTTCGAACTCGAGCGCGTCCCGGCCCTCGACGGTGACCCGGGCGCGGCGCTGCGCGCCTTGAGCCGCCGCCCCTTCGATCTCACCCGCGCGCCGCCGCTGCGCGCGGTCCTGTCGGAGGCGGGTCCGGCGGGCGGGCGCGTCCTCCTCGTGGTGATGCACCACATCGCGGTGGACGCGTGGTCGACGGCGCGGCTCTTCCGGGATCTGGCGCAGGCCTACCGCGCGGCCCTCGCCGATCCCGCGCGGATCGGGCAGCCGCTGCCCGCCCCGCGCCTGCGCTTCGTGGATTTCGCCGCGTGGCAGCGCGCCCGGTTCGACGGCGCGGCCGGGTCCGCGGCGATCGCGCGCGGGCGCCGCTACCTCGGCGACGCCGTCCCGACCCTGGACCTGCCCCTCGACTATCCCCGCCAGCCCCTGGCGAACCGCCCGGGCGGGCGGGTCGACTTCACCCTGCCCGCCGACCTCGCCGGCGCGGTGGCCGCGTTCTGCCAATCGCAGGCGTGCCCGCCCTTCGTGGCGCTGCTGGCGGCGTGGCAGGTGCTGCTCGCCCGCCTGAGCGGCCAGACGGACTTCGCCGTCGGCGTGCCGAACGCCGCCCGCACCCGCCCCGAGTTGCAGGACCTCGTCGGCTTCCTCGTCAACACGCAGGTCTACCGCGTCCGCCTCGATCCGCGCGGGAGCTTCCGCGATCTCTGCGCGCGGCTGCGCGGCGAGGCGATGGCGTTCCTGGCCGAGGACGACGTCCCCTTCGAGCGCCTCGTGGCGGAGACCGGGATCGCGCGCGACGCCGCGACCACGCCGGTCTTCCAGGCGGCGTTCAACTTCCGCCCCAGCCGGGATGCCGCCCCCCTCGACCTCGCGGGGGTCGCGGCGGCGCGGATCGACGTCGACGTGGCGAGCGCCAAGTTCGACGTCGCCCTCGACGTCGCGGCCGACGGGACCGGCATCGATTGCCAGCTCGAGTACGATGCCGGCCTGATCGCGGACGCCACCGCCCGGCGCTGGCGCGACGGGTTCCTCGCCCTGCTGCGCGCCCTCGTCGCGGCGCCGGACCGGCCCATCCACGCGGCGAGCGCGCTCACGGCCTCCGACCGGGCGGTGATCGGCTCGGCGAACGCGACCGCGCGGGCCTACCCGGACGGCGCCGGCGACGTCCTCGCCGCCTTCGCAGACCACTGCGCGCACGATCCAGACGCGATCGCGGTGACCGACGCCCGGACCAGCCTGACCCGCGCCGGCCTCGACGCCCGCGCCACCGCCATCGCCCGACGCCTCACCCGCGCCGGCGCCCGACCCGAGCGCGTCGTCGGACTCCTCCTCGAGCGCACCTGCGACCTGCCCGCCGCCTGGCTCGCCGTCCTCAGGACCGGCGCCGCCATCCTCCCCCTCAACCCCGAGCTGCCCGCAGCCCGCCTCGCCACCCTCGCCGCAGAGGCCGACCTCCTCCTCACCCAGCCCGAACTCGCCGACCAGCACCCCGCCCTCGCCGCCGCCGCAGGGCGAGCGCCCCTCGTCCTGGACGCCGATCCGGATGCCGATCCGGATACCGACGCGGACGACGACAGCGCCCGGCCCGTCCGGCCCCGCACCCGAGCCCCCCACCCGGACGCGCTCGCCTACGTCCTGCACACCTCCGGCTCCACCGGCACCCCCAAGGCCTGCGCCAACACCCACGCCGCCCTCGCCAACCGCCTCGCCTGGATGGCCGACCACCTGCGCGTCGGTGCCCACGACACCATCCTGCACAAGACCCCCGTCTCCTTCGACGTCGCCGTCTGGGAGATCCTCCTCCCCCTCGTCACCGGCGCACGCCTCGTCCTGGCGCCCCCCGGCGCCCACCGCGACCCCGACGCCATCGCCCGCCTCATCGGCCGGCACGCCGTCACCCTCCTGCACTTCGTGCCCGCCCAGCTCTCGGCCGCCCTCGCCGCCGGCGCCCTCGACGACACCGCCAGCCTCACCCGACTGGTCGCCAGCGGCGAGGCCCTGCCGCCCGACCTCGCCCGCGCCGTCGCCGCCCGCACCGGCGCGCGGGTGCACAACCTCTACGGACCCGCCGAGGCCGCCATCGACGTCACCGCCTGCGACGTCGCAGCCTGGGACAGCACTTGCGCAGATGGGCCCGTCCCCGGCCCGCGCGTGCCGATCGGCGCGCCCATCGCCAACCTGCGCCTGCACGTCCTCGACGACGCCCTCCACCCGGTGCCGGTCGGCGTCGTCGGCGAGCTCTACATCGGCGGGCTCGGCCTCGCCCGGGGCTACCGCGGCCAGCCCGGCCTGACCGCCGCGCGCTTCGTGCCCGACCCGGAGGCCGGGCGCGGCGGCGCGCCGGCCGGGGCGCGGCTGTACCGCACCGGCGACCGGGCGGCGTGGCGGGCGGACGGGCAGCTCGACTATCGCGGGCGGGCGGACGATCAGGTCAAGATCCGCGGCCAGCGCGTGGAGCCGGGCGAGGCGGCCGCCGCGCTGCGGGCGCTGCCGGGTGTCGCCGAGGCGGCGGTGGTCGCCCGTCCCGGTCCGGACGGGGGGCTGCGGCTGGTGGGCTACGCGGTGCCGGCGGCCGGCGGCGCGCTCGACGAGCCCGCGCTGCAGCGGGCCCTGGCCGACACGCTGCCCGACGCGCTGCGCCCCGCCCGCATCCTCGCCCTGCCCGCCCTGCCGGTCTCCGCCAACGGGAAGCTCGACCCAGGACGGCTCCCCGAACCCGACTGGGCGGGCGCGGACGCCGCGGGCGGCAGCACCGGCTTCGATCCGCCGCGCGGTCAGACCGAGACGCGCCTCGCCGCCCTCTGGGCCGGCGTGCTCGGCCTCGACGCCCGACGCCTGTCGCGCCGGGACAGCTTCTTCGAGCGCGGCGGCGACTCGATCCTCGCCCTCCAGCTCGTCGCCCGCGCCCGGGAGAGCGGCCTCGCGCTGACGCCGCGGGACGTCTTCACCCACCCGCGCCTCGCCGCCCTGGCGGCGCATCTCGACGCGGCCCCGGACAGCGCGGCCGCGCCGGCCCCCCAGGTCGACCCGGCGCGCGAGGCCGGTCCGGTTCCCCTCACCCCGATCCAGCGCCGGTTCCTCGACGGCCCCGTCCCGAACCGGCAGCACTGGAATCAGGCGATCGTGCTCGCGCCCCGGGCACCCCTCGACCCGGGCCGCCTCGCTGAGGCCCTCGCGGCCGTCGAGGCCGCCCATCCCGCGCTGCGCCTGCGCTTCGCGCGGGACGCGCACGGGGCCTGGACCCAGACCTGCCGGGCACCGGGGCAGGAGCCCCCGCTGTGGCGGCGCGCGGCGGACGGTGCGCCGGCCTTCGCGGCCCTCGCCGCGCAAGCCCAGACGAGCCTCGACCTCGCCGAAGGGCCGGTCTGGCGGG
This sequence comes from Methylobacterium sp. 1A, assembly GCF_058072805.1. Classification (NCBI taxonomy): domain Bacteria; kingdom Pseudomonadati; phylum Pseudomonadota; class Alphaproteobacteria; order Hyphomicrobiales; family Methylobacteriaceae; genus Methylobacterium; species Methylobacterium sp. 1A. Next base: position 1,465,547 of record NZ_JBYQVE010000002.1, on the reverse strand, counting down.
CCGTACACGTCACCCTGCCGGCGGACGGGACCGAGCGCCTCCTCCTCGTCGCCCACCACCTCGTGGTCGACGCCATGTCGTGGCGCATCCTGATCCAGGACCTCGCGGCGGCCCTCGCCGGGCGGCCGCTCGCGCCCCCGCCGACGAGCTTCCCGGGCTGGGCCCGCAGCCTCGACGTCCTGGCCCGGCACCCCGGACATGCCGGGCGCCGCGAATCCTGGCTGGCCGGCTGGCAGGCCGGGGGGCCGTGCCTCGATGCCGCGTTGCGGCCGGTCCGGCCCGACGCCCCCAACGTCGAATCCGCCCAGACTGAGATCGCCGACAGCCTCGACGCCGACGCCACCGACGCCTTCCTGCGCCGGGCCGGTCGGCCCTACAGCGCCCGTCCCGACGAGATCCTGCTCACCGCCCTGTCGATCGCGCTGGTGCGGCGCGGCGACGGGACGGCGGTGGGCGTGACCCTCGAGCGCCACGGTCGCGATGCCGACGCCCTGGCCGACGCGCTCGCCGAACCCCTCTCAGAACCCTTCCCCGAACCCCTCTCCGACGCGCAGGACGGCCCGACCCTGCCCCGCCACGACCTGAGCCGGACGGTGGGCTGGTTCACCACGCTGGTGCCGCTGCGGCTCGACCCCCTCGGCGGCGAACCGGACCTGCCGCCGGACGACGACGCCCGCATGCTCGCCCTCGGCCGCGCCCTCTGCCGGGTCAAGGAAGCCCGCCGCGCCCTGCCCCAGCCCGACCTCAGCCACGACCTCCTGCGCCACGGCCCCGTCGCGGACCTGCGCCACCGCATCGCCGCGGCACCCGAGCCCGGCATCCTCCTCAACTACCTCGGCCAGATCGACGCCGACCGCGCCGACCCCGACGCGCCCTTCGCCCTCGCCCCCGAGAGCGCGGGGCCCATGCGCGACCCCCACAGCCCCGCCGGCGCCGAGCTCACCCTCACCGCCCTCGTGCGCGACGGCCGCCTCCACCTCGCCTGGCGCTTCAGCCCCGACCGCCACGATGCCGCCGCCATCGCCGCCATCGCCCGCGACACCCGGCACACCCTCGAAGCCCTCGTTGCCCACTGCGCCGATCCGCGAACCCCGCGCCGGCCCACCCCCGCCGACCTGCCCCTCGCCCGCCTCGACCAACCCGGCCTCGACACACTCCTGGCCGACGCCCGCGCGGCCGGTACCCTCGACCCCGACAGCCTCGCCGACCTCTACCCGCTCACCCCCCTGCAGGAGGGCCTGCTCTTCCACGCCCGCCTCGCCCCCGGGGACGCGGCCTACCGCAACCAGGTCCGCCTCGACCTCGAACCCCTCGATCCCGACCGCTTCGCCCGCGCCGTCCGCGCCACCCTCGAGCGCCACGACGTCCTGCGCACCGCCATCCTCGACCCCGCCGACGGCCCGCCCCTCCAGGCCGTCCTCGACCCCGTGCCCCTACCCCTCGCACGCCTCGACTGGACCGGGGCGCCGTCGAGCCAGGATGCGCCGCACGAGGACGCCCCGGACGAGGATGCCCGCGCCGACCGCCTCACCGACCGCCTCGCCGCCCTGGCCGCCGAGGAGCGCGCCCGGCCCTTCGACCTCGCCCGGGCCCCGCTCCTGCGCCTCGTCCTGGTCCGCACCGGACCGGACCGCCACCACCTCGTACTCACCGTCCACCACCTGATCCTCGACGGATGGAGCACTGCACGCCTCGTCGCCGAGGTGCTCGCCCGCTACCGCGGAGAGGAACCCGAGCCCGTCACAGGACGCTTCGCCGACTATCTCGCCTGGCTCGCCCGCCAGCCGCGGGCCGCCGCCGAGCGCTTCTGGCAGCACGCCCTCGCCGGCCTCGACGCCCCCACCCGCCTCGCCGACACCTTCGACCCGCCCGGCACGCCCGGCGCCCGCGACGGACAGCGCCCGCCCGGCCACGGCGAGGTCCGGCACCGGGTGCCGCCCGCCGCCGCCGGGCGGCTGCTCGCCCGCGCCCGGGCCGCGCACCTCACCCTCAACACCTGCGTCCAGGCCGCCTGGGCCCGGCTCGTGGCCGCCCGCACCGGGCAGGCGCGCGTCGCCTTCGGCACGACCGTGGCCGGGCGCCCGGCCGACCTGCCCGGGGCCGAGACCGTGCTCGGGCTGTTCATCAACACCCTGCCGGTGGTCGTCGACCTCGACCCGGCCCGGCCCCTCGGCGCTTGGCTGGCGGGCGTGCAGGAGGCCGGTCTCGGCCTGCGCGAGCACGGCCACCTGCCCCTGGCCGCCATCCAGCGCCTCGCCGGCCCCGCGGGCACGGGCACGGCCACAGGGACGGGCGGCCTGTTCGACAGCCTCGTGGTGTTCGAGAACTACCCCGTCGACGCCGCCCTCGCCGCCGCGCGCCACGGCCGGGACGGCGACGGAAACGGGGACGGGAACGGCGACGCTGCCGACCCGCACGCCTTGCGTCTCGGCCCGGCCATCGTCGCCGAGACCACGCACTACCCCGTCACCCTCGTGGTCCACCCGGAGGCCGGCCCCGACGGGACGCGGCTGGCCCTGCGCCTGAGCTACGCCGCCGACCGCCTCGCGCCCGCGGATGCCGAGGCGCTGCTCGCCGCCTTCGTGGCCCAGCTCGCCGCCCTGGCGGAGGCCGACCCGGCAACCCCGCTCGGGGCACTGCCGCCGCCGCTGCCCGACAGCGACCGGGCGGTGATCGGCTCGGCGAACGCGACCGCGCGGGCCTACCCGAACGGCGCCGGCGACGTGCTCGCCGCCTTCGCAGACCACCGCGCGCAAGACCCGGACGCCCCGGCCGTCACAGACGCCCGGACCAGCCTGACCCGCGCCGGCCTCGACGCCCGCGCCACCGCCATCGCCCGACGCCTCACCCGCGCCGGCGCCCGACCCGAGCGAGTCGTCGGACTCCTCCTCGAGCGCACCTGCGACCTGCCCGCCGCCTGGCTCGCCGTCCTCAGGACCGGCGCCGCCATCCTCCCCCTCAACCCCGAACTGCCCGCAGCCCGCCTCGCCGCCCTCGCCGCAGAGGCCGACCTCCTCCTCACCCAGCCCGAACTCGCCGACCGACACCCCGCCCTCGCCGACGCCGCAGGGCGAGCGCCCCTCGTCCTCGACGCCGATCCGGATACCGATCCGGATACCGATCCGGATACCGATCCGGATACCGACGCGGACGACGACAGCGCCCGGCCCGTCCGGACCCGCACCCGCGCCCCCCACCCGGACGCGCTCGCCTACGTCCTGCACACCTCCGGCTCCACCGGCACCCCCAAGGCCTGCGCCAACACCCACGCCGCCCTCGCCAACCGCCTCGCCTGGATGGCCGACCACCTGTGCGTCGGTGCCCACGACACCATCCTGCACAAGACCCCCGTCTCCTTCGACGTCGCCGTCTGGGAGATCCTCCTGCCCCTCGTCACCGGCGCACGCCTCGTCCTGGCGCCCCCCGGCGCCCACCGCGACCCCGACGCCATCGCCCGCCTCATCGGCCGGCACGCCGTCACCCTCCTGCACTTCGTGCCCGCCCAGCTCTCGGCCGCCCTCGCCGCCGGCGCCCTCGACGACACCGCCAGCCTCACCCGACTGGTCGCCAGCGGCGAGGCCCTGCCGCCCGACCTCGCCCGCGCCGTCGCCGCCCGCACCGGCGCGCGGGTGCACAACCTCTACGGACCCGCCGAGGCCGCCATCGACGTCACCGCCTGCGACGTCGCAGCCTGGGACAGCGCCTGCGATGGCGCCTGCGACGGCGCAAGCGACAGCGCCTGCGCAGATGGGCCCGTCCCCGGGCCGCGCGTGCCCATCGGCGCGCCCATCGCCAACCTGCGCCTGCACGTCCTCGACGACGCCCTCCACCCGGTGCCGGTCGGCGTGGTCGGCGAGCTCTACATCGGCGGCCGCGGCCTCGCCCGGGGCTACCGCGGCCAGCCCGGCCTGACCGCCGCGCGGTTCGTGCCCGACCCGGAGGCCGGGCGCGGCGCGCCGGCCGGGGCGCGGCTGTACCGCACCGGCGACCGGGCGGCGTGGCGGGCGGACGGGCAGCTCGACTACCGCGGGCGGGCGGACGATCAGGTCAAGATCCGCGGCCAGCGCGTGGAGCCGGGCGAGGCGGCCGCCGCGCTGCGGGCGCTGCCGGGCGTGGCCGAGGCGGCGGTGGTCGCCCGTCCCGGTCCGGACGGGGGGCTGCGGCTGGTGGGCTACGCGGTGCCGGCGGCCGGCGGCGCGCTCGACGAGCCCGCGCTGCAGCGCGCCCTGGCCGAGACGCTGCCCGACGCGCTGCGCCCCGCCCGCATCCTCGCCCTGCCCGCCCTGCCGGTCTCCGCCAACGGAAAGCTCGACCCAGGACGGCTCCCCGAACCCGACTGGGCGGGCGCGGGCCGGCGCGGGCCGCGCACCGCGCGCGAGGCGGCCGTGGCGCAGGCCTTCGCGCAAGTGCTCGGCCTCGACGCGGTCGGGATCGACGACGGCTTCTTCGACCTCGGCGGCCACTCGCTGCTCGCCACGCGCCTCGTCAGCCGGCTGCGCGCGGCGCTCGGCGTCGAGCTGCCGCTGCGCGCCGTGTTCGAGGCCCCGACGGTCGCGGCGCTGAGCGGGTGGATCGCCGCGGTCGGCGGCGATGCGGCCGGACGCGCCGGCCCCGCGCGCCTACCCCTCGGCGCGCGCCCGCGGCCGGACGTCGTCCCACTCTCCGCGGCCCAGACCCGGATGTGGCTGCTGTCGCGGATCGACGGCGCGCATCCCTACACCATCCCGATCGCGCTCCGCCTCACGGGTCCGCTCGACGCCGACGCGCTGCGCGCGGCCCTCGCCGACGTGGTGGCGCGCCACGAGAGCCTGCGGACCCGCATCGTCGCGATCGACGGGGCGCCGGCGCAGCAGGTCCTGCCGCCCGACGCGGCGCGGCCCGGCCTCGACCTGCGCGCGGCGGACCCGGAATCGTGGCCGGACGCGCTGTCCGCGGCGGCGCGCGCGCCCTTCGACCTGGCCGTTGACCTGCCGATCCGCGCGCGGCTGTACCGGTTCGGCCCGGACGCGCACGGGCTCCTCCTCCTGATCCACCACGTCGCCGCCGACGGCTGGTCGCTGACTCCGCTGATGCGCGATCTCGCGGCGGCCTACGCGGCGCGGTGCCGCGGCGCGGCGCCGGAGCGCCCGGCCCTGCCGGTGCAGTACGCGGACTACGCGCTCTGGCAGCGCGACCGTCTCGGCGACGAGGCCGACCCGGACAGCCTGATCGCCCGCGAGATCGGCTACTGGCGCGCGCAGCTCGCAGGGCTGCCCGAAGGCCTCGCGCTGCCCACCGACCGGCCGCGCCCGGCGACGGCGAGCCACCGCGGGCGGCGCGTGCCCCTTGCCCTCGGGCCGGATCTCCACCGCGCGCTGGCGGATCTCGCGCGGCGCGAGCGGGCGAGCCTCTTCATGGTGCTCCAGGCCGGCCTGTCGGCGTTCCTGACCCGCCTGGGCGCGGGCGAGGACATCCCGCTCGGGAGCCCGATCGCGGGCCGCACGGACGAGGCCCTCGACGGCCTCGTCGGCTGCTTCGTCAACACGCTGGTGCTGCGGACCGACACGTCCGGCGACCCGAGCGGGCGCGACCTCGTGGGGCGGGCCCGCGCCGTCGCGCTCGAAGCCTACGCGCACCAGGACGTGCCCTTCGAGCGCCTCGTGGAGGTGCTGAATCCGCCGCGCTCGCTCGCGCGGCATCCCCTGTTCCAGGTCATGCTGGCGCTTCAGGACGGCGTGCCGGATTCGTTCGATCTGGCCGGCCTGCGCGCCGTCCCGGATCCGGTCGGCGCCGGAGCCGCGCGGTTCGACCTCGCCTTCGACCTCGTCGAGCGGCGCGGGGCCGACGGGACGGAGGCGGGCGTCGTCGGCCACCTCGAATACGCCACGGACCTCTTCGAGGAGGCCGGCGCGATCCGCCTCGCGGACCGGTTCGCGCGGCTGCTCGCGGCCCTGGCGGCCGCGCCGGACCGGGCAATCGGGGATCTCGACCTGTTCGAGGCCGGCGAGCGGCGGCAGGTCCTGACGGACTGGAACGCGACGGCGCGGGCGGTGCCGCCCGAGACCCTGCCGGCCCTCGTCGCCGCGCAGGCGGCCCGCACGCCGGAGGCCGTCGCCCTGGTGGCCGGTTCGGAGGTGCTGCGCTACGCGGAGCTCGAGGCCCGCGCCAACCGGATCGCCCACGCGCTCATCGCCCGCGGGATCGGACCGGAGGACATCGTAGCGGTGGCGCTGCCGCGCGGGCCGGACCTCGTCGCGGCGCTGCTGGGCGTGCTCAAGGCCGGGGCGGCCTACCTGCCGCTCGACCCGGGCTACCCCGCGGAGCGGCTCGCCCTCATGCTGGCCGATGCCCGGCCCGCCGGCCTCGTGACCGTCGACGGGTGGCCGCGGCCGGACGGCCTGCCCGCCCTGGTGCTCGACGCCCCGGACGGGCGCGCGGCGCTCGCGGCCGCGCCGGCCCGCGCGCCGACCGACCGGGACCGGGCGCGCCCGCTCGTGCCGGCCCATCCCGCCTACGTGATCTACACGTCCGGCTCCACGGGCCGGCCCAAGGGAGTCGTGGTCCCGCATGCCGGCCTGACCAACCTGCTGCACGACCTCGTCGATCGCCTCGGCGTGACGCCGGCGGACCGGCTGCTCGCCGTCACCACGGTCGGCTTCGACATCGCGGGCCTCGAACTGTTCGGGCCGCTCCTCCGCGGCGCGCGCGTGGTGTTGGCCGGGCGGGACGACCTGCTCGATCCCGGGCGTCTGGCGCAGCTCGTCCGCGAGGCGGGCATCACGCTGATGCAGGCCACGCCGACGCTGTGGCGCGGCCTCGCGGAGACGGACGCCCTGCGCGGCGTGCGGGTGCTGGTGGGCGGCGAGGCGCTGCCGCCCGACCTCGCGAGCGCCCTGAGCGCGCGGGCGGCGCGGGTCACCAACCTCTACGGCCCGACCGAGACCACGATCTGGTCCACGGTGGCCGAGATCATGCCCGGCGCGGAGGCCGTCACCGTCGGCGCGCCCCTGTGGAACACGCAGGCCTACATCCTCGACGGCGGCCTGCGGCCGGTCCCGCCGGGCACGGTCGGCGAACTCTACCTCGCGGGCGCCGGGCTCGCCCGCGGGTACCTCGGGCGGCCGGGGCTCACGGCCGAGCGCTTCGTCCCCTGCCCCTTCGGGCCGCCCGGCGCGCGCATGTACCGGACCGGCGACCGCGCGCGCTGGCGCGCGGACGGGGCCCTCGACTACCGCGGCCGCGTCGACCACCAAGTGAAGATCCGCGGCGTGCGCATCGAGCCCGGCGAGGTCGAGGCGGCGCTGATCGCGCAACCCGGCGTCGCGCAGGCCGTCGTGACCGCGCGGCAGGACCGGCCCGGCGACGCGCGGCTGGTGGCCCACGTCGTCCCCGGCCCCGGGGCGGCGCTCGACCCCGCGGAGCTGCGCCGGGCGCTCGCCGCGACGCTGCCGGACGCGATGGTGCCCGCGGCCGTCGTGACGCTCGATGCCCTGCCGCTGACCCCCAACGGCAAGGTCGACCGCGCCGCCCTGCCGGCGCCGGAGCCGGTCGCCGACCCGGCCGCCGACCCGCCGCGGACCGGGACGGAGCGCCGCCTCGCCGCTGTCTGGGCCGAGGTGCTGAACCTCCCCTCGGTCGGGCGCGGCGACAACTTCTTCGCCCTGGGCGGGCACTCGCTCCTCGTCGCCCGGGTCGTCGCGCGCCTGAGCGAGGCGCACGGCATCGCCCTGCCCCTGCGCGCCGTCTTCGAAGCGCGCACCCTGGCGGATCTCGCGGTCGCGATCGACGGCCGGGACGCGGGCGGCGCGGACGCCGACATCGACGCGATGAGCGACCTCCTCGACGCGCTGGAACACGCCGAATGACCGACACCGGCCCCTCGCGGGACGACCAGCTGCGCGCCCTGGCGGCGCGCTTCTCCGCGCTGCCCGACGGCAAGCGCCGCCGGTTCGTGCAGGACCTCGCCGCGCGCGGCCTCGACGCGGACCGCCTGCCGATCCTGCCCGCGGGGGGCGGCGACGCGGGACCGCTCTCCGACGCGCAGCGCCGGTTCTGGCTCCTCTGGCAGCTCGACCCGGAGAGCCCGGCCTATCACATCGTCGGCGCGCTGCGCCTGACCGGTCCGCTCGACCCCGAGGCGCTGGACCGGGCGTTCGCCGGCGCCGTCGCCCATCACGCGGGCCTGCGCGCGCGCTTCCCCCTGCGCGACGGGGAGCCGGTGCAGCAGGTCGACCCGGCGGGCACGTTCGCGATGGCCCGCCACGACCTGACCGGCTGCGACGCGGCCGAGGCGTGGGCGCGCCGCGCCGCGATCGAGGCGGCCGTCGAGCGGGCGCCCTTCGACCTCGCGCGCGGGCCCCTGCTGCGCGCCGCCCTGGTGCGCGAGGCGCCGGACCGGCACGTCGTCTTCCTGACCCTGCACCACATCGTCGGCGACGCCGTATCGATGGACCTGCTGATCGACGCGGTCGCCGCCGGCTACGGATCCGACGCGTCGGAGAGCGCGGCCCCTGCCATCACCTACGCGGATTACGCCGCCTGGCAGGCGCGGATGCTGGACGCGGGCGCCCAGGCCGCGAGTCTCGGGTTCTGGACGGAACTCCTCGGCACGGAGCACCCCGTCCTCGCCCTGCCCGCCGACCGGCCGCGCCCCGACGTGCCCAGCTTCACCGGGGAGACGCTGACCTTCCCGCTGCCGCCCGCGACCGCGGCGGGCATCCGCGCCCTGGGCCGCCGCGGCGGCGCGACCGCGTTCCACGTCCTCGCCGCCGGCTTCGCGATCCTGCTCCAGCGCCTCGGCGGCGAGCGCGCTCTCCGCCTGGGCGTGCCGGTGGCGAACCGCACCCGGCCCGAGACCGCGGGCGTGATCGGCAGCTTCGCCAACACCCTGGTGCTGCCCTTCGCGTTCGACCCGCTGGACAGCTTCGCCGCGTGCGTGGAGGCGACGCGGGCGCTCCTCGTGGAAGCCCAGGCCCATCAATCCGTGCCGTTCGAGCGGCTCGTGAGCGCCCTGAGCCCCGACCGGCATCCGGGCCGCAATCCCCTGTTCCAGGCGATCGTCCAGCACCTGCAGGAGCGCCCGCTCGCCACGATCCGCCTCGGCGACCTGTCGGTCGAGCGCGTCCCCCGCGCCACCGGCAGCGCCCACGTGGATCTCGGCCTGACCACGCTGGAGGACGCGCAGGGCGGCTTCACCGCGCACCTCACCTACGCCCGCGACCTGTTCGACGCGGCCACCGTCGCGCGCTGGCGCGACCATTTCCTGACCCTGCTGGGCAGCCTCGTCGCGGCGCCGGACGCGCCGATCCACGGGGCGCCCCTGCTCACACCGGGCGAGATCGCGCGGCTGAACCCGCCCTCCGCGCCGTCCGAGGTCGACGGGCAGCCCGTTCACGTGACCATCGCGGGGTTCGCGCGCACGGACCCCGAACGGACCGCGGTGATCTTCGCCGATCGCGCCACGAGCCGCGGCGCGCTGGACGCCGAGGCGAACCGCCTCGCGCACCGTCTCGCCGAGGCCGGCATCGGCCCGGACACGGTCATCGCCGTGATGCTGCCCCGCTCGCCCGGCCTGCTCGCCGCCTATCTCGGCGTGCTCAAGGCGGGCGGCGCCTACCTGCCGCTCGGGCTCGACCTGCCGGACGCGCGGATCGCCGCGATGGTCGCCGACAGCGGCGCGCGCGTCCTCGTCACGGATCGCGCCCATGCCGGCCGCGGGCCGGCCGCGGTCCCGCGGATCCTGATCGACGCGGACGCGCCGGACGCGGGCGCGGGGCCTCCACCCCCGGTGGCGCTCCACCCGGAGAACCTCGCCTACCTGATCTACACCTCCGGCTCGACGGGGAAGCCGAAGGCGGTGGCGGTCGCGCACGGCCCGCTCGCGATGCACGTCCGCGCGACCGCGCCGCTCTACGAGATGGACGCGGACTCCCGCGAGTTCCACTTCATCACCTTCAACTTCGACGGCGGGCACGAGCGCTGGCTGACGGCGCTCGCCTGCGGCGCCAGCCTCGTGCTCCGCGACGACGCGCTCTGGTCGCCGGCGGAGGTGTTCGCGGCGTTCCGCCGGCACGGCGTGACGAATGCCGGCTTCCCGCCGAGCTACGTCCGGGAACTGACGCGCTGGGCCGAGCAGGAGGGCGGCGCGCCGACCCTCGACCTGCTCTCCTTCGGCGGCGAGGCGATGCCGCGCGACGAGCTCGCGCGCGTCAACCGCGCCCTCGGGCCGCGCCGCCTCATCAACGGCTACGGGCCGACCGAGACCGTGGTGACGCCGCTCGTCTGGAAGGTCCCCGCCGGCACGACCTGCGACACGCCCTACGTGCCGATCGGCAGCCCGGTGGGCGACCGGACGGCCTGGATCCTCGACGACGCGCTGCACCCGGTGCCGGTTGGGGTGGTGGGCGAGCTCTACATCGGCGGCACCGGCCTCGCCCGCGGCTACCTCGGACGCCCCGGCCTGACCGCCGAGCGCTTCGTGCCCGACCCGTTCGGAAGGCCCGGCGCGCGCCTCTACCGCACCGGAGACCGCGCCGCCCGCCGCCCCGACGGCGCCCTCGACTACCGCGGACGCGCCGACGAGCAGGTCAAGATCCGCGGACAGCGCGTCGAGCCCGGCGAGGTCGCCGCCGCCCTGCGCGCACAACCCGGCATCGCCCAGGCCGCCGTCCTCGCCCGCCGCAAACCCGACGGCCCCGCGCGGCTCGTGGCCTACGCGGTGCCCGCGCCGGGCGCGCACCCCGACCCGCAGGAGCTGCGCCGCGCCCTGGCCCGCGACCTGCCCGAGGCCCTGGTGCCGGCCGCGATCGTCCTGCTCGACGCCCTGCCGCTCTCGACGAGCGGCAAGCTCGACGCCCGCGCCCTGCCCGAGCCCGACGCGGCCGTGCCCGCCCGGGACGCCGACCCGCCGCGCACGGCGACCGAGCGGCGCCTCGCCGATCTCTGGGCCGCGGTGCTCGGCCTGCCCGGCCCCGACGCCGTCGCCCGCTCCGACACCTTCTTCGAGCGCGGCGGCGATTCCATCCTCGCCCTCCAGCTCGTCACGCGCGCCCGTCAGGCCGGCCTGACGCTCACCCCCCGCGACGTGTTCACCCATCAGAGCCTCGCCGCCCTCGCCGCGCACGCCGAGCGCCAGGGCGCACGCCCGGCGCTCCCCGCGCGCGACGCGGCGACCGATCCGGGCCTCGAGGCCGGCCCGGTGCCGCTGACCCCGATCCAGAGCTGGTTCCTGGCCGCGCCGATGCCGCGGCGCGCGCACTGGAACATGGCCGTGCTGCTCGTCCCGCGGGCGCGCCTCGCGGCGGACCGCGTCGCGGAGGCGCTCGCCGCGCTGTCCACCGCCCATCCGGCCCTGCGGCTGCGCTTCGCGCAGGCGGCCGACGGCGGCTGGCGGCAGACCTGCACCGCCGCCGACGCCGTCGCGGCCGCCGAGTCGCTGTGGCGCCGCGAGGCCCGGGACGCGGCCGCCCTGGCGGCGCTGGCCGAGGCCGCGCAGACGAGCCTCGACCTCGCCCGCGGACCGGTGCTGCGCGCCGTCTTGGTCAATCCGGCCCCGGACGGCGGGCAGCGCCTCCTCCTCGTGGCCCACCACCTCGTGGTCGACGCCGTCTCTTGGCGCATCCTGGTGGCGGATCTCGCCCTGGTCCTCGCGGGGCGGACCCTGCCGGCGCCCGCGACCTCCTTCCCCGCCTGGGCCCGGCACCTCGACACCCTGGCCCGGGATCCGGCCGAGGCCGACCGCCGCCGCGCCTGGGCCGAGGCCTGGGCGGCGCAGCTCGCGCCGCCCGCATGCGGCCTCGAACCTGCCCGGCCCGACGCCCCCAACGTCGAATCCGCCCAGACCGAGATCGCCGACAGCCTCGACGCCGACACCACCGACGCCTTCCTGCGCCGGGCCGGCCGGCCCTACCGCACGCGCCCCGACGAACTCCTGCTCGCGGCGCTCGCGGTGGCGGTGTCGCGCCGCTGCGGCGGGCGAGCCGTGCGCGTCGTGCTCGAGGGCCACGGTCGCGATGCCGACGCCCTGGCGGACAGCTTGGCGGACAGCTTGGCGGACAGCTTGGCGGACGCGGCCGGCGAGGCGGCGCGCCACGACCTGAGCCGGACGGTGGGCTGGTTCACCACGCTGGTGCCGCTGCGGCTCGACCCCCTCGGCGGCGAGCCGGACCTACCGCCGGACCTGCCGCCGGACGACGCCGCCCGCGGCCATGCCCTCGGTGCTGCCCTCTGCCGGGTGAAGGAAGCCCGCCGCGCCCTGCCCCAGCCCGACCTCAGCCACGACCTCCTGCGCCACGGCCCCGTCGCGGACCTGCGCCACCGCATCGCCGCGGCACCCGAGCCCGGCATCCTCCTCAACTACCTCGGCCAGATCGATGCCGACCGCGCCGACCCCGACGCGCCCTTCGCCCTCGCCCCCGAGAGCGCGGGGCCCATGCGCGACCCCCACAGCCCCGCGGGCGCCGAACTCACCCTCACCGCCCTCGTGCGCGCCGGCCGCCTCCACCTCGCCTGGCGCTTCAGCCCCGACCGCCACGATGCCGCCGCCATCGCCGCCATCGCCCGCGACACCCGGCACACCCTCGAAGCCCTCGTTGCCCACTGCGCCGATCCGCGAACCCCGCGCCGGCCCACCCCCGCCGACCTGCCCCTCGCCCGCCTCGACCAACCCGGCCTCGACACACTCCTGGCCGACGCCCGCGCGGCCGGTACCCTCGACCCCGACAGCCTCGCCGACCTCTACCCGCTCACCCCCCTGCAGGAGGGCCTGCTCTTCCACGCCCGCCTCGCCCCCGGGGACGCGGCCTACCGCAACCAGGTCCGCCTCGACCTCGAACCCCTCGATCCCGACCGCTTCGCCCGCGCCGTCCGCGCCACCCTCGAGCGCCACGACGTCCTGCGCACCGCCATCCTCGACCCCGCCGACGGCCCGCCCCTCCAGGCCGTCCTCGACCCCGTGCCCCTACCCCTCGCACGCCTCGACTGGACCGGGGCGCCGTCGAGCCAGGATGCGCCGCACGAGGACGCCCCGGACGAGGATGCCCGCGCCGACCGCCTCACCGACCGCCTCGCCGCCCTGGCCGCCGAGGAGCGCGCCCGGCCCTTCGACCTCGCCCGGGCCCCGCTCCTGCGCCTCGTCCTGGTCCGCACCGGACCGGACCGCCACCACCTCGTACTCACCGTCCACCACCTGATCCTCGACGGATGGAGCACTGCACGCCTCGTCGCCGAGGTGCTCGCCCGCTACCGCGGAGAGGAACCCGAGCCCGTCACAGGACGCTTCGCCGACTATCTCGCCTGGCTCGCCCGCCAGCCGCGGGCCGCCGCCGAGCGCTTCTGGCAGCACGCCCTCGCCGGCCTCGACGCCCCCACCCGCCTCGCCGACACCTTCGACCCGCCCGGCACGCCCGGCGCCCGCGACGGACAGCGCCCGCCCGGCCACGGCGAGGTCCGGCACCGGGTGCCGCCCGCCGCCGCCGGGCGGCTGCTCGCCCGCGCCCGGGCCGCGCACCTCACCCTCAACACCTGCGTCCAGGCCGCCTGGGCCCGGCTCGTGGCCGCCCGCACCGGGCAGGCGCGCGTCGCCTTCGGCACGACCGTGGCCGGGCGCCCGGCCGACCTGCCCGGGGCCGAGACCGTGCTCGGGCTGTTCATCAACACCCTGCCGGTGGTCGTCGACCTCGACCCGGCCCGGCCCCTCGGCGCTTGGCTGGCGGGCGTGCAGGAGGCCGGTCTCGGCCTGCGCGAGCACGGCCACCTGCCCCTGGCCGCCATCCAGCGCCTCGCCGGCCCCGCGGGCACGGGCACGGGCACAGGGACGGGCGGCCTGTTCGACAGCCTCGTGGTGTTCGAGAACTACCCCGTCGACGCCGCCCTCGCCGCCGCGCGCCACGGACGGGACGGGGACGGAAACGGGGACGGGGACGCTGCCGACCCGCACGCCTTGCGCCTCGGCCCGGCCATCGTCGCCGAGACCACGCACTATCCCGTCACCCTGGTGGTCCACCCGGAGACCGGCCCCGACGGGACGCGGCTGGCCCTGCGCCTGAGCTACGCCGCCGACCGCCTGGGACACGCGGATGCCGAGGCGCTGCTCGCCGCCTTCGTGGCCCAGCTCGCCGCCCTGGCGGAGGCCGACCCGGCAACCCCGCTCGGGGCACTGCCGCCGCCGCTGCCCGACAGCGACCGGGCGGTGATCGGCTCGGCGAACGCGACCGCGCGGGCCTACCCGGACGACGCCGGCGACGTGCTCGCCGCCTTCGCAGGCCACTTGGCGCACGACCCCGACGCGATCGCGGTGACCGACGGGCAGGGCGCGCTCACCCGCCGCGCCCTCGACAGCGCGGCCTCCGCGCTGGCCCGCCGCCTCGCCCGCGCCGGGGCCGGTCCCGACACTCTGGTCGGCGTCGGGCTGGAGCGGTCCTGCGCGCTGCTCGTCGCCTGGCTCGCCGTTCTCAAGACGGGGGCCGCGATCCTGCCCCTCAACCCCGAGCTGCCGCGCCCGCGCCTCGTCGCGACCGCCCGCGAGGCGGCCCTGCGCCTCCTCGTCACCGATTCCGGCCCGGCCGCGCGGATGCCCGGGCCGGCGGAGCTTCCGGACCTGCAGATCCTCACCCCGGATCTGGCAGAGGCGGCAGACGATCCCGCCCTGCCGGCCGCGGCGCCGCACCCGGACGCCCTGGCCTACCTCATCTACACGTCCGGCTCGACCGGCACGCCCAAGGGCTGCGCCAACACCCGCGCCGCCATCGCCAACCGCCTCGCCTGGATGCGGGCCCATTTCGCGGTCGGTCCCGCCGACGTGATCCTGCACAAGACCCCGGTCTCCTTCGACGTCGCCGTCTGGGAGATCCTCCTGCCCCTCGTCAGCGGCGCACGCCTCGTCATGGCGCCGCCGCAGGCCCACCGCGATCCGGACGCGCTGGCCGCCCTGATCCGGCGGGACGCGGTGACGATCGTGCACTTCGTGCCCGCCCTGCTGGAGGCGTTCCTGGCGTCCGGCCGGCTCGCCGCCTGCCCGAGCCTGTCCCGCATCGTGTGCAGCGGCGAGGCACTCGCCCCCGACCTCGCGGCCGCCGTCCGCGCCCAGAGCCGGACCGACCTGGCGAATCTCTACGGGCCGACGGAGGCGGCCATCGACGTCAGCGCCTGGACCTGCGGGCCCGAGCCGGACGCCCCGCGGGTGCCGATCGGGCACCCGATCGCCAACACGCAGCTCCACGTCCTCGACGACGCGCTGCACCCGGTGCCGGTTGGGGTGGTGGGCGAGCTCTACATCGGCGGCACCGGCCTCGCCCGCGGCTATCTCGGACGCCCCGGCCTGACCGCCGAGCGCTTCGTGCCCGACCCGTTCGGAAGGCCCGGCGCGCGCCTCTACCGCACCGGAGACCGCGCCGCACGCCGCCCCGACGGCGCCCTCGACTACCGCGGACGCGCCGACGAGCAGGTCAAGATCCGCGGACAGCGCGTCGAGCCCGGCGAGGTCGCCGCCGCCCTGCGCGCGCAACCCGGCATCGCCCAGGCCGCCGTCGTCGCCCGCCGCAGACCCGACGGCCCCGCGCGGCTCGTGGCCTACGCGGTGCCCGCGCCGGGCGCGCACCCCGACCCGCAGGAGCTGCGCCGCGCCCTGGCCCGCGACCTGCCCGAGGCCCTGGTGCCGGCCGCGATCGTCCTGCTCGACGCCCTGCCGCTCTCGACGAGCGGCAAGCTCGACGCCCGCGCCCTGCCCGAGCCCGACGCGGACGCGCCCGCCCCGGACGCCGACCCGCCGCGCACGGCGACCGAGCGGCGCCTCGCCGATCTCTGGGCCGCGGTGCTCGGCCTGCCCGGCCCCGACGCCGTCGCCCGGTCCGACACCTTCTTCGAGCGCGGCGGCGATTCCATCCTCGTCATGAAGCTCGTCGCCGCCGTCCAGGAGAGCCTGGGACCGCGCCTGCCGCTGCGCGCGGTCTTCGATCACCCGACGCTGGCGGATCTGGCCGCCCGGATCGACGCAGACGGCAGCACCGGCAGCACCGGCGGGGCCGGGGCGGCCGACCTCACCGACATGGAGAGCTGGCTCGACGCGATCGAGACGGCGGCAGGAGCGACGCGGACATGACCCTTCAGGCCACGCAGATCGCGCGACGCTTCGCCCGGCTCGCGCCGGAGCAGCGCCGGGCCTTCCTCGACAAGCTCGCCGAGAACGGGATCGACTTCGCCACCCTGCCGATCGTCCCGGCGGACGGCGACAGGACGGCGCTGCCGCTCTCGGCGGCGCAGCGCGGCCTGTGGCTGACCTGGCAACGCGAGCCCCTGAGCCCAGCCTACAACCTGACCGGCCTCGTCGAGATCGCCGGGACCCTCGATCCGGCGCGGCTCCAGGCCGCCATCGACGACCTCGTCCGGCGCCACGAGCCGCTGCGCACGACCTTCGGGCTGGATCCGCGGGGCGAGCCGTGCCAGCGCGTCCACCCGGCCGCCCCGGTCCCGATCCGGGTCCGCGACGGGCTCGACGCCGCCGGCAGCGACGCCCTCGCGGAGGCCCTGGCCCGCACGCCGTTCGATCTGGAGGGCGGCCCCCTGCTCCGCGTCGAGCTGCACCGCCTCGGGGACGGCACCGACCGGATCCTGCTCGGCCTGCACCACATCGCCGCCGACGGGCAGTCGATCCCCCTGCTGCTGCGCGACCTCGACGCCCTGTACGCGGCCCAGTCGCGGGAGGCGGGGGCCGACGGCCTGCCGCCGCTGCCCGTGCAGTACGCGGATTACGCCCTCTGGCAGCACGGCCGGCTCGAGGCCGGGGAGGCCGCGCGCCAGGCCGCGTACTGGCGCTCGGAACTGGGCGAGTCCCCGGCCGAGACACCGCTGCCCCTCGACCGGCACCGCCGCGCGGAGCGCGCCGCTTCGGGCGGGATCCACGCGTTCCGGATCCCGCCCGAAGTGAGCGAGGCCCTGCGGAGCCTCGCCCGCCGCGAGGGCGCGACGCCGTTCATGGCCGCCCTCGCGGGGTTCGCCCTGACGCTGGCCCGCTACGGCGACGGCGCGGACGTGCGCGTCGGCCTGCCGCTCGCCGACCGCGCGCGGCCCGAGACGCGCGGCATGGTCGGCCACCTGACGGGCATCGGGGTCCTGCGGGCCCGCGTCGACCCGCGCGACGGGTTCCGCGCCCATCTCCGGCAGGTCCGCGATCGGCTGCTGGCCGCCCAGGCGCACGCCGACCTGCCGTTCGACCGGATCGTCGCGGCGTCGGCGACGGAGCGCCGGCCCGGACTCCACCCGCTATTCCAGGTCAAGGTCACCGAGCAGGCCGCGCCCCCGCCCGACGCCCGGTTCGCCGGACGGCCGATGCGGCTGCGCGGCCTCGACGGGGGCGACGTCCACTTCGACCTCAGCCTCGATCTCGTCGATTCCGCCGAGGGCCTGTGCGGCCGCTTGGCCTTCGCCCGCGACCTGTTCGACCCCGAGACCGTCGCGGGCCTGGCCGAGGCCTTCGCGACGCTGCTCGCCGCGGCCGTCGCCGAACCCGACCGCCCGCTCTACGCGCTGGCGAGCCCCGCCCCGGCCGCGGCGACGGACCCGGCCGCGCTCGACGGGGTTGCGCCCGACGTGGTCGCGGCCTGGCGCGCCCGTGCGGCCGAGGCACCGGAGGCGCCCGCCCTGCGGCAGGGCCGGCGCTCCCACAGCCGGGCCGAGCTGGATGCCGCCTCGGACCGCCTCGCCGCGCGGCTGGCCGCGGACGGGGCGGGGCCGGAGACGCGGGTCGCCCTCCATCTCGGCCGCGGCCCCGAATGGGTGCTCGGCCTCCTGGCGATCCTCAAGACCGGCGCTGCCTACGTGCCGATCGATCCCGGTCTCCCGGCCGCCCGCCGGGCCGACCTCGTGGCCGAGTGCGGGGCCTGCCTCGTCCTGGGCGAGCCGGTCCCGGGCGACCGGCCCGACCGGCCGGTGATCGCGGCGCGCTTCGACCCGGCCGCGGATGCGGCGGCCCCGCCCTTCGCGGCCGCGCCGCCGCATCCCGACGCGGCGGCCTACATCCTCTACACCTCGGGTTCCACGGGCCGGCCCAAGGGGGTCGTCGTGACCCGCGGCGGCCTCGCGCAGTACGTGGCCGGGATGCTCGCGCGCGTCGGTCTGCCCGCCGGCGGCCGCGTCGCGATGGCCTCGACCGTGGCGGCCGACCTGGGCAACACCGTGCTGTTCGGCGCGCTGGCCGGCGGCTCGGAACTCGACCTCCTCGACCACGAGACCGCCCTCGACCCCGACCGCTTCGCCGCGGCGGTCGGGGGGGACGCGGCCGGGGGCCGGAGGATCGACGCCCTGAAGATCGCGCCGAGCCACCTCGGCGCCCTGCTCCAGGCGGCCGACCCCGCCGCCGCGCTGCCCGAACGGCTGCTCATCCTCGGCGGCGAGGCGCTGCGCTGGCCCCTCGTCGACCGGATCGCCGCGCTGAAGCCCGGCTGCCGGGTGGTCAACCATTACGGGCCGACCGAGGCGACGGTCGGCGCGCTGTGCGAGGAGGTCCGCGCGGGGGCGGAGCACCGTGACGGTGCGCTCGGCCCGGAGGACGGGGCCGGACGCTGGGCCGGCGGCGCGCCCATCGGGACGCCGCTCCCGGGCGTCCGCGCGCGCGTGCTCGACGGATTCCTCGCACCGGTGCCGCCGGGGGCGACGGGGGAGCTCTACCTCGGCGGGCCGCAGGTCGCGCGGGGCTATCTCGACCGGCCGGGCCTCACCGCCGAGCGGTTCGTTCCGGACCCGCACGCCGGCCCCGGGGCGCGCCTCTATCGGACCGGTGACCGCGTCCGGCTTCTCCGCGACGGCAGCCTCGCCTTCTTGGGCCGGGCCGACGACCAGGTGAAGATCCGGGGCCACCGGGTCGAGCCCGGCGAGGCGGCCGCGGCCCTGCGCGACCTTCCGGGAATCCGCGACGCCGCCGTCATCGCGCTCGCCGAACCGGAGGCCGACGGGGCGGAGGGCCCGCGCCTCGCCGGCTACGTCGTGGCCGACCCGGACCTCGACCTCGCCGCGGTCGGCGCCCGGCTCGCCGAGCGCCTGCCGCCGGCCCTCGTGCCGACGAGCCTGACCCGGCTCGACGCGCTGCCCCTGACCCCCAACGGCAAGCTCGACCGGCGCGCCCTGGCGTCGCTGGAGGCGGCGCGCGGGACGGACGGGAAAGATCTGCCCCGGGACGGGACGGAGCGGGCGCTCGCCGCCCTCTGGGCCGACCTCCTCGGCCTGGATCCGGCCGCGATCGGCCGCCACGACGCCTTCGCCGACCTCGGCGGTGACTCGATCCTGAGCCTGAAGATGCTCGCGCGCATCCGCCGACAGGGCGTCGCGGGGGGCAAGACCCTCACCCTCGCCCAGATCCTCGGCGCGAAGAGCCTCGCCGACCTCGCCGAACGCGTCGCGCCGGCGGCTCCGCGCGGGCCGGAGATCGTCCATCTCCGCCGCGAGGGCGGACGGATTCCGCTTTTCTGCGTCCCCGGCCTGATCGCCAACGCGACTGAGTTCGCCGCGCTGGCCGCGCGGCTCGGCCCGGAGCGGCCGGTCCACGGCTTCGTCAGCCACGTCTACACGGAGGCGCGCTGGCAGGGGTACGATGTGCCCGCGCTGAGCGGCGCCTACGCGGAGTGCATCGCCGCGCACGCGCCGGGCGGCCGGTGTGCGCTGGTCGGCTGGTCGTCCGGCGGCGACCTCGCCTACGAGACCGCGCGCCGTCTCGACGGGCGCGTGCGCGTCGACTTCCTGGGCCTCGTGGACGTGTTCGAGTCGGTGCCCTTCGCGGCGCCGCGGGCTCCGGACGCGGAGGCGCGGGCGCTGGCCGCGCGGCGGCGCGCGGACTGGCTGGAGGGCTCGCGGATGGCCGAGCAGTGGCGCGGGCTGATCGCCCGCATGGACGCGGACGAGCGGGAGGCGCTCGACGCCTACCTCGTCGACAACCCGGAGCTGCCCGCGGACGGGCCCGACCTGACGGCGCGCGAGTTCGAGCTGTGGGCTCTCCTGGACAAGCGCGTGCGGGCCAAGCGCCACGCCTTCGCGCCGCTGGCGCGGCCCGTGCACGTCTTCCAGGCCGCGGATTCGCTGACGCGACCGGAGCGCCTGCGCGACTGGAGCGCGCTGGCGCCGGTCGCGGACCTGAGGATCATTCCCGGCACGCGGCACCTGGACATCCTCCGGAGCACCGCGTTCCAGGACGCGTTCGCCGAGGCCCTCGACGCGGCCGAAGCCTGATCCGAGCGCGGGCCCTTCCGCGAGGGCCCGCGTCGATCCCGACAGGACGGCGCCGATCTCTGCTCCCGCGCACGGGACGAGGGGCCGCGGCGGCGGGGACCCGGAGCGCGCGGCGCTCCCGGTCCGCGGCGGGCGCAGGGGCGCGTCGGATCAGGGATCGCGCGCCGATCCGGCCGGGGCCGACGCTGGCGGGGTCACGGCGGCCGTCCGACGCGGATGCTCGGGCGCGGTCCCGTCGCGTCTGGACCCGCCGCCCCGCGTGGGGGCGACCGCCGGCGAGAGGCTCACCACCGGTATGTGAGGGTCCCGAACACGTTGCGCGGCTCGCTGTGCCGGCAGCCATTCACCGTGACGCAGGTGACGTAGGAATGGTCGAGGACGTTGCGGGCGTTGATCTGGGCGCGCCATCCCTTGAGGCTCGGGTCGGCGACGCCGAAATCGTAGAGCGCCACGAGGTCGAACAGGGTCGCCGCGCGCGAGTCGAAGGTCGCGCCCGAGATGTTCGAGCTGCCGACGTAGCGCACGCCGCCGCCGAGCCGCAGGCCCGGGATCCCGAATAGGCCCATGTCGTAGGTGCCGAACACGCCGGCTTGGTTGTAGGGCACGAGGTCGAGGCGCTGGTTGAAGTTCGCCGCGACCGTGGTCCGCGTCTGCCGGGCATCGGTGTACGAGTAGGAGGCGACCGCCTCCAGCGGGCCGAAATTCGTCCGCGCCTCGGCCTCGAAGCCCTGCGAGCGGACCTGCCCGGCCTGCGTGCTGAAGACCGGGTTGACCGGGTCCGCCACCAGCGCGTTCGTCTGGTTGATCCGGTAGAACGCGGCGCTGAGCAGGGTGTCGGCGCCCGGGACCTCCCAGCGCAGGCCGCCCTCGTACTGCTCGCCGAGCGACGGCTGGAAGGGATTTCCGTTCCGGTCGGTGACCGCGAAGGTCTGGAAGGACTGGCTGTAGGAGACGTAGGGCGCCAGCCCGTAATCGCCGAGATAGAGCAGGCCGAGCCGCCCGCTGAAGGCGCTGTCGTTCTGATCGAGCTGCGCGCCGGTGCGGTAGGTGAGGACCTGCGTGCGCGCGAAGTCCTGGCGGCCGCCGGCCAGGAAGACGAAGCGGTCGAACCTGACCTGATCCTGGACGTAGATACCGACTTGGTCGAGCAGGCTCTTCGAGCCGGTGTTGATCGCGTAATTGATCCGCGGGTAGGTCAGGCCGTAGACCGGGGCGTAGACGTTCAGATTGCCGACGGTGCCGTTGGTGTAGCGCTCCGAGTTCAGGAAGCTGCGGTAGTAGTCGATGCCGGTCAGCAGCGTGTGCGCGGTCGGGCCGATGACGAACTTCGTCTCGAGCGAGGTGTCCGACGCCACGCCCGTCGCGTTCTCGTTGCGCATGCTGATGCCGCGCGTCGCGACCTGCCGGTTCGCCAGCAGCCCGTTCGGGAGCAGGTAGTCCCAGTCGACCCCCGACTGGTAGTAGCGCAAGGCGTGGCGCAGCCGGACCGAGTCCGAGAAGGCGTGGTCGATCTGGTAGCCGATCGCGCCCGACCGGGAATCGTACCGGTCGAAGGCGGGCTCGCCGTAGAACCGGTCGATGGCGAAGCGGGGGAACCGGCCGTTGGGCAGCAGCGTGCCGACCGCCGAGAGCGGCGGCTGGAAGCGCGTGTGGATCTCCTGATAGTAGCCGAGCAGCGTGACGGAGGTCGCCGTCGACGGCCGCCACGTTATCGCGGGCGCGATGTAGCGCTTGTCGTCGGGCGTGTACGCGAGATAGCTGTCGCTGTTCCGGATCAGCCCGGTCAGCCGGTAGGACCACGCGCCGTCGTCGGTGAGCGGTCCGGTGAAATCGCCCGACACTTCCTTGCGATTGTACTGGCCGAAACTGACGTTCATCTCGTTGAACGGTGTCTGGAGCGGATGCTTGCTGACGGCGTTGACGATGCCGCCGGGCGAGAGCTGGCCGTACAGGATCGACGCCGCGCCCTTGAGGACCTCCAGGCGCTCCAGCCCGTACGGCTCCTGCGTCCCGTCATAGACGCCCGATTGCAGCTTCAGACCGTCGCGCAGCAGCCCCGAGTTGCCCGCCTCGACGGTGAAGCCGCGGATCGTGAAGCCGTCGGAGACCTTGGCGAAGCCGCCCACGGCCTGGCTGCTCAGGCCGGGCGTGTAGGCCAGGGCCTCGGCCAGCGTCGAGGCCCCCTCGTCGCGAATCTGACGGGCGCCCACGACGTTGATCGTCTGCGGCGTCTCGATGATCGGCGTGTCCGTCTTCGTGCCGGACGCGCTCGCCTTGGCGACGTAACCGTTGACCGGCCCGGTCGCCGTGTTGGGCGACAATCCTCCCTGTCCGACAACCTGGATCTCGTCGAGGGTGACAGCAGTCTGTCCGCCGCTCACCGGCTGCGCGGCCAATTCGTCGGCGGGCAACGAGATACCGACGGCCGCCGACAGCAGGAGCGGCCCCCAATACGGGAGGCGCTTCTGTGGTCGATCGGACGGAGCGGGAGCGAAATCGACGCACATGCAGGCAACTCTTGGGCGCTGCAGCCGCCGCGGTCGGATTCGGCTGCGAGACCTCCATCTGCGCGGCCGCCGCACAGGAACGCAATAGGTCAAGCTCGCCTGTGAGCCTATAACGGCAGTTCAGTTGCAGATCAGAGACAAAATCAACATGTAATAATTCTAATTTGCGAGATTTCCCCGGACTGACCCGTCGGGACGAGTCGCGTGAGATCGGCGGAAAAGAGTTGCGCGCAACCTCTCTACTGCGATGTGCTAGTCCTCGCAGGACAACCCGGCAGGGATGGCGGGATCGACGTGATCCGTGACGCGGGCGCGGGGGCCCGCCGAACATCGCCCGGCTCGGGGCCCGGCTCGGGGCCCGGATCGACGCCCGCTCTCAGACGGCCCAGTCCGCCGCCAGCGCGGCGGCCGCGTACCGGGCGCGCGCCGCGGCGTCGCGCGGGAGCCCGGCGCGCTCGCACCACGCCGCGAAGATCTCCGGCTCGACCGGCACGCGCACGACCTCGACGCCGCTGCGCTGCACCTCCCGTTCCATCTGCTCCGTGGCGACGCGCCAGGTCTCGTAGTCGGGGGGCAGCTTGGCGCCGTCCGCGAGGCTGGTGCGCAGGGCTGGGTACTGCTCCGGGGTGTACCAGGGCAGTCCGACGCGGCGGGGGCGGTCCATCTGGGCTCTTCGAACGGTCACGCTGAACGACCGTCAACGGTCATGGGCGGCCTCTGGTTCGAACCCGCATCGCGATCAGGCCGCGGCGGCCTCGCCCCTCACCGTCTCGGGCTTCCGCGTGCGGCTCGGCCGGCGCCGAGGTCCGGGATGTCCAGATCGAGGAGCGCGGCGCCGAGGCTCTTGCCGTGCGCGTCGAGGGCCAGGGAGCGGGTGACGCCGCCGCCGAGCGCCCCCGTGAGCACGAAGTTCAGCGCCCCGAGCTTCGGCAGCGCGTAGCGGGTCACGTCGCCGGTCACGATCCCGCGGAAATGCGCCCGCACCCGCTCGGCCGTGACGTGCGCCGCGAGGTGCTCGTAATCGGCCGCGTCGTAGGCGATCAGCGCGATGTTCGATGTGTTGCCCTTGTCGCCCGTGCGGGCATGGGCGAGCGCGCGCAGCTTCATCCTCGGGTCTCCCGGCTCTCAGGCTTCGACGACGTGCACGCGCGGCCGAGCGAGGGCGGCCGGGACGAGGACCGACTGCACCGCCACCACCTCGCGGGCCGATTTCCAGGCGCCGCCGCCGCCGGCCGGGCCGTTGGTGTAGAGCGTCTCGACCTCGTTGCCGATCCGCACGGCCTCGGCGTGGGTCTCGGTCCGCCCGGCGACCCGCAGGCGGACCTCGTAGGGCTCCCGCTCGCCCGACAGCGCCGCGCCGTGGAGCGCGTCGACGCCGATCAGGTCGCAGCGCAGCTCGGTCGTCGCCACGCCGGTGAGGGCGAGGCGCTTGCGCACCACCGACAGGGCGAGCCGGCCGCGGGCCAGGGCGCCGGGCCCGGCGTAGGAGATCTGCCCCTCGCCGATATAGGAATCCACGTACCCAACCGAGACCTTCAGGAGGCCCGTCGCCGGCGCGCCCGTCGCGCCGCGCACCCGGACGCGGTCGGGGCCGACCTGCTCCATCTCGACCTCGGAGAAGTCGCCGACCACATCCGGCTGGATGTAGCGCGCCGGGTCGTGCACCTCGTAGAGCAGCTGCTCCTTGCAGGTGGCGAGGCTGATCCGGCCGCCCGAACCCGCGACCTTCGTGATCTCGACCGTGCCGTCCTCGGCCACGATCCCGATGGGGAAGCCGAGGCGCGCGAGGTCCGGTACGTCCTTGCAGCCCGGATCGGCGAAGTAGCCGCCGGTGATCTGGCCGGCGCATTCGAGGAGGTGGCCCGCGAGGGTGCCGCGGCCCAGGCGCTCCCAGTCGTTCATTGCCCAGCCGAAGGCGTGCACCAGGGGGGCCAGGAACAGGGCCGGATCGCCGACGCGGCCGGTGATGACCACGTCGGCGCCGTCCGCGAGGGCGGCCACGATCGGCGCCGCGCCGAGATAGGCGTTCGCCGAGACGACGCGGTTGCCGAGGCCGGCGACCGGCTCGCCGCTCTCCTCCAGGACGAAGTCGCCCGCCCGCACCGCGTCGAGCAGGTCGTCGCCGGTCACCGCGGCGATCCGCAGGCCGGCGAGGCCCATCTCCCGCGCGAGCGCCCCGGCCTTCCGGGCGGCGGCGACCGGGTTGGCCGCGCCCATGTTGGTGACGATGCGGATGCCGCGGGCCCGGCACGGCCCGAGCACGGCCCGCAGGCGCGCCTCCAGCAGCGGATCGTAGCCGCCCTCGGGGTCGCGCAGCTTCGCCTGCTGCGCCAGCGCGATGGTGCGCTCGGCGAGGCACTCGAACACGAGGTAGTCGAGGTCGCCGCGCTCGGCGAGTTCGACGGCGGGCTCGATGCGGTCTCCGGCATAGCCGGCGCCGGCGCCGAGGCGGACGGTTCTCATGGCGCGCTCTCCGCTGTCAGAGGGGTTCAGATGGGGAAGACGCCGAAGACGACGCAGGCGAGGGTCATCACCACCGAGGCCGCCAGCAGGAACGGGAAGGTGAATCTCTGGTGGTCGGCGAGGTCGATCCCGGTCAGGCCGCAGACCAGGAAGGTCGCGGGCGTCAGCGGGCTGACGGGGAAGCCCGTCGTCATCTGGCCGAGCAGCGCCCCCTGGGCGACCTGCACCGGCGGGACGCCGAGCTGGTGGGCCACCTCCGCCACCACCGGCAGGACGCCGAAGTAGAACGAGTCCGGGTCGAACAGCATCGACAGGGGCATCGACACGAGGCCGAGCCCGAACGGGATGTGGCGCCCCATCTCGGGAGGCACGAAGGTGACGGCCGTCTGGGCCATGGCCCTGAGCATGCCGGTGCCCTGCATGATCCCGGTGAACACGCCGGCGGCGAGGAGGATCGAGGCCATCAGGATCGCGGCCCTGGCGTGCGCGTCGACGCGCTGCCGCTGGGCGTCGACCTGCGGGTAGTTGATGACCAGCGCGAGCGCCGTGCCGAGCATGAACATCAGCGCCGGCGGCACCTTCTCGGCCAGGAACACCATCGTCCCGAGGACCGCGGCCGTGAGGACGATGTTGATCCAGAAGCGGTCGGGCCGGCGCAGGGCCCGCTCCGCGTCGCTGAGGGTCCTGGCTGTCGTGGCCGGGCCGGGCGCGGCCCCCGCGGACCTCGTCGCCCCGGGGACGAGGGCCAGACGGCGCTCCTCCCGCAGGCCTAGCCAGTACGAGGCGGCGAAGATGAAGACGAGCCCGACCGCCTGTACCGGCACGAGGGGCGAGAAGATCTCGGGGATCGGCAGCTTGAGGGCGGCGGAGGCGCGGATCATCGGCCCGGTCCAGGGCAGGAAGTTCACGCCCGCCGCCATCGAGGCGGCGCAGGCCAGGATGCGCCGGTCGATGCCGACGCGGTCGTAGAGCGGCAGCATCGCCGGGATGGTGATCAGGAACGTCACCGCGCCCGACCCGTCGAGGTGAATCAGCAGCGCCAGCAGGGTGGTGCCGGGCACGATCCGGGTGGGGCGGGTGCCGACCCGGGCCAGGATCCGGTCGATGATCGGGTCGAGCATCCCGGCATCGCTGACGATGCCGAAGAACAGGATCGCGAACACGAACATGCCGACGACGCCCGCGAGGCTCTGCAGGCCCGCGAGGACGAACTTGCCGGTGTCGAATCCGAACCCGCCGATCAGGGCGGCCGCGACCGGAATGACGATCAGCGCCACGAGGGGCGACATCCGCTTGGTCAGGATGACGGCGAGCAGCAGCGCGATCGTGCACAGGCCGAGCAGGGCCAGCATCCGTTCCTCCCGTTGGCGCCGGCGCGGTTCGGATCCGCGCCTGTATCGGGTCAGGAAACGGCGGACGGCTTCATGATACAATTGAAAAGATCGGATCGCAGCGATAGCCTGAGATTATGGACCTCAACCTGCGGCAGGTGCGGGCCTTCGTGTCTGTCGTCCAGGTCGGCAGCTTCACCCGCGCGGCCGCCCGGCTGAACCTGTCGCAGCCCGCCCTGACGGTTCAGATCCAGCGCCTGGAGGAGATGCTCGACGGGCGGCTCCTCGACCGGACCAGCCGCACCGTCGCGCCGACGCGGCTCGGCCGCGAGCTGCTGCCCGTGTTCGAGCGGGTGCTGCGCGACCTCGACGCCGTGGTGGTCGACACCCGCGACCTCGCGGCACGGCGCCACGGGGTCGTGCGCGTCGCGACGCTGCCGTCCTTCGCGGCGAGCGTGCTGTCCGACGCGATCGTCCGCTTCCGCGCCGAGCACCCCGCCGTGACGTTCCGGATCAAGGACGTCATCGCGCAGCGGGTGCTCGACCTCGTGCGCGAGGAGGAGGCGGATCTCGGCATCGTCGGCGGCGACGTCCGCGATCCGGAGATCGGCGTCCTGCACCGGACGCGCGACGCCCTGCACGTGATCTATCCCGCCGATCACCCGATCGGCGCGCTGCCCCGGGTCACGATCGCGGCGCTCGCCGAGCACCCCCTGATCCTGATGGACCCGGCCACGAGCGTGCGGGCGGTGGTCGACCGCGCCTTCGTCGGCTCGGGCCGCCAGCCCCGCGTGGCCTGCGAGGCCACCTACATGATGACCGCCGTCAGCATGGTCCGGGCCGGCCTCGGCCTGACGATCCTCCCGGGCGCGGCGCGGGAGATCCGGGCCGAGCCCCTGCTCCGTTCGCGGCCGATCGACGACCCGCTGTTCGAGCGTCCGGTCTGCCTGATCAAGAAGGCCGGGCGGACGATGCCGCCTGCGGCCGAGGCGTTCTGCCGGATGGTGGCGGACCGGCTCGCGGATCCGGGCGGGACGGCCGCCGGCGCCGCGCCGGGCCCCTGACCGGTCGGCCTGGTCCTCAGGCCCGGTGCCGCACGACGCCGTCCATCATGGTCAGGGCGACCTTGGTCCGGTGGATCTCGTGCGGATCGATCGTCAGGATGTTGCGGTCGAGGACGATCAGGTCGGCGCGCTTGCCCACCTCCACCGACCCGATCCTGTCGTCCATGCGGAGCTGGTAGGCGGCGCCCATCGTGTTGGCGTGGATCGCCTCCGCGACCGTCAGACGTTCGTCGGCGGGGCTCAGCACGGGCGCGTCCGGCCGGCCGACCAGCTGCCGCGTCACGCCGACCTGGATCGACGTGAGGGGCTCGTAGGTCGAGACGTAGCCGGCCGCCGGCCAGTCCGTGCCGAAGGAGACCCGCCCGCCCTGCTTCAGGATCGTCCTGGTCCGGTACATCCGGCTGGCGCGGTGCGCGCCGTAGCGCGCCATCATGTTCTGCAGCGTGTCGGGGTCGGCCGACGACCAGTTGGCCGAGAACTGCGCGGTCACGCCGAGCCGGGCGAAGCGGGGCGCGTCGCTGTCCTCGACATAGACCAAGTGGGCGATGGCGTGCCGCCGGTCGCGGGCCGGGTTGTTCGCCACGGCCTTCTCGATCGCGTCGAGGGCGACGCGGGCGGTCCGCTCGCCGCAGGCGTGGACGTGGACGTCGAAGCCCGCCGCGTCGACCGCGCCGACGAGGTCGTGCCACTGCGCCTCGGTGAAGGGCGACCCTCCGGTCGAGTCGGGCAGGTCGGCGTAGGGCTCGATCAGCCACGCCGTGTAGCCGCCCTGCGAGCCGTCGCCGACGATCTTCACGATGTCGACGTGCACGAGCTCGCCGGAGACCTGCCGACGCACGGCGTTGAACTGCTCGACCGTGTCGTCGATCGGCAGCGACTTCACCGAGTAGGAGGCGGAGACGCGGAACGGCAGCGTGCCGCGCTTCTCGGCCTCCACGTAGAGCGCGATGATGGCGGCCTGATCGCTGCCAACGGGCGGGACGCCCGCGTCGAAGACCGTGGTGATGCCGGCGGCCGCGGCCTTGGGCAGCCAGCCGTCCAGCAGGCTGCCCATGGCGGCGACGCTGATGGGTTCCACGGCGTTGACCAGCCCGAGGACCGCGTTCACCTCGAGCACGTAGCCGGTGGGGTCGCCCTTCTGGTCGCGCGCGTAGTAGCTGAAGCGCGGGATCGGGTCGGGCGTGTCCCGGTCGACGCCGGCCATGGCCAGCGCCTTGGAATTGGCCCACAGGCTGTGCCCGTCGATGGCGAAGAAGAAGGCCGGCCGGTCCGGCAGGATGGCGTCGAGTTCGGCCCGGTTGGGGCCCTCCGGGGGAAACATGTCGACGCGCCACCCGAAGCCGCGGATCGGCCCGGTCGGATGCGCCTTCGCGTAGGACTCGATGGCCGCGAGGACCTGGGCGAGGTTCTCGCGCTGCAGGTCGACCCCGGACGTCAGGAACGCGCCGAGGAACGGGTGGGTGTGGCCCTCGACGAAGCCGGGCATCAGCAGCCGGCCCTGGAGATCCACCACCTGCGTGGCCGGGCCGGCCAGCGCCAGCGCGCCGGCCGCGTCACCGACATGGACGATGGTGTTGCCGCGCACCGCGACCGCCTCGGCCCAGGGGGCCGGCCCCGCCACCGTGTAGACGGGGCCGTTGTGGAACACGACGTCGGCGGGCCCCGCCGCGGCCGCGCGGCCGCTCCCCGGTTCGGCGCGGGCGCCCGTCGGGACGAGGTCCAGCGCGAGCGCCGTCGCGGTGATGGCCGCGCCCGACCGCAGCACCGCGCGCCGATTGACGGCGCGCCCGCCCCCGAAGGCCAGGAAATGGGGCGCCCAGTCACACGCGACGCACATGCGAGGCTCCCTGTTCCCGGATCCGCTCCCGACGGGACCCGATCCCGCTCTTGTAAATACTTAGCTAATATTTATTAGCGATCGACTAAGATCTGACCGGATAGATTTCGCCCGATGATCGCGCGATCGGATCGGACCGACCGGGCCGGCAGCCGAACCGGTCCGCCAACCGATCGCTCCGAGCGCAGTCGGGACTCTATCGGCCAGTCGGATTACGGTGGATAGTGGAGCCATCCGGCTCACGACTGGACGAAGGCGGTTTCGGGAGGCGACGGATACTGCCAAGCTGTTTCACGCGCGCTCGACGACGGGAGGTACGATGACCCGAACCCTCTTCCGCTCCGCGGCCCTGGCCCTGCTGAGCCTGGCCGTCCCGGCCACCCTCGCGGCCCAGGGCCTGGCGCCCGACCAGACCGGCACGGGTGGCGGCCCGGCCACGACGATCACGGCGCCGAACACCAACAGCCTCGGCGTGACCAAACCCCCCGGCACGTCCCTCGGCCCGGGCGAGGTGCCGCCACGCGCCGTGCAGGAGCACGAGCGCGCCCGGCTCAACAAGATCGAGCGCAGCATCTGCGACGGCTGCAACTGAGCGCGGGCGGGGCTGCCCGATCCCCGGGCCGACCGGCGCGTCGACCCGCGGGGCCTCACGCGGGGGGCGGTCCAAGTCGTTGTGCACCGTTCCGGAAGACAGATCCGGGAGACAGACGCTCCGGTCGGGGCAGCCGCGCCATGCCCCCTCTGCCGTGCGGGAGAGGGGCCCGCACCGCGGACAGCACGGGCTCGGCGATCGCCCCGTCGCGCCTCGATCGGGCGCAGCTCTAGGCGGCCCGGACCTCGTCCAGGAAGCTGCGGACGGCCCGGCTGAGCCCGTCGGACCGGACCGCGAGGGTGCGCGCGGCGTCGAGAACCTGCGTCGCGGCCGATCCGGTCTCGCCGGCCCCCTCGCGCACCGATCCGATATGGCCCGTGACCTGCCGGGTCCCGTGCGCGGCCGCCTGGACGTTCCGCGCGATCTCGCGCGTGGCCGCGCCCTGCTCCTCGATCGCCGAGGCGATGTGGGTGGCGATGCCCGACATGTCGTCGATCGTGCGGCTCACGCCCTGGACCGCCTCCACCGCGCCCCGCGTGGCGGACTGGATCGCGCCGATCCGGGCGGA
Organism: Methylobacterium sp. 1A; assembly: GCF_058072805.1. NCBI lineage: Bacteria > Pseudomonadati > Pseudomonadota > Alphaproteobacteria > Hyphomicrobiales > Methylobacteriaceae > Methylobacterium > Methylobacterium sp. 1A. The sequence continues at coordinate 1,434,995 of NZ_JBYQVE010000002.1, read as the reverse complement.
GATCTCCTGGGTCGCCCGGGCCGTCTGCTCGGCCAGCGTCTTGACCTCGGCGGCCACCACCGCGAAGCCGCGGCCGGCCTCGCCGGCGCGCGCCGCCTCGATGGTGGCGTTGAGGGCGAGCAGGTTGGTCTGGCTCGCCACGCCCGAGATCAGGCCGGCCGCCGCGCCGATCCGGTCGGCGCTGTCGGACAGCTCCCGGATGATGGTGCCGGTCTCCTGTGCGCGCGCGATGGCCGAGGCGGCGATCTCGACCGAATGGGTCACCTGCCCGCTGATCTCCTGCACGGAGGCCGCCATCTCCTCGGTCGCGCTCGCGACCTGCTGGACGTTACCGGAGGTCTGCTCGGCGGCGACCGAGACGCTCGCCGCGAGGGTGTTGGTCTGCGCGGCGATCTCGGTCATCGAGGCGGCGGTCGCCTCCATCTCGGTGGCGGCGGCGGTCAGCTCGTCCGTGAGCGCCCCGGCCTCCCGCTCGAAACCGCGGGTGATGCGGTCGAGCAGCTCGGCGCGGCGCATCTTGGCGGCGTCGGCCTCGGCCTGGAGGGCGGCCAGCCGCCGCGCCTCGATCCCCGAATCCTTGAAGACCTGTACGGCGTCGGCGATCTGGCCGATCTCGTTCCGCTCGCCCTGGTGCGGGATCGCGACCGCGAGGTCCCCGGCCGCCAGCCGCCGCATCGGTTCCAGCACGGCGCGGACACTGGCGGCGATGCTCCGCACGATCAGCGCACCGAGCGCGGTCGCGAGCACGAGGGCGATGGCGCCGATCGCCAGCATGAGCCGCTTCGCGCCGGAGGCGGCGGCCGCTCCCTGGGCGATCGCCGTCTCGCCGCTGGCGTTGTTGAGCGCCACGATCTCCTCGAGCGCCTGGGAGGCCGCCTTGATGTGGGGGCGGACGCCGACCAAGCTCTCGCGCAGCGCCAGATCCTTGCGGCCCGTCCGCGAGTATTCCAGCACGGCGGGGATCGCCGCGAGGTAGCTCTTCCATTCCCGGTCGAACACGTCGAAGAGCGCGCGCTCCTTCGGACCGTCGATCAGCGGCGCGTAGTTGCGCATCGCGGCGGCCACCGCCTCCGTCTTCTTCGCCAGGGCCGCCTCCTCGGCCCGCATGTGGGCGGCCTCGGGATAGAGGATGTGGTTCACGACGCTGACGCGCACGTCGATCACGTTGCCGCGCAGCTCGCCGGCGTAGCGCACGCTGGGCAGGGTGCCGTTGCCGAGGCGGATCTGGTCCTCGGCGAGATCGCCGACGGCGTGCAGGCCCACGCCGCCGACGAGGAGCAGACAGACGATGAGCAGCGCGAGTGCTCCGACCAGCCGGTGCTGGATCGAAAGTTTCGCGAACCAAGCTTTCATTGTCCGAGCGCAGCTCCAGAGCGGGGCCACCAAGATGGAAGCGCGACGATAAGATTCCGTTACGGGATCTGTTGCTGATGCTCTCACAAGCAGATCGCCCAAATCAATTTTCAGTTGAACTCTTCGCGCCCATCATTTTGTCTGTCCGCGCATCGTCACTGCTGAACGAGATCTGACGCAGAGCGCGCGGCTATCCTCCGCGGATGGGAGCAGCTCGCTGCGGCGCCGCGCGGGCCCGCGCACGGCCGGGATCCGCGCTTCGTCGCCGCGCCGGGCGGCACGACCGGGAACGGGTCGCCCTCGGCGCGTCGGGCGCGGCGTCACAGGGGATAGCGCATGGCCACGTTGCAGCGGGCATAGCGCCGGCCGAACCGGTCCATGATCTCCGGGTCGTGCCGGAACCCGACCTTCTCGTACAGGTGCACGGCGGCCGCGCACTTGGTGTTGGTCAGCAGGTAGAGCGTCTCGATCTCCATGGCCGCGGCGCGGGCCAGCACCGCCCGCAGCAGGTGCTCGCCGGCCTTGCGGCCCCGGGCCCGCGCGGACACGGCCATCTTGGTCAGCTCGTAGCAGCCCGCCTCCGTCCGCATCAGCGCGCAGGTGCCGACGATCCCGAGATCCGCCGACTCAACGAACAGGATGAGCCCGCCGCGGCCCAGGATCTCGCCGCGGGGATCGGACAGGATCCGGCGGTCGTTCTCCTCCAGCGCGAACATCGCCTCGATCCACTCGGCGTTGATGTCGCGGAAGCGGTCCGCCAGCGCGTCCGTGTAGTCCCGGATCGTCAGGCCCGTCGCGGCGTTGCCGGCCGCGCCGTCCTGGCGGATGCGGGCCGCGAACGGGACGGCGTCGAGCCGGCGCTCCAGGGCGGCGACCTGGTCCAGCAGGGGGCCCGACAGGCCGGCACACAGGCTCGCGACGGCCCTGTCGACGCGCGGCCAGAGCGCGTCCTTGGCGCGCGCCATCAGGGCCTCGCCCGCACCGCTGAGCGACAGCGCCTTCTGGCGAAGGTCCGCGTCCGACCGCGCCTCTTCGAGCAAGCCGAGCGCGACGAGGCTCGCCGCCGTGCGCGTGGCCGCCGGCTGGCTGACGCCGAGGGCGGCGGCGGCGTCGCCGATGCTCAGCGGCCCGTAGCGGTCGATGGCGGCGAGGAGCGGGAACTGGGCCGGCTGGATGCCGAGCCCCTCGTCCCGCAGGATCCGGGCGGCGTCGGCCTGGAAGCGGTCGGCGAGGCGCTTGAGGCGGCTGCCTAGGAACAGCGGCCCGAGTTCGTCGAGGATGTCTGCCGGCATGTCGGTCCTCCCGACACGATTTATATAACGCGTTATGTTTTACGCAAGTCCTCATAACCTGAAGGTCGGTGCATCGCGGCACTGCCGCGATGGGACGATGGCTCAGCGGCATAGACAGTCGCCCCTCCGGGAGCGATCGCGTCAGATCGTAGATTGTGTCCCGAGCGCACTGGTCGATCGCGCAACGTAAGGTAAAATCACTCAACCCTCGCTCATCGGTCCCGCCGTGAACGTCGTACCCCGTTCCCTCTTCACGACGGATGCCCTGCCGGAGCGCGACCGCTTCGCCGCGTGGCGCGCGCTGTTCGCAGCCCACGACCTCGATGCCGATCCGCACGGCTTCTCGGGCCGGATCGAGACGACGCTGATCGGCCCGATGGCCCTGCGCGTCATGAGCGCCGCACCGCAGGGGCCGGCCCGGTCCCGCTCCCGGATCCGGCGCGACGGTCAGGACGGGTTCGTCCTGCACCTCAGCCGGCACGCCTACAGCGTCGAGACCGAACGGGGCGTGGCGGAGGTTCCGGCGGGCGCGGTCAGCCTCAACGACCTGTCGCAGCCGTACCGCCGCAGCCGGGTGCCGGAGACGGACTCGCTGATCCTGGCCGTCCCGCGCGCCTCCATCGCCACCGTGCTGCCGGACGAGGACGCGATGCACGGGCTGATCCTGACCGGCGGCGCGGGCCGCCTGCTCGCCGACCATATCCGGAGCCTGGCCGCGCATAGCGGCGCGATCACCGCGACCGACGCCGCCCCGATCGCGCAGGCCACGCTCCACATGGTCGCGGCCTGCGCGCGCCCGAGCCTGGAGGGAGCGGCCCGCGCGGCCGCGCCGCTCGAGGCCGCCCGGCTCAGGGCCGCGAAGCGGCTCATCCGCGGCCAGCTCGACACGCCGCCCCGGATCGACGCGATCGCGCGGGCGCTCGGCATATCGCGCTCCCAGCTCTACCGCCTGTTCGAGCCGGAAGGTGGGGTGGCGCGTTACCGCGCGCGGCAGCGCCTCGCGGCCGTGCGGGCCGCCCTCGACAATCCGCTGGAGCCGCGGTCGATCGGCGCGATCGGGGAGGCCTACGGCTTCAGGAGCGGCGCCCAGCTCAGTCGCGCGTTCCGGGAGACCTACGGCCTGACCCCGCGCGACTACCGGGTCTCGCGCAGCGGCGGCTGACGCGACCGGGACGCCGGGACGAAGTCCGTCGCGGCGTGGGTCTGCCGCGAGGGGGTCGGGACCCGCGTGTCGTCGTGGCGCTGGCGGTCAGAACCGCCCGGCGATCGTCAGGCGCACGGCCGTGGGCTCCACCGGGTGGAAGACGCGGTCGATCAGCCCCTCGGCGGGCTCGCCCGGAAGGCGCGAGACGTAGGCGTAGGTGATCTGGTCGGCCTTGCTGTTCGTCAGGTTGAGCACGTCCAGCGAGACGCTCACCCCGGTGTCGAACAGGTAGCCGATGCGGCCGTTGAGCAGGGCGGTCGCCCGGGAGCGGATCGCGTTGTCCTCGATGAGCGGGCGCGGCCCGAAATAGCGGACCCGCAGGCTCCCGAACCAGCCGAGGGGCTCGCCGAAGGTCACGCCCGCCGACGCGATGGTCGTGGGGGCCTCCGGCACCCGGTTGCCCGCCGGGTCGTAGCTAGAGAACCGGGCGTTGGTGATCGTCAGATCCCCGTCCAGGGACAGCCACGGCGTCACCGCGTAGCGGTTCGTCCACTCGACGCCGAACCGGCGGGTCGGGCGGCTCGGCTCCGTGGTGCCGGTGTCGCCCTGGAAGATGTTCTCCGAGGCGAAGTCGAGCCGGAACAGCGCGAGGCTCGTCTCCAGCCCGGCGATCGACCGGTTGCGCAGGCCCAGCTCGTAGCCCGTGGAGGGCACCAGGAAGGGCGACCGGGTGATGTTGAACAGGGGGCTCGCGGGATCGACCGTGGCGGTGACGCCGCGCGCGTCGTTCGAGTGGAAGCCGCCGCCGTAATTCACGTAGATCTCGGTGTCGGACCACGGTCCGATCACGAGGCCGAGCTTCGGGTTGACGATGCCGTCGGTGGCCCGTCCGGAGTTCGCCGGCGTGTCCGAGCGGACGTCGGCGTAGTAGCCGTCCGCCCGCACGCCGACGCTCGTGCGCAGCCACTCGGTCCAGCGCACCCGGGTGTCCAGGTAGAGGGCGCCGCTCGATTCCAGCACGCGGTCGTCGAGCACGGTCGAGCGGTACTGGCGGAAGGCGGTGTTGAACAGGCCGACGCGGATCGAGTCCGTCCGCGTCTGGGCGCCGACCTCGACCTCCAGCGGCCGGCCGAACAGGTCGCCCTGGAAGATGTGCAGCACCTCGCCGCCGCCGAGGACGCGCTGGTCGAGCTGGTGGAACTGGTCGCCGCCGACGGGATCGTTGAGGAAGTAGGTGAAGTCGTTGAACAGGTTCATTTGGTAGCGGATCACGTAGGCCGAGGCCCGGGTGATGCCGGTGTCGTCCGTCGCGCTGAACCGCCCCGACAGGGAGAAGCGGGCGGTGTCGCCGCCATCCGTGGGGTTGAGGGTGCCGTAGCGGCCGATCAGCCCCGCGCCGACGGCCCGCTCCGGGATCTGGTTGGTGGCCGTCCAGCGGGACGCGTAGGCCATGCCGGTGACCGCGAACCCGTCCAGCGCCGTGCCCTGGCTGTAGCGGGCGACGCCGTTGAGCTTGCGCAGCGCGTCCGGGACGGTCCACGGCCCGTCGTAGACCTGCGCCTCGCCGGCCACCAGCAGGGTGCCCTCGCCCAGCGGGGCCGAGGCGATCGACAGAGCCCGCTTGTAGCCGAAGCTGCCGATCGAGGTCAGCGCGAGATTCTCCCGCACGGTGTCGAGATAGTCGATGCGCACCGAGCCCGCGGAGGCGAAGTCGCCGTCGCGCACGAAGTACGGCCCCTTGTGGTACTCCACCGCGCCGACGAGTTCGGGGATGAGGAAGTTGAGGTCGGCGTAGCCCTGGCCGTGGGCGTGGGTGCGCATGTTGACCGGCATGCCGTCGACGCTGATGGCGATGTCGGTCCCGTGGTCGAGGTTGAAGCCGCGCAGGAAGTACTGGTTGGCCTTCCCCTCCCCGCTGTGCTGGGTGACGATCAGGCCCGGCACTGCCTCCAGCACCTCGCCGGGCCGCGTGACCGGGCGGGCGTTGAGGACCGCACCGCCGATGACGCCGGCGCTGGCCGCGTCGACGCTCAGCAGGGCGCCGCCGATCCCGGTGACGCCGCCGACATAGCCCGCGCTGGCGCCGGGCCCGTCCGTCGCGGGGATGACCGGAGGCGCCGCGGGGACCACCGAGATCTCGGACAGGGTGACGGCCGACGGTGTCGGGGCGCCCTCACCCGGCGCCGCCCAGCCGCGCCCGGCGGTCGCGACGACGAGGCCGCCCGCGGCGAGCAGCCGGGTCACGGCGCGGAAGCCGGGGGCGGCAGGCCGGTGGCAGCAGACAGGACGGGAAGTCGAGCGGGAAGTCGGGCGGGACACCGGCAGACCGGGCGAGGCGTGGCGATCCCCGGACTCTCGCACGCCGCCCGTATGATAAACATACGAAAAAATCATACGGGCGGATTAGGCCGGCCGTGTTGCGCGTGGGGCGCAGTCGACGGGGCGCCGGATCGCGGGCAGGAGGCGCCCTCACCCCGGGCCGTCGTCGCCGTGGCCCGGATGGGCGTGGGCGTCGTCGCCTTCCGGGATGAGGTGCAGGTGACCGTAGCGGACGCCGCGCTGCGTGACCACGGCGTCGGCGTAGCTCTGCATCCGGGCCACCGGCCCGCGCAGGACCGCCACCTCGAGGCACGCGTCGTGGGTCAGGTGCACGTGCAGGCTGGCGATCGAGACGCCGTGCTCATGCCCCTCGCCGGTCAGCCGGCGGGCCAGGTCGCGGGTGCCGTGGCTGTAGACGTAGCTCAGGGCTCCGTAGCAGGCCGCCGATCCGCCGGTCTCCGCGGCGCGGGCCGGCGCCAGGGCGTCGCGGACGATGTCGCGCACCGCCTCCGAGCGGCTGCCGTAGCCGCGCCGCGCGCAGAGGTCGTCGACCGCCGTCAGCAGGGCGTCGTCGATGGTGATGGTGATGCGCTGCATGCCCGTCCTGCCGCTCCCTGGGCCTTCTGGTACGGGGACGCGGGGCCCGTGAACAGCCGCCGGGCCCGCATCGCCCGGCGCGGCAGAAAAAGAGCCTCGAGGGCCGCGCCTCGAGGCTCAAGTTCTGGGTCTCGGGGACATGTCCAGCGTGCGCTTGGGATGGACCGCGCTGGAACGCCTGGGCCGAAGGATCAAGGGCGTGAAAATCGACGACACAGGCGCGACCGGCTGGCATGCCGGCCGAACCATTCTGCACAGATACAGTCGACGCGCATCCGATATATGTCAGGCTTCGGGAGTTATTTTGAATTAATTCGCCGCACTGGGTTCAATATACCAGTTCAATTTTATCATATCGGCTCCCGATCTCCCGGTACCGGCATGCCGGGCCGGGCCTGGTCCCGCCGCGCGTGCCCCGCGATCGAGAGCCCCGCGGCCTTCGCGGGGCCGCGGGACGCTCCGCCGCGCCGCGCGATCGTGCGGACCGCGAGCAGGAAGAGGGCGGCGAGGGCCAGCATCGCGCCGTCGAAGGCGAGGAGGACCGGCTCGACCGGCGCGTCGCCGCCGAGCCGGAGCGCGACGAGGCGCCCGACATCCGCGGCCGCGACGGCGCCGTACAACGCGGCCGCCGCCGTCAGCGTCTCCGGCCAGACCCGCCCGGCCGGGCGCAGGAGCGCCGCCACGGCGACGAGCAGCCAGACGGCGAAGAAGGCCCCGACCTCCCACTCCGCCCGCGCGGGCAGCGCGGCGGGGAGCAGCCGGTTGGCCAGGAAATAGGCGGCGACGGCCGCGGGCAGGCCGGCGATCGTCGCGACGTTCAGGCCCTGGACGAGGCGCAGGCCGAAGCCCCGGGGCGCGTCCCCCTTGGGCAGGCGCGCCACCGCCCAGAGCAGCAGCCCGGTCGCCACCATGGCGCTGCCGGCGAGGCCGCACAGGAAGAAAAGCACCCGCAGGGCCGGGCCGGCGAAGTGCGCCTCGTGCAGGCCGACCATCGCGGTGAACGTCTTGGTCGCCGGCCGCAGGCCGCCCGCGCGCACCTCCAGGACCGCGCCCGTCACGCCGTCGAAGGCGATCTGCGGGTGCTCGTGGGAGAGGCCGTGCGGCTCCTCGAACACCGCCACCACGGTGGCGCGCGCGTCCGCCGGGTTGACCACCGTGATCCGCTCCAGGGGTTCCGGCCGCATCGCCAGGGCGCGGACCACCAGCGGCCCGACCGCTACGAGCGTGCCGGGCTGGCCGGCGGGCGGGCGCGGCGCGGTGATCTGGCCGGACTCGGCGAAGTAGCGCTGGCTGTCGCCGCGATAGGCCGTGTTCAGGCCCCAGGGCACGTACATCACCATGAGGGTGGCGAGCCCGGTATAGGTGATCATCAGGTGGAACGGCAGGGCGAGCACGCCCGTGACGTTGTGCGCGTCGAGCCAGCCCCGCTGGGCGGACTTGTCCCGGCGGAAGGTGAAGAAGTCGGCGAAGATGCGCCGGTGGGTGACGATTCCCGAGATCAGCGCCACCAGCATGATCATCGCGCAGGCGCCGACGATCCAGCGGCCCCAGAGCGGCGGCAGGTTCAGCTCGAAGTGGAAGCGGTAGAGGAAGTCGCCGCCGCGCGTCGCCCGCACCGCCGCCGGCGCGCCGCTGTCGGGATCCAGGAGGACGTGGCCGGGCGGCCGGCCCGGGCCGGTCCGCCAGAACAGCTCCAGCACCGGCCGGTCCGGCCGCGGCAGCGCGAGGAACCACGTCCGCGCGCCGCCCGCATGGGCCTGCAGGTGGGCGACGCCGCGCTCGGCCGCCGCCGCGAGCTCCGCCGGCCCGAAGGTCCGGTCGGTGCGGAGCTCGGGCCGCATCCACTGCGAGATCTCGGGCCGGTAGTAGCTCGCCGTGCCCGTCACGAAGACGGCGAACAGCACCCAGCCGACGACGAGGCCCGACCAGGCGTGGAGCCACGCCATCGACTGCCGGAAGGTCTTGCCCACGGCGGCCGCCTCACCAGCGGTAGCGCAGGGTCGCGTAGACCGTGCGCGGCAGGCCGTAATAGCAGCCCGAGTAGGTGAAGCAGCCGGTCACGTAGCGCTCGTCGAGCAGGTTCTGCACGTTGATCTGCGCGCTGAGGCCGGCGAGCCGCGGGTCGAGGTGCTTCATGTCGTAGGAGGCGACGGCGTCGACCAGCACGCTCTCGGGCACCTGGAACGTGTTGGCGGGATCGCCCCAGGACGGGCCGAGGTAGCGCACGCCGCCGCCGAGGCCGAGGCCGATGAGCGGGCCGTCGGTGAAGCGGTAGTCGACGAACAGCGAGGCCGTCGTGTCCGGCACCTGCACCGGCCGCAGCCCCTGGAGCGGCACCTGCCGGCGGGTCAGGTCGTTCGTGGTGAAGCCGGTGTCGCGGACGTTGCGGATGTCGAGGAGCGAGAAGCCGCCGATCAGGCTGAGGCCCTCGGCGAGGGTGGTCCGCGCCTCGAACTCGACGCCCTGCACGCCGACCTCGCCGGTCTGCACGACGAAGCCGGGATTGACCGGGTCGGTGGTGGTGGCGTTCGAGCGGCGGATGTCGAAGAACGCGGTGGTCAGCAGGATGTCGGTGCCGGGCGGCTGGTACTTGATGCCGGCCTCGTACTGGTTGCTGGCGATCGGGACGGGGATGCGCCCGGCCGAGCCGAAGGCGGCGTCGAAGATCCGCCCGTTGACGATCGGCTCGAACGCCTCGCTGTAGGAGACGTACGGGGCGACGCCGCTGTCGAACAGGTAGAGCAGGCTGGCGCGGCCGGTGAAGGCCTCGGCCGGGACGTCCTGGATGGTCAGCCCGTTCGGCGCGAAGGTGCGGGTCGGGCCGGTCTGCCGGGCGGTGTCGTAGCGGCCGCCGAGCGTCAGGATGAAGCGGTCGAACTTCGCCTGATCCTGGAAGTACACGCCGGTCTGCTGCGCGTCGATCCGCGAGGTCGACGTGAAGGCGGGGAACCGGATCGGCAGGTCGTGGTCGGGGGCGAGGGCGTTCAGGCTCGTCGTCGCCGGGAACGGGCCGGTGACGGACCGCGTGCTGAAGGTCCGGTGGTCGACGCCGAGCAGCGCCGTGTGGGCGATCGGGCCGGTGTCGAAATCGGCGATGAAGTTGTTGTCCATCGTGTAGGCTTCGATGTCGACCTGGGTGCCGCCGACCGACCGGCCGATGATCGGGCCGCTCGTGTACGGGCCGTTGACGTCGCCGAAGGTCGTGAACACGCTGCGGTAGTCGCCGTTCGAGCGCAGGTAGCGGCCGGCCGAGTGGAAGCGCAGGTTCTCGGTGATCCGGTGGTCGAACAGGTACTCGACGGAGGCCTGCGTGCGGTCGGAGCGCTCGATGGTGCGGTCGCCGTCGTAGAAGTTTACCGGCAGCCGGCCGAAGACGCCGCTGCCGAAGTTGCGCGGGAACACCGTGCCGACGGCCGGGAAGCCGCCGTAGAAGCCCGAGAACGGGTCGCGCTGGTAGTTGGCGATGACTGTGAGCGAGGTGTCGGCGGAGGGCCGCCACGTGAGGCTCGGGTTGATGAAGGCGCGCTCGACCTTGGTGGTCACGGCCGGGCCGTCGCCGTTCCAGCCGAGGCCGATGACCCGGTAGGCGAACTGGTCGGCGAGACCCGGGATGTCGGACGCGATCGGGCCGCCGACGTCGAAGCCGCCGCGGACCTCGCTGAAGCCGCCGCCCTGGACGAAGATCTCGCCGTGGCGGACGAATTGCGGGACCTTCGAGACGAGGTTGACGAGGCCGCCCGGACCGGACTGCCCGTAGAGGACCGAGGCCGGCCCCTTGATGATGTCGACCCGCTCCAGGCGGTAGGGATCGACACTAGGGAAAGCGTCGCGGTTACCGGGCAGCGCCATGTTGTCGAGGAAGATCGGCGCGGTGAAGCCGCGGATGTAGAACTGCTCCAGGCGCGTCGAGCCGGCGCCGCCCCGCTGCTCGGTGGTGACGCTCGGCGTGAAGCGCAGCGCCTGATTGATGGTCAGGGCGTTCTGGTCCTCGATCTGCTGGCGCCCGATGACCGACACCGACTGCGCGGTCTCCAGGATCGGCGTGTCGGTCTTCGTGCCGACCGTGCTGCGGCTGGCGACGTAGCCGGGCACCGGCCCGGTGGCCCCGCCGCGCCCGTACAGGTCGCTGTTCAGGCTGCGCCCGCGCGCCTCGCCGCTCACGCTGAGTTCGGACAGCTCGATCTCCGTGGCGGGCGCCGGCTGGACGGGCGCGGGCTGGGCGAGCGCGGCCGCCCCGAGCGTGAGTATAGATGTCGACGATACAAACCCGATCCGGAGCAGCCTCTCCGCATGATCGAACGCGCGCGACGCGGCCCGGTCACTGACATATCTCGACATTGTACCGACTCTAAAAAAGAATTACTGGGCGAAGATACGCGCCGATGCCCAGCTATCACGGATCCGTGAGCAGTATGTGCCTCTGATGACACATCTTTAAGAAACGTATTTTGGTATTCCTCTAATGAAAATATGCTGCGGGCGGCTGGGCCGGGAGCGAACGCCCCGGGAGCGCGCTCCGCGCGGGGGACGGGCCGGCGAGCGTCGGCGGCGCAGCGACAGAGCGCGCGTTCCCGGCGACGGTCACCTCGGGTAAGATCAGTCGGCCGCGATCGAGGCGGCCCGGCGCGGGTGCCGCCCCGTCGGCCCTCACGCCGTGCGCCGATGACCGAGCCGATCTCCGCCGCGGCCCATGCCCGCACGATCCTCTCCGCGCACGAGCATCGCCGCCCGATCGCGCCGCTGACCGACTGGGATCCGGCCCTCGACCTGCCGGCGGCCTACCGGGTGGCCGAGGCGGTCCGGGTCCTGCGCGGGGAGCGCGGCGAGCGGCCAGTCGGCTACAAGATCGGCTTCACCAACACGACCCTGTGGGAGCGCTACGGCGTCCGCGCGCCGATCTGGGGGCACGTCTACGACACGACCCTGCGCGACCGGGCCGCCCTGTCGGGGCCGGTGCCGCTCGCCGCCTTCGTCGAGCCGCGGATCGAGCCGGAGATCGTGTTCGGGCTGGCGCGCGCACCCGAGCCCAGCATGGATGCCGCGGCGCTGATCGCCTGCCTCGACTGGGCGGCGAGCGGCTTCGAGATCGTGCAGTCGCTCTATCCGGGCTGGCGCTTCGCGGCGCCCGACACCGTCGCGGCCTTCGGCCTGCACGGGCTGCTGGTGGTGGGCGAGCGGGTGCGGATCGCCGCGGACGCGCGACCGGCCTGGCTCGGCGAACTCGCGGGCTTCACCGTCGAGCTACTGCGGGACGGGGCCGTCGCGGACCGGGGCGGTGGCGGCTGCGTGCTCGGGACGGGGCCGCTCGCGGCCCTGGCCCACCTCGTCGATGCGCTGGCTAACGATCCGGTGGCCCCACCGCTCGACGCCGGGACTATCGTCACGACGGGCACGCTGACGGACGCGCTGCCCGTCGCCTCCGGTCAGCGCTGGCGCACGCGCCTCGACGGGCTGCGGCTTCCCGGCATCGACCTTGCCCTGATCTGAGAGACCCGGCACGGGTTATCGTGCCGGGTGCGTGCGGTTTCCCGGCCGGCTCCGGGTCTCAGGCATTGGTGATGGTTAGCCGACATGCCAAATGCTGGACCATGCCTGGACGCCCGCGGCGACGCCACACGACCTTCCTCGTCTCCGTGACCGCGGAGGGCGCCGGCGCGGCGCCCGGCGCCACGGTTTACGCAGTGATGAAGCCCAGCGCCGAGGAGGCGCTGGAGGCCGTCCGCGCCCTCGCCGGCCCCTCGGCCAGCCTCGCGATCGTGGGGAGCCTGTCCACCCGGATCGCCAAGGCCCTCAAGCTGAAGCCCGACACGCCGCGGGTGGTCTGAGCCGCCCGGCGACGGCCCGCGGGCGGCTCAATCCACGGCGAGCCGATAGCCGACGCCCCGCACGGTCTGCAGGAAGACCGGGTTGGCGGGATCGACCTCGGTCTTGCGACGCAGGCGGTTGATCTGCACGTCGACGGTGCGCTCCGCCGCCGCGCCGCCCGGACCGGCGAGCTGCTCGCGCTCGACATTGGCGCCGCCCGCCGTCGCCAGGATCGTCAGGATCTCGCGCTCGCGCTCGGTGATGCGGATCAGCTCGTCGTCCCGGCGCAGCTCGCCCCGGTCGATCCGGAACGCGAAGGGCCCGAAGGTCACGGCCTCGGCGGAGGCCGCGCGGGGCCGCACGCTGCGCTTGATGATGTTGTTGAGCCGCAGCGTCAGCTCCCGCGGCTCGAACGGCTTCGGCAGGTAATCGTCCGCGCCGATCTCCAGCCCCATCACCCGGTCGTTCGGGTTGGAGCGGGCCGTGAGCATCAGGATCGGCACGCGCGAGGTCTCGCGGACGCTGCGCGCGTAGTCGAAGCCGTTCTCGCCGGGCATCATCACGTCGAGCACCATGGCGTCGAACACGACGCTCTGGGCCCGGGCGCGCGCCTCCGCGGCGCTCGCCGCCGCGGTGACCCGGAAGCCCTGGTCGGTGAGGTAGCGGGCGAGCAATTCGCGCAGGCGGCGGTCGTCGTCGACCACGAGGACGTGGGGCGCCTCGTCGGGCAGGTCGGACCGGGCGGCGTGGCTCACGCGGGCTCCTCCGCGTCGACCTGCCCCTCGGCCCCGCCCCCGCGCCGCGCCATCAGGCGCTGGACCGCCGGCCGGTCCTCCGGCTCGATCATCGCCATCAGGAAGTCCTCCGGGGAGCCCCGGGCATCCGGCGCCGCGAGCGCCCGGGCGAGGCGGCGGGCTTGGACCCGCGTCAGGTCGGCCGCGAGCCCGGCGCCGGCCTCGGTGCAGTACAGGAGGCGCTGGCGCCGGTCGCTGGAACCGGGCTTCTGCGCGACGTAGCCCTGCCCGATCAGGTCCTTGAGCACCCGGTTCAGGCTCTGCTTGGTGATGCGCAGGATGTCGAGGAGCTCGGCGATCGTCAGGCCCGGGTACCGGTCGACGAAGTGCAGCACCCGGTGGTGGGCGCGGCCGAACCCGTAATCGGCCAGGATCCTGTCCGGATCGCCGACGAAGTCCCGGTAGGCGAAGAACAGGAGCTCGATCAGGTCGTCGCTGCCGAGGGCGGCCGGCACGGCGCCCGGGACGGGTTTCGGCGCGAACATCTCCTCGCGCGGGGCTGTCCGTGTCACGGCGCGGCCGCTCCCAACGGGTGATAGGTCAGTCCCCATGACGTTTCTCAAGGCGGCCGGGGCCCGTCAACCCTGGCCGGGGCGCCCGGGGCGCCGACCGCCCCGGATCCTCAAGCGTGTACCCGCGGGATTGCCCCCGGTCCGACGCCTCCGCTACGCAGGCCCTCGGGCGACGGGAGCGGACGCGCATGGCCGAGGCAGGGGAACCGGGATCGGGACGCCTCTGGATCCGCGACCCGCGCGCCGTCCTGGCCGAGGGCGCCGGCGGCGGGATCGTGGTGGCGGGCACCCGGATCGTCGAGTGCGTGCCGGCGGGCGCGCGGCCCGCCGCGCCCGTGGACGCGACCTTCGACGCGTCGCGCCACGTGGTCATCCCGGGGCTGATCAACACCCACCACCACGCCTTCCAGACGCTGACCCGCGCCCATCCGCTGGCGCTCAACAAGCCGCTCTTCCCCTGGCTGGAGGCGCTCTACACGGTCTGGGGGCGGATCACCCCGGAGGCGTTCCGGCTCGCCACGCGGGTCGCCTTCACCGAGCTGCTGCTCTCGGGCTGCACCACGGCGGGCGACCACCACTACCTGTTCCCGAAGGGCCTCGAGGCGTCGATGGACATCCAGGTCGCGGAGGCCCGCGACCTCGGGATCCGGGCCGCGCTCACCCGCGGCTCCCTGAGCCTGTCGGACCGGGCGGGCGGCCTGTCGCCCGCGGCCCTGACCCAGGACGACGACGCGATCCTCTCGGACTGCGAGCGGGTGCTGAACCTGTTCCACGATCCCGCCCCCGGGGCGATGGTGCAGATCGCCCTCGCCCCCTGCTCGCCGTTCTCGGTGACCGAGCGCCTGATGCGCGCGAGCGCGGAGCTCGCCGCCCGCAGCGGGTGCCGGCTGCACACCCATCTCGGCGAGACGCGCGACGAGGAGGCCTATTGCCAGCAGATGTTCGGCTGCCGCCCGGTGGAGTACCTCGAAGAGGTCGGCTGGCTGAGCGATCGGGTCTGGCTCGCCCACGGCATCCACTTCACCGATGCCGAAGTCGCGCGGCTCGGCGCGGCCGGCGTCGGTGTCTGCCACTGCCCGACCTCGAACATGACCCTGGCCTCGGGCCGCTGCCGCACCTGCGAGCTGGAGGCGGCGGGCGCGCCCGTCGGCCTCGGCGTCGACGGCTCGGCCTCGAACGACAGCTCGAACCTGATGGAGGGAGTGCGCCACGCCCTCATGATCAACCGGCTCACCTACGGGGCGGAGGCCGTGACGCATCTCGACGCCCTGCGCTGGGCGACCGAGGGCTCGGCCGCCTGTCTCGGCCGCTCCGATATCGGCCGGATCGCGCCGGGCCGCGAGGCGGATCTCGCCCTGTTCACCCTGGACGAGCTGCGCTTCTCCGGAGCCCACGACCCGCTGGCGGCGCTCGTCCTGTGCGGCGCCACCCGGGCCGACCGGGTGATGGTCGCGGGGCGCTGGCGGGTGATCGACGGGCAGCCGCTCGGGGTCGATACCGGGATGCTGCGCGAGGCGCATTCCCGGCTGGCGGTGGACTTGTTCGGGGACGCGTAGGGGCGGCCCCTGATCCGACCCGCTCCGTCATCGCGAGCGCAGCGACCCAGGGCAGCGCGCGATCTCCGGATGCGGTGTGTCCCTGGATTGCTTCGCTCCGCTCGCAACGACGAACGGCGGGGCCCGCCCGTGGGCGAGCCCCGCGCGACGTTTCTCAGAACAGCCCGTCGATCTGCCCGTTGGCGTCGAGCCGGATCGTGTCGGCGGCCGGCACCCGGGGCAGGCCCGGCATGGTCATGATCTCCCCGCAGATCGCCACCACGAAGCCCGCGCCGGCCGAGAGCCGGACGTCGCGCACGCCGACGATGTGGCCCTCGGGGGCGCCCATCAGGGTCGGGTCGGTGGAGAAGGAGTACTGGGTCTTGGCCATGCAGATCGGCAGGTGGCCGTAGCCGTCCTTCTCGAAGGTGGCGAGCTTGCCGGCGGCCTTGGTCTCGATCTGGATGTCGGCGGCGCCGTACAGCTTGGTGGCGATCGCCCGGATCTTGTCGGTGAGCCGGCTCTCGGTCTCGTAGGCGTGGCGGATCGGCGCCGGCTCGGCCTGGCTGAGCTTCACCACCGCGCGGGCGAGTTCCTCGGCCCCGGCACCGCCCTCGGCCCAGTGGCGGCAGGTGATCGCCTCGACGTCGAGCCGCTCGCGGCACAGGTCCTTGAGCTTGGCGTGCTCGGCGTCGGTGTCGGCGTGGAAGTGGTTGACGCCGACCACCACCGGCAGGCCGAAGCCGCGCAGGTTGGTGACGTGACGGGCGAGATTGGCGAAACCCTTCTCCAGGGCGTCGATGTTCTCGGACCCGAGGTTCTTCTTGTCGACGCCGCCGTGCATCTTGAGGGCGCGGACCGTCGCCACCACCACCACGGCCGAGGGGGTCAGGCCCGCCTGCCGGCACTTGATGTCGAGGAACTTCTCGGCGCCGAGATCGGCGCCGAACCCGGCCTCCGTCACCGTGTAGTCCGCGAGCCGCAGGCCGGCCCTTGTGGCGATCACCGAGTTGCAACCATGGGCGATGTTGGCGAAGGGGCCGCCATGGATCAGCGCCGGGTTGCCCTCGAGCGTCTGCACGAGGTTGGGCTGCAGGGCGTCCTTGAGCAGCACCGTCATGGCGCCGGTGGCCTTCACGTCCTTGAGGGTGACGAGCTTGCGGTCGCGGGTCTCGGCGATGACGATCCGGCCGAGGCGCTCCTCCAGGTCGGCGAGGTCCTTGGCGAGGCAGAACACCGCCATCACCTCGGAGGCCACCGTGATGTCGAACCCGTCCTCCCGGGGGAAGCCGTTGGCGACGCCGCCGAGCGACTGGGTGATCTGGCGCAAAGCCCGGTCGTTCATGTCGACGACGCGGCGCCAGTGGATCCGGCGCACGTCGATGTTGAGCTCGTTCGCCCAGTAGACGTGGTTGTCGATCAGCGCGGCCGCGAGGCTGTGGGCCGACGTGATGGCGTGGAAGTCGCCGGTGAAGTGCAGGTTGATCTGCTCCATCGGCACGACCTGGGCCTTGCCGCCGCCGGCGGCGCCGCCCTTCATGCCGAAGCACGGCCCGAGCGAGGGCTCGCGCAGGCAGATCATGGTCTTCTCGCCGATGCGGTTCAGGGCGTCGCCCAGGCCCACCGTGGTGGTGGTCTTGCCCTCGCCCGCGGGCGTCGGGGAGATCGCGGTGACCAGCACGAGCTTGCCGGCCTTCCGGCTCTCCAGCCCGGCGATGTAGCCGTGGTCGATCTTGGCGATGTGCTTGCCGTAATTGTGGAGCGCGTCATCCGGGATGCCGAGCTTCTCGGCGACCTGCGCGATCGGCTTCAGGGTCGCGGCGCGGGCGATCTCGATGTCTGACGGCATGGGCCTTCCTCCCTGGGTCGCGGGCACGTGCCCGCCCGCCGGCTCTTGCCGTGCGAATCTCCTGCCGGGCGGGACGCGGCGTGGCCGCCCGCGAACGGCCACGCACTGTGCGTCAAAGCTCGCGAAAATGCGCGTCGATTTTTATGAGCTGGCGGACAAAATACTCTTGTCGATCGCGCTGTCCCCCGCTCCGACGCCGGCGCGCTCCCGGATGGTCCGTCCGAACCCGGCCGCCGGGGGTCTTCGCGTGCCCGCGCCGCTCAGAACTTGACCAGCTCGACGCGCCGGTTCTGCGCCCGCCCCGCCTCGCTGTCGTCCGCGGCGACCGGGCTGGCTGAACCGAAGCCCTTGGCCTTCAGCCGGTCCTTCGCAATGCCGGCGCCGACGAGCCTCGCCATGACCGCTCTGGCACGGCCGTCGGACAGGGCCTGGTTGTGCGCGGCGGCCCCGGTCCCGTCCGTGTAGCCGTTGATCGCGAGCCGCAGGCCGGGATCCGTCCGCAGCAGGGCCGCCACCGCGTCGATCTGCGGGGCGGAGGCCGGCAGGATCTCGGTCCTGTCGGTGGCGAAGTTGACCTGGATCACCGCCTTCCCGGTCTTGTCGAGAGCCTGCTTCAGCCGCTCGGGGGGCAGGAGGCCGGCGGTCTGCACGAACGGCTTCGTCTCGAGGATCGTCCAGGCCGCGGTGAAGCTGTCGGGCACGAAATGCACCCAGATCTGCCGGTCCGACCGGCGGATCACCCAGGTCTGGACGGGCACGTTGTAGACGTCGCCCAGGCCCTCATACATCCCGATCCGGATCTCCTCCGGCAGCGTCTCCGTCACGGAGTTGGGGATCCGGCCGTCGGCGATCTTCCGGCCGCCGGCCTGCGTCAGCACGGCCTCGATGTTCTTCTTCAGCTCGTAGGCGGAGTAGGTCTTGCCGTCCTTGGGACCGATCAGGGACTGGAAGACCTTGCCTTCGACCTCGTGGAGCGCTGCGCCGGTCCAGAACAGGAAATGCCCGAATTCCCGCTTCTCGGGCGGGTTCACCGGCTGGTAGCCGTCGGGCAGCGCGAAGTAGGGAAAGCGGCCGAGCGGTGCGTCCGAGACGGGAACGGAATCGAGCGCGAAGGCCTTCGGCGCCGCGTCCTGCGCCCGCGCGGGATCGGCCCCGATCCCGGACGCCGCGCAGGCGAGGACCAGCAGGACACAGACAGGCTTCAGCGCTCTCACGTCGCACTCCGGAACGTTGCGGAGGCGCGACGATAGCGGGCGCGGATCGGTGGGCAATTAGGTCGCTCGACCTACGGCCTCCGGGCCGCAGCGCGGGCGCCCGAAGCCGCGACAGGGCGGCGGGCGCGGGCCGGATCTCGCGGCCTCGCGTCCCGAAATGGCCCGCGGATCGTCGGGACGGCGCGGCAGCCGCACCGCCCCGAGGCGGGACTTGGCGGGAGGCCTAGCCCCCCGACTTCTTGGCCTTGTCGGCGGAGCCCGGCGCCTCGTGCGGCTGGGGGGCGCCCTTCGGGAGTTCCGGGTTGTCGGGATTGTGCGGGGCGGCGACCGGGGCCGGCACCGTCTCGGCGGTGGCGGTGGGCTTCTCGATGTCGGGCAGCCCGTCCTTCAACTTCGCGTTGATCTGGGTGAGGTCGTCCGGCTCGGGGTTCAGGTCCTTGGCGTGCTGCCACTGGAACTTGCCCTCGAGGCGCCGGCCCGAGCGCCAGTAGGCGTCGCCGAGGTGGTCGTTGATGGTCGGATCGCCGGGCTTCAGCTCGACCGCCTTCTCCAGCTCGCGCACCGCGTCGTCCCAGCGGCCGAGGCGGTAATAGGCCCAGCCGAGGCTGTCGACGATCATGCCGTCCCGCGGGCTCGCGTCGGCGGCCTGCTGCAGCAGCTTGAACGCCTCGTCGATGTTGATGTTCTGGTCGACCCAGGAATAGCCGAGGTAGTTCATCACCTGGGCCTTGGCGGCCGGCTGGTTGGCCGGCACCAGGGACAGGGCCTTCTTCAGGTCGGCCTCGGCCTTCGGCCACTGCTTGGCGCGCTCGTAGGCGGTGCCGCGGAAATAGTAGGTCGTCCAGTAGTTGGATTGCGGCCGGTTCCCGATCAGGTCGATGGCGCGGGTGTAGGTGGCCGCCGCCTCCTCGTACTTCTTGCGGGCGCGCTGCACGTTGCCCAGCGCGGTGATAACGTCGATGTCGTCCGGGTGGGCCTTCATCGCCGCGTCGAGATGGGCCAGCGCCTCGTCGCCCTTGCCCATCTGCTCCAGGTTCAGGCCGATCTGGATGTCGGCGTTGAGCTTGAGCGGGGAATTGGCCGGGATCTGCGCGTAGGCCTCGTTGGCGCGCTCGGGCTGCTTCATCCGGTCGAGCGTGTCGGCGAGCGTCAGCCGGGCCAGCGCGTGGTCGGGGGCGAGGTAGAGGGCGAGCCGCAGGTAGATCACCGCGGGCAGCTCGTCGCCCTGGGTCGAGCCGGCGGAGCCCAGCCCGTACAGCACCTCGGCGGCGCCCTCCTGGGCGGTGCCGATCAGCCGCGTGAGCGGCTTGCCGTCCTTCAGCTTCTCGAGGGCGTCGCGCACCAGCGGGTGGCGCGGCGAGAGCTGGTCGAAGTCGGAGTAGGCCTGGATCGCCAGGTCGGTGCGGCCGAGGCTGGCCTCCATGCGGGCGTAGGCGTCGACGATGCGCAGGGTGTTGTGGTCGGCGTCGTAGGCGGCCTTGAGGCGGCGCTCGGCCTCGGCGTTGTCGCCGGTCACCGAGGCGATCAGGCCGGCATGGTAGTCCCGGAAGGTGTTGTAGTAGCGCTCGCCCCGGAGCTTGTTGACCGTCTCCAGCGCCTTCTTGCTGTCGCCGGCGCCCGCGTAGGACCAGGCGGTGAGCAGCGTCGCGGTCAGGTCCGTGGCGGCGCCCCGGCCGCTCCGGGAAAAGTTCTGGCGGGCGGCGGCCCACTGGCCGGCCTTGATCTGGCGCACCCCGAGGGAGAGGTTGGCGAGGCCGTTGGTCGGATCGCGGGCGATCAGCTTCTCGGCGGTGCGGAACGCGTCCGGCAGGGCGCCGTCGGCCAGCAGCGAGATGAAGGCGCGCTCGACGAGTTCCGCGTTGCGCGGGTCGGCCTTCACCGCCTCGCGGTAGAAGGTCGCCGCCGCCGCCGTGTCCCGCGACGCGCCCGCGATGTAGGCGGAGAGGAAGTTGCCCTCGAGCGAGTCCGCGGGCTCGTAGTCGAGCACCGGGGTCGATTCCTTCGGCTGCGCGGCGAGCACGGTCTGCGGGAGCCCGGCGGCGAGCAGCAGGGCGAGCGCCGAAACGCTCCGGCGGGCGCGTGTCATCATCATGAACCGATCGCGGCTCCTGGGCGCCGGCCCGTCGGGGGCCGGGCGCGAGAATGGCGGGGCATCCCCGAAAAAACGTTGGGGACACTGAACCCATCCCGCCAGCCCCGCAAGGCGAAAGGATGGCGCGGGGGTTGAGCCGGGTTGGTCGGCCGTCCCGTCATCGCGAGCGCAGCGAAGCGACCCAGGGCGGCGGGACGTCTGCCCACGGAGCGGTTCACTGGATTGCTTCGCTGCGCTCGCAAAGACGTGAGCCTCGGCCCCTCGGCCGAGGGCTGACCTCACATGTTCGGGTAGTTCGGCCCGCCCGGACCCTCCGGCGTCACCCAGTCGATGTTCTGGTTCGGATCCTTGATGTCGCAGGTCTTGCAGTGGACGCAGTTCTGCGCGTTGATCTGGTAGCGCACGCCGTCGCTGGCTGAAGAATCCTCCACCCACTCGTAGACGCCGGCCGGGCAGTAGCGGCCGGACGGGCCGCCGTAGACGTCGTGCTCGGAGCGCTTCTGCAGCTCCATATCGCGGACCTTCAGGTGGGGCGGCTGGTCCTCCTCGTGGTTGGTGTTCGACAGGTAGACCGAGGAGAGCCGGTCGAAGGTCAGCTTGCCGTCCGGCTTCGGATAGACGATCGGCGTCACCTCCGAGAGCGGCTTGAGGCAGGCGTGATCCGGCTTGCCGTGGGACAGCGTGCCGAACGGCGAGGCGCCGAGGATGCTGGTCGCCCACATGTCGATCCCGCCCAGGCCGACGCCGACCAGCGTGCCGTACTTGGACCAGAGCGGCTTGACGTTGCGCACCGCCTTCAGGTCCTGCCCGATCGGGCTGTCGCGCCATCCGGCCTCGTAGGCGGTGAGCTCGTCGCCGGCGCGGCCCGCCTTCAGGGCGTCCGCGATGGCGTCGGCCGCCTGCATGCCGGACAGCACCGCGTTGTGCGAGCCCTTGATCCGCGGCACGTTCACGAAGCCGGCCGAGCATCCGACGAGGCACCCGCCGGGGAAGACCAGCTTGGGCACCGACTGCCAGCCGCCCTCCATGATGGCGCGCGCGCCGTAGCCGATGCGCTTGGCGCCCTCGAACGTCTCGGCGATCATCGGGTGGGTCTTGAAGCGCTGGAACTCCTCGAACGGCGACAGGGTCGGGTTCTCGTAGTTCAGGTGCGTGACGAAGCCGACCGAGAGCAGGTGGTCATCGAAGTGGTAGAGCCAGGAGCCGCCGCCGGCCTTGTTGGGCAGCGGCCAGCCCATCGTGTGCTGCACCAGCCCGGGCTCGAACTTGCCGGGCGCGAGCTGCCAGAGCTCCTTCACGCCGAGCCCGTACTTGAAGTGGTCGCTGTGCCGGTTGAGTTCGAACCGCTGGATCAGACCCTTGGTCAGGTTGCCGCGGGCGCCCTCGCCGAACACCGTGTACTTGGCGCGCAGCTCCATGCCGCGGGTGTAGTCCTCGCGCGGCTCGCCGGACCGGCCGATGCCGAGATCGCCGGTGGCGACGCCCGCCACCGCGCCGTTCGCGTCGAACAGCACCTCGGAGGCCGGGAAGCCCGGGTAGATCTCGACGCCGAGCGCCTCCGCCTGGGCGCCGAGGTACTTGCAGACGTTCGAGAGCGAGCCGACGAAGTTGCCGTGGTTCGACATGAGCTTGGGGAAGAACACGTTCGGCAGGGTGATGCCGCTGTTCTTGGTGAGCATCATGAACTCGTCGCGCTGCACCTCCGTCTTGAGCGGCCGCTCCGGGTCCTGGCGCCACTCCGGCAGGAGCCGGTCGAGGCCGATCGGGTCGATCACCGCCCCCGACAGGATGTGGGCGCCGACCTCCGAGCCCTTCTCGACGACGACGACCGAGATCTCCTCACCGATCTCGGCGGCGCGCTGCTTCAGGCGGATCGCGGTGGCGAGGCCGGCCGGGCCGGCGCCCACCACGACCACGTCGAAATCCATGCTCTCGCGTTCGGGCAGCGCCATCCTCGGGTTCCTTTTCTTGTTCCGGCGCCCGGTTCGTCGCCGGGCCGGCCTTCCTGATGCCGTCTCAAGCGATTCCAAGCTAGAAAGGCAAGTTGCCGACGCTCAAGCTCAAGGCAAAGTTCCCTTTGCCGCAGGGGACGGCGTCACAGCGCTGCGCCGCGCCGCGCTGTTCGGTCACGCAAGTCCTTGCCACCCGGAGCGATTCGGCGAGTTGTCCACAGGCCCCGGCGATCCCACATGCTGAGTCCCATGCCGAGCCCCACCGACGCGCAAGCCGACTTGATCGCCTATCTCGACTTCCACGTGGAGGCCGGGGCCGACACGGCGCTCGACGAGCAGCCGCACGACCGCTTCAACGAGGCCGACACGCCCGCGCCTACCCTGCGCGCCGCGCGCCGCGCGGCACCCCGGGCCGCCGAGCCGTCCGCCAGCCCGGTCGCCAACACGCTCGTGCCGCCCCCCGGATCGCCGCCCCCGGGCACGGCCGCGCCCACCGCGGCGCCGCGCACCTTCGGCCGCGCCGCCAGCGCCCAGCCCGACGAGGCCGCGAGCGACGCCCGCGTCCGGGCGCGGCAGGCCAAGTCCCTCGACGAGCTCGAGCGGATTCTCGCGGATTTCGACGCCTGCCCGCTGCGCTTCACGGCGAAGAACCTCGTCTTCGCCGACGGCAATCCCGAGGCGCGGGTGATGTTTCTCGGCGAGGCGCCCGGGGCCGACGAGGACCGGATCGGCAAGCCGTTCATGGGCCGCTCGGGCCAGCTCCTCGACAAGATGATGAAGGCGGTCGGGCTCGACCGGACGAGCGCCTATATCGGCAACATCGTGCCCTGGCGGCCGCCGGGCAACCGCAACCCGACCCCCCAGGAGGTGGCGGTGTGCCGGCCCTTCGTGGAGCGCCAGATCGAGCTCGTCGACCCGGACATCATCGTCTGCCTCGGCGCGCCCGCGACCCAGACGCTGACCGGCACCAAGGACGGCATCCTGCGGACCCGAGGCCGCCTCTTCCCGTACAAGTTGCCGAACCGCGAGGTGAAGCTGCTCGCCACGCTCCACCCGGCCTTCCTGCTGCGCCAGCCGGTCCAGAAGCGCCTCGCGTGGCGGGACTTCCGGTCCCTGCGCGCCCTCCTCGATGGGAAAGCGTGACCGCGAGCTTGACCGGAGTGACGGAACCGGCTCTCCCCTCCCGCCATTAGAGCTTCGTTCCCGCTGCTGGCGCGCCATCGGCCGGACACGACGACGCACAGCCAATCCCGGCCCGCCCGAGGCGGCCGGCGCAGCACCGATGGCGGGACCCAACCATGCGCTGGGAAGATCTACGCAGCTCCGACAACGTCGAGGATCGCCGGGGCGAGGGCGGCGGCGGTGGCGGCATGGGCTTTCCCGGCGGCGGCGCCGGCGGGCTCGGCATCGGCACCATCGTGGTGCTGCTGATCATCAGCTACTTCACGGGCATCAACCCGGCGATCCTGATCGGCGGGGCCCAGCAGATCGGCGGCGGCGGCCGCAGCCAGCAGGAGCAGGTCGACCCGCAGACCCAGGCTAAGCGGCGCCAGGCCCCGACCGACGACAGCGGCCGGTTCGCGTCCAAGATCCTCGGCAACACCGAGGACGTGTGGAGCCAGATCCTCCCGCAGCAGACCGGCAAGCAGTACACCCCGACGACGCTGGTGCTCTACACCGGCGGCACGCGCTCCGGCTGCGGCTCGGCCCAGGCGGCGATGGGCCCGTTCTACTGCCCGCTGGACAAGAAGGTCTATCTCGACACGGGCTTCTTCAAGGAGATGGCCTCGAAGTTCGGCGTGAAGGGCGACTTCGCCTACGCGTACGTCATCGCCCACGAGGTCGGCCACCACGTCCAGGACGTGCTCGGCATCCTCGGCAAGGTCCAGCAGCGCCAGCAGCAGGCCTCCAGCAAGACCGAGGCGAACGCCCTCTCGGTGCGGATCGAGCTGATGGCCGACTGCCTCGCCGGCGTCTGGGCCAAGAACTCCAACGACAAGTACGCCGAGCTCGAGCAGGGCGACATCGACGAGGCGCTGAACGCCGCCGCGCAGATCGGCGACGACGCGCTGCAGCAGCGCTCGCGGGGCTACGTGGTGCCGGATTCCTTCACCCACGGCTCCTCGGCCCAGCGCCAGCGCTGGTTCATGGCCGGCTACAAGAGCGGCCAGACCAAGTCCTGCGACACGTTCCGGACGGCCAATAACTGAAGGCGGATCGCGGCTTCACGAGCCGCCCCCGTCATCGCGAGCGCAGCGAAGCGACCCAGGGTAACGTGACGTCGCCGGATGTGGCGCCGCTGGATTGCTTCGCTGCGCCCGCGATGACGGCGCGCCGAGACCCGGCGGGCACGGGCCTCACCCCCGGCTCAGCCGCCGCGCGTTCGCCTGGACCTTCCGCCGGTAGCTGCGGATCACCTTGCCGTTCGAGGCGCCTGCGGCGAGCATGAGGGCCGCCTCGCCGGCGGCCAGCATCTTCTCCGTCACCATGAGCTGCGCCTCGGCCTGGGCCGCGGGGCCGCCGAGGGCGAACATCGCCATGCGCTGGGCGATGACGCCCTGCGCCTCCAGCCCCAGCATGGCCATGTCCATGCCCGTCATCCACCAACCGAACAGCATCGCGATCCTCATGTTGCCCAGGGCAACGGCCGAGCCTCATCCTGGGTCCCGGGATGCGCCCAGGCCTGCGCCGGACGCAAGCGTTATCCCGCACTGCGGCACCCTGCCTTTGCGCCGCGTCGGCCGATGCCGTAAGCGGCCGGGATACTCCCGGACACCTTCCGGACAGCGACCTCCCGGACAGCGCCCGCCGCCATGATACGCCTGGACAAGATCACCAAGCAGAACGGGCGGCAGCTCGTCTTCATCGAGGCCTCGGCCGCCCTCCAGCGGGGCGAGAAGGTCGGCCTGGTCGGCCCGAACGGGGCCGGCAAGACCACGCTGTTCCGGATGATCATCGGCCAGGAGCAGCCCGACGAGGGGCAGGTCGCCGCCGACCGGGGCATCACCATCGGCTATTTCAGCCAGGATGTCGGCGAGATGTCCGGCCGCAGCGTCGTCACCGAGGTGATGGACGGCGCCGGCCCCGTGAGCGCGGTCGCGGCCGAGCTCGCCGAGCTCGGCGCGGCGCTCGCCGACCCGGACCGCGCCGACGAGATGGACGCCCTGGTCGAGCGCTACGGCGAGGTCCAGGCCCGGTTCGAGGAGCTCGACGGCTACGCCCTGGAGGGCCGGGCCCGCGAGGTGCTCGACGGGCTGAGCTTCAGCCAGGAGATGATGGACGGCGACGTCGGCGCGCTCTCGGGCGGCTGGAAGATGCGCGTCGCGCTCGCCCGCATCCTGCTGATGCGCCCGGACGTGATGCTCCTCGACGAGCCGTCCAACCACCTCGACATCGAGAGCCTGATCTGGCTCGAATCGTTCCTGAAGGCCTACGACGGCGCCCTGCTGATGACCTCGCACGACCGCGAGTTCATGAACCGCATCGTCACCAAGGTCATCGAGATCGACGGCGGCGCGCTGACCACCTACTCGGGCGACTACGCCTTCTACGAGGGCCAGCGGAAGCTCAACGAAGCGCAGCAGCAGGCGCAGTTCGAGCGCCAGCAGGCGATGCTGGCGAAGGAGATCGCCTTCATCGAGCGGTTCAAGGCCCGGGCCTCCCACGCCGCCCAGGTGCAGAGCCGGGTGAAGAAGCTCGACAAGATCGAGCGCGTCGAGCCGCCCCGGCGGCGGCAATCGGTGGCCTTCGAGTTCCAGCCGGCACCGCGCTCGGGCGACGACGTCGTGATGCTCAAGGGCGTGAACAAGCGCTACGGCAGCCGCACGATCTACGAGGGACTCGACTTCTCGGTGCGGCGCAAGGAGCGCTGGTGCGTGATGGGCATCAACGGCGCCGGCAAGTCGACGCTGCTCAAGCTCGTCACCGGCACCACCGCGCCCGACGACGGCTCGGTCACGGTCGGCGGCAGCGTCAAGCTCGGCTACTTCGCCCAGCACGCCATGGACCTGCTCGACGGCGACCGCACGGTGTTCCAGACCCTGGAGGATTCCTTCCCGCAGGCCGGCCAGGGGTCGCTGCGGGCGCTGGCCGGCTGCTTCGGCTTCTCGGGCGACGACGTCGAGAAGCGCTGCCGGGTGCTCTCGGGCGGCGAGAAGGCCCGGCTGGTCATGGCGCTGATGCTCTACGACCCGCCGAACTTCCTGGTGCTCGACGAGCCGACCAACCACCTCGACATGGGCACCAAGGAGATGCTGATCGAGGCGCTGGCCAATTACGAGGGGACGATGCTGTTCGTGTCGCACGACCGGCACTTCCTGGCCGCCCTCTCCAACCGGGTCCTCGAGGTCACGCCGGAGGGCATCCACCAGTACGGCGGCGGCTACACCGAGTACGTGGCCCGCACCGGCCAGGAGGCGCCGGGCCTCCGGAGCTGACGGTCCGCTCCGTCCTCGCGGGCGCAGCGTTCCGGCCGGGAGCCCTGCGACCGGCGCGCCGCTATCGCCCCCTGGCGCCCCGCGCTAGGCTGCGCCGAAACGGCCCGGGTGAGACGCCGTGCGACGCCTGCTGAAATTCCTCCACACGATGGGGTCCGCGGGGCTGCTGGGGTCCATGGCGTCCCTGGTCGTCATGCTGAGCCTGTCGCCCGCGCCGTCCGCCCTGACGGGCTACGCGGCGATGCGGGGCGCGATGGGCGCCGTCGCCACCTGGATCTTCCTGCCCGCCCTGGCGGTGACGCTGATGTCGGGCCTGCTGGCGATGGCGCTGAACCGCGCCTTCCTCAACGCCGGATGGGCGTGGGTGAAGCTCGCCACCGGCGTCCTGATGTTCGAGGGCGGGCTGGTCTACGTCCAGGGCCCGATGAAGCAGGAGGCGGAGCAGAGTGCCCGCGCGCTGGCGGGCCTCGTCGACCCCGCGGTGCTGGCCGTCTCGCTGACCGGCGAGCGCGGCACCCTCTGGGTCCTGCTGGCGGTCGCGACCGCGAACGTGGCACTCGGGATCTGGCGGCCGCGGATCCTGCGGATCCCCCAATAGCGAAGCCGCGTCGGGCCCGATTCCAGCCCGATTGGTTGCCGGCTTTAAATCTATTTCCCGATGCAGAACCCGCTGAACAGCCGGTCGAGGACGTCCTCGACGCCGACATGGCCCGCGACCGCGCCGAGCGCCCGCACCGCGAGCCGCAGATCCTCCGCGGCCAGCTCCGGGAGACCGCCGGCACTCCCCGAGACGCGGTCGAGGTGGCCGATGCAGGCTTCCAGCGCGGCCCTGTGCCGGGCGCGGGTGATGAGCGCGTCGCCGGTGCCGAGACCGTCCTCGGCCGCGGCCTGGATCGCATCGAGCAGGGCGTCCATGCCGGCGCCGGTGTGGGCCGAGACCGTCACGTCCACCGGATCACCCCCCTGTTCTGAGCCGGCAAAAAGATCGGCCTTGGTACGCACGGTCAGGACCGAGCCGCGCGCCGGCCCGAGGTCCGGGACCGCGCCGCCGGGGGGCATGAGGGCCACCACGAGATCGGCCATGTCGATCCGCGCCCGCGTCCGCAGGATCCCCGCCGCCTCGATCGGCTCCACGGTCTCGCGGAGCCCGGCCGTGTCGACCAGCAGGACCGGCAGGCCGCCGAGGTCGAGCCGCACCTCGATAGCGTCGCGGGTCGTCCCCGGGCTGTCCGACACGATGGCCACGTCCCGCCGGCTCAGCGCGTTCAGCAGGGTCGATTTCCCGCTGTTGGGGGCCCCCGCCAGCACGACCGTGAACCCGTCACGCAGGCGCTCACCGCGCTGGCCGTCGCGCAGCGCCGCGGCGATCGCGTCACGCAGGCGGGCGGCGCGGTCGAGCAGCGCCGCGTCGAGCCCGGCATCGTCCACGTCCCCCTCGTCGGTGAAGTCCAGCGCGGCCTCCGCGGCGGCGAGGCAGTCGATCGCTTCCGCGCGCCACGCGGTCACCTGCCGGCTGAGCGCGCCGTCGAGCTGGCGCAGGGCCTGCCGGCGCTGGCCCTCGGTCTCCGCGTCGATCAGGTCGGCGACGGCCTCCGCCTCGGCGAGATCCATCCGCCCGTTGAGGACGGCCCGCCGGGTGAAAGCCCCGGGCTCGGCGGCCCGGCAGCCCGGGAGGCGGGCGAGGGTGGCGAGGACGCGCATCCGCACGGCCGCGCCGCCGTGCAGGTGCAGCTCGCCCATATCTTCGCCGCTGTAGGTGTCGGGCCCGGGAAACCACGCCACCAGCGCCCGGTCGAGCTCGGTGCCGTCGTGGGGATCCCGGAGGCTCCGCAGCGACAGCCGGCGGGGCGGCGGCAGGCGTCCGCCCAGGGCGACGAGCGCGTCGCGCGCGGCCGGGCCGCTGATGCGGATCACCGCGACGGCGGCCCGGCCGAAGCCGCTGGCCGGCGCGAAGAGCGTTTCGGTATCGGTCATGGTCCCACAGGGCCGCGCGAGGGGCGGAGTTTCACGTGAAACAATCGCGGTCGCCCTATACCATCCCGGCGCCGATGCGCCGCACCCGCTTGCGCCGTCGCGAACTCGAACGGGGATGCGCCATGATCGTCTGGACCCGCCGCGCCGTCGGCCTCGGCCTGCTCGCCGCGCCCCTCGCCGCCGCCCTCCCCGCGTCCCCGGTCCTGTCCGCGCGCGCCGCGGAGGCCGAGCCGGACTGGGCCGCCATCGAGCGCCGGCTCGGCGGCCGCCTCGGGATCGCGGCCGCCTCGGCGGACCGCGTCCTCGCCGCCTACCGCGCCGACGCGCGCTTCCCGATGTGCAGCACCTTCAAGGCGCTGGCGGTGGCGGCGGTCCTGGCGCGGGTCGATGCCGGCCGCGAGACCCTCGACCGGGTCGTCAGCTACGGGGCCGGGGACCTCCTGAGCTACGCGCCCGTGACCCGGAAGGCGCTGGAGGCCTGCGCCGGGACCGGGCGGATGAGCGTCGCGGACCTGTGCGCGGCCACGCTGATCTGGAGCGACAACACGGCCGCCAACCTGCTCCTGGCGGATCTCGGCAGGCCCGAGGCGCTGACCGCGTGGCTGCGGACCACCGGCGATCCCGTCACCCGCCTCGACCGGACCGAGCCGACCCTCAACACCGCGTTGCCCGGCGACCCGCGCGACACGACCACGCCGGACGCCATGCGGGCGACCCTAGGCCGTGTCCTCCTCGGAACCGTCCTGTCGCCGGCCTCGCGCGCCCGGCTGGAGACCTGGATGGTCGCCTGCGAGACCGGCCGGAAGCGCCTGCGGGCCGGCCTCCCGCCCGGCTGGATCGCGGGCGACAAGACCGGGAGCGGCGACAACGGCACCGTCAACGACGTGGCGATCCTCCGGCCGCCGGGGCGCGCGCCGATCCTCGCGGCGGTCTACGTCACGGAATCGACCGCCTCCCCCGACACCTGCGCGGCGGCCTACGCGGAGATCGGCCGCCTCATCGCCGCGCGCGCCCATTCGACCTGACCGGACGAATCATGAAGACAGCCGCCAAGACGCCCAACAAGACACTTTCCAAGACGACCCGCGCGACGCTCGCCCTCGACAAGGCCGGCATCCGGTACAGCCTCCACGTCTACGCGTACGATCCGGACGCGCCGCGCATCGGCCTGCAGGCCGCGGAGGCGCTCGGGGTGGACCCGGGACGCGTGCTGAAGACCCTGATGGCGTCGGTCGACGGACGGACGGTCTGCCTGCTCGTGACCTCCGACAGGGAGGTGTCGATGAAGCGGGTCGCCGCCGCCTTCTCGGGCAAGGCCGCGTCCATGCTCAAGCCGGCCGACGCCGAGCGGCTGACCGGCTACCATGTCGGCGGGATCAGCCCGCTCGGACAGAAGCGGTCCTTCCCGACCGCGATCGACGCCGGATCCTTGACCGAGCCGGCGGCCGAGATCCACGTCAACGGCGGCGGCCGCGGCTTGCAGATCCGGCTGACCGAGGGCGATCTGGCCGCCGTCCTGGACGCCCTCGTCGTGCCGCTGACGTGATCCCGCGGTAATCACTCGTTTACCCTGCCGTCGCACGGTGTCGCCTTCCGACAGAGACGAAGGCGGCGCAGGGGCGGCATGCGGGAGACGGCACGCAGGGCGGTGACGGCGCTCGGACTCGTCCTGCTGCTCGCGGTACCGGGCCGGGCGGCCGATCTCGACGTCCGCTACGGCGCCGAGGCGGGCGTGGGCGGCAGCCCCCGCTTCTTCCCGCGCAACGACGGCCTCGACCGTCGGCCGGTCTACGCGGTCCGGTCCCGTCGCGTGCCGGTGGGCTGCACGCCCCGGCGGGTGCCCGTGCCGACCAACGCCCCGGACGATCCGAGCTATGTCGGCTCCGAGTACGGCCTGGGGCATCCGAGCTATTACGGCTTCACGCCGCCGCTGGGCGTGGACGACCCCTTCGGGCGCTCCCTCCTGCCCTACTGCCCCTGACGCCGACCGCGACGACGGGATCCGGCGTCGACTGCCGGATTCCACCGCTCCCCATCATGCTCTAGACCGGCCCTGCCCTCCCCCGGAGCCCGTGCCGTGTCCGAGTCGACCTTCCAGTCCTTCCGCGACCTCGCAGCCCTGCGCGGATGCGTGGCCGCGTGGCGCGCGGCGGGCGAGCGCGTCGTCCTGATCCCGACCATGGGCGCCCTGCACGACGGGCACCTCGCCCTCGTGGCCGAGGCGCGGCGGATCGGCCGCCGGACCGTCGCCAGCATCTTCGTCAATCCGACCCAGTTCGGCCCGAACGAGGATTTCGCCCGCTATCCCCGCGACCTCGACGCGGATCTGGCCCTGCTGGCGGGAGCCGGCGCGGACGCCGCCTGGACGCCCGGCGTCGAGACCATGTATCCGCCGGGCTTCGCCACCCGGATCGAGGTCGCGGGCCTGACCGAGGGGCTGTGCGGGCCGTTCCGGCCCGGCCATTTCGCCGGCGTCGCCACGGTGGTGACCAAGCTCCTCAACCAGGTCCGGCCGGACGTCGCCCTGTTCGGCGAGAAGGACTTCCAGCAGCTCCGCGTGCTCCAGCAGGTAGCGGCGGATCTCGACCTCGCGGTGGAGATCCGCGGCGTGCCGACCGTGCGCGAGCCCGACGGCCTCGCGCTGTCGTCGCGCAACCGCTACCTCTCGGCCGAGGAGCGCGCCGTCGCCCCGAAGCTCCAGGCCGTCCTGGCCGAGATCGCCTCCGCCTCCCGCAACGGCACCCCGGTGGCCGGCCGGATCGCCGCCGGGCGGGCGGCGCTGGAGGCGGCGGGGTTCCGCGTCCAGTACCTCGCGGTCTGCGACGCCCGGACCCTGGTGCCGGTGGAGCGAGTCGACGGCCCGGCCCGCGTCATCGCCGCGGCCTTCCTGGGCCGGACCCGGCTGATCGACAATCGCGCCGTCTAGGCCGGTGCCGGTCCGACCGCCGACGGTCGTGGCCGCCGGGCCACGACGCGCGGATTTCCGGCTTTAACTGCGCCAGGTGATTGGCGCCGCCCGGCCGACCTGCTCTCTGCTGGTCGCGTGATCGGAACGCGCACCGCACCGGCCATCCTGGCCGTGTCCCTCGCCCTGGCGGGCCCCGCCGGCGCCGGCGAGGACGCGTTCGAGGGGATGGCCGGCCCCTACGGCGAGCGCCTGCGCTACGACGCGAAGGGGCTGAGCCTCACCTTCCCCGAGCCCGACGTGAAGCTCCGGATCGGCGGCCGGCTGCACATCGACGGCGGCGCGGCGGGTTTCGGCCGGGCGGACCTGCCCGAGGCTTTCCCCGACAACGTCGCCGTGCGCCGGGCCTGGATCGAGCCGACGCTCACGATCGGCCACGACTGGGTGATCGCCTTCCAGTACGATTTCGCCGACCCGATGCTGCCGATCAACGACGCGCTGGTCGCCTGGAAGGGGCTGCCGGACACGATCCTGACGCTCGGCAACATGAAGGAGCCCTTCAGCCTAGAATGGCTGCAGAGCAACAACGACACGCTGTTCGCCGAGCGCTCGGTGGCCAACGCCCTCGTGCCGGAGCGCCGGTTCGGCTTCGCCGCCGGGCACCACGGGGCGGCCTGGACCGCGGTGGTCGGCGTCTTTGGCAACGCCGCCAGCAGCGGCATCGACGGGGACGGTGTCGCGGTGGCGGCCCGCGCCACCGTCGCGCCGATCATGGAAGGGGACGAGACCCTGCATCTCGGTCTCGCCGGGGTCTTCCGCAGCCGGTCCCGGTCGGACGGGGCCTTCAGCTTCTCCAGCCCCGCCGGCGCCTTCCTGTTCGAGCGCCCCCTGGTGGATACGGGCGACCTCCCCGACGCCGCCAGCGTGTCGCGCCTCGGCGCCGAGCTGGCCTATCGCCGCGGCCCGTTCCTGCTGCAGGCCGAGTACATCCGGGCCGCGTTGCAGCCGTTCCGGGGTCCCGGCCAACCCGGCACCGCGCTCGATTTCCAGGGCGGCTACGTCGAGGCGGCCCTGGTGCTCAACGGCGAGGGCCGCGCCTACGCGCTGACGCCGCAGAGCGGCACCACCTACGCGACCTTCCGGGGCGTGGCTGTTCCGGAGGCGCAACGACTCTCCCGGGGCGGGATCGGGGTGTTCGAGCTGGCGGTGCGCTACAGCGCCGTCGACCTGGACGCCCGGGGCTTCCGCGGGGGCATGGAGCAGGACGTGACCCTCGGTCTGAGCTGGTATCCCGAACCCAACCTCCGGTTGATCGGGAACGTCGTGCACGGGCGCGTGCAGCCGGGGGTGGCCCAGGCCGAGACGCTGGGCACCCGCCCGTTCACGGTCGACACGGTGATCGCGCGCCTGCAGATCTACTGGTGACGGGGACCGCCGGGCCGGCCGCGTGCCCGGGCACGGCCCCTCACACGGGCTCTCACACGGCCCTGCGCAGGACCGACCGGAACGGGCGCCGCTCCGGCTCCGGCGGGGGCGTCGGCTCCTCGGCGGGCGGGGTCGCCAGGACCTCCGCGCGCACCGGGCGCGGGGCCGCGAAGGCCGTCCCCTGCGCGAACGGCACGTCGAGGTCGATCAGGTCCGGGACGTCGGCCTCGTCGGCGACGCCCGTGGCGACGACGCGGATCCCGGCCCGGGCCAGGGCCGGCGCGGTGTCCTCCAGGGCGATGTCCGATAGGCTGCCGCGGCCCGCGCCGGGCCGGAGCAGCATCTCCGCCGGCACCTTGACCTGCCCGATGCCGAGAGCCGCGAGTTCGGCCGCGTCGAAGCGGAGGTCGTCCGGGCGATCGAGGCTGAACCCGATCCGGCCCTGCAGGGGCGCGAGCAGGCCCCGCTGGCCGGCATCGAGACGGCGCCAGCTCTCCTGCGGCAGCGCGATGGTCAGGCCGGCCAGGGCCGGGTCGTCAGCGGCCGTGCGGGCCAGCTCGCGCAGGAGGCCGGGCTCGAACAGCGACAGCGGCGACAGCCCGTAGGTCAGGAGGGTCTCGCTGCCGCGCCGGGCGAGGTGGCGCGCCACGATCGTGGCCCGCTGCAGCATGCGGCGGTCGAGCTCGGTGGTGCGCCCGTAGCGCTCCAGCACCGGCAGGAAAACCTCGGGCTCGGCCGGCGGCGCGCCGGGGCCGCCGATCCGCAGCCGGGCCAGCGCCTCGTAGGCCACCACCTTGCGTTGCGGCAGGGTGACCACCGGCTGCAGATGGATCTCCAGACCGTCCCCCTCGAAGGCCGCGACGATCGCGCCCTCGTCCGCGGGGGGGATTGCGGGCCGGGGCGGGATCGGCCGCGGCGGGATCGGCCGCGCCGGGACGGACGGGGCCGAGGCCGGGGCGAGCTGAGACCGGGGCGGGATCGGCCGCGCCGGGACGGACGGGGCCGAGGCCGGGGCGAGCTGAGACCGGGGCGGGACTTGCTCGAGCGGGGCGGCCTGAACCTGCGGAGGCGGTACCGGCACGGGCTGCGGCGACGGGGCCGCTGCGGTATCCGGAAGGGCTGCGCCGGGCACCGCGGGCAGGGGCCGGGGCGCCTCGGCGGGTGCGATCGCGGGCCCGATCACGGGCCTGATCTCGGGCGCGATCTCCGGCCTCGCCTTGAGGCCCGCGATCTCGGCATCCTGGGCGCTCACGACCGTGGTGAGGTCGCGGACGATCCCGCTGAGGAGCCCGAACTCGACGGTCAGTTCCTCGATCTGGGCGCGCAGGGCGGCCTCGGCGGTCTCGGGCCGCGGCTGGGCCGCCGCGGTGGCGGCCGCCGTCTCGACCTTGAGCAGGCGCCGGGACAGCAGATCGACCTCGCCGGACAGCTTCTCGCAGCGCGCCTTGAGGGTGGCGATACGGGTCAGGGCGAGACCGCCCGCCAGGGCGGCCGCGGCGCCGAGCGTCAGGGCACTCCAGAGCGGCAGGAACACCGCGAGCGGCCCGAGAACGACGAGCCCGAGAAGGCCGACCGTCAGCAGCCCCGCGTACCGGCCGAGGACCGGGACCATCGTCTGAACACCTGCCAGGAACGCGCGCCGGTCGCCGGGGGACATCCCGAGCGATCCCCACCGGGCGCGAACCGAATCGCAGGATCATTGGCCGCCCGCACCCCGCCCGGCAAGGCTCAGGGACCGCGATGGCGCGTCGCCGCCTGTTAATTCCGGGCGGTGTGACGCCCGCGCCCGCTGGAACGTTGCGGATTCATCACGGCGGACCCGATTGCGGGGCGATCCGGGGAGGGTTGCGCGGCTTGCGAATGCGGACGGGATGAAAAAGGATCATAAAGCGTGGCCATGACGCCCGTCCCCCCGCGTACTCCCCGATTTCGCGCCGTTCTCGGCGCCGGCGCGCTCCTCGCGACCCTCGGCACGACGGCGCCGCGGGCCGCGGATCTCGGCGCGGATCTTCCGCGCACCACGCCAACCTTCGCGATGGTCGATCCCAGCACTTGGATCGTCACGCTGAGCGGCTCGATCCAGGCCGTGCCGCGCTATCCGGGCGCAAGCGACTACACGGCCGTCGGTTACCCATCGATCGACATCCGCCGGGTCGGCGAGCCGCGCCGCTTCTCGACGCCGGACGACGGGTTCAGCTTCTCGCTCTTCGACACCGAGTCGTTCCGCATCGGCCCGACCGCGCGCTTCGTGCCGGGGCGCTACTACGGCGACGACCGGCGCCACCTGTACGGTTTCCGCGACGCCCGCTTCGCCGTGGAGCCCGGCGTGTTCGCGGAGTTCTACCCAAACTCGTTCATCCGGACCCGCGTCGAGCTGCGCCAGGGCGTCTACGGGCACCACGGAACGGTCGGCTCGGTGGCGGCCGACTACCTGATCCCGGCGGAGAAGTTCCTGTTCTCCATCGGGCCGCGCCTCAATGTCGGCGATGCCAGCTACGCCCGGAAGTACTTCGGCGTCTCGCCGATCGAGGCGGCGCTGAACGGGCGCGTCACCCCCTACGATCCGCGCAGCTTCTACTCGGCCGGCGTGCTCGGCGGCGTGACCTACACGCAGAGCGAGACCTGGGCCTACACGGCCTATGCCGGCTACACCCGGATCCTGGGCGCCTCCGGCAACAGCCCGCTGGTGCGGCGCCCGTTCGGCAACCCCAACCAGTATCAGTTCGGCCTGCGCATCGATTACGCCTTCCGCATGCCGGCGCTGTTCTGAGCCGACACCCGGCTTGCGCCGGCCCCGCCGGGCCCCGACATCCCGGAGAGGCGGTTATGGAGGCCCCGATGGACGAGACGCGCGCCGACCTGCTGATGCGGGTCGAGGGCATGACCTGCGACGGCTGCGCCGCCGCGGTGACCCGCACGGTGAAACGGATCGACCCCGCGGCCGACGTGCAGGTCGACCGGGACGCCGCGCGCGTGGCGATCCGCACCGACGCGCAGGCGCTGACCATCGCCGAGGCCCTGACCAAGGCCGGCTACACCGCGAGGGCCATGACCGGCTGAGCCGGCTCGGCGCCCCGCGTTCGCGGGCCGCGGGAGGCACCGTGCAGCCGTCCGCGCGCGATGCGGTCATCCCGGCCGGCGCGACGCTCGGCCGGGAAGCCTGGCGGGAAGCCTGGCCCGAGACGACGCGCCCCCGGGAACCGCCCTCAGGAGCGGCTCAGGAACATCCCGGTCAGGAGCAGGGCAAAGCCCGCGAGGCCGAACAGGCCTTCCTTGCGCCGGGTGCGGTCGAGGAAATGGGCGGCGGCGCCGGCTGCGCAACAGGCGGCGCCCAGGCCGATTGTCAGCGACGACATCTCGAGTCTCCTCCTCGCGCGTCGCTCGGCGGCGCGGCGAAAACGGTCCCTCTCGTGGGCCTGCCGGACGGCGTTGTCCGCACAGGATCGCGTCACGGCGCAAGATTTACACGGCCCGGAGAGACTGGCAAGACGCGACGCCCAAGTCCTCGCGGGATCCGCGACAGCAACGCGCGCGGGAACGACAGATCTTCGCGCGACGGGCGTTCTGAATACCGCATTCAGAGGATCCGCCGGCGCCGGCGGAGGGGGCGTCGTTGCGGCGGGCGGGACGCGTTGACCCGCGCGCCTTCGCGCGCTTAGACCTCCCGGCAGATCCGCCGGTCCCGCGCCCACCCGCCGTGCACGGCCCGGGGCGCTCCTCGCACCCGCGGCGGGATGTCCGCGAAAGGCTGCTCGGTACCCGATGCTCACCCCCTCCTCCGCCCGGTTCGACGTCGCGGTCGTCGGCGGCGGCCATGCCGGCGTCGAGGCCGCCGCCGCCGCGGCGCGCTGCGGCGCGCGCACCGCGCTGGTCACCCACGATCCGGCGACGATCGGGGCGATGTCCTGCAACCCGGCGATCGGCGGCCTCGGCAAAGGCCACCTCGTCCGCGAGGTCGATGCCCTGGACGGGCTGATGGGCCGGGTCGCCGACGCGGCCGGCATCCAGTTCCGCCTGCTCAACCGCCGCAAGGGACCGGCGGTGCGCGGCCCCCGGACCCAGGCCGACCGCAAGCTCTACGCGGCCGCCATGCAGTCGGCCGTGGCCGGGACCGAGGGGCTGACGGTCATCGCCGGCGCCTGCGAGGACCTGGCCTTCGACGCCGAGGGCCGCCTCCGCGGCCTCGTCCTGGCCGACGGCCGGACCCTCGCATGCGGCGCGGTGGTGCTGACCACCGGCACGTTCCTGCGCGGCTTGATCCATATCGGCGAGCGGCAGATCCCGGCGGGCCGCGTCGGCGAGGCGCCGGCGGTCGGGCTGGCGCGGACCCTCGACCGGCTCGGCCTGCGCCTCGGGCGCCTGAAGACCGGCACGCCCCCGCGCCTCGACGGGCGGACCATCGACTGGTCCGGCCTGGAGATGCAGGAGGCCGACGCCGAGCCGGTGCCGTTCTCGACGCTGACCGAGCGGATCACGACGCCGCAGATCCGCTGCGGCATCACGCGGACGAGCCGGGCCGTCCACGACCTGATCCGCGCCAACCTGCACCGCTCGCCGATGTATTCCGGCGGCATCGCCAGCCGGGGCCCACGCTACTGCCCGTCGATCGAGGATAAGGTCGTGCGCTTCGGCGACCGGGAGGGGCACCAGATCTTCCTGGAGCCCGAAGGTCTCGACGACCCGACGATCTACCCGAACGGCATCTCCACGGCGCTGCCCGAAGAGGTGCAGCACGACCTCGTCCGCCTGATCCCCGGGCTGGAGCGGGCCGCGATCCTGAGGCCGGGCTACGCCATCGAGTACGATTACGTGGACCCCCGGGAACTCGACGTCGGCCTCCAGGTGAAGAGCCTGCCGGGCCTGTTCCTGGCCGGCCAGATCAACGGTACGACGGGCTACGAGGAGGCCGCCGGCCAGGGGCTGGTGGCCGGCCTCAACGCCGCCCGGCACGCGGGCGGCCTCGGCATCGCGGGCTTCGACCGGGCCGAGTCGTATCTCGGCGTGATGATCGACGACCTCGTGACCCAGGGAGTCAGCGAGCCCTACCGGATGTTCACCTCGCGCTCGGAGTACCGGCTGTCCCTGCGGGTCGACAACGCCGACGCCCGGCTGACGCCGCGCGGGATCGCGCTGGGCTGCGTCGGAGGACACAGGGCGGCCCATTTCGCGGCCGGGCAGGCGGCGCTCGACGCGGCGCGCGCCCGCCTCGACGCGGTGAGCCTGACGCCGAGCCAGGCCGCGGCCCACGGGATCGTCCTGAACCGCGACGGCATCCGCCGCACCGGCTTCCAGCTCCTCGCCTACCCAGAGATCGGCTGGTCCGACCTGGCGGCGGTGTGGCCGGACCTCGCCGAGGTCGCCCCGCGGATCGCCGACCGGATGAAGACCGACGCGACCTACGCGGTCTATCTCGACCGGCAGGACGCCGACATCGCGGCCTTCCGCCGGGACGAGGCCGTGCGCCTGCCGGCGGGGCTGGACTACGCGGCGATCAGCGGCCTCTCGAACGAGATGCGGGTGAAGCTCGAGACGGTGCGCCCCGGGACCCTCGGACAGGCGGCGCGGATCGAGGGCGTGACGCCGGCCGCCCTCACCCTGCTGGCCGCCCACGCGCGGCGCGGGGCCCGCGCTGCGTCGGCCCCCGCGGACCGGCTCCCGGCATGAGCGATCCGGATCGCGCTCGTATCCTGGCGGCGGCCGGTGTTTCACGTGAAACAGCGGAGCGGCTCGATCTCTACGTGGCGCAGCTGCGGCGCTGGCAACCGATCAAGAACCTCGTCGGTCCCGCGACGCTGGCCGAGGTCTGGAGCCGCCACATCGACGACGCGCTGCAGCTCCTCGACCTCGCGCCGGAGGCCCGCACGTGGCTCGATCTCGGTTCCGGCGCCGGGATACCGGGCCTGATCCTGGCCATCGCCGGACGGGAGCGCGGCGTCCGGGTCGATCTCGTCGAGAGCAACGCGCGCAAGTGCGCGTTCCTCACCGAGACCGCCCGGCTCACCGGGGCGCCGGCCCGGGTGCGCAACGCCCGGATCGAGGCGGTGATCGGCGAGTACGTCGGGACCGACGTCGTCTGCGCCCGCGCCCTCGCCCCGATGGCGCAGCTCCTCGCCTGGACGGAGCCTCTGTTGAAAACGGGCACCACCGGCCTGTTTCCGAAGGGGCGGGACGTACAAGCCGAATTGACCCAGGCCGGCGCGCAGTGGAGAGTCGTTAACGACCTCGTGCCGAGCCGGACCGATTCCGAAGCCCGGATCGTGCGCGTCACTGCCCTCGCCGCCCCGAGCCACCGATGAGCGAAGCGATCCTCGGCGACCCCGCCGACAGGTCCATGGATTCAT
Organism: Methylobacterium sp. 1A; assembly: GCF_058072805.1. NCBI lineage: Bacteria > Pseudomonadati > Pseudomonadota > Alphaproteobacteria > Hyphomicrobiales > Methylobacteriaceae > Methylobacterium > Methylobacterium sp. 1A. The sequence continues at coordinate 1,395,456 of NZ_JBYQVE010000002.1, read as the reverse complement.
CCATGCGACGCCCTCTGCGCGTTCTGGCGCTCGCCAACCAGAAGGGCGGCGTCGGCAAGACCACGACGGCGATCAACCTCGGCACCGCCCTGGCGGCGATCGGCGAGGACGTGCTGGTCGTCGATCTCGACCCGCAGGGCAACGCCTCCACGGGTCTCGGGATCGACCGCGCCAAGCGCCGGGTCTCGACCTACGAGGTCATGGCCGGCGAGGCCTCGCTGGCGCAGGCCGTGGTCCCCACCGCCGTGCCGCGGCTGTCGCTGGCGCCCTCGACCATGGACCTCCTCGGCCTGGAACTTGAGCTGGCCACCCTCCCCGATCGGGCGCACCGGCTGCGCGGCGTGCTGAAGAGCCTGACCCAGGCGCCGAGCCTCAGCCGGATCAGCTACGTGCTGATCGACTGCCCGCCCTCGCTCAACCTGCTGACCATCAACGCGCTGGCGGCCGCCGACGCGGTGCTGGTGCCGCTGCAGTGCGAGTTCTTCGCCCTGGAGGGCCTCAGCCAGCTGCTGCGCACCGTCGAGCAGGTCCGCGGCGCCCTGAACCCGAAGCTGACGATCCAGGGCATCGTGCTGACGATGTTCGACCCGCGCAACAACCTCTCCGCCCAGGTCGTGGCGGACGTGCGCGGCTTCATGGGCGACAAGGTCTACGAGACCGTGATCCCCCGCAACGTCCGGATCTCCGAGGCGCCCTCGCACGGGAAGCCGGCGCTGCTGTACGACCTGAAATGCGCCGGCAGTCAGGCCTACCTGCGCCTCGCCTCGGAGGTGATCCAGCGCGAGGGCCGGGTTCCGGCCGCGGCCTGACGGGTTTGAGTCCCCCTCCCGGTTCGAGGGGCGAGTGTGGAGCGTGACACGGGTGGCGATCATGGCGGAGGAGGGGGCGAAGCCTCGACTGGGGCGCGGGCTCGCGGCGCTGATCGGTGACTTCAACGAGGCCGGCAAGGCTTCGGCCAAGGCCGAGGAGCAGCGCCGGGTCCCGATCGAGTTCCTGCGCGCCAACCCGCGCAACCCGCGCCGGAGCTTCGCCGAGACGGAGCTGTCCGAGCTGGCGGCCTCGATCGGCCAGCGGGGCATCATCCAGCCGATCGTGGTCCGCCCGATCGGCGACGTGCCCGGGACCTTCGAGATCGTGGCCGGCGAGCGGCGCTGGCGGGCCGCCCAGCGCGCCGGCCTCGACGAGGTGCCGGTGGTGGTGGTCGAGATCGATGACCGCGGCTCCCTGGAATTCGCCATCCTGGAGAACGTCCAGCGCACCGACCTCAACGCGATCGAGGAGGCGTCCGGCTACGAGCGCCTGATGAAGGATTTCTCGTACACCCAGAAGGAGCTGGCCGAGATCCTCGGCAAGAGCCGCAGCCACCTCGCCAACACGCTCCGGCTGCTCAACCTGCCGCTGTCCGTGCAGGAGCGGGTCACCGCGGGCGAGCTGACCGCCGGCCACGCGCGCGCGCTGCTGGCCGTGCGCGATCCGGAGGCGACGGCGCGGCGCGTCGTGGCCGAGAGCCTGTCGGTCCGGGACGTGGAGGCGATCGCCTCCGCGGAGGCCGCCCCGGCCGAGACGCCCCGCCCCGGGCGCCCGCGCCTCTCGGCCGAGCGCCCCGCGACGGTGCGCGACCTGGAACTGCGGATCCACCGGGCCCTCGGCGTCCCAGTCTCCTACAAGCCCAAGGACGCCGATTCGGGCGAGATCCGCATCCGCTACGAGACCCAGGACGAGCTGCAGGCCCTCCTCAACCGGTTCAAGGTCTCGGACGCCTGAAGGCCGCCTCCGGACGAAGGCGCCGCCTCGGCGGGTCCGTCGCAGGCCCGGCACGAGTGCGGCGAGCCGGGAGGCCGGCTGGTCCGGACGGTCCTGGCGGCGCGCCGCCGGGACCCCGCCCCGCAGCGCCTCGGCCGGGGTCGACTTGGCCGGGATCGACTCCGAGCATCAGCGTGGCGCGAGACCGGTCGCGCACCTCCTGCGCGGCACAGGAAGCCCGCCGGTCGGGATCCGCGGCCGCTAGGGGGGGCGCCGGCGTCGATCACGAGGCGTTCGCCGCCGCGACCGCGATAGGCCGGCACCTACGTGCAGAGGAACCCTCTCGGCGCGTCGGGGAAGTCGATCCGCCCGGGGAGCATGTGCGCCCGTCCAGGAACACCTCGACGGAGACACGCGCGGCGCGAACCGCCTGCCAGCCGTGACAGATCGCCTCGAACCGGACCCAGCCCTCCGGGCCGGTCGTCCGGCTGCCGCGCAGGACGGTCCGGCCGGTCGTGGCAACGTTTCCCGCCTCCTCTGCGGGTACGGTGCGACCGCCCTCCCCCGACGAGGCGCCCTAGCGCCGCCGCCGCGCACCCGCCTCCGCGACCCGCAGGAGGGCCGCCGAGGCCAGCGCGTGGGCTAGGTCGGGCTGCGCCCGCCGGCAGGCCAGGATCGCCTCCTGCAGGGCCGCCACGGCCTGACGGAGCGTTCCGGCCGGCCACGCGCCGAGCTGGCCCTCGATGCTGGCCCTGCGCTTGAAATGCAGGCCCCGCCACGTCGCGACCATCATGGCGGGCGTCTTGTCGGGATTGTCGAGGCGGGTGGTGAGCAGCGTCAGGGCATGCCGCAGCGCCGAGCCCAGCACGACGCCCGGGTCGAGGCCCTCGTGCCGGAAGCGGCGATAGTCGCGCTCCACCGCGTCGCGGCGGCCGTCGAAGGCGGCGTCGATCAGGGTGTTGAGCACGCTCGCCGCGACGTCGCTGGTGACGGCCTCCACGTGCTCGAGGGTCACGGTCCTGTCCCCCTCCCCCGCGGCGTAGAGGGCGAGCTTCTCGATCTCCATCAGGCTCGCCCGGCGGTCGCCGCCGAGGCTGCGGGCCAGGACCTCCCGGGCGGCGCGGTCGATGCGCAGGCCGCGCTCCTGGAGGGTGCGCTCGATCAGGTCCGAGAGGGTCCGCTCGTCGTCGGCGTAGCAGGGGATCGCGAGCGCCTTCGGCGAGCGCTCGCAGAGGGTGCGGAGCGGGTTGTTCTTGGCGAGGTCACCGGCCTCCACCACGATGCGGGCGTCGGCGACGGTCGCGCCGAGCACCGCCTCGACGGCGGGCGCGTAGTTGCGGGCGCCGGGCCGGACCCAGATCGACCGGCGGCCGCCGAACAGGCCCATCGTCCCGGCCTCGTCGCACAGCCGGCCCGGATCGGCCGCCAGGGCGTCGCCGTCGATCCGCACCAGCGCGAACGGGTCGGCCGGGTCGTCGACGAAATCCTCGGCGAGCTTCCGGGCCCGCTCGGTCACCAGACCGGTATCCGGCCCGAAGACCAGGATGACGGGGATGCGCGGATCGGGCCCGCGCCGGATCAGCCCCTCGATCTCGCCGGCCTTCACCGCCGTCACGTCGGGTTACGGCTTCGTCGAGAGGACGGCGGCGAGGCGGCTCTTGATCTGGTCGGACAGCACGCTGGCCAGCCGGATCTCGGCGTCCCGCGCCGCCCGCTGGCTGGCGAAACGCTGCACCGAGCGGTCGTAGGTCGCCGTCGAGGTGGCGACGCCCTCGGTGTAGACCTTGGTGCCGCTCATGTCCTCGAGGCTGTACTTGATGTTGGCCACCAGGGTGCCGGCCTCGGCGCGGCCGGTGGTGGAGGAGACGATCGGGGTCTGCACGATCTCGGAACCCGAGAGCTTCAGCCGGTAGCGCTTGGTCGCCGGGTGGCCGGACCCGTCGAGGTCGAAGACCAGCTCGCTGCGCAGGTAGTGGCCGAGGCGCTCCTGGCCCTGGGCCATCGCGACGTCGTCGACCTGGACCGAGGCGAGAAGGGCCTGGACGGATTCCCCCGAGGCGGTCGGCCCGTAGAGCGGCCGGAAGCAGGCCGAGAGACTCAGCGCCATGCCGGTCGCACAGGCGAGGCGGGCGATCCGCCCCGCGATGGAAACTCCCGAACCCACCATCCGCCGTCGTTCCGCCCCTGCCTGTCGGATCGTTCTAGCGCGGACACGGCGTTCCGCGCCACGACGCTACGGGGCAAACGTTACGATTCCTCTGCGGCAAGAGCGTGGTCGCCCGGTTTCCGAATGTGAGGCCGCGGCCGTCCGCAGAGCCCGGGATCGACCGGGCCGCCTAGGCGATCGCCGCGAGGTAGGCCGAGACCGTCACGACGGCCAGCACGGTCGAGACCAGCACCACGGTGGCGGTCAGGTCGGCCTCGCGCCGGTAGAACTCCGCCAGCATGAACGGCCCGGTGCCGGTGGGGAGGGCGGCCATGAGCACCGCGGTGTGCAGCAGGAGCGGGGGCAGGTCGAACAGGTAGCGGCCGAGGCCGTAGGCCAGGAGCGGGTGGAGCACCAGCTTCAGGCCGACGAGCAGCGCGGCGGTGCGCCCCTGCCCGCCCCCGGTCTGTCGGGGCTGGGCCAGGAACAGGCCGAGCGCCACCAGGGCGCAGGGCGCCGCCGCGCCGCCGAGGAGCTTCAGGAACGTGGCCACCGCGTCCGGCACGGCGAGGCCGGCGCTCGGCACCAGCGCGCCCAGCGCCGGTGCCACCAGCAGCGGGTTGCGCACCAGCGAGCGTCCGACCGTCCACCACACGGGCCGGCGCGCCCCGCCGCCCCTCCCCGACGCGGCCGCCTCGCGCCGCAGACCGGTCTCGATGAGCACGATCGCCACCGCGAAGACCCCGCAGACCGTGAGGATCGCCGCCACCGTGGTGGGCGCGAGCGCCTCCGGCCCGAAGGCGACGAGCGCCAGCGGGAAGCCCATGAAGCCGGTATTGGCGTAGCCGGCGTTGAGCCCGTCGACCGCGGCGTCGGCCAGCGGCCGCCCCGCCCCGCCGCGGATCAGCACGGCGAGGGCGAAGATCGCGAGGCTGCTGAGTCCGAAGGCGCCGATGAAGCCGGGCTTCCAGATGGTGCTCCAGTGGGCGTGCGCGGTCACGTCGAACAGCAGCGCCGGCAGGGCCAGGAAGACCACGAACCGGTTGAGTTCGGTGGTGGCGGCGGCCCCGAGCACGCCGACGCGCCGGGCCAGCCAGCCGGCGAAGATCAGCGCGAAGATCGGCAGCACGACCAGCAGGGTCGAGAGCATGGCGGGTCCGGGTCGGAGGACGATGCTCCGGCCTTAGGACGGTTTCCGATCCCGGCTCCAGTGCCGGGGGCGGGGACCTGCCATGCCGCGGCCCCCGCTCCCGGACATTACCACCGATAACCGCAATTGACTGGTGAACTCGACGTGCTAGCCATTGTGGCTGAAGGGCTTTCAGGCTTGATCATGGGATCGAAGGTGAGTCGAAGATCGAACTAAGTCCATGGCCTTTCCGAGCGGACGCCCTTGCCCGACTCTCAAAGCGGCCTTTTCCACAGCTTCCTGGGATTTCGGCAGGCCGTAGCGGATTTGGTCGCATCAGGCGCCAGCTTCAGCAGCCAATGCATGAAGCGGAGGCTCTATCAGACAGCTGGCACATTGTGCGAGCCGCCAGATCGTCCTGACCTGACCTACTGCTTGGGGTGGTTTGCGGTCGGTCTGCTGTGAGGCAGAAATTTAGAAAAGCAGACCTTGGTGCGGTTTGGGAGATACCTCCCGCGGGAGGCAGCGATAGAGAATGGCCTCCGGCGCGCCATCCGGCCCGTGTTCCCATAAACCGCACGCTCTCGATTTCGTGAGATGGCACCCCTTGAACCTGCTCGGCGGCAATTTATGTACGATCGAACATAAAATCTGCCTTCTCGTTGGCTCCGGTGGGGATGCAGGGTCCTACCGACACCCTCGCAGAGCCATGCGCACCCTCGAACACAAGGAAACAGCCGATGAACGCTACGACACGCTTTCGCCTTGGCATGGCCGCCCTAGTCGGGCTGGTCATCATCGGCGACGTGCCTTCCGTCCGAGCCGAGGAGGTTCAGGACACCGGCTCCGAGACGATCCAGGACCGCCGAGCCTGCACGCCCGACGTCATGCATCTCTGCCGAGCCTTCATCCCAATAGAACGGCCATCACCAATTGCCTGGTCGAGAACATCGACCACCTCAGCCCAGCCTGCCGGACCGTGATCGCGAGCCGCCGATGAACTGCGAAAGCCACCTGTGTCCGAGGGCCGGTCGGCATGACGTCGCAAAAGGATCTTCCCACATCCCGCTGCGACGTTCCTGGTCAGGCCTATATGTACGACAAGTCATATAAGGTGCCCGGTATGACAACTCAGACGCCCGCGTCCCCCGCTGCCGGAAACCGTCCTCGCGGACGTCGGACCAAGGATATGCCGGACGGGCGCCAGGCGCTGCTGCGCGCGGCAACGCTCGCCTTCTCCAAGAACGGGTTCGACGGCGCCGAGATCCGGGGCATCGCCGCCTCGGCCGGAGTGAGCCCGAACCTCGTCCGGGTGCATCTCGGCAGCAAGGCCGACCTTTGGGAGGCCTGCCTCGGCCTGATCGTGTCGGCGACCAAGCCGACGATGGACGAGGTCGCGAGGCTCGCCAAGGAGGTCGAGAGGCCGCTCTACGACCGCCTGCGCGACATCATCGTCCGGGTCTCGGCCTTCTACGCCGCGCATCCCGAGGTGCGGGACTTCGTGAACCGGCACGGGTCGGATGCGCCGGAGCGCGCGGCGCTGGTCACCGAGCGCATCCTTCGGCCGGCCTACGAGAGCAGCCGCGAGCTCTTCGCCGCCGGCATCGAGGCCGGCATCATCCGGAGCAGTCACCCGGCGCTGTTCTTCGCGCTTCTCATGGGCGCCGTGAGCCAGCCGCCGGTCTTCCCGACCCTGCTGAACCTGCTCGCCCCGGACATCCCCCTCGGCGAGGCGCGCACCCGCATGGCCGAGACGGTGGTCGCGTCGCTGCTCCACCGGCCCGCCTGATCGAACGCCGACATCGACGTGCCGCTGCGGCACGGGGGAGGCCCGAGAGAACCGCCATGATGTTCCGTCTACCTGGAATGCGCGGACCGAAGATGTTGGCCACGGTCGGCCTCTGCGCTTGGACGGCACTGCTGCCCGCCGACCTTCACGCCGAAACCGCGCAAGGTGCTTCGTACGAGACGGCCGCGTCGCCATCGCTCGTCCCGGTCGAAGCCTTCCTTCGGAGGAACAGAACCCTCGAACGCGTGCACGATGCGGCATCCCTGACGAACCTGCCGGTCCCGCTCCGGTATCGGGCCCGTAGCTGCGGCAAGATCGACGCATGGTATGCCCCGGAGGAGCGACGGATAACCCTCTGTTACGAGTTCGTCGCGGCATTGCAGAACGACCTGCGCCGCCACAAGAAGTCCATCGAGAGTATCCAGGGCTTCGTGGAGCTTACGCTGCTCCATGAGACGGCCCACGCATTCTTCGATCTCCTTAAATTGCCCGTCCTCGGGCGAGAGGAGGACGCCGCCGACCAGGTGGCGGCGGTCATCATGCTTCAACTGTCGAAGCCCGATGCCGTCAAGAAATTGCGGCAGGTCGTCGACCTGATGAAATCCTCGGTCAGCACCGGCAAACTGACCATCGAGGATGTAGCGGACGACCACAGCCTGACCTCGCAACGCCTCTACAACATCGTTTGCCTAGCCTACGGCCAAGATCAGCGCGCGTATCGGCGATTGGCCCTGGACATCCATATGCCCCTCTGGCGCCGTCGCACCTGCCGGTTTGAGTATAGGCAGGCTGCATTTGCTACGCGACTGCTCATAAAAACGCACGCAGTCGATCAAGCTAATGTAATTTCTCAGATCAGAAAAATCTATAGAGAGAGATGATCTGACAATTTCCGTCCAATGACCCAAAAAGGAGTGTGAAAATATGAATCGCGTGTTTGTCGTGATGTTCGCTGGGTTCGTATCGGTTTCGGCTTTGCGAGTCTTCTCTTCCACCCCGGCCGAGGCCCGATCCGTGACCGTCTGCGGCTATCGTGGGTGCATCACCCGGTATGCCCCCCGGCCCCATCGGGTCGTGGTCTACCGGCCGCGGCGCGTCTACGTCGCCCCTTATCCGCCCGCCTATGTCGTGCGTCGTCCGGTCGTCGTCGCGCCGTACTGACGAGCGAACGCGCCCGGCATTCGTCCCGTTTCGGCGAGGGCAAGCACGGCACCCCGATCAAGTCGCCGCCCGACCGGTCCACGCAGACTTCCTGAACCGCGACGAACACCTCGCCCCCGAGGGGTAAGCGTCTTGGTCGGGACCGGCATTCCCCAGTATCGTCGGAGTCGAAAATGTCCCACAACGCCGACATTCCACAGCCCCGCCCCGTACCGGTCCTCGGCAACCTGCCGGACATCGACACGAGCGCGCCGGTCCAGAGCATGATGCGCCTCGCGCAGGCGTACGGGCCAATCTACCGGCTGTCCGTCGGTGGCCGGACCGTCACCATCCTGAGCTCGCAGGAACTCGTGGACGAGGTCTGCGACGAGGCTCGCTTCGCCAAGAAGGTGCACAAGCCGCTGGAGATGATCCGCGACTTCGCCGGCGACGGCCTGTTCACGGCCTACAACGAGGAGCCGAACTGGGCCAAGGCCCACCGCCTGCTGATGCCGGCCTTCGGCCCGCTCGGCATCCGCTCGATGTTCGACAGGATGGAGGACGTCGCCGACCAGATGCTGCTGCGCTGGGAGCGGTTCGGGCCGGACGCCACCGTCGACGTCGCCGACAACATGACCCGGCTGACCCTCGACACCATCGCGCTGTGCGCCTTCGACTACCGGTTCAACAGCTTCTACCAGAACGAGATGCATCCCTTCGTCGCCGCCATGGTCGGCGCGCTCGACGAGGCGGGCTCGCGGGCGCGGCGCCCCGGGGTGGCCACGCACCTGCTGCTGCGGACCAGGCGCCGCTACGAGGCCGACATCACGTTGATGAACCGTGTCGCCGACACGCTGATCGCGGAGCGCCGGCGCGATCCGGACGCCGCCTCGCGCCACGACCTCCTCAACCTGATGCTGGAGGGGCGCGACCCGGAGACCGGCGAGGGGCTCTCGGACGAGAACATCCGCCACCAGATGGTGACCTTCCTGATCGCGGGTCACGAGACCACGAGCGGGCTCCTGTCCTTCGCCCTGTACCTGCTGCTGCAGAACCCTCGGGTTCTGGAGAAGGCGCGCGGCATCGTGGACGAGGTGCTCGGCGGCGAGCGTCCGCAGGTCGAGGACCTGTCGAAGCTGCGCTACGTCGAGCAGATCCTGCAGGAGTCCCTGCGGCTGTGGCCGACCGCCCCCGCCTTCGCGCTTGCCCCGAAGGAGCCGACCACCCTGGCGGGCCGCTATCAGGTCACGCCTGAGGACACCCTGTTCGTCCTCACGCCGATGCTGCACCGCGACCCGGCGGTCTGGGACGAGCCCGAGGCGTTCCGGCCCGAGCGCTTCGCCCCGGAGACCGCGCAGACGCTGCCGCCGAACGCCTGGAAGCCCTTCGGCAACGGCATGCGCTCCTGCATCGGGCGCGGCTTCGCCCTCCAGGAAGCGCAGCTCGTGCTGTCTATGATCCTTCAGCGCTTTGACCTGACCATGGCCGATCCGGGCTACAAGCTGGAGGTCGCCGAGACCCTCACCCTGAAGCCGCACGGCTTCCGCATCCATGCCCGCCGCCGGGGCGAGGTCGCCCCGCGGCCGCGCAGCGCGGTGCCCACGGCCCCGCAGCGCAGCCTCGCCGCCAAGGTCGGCGACGGTCCCGCCCCCGAGGCGACCACGCCGCTCCTCGTGATCTACGGCAGCAACACCGGCTCCTGCGAAGCCTTCGCCGGGCGCATCGCCGGCGAGGCTGCCGGCCAGGGCTACGCCGCGACCGCGGCACCGATGGACGACTACGTCGAGCGGCTGCCGACCGAGGGCGCGGTCATCGTGGTGACCGCCTCCTACGAGGGGCATCCGCCCGACAACGCCAAGCGCTTCCTCGCCTGGGTCGAGGGACTCGGCCCGGACGCGCTCAAGGGCGTCCGCTTCGCCGTGTTCGGCTGCGGCAACCGGCAGTGGGCGCGGACCTACCAAGCCATCCCGAAACGCACCGAAGCGGCCCTGGAGAAGGCGGGCGCCGCCCGCTTCCGCGAGCGCGGCGAGACCGACGCCGGCGGCGACTTCTTCGGCGGCTTCGAGGAGTGGTACGCGGGCCTGTGGGGCGATCTCGGACAGGCGCTCGGCAAGGAGGCCGTCGAGCCTGTCGGCACCGGACTGGAGGTCAAGATCGTCCGCTCGGGCCGTGAGACGGCCCTGCGCCTCACAGACCTCGACCAGGGCCGCGTCCTGGAAAACCGCGAGCTCGTCGACATGAGCTCGCCGCTCGGCCGCTCGAAGCGCCACATCGAGATCGCGCTGCCGGAGGGCATGACCTACCGCACCGGCGACTACCTCGCCGTCCTGCCGCGCAACCCGCGCCAGGACGTGGAGCGGGCGCTGCGCCGTTTCGGCCTCGCCGGTGACACGCAGATCGTCATCCACAAGGGCCCGGGTGCAGGCTCGGCCCTGCCGGACAACCATCCGGTCTCGGCCGCGGAGGTGCTGGCGGACTACGTCGAGCTCTGCCAGCCCGCGACCCGCGGACAGGTCGCCCAACTCGCCGCGGCGACGCGCTGCCCGCCCGACCGGAAGGCCCTGGAAGCCCTGGCGGAGCCGGCGGCCTACGAGACCGAGGTGCTGGCAAAGCGGGTCAGCCTGCTCGACCTGCTGGAGCGCTTCCCGGCGTGCGAACTCGGGCTCGGCGCGTACCTCGCGGCGCTGCCGCCGATGCGGGCGCGGCAATACTCGATCTCGTCCTCGCCCTTGCGCGACCCGGCCCGATGCTCGCTGACCGTGTCGGTCCTCGATGCACCGGCGATGGCCGGCGGCCACCGCCATCTCGGCGTGGCCTCGACCTACCTCGCCGGGCTGGAGCCCGGCGCGCGCCTCTCGGTCGCCGTGCGTCCCTCGCAGGCCGCTTTCCACCCGCCGGAGGACCCGTCGGTCCCGGTCATCATGGTCTGCGCCGGCAGCGGCATCGCGCCCTTCCACGGCTTCCTGCAGGAGCGGGCGATCCAGAAGGCGAACGGGCGCGCGGTCGGCCCCGCCCTGCTGTTCTTCGGCATGACCCACCCGCAGGTCGACTTCCTCTACCGGGACGAGCTGACGCGCTGGCAGGACGAGGGGGTGGTTGCCGTCCACCGGGCCTTCTCGAAGGCGCCGGAGGGCGACGTCACCTACGTGCAGCACCGGGTCTGGCAGGAGCGTGGCGCGGTGGCGGAGTTCTTCCTGCAAGGCGCGACGGTCTATGTCTGCGGCGACGGCGAGCGCATGGCCCCGGCGGTGCGGGCGACCTTCGTGCGGATCTACCAGGACGCCAAGGGCGTCGGGGCCGAGGCGGCGGAGGCCTGGGCCGAGCGGGTCGAACGCGAGACGGGCCGCTACGTCGCCGACGTCTTCGCTTGAGCCCGCAGATGGCCAGCCTAAAAGCCAGGGCGTTCGCGCTGCTGCTGCGCCTCTCGGGCCGCCGCCGTCGTTACGCCGACCCGAACCCCGACCCCGCACGCTTCGTCGCGACGCGCGGCCCGGAGGCCAGGCCGCCGGCATCCATGCGCCGACGCCTGCGGGTGTCATGGTCGATCCATGACGGAAGCGAGGTCTGCACGGTCGTACCCAGGGGACAGGCGACCGGGCTGGTGGTGCTCTACCTGCATGGCGGGGCCTTCATCCACCCGATCACGAGGCCGCACTGGGATTTCATCGCCGGGATGGCGGAACGGCTCGGCGCCACCTTCGTGGTCCCGCTCTACCCGCTGGCCCCGGAGCACGACTGCAAGGCGGTGAGCCGTTTCTCGCTCAGGCTGTACCGGCACCTGCTGGACCGATACGGGCCGTCCGGCCCGATCCTGATGGGGGATTCCGCAGGGGGCGGCCTCGCGCTCTCCCTCGCCATGCAGGCGGTCAAGGAGGGCTTGGCGCAGCCCGGTGCCCTGGTGCTGCTCTCGCCCTGGCTCGACCTGACCGTGTCCGACCCGGCCCAGGCCGCCATCGAACCGCACGACGTCATGCTGATGCGGCCGGGGGCCCGGGCGGCCGGTCGCTGGTATGCCGGCGACCTGCCGCTCGATGACTGGTGGGTCAGCCCGCTGCACGGCGAACTCGCCGGGCTGCCACCGGTCCTGATGTTCTGCGGCACGTACGACATCCTTGTCGTCGACGCACGCCGCCTCGCCGCCCGCGCCCGCCGGGAGGGCGCCGACCTCGCCTACGTCGAGGAGCCGGGCCTGATGCACGTCTACGCCCTCATGCAATTGCCCGAGGGGCGCGCCGCCAGGGCGCGCATCGCGTCCTTCGTACGCAAAACCACCGCTTCGAGTTCAGGAGACGATCATGGCCGACGCTGATGTCATCGTGGTCGGCGGCGGCCTCGCCGGCCTCGTCGCGGCGACCGAGCTCGCGGATGCGGGGCGGCGGGTGCTGGTCGTCGACCAGGAGCCGGAGCAGAACCTCGGCGGCCAGGCCTTCTGGTCGTTGGGGGGCCTGTTCCTGGTCGACAGCCCCGAGCAACGGCGCATGCGCATCCGCGACAGCTACGACATCGCCCTTCAGGATTGGATGGGCTCGGCCGGCTTCGACCGCGACGAGGATGCCTGGCCGCGGCGTTGGGCCGAGGCCTACGTTGCCTTCGCGGCGGGCGAGAAGCGGGCGTGGCTCCATGCCATGGGCCACCGCATCTTTCCGGTGGTCGGCTGGGCCGAGCGCGGCGGCTGGTCGGCGACGACCCACGGCAATTCCGTGCCGCGCTTCCACCTGACCTGGGGCACGGGCCCCGGCGTCGTGGCGCCGTTCGAGCGCCGGGCCCGGGAGGCCGAGAAGCGGGGCCGCATCGTGTTCCGGTTCCGGCACCGGGTCGACGGCCTGATCGTCACCAACGGCACCGTCGAGGGCGTGCACGGCGCCGTCCTCGAACCGAGTTCCGCCGAGCGCGGTGCCTCGACCAGCCGTGTCGAGGTCGGTACCTTCGAGTTCCGGGCCCAGGCCGTCATCGTCGCTTCGGGCGGCATCGGCGGCAACCACGACCTCGTCCGCAAGAACTGGCCGGCCCGCCTCGGGCCGGCGCCGAAGCGCATGGTCTCCGGCGTGCCCGAGCACGTCGACGGACGGATGATCGGCATCACGGAGGCCGCGGGCGCGCGCCTGATCAACCGCGACCGGATGTGGCACTACGTCGAGGGTCTGCAGAACTGGAACCCGATCTGGCCCCGGCACGGCATCCGTATCCTGCCGGGCCCGTCCTCGATGTGGTTCGACGCCTTCGGGCGCCGGCTGCCGGCCCCGTTCTACCCGGGCTACGACACGCTCGGCACGCTGGAGCACCTCGCCAAGACGGGCGAGGACTACTCGTGGTTCGTGCTGAACCAGACGGTCATCCGGCACGAGTTCGCGCTCTCCGGTTCCGAGCAGAACCCGGACATCACCGGCAAGAACTGGCTCATGACCCTGGGCCGCGCCTTCGGGAAGAAGGCTCCCGGGCCCATCGAGGCGTTCAAGAAGCACGGCGCGGACTTCGTGGTGCGGAGCAATCTGGAGGATCTCGTCGCGGGCATGAACGCGCTCGTCGGGAACGACCGCCTCTCCCTCGACGGCATCCGCGCCGAGATCGTTGCCCGGGATCGGGAGATGGCGAACCCGTTCTGCAAGGACGCGCAGGTGATGGGCATCCACAACGCCCGCAAGTCGCTCGGCGACAAGCTCGTCCGAACCGCCAAGTCCCATGAGCTCCTCGACCCGGCGCATGGCCCCTTGATCGCGGTGCGCCTGAACATCCTGACCCGGAAGACGCTGGGCGGGTTCGAGACCGACCTCGACGGGCGGGTGTTCGGGCAGGACGGTGCGATCATGCCCGGATTGTACGCGGCGGGCGAGGCATCGGGGTTCGGCGGTGGGGGCGTGCACGGGTACCGGTCGTTGGAAGGCACCTTCCTCGGCGGCTGCCTGTTCAGCGGTCGACAAGCCGGACGCGCCGCCGCGCGCGCGGCGTGATGCGCTGGCGAAGTTACCGGCGGCTCGCCTCGGAACTGAGCGTCCGAGCCTGAAGCAGATCCGCGACGTCCCGCTGGAGACCGGCTGACCGGACGTCCCAGTACGCGCGGGTCGATTGGCCTCCGAGCAGACGCTGGATTTTCGAAGTTTCCTCCGCGACGGAAATCCAGCCAGCAGGCCGCGTGGGCCATGCCCCGATCACCACGCGGCCTGCGCTTTTTGTGGGCTCTGGCTCATACCTGTCGAATGGCCAGATGCCTCGATAGAGCGATCTCAACTAAAAGGCAGGTGCTCCATACGACTGCTTCTGGGCATATGCTGAAGGCCCCGCAACGGCAGAGTTGGGTCGGATGCGGAACGTCCGCTCCGGGGCGAAAGACCAGGGGCCGAATCCTACGGGTGGCAGCATGTATTCCAAGACCACCGCGATCCAATACGGCGCAGCCCGGCGCTGCGAGTTGGCTCGGGGGCCGGGAAAAAGGTGCTACCGCCGCAGACCGGTCGGCAGGCCCAGCTTGCGACGAAGAGTCGGATCCGATTGGTGACGGTCGACTGGATGCCATTCGGCATCGAGCTCCTCCAAAGTCAGCCCTTTGAGGAAGGCGTTCTTCTGCCAGATGCAGAGGCGCTCGGTCAGTCGGGCCACGTCACGTTGCAACCCTTCGATCTCGGCCATGAGGGCGGCCTGCTCGCGCCGCTTCGCTTTCGCGGCGGGCGTGCTCTTCCGGTCTCCGGAAGTCCTCAACTGGTCCCTTCGCCGCTGAAAAGCCTCCAGAATGATCCTCCTGCCATCGACCGTGAACTTGGCGAGCCCCTGCCTCGACCACGTATAGTTCCACCGGAGTTCCGCCTTGGCCACGAGGGCTTCCCAAGAGAGTGGTTCGCCAGCCCACGAGGTGATCTCCGCCAGCAGCCATTCGACCACCTTGGGCTCGAGCGCTCTCCGCTGCGCCTTCCGCGCGCGATCAGCGACCCCGTTCTTTCCCCGTTTCAGCATCAGACGTTCGCTTCCGGCGTACGGCACGAGATAGCCGGACGGAGCCTTTCGGAAGCGTGACCATTCCTTCGACGCATGCGGTTGCATGGACGCCGTTCCTTTCGGACGTGCGGGACCATCGCGGCCCGGAGGGCGTTGCCCGGCCCCGCAGACTTTCGGATGGAAATGCCAGCCGACGGTACAGATCCGACCTTCGGTGGCGCCTCCGCTTCCAGACGATCGTTCGTCGGCGCAGATGCGCCGGCGGAACAACCCGGTGAGCTACATCCGTGGAACGGGTGTGCCCATGTCCGACGTCAGCCCGTATTCCGCCGGGTCGGCGTCGATCTCCTCCAGCCCGTTCTCCAGCGTCCGCTCAAGGGCGTTGCGCAGTTTGGGCTGCATGTACGAGATCCCGGTCTCGAGAGCCTCGCGCCATGCGGGTCCGCGATCCCAAGCCTCGGACCACGCCATCGCGAGATCGCCATGGCGTCGTACGGTCTCGAGCGCCGATGCCAGAGCCGCAGCTTGATGAAGGTCGTTTGAGACCTCCGCGCAGCCGACCGCATCGCGGTAGAGACAGGCGGCTTCCAGGATCCTATGGACGGCAAACCGCTCGGGCGCCGGAATAGCCACAGGTACCCCGCTCCTGTGCAACAGAACCGACCTGACGGGCTCCCGGACAAGGAAGTCGAGGAACATCGCCGGCGGAGCGGGCGCATCGCCGAAGTGGTCCTCCTCGTCATCCAGCATCAAAAGCTCGACCGTGTAGCCCGTATCCGACGCAAACTGCATCGAGACGCGTCCGCCCGGGCCATGGGACACGGCGCGGAACGAGGAATCGACCGCTCGGAGAACATCCTGCACCGGAGGCAAGCTCTCGCCCACAGCAGCCGAGATCGTATGGAGTTTGGCCGTCCCCACATCGGCCGATCGCATGACTGCCGAGGGAAGCCGCACTCCGAGGACGCCGCCCAGGCACTGGAAGGCCACCGTGCCGACCAACACGCCACGGAGCTTGAACAGGCCGGCCTTGGCCAAGGCGGCGACGATGTCGCCGGTCATCGATTCCGGCTGAGGAAACCCCGCTCCGCGTACGAGGGTCGACACGAGTTTCCGACGCGCCCGACGATCGTTCTTGAGGTTGCGGAAGTCCTCGACCCGTCGCGTGATCTCCTCGTCCGCCGCGGGCCCCACGTAGGTCCGCCTGCTGGTCCCATCCACGGTCTGGTCGAAGTACCAGTAGCGCCGGCCTTTCACCTCCACAGGGACGAATCGGCCTGAGAGATCGAGATCGCTTTCGAACGAGGCATCCATGACGCGCTCGCAGAGGTCGGCGAACATGGTCCGGTACACGAGGTCGACCTCGCGCATGACACCCTCGTTATACTGCCTTCGCGAATCGAGTATAACGCATCGTAGCCATTTATGGGAAGGGGGTTATATCGGTTCCGCAGAGACAGTATAACGTACGGACCCGCCGAGGCTTCGGCCTCGCCCGCCGATGTGCAGGCCCATTCACCTCCGCCGGGCGGCTCGCACTGGACCCTTTCATCCTTCTGGGTGATGTAGGTGTGTCTAAGAGAGGGGCTCCATGCCAAGCGTCACGAGACCGGATACCCCATTCATAGATGCAGTCGATGAACTTATCGCAAGTATCGAGCGTAGCATTCCCGCTTCATACACTGGAAGATTGGACGCATTCTTGGTGGGCGGCGTTGCCGTTCACGTCCATACGGGCTGGCGTGTCTCCAAAGACATGGATATTCACTTCCAGAAAAGGGTTATCATTCCACCCGGACTCAAGAAAATCTATGTTGACGAGGGGCAGACGCGATCGGTCGCATATGACTACAACTACGGCAGCTTCATCGCGTTGCTGCATCCGGATTGCTGGGACGATGCGTGGGACGGGTGGAGCGTCGGTCGAATTGACGTGAAAGTCTTGTCTCCGACCGATCTGTGCGTGTCCAAGATCGGCCGCTGGCAAGGCAACGATGCCGAGGATATCTGTTCCCTGGCCGCCAAAGGATTGCTCGACGCCGCCATCGTCGAACAACGTTTCCTCGAGGCCTTGGATTACTACGTTGGCGATACGACTATGTTGCAATACAATCTGCGGGACGCGCTTGAGGAGATTGCCAGATGCTCGCCCGCAGCACCGCGCGCCTGACGACTCCGTCGACTTGGCGCGAAGCCGAGGAAGCCACCTTCGCTCTGCTGGAAGAGCTGCTTGAGGGCCATCTGCCCGATTTGGATCGCCGCCTTCCAGAGGAGGTCCGCCGAATCGGGTATCTGGCCGAGGTCGCTCTGCTGCTGCTGGAGCCCCGCGACGCGAGCGCGCTGAAGGACCTTGTCCATGAGGCACGTTCACGTACCTCGGGCCTAGGCCAAACGACGATCGCCGCGGTGGCATGGCCGCGCAGCCGGCCTCACCCGAGAGGCTTGGATGAGATAGCGGATCTCTGGAACATCTCGCCAGGCATCGATCTCGGGCGCTTCCGTGCGGAGACCGTCGCGACACCGGCGGTCAACCGCAGATAGTTCTCGCATCCGCGCGGAATAGACCCCGAACCGGTTCCGCCGCCCCTCGCGCGGGATCTATCCCGCACGCCGGATGGGCTCCTCCGGGACAGGCAAGGCGGGCAGCTGCACGATGGTCCCGTCGGGGATGGAAGCGTCGTCGTGGATGGCCATGATGGCACGCAGGCCGGCGACCAGGCGCTCGTGGTAGGCCACGAAATTCGCGGCGCCGTAGGTCCCGTCACCGGCCTCGGCGCGCGCCTTGTCCAGCATGATCTCGGCCTCGGCGAGCCGCTGCCGAGCCCGCTCACGCCCTACCGGATCGCCCTTCACGACCGCGCAGTCGGTGCACCCGGCTGCGCACGCGCCGTGGTGAGGGCAGGGGGCTGCAGCCCAGTCGTGCAGGCACATGCCGAGGTCGGTCGTGTGGGCGGTCGAGAGGTGCACCTGCAGAAAGGCCGAGCGCTCTACGGGCGGGTGCCTGTCGAACGCGATCCGGATCGGGCCGCGCATCCGGTCGGTCTCAATCATGGTCCGGGCCTTCTCGGCCAGTTCGTAACCGCTCAAGTGATCGTAGACGGCGTTCTGGGCGACGTGTTTGCGGCCGGACCACATCGCCATCTCCAGCTGGCTGATGCCGCCGCGCTGCCCAATGGTGTTCAGGAAGTGCCTGAGCTGATGGGTGTTCATCCGGATAGGCGAGCCGTCCGGCATGGCTAGGCCGTGCCGCTCGAAGATCGACCCCGACCCTCCGCGCCCGCACAGGAATTCCTGGACTGCCGGATAGTCTACGAACTCCACCACCGACCGCTGCTCGCCCTTCAGCGAATGGAAGAAGTTGCGGTGCACGAGCATCAGGCACTCGTGCCGAGCCAACGGATGGCCCTCCGGCAGCGTCTCGCTCCGCGAGAGCAGGAAGGCCTCGAAATCGTCCTGCCGGCAGGCGATCCTCCGACCCGGCAGCTGCTGCACCGGGATCCCGTTGTCGTAGATGATTTCGCGGGCGTTCCTGCCGAGGTGATCATTCCGGACGCCGGTCAGATCTGCGATCTCGGGAGGCGTCAGTAGCCGATCCGGCGGCCCGCCTCCGTAGGGCAGGGGGAGCCAAGCGCGACCCGGATTGTCGTGCATGTACCGCGCGACGGCTCGGGCCGAGGCCGTGATGCGCGTGATGTCGCGGATCGCGCGCTTGGCGACATCCGTCATCGTGGTCGGGATCCACTTGACGTCCCAGGACCACCCTTTCGATCCCAGGTACCGGATGCCGTAGCGCATCACCGGCTGCCCGTCCGCGTCCAGCGCCGGGATGCCGTTGTGCGTGGCCGCCTCATAGACCTCCGGATCGACCGGGAGCGTCAGCAACTCGCCGATCCGCCAGGGAGCGCACGCCAGGAGCTGCACGACCCGGAGCAGCAGAAGATCCCGATTGGAGAGGTCCGCAGTCGGGATCGAGCCGAGGGCCGCCAGGGCGGCCTCGCTCGGCAGCTTCGTGTCGCGGGCCGCTTCCGCCTCCGGAGAGATCCTGGTCTTTTGGTCCTCGTGGGCGAAGGGGTTGGCGAAGTCGATGCGCCTGCCGGCAATCCCGCGATCGCTGACGAACTTCGCAATACGGGCGAGGTAGACGCCGATCCGATAGGGAACAGTGCCTTCGGCCACGTCCCGCCTCGCGAGTTCCGCCGCCCGACGGAAATCCTCGGGCTCCAGCAGACATGGGTCTCGCGCCTTGTCCGCCAGGGCGGCGTAGAGGTAGCGGCCGGCACGGATGGCGTTGCCGTGCCCGCTCATGTTCAACTGTGGGCTGGCGGCCTCATAGAGCCGCACGTACGCCTTGATGAACCCGGCGAACGGTTCGAGCATCGGCTCGGCCACGAACGCTGCGTTCCGCCCCTTCATCGAGCTCGCGGTGAACCAGAGGGTCGTCGTGGTGCTCGCGCTCCCGCCGCTCCTCCGCGTGCCTCCGGCCCCGACCGGCCAGCCGGTGGCATCGAAGTCCAGGTCGGTCCCGAAGGCGTGGCTCCTCCGAGCCGCATCGACCATGCGACGGTAGTTCTCGTCCGGCGTGCGGCTCCAGAACGGGACGATCTCGGCGTCGCTCATGAGGGACTTCCGATCTCCTTCGCCCGCTCGGCTTGGATCAGGGCGCATCGATGGACGACGTCGGCGACCGCGAGGATCAGGTCGTCGTTGAGGGCGATCATCCTGGGACCGAGACCGGCGGCCTGCCGCTCGGCGCGTTCGGCCGCGAGCGAGCGCAGGACGTGCTCGTGGGGAGCGTCGATCCAGGGCTGGAAATGGACGCAGACGTAGCAGGCTCGCGGCGCGGCGAGGCCGCAGAAGGCGAAGTTTCCGCAGGTGCCGACCCCCTGGAGGTCGGCGTCGGGGCCGTCGGCATGGAAGATGCGACTGGCCCGGTCCCCACCTCTCGTGGCCTCGTGTTCGCCCGCGACGAGCTTGCCCATGAAGGCCTGCGCGAGCGGTGCAAGATCGAGCGCGACGGCGGCATCGAGCTTCTCGACGATGTCGCCTTTGAGGTTCACGTAGCTCTGCACCGACTGCAGATCGGTGTGGTCGAGCAGGTCGGCGACGGCTCGGGGTGAGGCGCCCTCGCGCAGGAGACGGGTGGCGAAGAGGTAGCGGAAGCGGCGGGGCGTCATGCGCAGAGGTTCGCCGGTGCGGGGCGAGCGCACGTCCAGTGCAGCGACGGTTTCCGTGACGATCAAGCTGATCTCGCCAGCGGTCGGATGCATCGCGTAGGTGCGGCGGACTCCGTCCAGAAGCTCCGCCCGCGGCTTGCGTCGTGGGAACATCGGCAGGGCGAAATCGGGGGCGGGCCAGCCGAGCCGGGCGCGTGCGTCTGCATTCGCCTGGAGTACCTTCCGGACGACCCCGAGTGCCCGCGCGTCGAGCTTGCGGCTACGGAACTGGGTCCGGACGTCGGCGTCGCGCTTCTTCATCCGCGGTATGCGCAGTTCGGCCAGACCGTCGTCCCGGACGACGAGGTCCTCCTCCCGGAGCAGTGCCAGCTGCCGCGGGTTCGCGCCGAACAGGATGCAGAGCCAGACGATCGCGAGGCTCGAAGCCGGCAGGGTGTCCCGCTCCAGGGCCGCCCTCAGCGCGTTCAGCAGCAGCGTGGTCTCGACGTCGTCCAGCGGACCCTTGTCCGGATCCCGCGACCGGACGGCGGCTGCGGCGGGTCCGGTCTTGATCACGGTGTTGCGCAGGTCGATGGCGGCCTGCCTGTCGAAGGCCGGGCAGCGGGTCGAGCACCACGCGAACCATGCGCGCATGTGCACGAGCCTGAGCTTGTGCCAGCGCTCCTCGTCCCGCGCCTGGAAGAACGCCTGTGCGTCCAGCGTGCTGGCGGAATCGCGGGCGTTGGCGAGGCACTGTTCGGCGAAGACGGAAAGCCGGCCCGCGACCTTGATCGTATCGAATGCGTTCCGGACGTGGCTGGGCGACCTGGAGCAGATCAGCGAGACGACGTAGTCGGCGGTGGCTTCGAGGATCGTCGACGAGGGGATGGAGATCTTCGACCAGTCGAGCACGATGCGGGCGGTCGCCTCGTGGATGTGCCAGAGGGGTCCGGAACAGTCGACCTGATGTCCAGCCAGATCGACGATCCCATGGCGCGGCCTCGGGAGGAGCGTCGCCTCCCGATCCTCCGGGGCCTGCGGAAGCGCGGCGGTGGCGGTCATGAGCGCGACGATCCGGAGAAGCTGAGTTCCTGAAGCTTGTGCAGGTAGGCCGCGCCCTGCTCGCGGATGTGGCGCTGGGTGTAGTGCTCGCCCTGGTTCGAGGTCTTCGACCAGCCCATCAGGAAGCGCCTGGTCTGCGCCTCGATGCCCGGCCGCAGCTCCTCCGCTTCGGCAAGCTCGGAGAAGCGGTCGTTCCAGGTGTGTCGCAGGAGATGGGGGACGAGGCCGTCGGGGACGTCGGGAGCCGTCCTCAGCTTCCGGAAGATCGCGTGGATGGTCTCCTCCGCGATCGGCAGGCCTCGCTCCGACACGAACACGTAGGGGTTCCGCTTCGAACCGGGATAGACCCTCGGATCGAGCCGCTCCTTCGTCAGCCAGTTGTTGAGCGCGTACGCCGAAGCGCGAGAGAGGGGCAGCGTCCTCGCCGCGGTCTTCGTCTTCGCCTTCCTGCGCCGGGTGTCGTCCGGGTCGTTGTCCCGCCGATGGACCGTGACGACGGGCTGCGATCCCGACAGCATCAGGTCGTGCCTCTTGATGCCGCGCAGTTCGCCGAGGCGGATCCCCAGCTCGTAGAGCAGGAACACGATGAGGAAGTTGCGCTGCTGGTGCCTCGCCTCGAACGGGTTGCCGGCCGCCCCGGGGAGGATCGCCTCCAGGATCGCGACGGTCTCGGCATCGTCGAAGCCCTCGCGCGACACGGTGCCGGCGGAAGGTAGGAGTTCGGTCATCTGCGTGACGAACGCGTCGAGACGCATGGCGCCCTCGACGTACATCGGAGTTCCGCGGACCAGCCGCTGCAGCGCATGGCCGCCGCACCAGCGGACGTAGGCGGCGACGGCCCGGCATCTCCCGATCCAGGCCCGATTGCAGATGACGCGGACGGTGCCGTGTCTGGGACGTCTGCGACCGTTCCGAACGGCGACGTCCTCGCGCAGCCATTGCCGGATAGCGACGACCTCGTCGGTTCCGAGGAACTCCAGGGAGCGGACCCTGTCGGCGAGATCAACGCCGGCTGCGTCGGCCCAGGCATGGGCCTGAACGATCGCGGCAGCGGCGTGCCTCTGCGTCGCGAAGGCGCGTCCGCCGTCGCGCAGGACGACCGACAGGTAGAGGTTGGGCCACCAGACCGGTGCCGCGTCCGCATCGAGCACGACGGCGACATCCTCGCCCCAGCTCATGCGCTGCTGGGTCGAGCGCCAAGGGCGAGGCTCGCGCGGGCCTGCAAGAGTGACGGCACCATCCATGCCGACCACGGTGTACGCGGGACGGGCGGGAGGCAACCGATGGGCGCAGTTTACGTCAAGCGTGCGTAACCAACTGCATATAAAGAGAAAATAGCGACAGTTTACGAGACCGTGTGACGACGGCGTCGGGCCCGCCGCCTGCGCGTACCGGGAGCGGCCAGGTGGTGCCAAGTTGCGGGACGTAACCGGCATTCGGTCGGGAAGTCATTGTCGCGTATGAACAATGCGCGGCAGTTTACGAGACGGGTCGGCGTATGCGTCGCGCCTTCCGTCATCCTCGAGCCGCCTCGCCTCCGGCCAGCAACAGTTTACGCGCCGGAGGGATGGAAATCCTCGCAAGCATCTGACGAAACTCGGGAAGCCCCGCCAGTTCACGCGGAGCGCCGGAGGACGGGCGCCGCGCGCGGCGCCCGTCCTCCGGCGCTCGACAGCCCGTCCGCAGTTTACGCGATGCCGCCGGCATCCAGGCATCAACATACTGAAAAACCTGATTAATTCCTCGCAGTTTACGCAATGCAACACATTACGGTCGACCAAAGGGGTTTCGACAAAAGTTTACGCCGGCCGAAAGGGGAAATTTCCCTTTCCGAACCGGCGCTTGAAGTATTCAGTTTACATATTAAAGTAGATTACGGTCTACCAGCGGTAGATCAGGCTGCCGATGACCGTCGCGGGCGCGCCGCGGTAGCAGAACCCGGCCTGGCAGGTCGTGTAGCTGCGGTCGAAGATGTTGGACGCGTTGATCTGCGCGCGGAAGCCCCTGTACTTCGGGTCGAGGGCCGCGAAATCGTAGGCGACCAGCGCGTCGAACAGGGTCACGGTCGGGTTGCGGACGGTGTTCTCGTCGTCGGCGAAGCTCGTCCCGGCGTAGCGGATGCCGCCGCCCAGTTGCAGGCCGGCCAGCGGCGAGCCGGGCGCGAACTGATAGGTCCCGAAGGCGGTGAAGCTGTCGCCCGGGATCCCCGAGAGGGCGTTGCCGTCGATCGGCCGCCCGGTGACCAGGGAGGTCTGGCGCAGATAGCGAAGGTTGAGGTGGGTGTAGGACAGCGTCAGGTTGGTTCCCGGCGCGAAGTTCGCCGTCAGCTCGGCCTCGAACCCTTTCGACTCGACCGACCCGGTCGCGACCTGATTGGCGATGTTGTTGGGATCCTGCCGCAGGAGCGACGATTGCACGATGTCGAACCCTGAGAACGACGTCGTGATGTTGGTGTTCGGGATGGCCGCCTTCACGCCGGCCTCGATCTGGTCGCCGGTCGCGGCCTTGAACGGGTTCCCGTTCACGTCGACGCCGACCTGCGGCGTGAAGGTCGTAGCGTAGCTGGCGTAGGGCACCAGGAAGTCGGTGAGCAGGTAATTCAGGCCGATGCGGCCCGAGAAGGCCCGATCGGTCTGGTCGGCGACCGTGCCGGCCGTCCGGTCGCTCGTGTTCTGGAAGACCCAGTCGTGCCGGCCGGTGAGGGTCAGCACGAAGCGCCCGAGCTTGGCCTGATCCTGCAGGTAGGCGCCGATTTGATCCTGCGCCTGGCTCTGAAAGTTCGTGTAGCGCGGCCGGGCGATGACCTGCTGCCCGTAGTTCAAGGTCAGGAGGTTGAGGTCCGGCGCGGCCCCGAAACCGAAGGCGCGCGTGTAGTCGTAATGGGCGTAATCGACCCCGCCGATCAGGGTGTGCTGGATCGGACCGGTGGTGAAGCGGCCCTCGAGCTGGTTGTCGAGGGAGATCTGGCCCAGCGTATCCAGGTAGGCGCCGGCCGTCCGCGCGCCCAGGGTCCGGGCCGGGTTCAGCCCCGTGATCGAGGTGTAATCGTAATCCGCGCGGACGTCGTAGTAGCGAAAGTTCTGGCGGAAGATCAGATCCGGCGAGAACCTGTGCTCGAAGGCGTAGCCGACGCGATACTGCTGCTGCTTGTACTGGTTGAGCGCCGGATCGCCGGAGTAGAAATTGGTCACCCGGAAGCCCGGATCGTTGTAGAAGAAGGACGTTCCCGGCAGGCGCGACTCGAAATACTCGCTGAGGAAGGTGAAGCTGGTGTCGGAATCCGGGCGCCACGTGAAGGACGGGGCGATGAAGGTGCGGTCGTCGTCTCCGCCGGGCAGGTAGGTGTTGGACTGGCGCTTCACGCCGGTCACGCGGTAGGCCATCGTCCCGTCGGTGCCCGCCACCGGGCCGCCGATGTCGAAATTGCCTTGGAAGCGGTCGTAGTTGCCGGCCTGAAACTGCACCTCTCCGAAGGGTACGAAGACCGGGCGCTTCGAGGTCGAGTCGACGATGCCGCCGGGCGAGCCGAGACCGTAGAGGCCCGAGGCCGGCCCCCTCAGGATGGTGACCGCGTCCAGCCCGTAGGGCTCGCTGCGCGGGATCGTCAGGCCGACGGCATTGAGGCGCAGGCCGTCGCGGAAGATGCCGTTGTAGGTCGCGCTGAAGCCGCGGATGTAGAAGGCATCGTAGCGGGGATCGAAGCCGAACACGCTGCTCGACACGCCCGGCGTGTAGGCGATCGCTTGGGCCAGATCCTGCACGTTGCGGTCGTTGAGCTGCTCCCGGGTGACCACCGAGACCGATTGCGGGGTCTCGAGCAGGGGCGTGTTGGTCTTGGTCGCCGCGGGGCTCACGCGCGCCACGTAGCCGGTGGCGCCGGAGGGGCCGCCGCCGCCGCCGCTGGTGGCCGCGCCGCCGCCGTCGCCGCGGCTGACATTGCCGCCGCCGCCGACGCCCGTCGGGGCCGCGGCGGCCGGGCGGGCGGCCTCCACGGAGATCTCGTCGAGCTGGACGGCGGCGCCCTGCGCGGCGGCCGCCGGGACCAGGGCGACGGTGGTCAGTGCGGTGGTGGCGAGGAGCAGACCGGACGGAGCGGAACGAAACGACATCGGGAACCCACGAACGCGCCTCTACACGGCGCCCGGGGCTCCCGTACCATCGATCACGGCCGCTCGATCAAGCCGAAAACGTGTTGTAAATCACACACTTGGAAGCGTTCAAATCTACAATCGTTCGCGCCTAGAACTCGAGCGGGGGCTCCCGCAGGGCGGTCGCCTCCCGGGTGCAGGCGGCCTGATCGGGAACCGTCCCGGGGCTGGCGAGGGCGCCGCGAAGCTCGGCGCGGGCCTTGTCGAGATCGGCGCGGAAGGCCGCGTCGCCCATCAGGGCGGCGAAGACCGCGGTGCCGGTCAGGCGTCCCGCGGCCACGTCGCTGAGCCAGTGCACGCCGCAGACGATCCGGCTCTCGCCGTAGGCCCGGCCGCGGGCCAGGATCGGGGTCGCCTTCTCGGGCACCAGGGACGCGAGGATCAGCGCGTAGGCCCAGCCCTGCGTGGCGTGGCCCGACGGGTAGCTGAAGCTGTCGGCCAGGGCCTGGCTGCGCTGCACGCAGATCGGCGCCTCGTTGCCGACGAACGGGCGGAGGCGCCGGTAATGGACCTTGGGTCCCCGCGTCGCCCGGGCGAGATCGAGGCGGGCGCGCTCCAGGAGGTTGATCACCGCCGGCACCCGCGCCTGATCGATCCGGGTGCCGAGCACGCAGGCGAAGTTCTCCAGGACGGCGGCGGCGCCCTCGGATACGTCGTTGGCGGCCAGCTCCCAGCGCGGCGACCCCTTGAGGGCGCGGGTGCTGTTGAAGGCCGCCCGGTCGGCCTTGTCGAGGGGCGCGTCGTGGGCCGGCGGGGAGGGCAGGAACTGGACGGCGTCCGGCACCGCCGCGTCGGCCAAGTAGGGCTTCACGGCCGGCTTGCCGGGCTTCAGCGTGTCGGCGCCGAGGGACGGGGCCGCGGGCGTTGACGGGGGGGCCGAGGAGGCAGGGCGGGGGGAATCCTCGGCGCGGGCCGCGACGGCCAGGAGGAGGGCGAGGGCGGCCGGGGCGAGGAGGGGCAGGGACGGCGTGCGCAGCATCGGATCCGGGACTCTCTCGGATGGAATCTGCGGGGCGCGCCCGCTGCCGGAGGAACGGCTCAGCCGGCCCGTTCAGTCCCTGCACAGGCGGCCCGATCTGTCCAGCGTGCGGCGGCCGAGGCGCCTTATGAACCGCTGCATGTTGTAGGTGCGCATTCCGATCGGCGCGCGGTGCGAAGCGTCGTCAGAGCATGGCGATGCCCGGGGAAACGCACGTCGACAACCTCCGATGCAAGCCCGAGGCAAGTTTGCTCGGCAACACTGACCGGTAGATGTTCTATCGCGGGCAGCGCAAAGCGGCACTCTGATGATTGACACCCAGAAGGAGGATCACCGCCGCGAAGAACTTGGGTCCCTCTACGTCATCACGGCGCATGAATTCAATCATGTCGCGAGATCGACGCCGATAGACAGGAAGTTTTTCGACAGAGACCTCCCCGCGAAATTCTATTTCGTCGATAAAACCGGCGCGCCACGCGATTTTCGGAGCGCGTACATCGAGGAACGCATCCTCAATCCCAGCATCATTGACGCCGGGAGCAGATTTATCGCGGAATGGTCGTTCCTTCTCACTGAATTCGAGAAGCCTTTCGCGCAGTATCCGTTCTTCGTCGTGTCGTCACGGTTCTTCGAGAAGAATCTGTCCCTACCCCTGGAGCTTCAGACGTTGCTGGCGTTCGCCTTCCCGTGCCTGAAGTGTTACGGATGGGGATATCTACCTTCGTACGATCGAAAGGCCAATTTTCAAGATCTCCAATTCTACAAGGAAGTTGGCTATCTCGGCATCAAGGATGAGGGAATCGCTTTTCTCGACGGGCTGTACGGCGTGCGCTTCGTCGATCAGTACCGCATGATTTCCGACTTTTTCTGCAACTATATCGGCTTCCAATCGCGTGAACATCTTATCGAGTACGTCAAATTCTATCTTCCATTGATACGAAGATTTTTTGACGCAGACTGGAACATCGTTCGACAGCCCGAACTCTACGTGCGCAGAACAGGGACGTATCGGAACGAGAAGCCATTCACCTTCCTTCTGGAAATGGCGTCCCATCTGTTCTTCTACAAGAATAATCTGAGGTTCTGTGGCGTCAGCTACGACGGCATTCACGAAGTCGACGAGCGCGAAACGATCATGAGGCCGATCATAACGTGGGATCAGGCGGGATGACCGGCTAGAACCTTTCCGGGAGCCCTCGAACGGATTCAGCCTTCCCGGATCGCGGCGGCCACGGCGTCCGGATGCTCCTCGTGCGGGCTGAGAGCGCCGGGGATCGCGGCGCCGGTCACGCGGCCGCCGGCGACGAGGGCGTCCATCTCGGCGCCCGAGCGCCGCGGGGCGCCCGCGGGGCGCAGCACCAGGGTCGGCGGCAGGCCGTCGCCGAACAGGGCCAGGAAGGCGTCGCGGCTGCCCACCGGGTCGAGGCCGCCGGTGACGAAGGCGGCGGTGCCGAAGCGGCCGTTGCGCTGGCGGGTGATGGCGTGCTTGTCGCGGACCACCGCCGGGGTGACCCGGGCCGCGTCGCCGTAGACGTGGGCGCGCATCATCCGGCCGATGATCGGCGGGCTGATGTTGATCCGGTAGAGTGCCTCGCCGAGGAGTGGGGTCTCCACGGCCCGTCGGATGCGCGGGAACCAGTGCGCCCGCCCCGGCATCGCGGTGGGCAGCGGTCCCCGCCAGGTCGGGGCCACCAGGACCAGCCGCCCGAAGGCCCGCGGGTGGCGCCGCGCCGCCGCCACGAGGTAGCCGGCGGCGTGGCCGGCCGCGACGCCGAGGGCGTAGGGGCCGGGCGCGGCCGCCAGCAGGGCGTCCAGGAAGGCGTGGAAGGTCGCCGGGGCGAGGGGCACCCGCGCCCGCGGCCGGGCGCCGAAGCCCGGCCAGTCGGGGACGAGGCAGCGGTACTCCGTCCCGAGGCGGCCGGCGAGGCCGCGCATCTCGGCCCGCGCCGAGATGGTCGACAGGGCCGGGAGCAGGAGCGCGTCCGGCCCCGCCCCGATCCGGTCGCAGGGGGTCGGCACCGTCCGGCCCGCCACCGTCAGGGTCAGCTCGGACGTCTCCATCGCGCTCCCGCCAGGTCCCGGATGAATCAGGTGCGCAGCAGCTCGTTGATGGCGGTCTTGGACCGCGTGCCGGCATCGACGCGCTTGACGATCACCGCGCAGTAGAGGCCCGGGCCCGGCGTGCCGTCCGGCAGCGCCTTGCCGGGCATCGTGCCCGAGACGACCACCGAGTAGGGCGGCACCCGGCCGTACATGACCTCGCCGGTGGTCCGGTCGACGATCTTGGTGGAGGCGCCGATATAGACGCCCATGGACAGGACGCTGCCCTGGCCGACGATGACGCCCTCCGCCACCTCGGCGCGGGCGCCGATGAAGCAGTCGTCCTCGATGATCACCGGATTGGCCTGGAGCGGCTCCAGGACGCCCGCGATACCGGCGCCGCCCGAGATGTGGCAGTTCTTCCCGACCTGCGCGCAGGAGCCGATCGTCACCCAGGTGTCGACCATCGTGCCCTCGCCGACATGGGCGCCGAGATTGACGAAGCTCGGCATCAGCACGGCGCCGGGGGCGATGTAGGAGCCGCGGCGGACGAAGCAGCCCGGCACGGCGCGCAGGCCCGCGGCGCGGAACTCGGCCTCGCCCCAGCCGGCGAATTTCGACGCGACCTTGTCCCACCAGGGCGCGCCGCCGGGGCCGCCCTCGATCGTCGCCATGTCGTTGAGGCGGAAGGAGAGCAGCACCGCCTTCTTCAGCCACTGGTTCACCACCCAGTCGTGGTTGCCCGACTTCTCGGCGACGCGGGCCTTACCCGAATCGAGCAGCTCCAGGGCCGCTTCGACCGCCTCGCGCACCGCGCCCTTGGTGGCGGTCGACACGTTGGCGCGGTCGTCCCAGGCGGCTTCGATGGTCTGGGCGAGATCGGAATGGGCGAGATCGGAATGGGGCTTGCCGGCCTGGGACATGGGACGGGTCAGAACTCTTGCGGCGGGAGCCCGTGCTTACAAGCGGCCACCGGAGCTGTCACCTGAGGAGATGCCGTCGATGACCTCGAGCAGTTCGCGCACCTGATCGAGATCGGTCACCAGCCCGGCGAGGTCGTCCGCCAGGGTGTCGTGGACGGCCCGCGCGGCGGCGGGGAACTCCTCCAGCACGCGGCGCATCAGCATCGGGGTGATCCGCATCACCGCGGCGCTCCCCTCGGCCCGGGCCTCGGTCGGGCGCGTCCCGCGCACGAACAGGGCGAGCTGGCCGATCAGGGCCGAGCGCCCGGCCCGCACCGGCTCGGCCGTCGGAACCCGGGGCTCCAGGCGGATCGTGCCCGCCATCACCACGAAGCCGCCGTCGGCCGGATCGCCGCGGGCGAAGAGCAGGTCGCCGTCCGCGAGGTCGCGCCGCTCGGCCGCGAAGGTCAGCAGGCGCAGGGCGTCCCGGTCGAGGAAGCCGAACAGCGGCGCGGCCGCGAGGATCGCGATATCGTCGTCGAGCCCCAAGAACGCCTCACCACCCTGCGCATACGCGAACCCGCCGGATCGCCTACACGTAAAGCTTCAATTCGTCAGGGCAGCAACTTGTATCCGCCGCCCTCGGTCACGAGGATCGCGGCGGTGGCGGGGTTCGGCTCGATCTTCTGGCGCAGCCGGTAGATATGCGTCTCCAGCGTGTGCGTGGTCACCTGGGCGTTGTAGCCCCAGACCTCGGCCAGCAGGGTGTCGCGGTTCACCACGGCCCGGCCCGCCCGGTAGAGGAAGCGCAGGATCGCGGTCTCCTTCTCGGTGAGCTTCAGCTTGGAGCCGCGCTCGCCGACGAGCAGCTTGGCACCCGGGCGGAACGTGTACGGGCCGATCTGGAAGACCGCGTCCTCGGAGGCCTCGTGGCTGCGCAGGTGGGCGCGGATCCGGGCCAGCAGGATGCCGAACTTGAACGGCTTGGTGACGTAGTCGTTGGCGCCGGCCTCCAGCCCCTCGACGTGGTCCGCCTCGGAATCCTGGGCGGTCAGCATGATCACCGGGCCGCGGAAGCCGGCGGCGCGCATCCGGCGCACGGCCTCGCGCCCGTCGAGGTCGGGCAAACCGACATCCATGACGGCGAGGTCGATCCGCTCCGCGGCGACCCGCCGGATCGCGTCGGTGGCGTTGGCCTCGGTGAAGACTGTGAACTCGTCGCAGAGATCGAGCTGCTCGGTCAGGGTATCGCGCAGGACCGCGTCGTCGTCGCAGATCAGCAGGCGGTAGACATTCGGCATCGTCCGGGCCCCAATGCGTGCTGCGGGAGGGGCGAGGGCCGCCTGCCGGGTGCAGCATGCGATGATGTCAGATCTCGGCAGGATCGCGCGACGACCCTACCCAGGCTTGTGTTTCCGCATCCTTTCGCCGCCGTGACAAGCGCCCCGGCGAACGGGCTGCGGGATCGGGGGCGCGCCGCTCCGGGACCACGGCGGCGGTCCCCGCGGCGCGGCGGGGGGCTGGCGCGCTCCCGAATCCCGGCTCGGCGGCCCGGGTTCAACCGAGAGATAGAGCATCCTTTGTGGCCGGAAGTTGCCTTGTGCGCAATTTTTCACCGGTTCGAAGTACCGATCCCGGGCATAAGGCCCCGGGACCGGGCGGATTCGGGAGGACGGAGATGCGGCGGCCGAGCAGGGGACCCATCCGCCTGACCCTGGGGGAGATCCGCGTCCGCGCCCTCGTCGGGGACCGGCGGCGCGGGCAGCTCCTCGTCGGCCCGGCGGTGATTCCCTGCGCCCTCGGGGCGGGCGGGATCGTCGGCGACAAGCGCGAGGGCGACGGCGGCTCGCCGCGCGGGCGCTTCCGCCTGCGCGGCGGCGCGTACCGGCCCGACCACCTCGCGGTCCGGCCGCGCACGCTGCTGCCCCTGCGGGCGACCCGCCCCGACGACGGCTGGTGCGACGAGAGCCGGGACCGCCGCTACAACCGGCCGATCCGCCTGCCGGCCCCGGGGATCAGCGCCGAATCGATGTGGCGGGGCGACGGGCTCTACGACGTGGTGATCGACCTCGACTACAACCGCGCCCCGATCCGGAAGGGGCGGGGCTCGGCGATCTTCCTGCACATCGCCCGGGACGGCTACCGCCCCACGGAGGGCTGCGTCGCCCTGGCCCGGGCCGATCTCCTGCGCCTGCTCGGGCGCCTCGGGCCGCGGACGCACCTGCGGATCGGCTGAGGCCCGGGCCCAGGTTGAGGCCCGGGCCCAGCGTCAGGCCTTCCGGGTCCGGGCCCCGAAGATCGCGGTCCCGACCCGGACATGGGTGGCGCCGAGCTGGATCGCCGCCGGGAAGTCCGCGCTCATGCCCATGGAGAGGATCGGCAGGTTGTGCTCGTGGGCGAGCCGGGCCAGCAGGGCGAAATGGGCCGAGGGCGGGTCGTCCGCGGGCGGGATGCACATCAGGCCCTGGATCGCCAGCCCGTGGGTCTCCCGGCACTCCGAGAGGAGGGTGGCGAGCTGGTCCGGGAGCACGCCGCCCTTCTGCGGCTCCGCGCCGGTGTTGACCTGGATGAGCAGCTTCGGGGTCCGGCCGGACCGCTCGATCTCCTTGGCCAGGGCCGCCGCGAGCGACAGCCGGTCGAGGGAGTGGATGACGTCGAACAGGGCGACCGCCTCCCGGGCCTTGTTGGATTGCAGCGGCCCGACGAGGTGCAGCTCCACGTCCGGGAAGCGGTGGCGGAGGGCCGGCCACTTCGCGGTGGATTCCTGGACGTAGTTCTCGCCGAAGACGCGATGGCCGGCCTTCAGCGCCGGCAGGATGCCCTCGGCCGGGACGGTCTTGGAGACCGCCACGAGTTGCACTTCGGCCGGGTCGCGCTCCGAATCCTCAGCCGCGCGGGCGATGGCGGCGCGCACCTCGGCGAGCCCGGCCGCGACATCGGCCTGACCGACGGGAAGCTTGTCCGTCCTCTGTCCCATCCCGTCGGTCGGAGGGGCGTTCGTGCCGGTCGTCGCGTCGTCCATGGCGTGCCTGTCCTGTCGCTGCCGGGCGTCGGTCTGCGTGGTATGAGCCTCGGCGCGCGTCGTCGTCGCGCCTGATCCCCGCCGACCTATGCGTTCGCGCGCCCCGCGCAAGCCCGAATCGCGCGCCGCGTTGACCGGCTGCGGCGCAGATATGCTATCGCGGCGCGACCGTGCCGTGGTCATCCTTCGGAATGACCGACGAGCCCCTGACGCAGCCGGATCCATGACCGCCAGCACCGCCCCCCAGCCCGTCGAGCGCTACAACGCCAAGGATGCCGAGCCGCGCTGGCAGGAGGCCTGGGCCGAGAAGCGGCTGTTCGAGACCGACAATGCCGACGGCCGCCCGAAATACTACGTGCTCGAGATGTTCCCCTACCCGTCGGGGCGCATCCACATGGGCCACGTCCGCAACTACGCGATGGGCGACGTGGTCGCCCGCTACAAGCGCGCCCGCGGCTTCAACGTGCTGCACCCGATGGGCTGGGACGCCTTCGGCCTGCCGGCCGAGAACGCCGCCATGGAGCGCAAGGTCAACCCACGGGACTGGACCTACGCCAACATCGCGTCGATGCGCGACCAGCTGAAGGCCATGGGCCTGTCGCTCGACTGGAGCCGGGAGATCGCGACCTGCGATCCCGACTACTACAAGCACCAGCAGCGCATGTTCCTGGACTTCCTGGCCAAGGGCCTCGTCACCCGCCGCACCGCGAAGGTGAACTGGGACCCGGTGGACCACACGGTGCTGGCCAACGAGCAGGTGATCGACGGCCGCGGCTGGCGCTCCGGCGCCCTGGTGGAGCAGCGCGAGCTGACCCAGTGGTTCTTCAAGATCACCGACTTCGCCGAGGACCTGCTGACCGCCCTGGACGGGCTGGACCGCTGGCCCGAGAAGGTCCGGCTGATGCAGAAGAACTGGATCGGCCGCTCGGAGGGCCTGGAGGTTCAGTTCGCCCTGGCCCGGCCGGTGGCCGGCGCGCCCGAATCCGTGACCGTCTACACGACCCGGCCCGACACGCTGTTCGGCGCCAAGTTCCTGGCGATCGCCGCCGACCATCCCCTGGCCGCCGCTCTGGCCGAGGGTCGGCCGGAGCTGCAGACCTTCATCGAGGAGTGCCGCCGCACCGGCACCGCCCAGGCCGCGATCGACACCGCCGAGAAGCACGGCTTCGACACCGGCCTGACCGTCCGCCATCCCCTGGACCCGTCCTGGGAGCTGCCGGTCTACGTGGCGAACTTCGTGCTCATGGAGTACGGCACCGGCGCGGTGTTCGGCTGCCCGGCGCACGATCAGCGCGACCTCGATTTCGCCAACAAGTACGGGCTCGGCAACACGCCCGTGGTCTGCCCGGAAGGGCAGGACCCGGCGAGCTTCGTGATCACCGACACCGCCTATGTCGAGGACGGGCGGATGATCAACTCGCGCTTCCTCGACGGGATGCGCACGGACGAGGCCTTCGAGGCCGTGGCCCGGCGCCTCGAAGGGGAGGGGGTCGCCCGGCGCAAGGTCCAGTTCCGCCTGCGCGACTGGGGCGTCTCCCGGCAGCGCTACTGGGGCTGCCCGATCCCGATCATCCACTGCGACAGCTGCGGCCCGGTCCCGGTGCCGGTGGCTGACCTGCCGGTGAAGCTCCCCGAGGAGGTGTCGTTCGATCAGCCCGGCAACCCGCTGGAGCGCGACGCGGCGTGGCGGAACGTGCCCTGCCCGCATTGCGGCGCGCCGGCCCGGCGCGAGACCGACACGATGGACACGTTCGTCGACTCGTCCTGGTACTACGCGCGCTTCACCGCGCCCTGGCTGGCGGACGCGCCCACCGACCGGGCCGTGGTCGACCGCTGGCTGGCGGTGGACCAGTATATCGGCGGCATCGAGCACGCGATCCTGCACCTGCTCTACGCCCGGTTCTTCATGCGGGCGATGCGCGAGACCGGCTGGGCCGGCGTGGCCGAGCCGTTCGCCGGCCTGTTCACGCAGGGCATGGTCGTCCACGAGACCTACAAGGACGCGGCCGGCGCCTGGGTGCCCCCGGCCGAGATCCGCTTCGCCACCGAGGAGGGCGAGCGCCGCGCGTTTCACGTGAAAACTCAGGCGCCGATCGCGATCGGCCCGATCGAGAAGATGTCGAAGTCGAAGAAGAACGTGGTCGACCCCGACGACATCATCGCGAGCTACGGGGCCGACACGGCGCGCTGGTTCATGCTGTCCGACTCGCCGCCCGAGCGCGACGTGATCTGGACCGAGGAGGGCGTGCAGGGCGCTGCCCGGTTCGTCCAGAAGGTCTGGCGGCTGGTGAACGCGGCCGGGCAGGCGGCGGGCGACGGCGCCGCGGACCTGACCCTGCGCAAGGCCGCCCACCGGGCGCTCGCCTCCGTGCAGGACGATATCGAGCGGCTGCGCTTCAACCGCTGCGTCGCCCACATCTACACCCTGGCCAACGCCCTGGAGGACGGCCTGCGCGGGCCGGTCTCGGCCGGTGCCGCCCAGGAGGCGGCCGGCATCCTGGTGCAGCTCATCGCCCCGATGATGCCGCACCTCGCCGAGGAGTGCTGGTCCGTCCTCGGCCGCGGCGGCCTCGTCGCCCAGGCGCCCTGGCCCGAGACCGAGGCGGGGCTCTTGGTCGAGGACGAGATCACCCTGCCGGTTCAGATCAACGGCAAGAAGCGCGCGGACGTGACCGTGCCGCGGGACGCCGACGCCAAGGCCGTGGAGGCCGCGACCCTGGCACTGGAGGCCGTCCAGAAGGTGCTGGAGGGCAAGGCGCCGCGGAAGGTGATCGTGGTGCCGGGGCGGATCGTGAACCTGGTGGTGTGATCCGGCGTCCGGTTGATGGCATCGATCTGACCGTCTTTGCGAGCGGATCGAAGCAACCCAGCGGCACGACGCCCACCGAGGTCGCGCTACCCTGGGTCACTTCGCTTCGCTCGTGATGACGGAGCGCGTGACGCCGGCCGAGAGCCTCCTCGGGACATGGAGAGAACCCCGGATCGTGAGGTTCCGCTCGATCCTCTGTCCGTCCGTAGATCCGATCGTGAGGTGCCTGCCCCGGCAGGCCTCGAATGAGGGATCCAGTCGGCCGCACGAGCCCTGAAAGGGCTCCTTCGAGGCTCCTTCGAAGCTCCTTCGAAGCTCCTTCGAGGCGCCTTCCGCTCGCACCTCAGGACGAGGTGTGCGGGTTCGATGGCCGCCGATAACTCATGGCGCCGCCAGATCCGGATCCTGTCCGCTGGCCTCCAGACCGCGCCGCACCAGCCCGTCCCGCTTCGCCCGCGCGACGAAATCCGCGAGATACGCGGCGCCGGCCGGATGCCCGACCGGCGTTCCCATCGCCTGCGGGATCTCCATGAAGTGCCCCGGCAGCAGCCGCACCTCCGGGTGCGCCGCCGCGTAGGCGGCGAGGGGCTGGTGGACGCCAGCCGCGACGTCGAGCCCGTCCCGGGCGAAGGCCGTGACCGCCTCGGCCGAGGTCGGGGCCCGCACCAGGGTCGCGTGCTGGAGGGCGCGGGTCAGATACAGGTCGTAGGCGCTCCCGCGCCCGACCGACACGCGCACGCCGTCGCGGTCCACCGCCTCCAGGGACCGGATCGGCGAGGCGGCCGGCACGAGGTAGCTGCCGGCGATCAGCACGTAGGGCTCCGTGAAGGCGATCCCCTCGGCCCGCTTCGGGTCAATCGCCAGGAAGCAGATGTCCCAGGTCCCGGAGCCCGCCGAGCCCGAGACCGCGCCGGCTCCCGGGAAGGTCACGAACGCCACCGGCACGCCGAGTCGGGCCGCCAGCGCCCGCGCGAGGTCGACCGAGACCCCCGCGGGCCCGTCCGGTCCGGCCTGCGCCAGCACCGGGTTGCCGAGGTTGATCGCCGCCCGCAGCGTGCCGGTGGGGGCGAGGTCGTGCAGGACCGTCGGATCGGGCGCCATCGGTTTCGTCTCCGCGTGGACGGCGGCGGGGAGGAGCATGAGGAGGAGGGCCGCGCGGATCCGCATGATGGTCGCTCCCTCTCAGGCGCGCCGCGCCGGACCGGTCGACGCGGGGGCGCCGTCCCGGGCGGGACGGCGGCGCCGGCGGGCCAACATGTTGAGGCCCTCGACGCCGGCCGAGAAGGCCATCGCGGTGTAGATGTAGCCCTTCGGCACGTGCGCGCCGAACCCCTCGGCGATCAGCGTCATGCCGATCATGATCAGGAAGCCGAGGGCCAGCATCACCACGGTGGGGTTCCGGGCGATGAAGGCCGAGAGCGGCTCGGCGGCGACCAGCATCACCACCACGGCGACCACCACCGCCACCATCATCACCGGCACGTGCTCGGTCATGCCGACGGCGGTGATGATCGAGTCGATGGAGAAGACGAGGTCGAGGAGCAGGATCTGGCCGATCGCCGCGCCGAAGCCGATCGTACCCCCGGTCACGCCCGGGATCTCGGGCTCCGGATCCACCGTGTGGTGAATCTCCTTGGTCGCCTTCCAGAGCAGGAACAGGCCGCCGCCGATCAGGATCATGTCGCGCCAGGAGAAGTCCTGGCCCAGCACCGAGAAGACCGGCTCGGTCAGGTGCACGATGAACGCCACCGTGCCGAGCAGCCCCAGCCGCAGGATCAGCGCCAGCCCGATCCCGATGCGCCGCGCCCGCGTCTGATGCTCGGGCGGCAGCTTGTTGGTCAGGATCGAGATGAAGATCAGGTTGTCGATGCCGAGCACCACCTCCATCACCACGAGCGTGGCGAGGGCAGCCCAGACGGCGGGCTGACTGGCGAGCTGGAGCAGATCGGTCACGGGCGCGGTGCCTCGCTGGTCGGAAACAGGCGGCTCCCGAGGGCCGTCAGGTCGAAGGGGGCCGGTCCGCGCACCGGTTCGGGCGCCAGGACCTGCAGGATCTTCGGGAAGACCTTGAAATGGGCGGGCGTGCGCGTGGTCAGCTCGCCGTCGGTGTTCACCGGCCGAGGCCTGCGGGTCGAGAGCCGGATCTCCTGGGTGTGGAACGCCCGCACGTCGGCGGCCCGCCCGTGCGTGCCCCGCCGCAGGGCGGGCAGCAGCGCGAGGAGCCGCCACCAGTGCTTGATCTCCAGGCTGTAGAAATCGAGCTTGCCGTCGTCGACCGCGGCACTCTCCTCCACGGTCATGCCGCCGCCGTAGTGGCGCCCGTTGCCGACCGAGACCTGGATCGTGGTGACCTTCTCCACCACGCCGTCGTGCTCGATCGTCACCGTGAAGGGCCGGACCCGGCGCAAGACTCGGACGGCCGCCACCGCGTAGCCGAGGACGCCCCAGGTCTTCTTCGATTCGGACGTCAGCTCGCCCGCGAGCTCCGCCGAGAAGCCGATGCTCGCCACGTTGAAGTAGTAGTGGCCGTTGACCCAGCCGAGATCCACCGGCCGCGCCTGCGCGGTCGGGATGAAACGGGCCGCCGCCAGGGGGTCGAGCGGCAAGTTGAGGGAGCGGGCGAGGTCGTTCGCCGTGCCGAGCGGCAGGATCGCGAAGGGCAGGCCGCTCGCCACCAGCGCGGGCGCGGCGTAGTTCATGGTGCCGTCGCCGCCGCCCAGGATCACGAGATCGACCGCGCCGGCCCGCTCGCGGATCACGTCGCGGCAATCGGCTTCCGGCGGCGGCTCCTCCGGCTCGATGCCGCCCGCCCGCAGGATCTCCCGCACCTCGTCGAGATCCAGGGCGCCGTTGCGCGCCTTGGCGTTGCAGAGCAGCAGGGCCCGGCGCGGCTGCGTGCTCATCGCGCGCTCCAGGGAAGCGGGCCGGAGGGCGACTCGGTCTCAGGTCGGGCCAAGGGAGCCTCGGTGCACGGGGGAGCGGGCAGTCTGGAACGCGGTAGGGGAACCCGGGACCGGCCAAAGGCCAAGTCTGTCCCCGACTTGGTACCCAAACGCACGAACGCAACCCCATCATCCCCGCAATTCCGGGCTGGTCGCCGTCGCGGAGTTCGGCAGGATGTGGGCGCGCCCGAGCCCTTCGTGGAACCCCCGACCCACGCGGGCGCGTTCTCCATGATGCCCGCCCCGGCCGCCAGGAAGGCACCGATGTCCGCCACACGTCCCGTCCGTCCCCAGGCCCTCGCCCTCGGCATGCTCCTGCCGTTCACCCTCGCGGGCGGTGCCGCCGCCCAGAGCGCCTGGGTCGACCCGCCGCCCCGGGCCGCCGCGCAGGCGCAGGGTTCCGCGCAGGGTCCGGGGAAGGAATCGGCGCAGGAGGCGGCGAAGGACGCGGCGAAAGCGCCGGTGCGCGCCACCGAGCCGGTCCGGCAGGCCGCCAGACCCGAGCCGGGCGAGGACGCCCTGCCGAAGGCGGCGGCCACGCGGGCGCCGGGCCCGAAGCGGGCGGCCGCCCTGGAGCGTCCGCCGGTCCGGGAACACCTGCACCACCCCGCGCGCCATCCGCACCGGCTCGCCGAGACGCCGGCCGCGACCGCCCCGGCGCCGGGCGCGTCGGCGGAGCGCGTGGCCGCCGCCCGGGCGTTGACGACGAGCTATCTCGCCACCGTCTCGGGTCCAAGCGACACCATGGTCGGGGCCGCGACCCAGTACTACGCGACCCGCGTGCGCTTCTACGGGCGGCCGATCACCACGGCGGCCCTGGTCGCCGAGAAACGCAGCTTCGTCCAGCGCTGGCCCGAGCGGCGCTACGAGCCGCGGGCGATGCGCGCCGCCTGCGACACCGAGACCTGCACGATCCGCACGATCGTCGATTTCCGCACCGCCAATCCGGGCCGGGGCGCCGTGTCCAGCGGCGAGGCCGAGTTGGTCTTGGAGGTGGGTTTCGCCGGGACGCGGCCCTACATCCTCGGCGAGACCGGTCGCGTCCTGCGGCGGAGCATCCAGGCTGGAACCCTGGCCGCCTCGCCCGGCAAGGCGTAAGAGCCGCGCGTCGCGGTCGGCCACCCCGCGGCGGGCACGGGCTCGCGCGGGGTGTGCGGCGGCCCTACAAGAACGCCTGCAAGGGCGGCTAAAAGGGCGCCCGCGAGGGAAGCGTGCGGCGGGGCGCGTCGCGGGATCGGTCCTGCGGGTGGGGCGCCCGCGGGCGCCCTTCGTCGGGAGGCGCGATCGAGCTTCCTTCGCGCCGCGCGTCGGTGATGCCGGGATCGGGTGAATGACGTCTTCAACGGTGGTGGAGCAACAGGAGACGGAGCCGGCCCGGCCGGTTCTCGACAGTCCCGGCCGCCTCGCCCTGCGCGAGACGATCCGGGCCGAGATCGCGCGCGCGCGTCCGCGCCCCGTCGCGGTCCGGACCCTGGAGCTCCTGGCCGAGGCCGCCTGCGCCCCGGACGAGCCCGGGACCGGCCTCCGCGTCCTCGACCGCCACGGGGCCGCGCGGCGGCGGGAGGGCACCTCCGAGCCGATGACCCTCGCGGACCTCGTCGCGGAGCTGCGCGCGCGCCATCCCGCCCTGTTCCTGCCGCCGGAGCCCGAGCCCGAACCGGCCCCGGCGACCACCGAGGAGGCCCGGGACTCGTCCCTGCTGAGCGGCGCCTACGAGATGAAGGCCGCGACCGCCCGCTTCGTCGGGACCCAGTCCGAGCGAGCGCGCTCCCTGGCGGAGCGCTCCTCCGAGCAGGGCCGCGTGCTGGCGCAGACCGCCGCCGGCCGGTTCGCCAGCCTGCGGACGAACCTGCGCGGACGCTTCGCCCGCCCGCCCGTCGACGCGGAGGCCGGGCCGGCCGCGGGCGCGGATCCGGCGGCGGCCTGGAACAGCGGTCCCGGACGGTTCGGCGAGACGCTGCGCGACGGCCTCGGCCACGTGCGCGACCGCCTCAGCCTCGGCGGGGGCGGGATCGATGACGGCGCGCGCCGGCAGCGTCGGCTGCTCCTCGGCGCCGTCGCCGGCACCCTGGTGGCGGTGCTCGCCGCGGGGCTCGTGCTGGACCGCTCCGCGCCGGAATCCGGGCGCCCCGCCGCCCCGACCGCTTCCCGCACGGATTCCCGCGCGGAAACCCCGAGCGGCGCCGCGCCGAACGCGCGGCCTGCAGGTCCCCCGGCCTCGGCCCCCGACACAGTGACGCCGCCCCCCGAGACAGGCGGCGATCCCGAGCCCGACGCGCCGCTGCCGCCGAACGCCGTGACCGGACAGGCCCAGGTGATCGATACCGCG
The DNA here is from genome assembly GCF_058072805.1 of Methylobacterium sp. 1A. Lineage (NCBI taxonomy): Bacteria > Pseudomonadati > Pseudomonadota > Alphaproteobacteria > Hyphomicrobiales > Methylobacteriaceae > Methylobacterium > Methylobacterium sp. 1A. Next base: position 1,355,196 of record NZ_JBYQVE010000002.1, on the reverse strand, counting down.
ACCCTCAAGGTCGGCGGCAAGGTCGTGCATCTGTTCGGCGTCGAGTGGGTGCGGGGCGGCCAGGCGGAGGAGCTGGCCCGGTACATCGGCAACCGGTCGGTGACCTGCCAGCCCGCCCCCGGCAGCGCGAACATGAACTGCATCGTGGACGGGCGCGATCTCTCCGAGGTGGTGCTGTTCAACGGCGGCGGCCGCGCCGCCCCGGAGGCGAGCCCCGAACTGGTCGCGGCCGAGGACCACGCCCGGAGCGAGCGGCTCGGGGTCTGGAAGCGCTAGCCGGATGCCGGCCGAACCGTTCGGCACGACGGCGCACGGCCGACCGGTCGGCCGCCACACCCTGAGCCGGGGCAGCCTGCGCGTCGCCGTCATCGAGTACGGCGCGGCCGTCACGGCGATCGAGGTGCCCGACCGCACCGGCCGTCCGGCCAACGTCGTGCTCGGCCTCGACACCCTGGCGGGCTACGAGACCGTGAGCCCGAGCTTCGGCGCGATCGTCGGGCGCTACGCGAACCGCATCGCGGGCGGGCGCTTCAGCCTCGACGGGCACGACTACCGGCTGCCGGTGAACGAGCCCCCCAACACCCTCCACGGTGGCCCGGAGAATTTCGGCCGGCGCCTGTGGCGGGCGGAACTCAGCGACGCGACGCGCCTCGTCCTGAGCCGCCGCTCGCCGGACGGGGAGGAGGGGTTTCCGGGCACTCTCGACGTCCGCGTCACCTACAGCCTGCCCGCGGAGGGCGTGCTGCGCGTGGACTACGCCGCGGTGACCGACCGGCCCACGGTTCTGAACCTCACGAACCACAGCTACTTCAACCTCGCCGGCGAGGGGGCAGGCAGCGTCCTCGGCCACGTCGTGCAGGTCGAGGCGGACGCCTTCGCGCCGACCGACGCGACCCAGATCCCCACCGGCGCGCTGCTGCCGGTCGCCGGGACGCCGTTCGATTTCCGCGCGCCGCGGGCCCTGGAGGCGCGGATCCGCGCCGGGGACACACAGCTCACCTACGCCAAGGGCTACGACCACACCTTCGCGCTGCGCGGGGCCGCCGGGACGCTGCGGCCGGCCGCCGCCTGCGTCGATCCCGGCAGCGGGCGGCGGCTCGACGTCTGGACCACGCAGCCGGCGCTGCAGCTCTACAGCGGCAACACCCTCGACGGGCGCCTGATCGGCCCGTCCGGGCGGATCTACCGGTCGGGCGACGGCGTCTGCTTCGAGACGCAGGGCTTTCCGGACGCGCCGAACCAGCGCGGCTTCCCCTCTGCGGTCCTGCGGCCGGGCGAGACCTTCGCGGCCGCCACGGAGTTCCGGTTCTCGGTCGTGTGATGGTCGTGTGACGGCCGCGGCGCGCTCAGGCCGCCGCGCGATCGAGCGCCCGGGGCGCCGGGATCGCGGCGGCCGGCGCGGCGGGATCGGGACGCCGCGCCTCGCCGAGCGCCAGGAGGGCGGCCTTCACGGCGTCGAGTCGCGACGGCTCTCCCTCGGCCATCCCCTCGGCGGCGGCGACCTCCTTCAGGTACTCGTCCCAGGCCCAGCGCCGCAGGATCTCCCGCTTGCAGCTCGGGAGCAGCCGGGGATGATCGCGCAACGCGGCCGGGGTGTCGAACACCGCGGCCGGGTTGACCAGGGCGCGCTCCAGGTCGGGCAGGCGCGCGGCCGCCGGGCCGGGCGGGATGGCGTGTCCGATTCCGATCGTCCCATCTTGCATGGTTGCCTCCCTGGAGGAGCGCGCTCAGCCGCCGAAGAGGCCGAGGTGCGCCGCCGATTGGACGGCGAAGCTCGCCGCGAAGGACAGCAGGGCCGCGTCCCAGGCGGTCAGGTGCCGGGCGTTGGCCGGCGGACCGGCCCGCGTGATCGCCCGGCCGAGCCACGCGAAGCCCGACAGGCTCAGCAGGGCCGCCAGCACCCAGGGCAGGGCGGGCGCCGGGCAGGGCGCCGCCAGGGCGAGGCACAGGGCCACGGACAGGAGCCAGCGGCCGAGCACCGTGCCGTCGGTGCTCCGCGCCGGCCCTCGGCGCCGGCCACGCCGCGACCGGGGCAGGAGCCCGTGCCCACCCCGCAGGTCGAAGGTTGCCATCGCGCGCCTCCCCGGCTCAGTTCAGCAGGGGCTCCGGTCCGGCCGGACCGCGCTCCCAGCGCCGGAAGAGCGCCGCGGGGACGGGGGGCTCGGGCGGCGGGGCTGCGGGCGGTGCCGAACCCTCATCGAGCGCCTGGAGCGCCTCCAGGATCGCGCTCAGCGGCACGGGCTCGGCCCGGCAGCCCGGCAGGCAGCGCAGCGTCGGGCAGGACTCGACCGCGCGGGCGTCGGAGGCCCAGGAGGCCAGGATCGCCCGCTTCTCGGCCCGCGATAGGCCGGGATAGCGCAGCACCTCCCGGGGATGCCGGAAGACGTCGCCCGGCGCCACGAAGGCCTCGAACGGCTCGACCGCCTGCGGCCTCAGGCTGGCGGCCGCCACCGGACCGACGCGCCCGATCTCGGGACGGAGCGCGGGATGGACGGGGCTGGTATCGATCGGCTGCATGCGACCCTCCTCATCGTGAGCAAAGGCTGGGGCGGCCGGCACGCCCGATCGGGCCGCGCCGGCCGTCGCGTCATGCGTTCGGGTCCGCGACCGCGCAGGCGGTCACCCCCAGGGTCGGCCCAGGGCCCGGCTCAGTGCTTGGCGGCCGGCGCGCCGGTGCCGTTGATGGCGATGCGCCGGCGGCGCTCCGGCGCCTCGGCCGCGCGCGGCAGCGTCACCGTGAGGACGCCGTTGCGGAACGTCGCCTCGGCCTTGTCCTCCTCCACCGGCACGGGCAGGGCGATCGACCGCTCGAAGCGGCCGTAGCTGCGCTCGGAATAGCCGCGGCCCGTGTCGGTGGTCTCCGCGCGCTTCTCGCCCTTCAGGGTCAAGACGCCGTCCGCGATGAGCAGCTCGACGTCCTTCTCGTCGAGGCCGGGAAGCTCGGCGGAGACGCGCAGCGCGCCGTCCGCCTCCGCCAGCTCGACATGGGGCCAGCCGAAGCCGCGGCCCGCGAGGCTCGGCATCCCGCCGAACCCGCCGAACACGTCGTCGAACAGGCGGTTCATCTCCCGGTGCAGCGTCAGGAAGGGGCTGGCCGGCTCCTGCGACAGGGCGGCCGGCGCCGGGGCGGGGGTGCGGTTCCAGGGAATCAGATCTCTCACGCTCATGATCCTCGCTCCATCGAATGCGGTGCAGTCGTGGGAACGGGCCCGCGGGTCCGCGGACCCGTGAGGGATGTCATCCGTGTCGACAGGGGTGCCCGGGCGCGCCGCCCGGGGCACCGGATCAGGCCGCCATTCAGGCCGCCATTCAGGCTGCCATTCAGGCTGCCATTCAGGCCGCCTTGGCCTCGCGGGCGATCTGCGCCGGGGCGTTGTCCTGGCCGGACGCGGCCGTCGTGCCGCCGATGGCGATGCGGCGGGGCTTCAGCGCCTCCGGCACCTCGCGCTTCAGCGCGACGGTGAGCAGGCCGTTCTCCAGCGACGCGCCCACGACCTTCACGTGCTCGGCCAGATTGAACGTCTGGCGGAACGTGCGGGCCGCGATGCCGCGGTAGAGATAGTGCTTCTCACCCTCCTGGGCGGCCTTCTGACCCGAGACGAGGAGCGTGGTGTCCTGCTGGGTCAGCTCGATCTCGTCGGGCGTGAAGCCCGCGACCGCCATGGTGATGCGGTACTGGTCCTCGGCCACCTTCTCGATGTTGTAGGGCGGCCAGGCGGCCGACGGCTCGACGCGGTCGGCCTGGTTGATCAGCTCGAACAGGCGGTCGAACCCGATGGACGACCGGAACAGGGGCGAAACGTCGTACGTCCTCATAACCACATCCTCCGACGAGCAACGTGACTACAAGCAGCGCCGGACACCGTGCCCGGCGCCCTCAGAGCGAGCCCATTTCCAGGCCTCGCACGCGCGTAACGTGCGGGCGAAGGGTCGGTTCCGTGCCGCGCGAAATTTTTCGGGTTGGGCGGGGGCTGGCCGAATACGGTGATCCGATCCGCGCGGCCTCTCCCGCTGAGCTGCCGGCTGCACGCGCTCGCGGTCTCTCTGTCCCTGAGATCGAGAGCGCGGGTCCCCTCTCCCGTGCGGGAGAGGGTGGGGGTAAGGGACGCGAAGCTTCAGAAGACGGCGCGCCCCGTCCGCGCGTCAAACGCGTGCCCTGTCCGGAGACTTCCCATGCCTCCCCCCAACACTCTCCCGCTCGGGAGAGGGGGCGCGTCGTGCTCCGTTGCAGGGCGCACCGCGAACACGCGTCGGCCGCACGAGGGAGGGGGTGCCGCGGACGCGGCAGGCCTCGCTCTCAGCCGACCGCCTCCTCCACGAGGATCTCGCGCTTGCCGGCGTGGTTGGCCGGGCCGACGATGCCCTCGATCTCCATCCGCTCCATGATGGAGGCGGCGCGGTTGTAGCCGATCTGCAGCCGGCGCTGGATGTAGCTCGTCGACGCCTTCTGGTCGCGCAACACGACCTGCACGGCCTGGTCGTAGAGGTCGCCGCCAGCCTCGCCGAAGGAGCCCTGGTCGAACACGGCGCCGTCGAGTTCGAGTTCCGCGGCGCCGGCCTTGCCCTTGCCGCCGCCCTTCTCGGTCGCGCCCTCCTCGTCGTCGGCGGTGACGGCGTCGAGGTAGCTGGGGCGGCCCTGGCGCTTGAGGTGGGCGACCACGCTCTCGACCTCGCTGTCCGAGCAGAACGGCCCGTGCACCCGCGTCGTGCGCCCGCCCCCGGCCATGAACAGCATGTCGCCCTGGCCCAGAAGCTGCTCGGCGCCCATCTCGCCCAGGATCGTGCGGCTGTCGATCTTGCTCGTCACCTGGAAGCTGATCCGGGTCGGGAAGTTCGCCTTGATCGTCCCGGTGATCACGTCCACCGACGGGCGCTGGGTCGCCATGATCAGGTGGATGCCCGCCGCGCGCGCCATCTGCGCCAGGCGCTGGATCGCCCCCTCGATGTCCTTGCCGGCCACCATCATCAGGTCGGCCATCTCGTCGACCACGATCACGATGTACGGCAGCGGCGCCAGGTCCATCGCCTCGTCCTCGTACACCGCCTCGCCGGTGTGGCGGTCGAAGCCGGTCTGCACGGTCCGGGTCAGCACCTCGCCGCGCGCCGCCGCCTCGGCGACCCGGGCGTTGTAGCCGTCGATGCTCCGGACGGCGATCTTGGCCATCTTCTTGTAGCGCTCCTCCATCTCGCGCACGGCCCACTTGAGGGCGATGACCGCCTTCTTGGGGTCGGTGACGACCGGGGAGAGCAGATGCGGGATGCCGTCGTAGACCGACAGCTCCAGCATCTTCGGGTCGACCATGATCAGGCGGCACTCCTCGGGCTTGAGCCGGTAGAGCAGCGACAGGATCATGGTGTTGATCGCCACCGACTTGCCCGAGCCGGTGGTGCCGGCGACCAGGAGGTGCGGCATGCGCGCGAGGTCGGCAATGATCGGCTCGCCGCCGATGTTCTTGCCTAAGCACAGCGCCAGCTTGTGCTTGCTCTCGGCGAAGTCGGTCGAGGCCAGGAGCTCGCGCAGGTAGACCGTCTCGCGCTTGGCGTTCGGCAGCTCGATGCCGATGGCGTTCCGGCCGGGGACGACCGCGACGCGGGCCGAGACCGCCGACATCGACCGGGCGATGTCGTCGGCGAGCGCGATCACGCGGCTGGACTTGGTGCCGGGGGCGGGCTCGAGCTCGTAGAGGGTGACGACCGGGCCCGGCCGCACCGCCAGGATGTCGCCGCGCACGCCGAAATCGCCGAGGGTCGCCTCCAGCAGCGTGGCGTTCTGCTCCAGGGCATCGGCCGAGATCAGGCTCGCCTGGGACGGGCCGCGGGGGGCCGCCAGCAGGTCGAGGGCGGGCAGGGCGTAATCCTCGGGACGGACGGGCGGCGCGGGCGCGCGCCGTGCCGGCACGGGCGCTGCGGGCGGCGGCGCCACCCGGGACGCGGTCGGCTCGGCCCGCGGCGGGACCGGGCGCTGCGGCGCCTCGAAAGCCTCCGGATCGTCCTCCGCGTCGGCCGGCGGCGCGGCGCGGCGGCCCGGCGCCGCGGGGGCGTCCTCGGACGCGTCGAAGACGGGCTCGCGCCGGCTCGCGCCGGCCTGCCGGCCCTCGGGCAGGTGCTCGGCCCAGGGGAGATCGGCGTCCGTGAAGGCGCGGCGGGCCGCGAGGGCGGGCGATGCGCCGTCGATCGGCTCGGCCCGGCCGGCGCGCCACGCGGCGATCCGGTCGGCCGCGGCGCCGCGCAGGCCCATCAGCCCCTGCGCCAGGGCGCCGACACCCACGAGGCCGAGGCTCGGCTCGTCGGAATCCTCGCGCTCGTCGCGGCCCGAATCCCGGCCCCGCGCCGGCGCGCGCCGGACGGGGTAGGGATCGTCGTGCAGGCTGTCCTCCTCGACGGCGCCGAACCGGCAGGCGCCGGTCAGGCTGAGGATCGCCACGGCGGCGTAGCCGAAGCCGACGAGGTGGGCCGCCGCCGACGAGACCGCGCCGACGATCACCCGCGCCATCGACAGCAGGCCGTCGCCGGCCACGCCGCCGAGGCCGGTGGGCAGCGGCCAGCGGGTCGTCGGCGGGAGCGCGCTCGCCACCGCGCTCGCGGCGCAGAAGCCGATGATCCAGAGGGCGATGCGCAGCCCGCCCTCGGGCAGGTTGCGCTCCCGCATCAGCCGGATGCCCCAGAGCACCGGCGGCAGCACGAAGGCCAGGGAACCCAGGCCCAGGATCTGCATGGCGAGGTCGGCCACGACGGCGCCCGGCTGGCCGAGGACGTTGTGGGCGGCGTGGTCGGTGGCGTGGTTGAGGCTCGGGTCGTCGATCGACCACGTGGCCAGGGCCACGGTCAGCGCGACCGCGCCGGTGAACAGCACGAAGCCGCCGAGCTCCGTCAGGCGCTTGCCCAGGAAGGGGCGAACGCTGTCGACGAAAGTCTCGTAGGGCGATGCGGGACGGCGAAGCGAGCGCATGCGGGACCGGACGCAGGACGGGGACTTACCCCCGAGGCTAGGCACGACCCCCTTAACGACCTGCTAAGGTTGAGGAAGGCTCACCGGCGCCCGGCCGCGCATCCCCAGGCTGTCGCCGTCCGCGCCCACGGGTGCAAAATCCGCCCCACTGTGGCACAGGAGCGGCCATGAACATCGACGGCCAGCCCTACCGCACGATCTTCCCGGACCCGGACGGCCTCAGCGTCCAGGTGATCGACCAGACCCGCCTGCCCTTCGCGTTCGAGCTGAAGCGCCTCGCCACGCTGGAGGACGCCGCGGTGGCGATCCGCACGATGATCGTGCGGGGCGCGCCGTTGATCGGCGTCACGGCCGCCTACGGGCTGGCGCTCGCCATGCGCGCCGACGCGTCCCACGACGGGATCGACCGGGCGGTGGCGACCCTCGCGGCGACGCGGCCGACCGCGATCAACCTGCGCTGGGCGCTGGACCGGGTCTCCACCAACCTGCGCCAGGTCGCGCCGGACGAGCGCTTCGCCCGCGCCTTCGCGGAGGCCGGCCGCATCGCCGAGGAAGACGTGGCGAGCTGCCGCTCGATCGGCGCCCACGGCGGCCAGATCATCGCCGACCTCCACGCGGCAAGGGGCGGCGACCGGCCGGTCACGGTCCTGACCCACTGCAATGCCGGCTGGCTGGCGACAGTGGACTGGGGCACGGCGCTCGCGCCGATCTACGCCGCCCACGAGCGGGGCGTGCCGGTCCACGTCCTGGTCGACGAGACCCGGCCGCGCAGCCAGGGTGCCGCGCTCACGGCCTTCGAGCTGAACGGCCACGGCGTGCCGCACACGGTCATCGCCGACAATGCCGGGGGCCACCTCATGCAGCACGGCGGCGTCGATCTCTGCATCGTCGGCTCGGACCGGACCACGGCGAGCGGCGACGTCTGCAACAAGATCGGCACCTACCTGAAGGCGCTGGCGGCCCACGACAACGGCGTGCCGTTCTACGCCGCCCTGCCGTTCTCGACCATCGACTGGACCCTCGACGACGGGGTGAAGGAGATCCCGATCGAGGAGCGCGACGGGCGCGAGGTCACCCACATGACCGGCCGGCTGCCCGACGGCGGCTTCGCCACGATCGAGGTCGTCTCCCCCGGCAGCCCGGTGGCCAACCCCGCCTTCGACGTGACGCCGTCGCGCCTCGTGACCGGGATCATCACCGAGCGCGGCATCTGCGCGGCGAGCCGCGAGGGCCTGTACGAGCTCTACCCGGAGCGCCGCCGGGCGGCGTGAGGCCGGATTCTCCCGCAGCCGCGGCCGCCCGGCGCAGTATCCGGGTCTTCCCGAACGCGGTGTGACCGAAAAGGCAGCCTCGGGGGCAATTCGCGCCCCGTATCCGCGCGGCCGCTTTCGCGGCTCGACGGTGTTCGGCAGAACGGATGCCGGAGCGTCGTGGGGAAGAACAAATCTCGACGGCGGATGGACTGATCATCCCAGTCCGATCTCGACACCTTCGAGGTGGCCGCGATGGCGAAATTTCATTTCGTCGAGGATTACGAGGCGTACGTCCGCCAACTGATGCGCGACTTGCCCCTGGATGAGGCGATGAGCGTGGCGGTGGGCGGCGACTACGACCGCATCGGCGCGATCGAGTGCGAGATCCTCCAGCATTTCGGGCTCCGGGACGGCCAGTCGGTGGTCGATTTCGGGTGCGGCTCCGGGCGCCTGGCGGTGCATCTCGCCCGCACCGCGAGCGTCGCGTATCTGGGCCTCGACGTCGTCCAGGACCTGCTGGACTACGCGAAGCGCCGCTGTCCCAGGGACTACCGCTTCGCCCGGAACACGGCGCTGTCGCTGCCGGTCGCCGACGGCAGCGTCGACCTCGTCTCGGCCTTCAGCGTGTTCACGCATCTCCTGCACACGGAGTGCTACATCTACCTGGAGGAGATGCACCGCGCCCTCAGGCCCGGGGGCCGCGTCGTGGCCTCGTTCCTCGAGTTCAGCATGGCCTCGCACTGGGGCGTCTTCACCAAGACGGTCGGCGAGCAGCGCACCAGCACGGTGCCGCACCTCAACACGTTCATCGAGCGCAGCGTCTGGCAGACCTGGGCTGACCATATCGGCTTCGACAGCGTGACGTTCCTCGACGGCACGGCGGCGCCGTGGCCGTCGGGCGTGTATCTGGGTCAGTCCCTCGCGGTGCTCGGCAAGGCGCCGGCCTGAGGCCCGCTCACGGCTCCCACTGGTGGAAGACCGCGCTGTCGAAGGCGAAGACCGCCTCGCCGCGCTGGTTCACCCCGGTGTTGCGCGCGAAGGCCAAGCCCCAGCCCGGCCGCGACGCCGAGGCACGCTTGTCGGTGAGCTTGGCGCTGAACCGGACCGTGTCGCCCGCGTAGACCGGCTTCAGCCAGCGCAGGTTCTTGAACCCGGGGGAGGGGCCCGCCTCCGGGACCGGCCCGCGGGTGGCCGTGTAGGCGGCGTCCCGGGCGCGGGTCGTGAGCATCCGGTTCATGTAGGCGGCGGTCGTGTGCCAGCCGGAGGCGCAGAGGCCGCCGAAATGGCTGCGCTTGGCCGCGTCGTGGTCGAGGTGGAAGGCCTGCGGGTCGTAGGCCCGCGCGAAGGCCACGATCGCCTCGGCGCTGAACGGGTAGGCGCCCAGCTCCCGCACGGCGCCGATCTCGGCGTCCCGCAGGAACGGCAGGATCTCGGCATCCTCCGGCTCGGTGACCGGCCCCGGCACGCCGATCTCCACGGGACGCGGGGGCAGGGGATCGGTGCCGCGGCGGGCCAGCATGAAGGTGAAGCGCTGGGTCAGGACCGTCTCGCCGCGCTGGTTGGCGAGGGCGACCTCGGCGGTCAGGAAGCCGAGGCCCGGCTTCGAGGCCGAGTCGCGCAGGCCCGCGACCCGGAAGGTCAGCGTCAGCGCGTCCCCCGGCAGGATCGGCGCGAGCCACCGCAGCTCGTCGATGCCGGGCGCGCCCAGCGACGAGCCGCCCCGGAACGGCCCCTGCTGGAGCAGGCGCATGCCCAGGGCCGCCGTGTGCCAGCCCGAGCCGATCAGCCGGCCCGCGAAGGTCGTCTCCGCCGCCGCCTCGTCGAGGTGAAAGGGCTGAAAGTCGAAATCCTTCGCGAAGCCCACGATGTCGTCGCGGGTCACCGTCAGCGGCTCCCCGACGATCACGTCGCCGACGGAGAAGTCTTCCAGGGCGGGATCGGGCATGGCGGGCTCGTCACGTTGATCAGTGGGGCAGGCGATCGGGATCGCCGTCTTTGCGAGCGGAGCGAAGCGATCCAGGCGGCGCCGCGCTCACCGGGGTCGCGCTGCCCTGGGTCGCGTCGCTGCGCGCGCGATGACGGGGTGAGGCCGACCTCAGTTGGCGAAGCGGAAGTGCAGCACGTCGCCGTCCTGCACCACGTAATCCTTGCCCTCCAGCCGGAGCTTGCCGGCGTCCCGGGCCCCGGCCTCGCCGTTGAGCGCCGTGTAGTCCTTGAACGCGATGGTCTCGGCCCGGATGAAGCCCTTCTCGAAATCCGAGTGGATCACCCCGGCCGCGCCCGGCGCTCGGGTGCCCTTGGTGATCGTCCAGGCGCGGGCCTCCTTGGGGCCGACCGTGAAGTAGGTGACGAGGCCGAGCAGGTCGTAGCCGGCGCGGATCACCCGGTTCAGGCCCGGCTCGGCGAGGCCCACCGCCTCCAGGAACTCGGCCTGGTCGGCCTCCGGCATCACGGCGATCTCGCTCTCGATCTTGGCCGAGACCACCACCGCCACGGCGCCCTCCGCCTTGGCGCGGGCGAAGACCGCGTCCGAGTAGGCGTTGCCCTTGTCGGCGTCGCCCTCGTCGACGTTGCAGACGTAGAGGACGGGCTTGGCCGTCATCAGGCCGAGCGACTGGAACAGCTTCTCCTCGTCGGGCTTGCGCTCCACGAGGCGGGCGGGCTTGCCGTCGCGCAGCAGCGGCAGGGCGCGGTTGACGAGGTCGAGGGTCTCCTTGGCCTCCTTGTCGGCGCCCTTGGCCTTCTTCTCCAGCGCCTGGGCGCGGCGCTCCAGGCTGTCGAGGTCGGCGAGCATCAGCTCGGTCTCGATGGTCTCGATGTCGGCGGCCGGATCGACCTTGCCCTCCACGTGGGTGACGTCGCCGTCCGTGAAGCAGCGGACCACGTGGGCGATGGCGTCGACCTCGCGGATATTGGCCAGGAACTGGTTGCCCAGGCCCTCGCCCTTGGAGGCGCCGCGCACGAGGCCGGCGATGTCCACGAAGGTCAGCCGCGTCGGGATGATCTCCTTCGAGGAGGCGATCCGGGCGAGGTCATTCAGCCGCGGATCCGGCACCGCCACCTCGCCGACATTCGGCTCGATGGTGCAGAACGGGTAGTTCGCCGCCTGGGCGGCCGCCGTCTGCGTCAGCGCGTTGAAGAGGGTCGACTTGCCGACGTTCGGCAGGCCGACGATGCCGCATTTGAAGCCCATGGGTCAGTTCCGTCGCAGCGCGTCGTCGGGCGACGCGCGGAATGGGTTGATGAGAATCGGGCCCGCGAACACGACGCCGCGCGCCCCGTCCTCGGTCGAGCGCGCGCGACACCGACGCGCCGGGCCGCGGCGGCCGGGAGGCAATCGAACCGCCGACAGCCGGGCGCGACGCGCACCGCCTTCATCGGACCCTCTCGCCCGCCCCGATATCCCGTCCCCGTGTGGGCGTGTCAATTTCTGGCGCCCAGCGTCTTCACGTCGTCCCAGCCGCGGCCGGCCATGGCGAGGTGGACCTTGTTCTGGAAGCTCGCGTCCTCGCCGGCGGCGAGCAGGGCGGCGTGGTCGGCCACCGCCCGGCAGAGATCCTCGACCCAGGGCAGCTCGGCCTTGCCGAAATCGTTGAGCACGTAGGCATGGACCAGCGCCTTGTCGCCGGGATGGCCGATGCCGAGCCGCACCCGGCGGTAATCGTTGCCGCACTGCGCGGTGATCGAGCGCAGGCCGTTATGGCCGGCATTGCCGCCGCCGAGCTTCACCCGGAGCTTGGCGGGCGCGAGGTCGAGCTCGTCGTGCAGCACGATCACGTCGGCCAGCGGGATCTTGTAGAAGCGCTGCGCCTCCGAGACCGCGCGGCCGGACTCGTTCATGAAGGTCGAGGGCTTCAGCAGGATCGCCCGCTCGGTGCCCAGCACCACCTCGGCGGCCTCGCCCTGGAACCGGTGGCGGAACGGGCTCGCCCGGTGCTGTCGGGCGATCGCGTCGACGGCGAGGAAGCCGATATTGTGGCGGTTGCCCGCGTAGCGCGCGCCCGGGTTTCCGAGGCCGACGATCAGCCGCATGGTCTGCATCCCTCTCAGGCCGCGGTCTGTGCCACGCTTCGGCGCGGGACGCATCCCCGGCCGTGCCCGGACCCGTCGCGCGCCTTCCGGCCCGCGCCGCGTCTCCCCGTGCGCCAGCGCACGGCGGCGGTCGAACCCGGGGCAGAGTATCTCCGTTGAGAGGTCACATTCGGCCAAGCAAAGCCGGAGCGATCAAGACCGCCGCCCAGCGCATCGCGACGACGATCTTCCTCACTCGACACGGTTGACCGGATGACTTCCCGCTGAAGTCATACGAAGACACTCGGAGATCATCATGACCGTTCGCATGCTCGCCGCCGCCGCCCTGGTCGCCGCGGTCGCCACGCCCGCCCTCGCACAGGGCCTGGACTCAAAGCACTCGCCCTACCCGGCCTCGGCCTATTCGGGCTGGGTCGGCAACGCTCCCGTCCTGTACCGGGACGCCGCCGGCCCGGCCCGGCCGACCGCCTACCGCTACAGCGGCCCGCATGCCGGCGGCCCGGCCAACGCCCTGCCGCGGTTCTGACGGGGGGCCGTCCGTCAGGACGGCAGGACGGGCTGACCGGCCCGCGCCGCGGTCCCGTCGCTCGAAGCCGGGGCCCCGCCATCGTCTCCCGTCGCGGCCCGGATCTCCCCGGGCCGCAGGGTCCCGACCAGAAGATCGACCTGACTGACGAGGCGCACGAGCGACTGTCCGCGATCCAGCGCCGGCCGCTCGGGCACGGGCCTGTCGGCGCCCAGGGCCGCCAGGGTCGCGGTGATCCAGGCTCGCCAGGGCTCCGCCTCGGGGGCGGCCGCCTCCGGGGCGTGCCGCAGGACGATCAGCCGGGCGCTGATCCGGCGCAGGGTCGCGTCGGCCACCAGGGCGGATTCCACCTCCGGGTGGCTGCCGGCCCGGGGCTGCTGCAGGGCGCGGGAGAGCGCCGCCTCCAGATCGTTGAGGGCGAGGCCGGCCTCGCGGCTCTGCGCCGCGATCGCGGTCTCGCGGCCCTCGCCGGGCGGCGCGCGCAGCACCGCCTCGGCGAGCCCGGCCTGGGCCTTCAGCGCCCGGCGCAGCTCCTGCCGGACCTGATCGGGCTCCCAGATCGGCCAGAGCACGAGGCAGCTCGCCACCGCGATCACGCCGCCCAGCACCGTGAAGCCGCCCCGCATGGCGACGATCTCCCAGGAGCTGTGGCCGGGCTCCAGCAACTCGACGAGCAGCACCACGAGGGGCGTCAGGCAGGTGACGAAGAACCCGTACGAGATCTGGCGCGCCGCGAAGCCGACGATGCTGAGCACGAGGATGAGCCCGGCCTCCGCCAGCGGGCTCGTGGCGTAGTAGGCGAGCACGGCCCCCACGAGGCCGCCCAGCACCGTGCCGCCGATCCGCTCCAGGGCCCGCTGCCACGTCGCCGCGTAGAAGGGCTGCATGGTGAGCACCACGGTCATCACCAGCCAGTGCGTGAAGGCGCCCGCGTAGGTCAGGGTGGCGGCGAGCGCCGGCGCCGCGACCGCGCTCGCCCGCAGGGCGTGCCGCAGGTTGGGCGAGGCCAGGGTGAAGTTCTGCGCCAGCGGCCCGACGTAGCGGGTCCAGCGGTCGAGGCTGCCGCCCTCCGTGATCGTGCCGCCGGGCCGGTAGCCCTCCGGCGTCGACAGCTTGGCGCCGAGCCGCACGCGCCCGGCGATCCGGTCGGCGAGGCGGGCCAGGGTCGGGTCCTCCGACAGGCCGTCGGCCACCCGGGCGATGGAGTGCTCCAGGCGGCCGAGGTCGAGGTTGACGTCGTCGCGGATCGCCCGGGCGATGGTCACCAGCAGGGGGCGCAGGCGCCGCAGGAAGACCTTGGCGAGCGCCCGGCGGCGCGCGTCGGGCCGGCTGTCGATCAACTCGCCCACGGCGATCAGCGCGGCGAAGATCTGCTCGGCGCTCTCCAGGCGCAGCAGGGCCTGGGCGGTGCGGTCCGAGACCCGCTCGCGGGAGCGGGCGAGGTCGAGGATCATGGTCCGCGCGGTCTCGATGCTCGCCCGCACGCCGCGGCGGTGGCCCCGCGCGTGGCCGTCGAAGGCGGCCGTGTCGGGCTCCGGCAGGGCGACGAGCCGCTCGAGGTCGCCGCAGAGCCGGGCGAGATTGTGCCAGACCTCCGCCACCGCCCGGTGGGCCGGTCGGTACGGGTGCAGCCGCCAGATGACCAGGGCCAGGAAGGTCGCCCAGAGACCGCCGGCCGCGAACATCGCCGCGGTGACGGCCGCCTGCGCGACGTCGAGCGGCCGGTCGAGAGCGATGCACAGCACCACCACGAGCACGTTGCCGGCCGACTGGGCCTGCACGCTCCAGACGCGCGCGTACGAGCAGGCGAAGATCAGCGCGCAGGCGACCGGGACGACCACCGGCAGGCCGAGGGGCTGGATCAGGCCGAGGCCGGCCCAGAGCAGGCCGCCGAGGAACGAGAAGGCGGTGAGGACGCGCAGGCGCGCCCGCATCGGGCCGCCGTTGTCGCAGAAGCAGGCGAGGTTGGCGGCGAGCGCCATGGTCAGCAGCGGCGACCACTGGATCCAGATGTTGAGGAGGATGACGACGCCGAACGCGAAGGCGGCGCGCACGCCCTCCACGAGCCGCACGTTCCGGAGATCGAGGCCCGTGGGCAGGCGCCGCAGATCGCCGCCCGGCCGGCTCAGGCTGCCCCGGCCGGCGGCGAGGCGGCGGCGCCGAAGACGTCCGGGGGGCGAGGCTGTGGGACTCGGCGCGGTCAAGCTCGGTCTCCCGACGGGGGCGCGGCGCCCCGGCATGAACCGCGCTCCGGCCTGACCGGATCCGCGGCGGCGCGCAACCCCGGCCCGCTCCCGGCGCCAGATCGCTAAGGCGCGTCCGGCGCATCGCCGCTGGGCAGTCTCTCCATCCTCGGCCCGATCCGGGACGCCGCGCCGGTCCTCGGCCCGCGCGCTTGACCCTCGGGCGAGCCCGTGGCTTCTGGGGCCGCCTGGCCCCGACTCCGTAGCTCAGCTGGATAGAGCAGCCGCCTTCTAAGCGGCAGGTCGTAGGTTCGAGCCCTACCGGGGTCGCCAGGTCATTCCGCGTGGCCCTGTCATCAGGCCCTACGGCGCGGCCGGCGCGGCGGGGTTCGCCGCCTCCTGCCGGTCCGGCAGGCTCCGCTTCCAGCGTGCCCGCAGGACGGCGGGCCGGAGGCCGTGCCGCTCCTCCAGGAACTCGGCGTCCGTGATCCGGTCCGTGCGGAAGTGCCGGAACGCCCCGCGCAGCTCGCACCAGCCGGCCACCATCCGGGCCTGATCGAAGAACCCGACGATCACCGGCCAGATCACGCGCCGGCTCGGATCGCCGCGGACGTCGCGGTACTGGATGCGGATCTTGCGGCCCTCGCGGATCCAGGTCCGCGCGCGGGCGACGTCGATCCCGTCCGCGGCCTGCGCGAAGGCCGTCGGCGTGCCGATCGACGGATCGGCGATGAGCGGGCGCAGGCGCTCGGGGACCACGGCGGTGATCTTGGCGATGAGATCGCGCGCCGCCTTGGCGAGGACCGGCTCGCCCCGTCCCGCGACCCACTGCGCGCCGAGGACGGCCGCCTCGATCTCGTCGGGCGTCAGCATCAGCGGCGGCATGTCGAACGCCTCGCCGAGCACGTAGCCGAGCCCGGCCTCACCCTGGATCGGCACGCGCTGGCCGACGAGGTCGGCGACGTCGCGGTAGACCGTGCGGACCGAGACCTCCAGCTCTCGGGCGATCTCGGCGGCCGTCACCGGGCGCGGCGAGCGGCGCAGGATCTGGATGATCTGAAACAGCCTGTCCGCACGCCGCATCCACCGACTCCTGCTGACAGAATGCTGTCAGCAGGGCGTCCCTACAAGTCCTCCCGCCACGGCCATCCCGCGCGCCGTGCCGACAGGAACCGCGCCATGATCACCCTGTACCACGCCCCGCAATCGCGCTCCTCGCGCATCGTCTGGCTCTTGGAGGAGATGGGAGTTCCCTACACCATCGCGCCGGTCTCGATCTTCCGGCCGATGACGGGCGAGGGCGTGCCGGACGCCACCAATCCGCATCCCGACAAGCGCGTCCCGGCCGTCCTGCACGCGGGCGGTCTGGTCACCGAGTCCCAGGCCATCGTGCTCTACCTGGCGGAGACGTTCCCCGAAGCCGGGCTGGCGCCTGCGGTGGGCGCCCCCGAGCGCGGCGCGTACCTGACGTGGCTGGCTTGGTACGTCGCCGAGTTCGAGCCCGCGCTGTTCGCCGGCCTGACGGGCGAGCTCGCGGGATCACCGCAGAAGCGCCGGAACCACGCGGCGGTGGTCGACCGCCTGGAAGCCGCCCTGGCGCGCGGCCCCTACGTGATGGGCGCGCGGTTCTCCGGCGCCGACATCCTGATCGGCAGCGCCCTGGGCTTCGGCCGCGCGGCCTTCCCGCCGAGCGCGGCCCTCGATGCCTATCTGGACCGCTGCCGGGCGCGCCCGGCCGCCCTGCGCGCCGCGGCGAAGGACGGCGCGTCGGGGCCGCAAGCCGCCTAGCGCCGACGGGGCGCCGCTCGCGATTCCCGGGCGGCCGGGAGCGGCCCGCGCGCGGCGATTCCGAGCGGCTCCGGCGACCGCAGGTGTTCCGGGACACGCCGGGCCCGAAAGCTTGGGCGTACATCGGGATCACACCGCGAACACAGTCGCGAACCCGATGGAGACGACGATGACCTGGACCAACCGCATCGCCTTGGTGGCGACCCTGATCGCCGGCGCGGTCGCGCTCGTGACCTACGCGCAGGCCCTCAGCCTGCCGGCCCATTTCGCGTGAGCGAGACGGCCCCGGCGGCACGTCCGCTGACCGTCGCCGCCTGAACGCGCGCCGAACGGTTCCGCGGTGCAGCGTGACTCTTCGCACCGCACGCGCCCGGCCGATCCGGTATCGTCATTGCAGACGAACCGACCGGGTCCGGCTGAGGACCCGCCGCTTGATGAAAGGAGTGCACGACATGGTCCTGAAGGGCTTCTCCTACGCGATGATCGGCGCTTTCCTGGGCGGCCTCGCGATGACGGTGACCGGCTCGGCCGGGGTGCTGATGGGCTTCTGAGCCGCGGCGGCCCTCGGGGCCGCCCGGGCAACGGACTGCCCGAACGGACGGCGTGAGCGGCGGGGCGAGAGCCCCGCCGTTCCCGTATGCGGGGATCGGAGCCGCCGATCCCGGCCGCTCCGCCCCGGTCAGGCCGTTTCCTTGCGGGTGACGACGAGCGCCCAGATCGTCGCCGGGATCCATCCGATGATCGTCAGGTGGAGGATGATGCAGAGGATGCCTTGGAACACCTTTCCGCGCAGGAACATGGCGAGCCACGGCGCGAGAAAGCAGATGAGGATCATGATCATGGGGGCAACGGGTCTCCGCGTTCGTGAGCGAACACGGATCGCGGCGGCTGGTTCCGGACGGCCGAGCTTCCGCCGCGGCCCGGCCTAGGCGTCGGACCGCGCGCTCAGATACGCCCTGAGACGCGAGGCCCGACCGGAGCCGTCGATGCACTCGATCCCGCCGCCCGTGTTCAGCGTGTGGAGGCAGCTGCCGGGCCAGGCCGGGCCGGGCTCGATCCGGTCGAGGATGGTCTGGGCGAACCCCTCCGGGTCGAGCCGGTCGATGCGCGCCAGCGACAGGGCGCGTCCGTAACCGTGGGCGCAATCCTGGACCGGCCGGATCAGGACCCCGTCGCGCGCGACGATCCGGCCCGCGGGCCGGGCGAAGGACGGGTCGACCAGCACGGGATTGGCCGGATGCGGCGCGTACGGCCCCCGGAAGTCGGGCGCGGACCAGAGATACAGCGCGTCGTGGTGGCAGCCCGATCCGGGCGGGGCGCCGACGGGCGCGTCCCGGACGGTGGCGAACATCCACCAGCGGCCGCCGTGCTCGAGGAGCGTCGCGTCGCTCGCGACCACGCCGGAGAGGAGCGTCGCCTCTTTCACCCAGCCGCCCGGATAGCGGGTCGCCCGGTAGAGATCGACCGTGCCGGCCGCGGAACTCTCCGGCACCATCCAGACGGAGCCCGCGCGCGCGAACACGAACGGGTAGGAGAGGTGGTGCGGCTCCTCCAGCACCGGGACGGGCGGCCCCTCGGGCCCGTCCGGCCCGAAGCGGACCGCCGAGATGATCGCCTTGCCGGTCGCGTGCGGGAACTCCTCCACGAAGACGTGGGTCGTCCCGTCGACCGCGAGGGGGAACGGGTCGGCGTAGAAGCGCCGCCCGTCGTCGGGCAGCACCTGCCAGCCCTCCGCGGGATGGCGGCCCAGCGCGACGAGGTCCGGCCCGCGGAGGGTCCGCCACCCGGTGCGCCAGTGTGGGGCGTGGTAGCACAGCCTGTACAGGCGGCCGACGAGGCTCCGGGCGACGAGCCGCGCCGGCCGGGACGCCAGGATCCGCGCCGGACGGGCGGGCGCGGCCGCGGCGGGCGTCGCCGCGAAGGCGCGGCCGTCCGACCGAGCCCGCAGGGCGGCGACGACGAGCGTCGCCGTGCGCGACAGGGCATCCTCGAACGAGACGGCGATGGAACCCCGGTAGTCCGAGCCGAGGCGACCCGCGGCGACGACGGTGCCGCCTTCGAGGAGGTCGAGATGCGGGACCCGGCCGGCGAGCAGGCTCGCGAGCAGGCCGGTCTCGCCGAGGCCGCCGTCGTAGGCCACGCGCCAGACCGGGCAGGAGGCGGCCGCGTCGCCGCACAGGTCGAGCACGAGGTCCGGGGTCCCGGGACGGGTCCAGGCCGCGAGATCGGCGGGCGGCACGGGCCGCGACCCGTTCGGCGCCAGCCGGAAGATCAGGGCTTCCAGGCGGAACAGCAGATCGGCCTGTGCCGGCCACCCGTCCGGACCGGGCGCGGCGTCGACGCTCACCGCCGCGATGCCCGGCAGGCCGGACAGCCGGTCCAGCAGCGCGACGTGCCAGCGCCGCGGGTTCGCGCCGTCGAGGCGAACTCTCACATGCATGGCGCCCCGGTTCCCATCGCGCGGTCGTCGCGACGACGACTGTCGAGTCCATCTATTTTCCCGTTGGTAACAGGAGTCATAACTTCGGATCGAGGCCCGGGACGCGCGGGTGATCGGACCCTCGATCGGGATCCGCGGGATGAAAACCTGTCTCGCGGCGGCGGGGGCGTTCCGGCACCTTGCCGGGTTGCCCAGGCCGGTGTCGGGATCCCGCGAGAGCGATCGGGATCGCCGACGCGCCGTCCGGCAACCGACCGGCACCGGGTGTGGCGTGCCCGTCACACCCGGTGCCAACCCGACATCTCGATGCAACCAAAACGCTGCCGCGTTGTTGTCGCGCTCACCCGCGTAATGCGCGCTGTATTTCCGCGCTTCGTCGCGTCTTGAAGGATGCTTTACTCTGGCATTTCGGGCCTTCGACAGGCGGTGTGACCTCAAAACTACAGCCATTTCCCCCGGTGATCGGTAGCCACACCGCCAGATCACACATTCGGGGAACCGACATGACCAAGCTCCTGGCCTCGCTGGCCGCCTTCACGGCCCTCACCGCCGCCGCCTCGGCCGCCGACCTTCCGCGCCGCGCCGCCCCGCCGCCGGTGTTCACCCCCGTCCCGGTCTTCACCTGGACCGGCGCCTACTTCGGTATCAACGCCGGCTACGCCTTCGACGCCAGCGACCGCAACACCGGCAACACCTTCGCCGTCCCCTTCCCCTACGCCGCCCCCGGCACCGTCGCCTCCTTCCGCAACCGCAGCCAGGACGGCTTCTCCGGTGGTGGCCAGATCGGCTACAACTGGCAGATCACCCCCGGCTCCGGCCTCGTGATCGGTGTCGAGGCCGACGCCCAGTACCTCGACTTCGGCCGTAACCGGAACAGCGCCTTCATCTCCGGCGCGCTGGCCCCCGGCTACTACGTCACCGACCCGCGCGGCCTCTCCAGCCTCGACTTCTTCGGCACCGTCCGCGGTCGCCTCGGCTACGCCTTCGACCGCACCCTCGTGTACGGCACCGGCGGCTTCGCCTACGGCTCCGGCAGCGCCGACCGCTCCTTCGGCGGCTATGCCGGTAACGACAGCTTCCGCACCGGCTACGCGGTCGGCGGCGGCATCGAGTACGCCCTGCCCACCGACTCGTTCCTGAACTTCTTCCGCTCCTCGGCCGTGACGCTCAAGGTCGAAGGCCTGTACGTCAACCTCGACCGCAACACCCGCAACCAGGGCGCGTTCGTCATCAACGCCGCCAACAACTTCCCGGTCGTCTACAGCGGCATCGGTCGCCGCTCCGACGAGTTCGCCGTCGTCCGCGCTGGCCTGAACTACAAGTTCGGCTCCTACTGAGATCGACCAGCGACGGTCGGGTGCGACGCTCGCATCCCGACCGTCGCACCCGACCCGACACGCGAAGGGGCCGCTTCCCACAGGAGGCGGCCCCTTCGCCGTTCGGGCGGGCCGAACGCGGCCCGCCGTCCTCGCGAGCGCGGCGGCGCGGAAGCTCGACGGCCGGCCGACGATGCGGCCGGCTCGGGATCGAGCCTCAGCCGATCGCCCAGAAGAGCGGCAGGGCGCCCGCCAGGAAAAGCGCGGAGGAGATGAGCACGGCGACGCGCTCGCGATGGCGGAGGATGAGGGCGTGGGGCTGGGCGAACATGGGATGGCGGAGCTGAGGGAGCCGGATCGGAGGTGCGCGGTCACGCTGGCATCCGAACCTTGACGGATCGGGGGCAGGTCGCGTCATCCACAGGCGGTCGTCGGCGGGTGTCGCGGCCGTGCCACAGAGGCCGGCGGCAGGGCCGCCGCTCGGCGCTCCGCACCGGTACCGCGACGGGCGTCCGGGCGTTCGGGCCGTCGCCGGATCGCCGGGGCGTCGCGGCGCGCCTCAGGCGACAGCCGAGTCGGGGCGGCCGGGCGGCACGAACGTTTCGGACGCGTCGATCTGCGCGGCGAACCGCTCGATCGGCTGCGGACTGCTGATCAGGTAGCCCTGGACCTCGTCGCAGGCCTCCGCGGCCAGGAAGCGCATCTGCGCCTCCGTCTCGACGCCCTCCGCCACGACGCTCATCCCGAGGCTGCGGCCGAGCCCCAGAACCGCCCGCACGATCACCGCCGCCTGCGGACTGACCTCGACATGGCCCACGAAGGACCGGTCGATCTTGATCTTGTCGAAGGGGAAGGCCTGCAGCGTCGCGAGGGACGAGTAGCCGGTGCCGAAATCGTCCATCGCGATGGACACGCCGAAGGCCTTCAGCCGGCGCAGGATGCCGAGCGCCCGCGCCATGTCGTTGATGATCAGGGTCTCGGTGATCTCGAGTTCGAGCCGCGTCGGCGCGAGGCCCGTCTCGGTCAGGATGGCCAGCACGCGCTCGGGCAGATCCGCCTGCTGGAACTGGCGCGGCGACAGGTTCACCGCCACCTTCAGCGGGTGCGCCCAGCGGGCCGCCTCGCGGCAGGCGGCCCGGAGCACCCACTCGCCGAGCGGCAGGATCAGCCCGCTCTCCTCCGCCAGGGGGATGAAGGCGTTCGGCGGCACGAGGCCGCGGGTCGGATGCTCCCAGCGCACGAGCGCCTCGAACCCGAGCAGCCGGCCGGTGGCGGTGCTCACCTGCGGTTGATAGTGCAGGATGAGCTCGTCGCCCTCGATCGCTTGGCGCAGGTCGCGCTCCAGATCGCGCCGGGCCGCCTCGGCCGCGTCCATCGCGGGCTCGAACACCCGGTGGGTGTTCCGCCCCTCGGTCTTCGCCCGGTACAGGGCGAGGTCGGCCCGGCGGACCAACGTCTCGCTGTCGAAGCCGTGGCCGGGTGCCCGGGCGATGCCGACGCTCAGGCCCACCTTCAGCCGCCGCTTGCCGAAGGGGATCGGCGCCTGGACGGCCGCGATCAGGCGCGCCGCCAGGGCCTCCGCGCGGGCAGGGTCGTCCGCATCGGCCACCAGCACGGCGAACTCGTCGCCGCTGAAGCGCGCCACCATGTCGTCGGCCCGCAGCACCGCGCGGATGCGATGGGCCACCGCCCGGAGCAGGAAGTCCCCGGCCGCGTGGCCGAGGCTGTCGTTGACGGCCTTGAAGCGGTCGAGGTCGAGGCACAGCACCGCGCAGGTGCCGCCGTTCAGATGCAGGTCGGCGAGCCGGATCTCGAGCCGCTCGTAGAACAGGGCGCGGTTGGGCAGGTCGGTGAGGCCGTCGTGGCGCGCCATGTGGGCGACCTGCCCCTCGGCGGCCTTGCGGGCGCTGATGTCGATCTGGGTGCCGATGAAGCGCACCGCGCGGCCGTCGGCGGCGCGCGCCACCACCTTGCCGCGCGTCATCATCCAGGCCCAGGAGCCGTCCTTGCGGCGCATGCGATGCTCGGACATGTAGGTCGGCGCCCGCCCGCTCAGGTGCTCGATCAGGGCCCGCTCGGCCGCGCCCGCATCCTCCGGGTGGAGCAGGGCCCGCCACGTCCGCGCGTGGCTCGCCAGTTCGCCGGGCTCGTAGCCCAGGACCCCCCACCAGCGGTCGGAGGACCACGCCTCCCCGGTCGTGAGGTCGCAGTCCCAGAGCCCGTCGCTGCCCGCATCCTGCGCCAGGGCGAGGCGGGTCTCGCTGACCTGCAGCGTCTCCTCGGCCCGCTTGCGCGCGGTGATGTCCGTGAAGGTCCGCACCGCACCGCCGTCGGGCAGCGGCACGGTGCGGATCTCCAGCACGGTGCCGTCGGGGCGCTCGCGCTCGTAGGTGTGGGCGCGGCACTCCAGGCCGCCCGCGGCCACCCAGCGCTGCAGGGTCTCGCTCGCCTTCCCGAACTCGCCGCGCGCGATCTGGTATTGCCGCACCGCCTCGAAGGTCGGGCGGGACCGCATCAGGTCCGGCGGCAGGTCGAGCAGCGCGAGGGCGCGGGCATTACAGACCTGAACGACGCCGGCGGCGTCGATCATCATCAGTCCCTGATCCATCGTGTCGAGAACGGTGTCGAGGAGCTTCGCCTTCTCCCGCAGCGCGACCGTCCCACTGTTCATACCCGGGGATCCCAATCGTCCGCCTGGGCGAACATTCTGCTGGACGGTGCGAGGTCCCACCGGCGCGGACGGTACCATCGGGGAGCTTTCCGGATTCTTTCCGGAGGCCCGCTTTCAATCGCTGCGTGCACTTCCGGGCGGTTAGCCGGGACGAGGCCGGGACCCGGATTCCCGAGGCGCCTTGCCGGGCCTTGCCGGGCCGCCCGCGGAGCCCTCTGATAGGCGGCGCGCAGCGGGGAGCGGGCCATGGCCGTGAGGCGGATCGTCACCAACATCCGGACCACGCAGGTCGAGGCGGCGCGGTCCTTCTACGCGGAGGTGCTCGGCCTGGAGGTGGTCATGGATCACGGCTGGATCCTGACCTTCGCGGCCCCCGGAATGTCGGC
The DNA here is from genome assembly GCF_058072805.1 of Methylobacterium sp. 1A. Classification (NCBI taxonomy): domain Bacteria; kingdom Pseudomonadati; phylum Pseudomonadota; class Alphaproteobacteria; order Hyphomicrobiales; family Methylobacteriaceae; genus Methylobacterium; species Methylobacterium sp. 1A. The sequence goes on along the minus strand of NZ_JBYQVE010000002.1, from coordinate 1,331,652 downwards.
GACGCCGCAGATCAGCGTGGCCAGCGCGGGCGGCTCGGGCACGCCGGTTCCCGACATCTCGATCGAGGTCGACGACCTGGCGGACGTCCTCGCCCGCGTGAGGCGGGCCGGCTTGCCCGTGCTGTACGGCCCGGCCCGGGAGCCCTGGGGCGTGGAGCGGTTCTACGTCCGCGACCCGTTCGACCGGCTGGTCAACATCGTCGCCCATCGTGCGTGAAGCCGCGCGAGGCCGTCCGTGAGGCCGGGCCGGCCGCTCACTCGGCCTCGTCCCGGACCAGGGAGATGCAGGTCCGCACCATCTCCTCGAGCCGCAGGTCCTTGGTGTCCCCGATATTGGCGGTCTCCTCCAGACAGCGCATGAAGTACGCTGCGTCCAGCTTGGGCGACAGCGTGTGGAAGGCCCGGCCCATCCGGGTCGAGAAATCGATCTTGTCGGTCGCGCTCGCCCGCGGCCACAGCGAGGCCTTGTCGTCCACGGTCAGGCGGGCGGCCTCCGCCGGCAGAGTCGCGCAGGCCAGAGTCACTAAGACGATTATAAGCTTGGTCTGCATTGTAAATCTCCGATCCAGCGGCATAGAACTGCGCGACTCTTCGCAGCGGTGACGGTCGACGGACGCGCTGCTCCTGCGACTGGATGGGAGAAGCGATGCGCGCGATCCGTCTTTCCGGCCCGATCTCGGCCGGCCTCCTGGGTCTTCTGACGGCCCAGGCCCACGCTCAGGCGCAGCCCCCCGCACAGCCCATCCCGCAACACCCGATCCAGTCCCAGGGACAGCCCCCGATGCAGGCGCAGGACCCGGCGTCCGCCGATCCGCGGCGCAATCAGGCGGCGAAGCTCGCGGGGCTCGCCGGTTTCGTGAACCTCGAATGCCCCGGCCTGCGCAGCGATCCGGCGCGCCTCAAGCAGACCGTCGAGGCCCTGGGCGTCGACGCGGCGAGCCTGGAGACCGGCGACCTGCACCTGACCGCGACCCGCTACATCGCGGCCTACCAGAAGGACGTCGCGGCCAATTGCCGGAAGGCCGAGGCGACGTTCGGGCCGCAGGGATCGATCGTTCCCGGCCTGATCGTGCCGCGGTAGCCCCGGCCCGCTGACGGCGGTCGTCGTCACACCGGGCGCCCGTCCCGCGACAGGGCGATGCGCAGGAGGTCGGCTAGGCTGCCGGCGCCGAGCTTCTGCTTCATGCCCGAGACGACGGCCGACACGCTCCGGTGGCTCATCGACAGGCTGTCGGCGATCGCCTCGTTGGACTTGCCCGCCCCCAGCAGCGACAGCACCTGAACCTCCCGCGCGGTCAGGCGTGCCAGGGGCGATTCCAGGAGCCCGGCATTCAGCATCGCGATCTTGGTCGCGACCTCGTGCGGCAGGTAGCTGTGCCCGGCCGACACGGTCGCCAGCGCCTCGTGGAAGCGCGTCACCGCCGTGTCCTTCAGGACGAAGCCGTGCGCCCCGCCCTCGATGGCCCGGGCGACGATCACCGGATCGTCGTGCATGCTGAAGGCGAGGATCCGGGTCGCCGGCTCGAGGGCCCGCACCCGGCGGATCAGCGACAGGCCCGACAGCCCCTGGTCGCGGAAGCCCAGGTCGGTCACCACCAGCCCGGGCCGGTGGCGGTGGAAGGTGCGGTAGCCCGACACCACGTCCGCGGCCTCGTGGACCGCCCGGACGCCGGCATCCTCGGCGAGATGGCGGAAGCCGCGCCGCACGACCGGGTGGTCGTCGACGATCAGCACCGCGTCGAGAACCCGCGGGCCGTCCCGCCCCGCCGGACGGTCGGCCGAGGCCCGGGCGGCGCTCACGGCGTCCCCTCGCCGACCGGGTGCGGGCCGGCGAGGCGCGCCAGCGCGGCCGCGTGGTCGGCCCCCTGCATCCGGGCGTTGTAGTAGTGCTGGCAAATCTCGCCGTAGAGGCTCTTGCGGCGGCCGCGCTCCGCCGCGATGCCGCCGAGACCGTCGAGGATCGCGCCGTAGCCCTCGCCGATGCCGGCCTCGGCCAGCATCTGGCCGAGCTGGACGGTGCGGTTGGCGATCATGCGCGGGTCCTCGATGAAGCCGTCGCGGGCTCCGGCCAGCGCCGTCGCCATCGCGCGCACGCGGGGATCGTCGGCCGGCAGGGCCTTGCCGGCCTCGCGGCCCGCGAGCCAGCGGGCCGGGTCGGTCCCGTCGGTCGGCGCGAGCCAGGCCGGCAGGGTGCCCTCGGCGGTGGTGGCCACCACCGCGCCGGCCTCGTCGGCGCGCTCGTCCGCCCCGCGGTCGCAGGCGCCGAGGGCCAGCAGGGCCAGCCCGGACGTGATCCCGATGCGGCCGGCACGGCTCATCGCGCGGGCTCCCCCGCCAGGACCGTGCGCGGGCCCTCCGCCACCTTGATGCGCGCCGTCTCGCGCCACGTGGCGAGATCGATCACCGAGACGTCGTCCGAGAACCAGTTCGCCACGTAGGCAAGCGGACCGGCCACCGCGATGCCCTCGGGATAGGGGCCCACCGCCACGGTGGCGACGATCTCGAGCCGGGCCGCGTCGATCACCGTCACGGCGGCGGCGTGCTGGTTGGTGACCAGGATGCGGCTGCCGTCCGCGGTAACCGCCACGCCGTAGGGCATCCGGCCGGCCGGAACCGTGGCGCGGGCCCGCAGCGTCGCCGTGTCGATCACCGTGAGGTCGCCGCTGCGCACGTTGGCGACGTAGAGGCTCGCCTCGTCCGGTGCGAGCGCCAGGGCGAAGGGCGCCTCGCCGGTCGGGACCACGGCCACGCGGGCCATCGTCCCGGTGTCGATGACGCTGACCTGACGGCTCTCGCGGTCGGCGACGTAGAGCCGCCCGCGCCGGTCGAGGACGAGATGGGCCGGGTCGCGGCCCACCGCCGCGGCGCCCTCGACGGCGCCGGTCGCCGCGGAGATCCGCAGGACGCGGTCGCCCGACCAGTCGCCGACGTACAGGTGCGCCCCGTCCGGGCTCGCCGCGAGGCCGAAGGCCTGGCCGGGGACGGGCAGGCGGCGGGGCGGCGCGCCGGGCGCGACGACGGTGACGGCGCGCCCGTCCGGGTGGGTCAGATAGAGGCGGCCGGCCCGGTCGGTCGCCGCCGCCACCGGCGCCGGTCCGAGCGGGATCCGCCCGGCCACTTTCCCGGCCTCGATCCGCGCCAGCTCGGCCCCCTGCTGGCTGACGACCCAGACCGGGTCGCCGGCCGCGGACGCGTCACTGGTCCCAGCGCCGGTCCCGGCCGCGACCGCGACCGCGACCGCGAGCGTCGCGATCAGCCACAGGTGGCGCATGCGGGGCCTCAATGGGTCGTCCGGCCCTCGACGGCCGCCTTCAGGCCCTTGAGCCCGTCCGCGAAGTAGCGGTTCATCGCCGTGCGCCCGGCCTCGTCGCTGAGAGTCTCCGGCGGCTCGTTGCCGGTGTCGCCCCGGTAGAAGCGGCCGATCCACGACACCTTGGAGCCGGTCCCGTCCGGGGTCACGGTGAGCGTCGCCGAGTAGGAGGAGACGGGGAGCGCCTTCAGGTCCGGGTCGGACATCCGGTACGAGTAGGTCCGGCCGTCGGCCAGCCACTCGTCCAGCCCCTCGACCAGGGTGCCGCCGGCCTTGAGGGTCACCCGGCGGGTCGTGCCCTCGACGTTGCCGCCACTGGCCTCGGCCTTGGCCACGTCCGGGTGCCAGCGCCCGATGCCGCCGAAATCGCCCACCACCTTCCAGACCGCCTCCGGGGGCGCCTGGATGGTGATCGACTGGTCGATCTTCTGCGGCGTCGGCCCGTGGGCCAGCGCCGCGCCGGCGAGGCCGACGACGGCGAGGGCCGCGGCGAGGGCCGGAAAGAGGGCGAGGGGCATCCGCATGGTCAGGTCCTGATCGCTCCGGTTGGAGCAGGGGTTGGAGCAGGGGTTGGAGCAGAGTGGCCCGCGCGCCCGCGGAGCGCGCGAAGGGCGCGGGCGAGGGGCCCCGCCAGGAGGGCCAGGAGCGTCAGAGCCAGGGCCGCCGCCAGGAGGGCGGGCCGCGGGTCGAGGCGGCCGGGCAGCGGGCGCGGCGTCGCCGCGGCGCGCAGAGGGGCGGCGAGACCGCCCGGGCCGTCGAGATGGACGTAGCCGAGGCCGGTCTCGGCGGCGAGGCGCTTCAGGTAGGGCTCGCGGACCGACGAGAGGTGCTCGGTGCCGTGGGCGGCCTGGGCCCCGAAGGGGGCGTTGCGCGGGTTGTAGCCCTCGCGGGATTCCGCGTCCGCCGGGGGCGGCCCGGAGCGGTTCTCCTGCTGGACGTCGCTCTCGCCGAGGAAACCCGTCTCGCGCCCGCGATCGTCGAAGCGCGGGATCGGCGACAGGCCGTAGCCGCCCGCGCCGACGATCAGCCCGCGCACCGCGCCGGGCCTGCCGTCGAAGGTCGGGCCGCCGGAGGCGGGCAGCGGCGGCGTCTCCTGGCCGTCGGTGAGGAACAGGAGGTCGGCGTCGATCTCCCCCGCCATGGCGATCGACCGGAACAGGCCCGCCGCGATGCGGCTGTCCCCCTCCCAGGCCATGCGCGGGTCGAGGGCCGCGATGGCGCCGTCCAGCGGCGCGAAGTCGGCGCAGACCTCGACCGGCGTGAACAGCAGGAACGGCCGCCGGTCGGTGAACAGGCCGAGCGCCACCCGCGAGCCGCAGGGGAGGTCGGGCAGCGTCGCCCGCAGCGCCGCCTTGACGGTCTCGAGCCGGCTCACCGACCCGCCGGCGGCGGGATAGTCGCGCACCGCCATGCTGCCGGTGATGTCGACCACCGCCAGCACCGACACGCCGGTGCGGGTGACCGGGATCGGCGGGGCGACCAGGGCCGCCAGCGCCAGCGCGAGGGCGGCCGCCAGGGCGCGGAACCGCCCGTCGCGCAGGTTGCGGGCGACAAGAGGGGGCAGGACCGAGGGCAGCCCGGGGGGAAGGACGCGCCGCGGGCTCACGGGCCGCCCCGCGGCTGGCCGGGGATGTCGGTCCAGATCTTCTTCGGCTCGGCGCGGAGCTCGTCCCCGGTCTTGCGGTCGAATTCCGGGTAGTCGCGCACGAGGCGCGAGGCGACGTCGAGGTTGTACTTGGCGTCCCAGAACTCGGGCCGGGCCTGGAGGGCGCGGCGGTAATCCTGCCGCGCCAGCGTCACCTGGGGCGCGGCCTTGTCGAGGTCGCCGCGGCCGATCAGCGCGAAGGCCTGCCGCATCCGCGCGTTGCCGATGACGTACCGCGCCCGGGCCGCCTCCCGCACCGCGCCGGCGCGGTCGAGGGCGTCGAGGAGGGGCTCGGTCTCGCCGAGACGGTCCCGGGCGGCGAGGAAGCCGATCCGCGCCGCCAGGAGGGCGGGCCGCGCATCCGGCTTGACCGGCCGGTCGCGGCCCGCCTCCAGGGCGGCGATCCGGTCGTCGTCGCGCGCGGCGCTCCAGCCCGAGACGGCGAACCACAGGGCGGCGGCCGCGAGGACCAGCGGCAGCGCGACCAGCAGGGCCGGCCGGACCCGGCGCCACGCCGCGGCCAAGCCGAGGCGGGGGCGGGCGGTGCGGCGCGGGGCCGGGCCGTCGAGGAGGGCGCCGGCGCTCATGCCGCCCTCCGCGCCGCCGCGCCCGCGGTCTCGGTCTTGGTCGCGGCCTCCGTCGCAGTCTCCGCATCCGCCGGTGCCGCCGCGAGGTCCACCTCCGCGAGCTTGGCCAGGACCAGCAGCGCGAGGCCCAGGGCAGCGAGCGCGGCGGCGAGCCCGGTCAGGTCCCGGCGCGGGCGCTCCTCGACGTAGGGGATCGGGTCCCGCTCCAGGGCCTCGATCTGCCGGATGGCGGCGGCCACCGCCTCGGCGCCCTCGGCCTCGAAGGCGCGGTAGGGCACGCCGAGGCTCTTGAAGAACAGGTCGAGATGGCGCTCCGGCGCGGCCTGGGGCGTGTCCTCGCCGGCCGGCCGGTCGGCGATGCCGGGCGATCCCTGGGTGCGCAGGAACAGCCAGTACAGGTTCGGCCGGATCCGCGCGACCGCGGCGCGCAGCTGGTCCTGGATGCGCGGGTCGATCACCGCCGCGCCGTCGGAGACCAGCAGGAGCACCCGCGAGGCGCCGACATCGATTCCGAACTGCGACAGGGCCATGCCGAGTCCCCGGCCGATATTGGTGTAGTCGAGGCCGGGCCGGTCGATGGCGGCGATCGCCGCCCGCACGGCGTCGTGGCGGTCGGTCATCGGCATGACCAGCATCGGCGCGGTGGAGAAGGCCGTCACGGCGAACAGATCGTGCGCCCGGGCGCCGACGAAATCGGCCAGCAGGCGCCGGGAGGCCGCGGCCTTCGATTCCTCGGCGCCGGAGGGCTGCCGGCCCGCGAAGGTCTCGTTCATGCTGCCTGAGCGGTCGATCAGCAGCGAGACCTGCGCGCCGATGCCGAGGCGCTCGATCCGCGCGCCCGTCCGGTAAGGGCCCGCCAGGGCCACGATCAGGCCGGCGATGGCCAGGACGCCGGCGAGCGTCAGCGCCCGGCCGAGCCAGGCCGAGAGGGGGTCGGCCGGGGCGGCGGCGACCGCCGGCACGGCCGTCCGGCGCAGGGCCGAGCGGGCCAGCGGCAGCAGCGCCAGCGGCAGCAGCCATAGGACCCAGGGATCGGTCGCGCCGAGGCGGGCGAGGAGATCGGTCACGGCCTCACGCGCTCCGCTCCGCCGCCGAGAGGCGCGCCAGGAGCGCCTCGGCCTCGGCGCGGGGCCAGGCCGCGCGCGCGGCCGGCAGCCGGCCGCCGAAGAAGGCGAGGCGCGAGGCCTCGAAGAAGCGCGCGAGCCCCGCCGCCTGGTCCCGGAAGGCCCCGTGCCGGGCGAGGAAGGCGCCGAGATCGTCGGCCAGCACCCGCCTCCCGTCGGTCAGGTCGAGGCCCCGGTGCAGGGCCAGCAGCGCCGCCCGGTAGGCCTGATCGGGCCCGGCCCCCGCCCGCTGCCGCCGGAGCGCGCGCAGAGCCGCCGCGAAGGGCCGGCCCCGCCGCTGCCGGAACGGTCCCCAGGCCCGATCGTGCGCCAGCGCCAGCGCGGCGAGGCCCGCGAGGGCGCCGAGACCCGCCGCCGCCGCGACGTCCGGCCCGGGATCGACCCGCCCGCTCCGGCCGTCCGGGCGCAGGTACTCGGCCGGATCCTCGCGCCGCTGCGGCTGCACCTCGCGCAGGGGCGAGACGCCGAGGCTCCAGCCCGGCACCTGGACAGCCGCGGTGGTGCGCCCGGTCGCCGCCTCGCTCGCCAGCGTCAGGGGGAAGCCCGGCACCTCCAGGGTGCGGGCGTCGAGGGCGGCGTAGAAGCTCTGGTAGGTGAGGCGCAGGCGCACCCGCCGGCCGCCGGCCGCCGGGGCCTCGTCGACCGCGACGGCGCGCAGGTCGAGCCAGTAGGTCACCGGACCGGGCCGGGGCAGGGTCGCGCGCTGCAGCCGGAAGTCGGGATCGGCCAGGATCTCCACCTGCGCCTCGACCAGGTCGCCCAGGAAGATCCCGAAGGGCCGGGGGCTGCGCACCTCGACGGAGCGCACCTGCGCGGCGGCCGGGCCGGCCGTCAGGGCGAGCGGCGCGGCCAGGATGCCGGCCAGGACACCGGCGAGGACGCCGGCGCGGAGGTTGGCGAAGAGGCCGGCGAAGAGGCCGGCCGGCAGGAGGGCGGGACCGCGCGCGCCCATGCTCAGGTCGTCATCAGGTGGCGGGTCAGCGCCTGGGCGTCGAAGCGTCCGGCGAGCCGGAAGACCCGGCGCGCGAAGGGCGCGGCGGCGCGCTCCAGGGCGGCGACCCGGTCCCGCTCCCGGGCGATCCAGGCCCGGCGCAGGCTCGGGCGCAGCAGGACCACGCGGCGGCCGCCGCCCTCGAGATCGTCGATTTCGACGAGGCCGAAGGCCGGCAGCGCCTCCGCCTCGGCGGGGTCGGCGAGCAGGATCGGCACCGTGTCGTGCGGCGCCAGCGCGGCGAAGACCCGGGCGATCAGGGCCTCCGGCCAGCGGAAGTCGGAGGCGAGGAAGACGAGCTTCGGCCGCCCGGCGAGCCGCCGCGCGGCCTCGAGCATGCCGGCGCAGCCGCGACCCGCGCGGGGCGCGCCCGCGACCCGCTCGGCGGCGGCGACGGCCGCGCCCCGGTGGCGGGTGGCGGGGAGGGTGAGGTCGTCGCGCAGGGTCTCGTCGCAGCCGATCAGGCCGAACCCGTCGCTGATCCGGGTCGCCGACACGGCCAGCGCCCGGCAGAGATCGCCCGTGAGCCGCGCCCGGTCGGCCGTGCCGGAAAAGCCCATCGAGGCCGAGAGATCGACCAGGACCCAGGTCTCGACCGCGGTCCGCGCCTCGAAGCGGCGGACATGCACGCCCTCGAACGGGTCGCGCAGCGTCGCGCGCAGGTCGATGCGGCGGGCATCCGGCAGTTGCAGGAACGGCACCTGATCGCGGAACGGGCCGGCGCCGCCGGCGTCGCGCCCCCGGTGGAGGCCGGCCCGGCTGCCGCGCGGCCGCCAGCGCGGCAGGTAGACGATGTCGGCCGTGCGCGGGTCGCTCACGGCGCCGGCACCGTCTCGAACGCGGCCCGGCACAGGGCGGGCACGATCGCGCCGCGCTGCAATTCGTGGACGGGCTCGAGGAAGACCCGGTGGGCCATCACCTCGGTGAAGACCGCCCGCACGTCCTCCGGCACCAGCCACTCGCGGCCCTCCAGCCACGCCCGCACCCGGGCGGCGCGCACCAGGAAGGCGACGCCGCGCGGCGAGGCGCCGCCCTGCACCAGGGTGGCGGTGTCGAGGCCCGGGAGCCGGATCCCGGCCTCCGCGGGGCGGACCAGCGCGTCCCAGAGGGCCACCACGTAGGCCTCGATCGACGGCTCCGCGCGGACGGCGTGCTGGATCGCGGCCGCGATGCCGCCGATCCGGGCGTGGTCGAGCACGCCCTCGGCGACCGCGCCGACGAGGGCGTCGGTGTCGTGGAAGCGCGGGTCGAAGACCAGGCTCCGGCGCACCGCCGCGTCCCGGGGCGCCTCCAGCCCGATCTCCATCAGGAAGCGGTCGCGGGCCGCGGCCGGGAGCTCGAAGGTCTCCTCCCGCTCGACGCGGTTGCGGTCGGCGAAGACCTGCAGGTTCGGGAACGCGTAGGTGCGGCCGAAGGCCTGGACGCTGCGCTCGGCCATCAGCCGGAGCAGCAGGGCGTGGACCTGCGGCCGCGCCCGGTTGATCTCGTTGAAGAAGAACACCGAGAGATCCTCGGCCCGGGCCAGGACCGGGCCGGGATCGACCCGCGGCCGGCCGTCGGGGCCGAGATAGGTGTGGTAGATCAGGTCGGTCGGCATCATGTCGACCGTGCCCTCGACGCGCTCGTAGGCCCCGCCCAGCGCCCGGGCCACCGCCCGCAGCAGGGTGGTCTTGCCGACGCCGACATCGCCCTCGAGCATCACGTGGCCGCGGGCGAAGATCGCGATCGTCACGAGGCGGATCGCCCGCTCCTGGCCGACCACCGCCTTGGCGACCTCCGCCTCGAAGCGGGCCGCCGCCGCCCGCCAGTCGGTGAGCATCGTGTCTCCGGAACGGAGGGTGTTCATGAGGCGGTGCCTGCGCGTGTCGATGCGGCGTGCGCTGCCGAGCGTCGCTGTGGGCCGGCGCCGCGGCGCGGGCCGGCCCCAGGACGGTCGGATCGGTCGCGATCAGTTCGAAGAGATCTTGGCGACGTCGTACTCGAACTTGCCGGTCTTCTTGGCGTTCTCGATCCGCTTCCTGTTGCGCTCCTCCATCTGCTTGATGGATTCGGCCTGCTTGCTGACCTCCTTCGGGTCGTGCTTGGGATCGTACTTGGTCCCGGCGACCTTCTCGGGGAAGCCGGGCTTCGGCTGCCAGCAATTGCCCGGCGCCTTGCAGGTCTGACCGTCGTAGGCCAGCGCCGGCACCGCGAAGGCCGCCCCCGCGATCAGCATCGCCGCCGTGATCACTGTGCGCATCGTAGATTCCTCCGTCTCTTCCTGGGGCGGCCGGTCGGGCCGCCGGTTCGCCCCGTCTTGCGCGGGGCGCGACTTGCCGAGAACGGCTAGTCCAGCGGCTTGCACTGGCCGGGCACGTCCTTGGCAAAGGTCTCGCCCTCCTTGAAGGGCTTGTAGGTCTTCTTCTGCTCGTCGGTGAGCCACTCGGCATCCTTCACCGGGCCCGTGTAGAGATGACGGATCCAGGCGATGACCTGCAGCATCTCGTCGGGATTGAGATCCTCGTTGTGCGGTCCCATCATGCCGTTGGCACCGCCCCAGAGGGTCGCGAACAGGCCGACATCGGTCGTGTTCGCCGGGTAGGTCCAGTAATCGTCGTTGAGGCCGGGCCCGACCTTGCCCTCGCCGAGATGGCCGTGACAGCCGGAGCACGAGGTCAGGAACAGGCTCTCGCCGTTGCGCAGGCAGGACTTGTCGTCGATGTAGAGGTTCTTGCCGGTCTGGAAGAAGGTCTTGACCGCCTGCGTGTCCCGCCCGCCCGGCTTGCCCTCGGCCGTGTCCATCGCCTCGCCGGTGATGGTGTTGCGGAAGACGATGCCGGTCTGCGGGCCGGACTGGGGCTGCGCGCGGGCCGCGGCGGGCATCGCCACGGCGAGGGTGAGAAGGGCGACGCGGGCCGAACGTACGATGTGCATCTGTTGAGCGGGTCCTGATGTCCTGATCGATGGCCCGGACGCGCCGGGCCGGTCTCGGTGGGGCGGTCTCGGTGGGGTGGTCTCGGTGGGGCGGCCTCAGTTCGAGGCGACGACCGGCACACCGTCCTGTTTGAGGATCGCCGCGATGGCGGGCCGGGCCTTCTCGATCCCGGCGTCGAGGGCCTTGCGCAGGGCCTCGTCGTCCTTGCGCACGCCCATCGACTGGTCGAAGACCTGCGGGACCTTGCGGCCGTCGCTGCCGACCGTGTCGGCCGGGACCAGCGTCATGCGCAGCGGCGTCGGGGAATCCTTGACGTAGCGGGCCACGTCCGGGCCGAAAGCGACGCCGACATCGGCCTTGTCGTTGGCGACCTCGCTGACGATGCGGGCCGGGTCGATCTGGGTGTACTGGTTGCGCGGCGAGCGGAAGTTCACCAGCGAGTAGAGGTAGGCCATGTCCTCCTCGTAGCGGCCGATATCCTTGAGCATCGCCTCGCCGGGGGAGCCGAACGGCACCACCATGTGGTCGAGGGTCTTGAGCCGCGGGTCGGACCAGGACTTCACGTCGAGATCCTTGTCGGCGCGGGTGATGAAGACGTAGCCGCTCCGGTAGTACGGCCGGGTGGTCAGCACCCGCGGGTCGTCGCTGTCGAGGCCGACGACCACGTCGCAGGTCCGCTTCTCCAGGCCGTCGCGGACGAGGTAGATCGCGGGCTTCTCGAGCCAGACGAAGACGGGCTTCTTCCCCATCGCCTCGGCGACGGCGACCGCGACGCGGTTCTCGAGCCCGGAGCCGTCCTTCATCGAGAGGGGCGGCTGCTTCTCGGAGGCGCAGATCCGCAGGGTCGCGGGGTCGGCCGGCGGGGCGGCCGGGGCCTTGCCGGGATCCGACTGGATGGCCTGGGCCTCGGATTCCTGGGCCGCCACCGGCCCGGCGGCCAGGGTGGCGAGCGTCAGGACGGCGGCGAAGCGGGCCGCCAGGATGCGTGCGCGCGGGCGCGGCATGGACGTTGATCCCTGTTGTCGAAGCGTTTCTTGATGGCATGTCCGGATGGCGTGTCCGGAGGGACAGGCGGGGCGCCAGAGGGCCTCGCCTGTCGGGATCTGATCCCAGCACCCCGCCGGCCGAGGGGCCGACGGGATGCAGGCGGCGGTTACTGGGGGGCCTTACTTGGCGGCGTGCTGCGCGTACTCGCCGACGTTCGGGTCGTCGTACGGGCCCTTGCCGTCCAGCGAGAACACCATCACGCCGCCGCCCATCTGGGTGTAGTTGGCGAGCTTCTTGAAGGCGCCCACGGCGCCGAGACCGGCGGTCGGGTCGGCGAGGTCGAACACCAGGCCCACGCCCGGCCAGCCGCCGACGCCGTAGTAGATGGCGACGTACTGGGTGCCCTTGTGGGTGTAGGTGATCGGGTAGCCGATGGCGCCCGACGGCAGCTTGAACTTCCAGAGGAGGTCGCCGTTGTCGGAGTCGCGCGCCTTGATGAAGCCGTCCAGCGTCCCGTAGAGGACGAGGTCGCCCGCGGTGGCGGTGGTGCCGCCCCAGACCGCGAAGCGCTCCATCTTCTCCCAGTTGAACTTGCCGGTGATGGCGTTGTAGCTCTTGATCTGGCCGAGACCCTCGTAGTTCTGCCGGTCACCCTTCGGGCCCGGATACATGTTCAGCGTCGCACCGACGAAGAACTGACCCGCCCGGTAGGGCAGCATGAAGGGCTCCCAATCCATGCAGATGTGGTTGATGCCCATGTAGAAGGCTTGCCGCTTCGGGTCGTAGGAATCGTGGCCCTGGTTGTGGTAGCCCATCGCCGAGGGGCAGATGTCCTTGGCGAGGTGGTCCATCCGGGTGCCGTATTCCGGATCGCGCACCGGCGTGCCGGTCTTCAGGTCCACCGACTTGAACACGTTGACGGTGTCGTCGATCTTGTTGGCCGAGACCAGCGTGCCGTCCGTCCGGTCGAGGGTGTAGACGATGCCGTTGCGGTCCGGGTGGGTGAGGAGCTTCCTCATCTTCCCGTCCTTGTCCTTCTGGTCGGACAGCATCATCACGTTAACGCCGGCATAGTCCCACTCGTCGTGGGGCGTCTTCTGGTAGCCGAACTTCGCCTCGCCGGTGTCGGCGTCGCGGCCGAAGATCGTCATCGTCCACTTGTTGTCGCCGGGACGCATGGTCTCGTTCCACGGCGCCGGGTTGCCGGTGCCGAAATAGATCAGGTTGGTGCCCGGATCGTAGGCGTACCAGCCCCAGTTGGTGCCGCCGCCGATCTTCCAGGCGTCGCCCTCCCAGGTCGAGGTGCCGAGGCCCTTCTGGCCGTAATGGGCGTTGTGGATGTTGAAGTCCTTGGCGAGCAGCAGGTCCTCGTCCGGGCCGGTGGCGTAGGCGCGCCAGACCTGCGCGCCGGTCTTGACGTCGTAGGCGGTGAGGTAGCCGCGCACGCCGAGCTCGGCGCCCGAGGAGCCGATGATCACCTTGTCCTTCACCACGTAGGGGGCGATCGTGAGGGTCGAGCCGACCTTGATGTCGGAGTTCTCGACCTTCCACACCGTCTCGCCGGTCTGGGCGTTGAGGGCGGCGACGTTGCCGTCGAGCTGGGTCTTGAGGATCAGCGCCGGGGTCTTGCCGTCGCCGGGCCAGTAGGCGAGGCCGCGGTTCACGAGATCGCAGCAGGCCACCGAGCGCGCGGCCGGGTTCTGCTTGGGCTTGTCCTGCCAGAGGATCTTGCCCGGATCGTCGAGGCCGAGGGCGAAGGTGTTGTTGGGGAACGAGGTGTGGATGTACATGACGCCGTCGACGACGAGCGGCGCGCCCTCGTGGCCGTTGAGCAGGCCGGTGGAGAACGTCCAGGACGGCTTGAGCTGCTTGACGTTGCTCTTGTTGATCTGCGTCAGGTCGCTGTAATTGTTCGAATCGTAGTTCTTACCGGGCATCACCCAGTTCTCGTCGCTCTTCGATTTCTCGACGAGCTTGTCGTTGGCCTGCGCCACGCCCGCCATGGCGACCGGCGCGAGCGCCATGATCGCCAATGCCGAGACGGAATTCCGGAGCCTGATCATCCTGCGTCTCCTCGCCGGACTGCCACGCCGTTTGGCCTCGCAGTCATCGTGGTGTTGATTCGATGGCGACACGACTTTCACCGACAAATCCGCCTCCAGCGTCGCGATAACCGGGCCATTTCCAGTATTCGCTGAGCTTATGAAAGACTTATTATCGTTGTGCGCCACTTGATTATTCGCACGGCTTGTAATGCGTGTCTTTGCAAAACGAAACATTTCTTTTCGGGATGATTTGGCAACTGAACACCGGAGATCTGGCAAGATCACGGAGACCTTGACCGAGAGCCGGCCGCCATCCCAGACAGGTGGGCCAGACAGGTGGGAACGATACGCGGGCGTGCGGGCCCGGAGCCGTCCGCCGACCCGTCCCGGGAGGACGCCATGGGTCATGTCACGGGCTGCGCGGCCCGCTCTCCGGCGCTGGCCGCCTGCTGGGCGGCTCTCGCCCTGGCGCCTGCGGCTCTGGCACCCGCGACCTTGGCGCCTGCGGCCCTGGCGGCCGGGACCGGCGGGGAACGCCGTCTCGCGGCGCTCTACCAGCAGGACGGGCGGCGCGAGCTGACGGGGGCCGACCTGGAGCGCTTTCCCGGCGCGGGCGTCCTGTGGTGCCGTCGCCCGGACGGGATTCCCCAGAAGGCCGCCGCCGCGTGGCTGATCGGGAGCCGGTCCCTCGTGCTGATGAACGCGCACAATTTCCGCAATCGACAACTGGAGGTTACTCGAAACGTCGCCGACTGCTACTTTCAGATAGCAGGTCGGAACTACGCCTTCGTGCCCGAGATCCTGGAACTCGGCGTCGAGCCCGAGGCGCGGCGCCTGCACATCACCGACGACTGGGCGCTGCTGCGCCTCGCCGAGCCGGCCGAGGCGCGGCCGCAGCCGATCCCGGACCCGCCCACCCTTCCGACCGGCGACCTGACGCTCCCGGTGACGATGGTCTCACCGGCCGGGCACGAGAACTACCGGGGGCAGAGCAGCCGGGAATCCTGCGCCGTCCGGCGGATCGATCCGCCGAGCGAGGGAGCGATCCGCCGCGCTCGCCACGATTGCAACGACGGCTACGGCGGATCGGGCTCGGGCCTGTTCGACGCGGAGGGCCATCTCATCGCGATGCAGAGCGCGTCGCTCTCGATGAACCAGCGCCACGCCTTCGACATCGAGTTCCACTACGGCTCGGCCCTGCTGATCGAGGGCCGGCTCCACGAGGCCCTCGAGGCTCAGGCCCGCGCGACCCGGGACCGCTAGGGCGGGCCGCCCCCGGGTGTCCGCGGCGCCTCCCCGGGAATCCGGTAAGCTCCCGGTAAGCAAGGCGGCGGTTTCCGCCCCGGCGCCGGGGGAAGCGCTCGACGGCGCCGCGGCGGCAAGCCAAAACTTAACGTTGAACCTCGAATCTGGTCCCGCGAGGGAGCCGGTATGCCCGCTGTCGGAACGTTCAGGGTCTGCGCGCCGGGACGGCCGCCGTTCGCGGCGGCCGTGGCAGAGGGCGTGGCCGAGGCGGTCGCGCTGCCATCCGTGCTCGTCACGATGCTGGGCAGCCTGATCGAGGCCTGGCCCCGGCAGATCTACACACAACCCCTGGTGACCACCCGCTTCCTCGGCCAGCGGACCACCTACGTCTGCGATCCCGGTCACATCCGCGGCCTGATGGTCGACCAGGCCGAGGCGCTGGAGCGGGAGCCGTTCATGCTCCGGGCGCTGGCCCCGGCCCTCGGGGCGGGGGTCCTCACCGCGGACGGGGACCACTGGCGGCGTCAGCGCAGGACCGCGACCCCGATGTTCCGCCCGGACCGGGTCCGGAGCTTCGTGCCGGCCATGGCCCGGGCCGCCGCGGCGACGCGGGCGCGCTGGCGCGACGCCGATCCCGCCGGGAGCGAGCGGGACATCCTGCGCGAGATGATGCGCACGACGTTCGACGTCATCGTCGCCACGATGGTGTCGGGCGATCCCCACCTGGAGGTGGGGCCCTTCGGGGCCGCGATGGACGCCTATCTCGGCCAGACCAGCTGGAAGATCGCCCTGGAGATGCTGCGGGCGCCGGCCTGGGTCCCGCATCCGGGGTCCCGGGCCGGGGCGGAGGCGGTGCGCTACCTGCGCGGCGAGGTCGCCCGCACGATCGCGCGCCGCCGGGCCCGCGGCGAGCCCGGCTCCGACCTCCTCGGCCTCCTGCTGCAGGCGCGGGACCCGGAGACCGGCGCGCCGCTCACGGAGGCGAGCCTCGTCGACAACCTGCTGACCTTCGTGTCCGCCGGCCACGAGACCACCGCCCTGGCGCTGGCCTGGACCTTCCGGGTCCTGGCCGAGCACCCGGAGGTGGAGGAGCGCGTCGTCGCCGAGATGGCGCGCCTCGGCGCCGATCCCGAGTCCGATCCCGGTTCCGTGGACCGGCTCCCCTACACGCGTCAGGTGCTCCTCGAGGTGATGCGCCTCTATCCGGCGGCCCCGCTGATCGTGCGGCGGACGCGGGCCCCGGTCCGGCTCGGGGACACGGTCGTGCCGGCCGGGCAGTCGGTCCACGTGCCGGTCTACGCCCTGCACCGGCACGCGCTGCTCTGGGACAGGCCGGAGGCGTTCGACCCGGGCCGCTTCGCGCCGGAGCGGGCCGCCGCGCGCGACCGCTACGCCTACCTGCCGTTCGGCGCCGGCCCGCGGGTCTGCATCGGCATGGGCCTCGCCCTGACCGAGTGCCTCGTCGTCCTGGCGACGCTGCTGCCCGCCTTCCGCCTCCGGCCGGTGACGGCCGAGATGCCGGCGGCGCAGTTCCGCGTGACCCTGCGGCCCAGGGGCGGCCTGACCATGAGGGTCGCGCCCCGCCACGGGGCCGGGCAGGGGGACGGGCACGGGGCCGAGCAGGGGGCCGCCCATGCCGCCTGAGATGTCGCCCGAGGTGTCGCCCGAGATCTCCGCGGGCGCGACCGGGCCGGGCGCGCGGCGGGGGACCTGGCCGGACCGCCGGCCGGGATCGCTGCTCGGCCGCCTCTTCGGTCCCGACGTCGACGACGCGCTGCCGAGCCGCTACCGCCTGCAGGTGCGGGCGGGGCTCCTCGACGAGACGCTGAAGCTCGCCACCTACTCGGCGGTGACGCACCTTATCATCGCGCTGGCCGTCGCGTACTTCTTCTGGGGTTCGGCCTCGCACACCTACCTCCTCGGCCTGCTCGCCGTGGTCGCGGTGCTGATCACGGCGGCGACCTACGCGACCTGGCTCTACTGGCGCACCCACGGCGACACCGCCTCGGCGCACACCGTCCGGTGGGGCTGCCGGATCTCCGCCGGCCTCGCCTTCGCCCTGGGCCTCGCCTGGGCGACCCTGCCGGTCGTGCTGTTCGCCCCCTCCGGCGGCGACGCGCGGCTGCTCGTCGTCGCCATCGTGGCCGGCCTGATCTCGGACGCCTACGTGGTCGGCCCGCTCCTGTCGGTCTCGTACCTGTTCGCGGTCCCGGTCATCGTCGGCAGCTTCGTCGGGCTGGCCCGGTCCGGGGAGCCGGTCGCGCTCAGCATCGGCTTCCTGCTCGCCGTCTACGCGATCTTCGTGGTGACGAGCGTGAGCCGCATGAGCCGCCTGTCGCGCCAGCGCATCCTCGACCGCGTGCGGGTCGAGGACCAGAGCGAGACGATCGGGCTGCTACTCAACGCCTTCGAGGCGAATGCCAGCGACTGGCTGTGGGAGACGGACGGGACCGGACGGTTCCAGCACGTCTCCACCCGGATGGCGGACGTGCTGGCCTGCCCGGTGCAGAGGCTCCAGCACGCCTCGTTCCCGGCGCTGCTCGCCGGTCGGGCGGAGGCGCCCCCCGAGGCCGACCAGAGCGCCGACCTCGTGGACCGTCTCCGGCGGGGCGTCGCCTTCCACCAGCACCTGATCGCCGTCGACACGCCGGCCGGCCGGCGCTGGCTCCGGCTGAGCGGCAAGCCGTTCCTCGACCAGAAGGGGCGCTTCGCGGGGTTCCGGGGCGTCGGCTCCGACGTGACCGAGGCCCGCCGGGCGGAGGCGCACATCGCCTATCTGGCCACCCGGGACCCGATGACCGGCCTGTCGAACCGGGTCATGTTCCACGACGTCGCGTCCGAGGCCTGCGCGGCCGCCGCGCAGAACGCGCCGCAGAACGCGCGACCGGCCCCGGACACGACGGTCAGCCTGCTCTACCTCGACCTCGACGGCTTCAAGACCGTCAACGACAGCATCGGCCACGCCGCGGGCGACGCCCTGCTGGGGCAGGTCGCCGATCGCCTGCGCGCCCTGCTCCCGGCCGACGCGCAGGCGTTCCGTCTCGGGGGCGACGAGTTCGCGATCCTGCAGCGCGGCCGGGACGGCGCGGCCGCGCAGGCCCTGGCCGAGGCCACGATCGCGACCCTGCGCGAGCCCTACCTCATCGACGGCGTCCGGGCGGAGATCGGCGTCAGCGTCGGGATCGCCTGCGCCCCCGCGGACGCGACCGAGCCCGAGGACCTGCTCCGGAAGGCGGATCTCGCGCTCTACAGCGCCAAGCAGGGCGGCAAGGGGCGCTGGCGGGGCTTCGACCGCGACCTGGACGTGCGCGTCCAGCGCCGGCACGAACTCGACGAGGCGATGCGCCAGGCCCTCGCCGACGGCGAGATGGCGCTGCACTACCAGCCTTTGGTCAGCCTGCAGGACGGCCAAGTGGTCGGCTGCGAGGCGCTGCTCCGCTGGACCCGGCCCGGTCTCGGCCCCGTCTCGCCCGCCGAGCTGATCCCGATCGCCGAGGGAACGGGCTTCATCCTCGCGATCGGGCGCTGGGCCCTGCGGCGGGCCTGCGCGGAGGCGCTGACCTGGCCGGTGCGCCTGCGCGTCGCCGTCAACATCTCGTCGGTCCATTTCCGCCGGCCCGACTTCTTCGCCGACGTCGCGGCGGTGCTGGGCGAGACCGGCCTCGCGGCGGACCGCCTGGAGATCGAGATCACCGAGTCGATCTTCCTGGCCAACACGCCGCACGTGCTGGACAATCTCCGCTCCCTGCGGGCGCTCGGCGTGCGGATCGCCCTCGACGATTTCGGGACGGGCTACTCCTCGCTGAGCTACCTGACGCAGTTCCCGGTCGACAAGATCAAGATCGACCGCGCCTTCGTGCGCGACCTGAGCAGCCGCCCCGAATGCCTGACGGTGATCGAGGCGATCATGGTCATCGCCCGCGACCTGCGCATCGACGTCACCGTGGAGGGCGTCGAGACCGAGCAGCAGGCCGAGCTGCTCCGGCTGCGGCGCTGCAACAGCGCGCAGGGCTTCCTGTACAGCCCGGCCCGGCCGCCCGAGGAGATCCCCGGCCTGATCGAGAGCCTGCCCCGGCGGGCGCTCCCGACGGAGCGGGCGGTCCGCGCGGTCGCCTGAGGGCGGGCGAACCCGGATCCGGGTTGCCACGCGGGCCGGAACGGCTCTAGCGGGAGACGACCACGCGGAACCGGGACACAGGCGCGCCATGCCCAAGGTCGTCATCAGCGAGTTCATGGACGAGGCCGCGATCGCGGCCGAGCTCGCCGGCCTCGACGTGCAGTACGATCCCGGCCTCGTCGACCGGCCCGGAGACCTCGCCGCCGCCGTGGCCCAAGCCGACGCCCTGATCGTGCGCAACCGGACGCAGGTGCGCGGCGCGCTGCTCGACGCCGCCCGCGACCTCAAGGTCGTCGGACGCCTCGGCGTCGGCCTCGACAACATCGACGTCCCGGCCTGCCGGGCGCGCGGCATCGCGGTCTACCCGGCCACCGGCGCCAACGACGGCGCGGTCGCCGAGTACGTGGTCGCCACCGCGATGCTGCTCCTGCGCGGCGCCTACGGGGCCACGGCCCGCGTGGCGGCCGGCACGTGGCCGCGCAACGCCCTGATGGGCCGCGAGATCGCCGGCAAGCGCCTCGGCCTCGTCGGCTTCGGGTCGATCGCCCGCGAGACCGCCCGGAGGGCGGCGGCCCTCGGCATGACGGTCGCCGCCCACGACCCCTTCGTGGACGCGGGCGACCCGGCCTGGAACCCGGCCACCGGACCCGTGCAGCGGCAGGCGCTCGACGCGCTGATCGCGCAGAGCGACGTGCTCTCGCTGCACGTGCCGCTCACCGATCAGACCCGCGGGCTGATCGACGCGGCGGCGCTAGAGCGTTTTCGGTTTGGGCTGAGTCGGCTTGGTGGGGTTCACGCGGCGCTGGGAGGCTGATTCACTCAGGCCGGTCGACAGCCGGAGTGATGCATGGGCCGCCCCTACAGCTTGGACCTGCGCGAGCGGGTGGTGACCGCGGCTGCGGCGACCTCGCGCCGTCAGGCGGCCGCCCGCTTCGGGGTCGGCCAAGCAACCGCGATCCGCTGGATGGCGGCGCTCGCCGCGACTGGGACGGTGGCCGCCCGGCCGCAGGGGCGTGCCCGCCGCTCCAAGCTCGACCCGTACGAGACGTTCCTGCGTACGCTGATCGACGAGACGGTCGACATCACCCTGGAGGAGATGCGCGCCCGGTTGCAGGACGAGCATGGCCTCACCGTCGGGCTCGGCACGTTGTGGGCCTTCCTCGACGCGCGCGACCTGACGTACAAAAAAAGACGGCCCACGCCGCAGAGCAGGATCGGCCGGACGTGAAGGCCGCCCGGGAAGCGTGGTTCGAGAGCCAGCCCGATCTCGACCCGGACCGGCTGGTGTTCCTCGACGAGACGTGGACCGCCACCAACATGGCCCGCACCCGCGGGCGCTGTCCCCGCGGCCAGCGGCTGCGCTCCCCCGTCCCGCACGGTCATTGGAAGACCACGACCCTGGTGGCGGGCCTGCGCCTGTCCGGGATCGCCGCGCCGTTCGTGCTCGACGGGCCGATCAACCGCGACGCCTTCCAAGTCTACGTCGATCAGGTCCTGGTGCCCGAACTCGCACCCGGGGACATCGTGATCATGGACAATCTCGGCAGCCACAAAGGCCCGGCCGTGCGCGCGGCGATCGAGGCGGCGGGCGCGCGGCTCCTGTTCCTCCCGCCCTACTCGCCGGACTTCAATCCGATCGAGATGGCGTTCTCGAAGTTGAAGGCGGGGCTGCGCAAGGCCGCGGCGCGCACGCGCGAAGGGCTCTGGACCACAATCGGGCGGCTCGTCGATGCCGTTACGCCCGACGAGGCCGCAAACTTCTTCGTCGCGGCAGGATACGACCCCGATTAAACCGAAACCGCTCTAGCGCGGATGCCTGCGGGCGCGATCCTGATCAACGCGGCAAGGGGCGGGGTGGTGGACGAGGCGGCCGTGGCGCAAGCCCTGCGGTCCGGCCATCTCGGCGGCGCGGCGCTGGACGTGTTCGACCAGGAGCCCCTCGACGCGGCGGCGGGCGCCGTCTTCGCCAACGTGCCGAACCTGATCCTCACGCCGCACATCGCCGGGGTGACCCAGGAATCGAACGTGCGCGTCTCCGCCGTCACGGCCGCGGCCGTCCGCCGCCACCTCACGAGGGACTGAACCGGGAGAGCCCGCGCGCGGCTGCACATCGACGGCAACCTGCGCGCCGCGCGGGTCGCCTTCGACGGGCTCGACCGGGAGGCTCAGCGCAGGGCGAGCACCTGGGCGGCGTGCGAGGCGACGGCCTGCACGGCCGGGAGATCGTAGGCGTAGACGCGGCCGGCCAGGATCGCGAGCGCCAGCGTCCAGAACACCGCACCGCCGACGCGCCGCGCCGTGCGGTCGCCGGTCGAGGTGGCCGGGCAGGCGCCGGCGACGCCGTCGGCGACGGGCTCGCCGAACGGATCGAAGGCCGGCGACTGGTTTTCAGAGGCGCTGCGCATGGTGCCGAATGTCGCGCTCGGCAGGTCCGTTCGCAATGGACACGTCTTTCGAATTTCGCTGCGCACGGAGATGCTTGTTCTCCATTCGATCCCCACGACAGGCAGGTTCTTCTCAGAGGGCCGGTTCGACCGCCGGGAACGCGATATCTTCTTCCCGGCGGGGGCCGGGACCGCCCGCTCCCGGGGCGGCGGGCGTGTGGTAGGCCATGCGCTCGCGGCGCCCCCGCAGGGGCTCGCGGCTGACTTCGCGCCACGCCTCGGCCGGCGCCCCCGCGGCCCGCCGCGCGGCCTCCGAGACCAGGATCGGGACGCCGTGGAGCTTGGTCGCCTGCTCGAGGCGGGCGGCGACGTTGACGGCGTCGCCCAGCACGGTGAACTCGTAGCGCGCCTCCTCGCCGATGATCCCGCAGAACACCTCGCCGTAATGGACGCCGACACCGATGCGCACGGCCTGCGCGGGTGCGGCCCTGTCGGTCCAGCGGGCGATCACCGCGACGAGGTCCTGCGCGAAGGCGAGGGCGCGGGCCGCGTCGTCGGGCCGGGGCTCGGGCAGGCCGAACACCACCAGGGCGCCGTCGCCGATGAACTTGTCGACCACGCCGCCCCGCAGGCGGGCGAGGCGCGTCACCCGCCGCCGGAAGGCGGACAGGAACTCGGAGAGCCGGTGCGGATCCAGGCTCTCGGCCAGGGTGGTCGAGCCGCGCATGTCGACGAACACGATGGCGGCCTGCTGGCGGCGGCCTGCCTTCAGGCTCCCGTCGCCGTCGGCGAGCCGCAGGACCAGCTCCTGCGGCAGGAACCGCGACAGCCGGTTGCGCCGGGTCGCCTCCCGCAGGGCCGACACGGCGAACAGCACGAACAGCACCGCCAGGGCCCCGACCATGACCCAGATGGCCAGGGCGATCCGCGACACCGTCGCCTGCCGCCGCTCCATCCGCCGCGCCTCGTGCGCCTCCATGCGGCGCACCCGGTCGCGGATCGCGTCCATCACCTGCTTGCCGCGCCCGTCCGCCACGGAGGCGCGGGCCGCCGCGCCGTCGCCGGCGCGCATGAGGGCGACGCTGGCGCCGAGTTCGTCGAGCTTCCGGCGGATCAGCCCGGCCAGGGTGTCGAGGTCGCCCCGCTGGTCGGGATCGTCCTGGACGAGGTCGCGCAGGAGATCGAGCTGCTGGTCGACGTTCAGCCGCCCCTCGGTGAAGGGCAGCAGGAAGGCCTCGTCGCCGGTGAGCAGGTAGCCGCGCTGGCCGGTCTCGGCGTCCTGCACCGCCGACAGGACCCGGGCGAGGCGCCCGTCCACCGCCACGGTGTGGCGCACGGCGTCGACGCCGCGCTGCTGGTACACGAAGGCGCCGAGCGCGATGGCGGTCATCACCAGGATCGTGGCGAACCCCACCGTCATCCAGGTCACGGTGCGCGAGCGCAGGGATCGCTGCACCCGCGCCCCCACGCGCGCGCCGACACGCGCCCTGACCGAGGCGGCGTCCGGCGCGGCGTCGCTCCGGTCCGATTCTGTTGCGGTGGCGGGCGCGGTGGCGGGCGCGGGCGCTGGGACGGACATGTCAGGCCCCGCCCGCGCCGTGCAGCCGGACGGGCCGCCCGGTCCGCCCCCCGTCCTCGGCCGCCCGCGCCCGGCAATCCGCGATGGTCGCCCGCGCCGTGTCGATCGCGACGGACGCCGCCGACATGGTGCGGGTGTCCGGCTCCCGCTCGCGGGCGTAGCGGACGACGTCCATGGCCAGCGCGTCGACCTCGACGGTGAGCGCCTCGATCGCCGCCGGGTCGCGCAGCGCCCTTGCCTGCCCGGCGATCTCGAGGAGCCGGTCCATGATCTCGTCGATCCGCTCGCGGCGCAGGCTGGCGAGGCGCTGCCGGATCCAGGCCAGCACCGAGACGAGGCCACCCGCCAGCGCGCCGAGGAGGTAGAGCGTGTCGCCGTAGCGCTCGATGAAGCCGTGCTGGTCGCGCTCGTAATAGTCGATCGCCCCCGGATGGATCGGGATGCGGGCGCTGGTGGCCGCCACGGTCGTGTCGTAGGCCGGGGCCTGGACGTACTCGGCGGCGTCCGTCGCCAGGGCGGCGGCGCCGCGCTTCTCGAAGAGCTGCTGGGTCACGTCGGCCGCCACGACGCGGCTCAGGGAGGCCCGGGCCATCAGCCGGTACGAGGCGCCCACCGTCTTCACGTCGTCGGCCGGCAGCTTCGGGCGGCCGCCGAACAGGCCGCCCGGGACGGTGACCGCCTGGAGCCGCGGGAAGCGCTCGATCACCGCGCCGTCATCCTCCACGGCGACGAACGCCACCTTGCCGCCGCGGGCGACACCCTGCACGGCCGAGACCAGGGCCAGCGCCTTCGGCGCCGAGGGCGCGATGATGCTGACGAAGGCGTCGATCCGCTTCTCGCGGAAGGCGCCGGCCACCGCCTCCTGGTCGACCGGGACCAGGAGGACCGTCGAGTCCCGGGCCGGGCCGGCGGCCTCCTCCAGGGTGAGCCCGTAATAGCCGAGGAGATTCCGGAGCAGCCAGAGATCGGCGTCCCGGTGCGCCGCGATGCCGAGCCGCTTGCCGGCGAGCTTCGGGAAGCTCGTGATCCCAGCCTGCTCGGGCGAGGCGATGACCATCGCCTGGTCGCGCAGGATCGCCAGGGTGAGGCCGTTCGTCGGCAGCAGCACGTCGGGGCGGACCACCGCGAGGTCGGCGCGCCCGTCCTGCAGGGCGGCGGCGCTCTCGCGCACGTCGTCGAAGGACAGGATCTTCAGCCGGACATTCTCGTGCGCGGCCTCGAGCGCGTCCGCGTAGGCCTTGATCAGGCCGGGCTCGGTCCCGTCCCGGGGGGCGACCGCGATGGTGAGCACCGTCGCCTGGAGCAGGTACCACGCCGCAACCCCGCCCGCGCCCAGGAGGGCGGCCCCGGCCAGGAGCAGGGTCTCCCGGCGCAGGATCCAGGCGGGGAGGGTCCACATCGCCCCGGCCGCTCAGAACAGCGAGATCAGCACGATGCCGCCGACCATCAGGGCGGCGCCGATCAGGCGCGGCGGGCCGGCCTTGACCCGCTTCATGCCGAACCAGCCGAAATGATCGAGCGCCACCGAAGTCAGGAGGTTGGCGGTGATGAGCAGGCCGTTGAAGGCGCCGGCCCCGACCTTGTCGACGAAGAGCAGCCCGGCGAAGACCGCGACCGCCCCGGTGAGGCCGGCGAGGGGCATCCACCAGCGGACGCCCGCGACGTCGTCGCGGGTCGGCAGCGGCGACGGCCGCAGCAGGAACATCAGCGCGAACACGAACACGACCGGCACGAACGACACCGTCGCGGCGAGCCAGGGATTCTCCAGGGCCCCGCGGAGCTGCGCGTTCCAGACCACGCCGATCGCCATCAGGGCGCCGGCCACGAGGATGAACGGGTAGAGCAGCTTGCCGCCGACCCCCGAGCCGCCGCCGTCGCTCTTGCCGCCCGAGCGCGCGATGAAGGTGACGCCCACCGCCATCAGCAGGCCGCCGAGCCAGGGCATCGGCTTGAAGCCCGCCGCCTGCAGGCCGAACAGGCCGAGCGCGTCCATCGCCAGGGAGGTGAGGATGTTGGCGGTGAGCGTCAGGCCGTTGAACGGCCCGGCGCCGACCTTGTCGATGAAGGCGAGGCCGCCGAACACCGCCACCGCGCCGGCCAGGCCCCCCAGCGGCGCGTACCAGGGCATCTTGCCCAGGGAGTCGAGGCTCGGGAGCGGCGTCGGCATCGTGAGGAACAGGGTCGTGAACACGAAGACGATCGGCAGGAACGACACCGTCGCGGCGAGCCACGGATTGACCATGCGGCCGCGCAGCTGCGCGTTCATGGCGTTGCCGATCGCCTGCAGCGCGCCCGCCACCAGGATGAAGGGATAGAGGAGGGCAGCCGTCACGCGCGCGGACCTTCGGGTTCTCGGGGAAGGGTCAGACGAGGAGCAGGCCGGCGAGCGCCAGCGCGAGGGCCGGCGGCATCACCAGCAGGCCGAGCTTCAGGAAGGTCCAGGCGCCGACATCCTGGCCCTCGCGGCGGATGGCGGTGAGCCAGAGGATCGTGGCGAGGGAGCCCGTCACCGACAGGTTCGGCCCGAGATCGACGCCGATCAGGATCGCGCCCGCCACCTTCTCGGGCACGTGGGCGGTCTGGACGGCGGCGCCCGCGATCAGCCCGGCCGGCAGGTTGTTGACGAGGTTGCACAGCACCGCGACGAGGCCGCCCGCCCCCCAGGCGGTGGCCTCCGGGGCGGCGTGGGCGTAGCCCTTGAGGAGGTCCGCCAGCATCGCCAGGACGCCGGTCTTCTCCAGGGCCTCCACGAGGACGAACAGCCCGGCCACCAGCGGCAGCACGCTCCACGACACGTCCTTGGCCACCTCGACGAGGCCGCCGCGCTTGAGGAGCAGCACGACGATCGTGGTGGCGAGCCCGGCCACGAAGGTCGGCAGGCCGAGGTCGAGGCCGAGCGCGGAAGCCGCGATCAGCACGCCGCCGGTCGCCACGATGCCGATCCCCGCCACGAGGCCGGTGCGGGAGAGCGGCTGTGCCTCGACGTCGGTGGCGACCTCCTGCCCGCGCAGGGCCTTGGCCTGGGTCAGCCGCAGCACCGCGTAGGTCGTCGCGATGGCCAGCAGCGAGGGCAGGGCGAACAGGCCGAGCCAGCGCACCAGCGGCGGCATGTGCTCGGCGAAGACCACGAGGTTGGCCGGGTTCGAGATCGGCAGCACGAAGCTCGCCGCGTTGGCGATGAAGGCGCAGATGAACAGGTAGGGGAGGGGGTTCTCCACCTTGGCGGCCTTGGTGGCCGCGTAGACGGCGGGTGTCAGCACCACCGCGCAGGCGTCGTTGGACAGGAACACCGTGACGACGGTGCCGACGAGGTACACGAGGGTGAACAGCCGGGTCGCCGAGCCCCTGGCGGCGCGCACGGCGATCGAGGCAAGCCAGTCGAACAGGCCCTCCTTCCGGGCCACCTCCGACATCAGCATCATGCCGACGAGGAACAGGTAGACGTCGGTCCCCTTCAGCACGCCGTCCCAGGCGGTGGCGGGGGCGAGCAGGCCGAGGGCCACGAGGGCGCCGGCCCCGAGCACAGCCCAGATCGCCTCCGGCCACGCGAACGGCCGCAGGATGACGCCGAGGGTCGCGAGGGCGGCGATCGTCCAGGTCGCGATGTTGGGGGTCAGCGTCAGCGCGCCCATCGGTTGCGGTGGTCCTCTGGTGGGGTGGATCGTGCGGTGCGGTGTGCCGCGATTCGGGCGGGACCGGCTACCAGTGCCGGCCGTTGCGGTTCGGACCGAGCTGGTCGCCCCGGAGCCCCTTCTCGGGCCAGGCCGGCAGGCGGAACGCGTCGCTGCCGGGGCGCTCGTGCGCGGGCGGCGGCACGAAGCTCCGGTCCACGGGCTCGATCACCTCGGTGTCGGTGTGGCCGGTGCCGTCCGCGACCGTGATGGCGAGGCGGCGCGCGCCGTCCCGCCAGGGGATGCGGGCGTGGACCGTCCGGGGGCCGTCCGGCACCATGGGGTGGGCCGGGCCGCCGTCGACGCGCAGGTGACAGCGCCACGTGTCCTGCGGCCGGTCCGACAGCACGAGGGCGCGCACCGAGACCGTGCCGTCGGCGGCGTCGAGGGGCGCCGTGGCGAGGCGCCGGTCGGCCGGGCTCGTGACCATCACGAAGGGCAGCGCCCGGTCGAGGGGCTTGAACCGCCAGCTCGCGACCGGCCCGTCGATCGCCGCGACCGCGTAGCCGACCGAGCCGTCCTCGTTCTGGCCGACCGAGCGGGCCGCGGCGTAGAGGGTGCGCCCGTCCGGGGCGAGCTCGTTGTAGTGGGTGTGGCCCATCTCGACGAGGCGGACGCCGTAGTGGCGGATCAGGCCGGCGAGTGCCGCCCGCTCGTCGGGCACGCAGAGGTCGTCCGGGTAGGTGTGGGCGAAGACCGCGCAGGGCTGGCCCTCCCGCTCGGCCCGGGCCAGCTCCTCGCCGAGCCACGCGAGCTGGTGGGGGCCGAGGCGGAAATCGAGGCCGAAGCCCTTCTGGCCGTAGCCGGGGCTGACCATGTCGAGGAACAGGCAGCGCACGCCCGCCCAGGTCTCGGCGAAGTAGTAGTGCGTCACGGAGACGGAGTCGCGCGGGCGCGGCAGGTCGTGGCGCCGCGCCGCGTGGCCGCCGCCGCGCGGGCTGCCCGCCACCGCGGCGAACAGGGCGTCGAAATCCGCCATCGTGCCGTGCTGGCGGTCGTGGTCGCCGGCGATCAGGCGCACCGGCAGGTCCGGGTGCCGGTCCAGGGCCTCGCGCAGGACAGCGTACTGCTCCGCCCGCCCGTCCTCGGCGAGGTCGCCGGGGATGTAGACGAAGTCGAGGAGACCGTGTCGGTGCAGCCCCGCCACCTCGGCGAGCATCGCCCGCAGGTCGGCGGCGTGGGGGTCGGAGCCCCGCTCGAGATGCAGGTCGCCGACATGCGCGAAGGCGAACACGCCGTGGCTCGCCGTCATGGCGCGCCCGCGCGCCGTCTGTGGTTTCCCTGAGCCATCGTGCCCCCCGGACAGGCCCGTCCGCCCCGGCCGGGAGATCGGCCGCGGTGGTCGCGACCGGCCCGACGTTTCGGAGCCGGCGGGGTTCCGGCCCGGGGGGGAGACGCGCGCCGGTGGGGCCCTACATTTTCGTGAGCGCGGGCCCGATCCGTGCCCGGCGCCGCGAAGTGTCGTGAAAACAGACACTCGCTGTCCTCTCAGCCGACAGATCCGGGCGATGTCGGCCCAAGGTCAGCCCGGGGTCAGCCCGGGGTCAGCCCGGGGTCAGCCCGGGGTCAGCCCGGGGTCAGCCCGGGGTCAGCCAATGACTCCGCCGGCCGGCGGGCCTGTCGGCGCGCCTCAGTGCACGCGCCGGAACAGGTCCGGCAGGTAGCGTTCCAGGGTCTCGTGTCCCTCGAACTGCACGTCCACGGTGGCGGCCGCGCCCCACGGGCGGTGGAGCCCCACGACCCGGCCGCGGGCATGGCGCCAGATCCCGAGGATCTCGGCGAGGTCGAGCCGGTCGAACACCACCTCGTCGCCCGGGGCGAGGGCCGGCGCGGCGACGCCGGACCAGGCCTCGGGGACCGGGCGGCGGGGCATCTCCGCGACCCGGGAAGGCTCATCCCCCGGATCGAGGATGGGGGAGAAGGTTTCGTTCGCGGAGTGCTCGCGGAAGAGCATGATCTTCACTAAGCCGTTGCGATGACTGGATAATCGCAGGTTCAATCCGATCCGACAAGGCTTGTTCCGGCGCTCCCCCCGCCGGACCGACCTGTATTCGGCGCCCGGTCCGGGCGACCGGGATCCGCCCGGGCGCCGCGCCCCGTCCCCGGGGCCGGACCGCGCGCGCGGGGACGGAGCGGGGCCGGAGAGGAGTTCCGCGGGGGCGCAGCATGCGCCTCTCCGGTTCAGGGGTATCGGGAGATCGTTCGTGTCGTCGAACGACGATCTTTAGAATTTCGGGGCGGGCCGCGCTGATCTAAACCTGACGCGAGACAATCATCCACGTGAGACGGCGCCTGTCGACTTGATGGATCGTGTCCGCATGCCTTCGGATGCGGAGCGAACCATCGCGGCCCGGCAGCCGGACTTGCCCCCGTCCATCCCGATCAGAGTTCCCGCCCGATGAAGTTCCTGCGTCTCCTCGCCGTCGCGGCGCTCAGCCTCGGGGCCCTTCCGGCCGGGGCGGAGACCCTCCGGGTCGGCGTCGTGCCGGGCGCCTACGGCGACGCCGTCACGGTCGCGGCCCGGGAGGCCAAGGCCGAGGGCCTCGACGTCAAGGTGGTCGAGTTCAGCGACTGGACGACGCCCAACGTCGCCCTCGACGCCGGCGACATCGACGTGAACTTCTTCCAGCACCGCCCCTTCATGGAGAATGCCGCCAAGCAGAAGGGCTACGCGTTCGACATCGTCGGGCTCGGGATCCTGTCCAATATCGGCCTGTACTCCCTGAAGCATAAGAGCTTCGACCAGATCCCGGCGGGCGGCACGGTGGCGATCGCCAACGACCCGGTGAACCAGGGCCGCGGCCTGCTGCTCCTCCAGAAGGCCGGGCTGATCACGCTGAGGGACGGTGTCGGCTTCCTCGGCACCCTCGACGACATCGTCGAGAACCCGAAGACGCTGCGGTTCACCGAGGTCGAGGGGCCGCAGCTCGCGCGGATCACCGGCGACGTCGACCTCGCCCTGGGCTACCCGCACTTCATCGTGGCGGCCGGCAGTTTCGACCCGACCAGCGGATTGATCTATTCCGGTATCGAGGACCGGCGCTTCGCCGTGAGCTTCGTCACCAAGGCCGCCCGCAAGGAGGACCCCGTGATCCGGAAATTCGTGACGCTCTTCCAGAACTCGGAGGCCGTGAAACAGCAGATCCGCAAGTCCTTCGCCAACAGCGACAAGCTCTACCTGCTGGCGTGGCAGAACTGATGGTCGGCCTGATCTTCGACAGCCTGCGCGATCCGGGCACGCCGGCCGCGGCCGGGCGGACGGGCCCGGGCGCCGCGACCGCCGCCCGGGCCCCGGTCGCCGCGCCCGGCAGCGAGCCCGGCCGGGAGACCGGAACGGTGCGGTTCGAGTCCGTCTCGAAGACCTACCGCTCGGCCGCCGGACCGGTGCAGGCGCTCGACCGGGTGGACCTCGCGATCCCCGCCGGGGCGATCTTCGGCATCATCGGCCGCTCGGGGGCGGGCAAGTCGAGCCTCCTGCGCACGGTCAACCGGCTGGAGGCGCCGAGTTCGGGCCGGGTCCTGGTCGACGGCGCCCCGATCGACGCCCTCGACACCGACGGGCTCGTCGCCCTGCGCCGGCGCATCGGCATGATCTTCCAGCACTTCAACCTGCTGGCGGCCAAGACCGTCCGGCAGAACGTGGCGCTGCCGCTCACGGTCGCGGGCGTCCCGCGGCACGCGATCGGCCCGCGGGTCGCGGAGGCCCTGCGCCTCGTCGGCCTGGAGGACAAGGCCGACACCTACCCGTCGCGGCTCTCCGGGGGCCAGAAGCAGCGGGTCGGCATCGCCCGGGCGCTCGTGAGCGATCCGGAGATCCTGCTCTGCGACGAGGCGACCTCCGCCCTCGACCCGGAGACGACGCTGGCGATCCTCGACCTGCTGCGCGACATCAACCGGCGGCTCGGGATCACCATCATCCTGATCACCCACGAGATGAGCGTGATCCGCGAGATCTGCAGCGACGTGGTGGTGCTGGAGGGCGGCCGGGTCGTCGAGACCGGGCCGGTCTGGCGCGTGTTCGGGGCGCCCGAGCACCCGACCACCCGGGCGCTGCTCGAACCCCTGACCCGCGGGCTGCCGCCGGATCTGGCGGCCCGGCTGCAGCCGCGGCCCGCGCCGGGCGGCTGGGCGATCCTGCGGATCACCTGCTCGGGCCGGGCCGCGCCGGATCTGTCGGGCCTCGCGGGGGCCGGGGCGCCGGTGCGCCTGCTCCAGGCGGGCATCGAGCGGATCCAGGGCCACGCGGTCGGCCGGATGCTGGTGGCCGTCCCGGCCGAGGATCCGGGCGCGGAGGCGCGGCTGCGGACGCTCGGCGGCGACGTGGAGCGGGTCGGCTACGTCCCCGCCGACCCGGCGGAGGGGTGAGACGATGCGGGACCGCTCCTCCCCCGATACCCCGACCGCTGCACCGCCGCCCCTGCACCCCGAACCCGGAGGCCCGCCATGTCGCCGCAGATGATCGAACGCCTCTGGCAGGCCTTCCTCGACACCGCGCTCATGGTCGGAGTCTCGGCCGGGATCGCCGTGGTCGCCGGCATTCCCCTGGCGCTGTTCCTCGTCACCTCCGGGCCCGGCGGCATCTTCGCGGCGCCGACGGCCCACCGGGTGGTCGGGACCGTGGTCAACGGCTTCCGGGCCGTGCCCTTCATCGTGCTGCTGGTGGCGCTGATCCCGTTCACCCGGCTGGTGGCCGGCACCACGATCGGCGTCTGGGCGGCGATCGTGCCGCTCTCGGTGAGCGCGACCCCGTTCTTCGCCCGGATCGCCGAGGTCTCGCTGCGGGAGGTGGATGCGGGCCTGATCGAGGCCGCCCAGTCCATCGGCTGCCGGCGCCGGCACATCCTCGCCCACGTGCTCCTGCCCGAGGCGCTGCCGGGCATCGTGGCCGGCTTCACCATCACGGTGGTGGCGATGATCGGCGCCTCCGCGATGGCCGGCGCGGTGGGCGCGGGCGGGCTCGGGGACGTCGCCATCCGGTACGGCTACCAGCGCTTCGACACCACCGTGATGGTGGTGGTGATCGCGATCCTGATCGCCCTCGTGTGCGCGGTCCAGTTCGCGGGCGACACCGCGGTGCGGCGGCTCCGGGCCCGCTGAGCGAAACCGTCCGACCTGGGCGATCCGACCGGGAGCCCGCACCGATGGATCGTCCCCGGTCGACGACCTCGACATCGCCGTTCGCGCGCGCGGAGCGAAGCGATCCAGGCCGCGCCGCGTCTTCCAACCCGGCGCGGCCCCGGGGCGCTTCGCAGCGCTCGCGATGACGGCGGGACGTCCCAACCCGAGCGGTCAACCGGAAACCGTATGAGCCTGCACCTGGACGATCCCGTCACCGACCCGGTCGAAGATCGGCTGCCGCCGCCGCCGGCGCCGCCGCACCGGATCCGCTCGGACGCCGAGGCGATCGCGGCCGCGCGGGCCGTGGCCCGGATCTTCGCGGCGGGCGCGGCCGAGCGCGACCGCGACCGACGCCTGCCCTGGGCGGAGATCGCGGCCTTCACGGAGAGCGGGCTCGGCGGCATCACGGTGCCGCGCGAACACGGCGGCGCCGAGGTCTCGCACGCGACGCTCGCGGAGGTCTTCGCGATCCTCGCCGCCGCCGACGGCTCGGCGGCGCAGATCCCCCAGAACCAGTTCGGCGTCCTTGCGCTGGTCGCGGCCGCCGCCAGCCCCGCCCAGCAGGCGCGGATCTACCGGGACGTGCTCGCCGGCCACCGGATCGGCAATGCCGGCCCCGCCCGCAACGGCAAGGCGATCACCGGCGTGGACACGCGGCTGACCGCCGGACCGGAGGGCCCGCGGCTCAGCGGCACGCGCTTCTACTCCACGGGCGCGCTCTTCGCCCACTGGATCCCGACGCGCGCGGTCGGCCCCGACGGCGGGCCGCTCCTGGTCTTCGTGCGCCGGGACGCCCCCGGCGTGCGGGTGGTGGACGACTGGCAGGGCTTCGGCCAGCGCACCACGGCGAGCGGCAGCGTGATCTTCGCGCAGGCCCCGGTCGAGGCGGAGCTGACGATCGACCTCGCGCCCCTGGCCGGGCGCCCGGGCCTGTTCGGGCCGGTCTCGCAGCTGATCCACGCGGCGATCGACGCCGGGCTCGCCCGGGGCGCGGCCGCCGCCGCCCTCGACTTCCTGCGCACCCGGACCCGGCCCTATCCCTTCACCGCCGAGACCGTCGCGGAGGATCCCCACATCCTCGGCGAGGTCGGGCGGCTCACCGTCGACCTGCACGCCGCCGAGGAGGTCCTGGCCCGGGCCGGACGGGCGCTCGACCGGATCGCCGCGGCCCCCGTCACCGCTGAGAGCGCGGCCGAGGCATCGGTGGCGGTGGCGCAGGCCAAGATCCTCACCACCGAGGCGGCCCTGGAGGCCTCCGAGCGGCTGCTCGAGCTCGCCGGCGCCTCGGCGACCCGCGACGGGTACAATCTCGGCCGGTACTGGCGCGACGCCCGGGTCCACACCCTGCACGACCCCGTGCGGTGGAAGTACCACCTCCTCGGGAACCACGCCCTGAACGGCGTGCTGCCCGCCCGGCACCAGTGGAACTGAGGACCGGGCGATGCCGCTCCAGCCCCACGAGACCGCCTTCACGCAGGCACCCGCGCCGCCGCACCCGGTGCCGGTCCTTCCGGACGCCGCCGCGGCGCTCGCCGTCGCCGGCCGGCTGGCGGAGGCCTTCGCCGAGGCCGCCGCCGAGCGCGACCTGGAGCGCCGCCTGCCAATCGCCGAGATCGCGCGCTTCACCGAATCCGGCCTGTGGGCGATCACGGTGCCGAGGGAATACGGCGGCCCCGGCCTCGACAGCGCCACGGTCGCCCAGGTGATCGCCCGGATCGCCGCGGCGGACGGCTCCCTCGGCCAGATCCCGCAGAACCATTTCTACGCCCTGGAGGTGCTCCGCAACGGCGGCACCGAGGCCCAGAAGCGCGCCCTCTACGGCCGCGTCCTGGCGGGCGAGCGCTTCGGCAACGCGCTCGCCGAGACCGGCGCGCGCGACCACACCCGCCGCACCCGCCTCGTGCGCGACCCGGCTGGCTGGACTGTCGAGGGCCGCAAAGACTACTGCACCGGCTCGCTCTACGCCCACCGCATCCCCACCCTGGCCAATGCCGAGGAGGACGGCCGGGCGGTCGCCTACCTCGTCTTCGTCCCCCGGGACGCGCCGGGCGTGACCCTGGTCGACGACTGGGACGGGTTCGGGCAGCGGCTCACCGGGTCGGGCTCGGTCCTGTTCGACCGCGTCGCCGTGGAGCCCGACTGGGTGGTGCCGTTCCAGGCCTCGCTGGAGCGGCCCACCGCCCTCGGCCCCTTCGCGCAGATCCTGCACGCTGGGATCGATCTCGGCATCGGCGCGGGCGCCTTCGCGGCGACCTTGCCCTTCGTGCGCGACCGCGCCCGGCCGTGGATCGATTCCGGGGTCGCGCGGGCGAGCGAGGATCCCCTGACCCTCCACGCGCTGGGCGACGTCCAGGTGCGCCTCGCGGCGGCCGACGCCCTGCTGGCGCGGGCCGGCCGCTTCGTCGACGCCGCGCAGGAGGCCCCCGACGCCGACAGCGTCGCGGCGGCCTCCGTGGCGGTGGCGGAGGCCCGGGCGGCGAGCCACCGGGCCGGGCTGCTCGCGGCCAACAAGCTCGTCGAGCTCGGCGGCACCTCGGCCACCGACCGGGCCGAGGCGCTCGACCGTTACTGGCGCGACGTCCGCACCCACACCCTGCACGATCCGGTGCGCTGGAAGTACCACTGGATCGGCGCCTACCACCTCGACGGCCGGCAGCCGCCCCGGCACGGAGCGCTCTGATGGCCCTCGGAAAGAAGCAGATCCTGCTGAACGCCTTCAACATGACCTGCGCGGGCCACATCAACCACGGGCTCTGGACCCACCCGCGCGACCGCTCGGCCGATTACAACACGCTGTCCTACTGGACCGAGCAGGCGAGGCTCCTGGAGCGCGGCCTGTTCGACGGCCTGTTCATCGCCGACATCATCGGCGTCTACGACGTCTACGGCGGCGGCATCGACGTGACCGCCCGGGAGGCCGTGCAGCTCCCGGTCAACGACCCGACCGTGATGATCTCCGCCATGGCGGCGGTGACCGAGCATCTCGGCTTCGGGGTGACGATCAACGTCCACCAGGAGGCGCCCTACACCTTCGCCCGGCGCCTCTCGACCCTCGACCACCTGACGGGCGGCCGGATCGGCTGGAACGTCGTCACCGGCTACCTCGACAGCGCCCACCGCGCCCAGAGCGGCGGCGCGCTGCCGGCGCACGACCGGCGCTACGACTACGCCGACGAGTACCTAGAGGTGCTCTACCGGCTCTGGGAGGGCAGCTGGGACGACGCGGCCGTGCGCCGCGACCGGGCGGCCCGGGTGTTCAGCGATCCCGCCCATATCCGCAAGGTCGTCCACCGGGGCGAGTTCTTCGCGGTCGAGGGCTACCACCTGTCGGAGCCGTCGCGCCAGCGCACGCCGGTGCTCTACCAGGCCGGCGCCTCGGGCCGCGGCCGCGCCTTCGCGGGCCGCCACGCCGAGTGCGTGTTCATCTCGGCCCGCGACCCGGCCGCCGCCCGCGAATCCGTCCGCGCCATCCGGGCCGAGGCGGTCGCGGCCGGCCGGGAACCCGACGACGTGAAGGTGTTCGTCGGCCTCGCGGTGATCCCCGGGCGGACCCGGGCGGAGGCCGAGGCCAAGCGGGACGAGTACCTGTCCTACGCGAGCCCGGAGGCGGGGCTCGCGCATTTCTCCGCCTCCACGGGGATCGACTTCGCCCGCTACGGCCTGGACGAGCCGATCCCCTACGCGCCGGGCAACGCCATCCAGTCGGCCACCGCGGCGGCGGCCAGGCGCGGGCTGACGAAGCGCGACCTCCTCGCCGAATTGCAGCTCGGCGGCCGCTACGCGGTGCTCACCGGCGACGCCGTGACGATCGCCGACGAACTCCAGGCCTGGATCACGGAGGGCGAGGTCGACGGGTTCAACCTCAGCCGGATCGTCGTGCCGGAGAGTTTCTCCGACTTCATCGACCTCGTGATCCCGGAACTGCAGGATCGCGGCCTCTACAAGACCGCCTACGCCGAGGGCTCGCTGCGGGCGAAGCTGTTCGGCCAGGGGGACCGGCTGCCCGCCCGCCACCCGGCCGAGGCCTATCGCGGCGCGCCTCGGCGGCCCTGATCAGCGACCCTGGGACTCGCCGCTCTCGGAGCCGAACCAGCGGCCGTAGATCTCGTCGTAGCGGCCATCCTCCCGCAGGCCCAGCAGGGCCTGGTTGACGCGCTTGCGCCGGGGATCGTTGGCCGGGAACAGGATGCCGTAGGATTGCCGGTTGAACGCGGTGCCGACCAGGCGCAGGGCGTCGTGGCCGGGCCGGGTCGCGTAGTAGCTGAGCGCGGGGGCATCGTAGACCACCGCCGCGACCGTGCCGGCCCGCAGCGCCGCGCAGGCCTCCTCCAGGGTCGCGAAGCCCACCGGCGTGGCGAAATGGTCCGCCAGGTAGGCGACCGAGGTGGTGTTGGCGACCGTGCCCACCCGCTTGCCCGGCAGGTCCTGCGGGCCGTTGATCGCGCCGCGCAGGCGCTCCACGGTCGCCGTGCTGGTCAGGCCCGCGGTGAACCACGCCACCAGGGCGATGCAGGTGAACAGCCAGAGCACCGTGACGGCCCGCGCCAGCGGGCTGCGCGGCATCTCCTCCGCCTGGGCGGCGAGGCTGCTCAGGGCCCACCAGACGACGTGGGCGAAGCCGCGCGCCGGTCCCGAGCGCGCCGCCATGCCGCCGGGGTGGCGCCGCTCGAGCCACCAGACCAGGGCCGCCACCGCCAGGATCAGGGCGGCGAGCCCCAGCAAGACCTGCAGGAAGGCGGCGTCGCTCAGGAGCGCCCGGAGAGCCCGCGCGGTGGCCGAGCCGGTCGCGTCCGGCTCCGACCGGACGGCGATGCGCAGGCCGGTCTCCAGCATCGTGACGGAGAAGTCGAAACGCCGCTCGCGCTCCGCGGTGATCGACACCGCCGCGATGGCGAGGTCCGCGCGCCCGTCCGAGACCGCCACGAACAGCGCCGGCAGGTCGTCGACGCGCAGGTAGGCCGTCCGGACGCCGAGATCCCGCGCGAGGGCGTTCCAGAGATCGATGCTGAACCCGCGCAGCCGGCCGTCCTCGTCCATGACCAGGGGCGGCACCGGATGGGTCGCGACCCGCCACGTCTCGGGCTCGCCGGTGCGGAGGGCGGGCGCCGCCTCCCGGGTCTCGGCCTGGACGGGGCCCGCGGCGAAGGGCGCGGCGGCCGCGAAGCACAGGCAGAGGGCCAGGCAGAGGGACAGTGCCCCGGCGCGCAGCCGGCCGGCGGACCGGCGCGGCACGTCAGAGGCTCTCGATCCAGTTGCGCAGGACGGCGCCGGGCGCGGGTTCGGGGCCGGTCTCCAGGCGCTGGGACGCGTCGCTCGGGATGAAGCCGAACCGGCGCTTGAACGCCCGCCGGAAGGTCCGCTCGTCCGAGAAGCCGACCGCGAAGGCGACCTGCGAGATGCGCAGGGGTTTGGGGGCATCGTCGCGCACGAGCATCCGCATCGCCGCCATGAGGCGGCGGTCGCGGATATACGCCACGATGCCGTTGGGGGCGAACAGCCGGTACAGGGTCGAGCGCGACAGGCCGAGCCGGGTCGCGATCAGGGCGGGCGTCAGCTTCGGGTTGCCGAGTTCCGCCTCGACGAGGCGGCGGACCCGGATCCGGATGTCCTGGTGCTGGGAGGGGCGCCCCTCCTCCTGCCCGCGCAGCCAGCTGGCGCAGAGCTGGGTGATCGCCGCCGAGGCCGCCAGGGCCTCGCGGCGGTCGAGGAGGTCGCCGCAGGCGACGACGTTGGCGACGAAATTATGGACCAGCCGCCCGAACGGGTCGCCGTCGTGGTCGAGGGGGCGCCCGTGCAGGGCGTCGGGGTGGCAGCCCTGCTTCTCCAGCAAGGCGCGGGGGATCACGACGTTCGTGGCGTCGACGGCGCCCGCCACGATGCGCACGGGCTGGGCGAGGTCGAAGACGATGCACTGCACCTCGTTCACGGAGCCGGTGCCCTGATCGGTCTCCACGCGGCTCTGCCCCCGCCGGTAGAATTGCAGCAGGATGTGGTCGAGGCCTTGCTGGCCGATCATCTCCCGCGTCCGCACGAGGGTGTGGGCCGGCGCCACCACGTCGCCGACCAGTAGGTCGCCGAGATGGTAGCTGCGCATCGCGATCGGGACGGTCAGGTCGGTCTCCGGGCGGAAGCTCACGTCGAAGATGGGCGCGAGATGGTCCTGCCACGCCCGCCCCAGCGCCGCGGGATCCCCGGGCGGCTCGAACCGCAGGCAGGCGACCTCGCCGCCCGGAGCCTCGCCCCCGGCCGGCGCCGCGTCCGGGTCGTGGTTTCTCTCCTCGGAAGACATACGTAGAGCCTGACACCTGCTGTTCGCGCGACCGATGAAGAACGGGGGCCTGTCCCAAGGTGACGCGTGGCAACGCGGTCCGGTCGTCCCGCACGTTAGCCGCGTCCACCCGGACAGTCCTCCTGTCTCCCGCCGACCCGAGCGGCTGTACACTGTCGTTTGCCCGGGCGGCGTGCGATTCGACGCGGGGGCCGCCGGATCGGGGCGCCGCGCGCGGCAGCGTCGGACCACCATGACACGCGAGCCGCGGAATGGTTCCTTCCGTCCCAGAAAGGGGGATTGCCGTTTCAGACTGTCGCGCGCGGCGCCGAGTGTGGCCGCAATGTGATAGTTCGTTAAAGCCGCATTTCCTACCCCCCCGTACACAGTTTGCGACAGGCATGACGGGGGTCAGTCCGGTGGTCCAACAGTATAGCGATGTAGAGCGTGTGACCGGATCCTGTGATCCGAGCCGGGGCGCGCGCGCCGGAACCCGGCGGCGCGGCCCCGTACGGCTCGGATTGCTGGTCGGCAGCTCGCTCGCCACCCTCACGCTGGCTCTCGGACCTGTTGCGGCGCAGACCGTGCCGGCGCGCTCGCCTTCGACGTTCGATGCTTTTGGCGTTCCCCTGACCGCGGCGCAGTTCGACACGCCCGAATACAGAGCCGACTGGGGCTTGTCTGCGATTAATGCCGCCACCGCTTACGCCCGAGGCTTCACCGGTCTAGGCGTATTGGTTGCCGTGATTGACTCCGGGATCGACCCCACGAATCCAGAATTCCGAGGACGGATCTCTCAGCAATCAAGAAATTTTATTCCCGGACTAAATCAAACTATTATATTCGATACGGACACTGCATCCAGTCATGGAACCCATGTGGCTGGTACAATTGCGGCTGCCCGTGATGGCGTCGGGATGATGGGGGTCGGTTTCGACAGCAAAATATTGGCGTTATTCAATTTACGCAATACAATCTCTGCAGTGGAGGCAGCAACTCAAAGCGGCGCCCGGGTCTTGAATGGCAGCTATGGACCGACGACCTCTTCTCCGATTGTCGATGGATTTTTGAATCCTAACTATAGAAGAATGTCAATTCAAGAATTCGAGATATCAGATGAGAGAGAGGCCAGTGCGCTCCTTAGGGCCGCACAGTCAGACATGCTCATGGTCTTAGCCGCAGGCAACGATCGAAGAAGTCAACCCGATGTAACTCAAAACCCGAGCGGCGCCGCATTCTATCCATTCATCAAGCCAGCGAATGCGAATAGCGGTCTCTACCAATTTTATACCACCTACGGGACTGACCCTAATGGCGATCCCAGCCCCGACTATGCGCCGACCGGCCCCGTCGACCAAAGCAAAATCGATTTTTCGAAGCTGGACGGCTTTATCGTTTCAGTAGTCGCAGTCAACGAAAATAAGAAGATCGCCAATTTCAGCAACTGGTGCGGTGTTACGGCAGCGTGGTGCATCGCGGCACCGGGCGTCAATATCTATTCAACCGTGCAGGTCGGACAGGGCTACAGCGGCTTCGACGCCAACAACAATAAAATTCTCAATGGTTCAAACTATGGGCCTCTGCAAGGCACCTCAATGGCCGCGCCGCACGTGGCCGGTGCTGCGGCCGTATTGCGTCAGGCGTTCCCGTTCCTGACGGCGCCGCAGATCGCCCAGACCATGTTCACAACCGCCACCCATCTCGGTGACGGGCCCGCCAACGCCCCGAACGCCATCTACGGCTGGGGCCTGCTCAACCTCGGCAAGGCCATCGACGGCCCGGGTCAGTTCACCTCCACTTGGACGGTCAACACCACCTACAATGGCCAAGCCTATTACGGCCGCTTCGCCAACGACATCTCGGGCGTCGGCGGTCTGATCAAGGTTGGTCTCGGCACACTCGAACTCGCCGGTACCAACACCTATGCCGGCGGCACCGCCGTCCTCGGCGGTATCCTGGCCGTCTCCCGCGACGCCAATCTCGGCGCCGCCGGCACCGGCCTGACCCTCGGCGGCGGCACCCTCGAGGTCCTGGCCGACGGCTTCGTCACCGCCCGCCCGATCACGCTGGCCGACCCCGGCACCCTGCAGATCGACCTCGGCACCGCCACCTTCGCGGGGCCGATCGACGACGGCAGCCAGCCCGGCGTGCTCGTCAAGACCGGCCCCGGCACCGCCGTGCTCTCGGCCGCCAACACGTTCACGGGCGGCGCCCTGGTCGGCACCGGCACCCTGGCCCTGACCGCCACCGGCAGCCTCACCGCGCCCGTTCTCGTCGGCTCGGCGGCGAGCTTCCTCAATGCCGGCCTCGTCTCCGGCAACGTCGGCAACTTCGGCGTCCTCGCCAACAGCGGCACCATCACGGGCGGCCTCGCCAATGCCGGTCTGGCCCTCAACACCGGCACCGTCGCGGGCGGGCTGGCCAATGCCGGTCTGGCCCTCAACACCGGCACCATCGGCGGCGGCGCGGCCAACAGCGGCAGCCTGATCAACGCCGGCACCGTCGCGGGCGGACTGACCAACACCGGCACCGCCCTCAACGCCGGCACCATCGGCGGTGGCGTCATCAGCAGCGGCATCCTGAGCAACAGCGGCGCCATCGGCGGCGGCGTCGCCAACACCGGCCTCCTCGCCACCAGCGGCACGATCAGCGGCGGCCTGACCAATGCCGGCACCGTGCTCGCCAGCGCCGGCCGCATCGACGGGCCCATCGCCAACAATGCCGGCCTGCTCGCCGTCTCCGGATCCGTGGCCGGCACCGGCCCCTTCGCCAACGCCGCCGGCGCGACGCTCGCCGTCACCACGGGCGGCAGCTACAGCCTCGCCGGCCCCCTCGCCAATGCCGGCCTCGTCGCCGTCGCCCAGAGCGCCAGCCTCACCGCCTCCGGCGGCCTCAGCAATGCCGGCCTCGTCGCCAGCGACGGCACCCTCACCGCCGACCTGACCAACACCGGCGTCGCCCGCCTGTCCGGGCAGTTCAACGGCACGCTCACCAACACCGGCCTCGTGCAGATCACCGGCCCGCTCGCCGGGCTCACCGGCCTGACCAACACCGGCGCCCTCGACCTCGGCGGCACCGCCCTCACGCTCACCGACCTCGCCGGCCCGGCCTCCGCCGTCCTGGGCAACGGCGCCCTCACGGTCTCCAGTGCGGCCGCCTCCACCTACGCCGGCGCCATCCTGGAGACCGCGAGCCCGACCAGCCTGACCAAGGCCGGCCCCGGCACGCTCCTGCTCACCGGCCCCGGCCTCTTCTCCGGCCCGACCACAATCCAGGCCGGCACGCTGTCGCTCAACGGCTTCTGGACCTCGCCGGTCACGGTCGCGGCCAATGGCACCCTGCGCGGCATCGGCACCGTCGCGGCCCCGGTCACGGTCGCGGGCGCCCTGCGGCCGGGCAACTCCCCCGGCACGCTCACCGTGCTCGGCCCGGTGGCGTTCGCCCCCGGCAGCAGCCTCGGCCTCGACATCGACGGACCGGGCACCGGCACCGGCGCGGGCAGCTACGCCCGCCTCCTGGCGCTCGGCCCGACCGGTACGGTCTCGGCCAACGGCACCCTGGTGCCGGAACTGCGCGGCATCACCGGCAACGCCACGAACAGCTTCACCCCCGCGCTCGGCCAGCGCTTCGGCGTGCTCACCGCGCAGGCCGGGCTGTCGGGCTCGTTCAGCGGGCTCGCCCAGCCGGCGGCGGGCCTGCCGGCGGCCACGCGCCTCGACGCGCTCTACGCCGCCACCGGCCTCGACCTCGTGGTCACGCCCGCCGCCTACGGCAACCTCGCCGGCCTCGGCCTCGCCCAGACCGGCAACGCCCGGGCCG
This sequence comes from Methylobacterium sp. 1A, assembly GCF_058072805.1. Taxonomy (NCBI): domain Bacteria; kingdom Pseudomonadati; phylum Pseudomonadota; class Alphaproteobacteria; order Hyphomicrobiales; family Methylobacteriaceae; genus Methylobacterium; species Methylobacterium sp. 1A. The sequence goes on along the minus strand of NZ_JBYQVE010000002.1, from coordinate 1,289,848 downwards.
TGGGCGCGGCCCTCGACCTCGCCCGCCCGGCCGCCGGCACGCGGCCGGACGCGGCGCGGGCGCGGGTGTTCGACCCGCTCTACGCGGCCGGCCCGGCGACGCTGCCGGGCGGCCTGGCGAGCCTGTCGGGCCAGAGCTACGGCGACGCGGTGATGACCGACCTCGCCGCGCGCCGTCTGCTCTCCGACACGATCGACCGGCACCAGCGCGGGCTGGGCGGGGGCGCGGGCGCGTTCAGCGCGGGCGATCCGGGCCCGGGCCCGAACCGCACGGCGCTGCAGGTGCGCGGCGGCGCCGGGGCGGCGGCGGCGCCGCTTGGGGTGGGCGAGGGCCGGGTCTGGGCCGACGCGCTGTACGGGTTCGGCGCGCGCGCCGGCGACCGGGCGGCCACGGGCGCCGGGTTCGACGCGGGCGGGCTGCTGATGGGCGTCGACCGTCAGGTCGGGGCGGACACGCAGGTCGGCGGTGCGTTCAGCTACCTGCGCGCGGGCGGCACGTCGCGGGGCGCGGGGCTGGGGCGGTTCACCACTGACAGCTACGGCGGCACGCTCTACGCGAGCACGCGGCTCGGCGCCGTGGTGCTGCGGGGCACGGCGGGCGTGTCGTACGCGGACGGCCGGGTGGACCGGACGGTGGCGCTGGGCGCGGCGGTGTCGCAGGCGAGCGGGGTGTCGTCGGGCTGGAACGGCGGGGTGTCGGGCTTTGCCGGGTACGCGCTGGCGACCGGCCTGCCGGTCGAGGTCGTGCCGGAGGTGGGCTTCAGCTACGACCGGCTGACGCGGGGCCGTGTGTCCGAGCGGGGCGGTCTGGTCGGGCAGGGCTTCGGCGGGCAGGGCTTCGCGGTGGCCGACCTCGACGCGGCGCGCAGCCTGGTCGGCGGGCGGGTGACGAGTTGGGCGTTGGCGGGCATTCCGGACCTGCGGCTGGAGGGTCGGGCGTACTGGGCGCACGAGCTGGCCGACACGGCGGCGGTGGTTCGCTCGAGCCTGTTCGGGGCGGGGTTCGCGGGCCGGACGAGCGCGCTGGGCCAGGACGGCGCGGTGCTGGGGGTGAGCCTGACGGGGGCGGTCGCCGAGGGCGTGCGGCTGTCGGTGGGCTACACCGGCGACGTCCGCCCGGGCGCCACCGCCCAGGTGTTCACCGCCGGCCTCCAGGCCGCGTGGTGAGGGGCGCCGCCTTTACTTGGCCGGCGCCGTGGTCCGGAGGCGCGCATGCGCGGGAGAGACGGCCCGAATAAGCCACCGCCCGAGCCCGCACCGGCAGCCCGCCGGCGCGGCTTCTTCCGGCGCGTGCTCGACGGTCTCGAAGCCGTCGAGCTGCTGGTCCAGGCGGGCCGGCTGGTCTGGTGGCTCCTGAGAGGCCTGTGGCTGGCCGCAGGCGCGATCGTGCGCCTCTTCGGGGATCGCTGACGTGCGGCGCCGGCAGCGGCGCGGGAATCGATGCCCGCGCGGATGTTTCACGGGAAACATCCGCCGCGGCGCCGCGGCCCGCGCCACCGACAGCCGGGTAATGTCAGCCGAACAGCGCCCGCGCTACGACCTGCGGGTCGATCGGCTTCTGGCAGAGGGCGACGGCGCCGTGGAGCGACGGCACGGCGACCGGATCGTAGCCGGTCGCGAACAGGAAGGGCACGCCGCGCGCGTGCAGCGCGTCGGCCACCGGATAGACCAGCTCGTCCTGCAGGTTGATGTCGAGGACCGCGGCGTCGATCTCGGTCGTGCCGGCGATCAGCGCCAGCGCCTCGCCGACGCTCGCGACCGGACCCAGCACCTGAGCGCCGCCTTCCTCGAAGCCGGACTTGAGATCGACGGCGATGAAGTAGTCGTCCTCGACGAGCAGGACCCGCCTGCCGGCCAGCGCGCGTGGTTTCGAGGTCATGTGGGGTTGCCTGCGGCCTCTCCCTCGGGGAGCGGGATGTTGATCGAGCAATGTAGCGCCGTGGCGCCGAGTTCGTAGCTGGTCGTCGCCTTCAGGGCGTAGGGCAGGGCGTGCTCGATCAGTTCCCGACCGTAGCCGCCCCGCGGCGCCGCGTCCGCCAGCTCCGGTCCGCGAACGAGACCCTCCTCCACCCATTCCACCAGCAGCCGGCCGCCGCCGTCGTCCGCCCGGTAGGTCCGCCACGTCACGCTCAGGCGTCCCTGCGTGGTGGTGAGCGCGCCGTATTTCAGCGCGTTGGTGGCGAGCTCGTGCAGGGCCAGCGCGAAGGTCTGCACCGTCGCCTTGCGCAGCCGCACCACGGGCCCGTGCAGCCGGATGCGCGCCGGCATGGCCGGGGCGTCGAGGGCGGCGAGTTCCGTCTCGATCAGGGAGCGGAGCGTGATCGGTTCCTGATCGGAGCGCGAGAGGAGGCCCTGGACCCGCGAGAGGGCGGACAGGCGATCGTTGAACCGCTGCCGGAACGTCTCGCCGGGCCCGGTCTGGGCCATGGTCTGCTTGGCGATGGAGCGCACGACGCCGAGGAGGTTCCGGGTCCGGTGCTGCAGCTCGGCGACCATGACCTGCTGCCGCTCCTGGAGCTGGCGCAGATCGTCGATGTCGGTCGAGGTGCCGAGCCACTCGACGATCCGGCCCTGCGCGTCGCGGACCGGCGCGGCGCGGGTCTGGAACCAGCAGAACCGGTCCTCGGCGGCGTTGCGGAGCCGGTGCTCGAAGGAGAGGTGGCCGCTTACCGGCGCGTCGCGCCACGCGGCCGCGGCGACCGCCTCATCGTCCGGATGGACCGCCGCCAGCCAGCCCCAGCCCAGGCTCGTCGCGTCGGTCTGCCCGGTATAGGCGTGCCATTGCGGGCTCGACCAGATGCAGGCCCCGTCGATCGCGGCGCGCCAGACGAGCTGGGGGATGCCCTGGGCGAGGGTGCGGAACAGCTCCTCGCTCGCGCGCAGGCGGCGCTCGGCCAGAACCCGCTCGGTGCTCTCGACCACGATGGCGATGACCCCGGCCGGGCGCCCGTCCTCCCCGAAGACCGGCGAGTAGTCGAGATTCATCCAGACCGGCTCGGGCCGGCCGTAGCGGTGCAGGGTCAGTTGCTGGTCCTTGTACGACAGCGTCCCGCCGGCGAGGCCGACGCGCATGACGTTGTCGTTGAAGTCGGCGACCTCCGGCCAGCCCTCGCGCACCTTCGAGCCGAGGAGCTCGGGATGGCGGCCGCCCGCGAAGCCCGAATAGGCGTCGTTGTAGATCATGATGCCGTCCTCGCCCCAGAGCAGCACGATCGGCACCGGCGATTGCAGCAGCGTGCTGACCGCGAAGACCAGGCTCTGCGGCCAGTCGGCGATGGGACCCAGCGGCGTCCTCGCCCAGTCGAAGCTCCGGACGAGGTCGGCGAGCTCGCTGCAGCCGGCCGAGAAGATGCGGGCCTCGCTCATGCGGTGACCGACTCGTGAGACTCCGGCTCGGGCGAGCGCAGAGGGTGGAAGCCCGGTCCGCGACCGGTCGGGTCGGCCGGCCCGGCGTGCGGGTCACGCCGACGCTACTACACCGCTCCTCTGCCCGGTAGGGGCGCCGCCGGCTCCGGCCCGGTCGCGTCGTCGGGCCGGCAGACGGGTTCTAGCCGCGGCCCGCGGGCTCCGGGAAGCGCCGGGCGAACCAGTCGCGCAGGATCTGCCGCTCGTAGTAGAGGCCGCCGGTGGAGAAGCGGGGATTGGACGTCAGCAGGAAGTTGATGTCCGTCACCGTGTCCGCGCCCTGTGACACGGTGCGGCCGCCGCGACGCAGGCTGTAGGCGAGGCGGATCCGCGGCGGCGTGGCGTCCGTCACGACCCGCAGGCCGGTCGGGGTCGCGAAGCCGGGCCGGTCGAAGCCCGCCAGATCGACGTCGAGCACCGTGATGTCGAGACGCTCGTCGGGGCGGAGCCGCGCCGTGCCGAGATCCGTGAAGATCCGGGTCAGCTCGGCCAGGGTGACCCGGAGCGGCTGCCCGGAGCCGAAGCGGTTCTCGGCATCGGTGAACCGCTCCGGCGCGGCGTAGCGCACGGCCACCTGCGCCTGTGCCGCCGGCTGTGCCCGGGCGGGGGCCGCGGACGACCCGATCACCGAGAGCGCGGCCGCGGCCGCGAGCGCGGCCGATCTTCCGGCGAGACGCGTGCGCATACCGAACTCCTCTCCGCGTGTGGCGGCCTGACCGGGGCAGGCCTGCCGGGAAGAACCGCCCGAATGGGGCCCGGTATCCAGTGCCCCGCGCGGATGTCCGGCTGCGACCGAATGGCGCCCGACCGTCCATAGTCTCGCCGTGATCCGGGCGCCTCGTAGCGCTCCCGGCCCGAGGGGCGAGCCGGTCATGGGAGTCCGACGCGCATGATGAACTCTGTTCTCGCGCTTCTCACCGTCGTGGCGGTGCTGGTGGTCACGGCGCTGATCAAGCTGCCGCTCCTGCCGTTCCGCCTGGTCGGCCGCCTTCTGCGGAGCCGCCCGGCGGCGGCCTGACTCGCGCCGCTCAGGCCGCCGCGTCGATGACGAACTCCATCCCGCGACCCGGCCCCTGATCGGAATAGTCGACGAGCGCCAGACCGCGCTCGGCCAGGGTCGCCTCGACGGTGTCCCGCTCCCGGCGCACCATCTGACCCACCGCCAACGGGGTCAGCCGGGGGCTCGCGCGCCGCAAGCGGTCGACGCCGATATGGGCCGGCGTGCCCGCGTCCTCGGCGATCCGGGCCAGGGCCAGACCCAGGTCGCGCGCCTTGGTCTCGGCGGCGGATCTCGGCTTGAACGCCATCTGCTTCTCCTTCTGCTCGGCCACCCGTCTCAGGCGGCCCGCCTGTCGACGCACACATCCGGGAAGGCCCGGATCCAGACCCGACGGCCCTTGGCGTCGTAGACCTCGACCTGCCAGCCCGACCAGTCGAACCGCTCCACGACCCGCTCCATCAGCGCGAGCGCGACCCGATCGGCGTGGGCCCGCACCTGCGCCGCGTTCGGAAACCGGCTGCCGCGCAGGTCGGTCACCAGCTCGTGGCCGTCCGTGCAGTGGAAGCGGTAAAGCCGCGTCGGCATTGCGCTTCCCTCGATCAATCCACAGCACTCCACCGCGATCCGGGAACGGGGCGCATCCGCGGTTGAACCCACCGCGCCGATGCGCTTTGTTCGTGATATGTTCTATACGGATTCGGACGGCGATGCACCCAGATCCCGAGGCGGCCCCTGCGGAGATTCGTCTCAGGGAGGCCGAGACGATCGCCGTGGCCTATCACAGGGCGGCGAAGGGTGACGCGTGGGCCGCGCTCGTCGCGGCCATCGCGGACGCTCTGGTCGATCTCGACGCGCTGGAGCGGCGCCTCGCCCGGCAGGGCGGGCTGATATCGCCGGGCTACGCCCGCGGCCGCACCGGGGCGGGCGGGGTCCGGGAGAAGCGCCGCGCCGGCCCGGAGGGTTGACCGCCCGGCGATACCCGCGCGGTCGGCCGGGCAGCCGGCGGTCTCGCCGCCCGGGCGGCGACGCGCCTGTCGGGGATCAGTGGTCCGTGCCGCCGCGCCGCGCCATGGCGCCGGGCTGGCCGAGGCCGATCGCCTTGGCGAGGGCGGAGCGCTGCTCGGCGTAACCGGGGGCGACCATCGGATAGTCGGTCGGCAGGCCGTAGCTGTCGCGGTAGCTGCGCGGATCCAGGCCGTGGCTGGCCAAGTGGCGCTTCAGCGTCTTGTAGAGCTTGCCGTCGATGAAGCTGACGATCCCGTCGTGCCGGACCGACTTGCGGATCTGGGCCGCGCTCGGCTTCTCGACCTCGGCCTGCGGGGCCGCGCCGGCCTGCGCCGCCGGCGTCCCGGCGACGAGTCCGCTGATCGCGCCGTGCACCCGTGCGATCAGGGCCGGCAGTTCCGCGGCCGGCACCGGATTGTTCGACACGTAGGCGGCCACAAGCTCGGCGGTCATCACGGCCAAGGTGTTGGATGTCTCATCGAAGGTCTCATTCATGATCGGACTTCCAGCGAGCGATTTACGTTCCCACGGTTTGGGCGCGGCAAGGGTTTAAACAGCGTAAATATAGAACGAAGACTCGATGAATATCTCTAGATTTTCTCGCGCCGTGCGGAGGCCGACGGGTGCGCCGTTCGTTGCACGTCTGCATCGACCGCAGAGGATCTCGGCGCGTCCGGACGGGGGTGACCCGGCTGACCGCGCGACAGCCTCGAACGACGCCGATCAGCGCCGCCGAACGACCCCGCGCGCCCGCAGGCGACTTCGACGGGCGACCCGCGCGCGCCGGCACAGGCAAAGCGCCGCGCCTTGAGGGCGATGGACGGATGAAGGGGGTTCGCGCGCCTCAGCCGGCGCCGTACCCGCCCTTCCGGTTGTCGGACTGCGGCGCGGGCGGTCGGGTGTCGTAGCCGCCGCTCTCCGGCGCCGCGTCGGAGCCGGGATCGACGGGGCCCGGGGCGTTGGGACCGCTGCCGCCGGCCGCCGGGTCGGCCCGCTTCTCCGGGGCTGCCGGCCGGCCCGGCGGGACGGTCCCCAGGGCCTCGCGTGCGGCGTCGACATCCTGTCCCATCCGTCCCTCCCTGCGGTCCTTCGTGTAGGGCCAAGGCGGGAGGTCGCCGCATGTTCCCGGCGCGGTCGCCGGGACCGGCGTGCCGGGCGATGCGTCAGCGCGGCCTCATTTCCGCTCGCCGGTGGGGTTGGGCGTCGCGGACGTGTCCGGCGCGACCGCCGGATTGACGGGCGTGACCTTCGACCACGTGGCCGCGATCGCCACGATGGCGAGCAGCAGGACGATGAAGATGCCGATGAGGGTGAGGCGCTTCATGTGGCGGGTCTGGGTCTTCCGTGCGAGGGCCTGAGGGCGGGGAACGGCCGGGACGGCCGATCGATCCCGGCCAGAACGGGATCCTGCGGCCGCGGACCCGCGCGGCCGCGACCGTCACGATCCCGCCGGGCGCGGCCGCGCCAGGGCGGTGGCCGCGTGCCGGGCCAGATCCTCGAGCCGGCGGACCGTCGCGTCGTCCGGGATGACCGAGGCGCACCAGTAGGCGCCCAGTGCGGCGACGGGCTCGGGCGAGCCGATCGGAACCATCACGAGGCTGCGCATCGAGGTCAGGCGGTAGAGGGCGAGCGGCACCCGGGGATCGCACTCGATGTCCGGGATCACGATGGTCGCGTCGTCGAGCATCGCGCGGCCCGAGATGCACGCCGTCAGCGGGAACCTGCGGCCGCGCCACAGAGGCTCGATGGCGTCCTCGGCGGCGTAGAAGGAGGCGTCGCCCTCGCGCAGAACCACCGCGATCCCGTCGGAGCCCGCGATCTCCCGCGCGGTCTCGCGCAGGATCGCGACCGTGTCCTCCAGGGACCGGGCGGTCGCCAGGCGGTGGGCGGCCCGAACCAGACCCGAGGCGGGATCCAGGGAGAGTTCATCCATGTGGGACGCGGCCGCGAGCACTCCGATCGATCGGGCAACGACCCATGCGGTGCCACTGTACAAGTCTGTCGGGCACCGGCGCGGTGGGCAACAACCTGGATCAAGCGTTTCGCCGACGGAATCGGGCGCGCGGAGATGTGCGGTCGCAGCGTGCGCATATTGGTCGTCGCGGCGGACCTCCGCGACAGAAGTCGCGAAATAGTTCCGCGACACCGGATCACGACGCCGCGATGATGTGCTCCAGCGCACCTTTCGGTCCACCGGCTCCGGACCCCCGCCGGCGCTGTTGCAACAATGCACTATCGCGCCCGCACATCCTGACGTCCTGTCCGCCCCGCACACATCCCGTCCAACGGGAGACAGAGGACCAGATGATCAAGAAGCTTCTGCTCGCGAGCGCCGCCACGGCTCTCCTGACCGGCGCCGCCTCGGCCGCCGACCTGCCGCGCCGCGCCGCCCCGCCGCCGGTGTTCACCCCCGTCCCGGTCTTCACCTGGACCGGCGCCTACTTCGGTATCAACGCCGGCTACGCCTTCGACGCCAGCGACCGCAACACCGGCAACACCTTCGCCGTCCCCTTCCCCTACGCCGCCCCCGGCACCGTCGCCTCCTTCCGCAACCGCAGCCAGGACGGCTTCTCCGGCGGTGGCCAGATCGGCTACAACTGGCAGATCACCCCCGGCTCCGGCCTCGTGATCGGTGTCGAGGCCGACGCCCAGTACCTCGACTTCGGCCGTAACCGGAACAACGCCTTCGTCTCCGGCGCGCTGGCCCCCGGCTACTACGTCACCGACCCGCGCGGCCTCTCCAGCCTCGACTTCTTCGGCACCGTCCGCGGTCGCCTCGGCTACGCCTTCGACCGCACCCTCGTGTACGGCACCGGCGGCTTCGCCTACGGCTCGGGCAGCGCCGACCGCTCCTTCGGCGGCTACGCCGGCAACGACAGCTTCCGCACCGGCTGGGCCGTCGGCGGCGGCATCGAGTACGCCCTGCCCACCGACTCGTTCCTGAACTTCTTCCGCTCGAGCGCCGTGACGCTCAAGGTCGAAGGCCTGTACGTCAACCTCGACCGCAACACCCGCAACCAGGGCGCGTTCGTCATCAACGCCGCCAACAACTTCCCGGTCGTCTACAGCGGCATCGGCCGCCGCTCCGACGAGTTCGCCGTCGTCCGCGCCGGCCTGAACTACAAGTTCGGCTCCTACTGAGATCGACCAGCGACGGTCGGGGTGCGACGCTCGCACCCCGACCGTCGCACCCGACCCGAAACGCGAAGGGGCCGCTTCCCACAGGAGGCGGCCCCTTCGCCGTTCAGGCGGCCCGAATCCGGCCCGGCCTCGACCCGGCCTCGACCCGGACTTGACCCGGACTTGACCCGGCGCCGCCTCAGTAGCCCTTCCAGAGGCCGGGTGTGGCCAGCTCGAGCAGGTGCCCGTCCGGGTCGCGGAAGTAGACGCTGACGCCCCCCCGCGGCCAGCGGGTGCGGCCCTCGACGGCCACGCCGGCGGCCGCGAGATGGTCCTCCCAGGGCGCGAGGGCGTCGGTGTCGATCGAGAACGCGATATGGGCCGGGCCGCGGCCGTCATGGGGCGGTATGAGACCGCCCGGCGTCTCGATCGGCTGCAGGGACCCGCCTTCCGGAAAGAGCAGGAGGACGCCGCGGCCGCCGACGTCGAAGGCGCGCATGCGGAAGTCGGTGAAGAGGCAGCGCAACCCCATCGTGTCGCGATAGAAGGCCTCGGCGCGGTCGAGGTCCGCGACGTACAGCGCCGTCTCCAAGATGGCGTTGAGCTCGGGCACGGCGATCTCCTGGCGGCGGCGCGGTCACGGCCCGCGGGACCCCGTCCGGTCCGGGCCGGTCCAGTCCGGGCCGGCGCAGCGCCGGGCGGCGGCCGCACCGGGCCAACCGGCCGGTCCCGGACTCGGTTCGCCGCGGGCTCAGACGGCCGACGGCCGCGGCGCGCCCGAGTCGGGGCGCGGGGCGCGGCCCGGCACCAGCGACAGGGCGGCCGAGAGCAGGGCGAAGACCACGAGCGGCAGGAGGCTCAGGGTGAAGCTGCCGGTCCCGTCCTTGATCGCGCCGATCAGGTAGGGGCCGAGGAAGCCGCCGAGATTGCCGACCGCGTTGATGGCCGCGATGCTCGCCGCCGCCGTGGCGGGCGGCATCTGCTCGGTCGCGAGCGCCCAGAACGGGCCCTTGAGCATGTAGACGCCCATGGCAGCGATCGTCAGCGCCGCCACGACCGGGCCGAGCCCCGACAGGACCGTGCCGCCCGCGAGCCCCAGCGCCAGGATCAGGAACGAGAGCGCGAGGTGCCAGCGCCGCTCGGCGGTCCGGTCGCTGTGCCGGCCCCAGAGGACCATCGCCAGGGACGCGAAGCCGTACGGGATGCTGTTCAGGAGCCCGGTCTCGACGTTGCCGAGGCCGAAGCTCTTGACGATCTGCGGCGTCCAGAACGACAGCCCGTAGCTGCTCGCCGTCGAGCCGAAATAGATCGCGGCGAAGAGGGCGAGCCGCCGGTCGCGCAGGATGTCCCAGAGCGGCGGCTTCGCGGGCTGGCCGCTGCGGGTGTTGCGCGCCGCCTCGGCCCGGAGCTGCCGCTCCAGCCAGTCCCGCTCGGCCACCGGCAGCCACGCCGCGTCCCGCGGGCCGTCCGGCAGGAGCCACAGGACCGCGACGGCCAGGAACACCGCCGGCAGGCCCTCGAGGATGAACAGCCACTGCCAGCCGGCGAGGCCGAACCCCGTCACGTTGAGCAGCGCGCCGGAGATCGGCGAGCCCAGGAACGACGAGATCGGGATCGAGATCATGAAGACCCCGATGATCCGCGCCCGGTAGGCGGAGGGGAACCAGTAGGTGAGGTAGAGGATCACGCCGGGGAAGAAGCCGGCCTCGGCGAGCCCCAGCAGGAAGCGCAGGCCGATGAACGACCACGGCCCCTGCACCAGGGCCATGGCGGCGGAGATGAGCCCCCAGGTCGCCATGATCCGGGCGATCCACAGCCGCGCCCCGAAGCGCTCCAGCATCAGGTTGCTGGGGATCTCCATCAGGAAGTAGCCGAGGAAGAAGATGCCGGCGCCCCAGCCGAACACGGTCGCCGAGAGGCCGACATCGTGGTTCATCTGGATCGCCGCGAAGCCGACATTCACGCGGTCCAGGAAGGAGACGAAGTAGGCGAGGATCAGGAACGGCACGAGCCGCCAGCCGATCCTGCGCATCGCCGAGCGTTCCAGGGCGGCCTCGTCCGGGGAGCCTGTCGCCAAGCCTGTCATCGAGCGTGTCCTCGTCGCGTCATGGAATCCGCGCGGCGTCGAGGGCGTCGATGCACCGCCGCGATGGCGGTGAGACGGATATCTCGGGCTTCCTCGCGGGCCGGTCATCTCTGGCGGTGACCTGTGCCGAATCTGCTTACCCCGTTCCCGATGCGGCTGGGAAGCGCTCGCGCGGCTTCAATCGATCGGACTTGTTGGAGGGAACGGCGTATTCGTGTGGCAGGATACCGTTGAACTACGCCGTGCCGGCGACACAGTAGGCTCGTGCAGCGGGGCTGTAGGGGTGCCGATGGCCTGTTCGTCTTTGCGAGCGCAGCGAAGCAACCCAGGGATGCGAGACATCGGTCAAGCTTGGCGCAGCTGGATTGCTTCGCTGCGCTCGCAAAGGCACGGAGCCAGTTCTGCGCGATCTCTGTCGCCGGACCGCGACCCTCTCCGCGTTCGGGTACCCGGAAAAGGCGCGCACGCACGGACCTGGAGCCGCTGAACCCGCGCCCACGTCCCGAGGTCTTGAAAGAGGGCGACCCTTGCGCCTCAGCCCTTCTTGACGTTCCAGAACACCGGCACGCCGTCGAGGACGCCGGTCAGGGACGGCTTGTACGAGGTCTGGTTGAAGTACTGCCCGAGGGGCAGGTAGGGCAGGTCGGCGAAGGCCTGCTGCTGGAGCTCGCCCGCGAGCCGCTTGCGCGCGGCGGTGTCCGGGGCGTCCAGCCACTGGTCCCGCAGCGCCTCGATCCTCGCGCTGGTGGGCCAGCCGATCGCGGCGCTCTGTCCGGTCCCGCGCAGGAAGGCGCTGACCGCGGGATTCGCCTGGTCGAGCCCCGCCCAGAAGGTGCAGAAGGCGCTCCAGCCGCCCTGGGCGACCGGCTCCTTCTTGGCGCGCCGCTGCACCACCGAGCCCCAGTCCATGACCTGATAGTCGACGTTGAAGCCGGCGCGCGTGAGCATGTCGGCCGCCACGTCGGCGAGCGCCTTCAGGCTCGGGAAGTCCGAGGCGCCCATCAGCACCACCTTCTCGCCCTTGTAGCCGGCCGCCGCCAGCGCCGCCTTGGCGCCCGCGTAGTCGCGCTTGCTGGTCAGGGCGTCGAGGCCGACGTCGCTCGCCATGGGCAGGCCCGGGCAGAAGAAGCCGGTCGGCACGTGAATCAGCTTGGGATCGGTGCCGGTCACCGCCTGCATGAAGTCGGTCTGGTCGACGACCTTCAGCAGCACCTGCCGAATCGCCGGATTGTCGAAGGGCGGCTGGAGCTGGTTCATCCGCAGGCAGCCGATCAGGCCGGTCGGGTCGGTGATCCGCGTCGTCAGCCCGCGGAGGGTGGGCACGAGGTCGGCCGGCGGCTGCTCCCACCAGTCCATCTCGCCCGTCTGCATGGCCGAGGCGGCGGTGGCCTGATCGGGGATGACGTTCCACTCGACCCGGTCGACGTGGACGCGCTTCGGGCCCGAGGTCCATTGCGGCTCGCCGCCCTCGCGGGGGACGTAGCCGGCAAAGCGCTCGTAGACCACCCGGGCGCCGACCACGCGCTCGTCCGCCTTGAAGCGGAACGGGCCGCTGCCGACCATCTCGGTCACCTGCGTGAACGGGTCGGTCTTGGCGAGACGCTCCGGCATGATGGCGCAGATCGAGGAGCCGACCTTGCCGAGCGCGTCCGGCAGGAGCGCGAAGGGCTTCTTCAGGCGGAACTGGATCGTCCGGTCATCCGAGGCCGAGAGCTCGTCCGTGTAGGCCATGAGCGTCTGGCCCATGGCGTCGCGCTTGCCCCAGCGCGCGACGCTCGCCACGCAGTCGCGGGCCAGGACCGGGCTGCCGTCGTGGAAGGTCAGCCCGGGCCGCAGGGTGAGGCGCCACAGCGTGCCGTCGTTCTCCACCGTGTGGCCCGCCACCATCTGCGGCTGGGCGGCGTAGGCGGCATCGGTGCCGTAGAGCGTGTCGAAGACGGCGAGCCCGTGATTCCGGGTGACGTAGGCGGTCGTCCAGATCGGATCGAGCACCGTCAGGTCGGCCTGCGGGATGAACTTGAGCGTCCGGGCGGCACTGCCCTGCGCCAGCGCCGGGGTCGCGAGGGCGGCCCCCGACAGGGCCATGAAGGATCGTCTGTTCAGCATGCCGACTCGCCCGAGCGTTGCAATCCCGCTCAGGTTAGCACGCGGCGGGCCAAGCGCATCACAAGTGCATCACGGGCGCACCGGTCAGCGCACCGGTCAGCGTGCCGGTCAGCGTGCGGCCGCCAGATCCTGCACGAGGGTCAGGATGCGGCGGCGGATCTCGGGATCGTCGATGCGCCGGTAGGCATGCAGCAGGGCGTCGGCCTCGTCGGCACGCCCGCCCGCGACGCCGGCGCCCCGCTCCGCGCTCAGTGGGCCGTACAGGGAGGTGGCCGGAACCTGCAGCGCGTCGGCGATCCGCTGCAGCAGCCGCCCGGCACCCGGCGCGTGCGGCGGTGCGGAGCGCTCGAACAGGTCGTCCTCGGGCGCCGCAGCCCCGGAGGATCCGCTCCGGACAGGTGACTTCGATCCCATCGGCGGTCAGGCTCTGGCGCGCGGGCTGGCTCGAGCATTCATAATACAGAAGACCGGCAGGACGCGAGTGGCCAGCACGCAACAGTTGCATGAATGCGTCAAAGAAGTCTTGAGGTTGCAGCTACCGAACCCGTAGATCGACCGGACCGGAGCCGCACACGTACACCGCCATGCCCAAGACCAACGCGTCCGTCGGTCAGACCTGTCCCGAAGCCTTCCAGATCGCGCTCGATTCCGCCGACATGATCGGGCACTGGGCGTGGGACCCCGCGACGGACCAGGTGCGGGTCGACGCCCTGGTGGCCCTCCTGTTCAAGGTCGATCCGACCGCGGCGGAATCCGGCATCCCGCTGGCCGTCTACGAGGAGGCCATCCACGTCGACGACCGCGACCGGGTCGACACCCTGATCCGCCGCAGCGTCGCGGCGGGGAGTTCCTACGTCGCCGAGTACCGGGTGATCTCCGTCGACGGCCGGATGCGCTGGGTCCTGGCGCGCGGCCGCTTCACCAGCGACCGTCGCGGCCGGCCGACGGGCGGGCGCGGGATCCTCGTGGACATCACGGCGCTGCGCGCGCGCGAGGCGATCGGCGGCGCGACCGCGCCCGACCTCGGCGACACGCCCCTGGACCGGGCGGTCGAGCACGCCCTCGCCGCGCAGGACGCCGTCGCGGCGCTGGGCGATCCGGCCCTGAAGGCCGAGGCGGACGCGCTGCTGATGGCGCTGGGGCGACGGCTGGCCCGGCGGCAGGTCGCGGAACGGCGCCGCCGCCGCCTGAACTGAAGCGTGACGGCAGCGGCGCGGCGGCAACCACTAAATCCCGCCGCTAATTGTGCGCCTTGTTCGTGCAAAGCGGGGATGAACAAGCTTTCGTCAAGATAACGACTTTATTGGCCGCGAGCAGGTGCGGGACCGGCAGCGGCGTTGCCGGAGCCCCGTTCTCACCCGAGCGCGTCGCGCGCGCCGTTGCCGTCCGGACCCGGCGGGTCCGGCTTCCCGGGATCGTCGTCATGCACTTCACCGTCACCGCACGCCTGTCCGCGCGCCGGTTCGCCTACCAGCACGCCTCGGTCCTGACCGCCCTGGATCAGGGCATGAGCCTGATCGCGGCCGGCATGGCCGAGGTGACGATCACGGACGGCAGCGGCGAGGCGCGGACGCCGGCCGCGCTGTACCAGTCCCTGTTCGGGGCGCCCGGTCCCCTGCGGCGCCGCCCGGCGCAGGCGCAGGCCGCCTGATCCCGGACGACCCGATCGCGCGCGACGTCCGCCCCGCAACAGATCGTCCCGCAGCGGATCGCCCCCTCGCCGGGCGGCGACGGGGCAGTGTCCGCAGGTGCTCGGGCGATCACGCTTTCGGTTTCACGACCCGAGGCCTGGAAACGACCGCGGCCCATCTCGACTAAAGAGAAATTTGACCAGTACGACGTCGTCTTTCTGGACAACGGCCGAGATCAGGCTTAACCTCGGTGTGTTCGTGCCGCCGACATGCGCGCTCGAATGCTTCCAAGGATCATCTTACATGAAGCGCCGCAGCGCGCGACCGTTCATGGTCGAAGTCAAGCAGACCCGTTCGGCCCGCACAACGCTGACTGCCACCGAGGCGCGGCCGCGCCCGGACAAGATCCTGTGGCCGGAACTGGCGCAGGCCGCCCTCGCGCCGCCCGCACCCGCGCCCGCCCCTCAGGCGGCACCGGCGCCGCGCCCGGAACGGAAGGTGCCGGACGCACCGGTGCGCCGCGTCCTGCCGAGCCTCATGCCGATGTTCGAGGCCCCGGCCGAGCCGGTCCTCGAAGCCGCCGACGAGGCCGCGACGGACCCCGCCGCCGAGACCGTCCCGGCGCCGCGGGCGCGGCGCGGGCGGCCGCGGGCGGCCGCGCGGGACGCGCTCCCGCAGGTGCAGACGGTGCCGTCGCGCCCGGCCGCGCCGACCGCCCCGCCGCCGGCCCCGCCCGTCGACGAGGCGCCCGCCCGCGTCCCGCCGCCGGCCGCGTCCGGTCCCACGTCGGGTCCCACGTCGGGTCAGGGCCCGTCGCCCCGGTCGACGGCAGGGCGGCGGACGAACGAGCTGCGGCTCGGCGAGCGCTGGAAGCGGCGCCTGCCGCACTTCATGCGCTGATCCCGCGCCGACGGCCCGGCCGCGCCCTCGCGGCCGGCCGCGTCAGGTGAAGAACGGCCTGAAGTTCTCGAGCCATCCGCGCAGCCAGGCCTCGCAGCCCTGCCGGGCGCCCTCGGCGTCCTGGCCGTGCCCCCAGATGTCCTCGGCCAGCGGGCTCCACCAGGTCCAGAACCGGCTCGATCCGTCGTAGGCGCAGATCCCCACGACGACCGTCCCGACCCGGCCGACGAAGCGCGGGAGCGGCACGCCGGCGGTCTCGTCCTGCGTCCAGGTAATCAGGGTCCGGGGCATGCCGTGAGAACGGTGGCCGCCCCGGGATGTTCACGGACCCGGATGTTCGAGATGTTCGACCGGACGGATCCGCCCGGCGCGTCGGGAACCTAGGCCGCCCACCGCTTCGGCACCGATCCCGCGGCCAGCCGCGAGTTGCGGTAGCGCGCGTCGTCGGTGACCTCGCGCTCGACCCAGGGAGGGAGCACCACCGGCTGGTCCTCGCGCTCCAGTTCGATCTCGGCCAGGATCAGGCCCGCGAGGTTCCCGCCGAACACGTCGACGTCCCAGACCGCCCCGGCATGCGCGACCCGGTAGCGGGTCTTCTCGAGCCGCCGGCCGGGCGGCACGGTGGCGAGGAGCGCCGCGCCGTCCTCCGGCGCGATGGCGAACTCGATCTCGTCCCGGCTGGCGCCGCGGCGCGGGCTCTTCCACGTGATCAGCGCGCGCTCACCGGCCCGGCGGATCCGGATCGTGTTGGCCGCGTCGGTGAAGAGGTATCCCTGAACCAGGGGCGTCCCCGCCCGGCACAGCGCCAGAACCGACGGGTTCGCGATGAACTTGCGCTCGATCTCGACAGCCATGCCGCGCCTCGTGGACGTTTGACGCGTCAGCCTTCGCCGACAAGCCGGCCCGCGACAAGCCGCCTGGCGGGGATGAGCACAGCGTTACAGGCATGGCTCGGTGCCAATGCGCGCGGGCTGCAATGGGATCGTGTTAAACTTATGTAAAAGCGTGAGGAGGCCGTCGATTGCAGAAGCATCATCAGAAATCCCGCCCTTCTCCGTCCGCGAGGTCAGCGCTGAAGACGGCATCCAAGCGGCCGAACTTGAAGAAGCTGCTCCGCAAGGCGCAGGTCAAACCGC
This sequence comes from Methylobacterium sp. 1A, assembly GCF_058072805.1. Taxonomy (NCBI): domain Bacteria; kingdom Pseudomonadati; phylum Pseudomonadota; class Alphaproteobacteria; order Hyphomicrobiales; family Methylobacteriaceae; genus Methylobacterium; species Methylobacterium sp. 1A. The sequence continues at coordinate 1,273,460 of NZ_JBYQVE010000002.1, read as the reverse complement.
TCAAGCAGGTGGCGGCCCTGCCGTTCCGCGTCGGCGCCGACGGCCGGATCGAGGTCCTGCTGATCACCTCGCGCGATACCGGGCGCTGGATCATCCCGAAGGGCTGGCCGATGACCGGCCGCAAGGCCCATCAGGCCGCCGCGCGGGAGGCCTACGAGGAAGCGGGGCTCGAGGGGCAGATCGCCGCGAACCCGGTCGGACGGTACCATTACCAGAAGCGCTTCGATCACGGCCGCGCCTTCCCCTGCATGGTGCGCGTCTACCCGCTGCGGGTCGAGGCCCAGCACGAGCGCTGGCCGGAACAGGCCCAGCGCACCCTGCAATGGTTCGCGCCCGAGGAGGCGGCGCGCCTCGTCCACGAGGACGAGCTCCAGGAACTCCTGACGGATTTCGCGGCGCGGCCGATCGAGATCCGCGGCGACGGGCGCGGCTGACGGGCGCCGCGACGGGCACGGGCGGGCGGACCGCCGCCGCGCCCGAACATACAACTCCTGATCTGCGGCCTGACCGGCGCGCGGCGGCGCCCGGAAGAGCCTCGTCCGCATGGCGGATCGGACCTGTGTCCGGGCGGAATGCAACTTCTGATTAGTATCCGCGGGTTAAGGTTCCCGCCGTCGCAGAAGGGCGGGGCACCTCGATGTATCGCGCGTTCGCTTGCCTGACCGAGGAACATACCGGCTGGGTGGTCGCCCTGGCCGCCTGCGTGTGCTGGATCTCCTGCGCGGTCGCCCTCAAGCTCGAGCAGCGCGTCCAGGTCCGCGCCGACGGGCACGGGCCGGTCTGGCTCCTGGCCTCGGGCTTCTCGATCGGGGCCGGGATCTGGAGCACCCACTTCATCGGCATGCTGGGCTACGATCCCGGCGTGGTGCTGGGCTACGAGCCGCGCACGACCCTGCTCTCGCTGATCGTCGCGATCGCGGCCGCCACCGTGGCCTTCCTGTTCGCCCGGGCCACGCCGTCGCGCTGGGCCGGGGCGGGGGCGGGCCTCGTGCTCGGGATCGGCATCGCCTGCATGCACTTCCTCGGCATCGCCGGCGTGCGGCTGCCGGGGCACTTCACCTGGGACCCCGCCATGGCCGCCACGGCGATCGCGGCGGGCTGCGGGCTCGCGGCCGCCGGCATGGCCATCCATGTCGGCAGCGCGGGCGCGCGGGCCCGGCTCGCGGCCGCGACCGTCCTGACCCTCGCCATCGCGATCCTGCACTTCCTCGCCATGGCGGCCGCCCGCGTGGTGCCGGACCCGGCCCTGGCGGTCCCGCAGCTCGGCCTCGCCCGGGGCGTCCTGGCCGGCGGCATCGCCGGCGTGATGGCGGTGATCCTGGCCTTCGCGGCGCTGACGCTGATGCTGGACCACCTGCGCCGGATCAACGTCGCCCTGGCCCGGCAGGGCCGCATGCTGCGGGAGAAGACCCTGCTGCTCGACGCCACCCTCGACAGCATGGACCAGGGCCTCATCATGGTCGACGCCGGCGGCGTGGTCCGGGTCTGCAACGAGCGGGCGCTGGCGCTCCTCGACCTGCCCCGGGCGATGATGCAGGCGCGGCCGAGCTACCGGGCGGTGCTGCGCCACGAGGCGAGCCGCCGCGAGCGCCGGCGCCCGGACCGCTCGATCCGGACTTGGATCGAGCGCGGCGAGGCCGGGCAGACGCAGGTTCACGAGCGGGCGCGGCCCAACGGCCTCGTGCTCGAGATCCGCACCGTGCCCCTGGCGGATGGCGGCTTCGTGCGGACCTTCACCGACATCACCAAGCGGAAGGCCGCGGAGGCCGAGGTGGCGCGCCTCGCCCGCCACGACGTCCTCACCGGCCTGCCGAACCGGGCGCTGTTCCACGAGACCCTCGCGCGCAGCCTCGTCGACATCGTCCAGCGCGGCGGCGCCTGCGCGGTCCTGTACCTCGACCTCGACGGCTTCAAGAGCGTGAACGACAGCCTCGGCCACCAGGCCGGGGACGAGCTCCTCCGGCGCGTGTCGGCCGGCCTGCGGGGTATCGCGGGGGACGGGGCGGTGGCCCGGCTCGGGGGCGACGAGTTCGCCGTGCTCTCCGCCGGCGGCGCGGCCGAGGCCGAGGTCCTGGCCGAGCGCCTCATCGCGCTGTTCCACAGCCCGTTCAGCGTGGGCGGGCACCGGGTCGGCGTCGGCCTGAGTGTCGGCATCGCGCTGGCCCCCGAGCACGGGACGGATGCCGAGCCGCTGTACCGCCGCGCCGACCTCGCCCTCTACCGGGCCAAGGCCGAGGGCCGCGGCACGTACCGGATCTTCACCCCCGCCATGGACGAGGAGGCCGAGGAGCGGCGGGTGCTCGAGCGCGACCTGCGCCAGGCCCTCGACGACAACACCCTGAGCCTGCACTACCAGCCGCAGGTGGAGGGCCACACGGGGGCGCTCGTCGGGTTCGAGGCGCTCCTGCGCTGGACCCACCCGGTCCGCGGCAGCGTGTCGCCCAACGTGTTCGTGCCCCTGGCCGAGGAGACCGGCCTGATCGTGGCGCTCGGCGACTGGGTGCTGCGCGAGGCCTGCCGCGAGGCGGTCCAGTGGGCGCAGCCCCTGAAGGTCGCCGTCAACCTCTCGCCCCGCCAGTTCCAGAAGCCCGGCCTGCCCGAGACCGTCCTGGCGATCCTGGCCGAGACCGGTCTCTCGCCGGACCGCCTGGAGCTGGAGGTCACCGAGAGCATCATCATCAACGACATGGCGCGGGCCGTGGGCATCCTCCGCCGCCTGAAGAGCTACGGCATCCGGATCAGCATGGACGATTTCGGGACCGGCTACGCGTCGCTCGCGACCCTCCAGGCCTTCCCGTTCGACAAGCTGAAGATCGACCGCTCCTTCGTGGCGCAGCTCGGGACCGGGCCGCAGGCCGCCGTGATCGTCCGGGCCGTGCTCAGCCTCGGCCGCAGCCTCGGCATGGGCGTCGTCGCGGAGGGCGTCGAGACCCACGCCCAGATGAAGTTCCTGACCGAGGAGGCCTGCGGCGAGATGCAGGGCTTCCTGTTCGGCAGGCCGCGCCCGATCACCGACTACGCCGCCGCGGTCGGCGGTCCCGCCGGCCCCGCCGAGGAATCCGCCCGGGCCGAGCCGGGCCTCGCCGCGGTCGGCTGAGCGGGATCGCCGATCCGCCGCCGGGAACCCGCCCGATCGCTCCGACGTTGGCCCCGCAGATTGGATCACTTCTAAGGTCCAAGCTCTCGTCCCCCGCCGGGACGGCCCCCGGGCCGCCGGCCTCACAGGAGCCCGACCATGAACGCCAAGTGCGAGACCTGCCGGTTCTTCGACGAGCACAAGGGCAACGGCGCCGTCGCGCAGAACGATGCCGGCCTGTGCCGCTTCAACCCGCCGGTCAGCCAGCCCGCGCCCGAGTCCAAGGGTCTCTGGCCGGTGGTCGCCGCCCAGGACTGGTGCGGCCACTACACCGCCGAGATGACCGCGGCCGAGTAGGCGCGTCCGCGGCGCGACGATCGGGGCCGGCCTTCGGGTCGGCCCTTTCGTTTGGGCGGGTCCCGGCGCGGCCCGCCGCAACTTTCGCGTCCCCGGCCGCGCCGCCCCCCTGACCATCGCGGGAACGGGCTCTACCTTGGAGCCGATCCAGGGTGCCGCCGCTTTGCGGGATGTCTTGCCGGGATGTTCCGCCCGCGGGCCCCGGCGACCGGGATCCCGTCCGCGCCTTCGTGATCTGAACCGGAGAGAGACTTGATGGTGAGCGCCGAAACCGTGCCCCAGGACCCGGGCGCCAGACCTGCGCGGACCGACGCACCGGTCCTCGCCGCCGTCACGTTCACGGTGAACGGCGAGCGGCGCACGCTCGAACTCGACACCCGCACCAGCCTGCTCGACGCCGCGCGCGAGCACCTGCACCTGACCGGGTCCAAGAAGGGCTGCGATCACGGCCAGTGCGGCGCCTGCACGATGATCGTCGACGGGCGGCGCATCAACGCCTGCCTGACGCTGGCGATCATGCACCAGGGCGCCGAGATCGTGACCGTCGAGGGCCTGGGGCAGCCCGACAGCCTGCACCCGATGCAGGCGGCCTTCGTCAAGCACGACGGCTACCAGTGCGGCTACTGCACGCCGGGCCAGATCTGCTCGGGCGTGGCCGTCCTGGAGGAGATCCGGGCCGGCATCCCGAGCCACGTCACGGCGGATCTCGGCGCCGCGCCGCAGGTGACCGAGACCGAGATCCGCGAGCGGATGAGCGGCAACCTCTGCCGCTGCGGCGCCTATTCCAACATCGTCGAGGCGATCACCGAAGTCGCCGGGAGCCGCGCATGAAGTCCTTCACGTACGAGCGCCCGGGCACGCCCGCCGCGGCCGCCGCCGCCGTCGCCGCCACGCCCGACGCCAAGTTCATCGCCGGCGGCACCAACCTGCTCGACCTGATGAAGCTGCAGATCGAGACCCCGCGCCACCTCGTGGACGTGAACGGCCTCGGCCTCGACGCGGTCGAGCCGACCGAGGAGGGCGGCCTGCGCATCGGTGCCCTGGTGCGCAACACCGATCTCGCGGCCCATCCGCGGGTGCGCGCGGATTACGGGGTCCTCGCCCGCGCGCTGCTCGCCGGCGCCTCCGGCCAGCTGCGCAACAAGGCGACCACCGCCGGCAACCTGCTGCAGCGGACCCGCTGCCCGTACTTCTACGACACCGCCCAGCCCTGCAATAAGCGCCAGCCGGGCTCCGGCTGTTCGGCGCTCGACGGCGTGAGCCGCCAGCTGGCGGTGATCGGTGCCAGCGAGGCCTGCATCGCCACGCATCCGGGCGACATGGCGGTGGCCATGCGCGTCCTCGACGCCACCGTGGAGACGATCGACGCCGGGGGCGCCGCGCGGAAGATCCCGATCGCCGAGTTCCACCGCCTGCCGGGCGACGACCCGTCGCGCGACACGAACCTCGAGCCCGGCGAGCTCATCACCGCGGTGACGCTGCCGAAGCCCGTTCCCGGCACGCACATCTACCGCAAGGTCCGCGACCGCGCCTCCTACGCCTACGCGCTGGTCTCGGTGGCGGCGATCCTGGGCAAGGACGGCTCCGGCCACGTCGCCTTCGGGGGCGTCGCCCACAAGCCCTGGCGGGTCGAGGCGGCCGAGGCCGATCTCCCGAAGGGCGCCCGGGCCGTGACCGACCGGGTCTTCGCCGACGCCAAGCCCACCCACGAGAACGCCTACAAGCTGAAGCTCGCCGAGCGGACCCTCGGCGCCGCGCTCAACCAAGCGAGGGCCTGAGCCATGAAGTTCGACACCGCCGCGGGCCCGAACCCGATCGACCGCCTCAAGGTCGTCGGCCTGCCCACCGACCGCATCGACGGCAAGTACAAGACCACCGGCACCGCGCCCTACGCGTACGAGCGCCACGACGCGGCCCCCGACGCCGCCTACGGCTACGTGCTGGGCTCCGCCATCGCCAAGGGCCGGGTGCGCAGCATCGACACGGCCTCGGCCCGGCAGGCGCCCGGCGTCATCGGGATCGTCACCACCCTCGACACGCCGCGGATCGAGCGCGGCGTGATGAACGTCGCCTACCTGTTCGGCGGCGACGTGATCCAGCACTACCATCAGGCGATCGCCGTCGTGGTGGCCGAGACCTTCGAGCAGGCCCGGGCGGCCGCCTTCCTGGTGACGGTCGATTACGCCCCAGAGGCCGGTGCGTTCGACCTCGCCGCCGCGGCGAAGACCGCCGAGCCGGTCCCGGCCGACAGCGGCGAGGGCAGCGGCGGCAACGGCGAGGAGCGGACCGGCGACTTCGAGGGCGCCTTCGCGCAGGCCCCCGTGACGCTCGACGCGACCTACACGACGTCCGACGAGAGCCACGCCATGATGGAGCCGCACGCCACGACGGCGGCCTGGGACGGCGACCGGGTCACGCTCTGGACCGCAAACCAGATGATCGGCTGGGGCCACGGCAGCCTCGCCAAGATGCTCGGCCTGCCGAAGGACAAGGTCCGGCTCGACGCGCCCTATGTCGGCGGCGGCTTCGGCGGCAAGCTGTTCGTGCGCGCCGACGCGGTGCTGGCGGCGCTCGCCGCGAAGGCCACCGGGCGGCCGGTCAAGGTGGCGCTGACCCGCCCGCTGATCGCCAACAACACCACGCACCGCCCGGCCACGATCCAGCGGGTCCGGATCGGCGCCCAGCGGGACGGCACCATCACGGCGATCGCGCACGAGAGCGTCTCGGGCAACCTGCCGGAGGGCGATCCCGAGACGGCCGTGAACCAGACCAAGTACCTCTACGCGGGGGCGAACCGCCTGACCGCCATGAAGCTCGCCCGGCTCGACCTGCCCGAGGGCAACGCCATGCGCGCCCCCGGCGAGGCCCCGGGCCTCGCGGTGCTGGAGGTCGCCATGGACGAGATGGCCGAGAAGCTCGGCCTCGACCCGGTGGAGTTCCGCATCCGCAACGACACGCAGGTCGTCCCGACCCAGCCGGACCTGCGCTACTCCCACCGCGACCTCGTCGGCTGCCTCAAGCTCGGCGCCGAGCGGTTCGGCTGGGCCAAGCGCAACCCGAAGCCCGGACAGGTCCGGGAGGGGCATTGGCTCGTCGGGCACGGCATGGCGGCGGCGTTCCGCGACAACATGGTGCTGAAGTCGGGCGCCCGGGTGCGGCTCTCCGCCGACGGCACGGTCACGGTCGAGACCGACATGACCGATATCGGCACCGGCAGCTACACGATCATCGCGCAGACCGCCGCCGAGATGATGGGCGTGCCCCTCGACCGGGTCGTGGCGCGGCTCGGCGACTCGGACTTCCCGGTCTCGTCGGGTTCGGGCGGCCAGTTCGGCGCCAACTCGTCGACCGCGGGCGTCTACGCGGCCTGCGTGAAGCTGCGGGAGGCGGTCGCGCAGAAGCTCGGCTTCAACGCCACCGACGCGGTGTTCGAGGAGGGCGAGGTTCGCGCCGGCAACCGCGCCATCCCGCTCGCCCGGGCCGCCGCCGACGGCGAGCTCGTGGCCGAGGACGCGATCGAGTTCGGTGAGTTCTCGAAGACCCAGCAGGTCTCGACCTTCGGCGCCCACTTCGTCGAGGTCGCGGTGGATGCCTATACGGCGGAGGTCCGGGTGCGGCGGATGCTGGCGATCTGCGCGGCGGGGCGCATCCTCAACCCGAAATCCGCCCGCAGCCAGGTGATCGGCGGGATGGTGATGGGCACCGGGGCGGCCCTGATGGAGGAATTGGCCGTCGACACCAAGCGCGGCTTCTTCGCCAACCACGACCTCGCCGGCTACGAGGTGCCGGTCCACGCCGACATCCCGCACCAGGAGGTGATCTTCCTCGACGAGGTCGACCCGATGTCCTCGCCCATGAAGGCCAAGGGCGTGGGCGAGCTCGGCATCTCGGGGGTCGGCGCCGCGGTCGCGAACGCGATCTACAACGCCACCGGCATCCGCGTGCGCGACTACCCGATCACCCTCGACAAGCTCCTCGACCGCATGCCGGACGCGGCCTGACAGGGGTGCGGGGACGTCCTGCCGGGCGTCCCCTACGGGTCCACGACGTGGAAGCTGGCCCGGGCCCGCATCACGAGGCGACCGTCCTCGTCGTAGGCGCTGGCGGTGAAGTCGTTCACCCCGGTCTCCTCGCCCTCGTCGTGCAGGAGCGCCGTCAGGGTCCGGCGCAGCAGGTCCCGCAGGGCGGCCCGGTCCGGGAGGACCGTGCCCTCGTCGTCCCGGACGGCGACGTGGTCGGCGGTGTCGATGAAGTAGCGCGGCATGGGTGTCTCCAGGATCGGGATGACCGGGACGGGAGCGCCCGAAAGCCTCGCCGGCGGCCGATCAGGGATACGGATCGGGTCGGCGGCCGCACTCATCTGGGTTTGAAAGACCGGGCTCATCGTCCGGGCGCGAAGGCGCGCGGGCTCGAACGGAAGAGGGGCCGCGGATCCCCCGGCCCCTCGCTCCGTTGTTCCGTCGTTCCCCCCGGACGGGATCAGTACTTCCGGATGATCGGCTCCGGCGCCATCGGGACCGGATCCGCCCCGAACCGGTAGGTCAGGCCGGCGTAGATCGAGAGCGGCTGCGCCAGGGTCGTGGTCCGCGGGTCGTTGATCGACAGGTTGCCGGCGACCGCGCCCGTCTCGGCGAAGGTGCCGAACGTGGCGTAGCGGTTGTTGGTCAGGTTGGTGACCAGTCCGAAGATCTCCAGGTTCTTGCTGACCTGATACTTCGTCGTCAGGTTCATCACGTAGTAGGCCGGCAGCTTGCGGTTGAGGTTCGATTCGTCGCCGCGGTAGTAGGACGACGAGAAGGCCGAGACGTTGAGGCCGAAGCGCCAGTTCGGGGTGATGCTGTACTCGAAGCCCGCCTTGATCTGGTGATCGGGGATCAGCGGGATCTTGTCGCCCGGCCGGACGCGGATGCCGCCGTTCGGGATCACGTCGCCGCCCACGGCGCCGCCGGCCGCGCCGGTGCTCGCCAGGGGGTTGTTGGGCGACGAGAGGGTCGCGTTGAACTGGAAGGTCGCGTCGACCAGGGCGTAGTTGGCGTAGACCAGCAGGTCGGGCGTGACCGCGTACTCGGCGCCGACCTCGATGCCCTGGCGCCGGGTCGCCGGGACGTTGATGTAGTAGGCGCGGGCGGCGTTGCCCGCGACGGCGACCTGGTAGAGGTCGTTGCTCAGGTCGGTGCGGTAGACGCCGGCCTTGTAGGTGAGGGCGCCGCCCGACAGGAAGGCCGGGATCACGCCGCGGAAGCCGGCCTCGTAAGTCCGGCCGGTGACCTGCTTGAGCGGCGGATCGGCCACGAGCGAGTTCGGCAGCAGGCACGGCTGGGTCGGGCTGGAGCAGGACAGCTCCAGCGGGGTCGGGGCGCGGTTCGATTCCGAGTAGCCGCCGTAGAGGTTCAGCGCCGGATCGAACTGGTAGGTCAGGCCCGCGAGCGGGTTGACCTTGGTGTACTCGTGCACGCCGGTCACGTCCGGCGAGAACCCGGTCTGGTCCCGGGTCTGGATGCGGGCGTAGTTGAGCCGGAAGCCGCCGGTCAGCGACAGCCGGTCGGTCACGTCCAGCGTGTCGGTGGCGTAGAGGCCGAGATACAGGGTCGAGCCGCTGACGTTGCCCGGCGCGAGGCCGATCGCCCCCAGCGTGCGGATGTCCGGCGTGCCGAGGCCCGGGATCGTGCCGTAGTACGGGTTGTTCGGGTCGACGGTGATCGACAGGTTCGGGTTGATCACGCCCAGCTGGCTCGCCGACTTGAACGAGAAATTCGAGGCGTCGACGCTGCCGCCGACCACGAAGGCGTTGTTCAGGCCGAAGATCCGGTCGCGGTTGGCGGCCTGGAGCGAGCCGCCGTAGGATTCGGCCTCCGTCCGGGTCGTGTCGATCGTGCCGTACGGGATGTTCCGGACGAACGGGATCGTCTGGTTGTTCAGGCCGAGGATCGCGAACTGGTTGGCGTAGGCCCGGCGCGCCGCCACTTGGCTGGTGGGCGGCGCGTTCACGTTGAACGCGTCGTCCTGGTAGCAGAGCGAGCCCCGGAAGCTGCTGCGGCTGCTGCAGTTCTCGAAGTTGCCCTGGTTGCCGTCGACGTAGAACTCGCTGAAGCGCCGGTAATAGGCGTTGCCGGCGAGGTCCCAGGTCGGCGAGAGGTCGACCCGGCCGGTCAGCTGGAGCGTGCCCACCTGCGTCGTCTGGGTCTGCGGGTAGGTGAAGATCGCCCGCGGGTCGAGATGGGTGAAGTCCACCGGCGTGGCGGCGGCGGCGCCGTAGAAGCTGCGGGCGGCGAGCCCGATCAGGTGGAACTCCGAATCCTGCGAGCGGTAGCCGAGATCCGCGTAGAGGCGGCCGATCGTGCTCGGGTTCTGGTAGCGCCAGCCGCGGTCGTTCAGGCCGTCGCCGGTGAAGTAGAAGCTCCAGGGACCGGAGATCTTGCCGTACTCCAGGTAGCCGGCGGTGCGCGCGTCCGAGCCGCCCCAGGCCGAGATCTCGGTGCCCTGCCAGGTGAAACCGTTCTTCATCTGGATGTTGACCGCGCCGCCGATGGCGTTGAGGCCGAAGACCGGGTTGCCGGTGACCACGTCGATGCGCTGGATCGCCTGCGGCGGGATCAGGTCGAAATTGACGACGTCGCCGAAGGCCTCGTTGATCCGCACGCCGTTCTGGTAGACGGCGAGCCCCTGCGGCACGCCCTGCACCGACGAGGCCGTGAAGCCGCGGTAGCTGAGATCGACCCGGTTCGAATTGCCCTGCGAGTCGTTGAGGTTCACCCCGGGCGTGCGCCGCGCCAGCGTGGCGATCACGTTGTCGGAGCCCTGATCGACCTCGATCTGCCGGGCCGTGACGGTCTCGACGGTGCTGGGGATCTTGTTGAGCGGCTGCTCGGAGCCGCGCAGCCGCACCCCGGCGGCCGGGGCCGGCAAGGTCGGCGCGGCCTGGGCGAGCGTATCGAGATTCTGGACGCCGCTGGAATTGCCGCCGCCCGCACCCACCGGCGACGTCGAGACGACGCTGATCTCGCCGAGGGTGACGGATTGTTGAGCCTGCGCGACACCCGGCAACAGAGCCACGGACGCGATCAAGCTGCCTCGCAGGGCCCGCATATCTTCCCCCAACCTGGATTCGAAGGCACGCGCCGCTTCGCGTCGGCTGCGTGCGCCTCACTGATCTCGGGTCGGGTCGCGACCTCAATTCACATTCTGTTTAATCCCTGCGGGGGACGACTTGCGGGCTCGAATGATCGGGCCTGTGGCGCAAAGACAACAAAAGAGGAAGATGGCGGCAAGTCTTCGGGATTATTATGAAGGACATCGCGGGATAATTGCGCAATCGGGCCGGTCCTCCGGGGCGGCGTCCGAGGCCGCGCGCCGGGTCGTCAGGACCGGTCCCGGCTCTCACGGCGGCGGCAGGCGGACGGCGACCTCGTTCCGGCGCAGGAACGGGATCGCGAAGGGCGGGTCGTAGCCCATGACGAAGGGCGCGCCCGCCGGTGCGCGGCCGGCCGCCGCCAGGACGGCGGCGAGGATGCCCGCCTGCGCGGCCCGCGCCTCCGGGGTGAGGCGGCCGGAGAAGCGCAGGGCCGCGACCCGCTCGGCCGGGACCTCGACCAGCCGGACCCCCGGCTCGGTCGGGGCCGGCGCCCCGGCCGCCGCCACCGCGCGGGGCAGGAAGAACCGCATCGTGCCGGTGCCGTCCCGCTCCACCGGGACGGTCATGGCGATGTGCTGGGCGATGCGCTGGCCGCCGCTCTCGACCGGCGCCGTCATGGCGATGCGGTCCCCGGCCCGGTTGGCGCCGGTGATGTAGCGGAACAGCCGCCCGAAGGCGTCGCCGTCGCCCTGGCCGCGCGCGTCGGTCTCGACCGCGAGGCGCGGCGCATAGGACCGGATCTCGACCCCGCGGTCGAGGCGCTCGACGACCGCGTAGGCGGGCTGCTCGTAGAGCGCCCGCACGCCGAAGGTCCCGAGCACCGCCTCCGCCAGGGTGACGAGCGCGTACATGACCCTGTCCATAGGACCTCCGGGGGCGGGCGCGGCGTCTCCCGCGCGCGGAACCTCCCGCGGGAACATGGCGCCGGGAGAGCCCGTCGCCGCCCGGCTGCGGCGTCAGGCCTCTGTCAGGTCTCTGTCAGGTCTCCGCTGGTCCCGGCAGCGCCCCGCCGCGTCAGGGCTGCCCGCCCTGCTGCCCGCCCCTCGGCCGCCTCCGCCGCGCGCCGACGACCTTGCGCAGCACGCGCGAGACCTGGTCGGCGGAGTAGGGCTTGGGCAGCAGCTCGAAGTCGCGGATCCCCTCCTGGGCGAGGGCGTGGCTGTAGCCGGAGGCCAGAACCACCGGCAGGTGCGGCATCCGCTGCCGGAGGAGCCGGGCCAGCGCGATCCCGCCCATGCCGGGCATGACCACGTCGGAGAACACGGCGTCGAAGGCCGCGCCGTCGGCCCCGAGCTGGTCCAGCGCCTCCTCGGCGTTGGTCGCCCAGGTCGTCGCGTAGCCGAGATCCTCCAGGATCTGCGTGGCGAAGCGGCCGACCTCGATGTTGTCCTCCACCACCAGAACCCGCTGCCCCGCGCCGCCGGGGTCGAGGGCGGCGGCCTCCGCGGCGGCGGCGCAGGACGCCTCGGGCTCGACCTGCGGCAGGTAGAGCGTGAAGGTGGCGCCGCGGCCGGGCGCGCTCTCGACCGCGACGTCGCCGCCGGACTGCTTGGCGAAGCCGAAGACCTGGGACAGGCCGAGTCCGGTGCCCTTGCCCACCTCCTTGGTGGTGAAGAACGGCTCGAACACCCGCGCCAGCACGTCCGGCGCGATGCCGGTGCCGGTGTCGACGAGGTCGATCGCCGCGAACGGGCCGGGCGCGCCGGCATGGCCGCGGATCGGCGGCAGCGCCGCGCCGCAGCGCAGGCGCAGGGTCAGCGTTCCGGCGCCGTCCATGGCGTCCCGGGCGTTCACCGCCATGTTGACCAGCGCGGTCTCGAACTGGCTGAGATCGACCCGGATGAAGCAGGGCCGCTCCGGCAGCTCGGTCACGACCGCGATGCGGGCGCCCGTGACCGTGTCGAGGAGGTCGGCCACGCCGCGCAGCCGCGCGCCGACGTCGAGGATCTCGGGCTTCAGCGCCTGTCGCCGCGCGAAGGCGAGGAGCTGGCCGGTGAGCTTCGCCGCGCGGTCCACCGTCTCCGAGACGGCGTTGAGGTAGCGGGACCGGCGCTCCTCCGCCAGGTCCGGCCGGCGGAGGAAGTCGACCGACGAGCGGATGATCGTCAGGAGGTTGTTGAAGTCGTGGGCGACGCCGCCGGTGAGCTGGCCCACCGCCTCCAGCTTCTGCGACTGCCGCAGCGCCTCCTCGGCGTGCCGGAGCGCCTCGGCCTGGGCCTTCTCGGCGGTGACGTCGCGGCCGTAGGCGTAGACCTGCGCGCCCTCGACGGAGGTGCGCCACGAGATCAGCCGCAGGGTGCCGTCCCTGTGCCGGTAGCGGTTCTCGAAATCGGTCAGGTCGCGTGCCGCGGCGGCCGCTTCGAGCGCCTCCTGGGTCGCGCCCGCATCCTCGGGCCAGATGAAGTCCAGGAAGCTGCGCCCCACCACCGCGGCGGGCTCGTGCCCCAGGATCGTCTGCCAGGCCGGATTGACCGCGCGGAAGATGCCGTCGGCCCCGACCACGGCCAGCAGGTCGCGCGAGTTGCGCCAGACCCGGTCGTGCTCGGCCGTGCGCTCGGCCACGCGCTGCTCCAGGGTCAGGTTGAAGCGCACGAGCTCGGCCATGAGCCGCTTCTGGTCGTCGATGTCGGTGCTGGTGCCGACCCAGCGGGTGACCGCGCCGTCGGCGCCCAGGACCGGCTGCGCCCGGGCCAGGAACCAGCGATACGCGCCGTCGGCGCGGCGCAGGCGGTACTCGGACTGGTAGTCGGCCCGCGACCGGACGGCCGCCCGCCATTCCTCGTCGACCCGGTCCTGATCGTCGGGATGGATGATCCCCCGCCAGCCCGCGCCGTCGAGGGTGCCGGGCTCCCGGCCCGCGTAGGCGTAGACGCGCGCGTTGAACCAGTTCGCCGCCCCGGCCGCGTCGGTCGCCCAGACGAAGTTCGGCAGCACCTGCGACAGGACCCGGAACTGCGCCTCGCTGGCGCGCAGGGCTTCCTCGGCCTGCTTGCGGGCGGTGATGTCGATCGCCGTGCCGATCACCCGCACGCAGCGCGCGCCCTCGAAGATCCCGCGCCCCTTGGCGGCGACCCAGCGCACGACGCCGTCCTCCTTGCCGACGGTGCGGTACTCCACGTCGTAGACGGCGCGCCGTGCGGGATCGAGGGCGGAGGCGTAGGCCGCGCTCGTGGCCGCCCGGTCCTCGGGATGCAGGCCGGCGTAGTAATCGGCCATCGTGACCGGCACGTCGGCCGAGATGCCGAACATCGCCTTGACCCGCGCGGGCCAGAACAGGGTGTCGGCGACGACGTCGACGTCCCAGAGGCCGATCTCGGCCGCCTCGGTCGCGAGCCGCAGGCGCCGCTCGCTCTCCCGCAGCTGCTCCTCGGTCCGGCGGCGCACCGTGTCGTCGAGATGCAGCCCGTCCCAGACCAGCGTGTCGCCGACGCGGCGGGGGGCCGAGACGATGCGCGTCCAGACGTGGGTGCCGTCCGGCCGGCGCATGGGCGCCGCGACGTCGAAATGCGCGAGGTCGCGGATCGCGGCGGCCTCCGCCTCGGCGACGGCGGCGCGGTATTCCGGCAGGATCAGGTCGTAGGCGACCGCCGGGTCGGCGAGCACGTCCCCGGCCGCCAGGCCGGTCATGCGCTCGAAGCCCTGCGACACGTAGAGGAAGCGCCGGTCGGCGCCGTCGGGGGCCATGGCGAGCTGGTAGACGTAGCCGCCCGGGAGGTGGTCGGCGAGGGCCCGGATCCGGGCCTCCGCCTCGCGCAGGCGCGCCTCGGCCTGGACGCGGCCGGTCGTCTCCGTGCAGGCGCAGTGCAGGCCGGCGACCCGGCCCGCCTCGTCGCGCACCGGCGCGTACGAGACGGTGAACCAGGTCGGCTCGTCGTAGCCGTGCCGGTTCATGGTCAGCGGCATGTTCTCGGACCACGTCGCCGCGCCGGCGAGCGCCCGGTCGATCAGGGGGCCGATCTCCGGCCAGATCTCCTTCCAGACGTCGCGGAAGCGCGCGCCGAGCGCCGCGGGATGCCTGTCGCCCAGGATCTCCGCGTAGGCGTCGTTGTAGAGGAAGACGAGGTCGGGCCCGAACGCCACGAACATCGGGAACCGCGATCCCAGGATCAGGCTCAGGGTCGCCCGCAGGCAGGGCGCCCAGCTGTCCGGCGGGCCGAGCGGCGAGCCGGACCAGTCGTGGGCGCGGATCCGGGCGCCCATCGCGCCGCCCTCCGCGAGGAAGGCCGGGGGCGCGGTCCCGACGGTCTCAGGCATCGGACCAGGCGCGTGACTCGGACATGGGGCGAGGAACCGGTGGGACAGGACAGCGCCATCGGTGCCCCAGCGGGCGGGTTCGCGCAACCGCGTCGGCGCGCACGCGCCGCCCGGGACGCCGTGCGGGGCCCGCACGCCGTGTGGAGAACGCCCGGGAGAGCCCCAGAGACGCCAGCGCGACGCCAGCGCGACGTCCCTCAGGCGCTCCTGTCGCGGCCCGAGATCAGGCGGAGCTGCGCGGTCGGGCGGGCCGCCAGGGCGGCGGCGACCTTGCCCTCGAGCTCCCCGACGCGGAACGGCTTCAGCACGATCGCGTCGGCGCCGACGGCGCCGGCCTCGGTCAGGGCGGTGGTGTCGGCGAAGCCGGTGACGAACAGGACCGGCAGCGCCGGCCAGCGCTTCCGGACCTCCAGGGCCGTCTCGGCCCCGTTCATGCCCGGCATGGCGAAGTCCATCACGACGAGGTCGACGCCCGGATCCGCCTCCAGGGCGGCCAGGGCCTGGAGGCCCGAGGCCGCCTCGCGCACCGCGTAGCCGGCTTCGATCAGGCGGGTCGTCGTCACCTCGCGCACCTCGGCGTCGTCGTCGACCACGAGGAGTCGGGGGCCGCTCCCGGGCGGGTGCGTCCGCGCCGCCTCGGCCGCGGCCGGCAGGCGGGGCACGGCGCCCTCGGGCTCCGCGGCCCGGGGCAGGTAGACCTTGATCGAGGTGCCCTCGCCCGCGACCGTGTCGATCCGGATGCCGCCGCCGGACTGCTTGACGAAGCCGTAGACCTGGGCGAGCCCGAGACCCGACCCCTTGCCGACCTCCTTGGTGGTGAAGAACGGCTCGAACACCCGGGCCAGCACGTCCGGCGTCATTCCGGTGCCGGTGTCGCTCACCGCCACCATGACGTAGGCGCCGGGCGCCGGCTGCTCGGGCCGCGTCGGCGCCCCGGTGACGCTGACATTGGCGGTCTCGATGGCGAGCCGGCCGCCCACCGCCATCGCGTCGCGGGCGTTGATGGCGAGGTTCAGGATCACGAGTTCGATCTGGGTGGCGTCGACCAGGGCCGGCCACAAGTCGGGCTGAAGGGTCGTCTCGATCCGGACCGCGCCGCCGATCGAGCTCTGCAGCAGGTCGCGCATCGACGCGACCGTCTGGTTGAGGCTGACCGGCGTCGGCTCCAGGCGCTGGCGCCGGGAGAAGGCGAGGAGCTGCGCGGTGAGCCGGGCGCCGCGCTCGGCGGCCCCGCGCATCATGGCGAGGCGGCGCTTCGAGCGGGTGTCGGAGACGACCCTCTCGAGGAACTCGATGTTGCCGGCGATCACCGTCAGCAGGTTGTTGAAGTCGTGCGCGACGCCGCTCGTGAGCTGGCCGACCGCGTCCAGGCGCTGGGCGAGCCGCAGGGCGTCCTCCGCCCGCTCCCGCTCGACGATCTGGGCCTGGAGGGCCTCGTTCGCCGCGGCGAGCTCCCGGGTCCGCTCGGCGATGCGCACCTCCAGCGTCTCGTTGAGCGCCTGCAGGGCGGCCTCGGCCTCGCGCTTGTCGGCGCGGGCCCGCGCCTCGGCGAGCGCCCGGACGATCGTGCGCGGCATGCGGTCGAGGCGCTGCTTGACGACGTAGTCGGTGGCGCCGTTCTTCAGGGCCTCGACCGCGACGTCCTCGCCGAGCGTGCCCGAGCAGAAGATGAACGGCGTGTCGGGGCACTGCGCCCGGGCGATGCCGAGGGCGCTCACGCCGTCGAAGGTCGGCAGGACGTAGTCCGCCAGGATCAGGTCGTGCCGGCCGGCGACCGCCGCGCGGGCGAAGGCGTCGCGGGTCATCACCCGCTCGATCGCGACCGGGTGCCCGAGGGTCTCCAGCTCGGCCTCGATCAGTTCGGCGTCGAGGTCGCTGTCCTCCAGGTGGAGGACCCGCAGCGGCCCCGCGGAAGGTCCGATCACGCGTTCGATGGCCAGCCTCCCCGGTACGGCGGCGGCTCGTTGAGGAGGGCCCAGAACACGCCGATCTCCTTGATCGCCGCGAAGAATTCCTCGAAGGCGACCGGCTTCACCACGAAGGCGTTCACCCCGAGATCGTAGGAGCGCACGAGGTCGGTCTCCTCGCGGGACGAGGTCAGCATCACCACCGGCACCTGGCGGGTGACCGGGTCGCCCTTGATCTTGGCGAGCACCTCCAGGCCGTCGACCTTGGGCAGCTTCAGGTCGAGCAGGACCACCGCGGGGTCCTGGGCCTGCCGCTTCTCGTGCGCGCCCCGCCGGTAGATGAAGTCGAGGGCCTCGGCGCCGTCGCGGCAGATGACGATCTCGTTGGCGAGCTGGCTCGATTCGAGCGCCGCCAGCGTCAGCTCGATGTCGTTCGGGTTGTCCTCGACCAGGAGGATGGGCTTCAGTCCCGCCATCAGTGCGCCTCCTCCCGGATGGGCAGGGTGAAGTAGAAGGTGGCGCCCGCGCCGAGCCTGCCCTCGGCCCAGGTCCGGCCGCCGTGGCGCTCGACGATGCGCCGGACATTGGCGAGGCCGATCCCCGTGCCCTCGAACTCCTCGACCCGGTGCAGCCGCTGGAACACGCCGAACAGCTTGTCGACGTAGGCCATGTCGAACCCGGCGCCGTTGTCGCGCACGTAGTAGACCGCCTCGCCCTCCCGGGGCGGGAGGCTGCCCATCGCGATCACCGCCTCCGGGGTGCCGCGGGTGTACTTCACGGCGTTCGACAGCAGGTTCTCGATGACGAGCCGCAGCATCACCGGGTCGGCATAGGCGCGGCCCAGGGGCGCGATCTCCCAGCGGAGGGTCCGGTCGGGGGTGACGTCGCGCAGGACCTTCCGGCGGACCTCCTCGACCAGGGCGTTCATGTCGCCCCAGACCTTGTTGAGGGCGTGCCGGCCCATCTGCGAGAAGCTCAGCAGGCTGTCGACCAGGGTGCCGGCCGAGAAGGCCGCCTCGATGATCGTCTCCACGTAGTGCCGGCCCTTGTCGGAGAGCTGGGCGCCCTCGCGGGTCTTGAGCAGGTTCGCGTAGCCGACGATGTGGCGGAACGGCGCGCGCAGGTCGTGGCTGACCGAGTACGAGAACGCCTCCAGCTCCTTGTTCGAGCGCTGCAGCTCCTCGCTCATGGCGGCGAGCTCCTCGGCCCGGCGGAGCACGATGCCGAGCACCGAGGCGCGCAGGTCCTTGGCGGCCTCCACCTCCGGGTCGGACCAGGGCAGGGAGCGGCCCTGCACGGTCTCCTTCCAGATCTCGAACGACTTGCGCGGGTGCAGCCGGTCCGGGCCGCCCTCCGGGTCGGGCCGGACGGCCTTCACGGGGTTGCCGCCCCACTTCACCGTCCGCACGACCTCGGGCCTGAACCAGAGGATGTAGCTCGCGTACTTCTTCGAGACCGAGATCGCCAGGAGGCCGCTCGCCCGGTCGGCGAAGGCGGCGGCGGCCGGGAACGCCTCCGACAGGGCCTCGGAGACGAAGACCTCCTCGGCATCCTCGCGCTCGGACAGCCACCGATAGAGGGCGCGGACCTCGCGCTCGGTCGGCGTCGCCCCGAGCAGCCGGCAGCGGTCGGCCGTCACCACCGCGGCGCCGGTCGCGTCCACCAGGGCCAGGACGTCGTCGGGGTGGTTGAGCAGGCCGTCGACGAAGCTGTCCTCCTCGGCCATGAACGCGAGGAGGCGCGCCTGCACGGCGCCCAGCGCCAGCCGCTTCTCAGACTGGGCGCCGCGCTCGCGGGCCGAGAGCTGCAGGGCGAAGATCTGGGTGAGCACGTCGCAGGCGTTGCGCGCCTGGAGGGGCACGCGCCTGGGCGCGCGGTTGTGGCAGGAGATCAGGCCCCAGAGGGCGCCGTCGACGAGGATCGACACCGACATGGACGCCATCGTGCCCATGTTGCGCATGTACTCGACATGCACCGGCGAGACCGAGCGCAGCACCGACTGGCTGAGGTCCAGCGGCCGGCCGGAGGGCGTGGTGGCCGGCCGGATCGGCACGGGGACGTAGCCGGCATCCGGGATGATGCGCAGCCGGTTCCGGCGGTAGAGCTCGCGCGCCTGGGCCGGGATGTCGGAGGCGGGGAAGCGCAGGTCGAGGTAGGAGGGCAGGACGCCGTTGCCGGCCTCCGCCAGCACCGTGCCGTGCCAGTCGCGGTCGAACCGGTAGACCAGGGCCCGGTCGAGGCCGGTGATCTGGCGGATGTCCTCGGCGACGAACTGGCAGAGGTCCTCGACGGTGCGGGCGGTCTGCAGGCGCTCGACGAAGGCCCGCAGGCGCGGGGTGAGCACGTCGACGCCGATCTCGGCCGCGGCCGCGTCGATCTCCTCCAGCTCCAGCACGACGAGTTCGTCGACCCGGTGGGCCGCGACCTCGTAGGCCTGGCGCCCGCCGGCGGTCTCCAGCGTCACCGTCCGGAGATAGAGGGCGCCGTCCTGGGGCTCCGCCGCCTCCAGGTGGTGGCGGACGACGGCCGCGAGGTCGGGCAGGGCCGCGTCGAGGACGGTGCCGACGGAGGCCGCCGCGGGGGCGTTGGCGCTCGCCTGGACGATGGTGAGGGACCGGGCCTCGAGGCCGAGCAGGAACCCGTGCGGCTGGACGCTGCCGACGATGTGGATGGGCTCGCGGTCGCACGCGGTCAGGTCGAGACGCTGGGCCGCGCCGCTTCGAAGGTTCAAGCCGGGATTCGCCCCCTCACCGGGTCGGCCACAAAATTTAACGCCTGTTAACAGCCGGACCGGGCGGCTCCTATAGGCTTAAAGCACTGGTAAGGACGGCGCGCCCCGTCCGCGCCGCGTCCCCGCGCGCGGTCGCGGCCGGGCTCAGAGGGCCGGAGCCGTTTCATCCGCTCCCCGCGCGCGACGCCAGGTCGCACGGCGGGGCTCCGGCGGTCCCGCGGGGCGCCGAGCCTTCTGAAGGGGTGGTGGACGCCCGGAACCCGCTCCGGCGGTCCGGTAACCGGCGGCGAGGGACGCCGCGCCGTCAGCCGCGCCCCAGCGCGTAGAATTCCGGGTTGGGCCGCATGTTGCTGACGTTCGCCAGCCGGTTCGACAGGCCGAAGAAGGCCGCGATGGCGGCGATGTCCCAGGCATCCGCGTCGTCGAAGCCGTGGGCCCTGAGCGCCGCGAACGCGGCCTCCCCGACCTGGTGGGCGGACTGGCTGACCAGCATGGCGAAGTCGAGCATCGCCTTCTGCCGGTCGGTGATGTCGGCCTTGCGGTAGTTGATCGCCACTTGGTCGGCGATCAGCGGATCCTTGGCGCGGATCCGGAGGATCGCCCCGTGGGCGATCACGCAGTACTGGCACTGGTTGATGGCCGAGGTCGCCACCACGATCATCTCGCGCTCGGCCTTGGTCAGGTTGCCCGGCCTGTCCATGAGCGCGTCGTGGTAGGCGAAGAACGCCCGGAACTCGTCCGGACGGTGGGCGAGCACCAGGAACACGTTCGGGATGAAGCCGGACTTCTCCTGCACCGCCTCGATCCGCGCGCGGATGTCGTCCGGCAGCGTCTCCAGGCGGGGGATCGGGAAGCGGCCGATCGGGGCGTCTTCGGCTGGCACGGGGCGCTCCTCGCAGATCGTCGCGGATCGAGCCGGCGCCCGGGGCCGCCGGCCATCCCGGGCAGCCGATAGACCGAACGGTCGCGGCGGCGCAATCGCGCGTGGCCGCCGACGGCGGTGTCTTCTCACAGCCTCGACCTGACGCCTCGACCTGACATGGCCCTCTCGGTCGGCCTCAACTCTGCCCGAAAGCTTCCATTCGGTCCGTCCGAGATTCGGCGGTGCGCGTGCGGGCGCGCCGCGGGGAGGATGGTGTGCCGCGACCGATGACGCCTTCGCCGAAGCGCTCACCGCCCTGGGGCGGCGGATCGAGGCCCGTCTCCCACCGGGACCGACGGTTGCCGAGCCCGCTCCGCGACTGAGCCGGAGGCGTGACCGGATCGTCCGAGACCCGCCCGCCGATCGCTGACCGGCGACGCGCCGGTTCTCACCCCGCCCCGCACCGACGGATCCAACCCGCGAGCCCGACAGCCGTGCGAATCCCATCCACGACCCGCATCCCGCGCCTGACCCTACTCCTGCCGGTGATCCTGTCGGTGATCCTGTCGGCGGCTCTGTCGTCGGCCCTGCCGCGTCCGGCCCGGGCCGACGACAGCGTCGCGACCCTCGCGACCGGCGGTCTCGTCCTGGAGAAGACGGACCGGATCGCCCTCGTCTCCGAGGACCTCTTCCTGTCCGAGAAGG
This sequence comes from Methylobacterium sp. 1A, assembly GCF_058072805.1. NCBI lineage: Bacteria > Pseudomonadati > Pseudomonadota > Alphaproteobacteria > Hyphomicrobiales > Methylobacteriaceae > Methylobacterium > Methylobacterium sp. 1A. Next base: position 1,252,436 of record NZ_JBYQVE010000002.1, on the reverse strand, counting down.
CGGTGCGGATCGTCTACCGCTTCCGCAACCTGACCGACCGGGACGTCGAGACGACGATCGCGTTCCCGATGCCCGACATCTCCGGGGGTCCCGACGCGATGCTGAGCATCGCCGACCCGAAGCACGACAACTTCCTCCGCTTCACCACCGAGGTCGACGGCCGGCCGGTCGACTCGCAGGTCGAGCAGCGCGCCTTCGTCACGCCGGCCGGCAAGCCGGAGGTCGAGGTGACCGGGCGGCTGCGGAGCCTCGGCATCCCCCTCGTCCCGACGGTCGAGGCGACCGAGACCGCGCTGGCCGCCCTCGGCGCGGATCAGCGCCGCGGCCTCGTGGCGGACGGCCTCCTGGAGCCCCAGGACATGGGCAAGGGCACGACGAGCCTGTTCCCGGTCTGGACCTTGCGGTCGAAGTTCTGGCGCCGGCAGGTCTTCCCGGCGGGCCGCGACGTCGTCGTCCGGCAGAGCTACGTTCCGGGCGTCGGCGGCCTCTCCAGCCTGTCGTTCGGGACCCCGACCGAGGGCGCCGACGAGAAGGCCGAGTACGCGCGGAAATACTGCACGGACGCGGCCTTCCTGAAGGCGGCCCAGGGGCTCGCCCGCAGGATCGCGGCGGCGGGCGGGCAGGGGGTGCAGGCCTTCGAGCAGTACCTGTCCTACGTGATCACCTCCGGCGGCAACTGGGCCGGGCCGATCGGCACGTTCAAGCTGACCGTGGACAAGGGCGATCCGACGACGCTCGTGTCGTTCTGCGCCACCGGACTCCGCAAGACCGGCCCGACGACCTTCGAGAGCGTCGTGACGGATTACGTGCCTCGGCGCGACATCGACATCCTGATGCTCAAGACCACGACGGGCCGATGAGCGGCGGCGCGCCATCCTGCCCGGATCCGGAAGGCCCGACGGCCGATCGCGTCCAGACCGCCACAGAAGGGATATCCGTGCGTAGCCAAGCCCGTCCGGCGCGCCTGAGCCCGCGATCGTTCCCCCGATCGATCCTCCGATCCGGTCTCGTCGGCGCAGTCTGTGCGCTCGGCACCGTCGGCGCCCGGGCGGCGCCGGATTGCGCCGGGATCCGGGACAGGGTCGAGACGCTGATCTGTGCCGACCCCGCCCTGACGCGGCTGGACGAGGAACTCAGGCGCCTGTTCGACCGGATCGTGGGCGAGACGCGCGGGGTCGACGGCGAGACCGGCCAGGCGATCGACACCTTCGGCGAGGACCACGCGCGCTGGCGCGCGCGGGTCCGCGATGCCTGCCCGGACACGGCCTGCCTGACGCGGGCCTACACCGCGCGGATCGCGCAGGTCCGGCGCGACTGGGGCCGGGCGCTGCCGGACACGCCGGCGCTGCGCCACGTGGTCAACGCCCGTTTCGGCTTCTCCGTCGACGTGCCCGCCGACCTCGTCGCGGAGCCGCCGCCGGACAACGGCGACGGGCAGGCCTTCCGCTCGGCCGACGGCCACCTGCACCTGACGGTGTCGGGCCTGAACGACGTGCTCGACCAGGATCTCGACGCCGTCGTGGCCGCGGACCGGAAGACCTGCCTGCGGCAGCCGCCGGAATACGCGGCGCGCAAGCCCGGCTGGATCGTGCTCTCCTGCACGACGGCGGCCGGGATCCTGTATCGGAAGACCCTGCTGGCGGGCGGCCGCGGCGGCGCCTTCGTCACCCTGCGCGTCCGCTACCCCGCGGCCGAGCAGGCGCGCTGGCAGGCGGCCGTCACCGCGGCCGCGACCTCGCTGCGGCTGACGGAACCGGGCCGGAGCGCCCGCTGACGGGGGCCCGGACACCCCCGGACGCCCCCGGACGCCCCCGGTCACCGCGAGAAGGTCGTGGCCGTCTGCGCGGTCGACACCATCATGTTGTAGTCGTTCACGATCCAGGTCACGTCGCGCCCGGCGCCGCGCCGGGCGTCGCCCCTGGCCTTGGCGAGCTTGTCGTCGAACTCGCGCAGCTTGCCCAGGAGCGCGCGCGGCCGGCTCTCGAACACGTGGAAGGAGTTCGGGTTGGCGGCGCTGTACCCGTCCATGTCCTTCACGGCGACGGCGTAGCGCCCGAGCGCGGCGTCGAAGGCCGCCATGTCGACGACCGGCTTGGCGTCGGTGGGCAGCAGGTCCATGACCTTGCGGCAGGCGGTCATCACGTTCGCGACGTGCCAGCGCGCCTTGCGGCCCTCCCGCGCCTCGAGGGCGGCGAGTTCCAGCGCGTCGCTCTTCTCCTTCTCGACCCGCAGCGCGGCGTCGACCTTGGCGCGCGCCGCCAGGAAGGCCGGCCCCGCGACGGCGAGCTTGGCGTGAAGCGCCTTGCCCTGCTCCATCTTGTCCGCGCGGTAATCCTGCCGCTCGTAGTAGCCCTCCGCCTCGGTGACCGTCGGGGCGAGCGCCTGATAGGCGGCGATGTAGGTCTTCACGGCGCCGTCGAGGTCCGGCATCGCGGGCGGCTGCGCCGTCGCGGCCTCCGCCTTCGCGATCTCGCCGCGCACGTCGTAGAGCCCGTAGAGGCCGTAGATGATCCGCTCGCGGCCGGTCGGACCGGTCTTCATGTTGACCCAGCTCTGATAGCGGCCGAGCGATTCCTGCGCCCGCAGGGTCCGGTTGAGGAGCCCGACATAGGCGTTGAGCTTGCGGATCGTCTCCTGAGCCGGATCGCTCTCGGGCTTGGTCGCTGGCCCCGCCGGTGCCGGGGCGGGGGCCTGCGCATGGGCCGGGGCGGCGGCGAGCAGCGCCGTCAGCATCAACCAAGTCGTCGTTCTCAGGCTCGTCGCTCTCATGGGCGCTGGGGATCCTCCGGATGGTTCTGCCCCTGTAGCCGGCGTTCCGCGCGAAGACCAGATGCGGGATCGGGTCGATCGCGCCCAATAGATCTCTCGGGATCGACAGCGGCGCGTCTATCGGGGCGTTCGACGATCACATCCCCGATCATCGTCACGGGGACGATGATCTCGCGGGGCGTCGGAGCGCGAGGCCGTGAAGTCCATCGCGGGTGCCCGGAGCGTCTTCCCGGGCCTGCGGCGCGATCCGCCTCGTCCCGCGGCGGCGGATCGGGTAGAGCATCGGCCGATGCTCGATGGCCATCCCCGCATCCTGGCTGACCTGCGCGCCCGGCTGGCCGAGCCGCACCGGGTCTATCACGGCCAGGCGCATATCGACGCGCTGCTGGAAGCGTTCCGCGCCCGCCGCGGGACGGTCCGGGATCCCGACGCGGTGGAACTGGCGATCTGGTTCCACGACGCCGTCTACCGGCCGGGCGCCGCGGACAACGAGCGCCGCAGTGCCGCGCTTCTGCGGGCGCTGCCGGAGGGCGCGGTCCCGGCGCCCACGCTGGCGGCGGCCGAGACGATGATCCTGGCGACCGAGCGGCACGCCGTCCCGGACGGTCTCCCGGCCGCGCTCGCCGCGGACGTCGCGCTCTTCCTCGACCTGGACATGGCGATCCTGGGGGCGGCGCCCGCCGCCTACGACGGCTACGCCGCCGGCGTGGCGCGGGAATTCGTCCCGGTCGTGGGCGCGGCCGCCTACCGGCAGGGGCGCGCGGCCTTCCTGCGGGGGGCCCTCGCATCCGGCCGGCCGCTGTTCGTCACCGTCCGGGCCCGGGCGGAGCTGGAGGGGCCGGCGCGGTCGAACATGCGGCGGGAGCTCGCGGCGCTGGGCCGGTGAGCCGCGGCGGCGCGGGACCAGGTCACGGGTCAATGAGGTGCGGCACGAACCGGGCCCGGTCGGTCGTGATGAGGCCGTCCGACTCGCGCAGGCACAGGCCGGCGGGCCGGTCGCCGACCATCCAGCTGCCGACCAGCGCGCGGCGGCCCGCGAAATCGGGCAGCTCCGCCAGGGCCTGCCGCACGTAGCCCTCGCCGCCGTAGGGCCCCTCGTCGCGCGCCGCGACGGCGCCGTCGCGCACGATCAGCACGTTGGCGCCCTCGCGCCCGTAGAGGGGCTTCTTCACGAAGCTCCGGCCCAGCGCGGCCTTGGCCGGATCCTCCTCGAAATAGGTCGGCAGCAGGTTGGGATGGCCCGGCGCCATCGCCCAGAGATGCGCCAGCAGCCCCTTGTTGGAGAGCACCGCCTTCCAGGGCGGCTCCAGGAACCGGGTCGTGGCCGCGCCGACCGCGCGGCCGAACGGGTCGGCGAACATCCACTCCCACGGGTAGAGCTTGAACAGGCAGCCGATCGGGGCGCCGGCCGCGTCCACGAAGCGCCCGTCCGCGTCGAGCCCGATCGCCTCGACCGGCAGGAAGGGGGCGGCGCGGCCGGCCTGGAGCGCGCAGTCCTGGAGATAGGCCAGCGTGCCGCGATCCTCCGGCGCGTCGGCGAAGCCCGCGAAGGCGACGCCCTCCGGGGGTGCCACCGCGGCGAGGCGCGCCACCAGCGCCTCGTGCAGGGTGTTGAACTGGTCGGCGCCGGCGGGGAGGCGCCCCCGCGCCAGCCCGTCCTCCAGCCACAGCCACTGGAAGACCGCGCTCTCGTAGAGGGCGGTGGGCGTGTCGGCGTTGTACTCGAGGAGCTTGGCCGGCCCGTCGCCCCCGTAGCTGAAGTCGAAGCGCCCGTAGAGGCCGGGATCGCGCCGGTCCCAGCTCGCCCGGATCGCGTCCCAGGCGTGCTCCGGGATCCGCAGCGAGCGGAGGATCGCCGCGTCCCGGACCGCCCGGTCCACGAAGGCGAGGCAGAGCTCGTGCAGCGCGGCGCTCGGCGCCTCGATGGCGTCCTCGATCTCCGCGAGGCCGAAGGCGTAGTAGGCGCTCTCGTCCCAGTAGGGGGCGCCGTCGAACGTGTGGAAGGTGAAGCCGGCCCGCGCGGCGTGGAGCCGCCAGTCGGGCCGCTCCGGGATCGGCACGCGGCGCATCAGCCGCCCCCGGATCCGCCCGCGCGGCCGCCCGAGCCTCCGGAGAACGCCGTCGCCCGCCCGGTGCCGCCGAAGCCGCCGCGGCTGATCGTGCGCGGGGTCGCGCTCGTGGTGCGGGCGACCGAGGCGGGGACGTGGACCCGCGAGGCGCCGCCCGCGTAGGCGACCCGGCCGCCCGCACCGGTGCAGTAGCCGCCCCCGTGCCCGGCCGTCGCGGTCCCGGCCTCGCCGCGCTCCTCCTCGGGCGCGTGCGGGTAGAGCGGCTGGACCGGCAGGTCCTGCGCGTCCGTGCGCCCCATCATGAAGGCGGCCATCACCGGCAGGTAGCGGCCGCGCGCGGCCTCCGTGACCTGCGCGCCCGGCGTGCAGCCGCCGGTCCCGTGGTGGCGCTGGCAATCGGCCTCGGTCTCGTAGCGCGGGGCCGTCGCCGCGTAGGTCTCCTGCGCGGTCTTGTAGGCGGCGATGCAGGCCTCGGCGCCGCGCAGCTGCTGGGCGATGCAGGCGCCGAGCGTCCCGTAGACGAGCGCCTCCTCCTCCCGCTGGGACGGGTCGAGGCCGCCGAGCGTCAGGGCGGCCGCGCCGGCGCCCGCGACCAGGACCAGCGACACGGCGGCCGAGCGCTTGGAGCGGCGGGCGGCGGCGAAGCCGGTCCCGGGCCCGCCGGCGGCGACGTCGTCCGCGTCGGGAGCGGGCGCGGTCTCCGTCACCGGCCCCTCAATAGGTCATCGAGGCGGCGTTCACGACGCCGCCCGCCAGCGAGGCCGCGCCGAGGAGGATCGCGGCGGCGGCGCGGTCCTCCTCGATGCGCCGCGACAGGTCGGGCACCGCGAGGCGCACGAGCCAGTAGATCCCGATCTGGATCACGAGGGCGATCAGCCCCCAGATCAGGCAGTCGAGCAGGGACCGCGCGTTGTAGATCGCCACCGCCAGCGGCAGGGTGAAGCCGACCAGGCTTCCGCCCAGGGAGACGGCGGCGGCCGTCACGTCCCGGCGGATCAGCGCGAGTTCGTTGTGCGCGGTGGCGAGGGTGTAGATCAGCAGGTAGAGGCCGATCAGCCCGGTCGCGGTGCCGAGATAGAGCAGGAAGTCGGGCAGTCCGGAGACGAGGGTCACGCAAGACCCGCCGTCTCGCCGGTCCCGATCGTCGCGAGCACCCCGTCCGGACAGGTCTCCCGGGCGGATCGCCCGACAAGCGAAGCGGATGTCGGGGCTGATTGCTGCGCGCGGGACCGATTCACACGCGCGAATCCACGCAATTTCCCGCGCGGTGTCAAGCTTGTCGCGGATTTCAGAGGGTTAGACTGGCGGCAATACGCGAACGGCCCGCCCGCGCCCGCGCGTCGGGCGCTACCAGACCAGCCGCTCGATCACCGCGTCCGGATGGACCGCCTGCCGGCCGAGCCAGTCCGCGACGTCGCCCAGCCGGTGATGCGCGGCCGTGACGCCGAGTTCCTCCGCGTGGATGCCGCGGGCCACCAGCAGGCTGGCTATGCCGAAGCCGCGGGCGCCGGCGATGTCGGTGCGGATCGCGTCGCCGATCGCCAGGACCCGCGCCGGATCGACCGGGGCCCCGGTGAGCGCTGCCCCCTTGGCGAGCGCCGCCTCGTAGACCGGGCGGTGCGGCTTGCCGGCGTAGACCACGGGGCCGCCGATCTCCGCGTAGGCCGCCGCGAGCAGGCCCGCGCAGGGGATCAGGCGGTTGCCGCTCTCCACGACGAGGTCGGGATTGGCGCAGATCATCGTCAGCCCGCGGGCCGCCAGGCGCTCCAGCTCCGGCCGGTAATCGTCGGGGGTCTCGCTGCGGTCGTCGAACAGGCCGGTGCAGACGACGAGGTCGGCCTCCGGCTCCGGGACGAGGCTGAGGTCGAGCCCCTGGAAGATGCCGAGGTCGCGCTCCGGCCCGAGATGCCGGATCCGGGCACCCGGGCGCGCGGCGATCAGGTCGTGTGTGAGGTCGCCCGAGGTCAGGATCGCGTCGTAGGCCTCCCGCGGCACGCCGAACCGGTCGAGGATGCGGCCGACGCCGTCGCCGGGCCGGGGCGCGTTCGAGACGAGGACGACCCGGCGCGGCCGCGCGCCCGGGAGGCCGCGGAAGCGGATCAGCGCCTCGCCGGCGGCCGTGTGGGCCGTCTGGCCGTCGTGCAGCACGCCCCAGACGTCGCAGAGGATCAGGTCGTACCGGTCGGCGACCTCGGCGAGGCCCTGGAGGGTCGGGATCGGCGCGGGGGTGGTGCTCATGGGAGGTCCTGGATTCAAAAGGTCCGGGACCTTTTGTGGGAGCAGGGCAGCGCCCTGCGATACAGCAGGGCCGCGTCCTGACAACCCGCCAGCGCGCGCGGCCCTCCGGAAACCCCTTACGGGCGCCCCGCCGGTCCCAGCCGGTGCTCGGCGAAGAAGTCGAGCATCGCCCGGGACGCGTCGGGCCCCTCGGGATCCGTGTAGCTGCCGTCGGGGCGGCCCCCGGACCAGGCGTGGCCGGCGCCGCGCACCCGCCAATCCTCGACCACGACCCGGCCCGCCTCGTCCCGGTAGCGGGTGCGGGTGAAGGGGTGGCCGCGGCCCTCGAAGGTCTCCGACCGCGGCGTCAGCCCGGCGACCTTGGCCTGGGCCAGCACCTGGTCGGCGTTGCGCACGCTCACCGTGCCGTCGTCCTCGCCGTGGAAGATGATCGTCGGGACGCGGGTCGCGGGCGCCGGGGTGCCGAAGGCGGTCGGGGCGCCGAGGCCCGGGGCGCCGACCTGCATGGCCATCAGCGCCGAGCCGAGGTCCCGGGCGCAGCCGGCCGCGAGGCCCGAATGCACGCCGACGGCGGCGTAGAGATCCGGGTAGGCGCGGGCGATGTTGAGGGCGGCGGCGCCGCCGGCCGACAGGCCGGCGATGTAGACCCGGGCCGGGTCGATCGGGTGCTCCGCCATGATCGCGCGGGTGAGGCCCGCGATGATCGCCGGCTCGCCCGCGCCGCGGCCCTGGTCCCGGGGCTCGTACCAGTTCCAGCAGCGCTGGGCGTGGGCTTGGCGGCTCTGGGCCGGGTAGGCCACGAACACGCCGGCGCGCTCGGCGAGGGTGTTCATGCCGGTGCCGGCGGCGAAATCGTCCGGGTTCTGCGTGCAGCCGTGCAGCATCACGATCAGCGGCGCCGCCCGGTCCGGGTGGCTCGGGATGAACAGCTTGTACTCGCGGGTGCCGGCGGGCTCGGCATGGGTCAGGGACACGAAGCGGCCCCCGGTCCCGCCCGCCCGGTCGGCGGGCGGCGGGGCCGGCGACCGGAGCGGGTTGCCCAGGCCCTTCAGCACCGGCGCGAGCCCGCGCACGACCTGCCCCACCACCTCGCGCATCCGCGTCCCGGACTCCGCCGCGGGACTGCGCGTCTCGGCGGAAGGCGCGTCGCGGCGCGCGGGAGGCTGCGGCGCGGCCGGCGGATCGGCGGGCGGAGCCTTCTGCCCCCCGAGGCTGCGCTGGATGAGGGCGGTCGCCTCCTCGAGCCGGCCGAGGCCGGTCAGGCGGGTGGCCTCGATCATGTCGGCGAAGGGTGACGGGCCGGTCTTGTCGTCGCGCTGTCCGTCGCGACTGCCGAAATCCTCGGTCATGCGTGCGCGCCTCACTGCCTCAGCATCTCCGTCACGGCCGGATCCGGCGCGCCCGTGCCTCCCCCGAGGGAGCGCACCGGCACCGCGCGGGCCAGCCTCCGTCACCCCGCGAGAGGCTCCGTCGACGGCGTTTTGTGCATTGCAATAAACGCCCCTGTGCGATGCGGCAACAGCCGGCGGCGCGCGGCAGGCGTGCGGATCGGAGAGCGGGACGGACCGGCGATCAGGCCGGATCGTCCGCCCCGATATACTCGGCCCAGATCGCGGCAGGACCGAGGCTCGCGCGGAAGCTATCGTGCCGGGCGCGCTCTGCATCCGTGAGGCGAGACCGGTAGGGGCGGGGCGCCGCCGGAGCCGCCGACGCCAGGGCCGCCGAGCCGGCCACCGGGGCGGCCGTCGCGGCCTCCAGGAGGCCGAGGCTGGTCTGCTTGCCGCCGAGCAGCTCGACGTAGACCTCGGCCAGGATCTGCGCGTCGAGGAGTGCCCCGTGCTTGGTGCGCCGGGTGTTGTCGATGCCGTAGCGGCTGCAGAGGGCGTCGAGGTTGTTGGCCGCGCCCGGGTGCTTGCGCCGGGCCATCGGCAGGGTGTCGACGACGTCCTCCAGCTGGATCGGCGGCGGGGCGTTCGCGCCGAGCCGGGCGTATTCCATGTTGAGGAAGCCGACGTCGAAGGGCGCGTTGTGGATCACGAGCCGCCCGTCGGCCAGGAAGGCCAGCAACTCGCCGGCGATCTCGGCGAAGAGCGGCTTGTCGGCGAGGAACGCGTCGGACAGGCCGTGGACGTTGAAGGCGCCCTCGGAGACCGGCCGCTGCGGGTTGCAGTAGCGGTGGAAGGTCCGGCCGGTGGGGATGTGGTTGAGGAGCTCCACCGCGCCGATCTCGATCAGCCGGTCGCCTCCCTTCGCCTCCGTGCCGGTGGTCTCGGTGTCGAGGACGATCTCGCGCAGCATGGGTCTCGCGACTCGCGGGGGGGTGGGGGCGGACCCTAGCGGGATAAGCCCGAGCGGTTAACCCGCCCTGCACGGCCGTCCCCGTCCATCACCGTCGACCAACCGTCGAGCGCCTCGCCCTACCGAGAGGTGTTGCGGTAGACGCAGACGGGTCCCCGGTCCTCGTAGCCGCCCGGGCAGGCGGTGACGCAGGCGCCGGCCGCGACCTTCTTCGGCGGCGGGCAGTTGGCGGCGTACTGGGCCTGCGCGGGCCCGGCCGCCAGCAGCGCGAGAAGGGTTGCGGCCCGGATGCCGCCCGACCGAATGCGATCAATCCCGCCCCAGCGCCGCGCCATCACGTCCATCCTGCCGTCCGTATTCCCCCCGGAACACAACCGCAGATATTCAATCCGCCGGGCGTGTCATCCGTCGCCGCGGTGCGGCGGCGCACGGTGCGCCGTCAGTCGCTCGACGATCCGCGCGACCGCGGCCTCGGCGGCGGCGAAACCCCGGCCCGTGTCGATGACGAAATCTGCCCGGGCGCGCTTCTCGGCGTCGGGCATCTGCTTGGCCAGGATCGCCGCGAAGGCCGCCTCGGTCATGCCGGGACGCGCGAGCACCCGGTCGCGCTGGATCTCGGGCGGGGCGCTCACCACCGCGACCGCGTCGCAGCGGCCCTCGCCGCCGGTCTCGTAGAGGAGCGGGACGTCGAGGACGACCAGCGGCGCCGCCGCGTGCCGCGCCAGGAAGTTCGTGCTGGCCGCCCGGACCAGGGGATGGACGATGGCCTCCAGCGCCGCCATCCGGTCGGGCGCGTCGAGCACCGCGGCGCGCAGCCGCGCCCGGTCGACGCCGCCGTCGTCGCCGAGCACGCCGGGAAAGGCCGCGCCGATCGCCGCGGCGGCCGCGCCGCCCGGCCCGTAGAGGGCGTGGACGGCGGCGTCGGCGTCGTGGACCGGGACGCCGCGCTCCGCGAACATCCGGGCCGTGGCCGACTTGCCCATGCCGATCGAGCCGGTGAGCCCGAGGATAACGGGTCCGGATCCGGCCTTCGGGGTCATCCGGCGAGGTCCGCCACGATCCGGTCGCGCAGCTCAGGGGTGACGGCGGGGCGCGGGCCGAACCACGCCGCGAAGCCCGGCACCGCCTGGTGCAGCAGCATGCCGAGCCCGTCCACGGCGGCGAGCCCCCGCCGCCGCGCCGCCGCCAGGAGCTCGGTCTCCAGGGGCGCGTAGACGATGTCGGCCACGGCCGCGTCCGCCGGCAGGGTCGACAGGTCGACGGCCAGCGGCGGCTGGCCCTTCATGCCCAGGGACGTGGTGTTGACGAGGAGGCCTGTCCCGGGAAGCGCCGCCGGCAGGTCGTCCCAGGCGAGCGCCGCCCCGACGCCCGGCGCGAGGGCCGCCACCGCCTCGGCCCGGGCCGCGGTGCGGTTGGCGACCCAGACGCACCGCAGGCCGCGCTCGGCGAGCCCGACCACGATCGCCCGCGCCGCGCCGCCGGCGCCGAGCACCAGGGCGGTGCCGCCCGCCCGGTCCGGCCAGGCCGCGCCCAGGCTGTGGTCGAGATGGGCGCAGAAGCCCGGCGCGTCGGTGTTGTCGCCGCGGATCCGCCCGTCCGGCCCGACCACCAGGGTGTTGACCGCGCCGATGGTTTTCGCCCGCGGCGTGAGCGTGTCCACCAGCGCGAAGGCCGCCTCCTTGTGGGGGATGGTGACGTTGCCGCCCCGGTAGCCGGACGCGGGCAGGGCGCGGATGAAGTCCGGAAAGGCCTCCGGGGCCACGTCGAGCCGCTCGTAGGAGCCCGGGATCCCGTGCACGGCGAGCCAGTGGCCGTGGATCAGCGGCGAGCGCGAGTGGGCGATCGGGTGGCCGACCACGAAGGCGCGGGGCTGGGCGCCGCTCACGCCGCGCAATCCTGCGCGAGGCGGCAGGCCGGGCCGCCGGCCTCCTCGACCTGGAGGGTGGCGTGGCCGATGCCGAACCGGTCGCGCAGGCCCTCGGCGGTCTCGGCGAGGAAGCCGTTGCCGGGCTGGCGGTGGGCCTGATGCCCCTCCTGCATCACGAGATGGACCGTCAGGGCGACGCTGGTGGTGCTCATGGGCCAGATATGCAGGTCGTGGAGGCCGGCGACGCCCGGCCGCTCGAGGAGGAAGCCGGTCACCGCGTCCGGGGAGATCTCCGGCGGCACGGCGTCGAGGGACATGGCCACGCTGTCGCGCAGCAGGCCCCAGGTCGCCCAGACCACCAGGGCGGCGATGACGAGGCTGACCGCCGGGTCGAGCCAGGCGAGGCCGGTGAGCTGGATCACGAGGCCCGCCACCACGACCCCGGCCGAGACGGCGGCGTCGGCCACCATGTGGAGGAACGCGCCGCGGACGTTGATGTCGCCCTTGGCGCCGCTGGCGAAGAGCCACGCGGTCAGGCCGTTGACCAGGATTCCCACCGCCGCCACCACCATCACGGTCGTGCCCGCGACGGGCTCCGGGTGGACCAGCCGGACCAGCGCCTCCCAGATCACCGCCCCCATGGCGATGAGCAGGAACACGGCGTTGAACAGGGCGGCCAGGATCGAGGAGCCGCGGTAGCCGTAGGTGAAGCGCGCGCTGGCGCGGCGGCGCACCAGGATCGCGGCGATCCAGGCCGCCGCGAGGCCCAGCACATCCGAGAGGTTGTGGCCGGCATCGGCCACCAGCGACATGGAGTTGCTGAGGTAGCCGTAGGCCGCCTCGATCACCACGAAGGCGGTGTTGAGCACGATGCCGATGGCGAAGGCCGTGCCGAAATCCTTCGGCGCGTGCGCGTGGCCGCCGAGGCCGCCATGGGCATGACCGCCCTGGGCGTGGCCGCCGTGCGAATGGTCGTGTCCCGCCAAGGCGGTACTCCCTCAGAAAGCCAGAAGCCCGGCGGCGCGCAGCCGCGCGAGGAGCGGCAGAAGCGGCAGGCCCAGCACGGTGCTGTGATCGCCCGCGACCGATTCGAACAGGTGGATCCCCGGCCCCTCGAGCTGGTAGCCGCCGACGCTCGCCCGCACGCGCTCCGCGCCGGCGCAGTCCACATAGGCCGCGATCGCCCTTTCATCGAGGGGGCGCAGGGTCAGCCGCGCGGTCTCCACGAAGGCGTCCTCGACCGCCCCGGCCAGGACCACGGCGGAATGAAGCGCGTGGGTGCGGCCGGACAGACGGGCGAGCTGCGCCCGGGCCGACGCGCCGTCGGCCGGCTTGTGGAACACGGTGCCGTCGAGGTCGAGCACCTGGTCGGCGCCGAGGACGAGCCGCCCGGGATGGCGCGCCGCCACCGACTCGGCCTTGGCGCGGGCGAGGTGCAGGGCGAGGTCGGGCGGGGACAGGCCGGCGCTCGCCGCCTCGAGGGCGCGCTCGTCGACGTCCGGGGCGGAGGTCTCGACCGGCAGGGCGGCGCTCTCCAGGAGGAGGCGCCGGGTCGGGCTGGTCGAGGCGAGGAGGAGCGGATCCGGACCGGTCCAGGGCGAGCGGGGCATCGCGCCAGTGTCACGGATCCGGGGATCGGTGCAAGCCGGCTGCGACGAGCCCCGCCGCCGGGATGGACCGGCCGGCGGGGCTGTCGCGGGGCCGATACGCTACCTGGCGCCCGGATGGAACCTTGGCAGAGGCCGGTTAGGAGACGGTCAACGGCCCGATCGGGCCGGAATCGCGTTTCGTGCCGCCGCGGGACAGGCGTCCCGCACGGCGGGCGCGACCCCCGTCCCATCCGCTCCCCGATCCTGAGGGACCGGAGCGCAGGGACGTGACCCAGGCCAGCGCGCGGCTTGCCGCCGCGGCGCTGCCTGGATCGCTCCGCTCGCGGGGACGGCGGCGATGCCCGCGGCCGGGGACGGCCTCAGGTGTTCATCGAGTCGAAGAAGTCGCCGTTGCTCTTGGTCTGGCGCAGCTTGTCGAGCAGGAACTCGATCGCGTCGGTGACGCCCATCGGGTTGAGGATGCGGCGCAGCACGTAGGTCTTCTTGAGCGAATCCGGCGGGACCAGCAGCTCCTCCTTGCGGGTGCCCGAGCGGGTGATGTCGATCGCCGGGAAGATGCGCTTGTCGGAGACCTTGCGGTCCAGGATGATCTCGGAATTGCCGGTGCCCTTGAACTCCTCGAAGATCACCTCGTCCATGCGCGAGCCGGTGTCGATCAGCGCTGTGGCGATGATCGAGAGCGAGCCGCCCTCCTCGATGTTGCGGGCGGCGCCGAAGAAGCGCTTGGGCCGCTGCAGGGCGTTGGCGTCGACGCCGCCGGTCAGCACCTTGCCGGAGGACGGCACCACGGTGTTGTAGGCGCGGCCGAGGCGCGTGATGGAATCCAGCAGGATCACCACGTCGCGCCCGTGCTCCACGAGGCGCTTGGCCTTCTCGATCACCATCTCGGCGACCTGCACGTGGCGGGTGGCCGGCTCGTCGAAGGTCGAGGCGATGACCTCGCCCTTCACCGAGCGCTGCATGTCGGTGACCTCCTCGGGCCGCTCGTCGATGAGCAGCACGATCAGGTAGCACTCGGGGTGGTTGAGGGTGATCGACTGCGCGATGTTCTGCATCAGCACGGTCTTACCCGTGCGCGGCGGCGCCACGATCAGGGCGCGCTGGCCCTTGCCGATCGGCGCCACGATGTCGATGATCCGCGGCGAGAAATCCTTCTTGGTCGGGTTGTCCAGCTCGAGCTTGAACCGCTTCGTCGGGAAGAGCGGCGTCAGGTTGTCGAAGTGGACCTTGTGCTTGATCTTCTCCGGATTCTCGAAGTTGATCGTGTTGACCTTCAGGAGCGCGAAGTAGCGCTCGCCGTCCTTGGGGCCGCGGATCGGGCCCTCGACGGTGTCGCCGGTCCGCAGGCCGAAGCGGCGGATCTGGGTCGGCGAGATGTAGATGTCGTCCGGGCCGGGCAGGTAGTTCGAGTCGGAGGAGCGCAGGAAGCCGAAGCCGTCCTGCAGCACCTCGACGGTGCCCGAGCCGATGATCTCGACCTCCTTGGCAGCGAGCTGCTTCAGGATGGCGAACATCAGCTCCTGCTTGCGCATGGTCGAGGCGTTCTCGACCTCGACCTCCTCGGCGAAGGCCGTCAGGTCGGTCGGCGTCTTCGACTTGAGGTCCTGGAGCTTGACCTCGCGGACGCCCTCGAGGGCGGCGGGCATGGTCGGCGCGTCGGCCGGCTCCGCGGTCTCGATATCGTCGGCGAGGGCGTCGGGATTTGGCGTCATGGGGGTATCTTGCAACCGACGGAGGTGGTGGGAGGGCCGGTTCAGTGCCAGGTGCCCGGGGGATGGGCACCGGAGAGCGGGCCGCGCTGCGGCGAGGGGCCCGGGGTCAGGTTGGCGAAACCGATGAGGCAGGACCCTCGCGGCTCACGGGCGCGCTGCGGCGCAGACCTTGTGATGAGGGCCCCACACAGATAACGCCTTTCTCGCCCGCACTCAAGGGCCCGGACATTGGCCCGGGACGCCGACGGGGACGCGGGCGACCGGGTGACGCGTTTACGGACCGGCGGGGCCTCGCCGGAGCGCCGCGGCGGCGCTACACGGACCGCGTCGAACCGGGCCCGGACCCGGGTTTCGGAACCCGGCCGGTGCGCGGCCGTTCCCTGTCCCGGTGCTGCGGCGCAGCAGACCGTCGAATCGAGAGTTCCCCCAGACCGCCATGCGCGACGATGCCACCGGACGCACCCTCACCACGCACGAGCCGCGCCGGATCCCCTGGCTCGAGATCGTCTTCGGCTTCGGCCCGATGCTGCCGATCGCCGTCGGCGCCGCCGTGGCATGGTGGCTGAACGGCAAACCCCTCGACTACCTCGTGGCGCTGTTCACCCTGCTCTACGCCGCCTCGATCCTGCTGTTCCTGGCCGGCGTGCGCCGCGGCGTCAGCTTCCGGACCGAGGGCGGCCCGCAGGTGTCGCAGATCGTCACCATGCTGGTCCTCTACGGCCTCGGGCTGGGCAGCCTGTTCGCGGCGGTGATGGGCAAGGCGGTGCCGGCCCTCGCGATGCTGATCCTCGGCTACGCGGCCATCGGGATCCTCGACCCGATCGCGGCGCGCGCCGGCGAGGTGCCCCTGTCGCATGCCCGTCTGCGCCCGCTGCAGATGCCGATCGCCGTGGTGAGTCTCGCGGCGCTGCTCTGGCTCAAGCTGACGGCGCCGTACTGAGGTCTTTGGTCCGGGTGAACCGCGCCCTGTGCCGGACCGGGGGAGCGAAGCGGAACCCGATCCGGGAAGAGGCGCACGGGCGCGCGCGGAGTTCCGGCAGGGTTCCGCTTCACCGCTCCGGTCGATGCGCCCTTTCCGTCATCACGAGCGCAGCGACGTGACCCAGGGTGGCGCGACCTCGACAAGCGTGGCGCTGCCTGGATCGCTCGCTCCGCCCGCAAGGACGACATTGCTGGATGATCGGGCTGGATGATCGGGCGGCCAGAGCGCCCACGAACCGAATTCCCCTTTCGCCCGGCATGCTCTAGAGCCCGGCCGCAGGATCTCCGCCCGCCGGAGACGATCGAAGATTCGATGCGGGACCCGGATTCCGGGTCCGCGAGAGCGAATGCGCCCATGTCCAAGCCCGAGACCCCGAAGGCCGAGAAGGCCGAGACCCTGAAGCCCCGCCTGCCGCGCGGCTTCGTCGACCGCCGCGCCGGCGAGATCGCCGCGCAGGGGCGGATGCTGGAGACGATCCGCAGGAGCTTCGAGCTCTACGGGTTCGAGGCCCTGGAGACGCCGTTCGTCGAGTACACCGAGGCCCTGGGCAAGTTCCTGCCCGACCTCGACCGTCCGAACGCCGGCGTGTTCTCGTTTCAGGACGACGACGAGGCGTGGCTGTCGCTCCGCTACGACCTGACCGCGCCGCTGGCCCGGTTCGTGGCCGAGAACTACGACGGGCTGCCCAAGCCCTATCGCAGCTACCGGGCCGGCTACGTGTTCCGCAACGAGAAGCCGGGGCCGGGCCGCTTCCGCCAGTTCATGCAGTTCGACGCCGACATCGTCGGGGCCGGCAGCGTCGCGGCCGATGCCGAGACCTGCATGCTGATGGCCGACACGCTGAACCGCCTCGGGCTCGGCGGCCAGTACGTGGTCAAGGTCAACAACCGGAAGGTGCTCGACGGCGTCATGGAGGCGATCGGGCTCGCCGGCCTCGACAAGGCCGGCCAGCGCCTCACCGTGCTGCGGGCGATCGACAAGCTCGACCGGCTCGGCGTCGACGGGGTGCGCGACCTGCTCGGCGGCGGCCGCAAGGACGAGAGCGGCGACTTCACCAAGGGCGCGGGCCTCGACGCCACGGCGATCGGCCGGATCCTCGCCTACGTGTCGTTCCAGGCCGATGCCGGCGACGGCGCCGACAAGGTGGCGTTCTGGGAGAAGTTCTTCGCCGGCTGGCACGAGGCGGTCGGCGATTCGGAGACCGGCCGCGAGGGCATCGCCGAGCTGCACGCGATCATGCGCCTCTGCGCCGCCGCCGGCTACGGCCACGACGTGATCCGGGCCGATCCGAGCGTGGTGCGCGGCCTCGAGTACTATACCGGCCCGGTCTACGAGGCCGAGCTGACCTTCCCGGTCACCAACGAGGACGGCCAGACCGTGCGCTTCGGCTCGGTGGCGGGCGGCGGGCGCTACGACGGCCTCGTCGGGCGGTTCCGGGCCGAGCCGGTCCCGGCCACCGGCTTCTCGATCGGCGTCTCGCGGCTGTTCTCGGCGCTCCAGCTCGTGGGCAGCCCCCTGATCGCCGGCGCCGAGGCCCCCGGGCCGGTGGTGGTGCTGGTCCTCGACCGGGAGAACATGGCCGATTACCAGCGGCTCGTCGCGCTCCTGCGCGCCGACGGCATCCGGGCCGAGCTCTACCTCGGCGCCGCCGGCATGAAGGCGCAGATGAAGTACGCCGACCGCCGCCGCGCGCCCGTGGCGGTGATCCAGGGCTCGAACGAGCGCCTGGCCGGCGAGGTCCAGATCAAGGACCTGATCGAGGGCGCCCGGGCGGCCGAGTCCATCGCCAGCAACGCCGAGTGGAAGGCCGCGCGGCCCGCGCAATTCTCGTGTCCCGAGGCCGACCTGGTGGCGCAGGTCCGCGCCGTGCTGGCCCGGCATTTTCCGTCAACGGAGATCTGAGACACTCGCGCATCGAACCGCAAGTCGAACCGCACGTCGAACGCAGAGGCTCCGGCGGCGTTGTCGTCGGTCGGTGCCGCGGAGATGTCGGGATGCGCGCGAAGATCCTCGTCCTGTCCTTCGGCCTGGTCTGCGCCGGCGCGGGACCCGCCTGGGCCGCCCGGCCGGTCCTCGGCCGGCTGCCCAGCGCCGTCGCGCAGGCCACGCCCGGGACCGGCAGCGCGCCGATCCTGAGCGCCGGGATGGCGGGGGCGCCCGCCCTGACCGTGCTGGCCCGCCGCAAGCCGGTCCGGCGCCCGCGCGGCGCGCGCCTCGGCAGCCTCCGGCCGCTCTGAGCCGCTCTGAGCCGCTCTGAGCCGGTCCGGTCACTGACGCCGTAGCGGAATCCGGCCGCGGCGCGGGGTCTGCGCAGTCCTGCGCGGCGCGCCGGCCCCACGCTTCCCGGGTGCGTGTCGCCAAGTCCGGTCGCGGTTGCTACAGAGCGCCCGCGAGGTGGATTGCCCCGCGAGGTGGATCGCGATGACACGACCGGAGGCGGGCGAGACGGGGGCGGGGGACGCGGCGCGCGCGCGGCTCTCCGCGCATCTGGCGGCGGCGGGCTACCGGCCGGTGACGCCGCCGGTGCTGCAGCCGCTGGAGCCGTTCCTCGAACTCTCGGGCGAGGATATCCGCCGGCGGATCTTCGTCACCCAGGATGCGGGCGGCGCCGAGCTGTGCCTGCGGCCCGAATTCACCATCCCGGTCTGCCGCCTGCACCGGGCGGAGGCCGACGGGCAGGCGGCCGATTACAGCTATTGCGGCCCGGTCTTCCGGCTCGCCGCCGACGAGCCCGACGAGTTCTTCCAGGCCGGGATCGAGTCGATCGGGCGGACCGACACGCCGGCGGCCGACGCCGAGGTGCTGGGCCTCGCGCTGGAGGGCCTCGCCCTGTTCGGCCGGACCGACCCGGCGGTGCGGCTCGGCGATATGGGCCTGACCGTGGCGCTCCTCGACGGGCTCGCGGTCCCGCCCGCCGCCAAGCGCCGGACGCTCCGGGCGCTGGCCGCCGGGCGCTCGCTGGACGCCGTCACCAACGGCGCCGAGGGCACTCGTCCCGAGGATCCCCACGCGGGCCTGCTCGCGGCGATCCAGGGCCAGGACCCGCGGGGCGTGCGCGCCTTCGTGGAGGACGTGCTGGCGATCGCCGGGATCTCGGCGGTGGGCGGGCGCAGCGCCGGCGAGATCGCCGAGCGCTTCCTCGCCAAGGCCGCCGCGCAGGCCCATGGCGGCGCCGGGCTCAACACCGAGAACCGCGCGCTCCTCGACCGCTACCGGGCGATCGCCGGCCATCCGGACGCCGCCGCCCGCGACCTGCGGGCGCTCGTCGCCGACGCGGGCCTGCGGCACGACGCCCTCGCGGCCGCCCTCGACCTGTTCGAGGAGCGCACCGGCTTCATCGCGGCCCGCGGCCTGCCGATCGAGCGCTTCCGCTTCCAGGGCGGCTTCGCCCGCAACCTCGACTACTACACCGGCTTCATCTTCGAGGTGACCGAGCGGGACGGCCCGACCCTGGTCGGCGGCGGCCGCTACGACGGCCTGCTCGGCCATCTCGGCAGCCCGGAGCCGTTGCCGGCGGTGGGATGCACCTTCTGGATCGAGCGCGTGGCGGGAGCCGGCCGATGAGTGCCTCGGACGCGGCCGCCATGCCGCTGATCCTCGCCGTCCCGTCCAAGGGCCGCCTGCAGGAGAATGCCAGCGCGTTCTTCGGCCGGGCCGGGCTGAAGCTCGCTCAAGGCGCGGGCGCCCGCGACTACCGGGGCAAGCTCATCGGCGTGCCCGACGTCGAGGTGCGCTACCTCTCGGCCTCCGAAATCGCCGCGCAGCTCGCCTCGGGCGCCGCCCATCTCGGCGTCACCGGCGAGGACCTGATCCGCGAGACCCTGCCGGACGTGCGCGACCAGGTCGAGCTGCTGACGCCGCTCGGCTTCGGCAACGCCACCGTGGTGGTGGCCGTGCCCCAGGCCTGGATCGACGTGCGCGACATGTCCGACCTCGACGAGGTCGCGGCCGGCATGCGGACCCGCCACGGCCGGCGCCTGCGGGTCGCCACCAAGTACGTGAACCTGACCCGCCGGTTCTTCGCCGAGAAGGGCGTCGCCGATTACCGGATCGTCGAGAGCCTGGGCGCCACCGAGGGGGCGCCGGCGGCGGGCTCGGCCGAGATCGTGGTCGACATCACCACCACGGGGGCGACGCTCTCGGCCAACGCCCTGAAGGTGCTGGACGACGGCATCATCCTGCGCTCGGAGGCGAACCTCGTCGCCTCGCTGAAGGCCCCCTGGGGCGAGGGCCAGCGGGCCGCGCTCCGCACGGTGCTCGGCCGCATCGCCGCCGAGGAGCGCGCCCGGACCACCCGCGAGGTGCGCGCCGCCCTGCCGGAGAGCGGCACGATCGACCTCGCCACGATCGCGGGCCTGCACGAGGCCGAATTGCCCTACGGCGCGCCGCGGGGGCCGGAGGGCGAGATCGTCCTGCGCTGCCGGGAGGCCGCGGTGTTCGAGCTCGCCGGCGCCCTGGTCGAGGCCGGCGCGCGGGCCGTCACGGTGCGGCGGGTCGACTACGCCTTCGCGGCCGAGAACCCGCTGGCGGAGCGGCTCCTGGCGCGGCTCTGAGACCGCCGCGCGATGGAGCCGAGATGGAGCTGAAATGGCTCGAGGACTTCCTGAGCCTCGCGCGCACCGGCAGCTTCTCGCGCTCGGCGGTCGAGCGCCACGTCACCCAGCCGGCCTTCGGCCGCCGCATCCGGGCGCTCGAAGGCTGGCTCGGCGTCGCGCTGGTCGACCGCAGCACCTACCCGACGGCCCTGACGCCGGAGGGCCGGCTGTTCCTGGAGACCGCCGAGGAGACCGTGCGGCGGCTCCACGGCAGCCGCGACGCGCTCCGCGCCCGGATCCGGCCGCCGCCGCGGACCGTTTCGGTGGCGGCGCTCCACACCCTGGCGCTGACCGTCTTCCCGGGCTGGTTCCGCGACGTCGAGGCCCGCACCGGGCCGCTCGGCAGCCGGCTCCTGCCGGACGATTTCCACGCCTGCGTGCAGGCGCTGGCCGAGGGCGGCTACGACCTGCTGCTGACCTACCACCATCCCCTGGTGCCGATCCCCCTCGACCCGGCCGCCTTCCCGCACTTGTCCATCGGCCGGGACAGCCTCGTGCCGGTGCACCGGCCGGGGCCGGCCGCGGACCGGCCCGGGCTCGGCTATCCCCGGGACTCGTTCCTGGGCCGGGTCGCGGCGCTCGCCGGTGACGGGGCGGCGGCCGCCCACGTCAACGAGAACGCCATGGCGGAGGCCCTGAAGTTCATGGTCCTCGCGGGCCACGGCCGCGCGTGGCTGCCCGAGAGCCTCGTCGCCCGCGAGCTCGCCGACGGCAGCCTCGTGGCGGCCGGGCCGGGCACGCCGCTGGAGATCCGGCTCTACCGCAGGGCCGGTCGCGGCGGCGCGGTCGCGGCGGTCTGGGCCGCGGCCGCCGCCCTGGCGGCCGGACCCTAGGCGTCGCCGCGCGCCCGGTGCCGGATCGGCATGGCCGGTGCCGACACGGCATTGGATTCCCGCCCCGCCGCCGCCCATCACGGCGGCCGCGACGGTCGGAGGCGGCGATGCTCGGTGTACTCGGCGGGATGGGCCCGATGGCCACGGTGGATTTCCTGGCCAAGCTCGTGCGGGCGACGCCCGCCGGGCGCGATCAGGACCACATCCCGACCCTGGTCTGCTCGGCCGTCGACATCCCCGACCGCGCCGACGCGATCCTGGGCGCCGGCCCGGACCCGCTGCCGGCGCTCCGCGCCGCCCTGGCGCGGCTCGAGGCCGGGGGCGCCACCCGGATCGCGATCCCCTGCAACACCGCCCATCACTGGCACGCGGCGCTGCAGGCCGCGACCGCCCTGCCGATCCTCCACATCGTCGACGCGGTGGCCAAGACCCTGGCCGAGACCCTGGCCGAGACCCTGGCGCGGACCGGGAGCGGCGGCCGGATCGGCCTGCTCGCCACCGACGGCACCCTGCGGTCCGGGCTCTACCCGGAGCGGCTGGCGCGGCACGGGCTCGCGTGCCGCGCACCCGATGAGGCGGGTCAGGCCGCGGTGTCGGCGGCGATCCGGCTGGTGAAGGCGCACCGGGTGGCCGAGGCGACGCCGCTGCTGGAGGCGCAGGTCCGGGCGCTGGCCGAGGCCGGCTGCGACCGGGTGGTGATGGCCTGCACGGAGATCCCGCTCGCGCTCGCCGGGAGCGACCCGTCGGGCCTGCTGGTCGACGCCACCGAGGCGCTGGCGCGCGCCTGCGTGGCGGCGTGCCGGCCGGATTGCCGCGTCGACGCCGCGGCCCTGCCGCGCGCGGCCTGAGCGCGGGACCTCACGGGCCCTGCTTGGCGAATTCCGCCAGGACCCCGCGCAGGACCTTCAGCCGGGCGTCGTAGGCGGCCGTCAGGCAGCCGACGTCGCCGCCGCAGGCGCGACGCTCCGTCAGCCACGCCTCCTGGTCGTCGCGCAGCTTGGCCTGGCCGCCCATCGGAAGCACGCTCTTCAGGATCTCGAACCGGGTCGCCATCTCGACGTCCCGGTCGTTGAGGGGGAGATGGGCGCAGATCGCCTTCTCGTCGGGGGCCTCGGCCCTGTCGCACGGGAAGCTCGCGGCCCGGGCGGGGGACGCGGTGATCGCGCCCGCGACCGGGCCCGCGAGGGCGGCCAGCGCGAGGGCGAGGACGAGAGGCTTCGACATGGCCTCCCAACGGGCCGGCCGCGGAAAGGCTCCGGCCGGGATCACAGGATCGCGGGATCGCGGGATCAGAGGCCCGGCTTGACGATCGCCAGGATGACGATGCCGATCATCAGCAGCGTCGGCACCTCGTTGAGCACCCGGTAGAACTTGTGCCCACGGGTGTTCCGGTCGGCGGCGAAATCCTTGACCATCCGGGCGAGCCAGCCGTGGATGCCCGACATCGCGAGCACCAGCGCGAACTTCGCCTGCAGCCAGACGCTCGCGTAGAAGCCGCTCATCCAGGCGAGCGCCAGCCCGAACACCCAGGTGGCGATCATGGCGGGGTTCATGATCGCCTTGAGCAGGCGGCGCTCCATCACCTTGAAGGTCGCGGACTGCGCCTCCGCGCCGGGCGGAAGGCTCGCGTGGTAGACGAACAGCCGGGGCAGGTAGAGCATCCCGGCCATCCAGGCGATCAGGCTGATGACGTGGAGGGCCTTGATCCAGTCGTACAGCACGCGCGGCCTCAGCCCTGGCCGCGCAGCCGCGCGAGCATCCGCTCGACATGGGCCACCGGCGTCTGCGGCGTGATGCCGTGGCCGAGGTTGAAGATGTGCGGCTGGCCGGCGGTCGCCGCGAGCACCGCGTCCACCGCCGCGTCGAGGGCCGCGCCGCCCGCGATCAGCGTGTCGGGATGCAGGTTGCCCTGCGTGACCGTCGCGGCCGGCACCGTGTCCCGCAGGGCCTTCAGGTCCACGCCCCAGTCGACGCCGACGGCGTCGGCGCCGGTCTCCGGCACCACCCGGGCGTGGCCGTCGAGGCCCGAGCCGCGGGCGAACACGATGATCTTCGCCCCCGGCACCCGGGCGCGGACGCCCGCCACCATGCGGGCGATCGGCCGCAGCGACCAGCGGGTGAGGGCATCGGAGGCAGGTGCGCCCGGCAAGGCGCTCTCGGCGACGTCGCCGACCGGCTCGACGGTGCCGCCGGAGCCCGAGGCCGTCCCCGGCACGGCGCGCGGCAGGGTGCCGGCGTGGGACTCGAAGATCTGCACCGCGTCGGCGCCGGCCTCGAGCTGGCGCACGAGGTACTCGGTCTGCACGGCGACGAGGCGGTCGATCAGGGTGTCGACCAGGGCGGTGTCGCCCTCGGCGAGCGCCCGCGCGGGGGCGAGGTCCGGCGTGCCGCGGCCGCCGATCATGTAGCTCGCCACCGTCCAGGGCGCGCCGCAGAAGCCGAGCAGCGTGGTCTCGCCCGGCAATTCGGCCCGCAGCCGCGTCACCGTCTCGAAGACGGGCGCGAGATGGGTCATGATCGCCGGGTCGCCGGCCTCCCGCAGGCGCGCGAACGCGTCCCGACCGTCGAGCGGGTCGAGGCGCGGTCCCTCGCCCTCCACGAAGCGCACGTCCTGGCCGAGCGCGTGGGGGACGACCAGGATGTCGGAGAACAGGATCGCCGCGTCGAAGCCGAAGCGCCGGATCGGCTGGAGCGTCACCTCGACGGCGAAGTCCGGGCTGTAGCAGAGGTCGAGGAACGAGCCGGCCTCGGCCCGGGTCGCCCGGTATTCCGGCAGGTAGCGCCCGGCCTGGCGCATCATCCAGGCGGGGGGCGGCCCGATCGCCTCGCCCTCGAGGACCCGCAGCACCTTGCGCTCGGACGTCGTCCCCGACGTCGTCTGCCCGGGCTCGCGCTCCGTCCCCGTCATGGTCGCTCCCATCCCGTATCCCTCACCCCGCATGCCCGTCGGCGGGCGTCCTGTCGAGTCGAGGCGCGCCGATCCCCACACAGGCCCCTTCGAAAAGATAAGAGAGAATCTTGGAGTCTGTTTTTTCTTCTGGGGGGCCGAATCTCGGGGGCACAAAAGCGTCCACAGGCGGTCCCCGCCGCCGCGCCGTTAACGGGGCTTTAAAGGATTTCCGCCAACTTGCGAGAACCGGATGGTCCGACAGCGCCTTGGCAACGCCGAGTCGTGTACGGGCGCCGGATTCGCGGCCGATTCGTCCAGAGAGCCGGATTCGGCGCGTCCCGATCATCTGCCTGTGAACGGCGGAGTCGACAGCGCGCACCGGGATCGCCCTGGACCGGCCCGGCGGGGCATCCTATCCACACTCATCGACTCCCCTGGCGGCCGGCGGTGGACAACGTGGGCGCCGCGCGAGGCGACCGCAAAGTCGGCTGCGAGGTCGACCGCAGAGGCGATCGGAATGGGCCGCAGCTACTTCCACCTCCACCTCGTCTCCGACTCCACGGGCGAGACGCTGATCAATGTCGGGCGCGCGGCCGCCGCCCAGTACGAGGGCGTGTCGGCGATCGAGCACGTCTACCCGCTGGTGCGCTCGGCCGCGCAGCTCGACCGGGTGATCTCGGAGATCCGGGCCGCGCCGGGCCTCGTCCTCTACACGCTGGTGGGGGGCGACCTCGGCGAGCGGCTGGAGGAGGTCGCCCGGGAGACCGGCTCGCCGTGCCTGTCGGTGCTGCGGCCGGTCCACGACCTGCTGCGCGCGTATCTCGGCGCCGAGACCACGGCGCGGCCCGGCGCCCAGCACATGCTGAACGCCGAGTACTTCAAGCGCATCGACGCGATGAACTTCACGCTGGCCCACGACGACGGCAACCTGCCGGACAATCTGGAGGAGGCCGACGTGATCCTGCTCGGCGTCAGCCGGACATCGAAGACGCCGACCTCGATCTACCTCGCCAATCGAGGCCTCAAGACCACCAACCTGCCGCTGGTGCCGGGCATGCCGCTGCCGCCGGCGATCGAGCGGGCCCGCAAGCCTCTCGTGGTCGGCCTGTTCGCGTCGCCGGAGCGCATCGTGCAGATCCGGCAGAACCGGCTGTCGAGCCTCAACGCCGACGAATCGTCCCTCTACGTCGACCGCTCGGCGGTGGCGGACGAGATCACCATGTCCCGCCGGCTGTTCACCAAGAACCGCTGGCCGACGATCGACGTCACCCGCCGGTCCATCGAGGAGACCGCCGCGGCGATCGTCGACCTCTACCGCGACCACCGGCTGAAGTTCATCGCCGACTGAGGCGGGGCCTCCGAAGGGCCGAGCCCTTCGGCGGGGTCCGGCCGTCCCCCCGAGGACGGGGGCGGGCCGGCGGATGCAGGCGGCGCGCGGATCGGTTCGCGCCGCCGCTGGCGTCAGCGCGCGGAGGCGAAGTGGCTGCGCTGCTCGATCTGGGCCGCGTAGAAGTCCTCGACGACCTCGCGGACCACCTCGGCCAGCTCGTCGCCCCGGTGCTCGTCGAGCTGGATGTCGCTGCCAACCGTCCGGCCGATGGAGCAGCTCGCCGCCCCCGGCACGAGGCGCTCGTTGTAGCGCTGGTTCAGGCCCGAGACCGAGATGTAGTTGCTGCCGCCGAGTTCCGGACCGTACTTGATCTTGATCTTCTGCTCGGACTCGGTGCCGCGCAGCTGCGCGCACAGGCTGATGAAGTTGTCCTGATCGATCTTCGCCTCGAGGCCGGTGATGCTGCCGTGGACGTTGTCCTCCTCGTTGAGGACCTCGGCCATCAGGTTCAGCACGCCCATGACGGGCTGGAGCGCCCGGGACCCGTCCTCGAGCAGCTTCCGCCGGAAGTCGTTGCTGCGCTCGTCGGCCGCCTGCAGCCGCGCGCGAAACCTGTCCTTGACCTCGTTGGCGCGTGCCATCGCGCTCCTCCCTGGTGGTTCACCCGATGCTTTACCGCTCGGATAACCGAAACCTACGAGGCCAATTCAGATGACGCAAGATAGTGCAAAATATTGATGCCTGCTCAGAACGTGAGCCGTTGCACAGGAATAATACTTGCTCATGAACTGTGCAACGGCGGCAGCTCCGGGAGGTGCGCTTACTTCAGGAGCTGAAGGAGGCTGCGCCCCGCCGGAGTCTTGAGCTCCTCGGCGTCGAGGGTGCCGTCGTTGTCGGGATCGGCCGCCTTGAAGCGCTGCGCGACCAGGGCGAGGTATTCCTTGCGGTCGAGGGTGCCGTCGGAATCGGTGTCGGCGGCCTTCAGGTCCTTCTTGCTGAGCCGGCCCTTCAGCTCCCTGGCGTCGACGGTGCCGTCCTTGTCGGTCTCGGCGGCGTCGAAGACCTTGCCGGCGGCGGCCTGGGCCTCGGCCAGGTCGATCGTGCCGTCGTGGTCGGTGTCGACCATCTTCAGCGCGCGCTCGGTGCCGGAGGACCGGGCGAGGGCCGCCGACGGCAGCGCGGCCGGCAGGACCAGGAGGGTCACGAGGGCGGTGGCGAGGGCGACGGTCGGGGCGCCCATGGTCGGGCGGCGCGTGGCGGCGCGGGCGGATCGGTGCGGGGTCGCGGGCATGGGGCTCTCCGGTGCCGGTCGGTTCCGGCAGCCCAAATCCCGGTCCCGGCTTGCGTTCCCGCGCCCGCCTTCACGAGATGCGGAGCCGCGCCGCGCTCAGCGGATCGGGCCGTCGAGCGGTGCGAGCCGGTCCGCCGCGGCGGGCGCGGCTCCGCCCGGCGCGGCGCGCGACAGGGCTTGGGCCAGGGCCCGGAGATCCGGGACGGGCGCGCCCGCCGCGCCGAAGACCGCCCGGTCGAGGGCCGCGAAGGCGGCCGCGAGGTCGGGCCGCGCCCGCCAGGTCCGGGCGAGGTCGGGGGCGTCCCGCTGGGCCGCGTCGAGGGCCGCGCGGAACCCGGCCGGGTCGCCGGCCCGGGCCGCCGCGCGTAAGGAGCGCCGCGCCGCGCCGGAGAGGCGCAGGCGCGGCCGCCCGAGGCCGAAGCCGATCAGCGCGAGGCCCAGCCCGAAGGCGGCGAGCGCCGAGGCGGCGACGACGAGGGGCGAGGGGATCGCGGGGGGCGCCCGCTCGGTCTCGCGGTCGGGCAGGCCGCCGCCGATCTGCCGGGCCGGGATCTCGGTCTCGCGCATCGTGCGGGTGTTGGTGTCGAACCACGGGATCGCGATGGCGTCGAGGGGGATGATCTCCGGCACGCCGGGCTTCACGTCCCACTGGTAGGTGGCCCGCGCCACGGGTCCCGAGGGCGTCAGCAGCGTCTCGCGGGTGACGGGGCCCGCGAAGGTGATGATGCCGCGGGTGCGCATGACCGGCCGGGGCGGCAGGCCTTCGGCGACCATGCCCTGGGCCTCCAGGGTGACGATCCGGCGGGTGGTCTCGCCGACCTTGATGGTCTCCGGGTCCGGGCTCCAGGAATCGGTGATCGCCACGTCCTTGGCGGGCAGCCACCAGGGCTCCTTGGCGTCGGGGCCGCCGGTGGGCTCGGTCCAGGGTGCGACCGGGAAGGGGATCGGCTTCGAGCGGACCTCGACGACCCGCCGCTCGCCGACATCGTTGACGGTGAGCTTGTGGACGAACGGCTCGATGGTGAACTGGCCGGCATGGTGCGGGAAGACCGCCACGGTGCGGTCGAACGCGATGGCGCTCTGGCCGTCGGGGAGCTTGGTCCGGCTCCAGTGGTCGCGGCCGAGCTGCGTCCACGAGAAGTTCGCGAGAGAGGGCTGCACCACCTCCTCGAGCAGGATCGGCTGCTTGTAGACCCCGTGGATCTTCAGCAGCACCATCTCGCGGGGGAAGGGGGCGCTGTTGCCGTTGAGCTCCGCGGTCACCGTCAGCGTGAGGTCGCCCGGCTCGATCTCGGCCCGGGCGGGCAGGGGGGCGAGGAAGGGCGCGAGGAGGATGAGGGCACAGGTCAGGGCGCGGGTCAGGGCGCGCCGCTCGGAAACGCCGAAAACACTTACCACGGGTTGCTCCCGGCGGGGATCGCGGTGCCGGCCTCGACCCGGCGGGTCTGCTCGGCGCGCAGGCGCAGCTTGAGATAGCGGCCGGGATCGTCCGGCAGGGTCTGGAGCCAGAGCCGGTCCGGGCGGATCTCGTGGGCCTCGAAGCTCTTGGTCACCCGGCGGACCTCGCGCTCGGGCGCCTCGGCCACCATGGCTGAGCCGCCGCCGGTCCGGCCGCGGCCGGCGGCGTCGCCGGCCGAGCCCCGGGCCTGGCCCTTGCCGGCGTCGATCGACTGCTGCTCGGCCTTGCCGCGGCGGGCGACCTTGCTGTTGCCGGGCAGCGACGCGCTGGCGTTCGATTCCTTGTTGCCGGCGAGACCCTCGCCGCTGGAGGCGGCATTGATGTCGTTGTTCTGGTCCTGGTTGGCGGTGTTGTTGTAGCGGGCGCCGTACTGGGCGGTGCCGTTGGCGATGCCGCCGCCGGGCCCGCGGTCGATCACCTCGGCCCGCATCCGGGCGATCAGCGAGCGGTTGGCCTGGGCGTCGGCGTCGCGGGGGTTGAAGCGCAGGGCCTCGTCGTAGGCCGCGAGCGCCCCGTCAAGGTCGCCGGCCCTGGCCAGAGCGTTGCCGAGATTGTAGCTCGCCCGCCGCCCGCCGGCACGGAACAGCGCGACCGCCTCCTCGTAGCGGCCGGCCTCGTAGAGCGCGGCGGCGCGCCAGGCCGGATCGACGAACACGTCCGCGGCGAGGCCCGGCAGGCCGAGACCCATCAGCAGCCGCCCGAAGCCGGTGCGGGGCTGCGAGACCGCGAGCAGCGCCAGGAGGCCGATCCCGGCGAGGGCGAGGCCGGCGATCCGGGCGAGCCGCCGCCAGCGCGGCGGCAGGCCGGCCCGGAGCGGGGCGGCGAGGCCGGTCTCGGGAAGGGTCAGCCGCATCACGCGCTCCTGCGGAACAGCAGCAGCGCCGGCAGCGCCGCCAGCAGCAGCAGCCAGCGCCCGAGATCCGCGTAGGCCAGGACGCCGTAGCCGCCCGCCGCGAGGTGCTGGGCGAGGCCGACCCCGACCGCGTCGAGCACCGGGCCCGGGGTCGCGATGTCGGCGGCCGTGCCGCCGCCGGCCCGGGCGAGGGCGTCGAGGGCGGTCCGGTCGGGCTTCGGCGCGCCGGGCGGCAGCGGCTTGTCGGCCGGGACGTAGAGGGCCTGGAGCCGCCAGCCGTGCTCGGCGATGGCGCGGGCCTCGCGGGTGGCGGCCTCGCCGATGCCGTCGCCGTCGCTGATCAGCACCACGTCGGCCGCCACCACGTTGGCCTCCGCGAGGGTGCGGCGGGCCAGCGCCAGCCCGCGCTCGGGGTGCGAGCCGCGGTCCGGCACCGTGTCGGCGTCGAGGGCGAACAGGGTGGTGCCGAGGCTGTCGCGGTCCGTGGTCGGGGAGGCGGCGAGGTAGGCGTCGCCCGCGTAGACCACGAGGGCGACCGCCTGGGTGCCGGCGGCCTCCGCCACGGCGGCGGCGGCCTGCCGGACGCCCTGGAGGTTGCCGCCCTCGGTGACCGAGCGCGACAGGTCGACGACGAGCACGGTCTCGTCGAGGTTGCGGAAGGTCCGCCCGTCCGCCCGCTCCACCGCGGGGCCGGTCAGCGCCAGGGCGATCAGCCCGGCCGCCAGCGCGGCGGCGAGGTTCGCCTGCCGCCGGCCGCCGAGGACCGCGCCGGCCCGGGCGAGATGGGCCATCAGCGCCGGGTCGACGGCCCGGGCCCAATCGCCCAGCGGCGCCGAGCGCCACGCGGCGCGAAGGGCCAGCAGGACCACGACCGGGATCGCCAGGAACCACCAGGGGCGCAGGAGGGCGACGGCGTCGAGGGCGCTCATCGGGCGGACCCTCCGACCCGCATTCCCGCCCCCGAGGCCGGCGCCGCGCCCCGGCACCGCGGGACGCGGGGGAGGGTCGGGGGCGCGGGGTATCGAACCATCACGCGCCCCTCCGGCTGGCCAGCAGGAGCGCGGCGCTGAGGAAAGCCAGGGCGGCCGGCCAGGGCCAGAGGTCCCGGCGGAGCGGCAGGGGCGGGGCGAGGGCGCGGCCGCCCTCCAGCCGGTCGATGGCGTCGGCGACCCGGACCAGATCCTCGGTGGTGCGCACCCGGAACGCCTCGCCGCCGCTCGCCCGCGCCATGTCGCGCAGGGTCTCGGTGTCGACCACGTCCTGCTCGCCGTCGGCGTCGGCCATGTCGCGGGGCCCCAGGGCGATCGTGTAGACCTTGATGCCGAGTTCCTTGGCGAGCTCCGCCACGTCCTTGGGGGCGGTCTGGCCGGCATTGTTGGCGCCGTCCGACAGCAGGATCACGGCCTTCGCGGCCTTCTCGCCCGGCCTGGCCCCGGCGGCGTCGCCCCCGGCGTCCCGCGGGTCCAGCCGGCGCAGGGCGAGCCCGAGGCCGTCGCCGATCCCGGTGGAGCGGCCGCTGATGCCGATCGTGGCCTCGTCCAGCGCCCGGGCGACCGCCGCGGTGTCGAAGCTCGGCGCCGCCGCCACGTAGGCCTGGTCGGCGAAGATCACGAGGCCGATCCGGTCTCCGGCCCGGCGCCGGATGAAATCGGTGCCGACACGCTTGACCGCGGTGAGCCGGTTCACGGTCTCGCCGTCGAGGGCGAAGTCGCGCCGCTCCATCGAGCCCGACAGGTCCATGGCGATCATGATCTCGCGGCCCGAGGCCGGGAGGGCGGCCGCCGGCATGACGAGGCGCGGGCCCGACAGCGCCGCCACCAGGGCGATCCACAGCGTCCAGGTGAGCAGGGCCCGCCGGCGCCCGCGGGCCGCGCGGTCGGCGCCGGCGCGCGCGCCGGCCACCAGGGTCGCGGGCACGCGCAGGGCGCCGCTGCCGCCCTCCGGCTCCGCCGGGATCAGGCGCGCGGCCAGCAGCGGCAGGGGCAGCGCCAGCAGCGCCCAGGGCGCGGCGAGGTCGAAGGCCGACAGGAGCGCGCTGAGCCACGCGGGCAGGAATCCGCTCATGCCCGCAGCCGCCCGATCAGGCGGGCGAGCTCGGCGTCCAGGGCCTCGAGGTCGGGATCCTGTCGCCGGTACAGCCCGTCGGCGAGCACCCGGCCGGCGCCCCGGGTGAAGAAGTCGGTCCGGAACAGCCCGTCCAGCCGGGCCGCCCAGTCCGGGCCCGTCGCCCGGGTCCCGGTCCCTGCCTCGGCCTCGCCGGACCGGTCGAGAGACCGGTCGAGTCTGCGCAGCAGCCGGGCCTGGGCGACGAGGCGCGCCTCCGGGTCGAGGCCCCGGCTCCGGGCGAGCTCGGCGAGCGCCGCCCGGCGCAGGGTGGCCCGCGCCCGGCCGCGCCCGTAGCGCACGAGCCCCACCAGCAAGGCTGCGAGGAAGCCCAGGGCGGCCGCCGCCACGACCTCGCCCTGCACGGCGCCGGCGGCGCCTCCGGGCAGGTGCAGGCCCCGGAGCTGGTCGAGGGACAGGGGGATCTCGGCGGGCGCGACGGGATTCATCGGGTCGCGCCGCGGATCAGGTCGCCGGGGATCGCGCCGCCGGGTCCGGCCTCACAGCACGGCATCGAGGCGCTCCATGAGCGGCGCGTAGGCCTCCGGGCCGGTCTCGACGTCGAGGCGCACGCCCGCGATGCCGCGGCGGGCGTAGTCGGCGAGCCGGGCCTCGGCGGACGCGTCCGCCTGTCCTCCCGCGGTCGGCAGCGCGGTCCCGCGGCGGCCGTCCGCGAGGGCGAAGGGGTAGTAGCCCGGCGGCCGGGCGCGCTCGAAGGCGTCGCTCACCAGGATCAGCCGGATGGCGATCCGCTCGGCGAGCAGGGTCAGGAGCTCGTCGAAGCCCGGCCCGGGATCGTCCAGGGCGCTGGCGATGACGAGGTGGCCGCCGGCCGGCAGCAGGCTGCGGGCGAGGGCGAGCGTCGCCTCCAGCGGCGGCTCCGCGCGGGTCGGCGCGCCGGACCCGGCCGCCAGCGCGTCGGCATGGGCCTGGGCGAGGGCGCCGGTGACCGCGATCATGGCGCGCTCGCCGCCCGCCGGCCGCAGCACGGTCGGCGCCCCGGCCGCGGCGACCGCGAGGCCGACCCGGCCGCCGTCGGCGGCGACCCGCCAGCCGAGCAGCGCCAGGGCCTCGGCGCCCGCCACCGAGCGCAGGGCCCGGCGGGTGCCGAACAGCATCTCGGGCCGGAAATCGGCGAGCAGCACCACGGCGCGGTCGCGCTCGTCGTGGTGGGTGCGGACGTGCAGCTGCCCGGTGCGGGCCGTGGCGTTGCGGTCGATGAAGCGGCGGTCGTCGCCCTCGGACCAGAGGCGGACGTCCTCCGGCTCCGAGCCGCGCCCGCGGCGCCGGGTGACGATGCCGCCCGGCAGGCCCGCGAGCGTCCGGGTGGCGGGCGCGGAGCCCCGCCGGGCGAGGTGGCGCAGGCCCATCAGGGCCTCGCCCGAGAGGTGGATTCCGTGCCCGGCCCGATCTGGCCCCGCCCCCTGGGCGAGGAAGGGAGGCCCGGCCGTCGGGCCGACCGCCCCCGCGGCCGGGGGAGGGGATCTGCGCCGCGCCTGCCCGAACCCGAACACCGTCAGAGCGCCCGCACCCGCTGCACCAGCTCGCCGACGAGGCCGCGCGCCGTCCGGCCCTCGGCGGCCGCCCGCCAGGTCAGGCCGATCCGGTGGGAGAGGGCGTCGCGGGCCAGCTCCGCGACGTCCTCGGGCGTGACGTGGTCGCGCCCCCGCAGCCAAGCCCGGGCCTTGCCGGCCATCATCAGCGCCAGGGTGCCGCGCGGGGAGGCCGGGTGCTCGATCATGGCGCGCAGGTCCGGGGCGGCCGCGTCGGTGCGGGTCGCCGCCACCAGCCGGACGAGGTAGTCCTTGAGGGCCGGCGACACGTAGGTGGCGAGCGCCGCCTCTCGGGCGGCGCGCACGTCCGCCAGCGACAGCCGCACGGTCATCGCGTCGACGTGGTGGGTGATCTCGCCCTCCACGAGGTCGAGGATCGCCCGCTCGGTGGTCTCGTCGGGCATGTCGACCACGACGTGGAGGAGGAAGCGGTCGAGCTGCGCCTCCGGCAGCGGGAAGGTGCCGGCATGCTCGATCGGGTTCTGGGTCGCCACGACCATGAACGGGTCGGACAGGCGATGCGTCGTCCCCGAGACCGTCACCTGCCCCTCGGCCATCGATTCGAGCAGCGCCGACTGCACCTTCGGGGGGGCGCGGTTGACCTCGTCCACCAGCACGAGGGCGTGGAACAGCGGCCCGGGCAGGAACTCGAAGGTGCCGCTGTCCTGACGCCAGACGGTGGTGCCGGTGAGGTCGGCCGGCATCAGGTCCGGGGTGCACTGGATGCGCGCGAAGGAACCGTCGAGGCCGTCGGCGAGGCGCTTGACCGCGCGGGTCTTGGCGAGCCCCGGCGCGCCCTCGATCAGCAGGTGCCCTCCGGTGAGGAGCCCGATCAACAGGCGCTCCACGAGGCCGGCGCTGCCGATCAGGCCGCGCTCCAGCCCCTCACGCAGCGCCATGACGCGGCCGTGCAGGGCGGCGTCGGGCGTGCTGCTGGACCCTTTGTCGGGTGCGGTGTCGGGCCTGCGTTCGGCGAGGGCGCCGCTCGTGGCGCCGCTCATGCGGAGAACGATCCGGTGCGGAGCGGATCCGCCCGTCGGGCCATGTCCCGGGCCATGTTCCGGGCCTTGTCCTGGGCCGTGTGCTGCATCCTGCACGTCTCCTCGGCCGGGTCCCGGATTCTTAAGGGATCCTCAGGCTCTTGCCGGTGTGCCCGCTGCCCGGTGCGGCCGTCAATCCCGCTTCGGACACGCTTTCCGATCCCGCCCGGGCCATGGTGTCACGGTTCCGTCACCTCTCCGCTCCCATGAGACGCCGGATGACCAGCTACGCCGCCCTCCCCGAAGAACTGAAATCCGCGATCGGCCTGCTCGTGGCCTTCGTGCTGGGCACGATCATCGGGGCCGAGCGGCAGTACCGGCAGCGCACCGCGGGCCTGCGCACGGCGGTGCTGGTCGCGGTCGGGGCGAGCGCCTTCGTGGATCTCGGCATGCGCCTGACCGGTCCGGACGGGGGCGTCCGGACCGTGGCCTACGTGATCTCCGGCATCGGCTTCCTCGGCGCCGGCGTGATCATGAAGGAGGGGATGAACGTCCGCGGCCTCAACACGGCCGCGACCCTGTGGTGCTCGGCCGCGGTCGGGGCCTTCTGCGGCGCCGACCTGCCCCTGGAGGCGGTGTTCGTGATGGTGACGGTGCTCGCCTGCAACACCGCGCTCCGGCCGCTGGTGAACGCCATCAACCGCGCGCCGATCCGCGAATCCGCTACCGAGGCGACCTACGAGGTCCAGGTCACCACGGCGCCCGGCGAGGCCGGGCCGGCGCAGGACCTGCTGGTGGAGCGCCTTGAGGCGGCGAACTACCCGGTCGGCAGCGTCGAGATCGAGGAGCGCGGCGAGAGCGCGGTCGACGTGGTGGCGACGCTCACGGCCAGCGCCGTCAAGGCGGAGGAACTCGACGCCGTGACCAACGAGCTGGCCCGCATGCCCGGCATCCGCCACGCCACGTGGTCGGTGCAGACCGCCGACTGAGCGCGGCGCGCGGGCGGGGCGGCGATCCCGAGGGCCGCCCTCCGGCGGTGAGCCGGGGCGTCAGCGACGGGGGTCGAGGGGCCGGCTGCGGCGCTCGATCACCACGGTCGGGCGCGTGCGGCGCTCCACCACCACGGTGCGCGGGGCCCGGCTCGGGCTCGCCTGGGTCAGGATCCGCTCGGGCATGCGCTCCGGCTTGGCCTTCTTGGCCGCCAGGACGTGGGGGCGGACCTCGTCGGCCGGCAGGCCCATCAGGCCGGCGGCGATCTCGACCTGCTGCTCCACGTCGTCCGCGAGGTCCTGCGCGGCGGCGACCGCCTCGCTCACGGTGGGCGGCTCGCGGCGGACGCGGATCGGTGGCAGGTCGGCGAAGCTCTTCTGCGTCTTCTTCACGGGGCGACTCGCGGTCTTCATGCACCAGACATAGCGCCTTCCGGGCAGGTTGTGCAGTGCATCAAAAACGTGTGATGGGCGCCTCGCGCACATGTCTCGCCGGCGGGTGACGCAGAGGGGACGCGCGGATGATGCGCAGGTGACCCGGATGTGATGCCGGCTGCCGCGCGCTTGGGCAGCCCCGGACCGCTTCGGGCACCCGGTGCCCGATCTGCCGAACTTTCGGGCGACCCCGCGGGCCAGTGCCGGCTGCTCCGGTCCGGAGACGCGCCTCCGTGCGTCATAGCGGCGCAGTCCGGCGGGCCCGCGCTTACCCGCGCTTCAACTCAGCATGGTAGGGTCCGCGGATGACCGAGAGCCTCGATCCCCGGCTGACCCCGGCCCGGCCGCACGTCGCCGATCTCCGCTTGCGGGACCGCGTCGCGGCGGCGCGCTACGTTGCCGGCACGCCGCGGCGGGTGACATCGCCGTCGGCGCCGCTGCGCCGCGCGCCCGCCGCCGACGCGGTGCTCGACACCGAGGCGCTGCTCGGCGACGCGGTCGATCTCTACGACACGGCGGACGGCTTCGCCTTCGTGCAGCTCGCCCGCGACGGCTACGTCGGCTACCTGCCGGCCGACAGCCTCGGTCCGGCCGATCCGGAGCCGACGCACCGCGTCACGGCCCTGCGCACCTTCCTGTATCCCGAGCCGGACCTGAAGCGGCCGGTCCTCGGCCATCTCAGCCTCGGCGCACGCCTCGCCGCGACGGGGGAGGCGGGCGCCTACCTGGAGACGCCGGGCGGCTACGTGTTCGCCCGCCACTGCGCGCCCGTCGACGCGCGCGAGCCGGACTACGCCGCGACGGCCGCGCGGCTCGCCGGGACCCCCTATCTCTGGGGCGGCCGCACCAGCCTCGGGCTCGACTGCTCCGGCCTCGTGCAGCTCTGCCTCGACGCGGCGGGGCTGCCCTGCCCGCGCGACGCCGACATGCAGGAGCGGGCCCTCGGGCAGGCGCTGACGTTCGACCCCGCGCGCCCGGAGGTCGCGGGCCTGCGCCGGGGCGACTTCGTCTTCTGGCGCGGCCATGTCGGGCTGATGGTCGATCCCGAGACGCTGATCCACGCCAACGGCCACCACATGGCGGTCGCCGCGGAGCCGCTCGCCGGGGCGGTCGCCCGCATCGCGGCGCACAGCTTCGGCGCCGTGACGGGGATCCGGCGGCTCTGAGGGAGCCGGCGCGGGTCCCATTCCCGCGGCAATCGTGCTACAGAGGGGCCACGGAGCGGTTCCGCTTCCCTCTTCCCGCCCGGTTCCTGGGCTAGTCCTGTTGACAGGACAGCCCCGCCCTCGCCACATCCCCCGCATGACCGCCGATATCGCGACCCCCGAGCCCGTCCCGGGCACCGCCGGCAAGCCGCCGCTGGAGATCCTGCTCTGCGCCCCGCGCGGCTTCTGCGCCGGCGTGGTGCGGGCCATCGACGTCGTGGAGCGGGCGCTCGCCATCTACGGGCCGCCCGTCTACGTCCGCCACGAGATCGTGCACAACAAGTACGTCGTGGAGAGCCTGAAGCGGAAGGGCGCCGTTTTCGTCCGCGAGCTCGACGAGGTGCCGGACGGCGGCGCCCCGGTGATCTTCTCCGCCCACGGCGTGGCCAAGACCGTCCCGGCCAACGCTGATTCGCGCGGGCTGACGACGATCGACGCCACCTGCCCGCTGGTGACCAAGGTCCACCGCGAGGCCGAGATCCACCACAAGCGCGGCCGCCACGTCCTGCTGGTCGGCCATTCCGGCCATCCCGAGGTGGTGGGCACGATGGGCCAGCTGCCCAAGGGCTCGATCACCCTCGTGGAGGATCTCGAGCAGATCGCCGCCCTGACCCCGGACAATCCCGACAACCTCGCCTGGGTCACCCAGACGACCCTGTCGGTCGACGACACCCGGCACATCGTCGACGCCCTGAAGAAGAAGTTCCCGAACATCACCGGGCCGCACAAGGACGACATCTGCTACGCCACCACCAACCGCCAGGAGGCGGTGAAGCA
The DNA here is from genome assembly GCF_058072805.1 of Methylobacterium sp. 1A. NCBI lineage: Bacteria > Pseudomonadati > Pseudomonadota > Alphaproteobacteria > Hyphomicrobiales > Methylobacteriaceae > Methylobacterium > Methylobacterium sp. 1A. Next base: position 1,215,598 of record NZ_JBYQVE010000002.1, on the reverse strand, counting down.
GGTGGCGCCGCTGGTCGACGCCCTGATCGTGGTCGGCTCGTCGAACTCGTCGAACTCGCAGCGCCTGCGCGAGGTCGCCGAGCGCGTCGGCTGCCCGATCACCCGCCTCGTGCTCCGCGCCGAGGAGATCGACTGGCCGGCCTTCGAGGGCATCCGCAAGCTCGGCCTCACGGCCGGCGCCTCGGCCCCCGAGGTCCTGGTCGAGGAGATCATCGACGCCTTCGCGGCCCGCTACGACGTGATGGTCGACACGGTCTCGACCGTGATCGAGGACATGGTCTTCCCGCTGCCGCGGGAGTTGCGCAGCGAGGCCGCCGAGTAGGCGGTCCGGTCCGACAGCGCCGACGCCCCGGGCTCGGGGCGCGCGGCAGGCTTTATGCGGGGGCGCTTCGGCGCCCCTTGCCGTATCGAACTTCCGACATCAGAGCGCAGACACGTGGCCGTCTACACCGAGGTATCCGACGCGGCGCTCGCCGAGTTCCTGTCCGCCTACGCGATCGGCAGCCTGCTCTCCTTCAAGGGCATCGCGGAGGGCGTCGAGAACTCGAACTTCTTCCTGCACACGACCGAGGGCGCCTACATCCTGACGCTCTACGAGAAGCGCGTCCGGGAACAGGACCTGCCGTTCTTCATCGGGCTGATGGAGCACCTCTCGGCCCGCGGCCTCGCCTGCCCGCAGCCTGTGCGCGACCGGGCTGGCCAGGCCCTCGGCCAGCTCTGCGGCCGGCCCGCCGCCATCGTGAGCTTCCTGGAGGGGGTCTCGGTCAAGGCGCCGGGCGTCGAGCATTGCCGGGAACTCGGCCGGGCCCTCGCGGAGCTGCACGCCGCCGGCCGGGACTTCCCGATGGTGCGGGACAACAATCTCTCGGTGTCCGCGTGGCGCCCGCTCTTCGCGCAGGCCGAGGCCCAGGCCGATTCGGTCGAGCCCGGCCTCGCGGCGCGCACCCGGTCGGACCTCGCCGTCCTGGAGGCGCACTGGCCCCGGGACCTGCCGGGCGGCGTGATCCACGCGGACCTGTTCACCGACAACGTCTTCTTCATCGGCGACGCGCTGTCGGGCCTGATCGACTTCTACTTCGCCTGCACGGACGCCTTCGCGTACGACCTCGCGGTCTGCCTGAACGCGTGGTGCTTCGACCCCGACGGCACCTTCCACCGCGACATGGCCGCCGCGCTGATCGCCGGCTACGAGGCCGTGCGGCCCCTGGAGGCCGCCGAGGTCGCGGCCCTGCCGATCCTGTGCCGGGGCGCCGCGCTCCGCTTCATGCTCACCCGGCTGGTCGACTGGCTGAACGTGCCCCCGGGCGCCCTGGTGAAGCCGAAGGACCCGCGGGAATTCGATCGCCGGCTCACCTTTCACCGCCAGGCGCGGGACGCCCGCGATTACGGCCGGGCGGGCTGAGACGCGGATGAGCCGGCGACCCGCTGGACAACCGGGTCGATCCATCCGCCACGACCGGTTTGACAGGGCCGAACCCCGTCACCGCGAGCGCAGCGCCGTGGCCCAAGGTGGCGCGACGCTCGTCGCCGTGGCGCTGCCCTGGATCGCTTCGCTGCACGCGCACTGACGGCTGGGGCGCAGGGGGCGGCAGGCGGCCGCACCGCTTCGGGAAGGGGAGGCGCGAAACCGCCGACCCTCGCGTTCGAACGAATCGTCGGGCCGCTCAGTCGGTCTCGCCGTCCAGACCCAGCCAGTGGCGGCCGTCGCGGGCGAGCAGTGCGTCGGCCTCCGTCGGGCCGGCGCTGCCCGCGGGGTAGAAGTTCACCTCCGCCTGCGGCCAGCCCTTGAGCAGGGGATCGACCGCGGCCCAGCCGGCCTCGATGTTGTCGGCGCGCTGGAACAGCGTCGCGTCGCCGGTCATGCAATCGTAGAGCAGCGTCTCGTAGCCGACATTCGGCCGGTCGGCGAAGAAGTCCTTGTAGCGGAAGCCGGAGCGCACCCGGCCGATCTTCATCTGCGGCCCCGGCACCTTGACGTTGAACTCGGTGCTGACGCCGTGATCGGGATCGATCTGGATCCGCATCACGGTGGGCGCGAGGTCGGCCGTGGGCGTGTCCTCGAACATCTTGAACGGCGCCGGCTTGAACAGCACGGCGATCTCGGTGCGCCGCCCGGTCATGCGCTTGCCGGTGCGGACGTAGAACGGCACCCCGGCCCAGCGCCAGTTCTCGATGTTGAGCTTCAGGGCGATGTAGGTCTCGGTGACCGAGTCCTTCGCCACGTGCGGCTCGTCCCGGTAGGCGGGCACGTCGCGCCCCTCCGATGTGCCGGCCGTGTACTGGCCGCGCACCGCGTCCTCGGGCGGGATCGGCTTCACGGCCTCGGCGAGCTTGGCCTTCTCGGTGCGCACGGCCTCCGCGTCGAAGGAGTTCGGCGGCTCCATGGCGACCATGCAGAGCAGCTGGAACATGTGGTTCGGCACCATGTCGCGCAGCGCCCCGGTCGGCTCGTAGAAGCCGCCCCGCTCCTCGACGCCCACGGTCTCGGCCGCCGTGATCTGGATGCTGTCGATGTATTCCCGCCGCCAGACCGGCTCCAGCAGGCCGTTGGCGAAGCGGAACGCCATGATCGACTGCACGGTCTCCTTACCCAGGAAGTGGTCGATCCGGTAGAACTGGCTCTCGTCGCCCTGGCGGAGGATGCGGGTGTTCAGCTCCCGGGCCGAGGCGAGATCGGAGCCGAACGGCTTCTCGATGACCACGCGGCGGAAGGTGTCGCCCTCCTGCTTGAGCAGGCCGGCCTGGCCGAGCCCGTCCACGATCGTCCCGAAGAAGCGCGCCGCCACCGCGCAGTAGAACACCGCGCTGCCGGTGACCCGCTGCTTCACGGCCGCGAAGGTCTCGGGCTTCTCGAAATCGCCCTTGAGGTAGTGGAGCCGGTCCCGGATGAAGCCCCAGCTCTTCGGGTCGATATGGTCGGCGTGGAACTCCGAGGTCGGGTCCTTGCTGAACGCCTCCAGGGTCTGCGTGAGGTTCTCGCGCAGGGACTCGTCGGTGCCGTCGCTGTGGTCGACACCCAGGATCGAGAAGCCCTCGGACAGCAGGCCGGCGCCGGCGAGGTTGTAGAGCGAGGGCATCAGCAGGCGCTTGGTGAGGTCGCCGCCGGCCCCGAAGATCACCAGCGTGCAGGGCGGCGCCGGCTGCGTGCCGCAGGCTGCCGTGTCCTTGAGGGCTGTCGTCGGCTCGGCCATCCCTGACTCCCGTGTGGCTGCACTGCACCAAACCGGCCTGACAACCCGCCGCGGCGAGGCCCGTTCCGGTACCCGCTGGGCTATGCTGCGCCGAGGTTAGGATCAAGGAACCCCGCATGCATACCCATTCCCTCGAGCCCTGGGCCCACAGCCACGTCTTCCTGGGCGACCGGCACGATCGCCACGCCCGCCGGACCTGGGCGGTGGTCGCGCTCACGGCCGTCACGATGGTGGCTGAGATCGCCGGCGGCACGTGGCTCGGCTCGATGGCGCTGGTCGCCGACGGCTGGCACATGTCGACCCACGCGGCGGCCCTGGGCATCGCGGCGCTCGCCTACCACTTCGCCCGCCGCCACGCGGACGATCCCCGCTTCAGCTTCGGCACCGGCAAGTTCGGCGACCTCGCGGCCTTCGCCAGCGCGCTGCTGCTCGGCCTGATCGCCCTGCTGATCGGCGCCGAGAGCCTCGACCGGCTGCTGCATCCGGTGGCGATCGGCTTCGGTCAGGCGATCCCGATCGCCGTGCTGGGGCTCGCCGTGAACCTCGCGAGCGTCTGGCTGCTGCACGACGACCACGACGATCACGGCCACGACGACCACGCTCACCATCACGGAGGCCACGCGCACGGAGGTCACGCGCACGCGGGCCACGCGCATGGCGGCCACGGCGGCCACGACACGAACTTCCGGGCCGCCTACGTCCACGTCCTGGCCGACACGCTGACGTCGGTCCTGGCCATCGTGGCGCTGCTCGGTGGGCGCTATCTCGGCCTCGCCTGGCTCGACCCGGCCATGGGCCTCGTCGGCACCGCCGTGATCCTGGCGTGGTCGTGGAGCCTGCTGCGGACGGCCGCCCTCGTGCTCCTCGACGCACGGCCCTCGCCGGCGGCCACCCGGGAGATCCGGGAGCGCCTGGAGATCGGCGGCGACCGGGTCAGCGACCTGCATCTCTGGCAGATCGGGCCGGGCCACCGGGCCGCCGTGATCGCCCTCGTCAGCGACGATCCGCAACCGCCCGCCCACTACAAGGCGCGCCTCGCCGGGGTGAAGGGCCTGAGCCACGTCACCGTCGAGGTCCAGCCCTGCGGGGGGCACGCGGCGGCGGCCTGAAGGTCCCGCGCGGGCGCTCGGCCCGGCGGCCGCTACTCGTCGGGGCGGACCGCCTGGCCGCCCCGGTCGATCGGAAGGCTCGGGCCCTTCAGCTCGGAATCGCTCGGCAGGGCGCGCACGTCCCAGCCGCCGCCGAGCGCCCGGATCAGCGTGACCGCCGCGGTGAAGCGGTTCAGTCGCACCTGAAGGGCGTTGACCTCGTTGTTCACGAGCAGGTTCTGCGCGGTCACCACCGTGGTGAAGTTCTGGGTGCCGGCCCGGTACTCGTTGAGGGTGATCTCCACGGCCTTGCGCGACAGGTCCACGGCGGTGTCCTGCGCCCCCTGCTGCTGGCCGAGGATGCGCAAAGCCGCCATCTGGTTCTCGACCTCCGCGAAGGCGGCCAGCACCACCTGCCGGTAATTGGCCACCGCCGCGTCGTAGCCGGCCTCGGCCGAGCGCAGCGCCGCGGTGCGGGCGCCGCCGTCGAACAGCACCTCGCTGCCGGAGGCCGCCACCGACCAGACCTGGTTGGCCGCCGAGAGCAGGCCGTTGCGGGTCGCCCCCGAGATGCCGCCCTGGGCCGAGATCGTCACGGTCGGGAAGAAGGCCGCCACCGCCACGCCGATGCGCTCGCTCTGCGCCTGGACGAGGCGCTCGGCCTGGGCCACGTCGGGCCGCCGCTCCAGCAGGTCGCCGGGGATGCCCACCGGCACGCCCGGCGGGCTGCGCCCGATGCCGGATACCGGGATCGACACCTCGGAGGGCGGCCGCCCGATCAGGGTGGCGATGGCGTTGACGAACTGCACCCGGGTCAGGCGCACCGCGATGGCCTGGGCCTGGATGGTCTGGACCTGGGTCTGCGCGGTGATCACGTCGGAGCGCGCCGCGACCCCGGCGGCGTACTGGTTCTCGGTGATCGCCAAGGTCCTCTTGAAGTTCTCGACGTTCTCGTCGAGCACCTTCTGGAGGGAATCGGCGTAGCGCACCGTCAGGTAGTCGGCCGCGATCTCCGCCTGGATGCTCAGGCGGGTCAGCGCGATCGTGGCGGCGTCGGACTGCGCCAGGGCCGCCTCGCTCTCGATGGTGCGGCGCGTGCCGCCGAACAGGTCGAGCTCCCAGCTCGCCTGGCCCAGCAGCGCCACGTTGGTGCGCGTGGCGGTGCCGCTGCCGGTCCGGGTGATGCTCGGCGCGCCGATCACCGTCGGGTACAGGGCCGCCTGCGCGGAGGCGACGAGCGCCCGCGCCTGCCGGTAATTCGCCACCGCCTGCCGGAGGGACTGGTTGTCGACGTCGACGAGGCGGATCAGCCGGTCGAGGGTCGGGTCCTTGAACACCCGCCACCAGTCGCCGCGCTCGACCGCGTCGCTCGGCCGGGCCTCGCGCCAGCCCTTCTTCCGCGCCGCGACGTAGGCCGGGCTGTCCTCCCGGACACCGCCCTGCTTGTAGGCCAGCGGCGTCTCCACGGAGGGTCGGGTGTAGTCCGGGCCGACCACGCAGCCGGCGAGGAGCGGGGCGGCGAGGAGCAGGGATGCGAGGGTGCGGAGCCGGTGATGGGTAAAAAGCGCACCGCCCACCCTGAACCGCATCCTGAGGTGCCGGAGCGTAGCGGAGGCCTCGAAGGAGCCCTCCAGGAATCGCGCGCCTGGCTGGAGCCCTCCTTCGAGGCTGCTGTGCAGCACCTCAGGATGAGGAGGTGGGTTGGAGGAACCCCCGCGCGCGATCGCGGCCGCCGCTGTTTCACGTGAAACCTTAACCATCACTCTCCGGCCGGCAGCGCCGCTTCTCCGCTCCGCCCGCCGCGCCTGCGCCGGTTGAGCACCCTGTGCCGGAGGCGATCGAGGGTGAGGTAGACGACAGGGGTGGTGTAGAGGGTCAGGATCTGGCTCACAATCAGCCCGCCGACGATGGCGATGCCCAGCGGGCGGCGCAGCTCCGCGCCCTCGCCGTTGGCCAGGATCAGCGGCACGGCGCCGAGCATGGCGGCCAGCGTCGTCATCATGATCGGCCGGAAGCGCAGGAGACAGGCCTCGCGGATCGCGTCCACGGGATTCGAGGCCCGGGTCCGCTCCGCGTCGATCGCCACGTCGATCATCATGATCGCGTTCTTCTTCACGATGCCGATGAGCAGGAACACGGCGATCAGCGCGATGATGGTGAAGTCGGTGCCCGTCACCAGCAGGGCCAGCACCGCGCCGACGCCGGCCGAGGGCAGGGTCGAGAGGATCGTCAGCGGGTGCACGAAGCTCTCGTAGAGGATTCCCAGCACCGCGTAGACCGCCAGGATCGCCGCCAGGATCAGCAGCGGCTGGCGCGACGCGGAGGCGACGTAGTTCTTGGCCGCGCCGGCATACTCGCCGTGGATCGTGGCGGGCAGCTGCAGGGAGGCCATGGCCCGGTCGATGGCGTCCGTGGCGTCCGACAGGCTCTTGCCCGGGGCGAGGTTGAACGAGATCGTGGTCGCCACGAACAGGCCCTGGTGGCTCACCTGCACGGGGGCACTGCCGGGCTCGATCCGCGCGAAGGCCGAGAGCGGCACCATCGTCTCCTTGGCGGCGGAGACCGGCGCGCTCGACGAGGCGCCGCCCTTGCTCGCCGCGATGGCGTTGGCGGAGGCGTTGCGGGCCGAGTCGGACGCGATGGCGGCGGCGTTCGAGGCGGTGTCGGCCGTGCTGGCGGAAGCGGCGGCGGCCGCCGCCGCGACGGCGCCCGCGGTGCCCGAGCCGCCGACGGCGCCGGAGCCCGTGGCGACGCCGGTCGCGGCGCTCGCCGACGACCCGCTGCCCGGGCTGCTGGTGCCGGTCGCCGCGTTGGTGTTGACGGTCCCGCCCGCCGCCACCGTGCCGGCGACCGCGTTGGTGGTGGCCGAGCCCGGCGCGTTGCCGCCCGAGGTCGAGACGTAGATCTGCTTGAGCGTCTCCGGCGTTTCCAGGTAGCGCGGCGCGATCTCCATCACGACGTGGTACTGGTTCAGCGGGTTGTAGATCGTCGAGACCTGGCGCTGGCCGAAGGCGTCGTAGAGGGTGTTGTCGATCTTGTTCGGCGTGATGCCGTAGCGGAACGCGGTCGCCCGGTCGATCACGACCCGGCTCTCCAACCCGCCCTCCTGCTGGTCCGAGGTCACGTCCGCGAAGGTCGGGTCCTTCTGCAGGGCCGCCACCAGCTTCGGGGCGGCGGCGAACAGCTCCTCGGCCGTGTCGCCCTGGAGGGTGTACTGGTACTGGGCGAAGCTCTGGCGGCCGCCCATTTGCAGGTCCTGGCGGGGGAAGACGTAGAGGCGCGCGCCCGCGACCTGCGCGAGCTTCGGCCGCAGCCGCGCCATCACGGCCGAGATCGGCGCCCGCTCGTTGAGCGGCTTCAGGCCGACGAAGACGTTGGCCGAGTTGGTGCCGCGGCCGCCCGTGAAGCCGACGACGCTCTCGACCGCCGGATCCGCCCCGACGATCGCGGTCGCCTGCGTGAGCTTCTTCTCCATCGACTGGAACGAGATGCGCTGGTCGGCCTGGATGCCGCCCATCATCTGCCCGGTATCCTGCTCGGGGAAGAACCCCTTCGGGACGATGATGTAGAGGTAGACGTTGAGCCCGACCGTGGCGAGCAGGCTCAGCAGGACGAGGCGCGGATGGGCGAGCGCCACCTCCAGCGTCCGCGCGTAGGCCCCGAGCAGCCGGGCGAAGCCGCCCTCCAGAATCCGGATCAGCAGGTTCGGCCGGCGGCCGGCCGGCGGTTCGCCATTGGGACCATGCCCCTCGGCCCGGAGCAGCCGGGCACACATCATCGGCGTGGTCGTGAGCGAGAGCACCAAGGAAATCAGGATCGACAGCGACAGGGTCACCGAAAATTCCTGGAAGATGCGGCCGACGAGGCCGCCCATCAGCAGGATCGGCAGGAACACCGCGATGAGTGACAGGCTCATCGAGATCACCGTGAATCCGACCTCCCGCGCGCCGATCAGCGCCGCCTGGAGCCGGGGCTTGCCCTCCTCGATGTGCCGCTGGACGTTCTCCAGCACCACGATGGCGTCGTCGACCACGAAGCCGGTGCCGATGATCAGCGCGGTCAGCGACAGGATGTTGAGCGAGTAGCCGAGCAGATACATCGCCGAGAAGGTGCCGACGATCGAGATCGGCACGGCGACCGCCGGGATCAGCGTGGCCCGCCAGGAGCGCAGGAAGCCGTACACCACCAGGATGACGAGGCCGACCGCCACCAGCAGCGTCTCCTCGGTGGCCGCGAGGGAGGCGCGGATCGTGGCGCTGCGATCGCCGGTGAGCTTGATGTCGATGCCGCCGGGCAGGGAGGCGGTGATCTGCGGCAGCGCCTCCTTCACGGCGTTGATGGTCTCGACCACGTTGGCGCCGGGCTGCTTGTAGACGAACAGCAGCACGCCCGGCTTGCCGTTGACGATGCCGAGGTTGCGCTTGTCCTCGACCCCGTCGAGCACCTGCCCGACATCGGTGAGCTTCACCGCGGCGCCGTTGCGGTAGGCCACGATGATGTCGCGGTAATCGGCGGCCTTGCGGCCCTGGTCGTTGGCGTAGAGCTGGTAGCGGCGGTCGCCCGCGTCGATCTCGCCCTTGGGCGAGTTCGCGTTCGCGGAGGCGAGCGCGGCCCGGATGCCCTCGAGGCCGATGCCGTAGTTGAACAGGGCCGTGGGATCGAGCTCGACCCGCACCGCCGGCAGGGACGAGCCGCCGATATCGACGTTGCCGACGCCCGGCAGCTGCGACAGCTTCTGCTGCACCACGGTGGCGGCGGAATCGTAGACCTGGCCGCGGGTCAGCGTCTCCGAGGTCATGCCGAGGATGATGATCGGCGTGTCGGCGGGGTTGAACTTCCGGTAGGTCGGGTTCTGCCGGAGCGACGCGGGCAGGTCGGCGCGCGCCGCGTTGATGGCGGCCTGGACGTCGCGGGCCGCGCCGTCGATGTCGCGGTTGAGGCCGAACAGCAGCACGATCCGGGTCGAGCCGAGGGAGTTCGTGGACGTCATCTCGTTGACGTCCGCGATGGCGCCGAGCCGCCGCTCCAGGGGCGCCGCCACGGTGGTGGCCATGGTGTCGGGCGAGGCGCCGGCCATCTGGGCCTGGACGAGGATCACCGGGAAGTCGATCTGCGGCAGCGGCGCCACCGGCAGCTTCAGGAAGGCGAACAGCCCGGCGAGCAGCACGCCGATCGTGAGCAGCGTGGTCGCCACCGGCCGCCGGATGAACGGCTCGGAGATGTTCACGGCAGCGCCTCGCCGGGCGCGAGATCCGGCCCCCGCCGCCCCGAGATCCGCCGCTCCAGCCGGTCGAAGGCCAGGTAGATCACCGGCGTGGTGAACAGCGTCAGCACCTGGCTGACGATCAGGCCGCCCGCGATGCAGATGCCGAGCGGCTGGCGCAGCTCGGAGCCGACGCCGGTGCCGAGGATCAGCGGCACCGCCGCGAAGAGCGCCGCCAGCGTCGTCATCAGAATCGGCCGGAAGCGCAGCAGGCAGGCCTGGAAGATCGCCTCGCGGGGCTCGAGCCCGTCCTCGCGCTCCGCCTGGAGCGCGAAGTCGATCATCATGATGGCGTTCTTCTTCACGATGCCGATCAGCAGCACGATGCCGATCACCGCGATGATGTCGAGCGACAGGCCGAACAGCATCAGGCCGAGCAGCGCCCCGATCCCCGCCGACGGCAGGGTCGAGAGGATCGTGATCGGGTGGATGAAGCTCTCGTAGAGCACGCCCAGCACGATGTAGACGGTCACGATCGCCGCCAGGACCAGGAACAGCTCGTTGCCGAGCGCCGACTGGAAGGCGAAGACCGAGCCCTGCGGCACCACCCGGAACGAGGGCGGCAGGCCGATCTCGGCCTTGACCTTGTCGATCGCCTCGACCGCCTGCCCCAGCGCCGCGCCGGGGGCGAGGTTGAACGAAACGGTGGTGGCCGGGAACTGGCCGAGATGAGAGATCAGCAGCGGCGCCCGCCGCTCGCTGATCCGCGCGACCGCCGAGAGCGGCACCTGCCCGTTGGTCGCCGTGGAGGAGGGCAGGTAGATCGCGTCGAGGCTGCGGAGCGTCGTGTGCAGCTTCGGGTCGGCCTCCAGGATCACCCGGTACTGGTTGGACTGGGTGAAGATCGTCGAGATGATCCGCTGGCCGAAGGCGTCGTAGAGGGCGTTGTCGATCGTCGCCGGGGTGATGCCGTAGCGGCCGGCGGTCGGCCGGTCGATGGTCACGTAGGCGGCGAGCCCCTGGCCCTGGTGGTCGCTCGCCACGTCGGTGACCACGGGCGACTTCGCCAGCGCCTCGGTGAAGCGCGGCACCCAGGTCTCGAAATCGTCGATGTTCGGGCTCTCCAGGATCACTTGGTACTGGGTCGCCGAGACCGCGGTGTCGATGGTCAGGTCCTGGACCGGCTGCATGTAGAGCCGCATGCCGGGCTGGTTGGCCGCCGCCGCCGAGATCCGCCGGATGATCGCGCTGGCCGTCGCGGTGCGCGCGTCCCGGGGCTTCAGGTTGATCAGCATCCGGCCGGAATTGAGCGTGACATTCTGGCCGTCGACCCCGATGAACGACGACAGGCTCGCCACGTCCGGGTCCTTGAGGACGATCTCGGCCATCCGCTGCTGGCGCTCGGCCATGGCGGCGTAGGAGACCGACTGGTCGGCCTGGGTGATGCCCTGGATGACGCCCGTGTCCTGCACGGGGAAGAAGCCCTTCGGGATCACCGCGAACAGGTAGATCGTGAGCCCGAGCGTGCCGAGCGCCACCAGCAGGGTCAGGCCCTGGTGGTTCAGGACGACCCGCAGGGAGCGGCCGTAGGACTCGATCGTGCCGTCGATGGCGCGCCGGCCCAGGCGGGAGAGGACGCCCTCCCGGCGGCGGTGGCCGGCTTCCGGGACGTGCTTCAGGAGCCGCGCGCACAGCATCGGCACCAGCGTCAGCGAGACCACCGCCGAGATGATGATCGTGGCCGCCAGCGTGATGGCGAATTCGTGGAACAGCCGCCCGACCACGTCGCCCATGAACAGGAGCGGGATCAGCACGGCGATCAGCGAGACGGTCAGCGAGATGATGGTGAAGCCGATCTCGCGGGAGCCCTTGAGCGCCGCCTCTAGGGGCGAGTCGCCGGCCTCCACGTGCCGGGCGATGTTCTCGATCACCACGATGGCGTCGTCGACCACGAAGCCGGTGGCGATGGTGAGCGCCATCAGCGACAGGTTGTCGAGGGAGAAGCCGTAGAGGTCCATGACCGACAGGGCGCCGACCAGCGACAGCGGCACCGACAGGCTCGGGATCAGGGTCGCCGACAGGCTGCGCAGGAACAGGAAGATCACCAGCACCACGAGCGCGATGGCGAGGCCGAGCTCGAACTGCACGTCCTCCACGGAGGCGCGGATCGTGGTGGTCCGGTCGGTGAGCGGCGCCACCGCGACGGCGGCCGGCAGGCTCGCCTGGAGCTGCGGCAGCAGCGACTTGATCTTGTCGACGGTCGCGATGACGTTGGCGCCGGGCTGGCGCTGGATGTTCAGGATCACCGCCGGCGTCGCGTCCGCCCAGGCGCCGAGCTTGGTGTTCTCCGGCCCCTCGACCACGTCGGCCACCTCCGAGAGCATCACCGGGGCGCCGTTGCGGTAGGCGATGATCGCCGCGTCGTAGGCCTTCGGGTCGCGGATCTGGTCGTTGGCGTTGATCGCGTAGGACTGCTTCGGCCCGTCGATCGTGCCCTTCGGCGTGTTGACGTTGAGGTTGGTGATGGTGGTGCGCAGGTCGTCGATGTTGAGCCCGTAGGCGGCGAGCGCCCGCGCGTTGAACCGCACCCGCACGGCCGGGCGCTGGCCGCCCGAGATGCTCACGAGGCCGACGCCCGCCACCTGGCTGATCTTCTGCGCGAGGCGCGACTCGGCGAGGTCGCGCACCTGGGTAAGCGGCAGGGTCTTGGAGGTGAGCGCCAGCGTCAGGATCGGCGCGTCGGCCGGGTTGACCTTGGCGTAGATCGGCGGCGCCGGCAGGTCGGAGGGCAGGAGGTTGCCGGCGGCGTTGATCGCCGCCTGGACCTGCTGCTCGGCGATGTCCAGCGGCAGGTCCAGGCTGAACTGCAGGGTGATGACCGAGGCGCCCGCCGAGGATTGCGAGGTCATCTGGTTGAGGTTGGCGAGCTGGCCGAACTGCCGCTCCAGCGGCGCCGTCACCGAGGAGGTCATCACCTCGGGGCTGGCGCCGGGATAGAAGGTCTGGACCTGGATCGTCGGGTAATCGACCGCCGGCAGCGCCGAGACCGGCAGGTTCAGGTACGACACACCGCCGACGATCAGGATCGCCAGCATCAGCAGCGTCGTGGCCACCGGTCGCAGGATGAACAGGCGGGACGGGTTCATGACGCGCTCCCGTTATCCCTTCCCCCGCGGAGGGGGGAGAGGCAGCGTCGCGCCAGAGCCGTCCTCACTGCGCCTGACGGCGCCGGTGCCGACGACCGCCCTCCGCTGTCCCTTGGGAATCCGCCGCCGCGTCGGGCTTCACATCCCCTTTGCCGTCCTGCTTCGCCGCCGCGGCCTTGCCGTCGCCGGCGGCCGCCGGCGCGCCCTCGGTGATGCGCACCGGCGCGCCGTCCTTCAGCCGGTCGGTGCCGTCCGTGACGACGCGGTCGCCCGGGTTCAGCCCGGAGACCACCACCGTGTGGGTCCCGTCAGTCTCGCCGGTCTTGATCGGCCGGACCGTGACCTTGCTGTCCCCGTCCATCAGGTAGACGTAGGTGCCGGGCGTGCCCTGGAGCAGGCTGGAATTCGGCACCAGCGTCGCGCCCCGCACCGTGTCGACGGTCAGCTTGGCGTTGACGAACTGGTTCGGGAACAGCTCCTCGTCGGAATTGTCGAACAGCGCGCGCAGCTTCACCGTGCCGGTGGTCGTGTCGATCTGGTTGTCGACCGTGTCGAGGCGGCCGGTGGCGATCTCGTGGGCGTCGCCGCGGTCGTAGGCCCGCACGGTGAGCTTCGCGCCCGCCCGCACCTGCCGCATCACCCGCGACACGTCGTCCTCCGGCAGGGTGAACACCACCGAGATCGGGTGGAGCTGGGTCACCACCACGATCGCCGTGGAGGCGGCCGAGATGTAGTTGCCCTGGTCGACCTGGCGCAGGCCGACGCGGCCGTCCACCGGCGAGACGATGTGCGTGTAGGCGATGTTGAGCTTCTGCTGGTCGACGAGCGCTTGGTCGGCCGCGACCGTGCCCTCGTTCTGCTTCACCAGGGCGGCCTGCGTGTCGACGTTCTGCTTCGAGATCGAGTCCTGCCGGTTCAGCGTCTGGTAGCGCTGCAGGTCGAGCTTCGAGTTCTGGAGCAGCGCCTGGTCGCGGGCGAGCTGGCCCTGGTACTGCGCGAGCAGCGCCTCGTAGGGGCGGGAATCGATCCGGGCGAGCTCGTCGCCCGCCTTCACGGTCTGGCCCTCCCGGAACTGCACCTGCGTGAGGTAGCCGCTGATCTGCGACTTCACCGTCACGGTGGCGAGCGGCGTCACGGTGCCGAGGCCCTGCAGCACCACCGGCATGTCGCCGGTCGTGGCGCTGGCGATGCCCACCGCCTGCGGCATGTCGGCCCCGCCGCGCCGGCCGCCGTGGCCGCCGGTGTGATGCGCCGTCGCCGGCTCGGCGCCCTTGCCGGTGCGCGCCTCGTACCAGCGGTGGCCGATCGCCCCGGCGCCGGCGAGCAGCACCAGGAACACGAGCCAGCGGATCGGGCGGAAGCGCCGCGTCCGGACCTCGCGCGCGGGCGCCTCGCCGGGCTGGTAGGCGCGGGCCGTGTCGGTCCGGATCGGTGAACTCTCGTTCATGCCTGACTAGAGCACAGGACGGTCGTCTGCGCGACCGGCGGCACCCTATCCCTCGCTGTCCAAGCCCCCATGCCGCCCCCGGAACGCCGCGTCCCGGAAGCCCGTCCTGAAGCCGCCCGGTCCCGCGGGACCCGACGGCTCCGATCCCGTGTACGGGAGCGTAAGCCCATAAAGCTGTCCGGGCCCCGAACGGCTCCTTACCGCGGCGTCATGGACATCCGCTGCCGCGCCGCTCGCGCACCTCGCGGCGCCCTCCACCGGTGCCCGGCCAATGCGCCGTCACTAGGGCGGCGACGTTTCACTCGTGTTGCTGGGGCCCGCCGGACGCGTCCGGTACCGCATAAGCGCGCAGCACCGCCCGGAACGCGGGATCGACCGGGGTGACGGCCACGGCGCGGCGCAGGCCGAGTCCGAGGCCGCCGACCAGCAGCGCCAGCACCAGGCAGCCGAGGAACGCGCGTGAGGAGGGCCGCATCGTCGTATCCGGTGGCCGACCCGGCGAGCGGGGCGTGAGCGGGTGCGGCCGCGTCCGGACATGCCGAAAGGGCCATCGACCCGCAAGTCGATGGCCCTTCTGGGGACCGGAGCGGCGCCCCGCTGACGGAGCGAGGGGGCGAAGCTCCGTCGGCGTGTGCGCCGCTCCGGCCGTGATCTGAACCTAAGAGACGGGTGATGAATGTCAACATTCGTCAGCAGGCCCCGGCGCGCCGGAGACCGGGTCTGTGCGACCGCGCACATTCCGCAACGCGCGACGGCCATGTTACAGGCCGGCGATGCCGAGACCCGCCATGCCGACTCTCTCGATGCCCGGCGCCGCGTGCCGTACCCCGTGCCGCGCCGCATGAGGTCCGCCGTCATCAACTCCGTCTTCGACGCGCTGCCCACGACCGTGTTCGAGACCATGTCGCGTCTCGCGCGGGTCCACGGTGCGATCAATCTCGGCCAGGGATTCCCGGACGATGCCGGGCCGGCGGATGTCCGCGAGCGGGGCGCGCGGGCGCTCCTGGACGGCTGGAACCAGTACCCGCCGATGATGGGCCTGCCGGCCCTGCGCGAGGCGGTCGCCGCCCATTACGCGCAGCACCAGGGCCTCGTCCTCGACCCGGAGACCGAGGTGATGGTCACCTCCGGGGCGACCGAGGCCCTGGCCGGCGCGCTCCTGGCGCTGATCGAGCCCGGCGACGAGGTCGTGCTGTTCGCGCCCATGTACGACGCCTACCTGCCCCTGGTCCGGCGGGCAGGCGGCGTGCCGCGGATCGTGGCGCTCCGGCCCCCGGACTTCCGCCTCGACGAGGCCGCGCTCGCGGAGGCTTTCGGGGCGCGGACCCGGGTCGTGGTGCTGAACAACCCCCTCAACCCGAGCGCCACCCTGTTCGCGCCCGAGGACCTCGACCTGCTCGCCCGCTACTGCCAGCGCTTCGACGTGACCGCCCTCTGCGACGAGGTCTGGGAGCACGTGGTGTTCGACGGCGCGCGCCACCGGCCGCTGATGGCGCTGCCCGGGATGCGGGAGCGGACCGTCAAGATCGGCTCGGCCGGCAAGATCTTCTCCCTCACCGGCTGGAAGGTCGGCTTCGTGATGGCCGATGCCCGGCTGATGCGCGGGCTCGCCAAGGCGCACCAGTTCCTGACCTTCACGACGCCCCCGAACCTCCAGGAGGCGGTGGCCTATGGGCTGGGCAAGCCGGCCCCGTGGTTCGAGGCGATGCGGGGCGGCTACGCCCGGTCCCGCGACCGGCTCGCGGACGGCCTGCGCGGCCTCGGCTTCACCGTGCTGCCGGCCCGGGCCACGTGGTTTCTCAACATCGACATCGCCGCCCGCGGCCACGCCGACGACGTGGCCTTCTGCGAGGCCCTGGTCACCCGTCACGGCGTCGCGGCGATCCCCGTGAGCGCCTTCTACCCGGACGCCTCCGTGCGCGGCCTCGTCCGGCTCTGCTTCGCCAAGGACGACGCGACCCTGGATGCGGCGCTCGACCGCATGCGCGGGCTCCCGGGGGCCGGGGCATGAGGGTCGGCTCGAGGGACGGCATGACGGGCATCACGACGGGCAGTACGGCGGGCCACGCGCGCCGAGCGGGCGCTGTCCTTGCGGGGATCCAGGCGGGGGGCCACATCGTTGGGGACGATGGCTTCCCGACGGATCCCGACCATGGACTTCACCCAGGCTGCCCAGGCCGGGCGTTTCGCCCGTGCCGAGACCTTCCCCGGGGGCGAGACCCGCGCCGGCCCCCGGCCCCCCTACCTGTCGGCGGATCTCGGACGGGAGGCGAGCCTCGCCCGGCTGGAGACGCTGGCCCACCTGATGGACACCGCCTTCGTCATCCCGGGCATCAACCGGCGGGTCGGGTTCGACGCGCTGATCGGCCTCGTGCCGGTGATCGGCGACTTGGCCGGCATGGTGATCTCGTCCTTCATCGTCTACGAGGCGAAGCGCCTCGGGGCGCCGCGCTGGCTGGTGGCCCGGATGGGCCTGAACGTGGCCTTCGACGGGCTGATCGGCGCCGTGCCGGTGGCGGGCGACTTGTTCGACGCCGCCTTCAAGGCCAACCGCCGCAACGTCCGGCTACTGCGCCGCTGGCTGGAGCGCAGCGGCAACCTGCGTCCCACCGAGATCGACGGCACCGCGACCCGGCTCGACGGCTGAGCGTTCCCGGCCTCCGTCCCGCGGCCGACCGGTCGCGGGGCCGCCCGGATATCGGGGCGGCCGACGCGCGCGCGATGCGGCTCGAGAGGCAGCACGGATGAACGAGGTCACGCGTCCCGGCGACAGCGAGGTCGTGCCCGCGCCGATGCCCGGTGCCCAGCCGCTGGTCCTGCGGCCGGACGAGGGCGCGCCGCCGCCGGTCCTGCCCGGGGCCGCCGGCCGGCGCGCCCGGCTGTCGCCGCTCAACCGGCGCCGCCTCGACAATTTCCGCCGCAACCGGCTCGGCTACGGATCGTTCGTGATCTTCACGGTCCTGTTCGTGCTCAGCCTGTTCGCGGAGTTCATCGCCAACGACCGCCCGATCGTGATGTCCTACAAGGGCGAGTGGCTGGTCCCGGTCCTGGTCGACTATCCGGAGGAGAAGTTCGGCGGCTTCCTCGCCACGACCGACTACCGCTCCCCCGAGATCCGCCGGGAGATCGCGGCGAACGGCTGGGCGCTTTGGTCGCCGATCCCGTACGCGTACGACACGATCAACGAGGACCTGCCGACGCCGTCGCCGTCGCCGCCGACCTGGATGCTCACGGACGCGCAGTGCAAGCCCGTCGCCGAGAAGCTCGGCGGCTCGACCTGCGCGGACATTCCCTGGCACTGGCTCGGCACCGACAACACCACGCGGGACGTGCTGGCGCGGGTGATCTACGGCTTCCGCATCTCGGTCCTGTTCGGTCTGATCCTGGCCGCGGTCTCGTCGGTGATCGGGGTCATCGCGGGGGCCGTGCAGGGCTATTTCGGCGGCTGGGTCGATCTCGCCTTCCAGCGCTTCATCGAGGTCTGGGGCGGCATCCCGACCCTCTACCTGATCATCATCATCTCGGCCTTCATCGCCCCGGGCTTCTTCGTCCTGCTCGGGATCATGCTGCTGTTCTCCTGGGTCGCGCTGGTGAGCGTGGTGCGTGCCGAGTTCCTGCGGGCGCGGAACTTCGAGTATGTCCGGGCGGCCCGGGCGCTGGGGCTGTCGAATATCCGGATCATGACGGTCCACCTGCTGCCGAACGCCATGGTGGCGACGCTGACCTTCCTGCCGTTCATCCTGAACGGCTCGATCACCACCCTGACCTCGCTCGACTTCCTCGGCTTCGGCCTGCCGCCGGGCTCGCCGTCCCTCGGAGAGCTTCTCGCGCAGGGCAAGGACAATCTGACCGCGCCGTGGCTTGGATTGACCGGTTTCCTGGTCATCGCCGTGATGTTGAGCCTGCTCGTCTTCGCCGGCGAGGCCGTGCGGGACGCCTTCGATCCGCGCAAGACTTTCGCCTGAGGCTGCGCGGGTTGCGAAAATGACGCAGGGCCTCGCCCCGCGCTCGCACAACTGTACGAAGATTGCGCATTGTGCCCGCACGACCGGGCGGCAATCGTATACGACCGTCTAGAGCCGGCCCCTGACCCGGGGGTAAAGGTCTCTGCCGGCTGCGAAAACCCGCTTCGAGGAAGCGACTAGCATTCGCCGGGCGGACACCGATAAAGCCTCTCAGAAGTGTCCATTAAGTGGCGCCAATGCAACCATACCCTGTAAGCCTCGCCGCGTGATGCAGAGTTAGACTTCGGTCTCATCACAGATAATTGTATGGCGCGGCTTGCATTTTTCGGACGCTGACTTAACTCGCGAAAAGTGGGGATCCCATCAGGCATTTGTGCCGAGGAACGAGAGAATGTCAGAAGCTGCGCCGACATCGCAATTGGATTTCATCGAGCGGACCGTGGACGTCGTCGCGGCCTACGTTTCCAACAACTCGCTGCCCTCGGCCGAATTGCCGGCCCTGATCGCGAGCATCCACGAGGCGCTGAACACGATCGGGGCCGGCCCCGTCGCTCCGGCGACCGAGAGCGTCGAGCGGCCGACGCCCGCCCAGATCCGCAAGTCGATCCGCCCCGACGGGCTGGTCAGCTTCATCGACGGGAAGTCGTACAAGACGCTGAAGCGTCACCTGACCAAGCACGGTCTCGATCCGCAGACCTACCGCGAGCGCTACGGCCTGCCAGCCGATTACCCGACCACTTCGGCGAACTACTCGGCGCAGCGCTCGGCGCTCGCCAAGAGCCTCGGCCTCGGCCAGCCGGGCCGGTCCCCGGCGTCCGACAAGGCCGCCGCCGAGGAGGAGGCTGCCGCCCCCGCCTCCGCCCCTGCCTCCGGTCGCCGCAAGACCGCCGCGACCAAGACCCGGGCGAGCCGCAAGGTCGAGGCCGCCTGAGCGCGGCCGCGAGGCCCGGACGGGGGCGGGCGATCGGAGACGATCGCACCCGCACCGGTCCGGACTTGTTCGCCAGACCTCTTGGCCGGGCTCTCGGCCAAGCTCTCGGCCGGACCCCGCGCGCGGCGCGGCTCAGGCCGCGAGGCGCCCGTCCAGCGGGAACACCTTGGCGGGGTTCAGCATCCAGTCCGGATCGAACACCGCCTTGACCCGCATCTGCTGCTCGAGATCGACCTGGTCGTACTGGAAGCGCATCAACTCGCGCTTCTCGATGCCGACCCCGTGCTCGCCGGTGAGGCAGCCGCCGACCTCGACGCAGAGCTTCAGGATCTCGTCGCCCGCGGCCTCGGCCTTCTGCAATTCGCCGGGCGTGTTAATGTCGAACAAGATCAGCGGGTGCAGGTTGCCGTCGCCCGCGTGGAACACGTTGGCGACGCGCAGGCCCTTCTCGGCGCAGATGGCGCCGATCCGCTCCAGCACCGGCCCGAGCTGGCCGGTGGGGATCGTCCCGTCCATGCAGATGTAGTCGGAGATCCGGCCGGTCGCCCCGAAGGCCGACTTGCGGCCCTTCCAGATCGCGGCCGATTCCGCCTCCGAGCGCGAGACGCGCAGGCTGGTCGGGCGGAAATCCCGGGCGATCGTCTCGATCCGCGCCAGCATCGCGTCGCACTCGGCGTCCGAGCCCTCGACCTCGATGATCAGCATCGCCTCGGCGTCGCGCGGGTAGCCGGCCTGGGCGAAGTCCTCGGTGATGAGGATCGCCTCGCGGTCCATGTACTCGATCGCCACCGGGATGATCCCGGCCGCGATAATCGCCGCGACGCAGTCGCCCGCATCCTCGACCTTCGAGAAGCCGACCAGCACCGGGCGCGCGCCCTCGGCGGCGCGCAGGATCCGCACGGTCGCCTCGGTGACGATGCCGAGCTGCCCCTCCGAGCCGCAGACGAGGCCGAGCAGGTCGTAGCCGCCGCTGTCGAGGTGCTGGCCGCCGATCTCCACCACGGTGCCGTCGTTGAGCACCAGGGTGACGCCGAGCAGGTTGTTGGTGGTCACGCCGTATTTCAGGCAGTGCGCGCCGCCCGAATTCATCGCGATGTTGCCGGCGATCGTGCAGGCGAGCTGGCTCGACGGGTCGGGGGCGTAGAAGAAGCCCTCGTGGCTGACCGCCCCGGAGATCGCCAGATTGGTGATGCCGCTCTGCACCCGGGCGGTGCGGTTGGCGAAGTCCATGTCGAGGACCTGGGTCATCTTGCCGACGCCGAGGATGATCGCGTCGGCCTGCGCGATGGCGCCGCCCGCGAGCGACGTGCCGGCGCCCCGGGGCACGACCCGCACGCCGTTGGCGTGGCAGTAGGCCATCACGGCGGCGACCTCCGCGGTGGTGGAGGGCAGCACCACGGCGAGCGGCATCTGCCGGTAGGCGGTGAGCCCGTCGGTCTCGAAGGCCCGGCGCTCGTCCTCGCTGACCACCAGCGCCTCCGGCGCGACCAGGGGCGCGAGGCCGGCCAGGATCGCCTCGCGGCGGGCGAGGATCGCGGGATCGGGGTCGGGGAAGCGGATGGTCATGGGGCTCTTGCCCTCCTGGGGCCCGCGGCGCGGGACGGCGCGCGGGATGGCGTGCCGGGAGCATGGACCCCGGCGGCCGCGCCTTCAACCGGCGTGCGGCGCTGCGTCGTCCCCGCGTCACATTTCAACCACGACGGCTGCCTAGCGTCGCCGGAGACGCCTCGCTGCGCCGCTCCCCGATTCCGGCCCCCGGTGCCGGATCCGGTCGACGGGTCAAGAACGGACACGATGAACGCTCCCGCCTCCAGCGCCCTGCGCGACGACCGCTACGACGCGCCGTCGGCGCATCTCGCCACCACCCGCGACCTCGGGATCCGCAGCCTCCAACTCGGCATCGCGGCCCTGCAGGAGGCGAGCGTCGCCTTCCAGGGCCGGCTCGGCGCGGCCTTCGAGGAGGCGGTGCAGACCATCCTGCAGAGCAAGGGCCGCGTCATCGTCAGCGGCATCGGCAAGAGCGGGCATGTCGGGCGCAAGATCGCCGCGACGCTGGCCTCCACCGGCACGCACGCCTTCTTCGTCCACCCGACCGAGGCGAGCCACGGCGATCTCGGGATGATCGCCCGGGACGACGTCATCATCGCGCTGTCGTGGTCGGGGGAGACCGCGGAACTGTCCGACCTCGTCGGCTTCAGCCGCCGGTTCTCGATCCCTCTGGTGGCGATTACCCGCAACGGCGAGAGCACCCTGGGCAAGGCCGCCGACGTGCTGCTGGAACTGCCCCGCGTGCGGGAATCCTGCCCGCACGACCTCGCGCCGACCTCCTCCAGCCTGATCCAGCTGGCGCTGGGCGACGCCCTGGCGGTGGCGCTCCTGGAGCGGCGCGGCTTCACCTCGGCGCGCTTCCACACCCTGCATCCGGGCGGCACCCTCGCGGCCCGCCTCAGGACCGTGCAGCAGGTGATGCACGGGCCCCAGGACATGCCGCTGGTGCACGAGACCGCCCTCATGTCCGAGGTGATGATCGAGATCGCGGCGCGGCGCTACGGCTGCGTCGGCGTCACGGACGCGGCCGGCCGCCTCGTCGGCATCGTCACGGACGGCGACCTGCGCCGCCACATGGGTCCGGCGCTCCTCGACACGCCGGTCTCGACCGTCATGACCCGCGACCCGGTGACCGTGGAGCCGCACAAGCTGGCTCAGGCCGCGCTGGAGCTGATGAACCGCCGGCTGATCACGGCGGTCTTCGCCGTCACCGACGGCCGGCCTGTCGGCATCGTGCACGTCCACGACCTGCTGCGCGTCGGCATCGCCTGAGGCCGTCCGGACCCGGCAGGTCCGATCCGCGCCCGCATCCCGCGAGGCCTCGCCGCCTCACGACGGGGCGCAGGGTGCGGCGGCCGGGCGCCCCTCACAGCCGTGCCAGCAGCTCCGTCTTCTTGGTCGCGAACTCCGCGTCGGTGAGCACGCCGCGCGCGTGCAGGTCGGCCAGCCGCTCGATGGTCGCGAGGATCGCGTCCGGAGACGACCGGTCCGGGGCCGCCGAAGGGGCAGCCGCAGCGGCCGGCGAAGCGGCGGGGGCGGCCTTCGCCGGGATCTCGGCCGGGTCCGCTCGGCCCGGATCCACCTGGCCCGGATCCGCTTGGCGCGGCGCCGCGACCTCTGCCTCGATCCGGCGGAGGCGGTCGAGGGCGACGGCCCCGGCCGGTCCCGTGAAGCCGAAGCTGCCGTTCGCCTGCGACACGCCGGTGATGCGGTGCTCGCCGGTATCGTACAGCGCGACCCCGGACCCCGCGTCGACGGCGAGCCGCCTGCTGTCCGGGAAATAGGCGTAGCGCAGCCCGTTCTGCGCGCCGGTGCTGGCCGGATCCCCGAGGCCGGCCGGCCACCACTCGCCGCCGCCGCGCCGCGCCGCGGGCGCGGCCTCCGAGAAGCCCCCCGCGGGGAGCGCCCCGGCCAGCTCGGTGCAGAGCGCGTCGACCCGCGCCTTCAGCGCGTCGTCGAACATCCGGCCGACCATCACCATCCCGCCGGAAAACCACTGCCCCATCCCGCCGAGATCGGGATGGTCGAACTGCGCCATCGTGCCGTGGCCACGCTCGAGGGCCCGGACCAGGTGGCGCACCGCGTCCGTGCTGACCCCGTGGCGGTCGGCGACGGTCTGCAGCCCGGGGACGGGGTCGAACGGCCCGTCGTCCCGGAACGGGTCGGACGCGGCGGTGTCGGACGGATCCATGAGCCAGCTCCCGAAGCGTCGGAGGGCGGACAGGAGGCGCGCGGCGGCGGCCCCCTGCCGGCCCGGGTCGAGCCCGTGGGCCTGCGCCCACGGACCTGCGACGGCGTCGCGATGCGGAGCCAATCCCCGGCCGTCCGAGCGGGTTCCGGCCCGTCTCAGCCGGCGGCCTGCGGGAACGGTCCCGCGATGGTGAAGTCGGTGATCGGCCGGCGGCCGTTCGGGGTCTCGCGGGGCCGCTGCTCCTCGGTGAGGTCCGCCTCGGGCGTCTTGCGGCCGACCGCGAAGGCGGCCTCGATCCGGTGGTTCTCGGGCAGACGCAGCACCGCGGGCGCGCGGACGTGGTCGAACCCGACCATGCCGTGGGCGTG
This sequence comes from Methylobacterium sp. 1A, assembly GCF_058072805.1. Taxonomy (NCBI): domain Bacteria; kingdom Pseudomonadati; phylum Pseudomonadota; class Alphaproteobacteria; order Hyphomicrobiales; family Methylobacteriaceae; genus Methylobacterium; species Methylobacterium sp. 1A. Next base: position 1,192,520 of record NZ_JBYQVE010000002.1, on the reverse strand, counting down.
CCAGCCCTGGTGGATCGCCTGGAGCTGGAAGGCCAGCGAGGCGGTGCCGGCGTCGAAGGAGTGGCTGTAGGAGGGCTTCAGCTCGTCGCCGACCTTCATGAGTCCGTTCGAGACCAGGAACAGGATCGCGCCGGTGCCGGACACCCATTTCTGATTGCCGGGCACCAGCAGGTCGAAGAACGTGTCCCAGTGGGCGTCGCCCCGGAGCGCGTAGAGGAAGCGCCAGGGCTGCGAGTTGTAGGCGGAGGGCGACCAGCGCGCCGCCTCGATCATCCGCATCAGCTCGGATTCGGGCACGGCCTCGCCCGTGAAGGCGCGGGGCGAGTGCCGCTTCACGAAGACCGGATCGATGTCGTGGTCGGCGCGGCGGGGCGGGGGCAGGCTCAAGGGATTCGTCTCCGATAGGCGCGAGCGCCCGGGCGGCCGAGCTTGCCCGAAAGGCCGGGCTGGAGGCAAACGCGGGATCGCCCCGGCCGCCGTGACGGTCGCGAAGGGCTCGAGCGTTTGCCCGGCGGGATCTTCGGAGCGCTGCCGTCTTTGCGAGCGGAGCGAAGCAATCCAGGCAGCGCCACGACTGTCGATGTCGCGTTACCCTGGGTCACTTCGCTACGCTCGTGAAGACGATGCAGGCCGCCCGATGGCCGCGGCCGCTCCGGTGACGATCTCGGCCCCCGTCACGCCACGCTGCGCTCGATCTCCTCCTCGTCGCAGATCACGCCGGCATTGCCCTCGAACTCGGCCGCGAGGTCGACGGGGGCGTGGGTCGGCGCCGGCGAGACCCGGTCGCGGGCGAAGGTCGCCAGGAACAGGCGCATGACGTGGCGCACGCCCGCGTCGTTGATGGTGCGCTGGTCCTCGTTGTAGTAGCGCCCGGCATTCACGTTGCTCGTGACGATGTCGTAGGCGGGGAAGTAGACCGCCCGCGGGTCGCCGCGGCCGACCACCTCGCCGGCCGCCACCCGCAGCACCGACTTGGAGTAGCTGTTCGACTCCATCACGTGCCGGTCCATGTAGGTGGCGATCATCGGCACCGGCGAGACCGTGAAGATCACCCGCGCCTTCGGGTTCACGCTCCAGAGCCGGTCGAGGAAGCCGTTGAGGTCACCGAGCACCTCGCCCGCGCCGGCATTCACGCACTCGTAGAGCGCGGGGTCGAACGTGCCACCCGCGACACCGGGGGCGAGCGGCAGCGCCGCGCCGTCGGCCCGCCAGCGCCAGCCCTCGGTGAGGCCGAGCGTCAGCACGAACACGTCGAGCGTCTCGAACAGACGGCGCACCTCGGCGAGGTGCGCGTCGCGCGCCGCGACCACCTCGGCCTCGCTGGCGAAGCCCGCCGGCTCGACGGTCGGGCGGAACGGGTCGACGTAGCGACCGTCGTCGCGCAGCCACGCCTTCAGTTCCGGCTCGAACGTGCCGTAGGCCCGGTCGAACAGCTGCACGAACTGGCGCGTGTAGTAGAGGTTGCCGTAGCGCGCCGAGAACGTGCCGAACTGGCGGGCATTGGCCTCCTCGGCGCTCATGCCGGGGGTCGGCGGCTCGGTCAGGTAGTAGTTGAACCCGGCGCCGCGCACCGCCTCGGCCACCCGCTGGGCGAAGCACGAGCCGCCGGTGGCGACCTTGTCGGTCGGCCCGATCACGAACGTGTCCTTCGGGTGCGGATTGACCGCGAAGGGCGGCACGTTGGTGACGACCTTGCGCCAGAATCGCTCGGCCGGTAGACCCGTATACGGATTCAACGCCATCTTCGAACCCTCTTCTTCACGACGGCGGCAGGCCCTCGGGGGCGCTGTTCCGTCCGCTGACACCGGCACGCGACGTGGCCCTGAACGACCTGCCCCGGCGCGCCCGCAGCGCGTTCACCCGCTCGGCGACCGATTGGACGCCTACCCGTTGGGCCCCCACCTGGGCGACACCATGGCGGAACCGCGCCCGCACCGCCACGACCCGTGACGGGCCGAGCATCGCGGTGCTGGGCAATTGCCAGGCCCGGGGCATCGCCCGGGCCATGCGCCTGCTCGCGCCGAAGAGCCCGGTCCGCTACCTGCCCATGGGCTCGCTGAAGCGCGACCACGGCCATGTCGACGGCTTGATCCGGACCCTGCGCGCCCACGACCACGTCTTCTCGCAGGCCTTCCCGGCCGGGCTGATCCCCGGCGGCGACGCCGCCACTGTGCGCGCGGCCGACCCGCGGCTCAAGCTGTTCCCGTCGATCGTGTTCTCGGCCTTCCACCCGGACATGGTCTATGTCGGGCAGGCCTCGGACCTCGCCGCGCTGAAGCTGACGCCGTCGCCGCTGGGCCAGTACCACTCGGCGATCGTCGTCACCGCCCACCGGCTCGGGCTCGATGCCGGCCGCACGGCCGCCCTGTTCCGCGAGGACGTGTTCGCCCGCCTGGGCTACCTCGACCACTGGGACCCGGCGGTGCGCGAACTCGTCGGCGCGGCCGACGCCCTGGGTTTCGGGCTGGAGCGCGAGGTGACCCGCTGGGCGCGCCGCGGCGCCTTCATGCACCTGATGAACCATCCCAAGGTCCACGTCCTCGGCGACATCGCGAGGCGGCTGCTGCAGGAGAACGGGCTCACGCCCGAGCCCGTGGAGATCGAGGATTACCTCGGCGACGAGCTGGCCCAGGACGTGGTCTGGCCGATCTACCCGCCCATCGCTGAGCATTTCGGCCTGACCGGCTCGTACCTGTTCAAGACCAAGCCGCGGGGCGACGACTTCCCGGTGCTCTACGACCTGCCGGGCTTCGTCGCGGCGAGCTTCGCCCTCTACGACGCGATGCCCCCCGGGGATCTCGCCTGCCCGCGGGTCGAGGCGTGGCTCGCCGCGCCGGAGATCGTCGCGCTGTTCCGGGGCGGCTAGAGGCCGCCTCCGGGCGCCGCGGCGTCCCGGGTCGCTTCGCGGCGCGCGCGACGACGGTCCCGCTCGGAAGGGTCCGTGCTCAGCCCGCCGCGCAGAGCCGGCTGTCGGAGCCGGCCTCGCCCAGACCCTCGACCATCATCCGGACCAGGCGGTTGACCTCCTGCATCTGGAAGGGCTTGCGCAGGAACAGGCTGCCCGGCACGCCGCTGCGGCCGTGCGTGTCGGTCGAGGTGTAGACCACCGGCCGGTCCGGATGGATCGCCCGGAAGGCGTGGGCCACCGTCCAGCCGTCGATCAGTCCGGGCAGGTGGATGTCGGTGAACAGCCAGTCGATCGCCGCGCCCCGGTCGCGCAGGACGGTCAGCGCGGCCTCGCCCGTCGAGGCTTCGATCACCCGGATGCCGTGCGTCTCGCACAGGCTCGCGACGATCTCGAGGAGCAGGTAGCTGTCCTCGACGATGAGGACGCTCTGGGCGGGGCGCATGCGGGAGGTCCGGTCTTCGGCCCGCCGATAAGGGACCGATAGGGTTGAGGATCTCTTAAAGCCCGGCCCGCAACCGTTACCGGCGGGACGCGCGGCGCCTGTTGCAGCGCCGCAACCGGGGCGGCCGAAATGGCGCGTCGCGGCCCGCCGCCCCGCCGCCGCCGCATTCCGGGCGCGTCCGGGTGCGTCAGCGCACGCCGTCGATCGGTGCGGACCGTCACCACGCCCCCGCGCCGCCCGGCGGAACCGTCGCTTAACCAACCCCGCCTACCAACGGCGCCAGGATTACGCGGACCCGCCTCGAAGACCAGCAGCCGGCCTTCGGCACCGCTCGAGGAGTTTTTCAGACCATGCCCCAGCGTTTCCGCGCCGCCGCCCTCGGCCTCGCACTCGTGGCCGCCCTCGGCCTGGGCGCCTGCAGCAACGACAAGGACCTCGCCGACGCCTCCGCCTTCGGGGCGGGCGCCGCCACACCGGGCAGCGCGCAGGACTTCGTCGTCAATATCGGCGACCGGGTCTTCTTCGAGTCGGACTCGACCGACCTGACGCCGACTGCGACCGCGACTCTCGACAAGCAGGCCGCGTGGCTGCAGCGCTACCCGCGCTACACCTTCATCATCGAGGGCCACGCCGACGAGCGCGGCACTCGCGAGTACAACTTCTCCCTCGGCGCCCGCCGGGCCCAGGCGGTGAACGACTACCTCGCCACCCGCGGCATCGCGGCGAGCCGGATGCGGACCGTGTCGTACGGCAAGGAGCGGCCGGTGGCGGTGTGCAACGACATCTCCTGCTGGTCGCAGAACCGCCGCGCGGTGATCGTCCTCGACCGCGGCGCCGGCGCGTAGGCCGCCGCGCGAACGAGTCCGGAGGCGGCATGCGGCCGCCTCCGCGCCGCAGTTTTGCCGCGGTGCGGCGCATCTGTTAGGGCCTCGCGCCGACACCGGACCGCAGCCGAACCATGCCCGCCCACCTTCGCACCCGCCTCGCCCTCGCCACCGCCCTCGGTGCCGCGCTCCTCGGCCACCCGGCCGCCGCGCAGGACGCCTCGGAACTGGTGGTGCGCCTCGGCCGCATCGAGAACCAGTCCCGGATGATGGCGGGACAGATCGAGACCCTCCAGTACGAGAACCGCCAGCTCAAGGAGCAGCTGCGCAAGTTCCAGGAGGACGTCGAGTACCGCCTGAACGAGGGCAAGGGCGGCAAACCCTCGGCCGCGCCCGCGCCGTCGGGGCCCGTCAACGGCGGCAATCCGGGCGCCGGCCGCCCCGGGAAGCGCGGCGACGCCTTCGACCCGTCGCAGGCCCCCGGCGCCCCGGGCGCCCCGATGCAGCTCGGCAGCACGCAGCCCTCCGCGCCGCTGCCGCCCCGCGAGGCCGAGGAGGCCGCCGAGGCGGCGCCCCGGCCGCAGCGCCTGCCCCAGGGCGCGCTCAACGAGTCCGGCGAGGACGACGCGGAGGCCGGGACCTCCGGCTACGACGAGCCCGTGGACCTGCGGCCGCTGGCCCGCACCGGGGCGATCCCGGCGCGGCCCGCCGAGAGCGTGGCGGCGACCCGGACCGGCGATCCGGCCGCCGATTTCGACGCCGCGGTCGAGCTGTACCGCGCCAAGCAGTACGAGCAGGCCGAGATGGGCCTGCGCCAGTTCATCCAGTCGCACCCGCGCGACAACCGGGTCGCCGGCGCGACCTACTGGCTCGGCGAGAGCTACCTCGCCCGCGGCCGCAACCGCGAGGCCGCCGAGCAGTTCCTGAAGGTCTCCACCGACTACGCCCGCTCCGCCCAGGCCCCCGACGCCATGCTGAAGCTCGGCGTCACGCTCAACGCGCTCGGCGCCCGCGAGCAGGCCTGCGCGACCCTGGCCGAGCTGGACCGGAAGTTCCCGAATGCCGGCACCGGCGTCCGCCAGGGCGTCGCCCGCGAGCAGAAGCGCGCCCGCTGCGGCGCCTGAGCGTCTCGGGCGCTCTGAGCGACTTGGGAGACTCGGGCGACCCGGGCGACCCGGTCCTCGGCGCCCTCCGCCCCTGGCTCGACCGGGCCGCGCGCGGCGGGCGGGGCGTGCTCCTCGCCGTCTCGGGCGGTCCCGATTCGAGCGCCCTGATGCACGCCGCCGCGCGCCTGCGCGACGCGACCGGCGCGTCCCTGCGCGTGGCGACCGTCGATCACGGCCTGCGGTCGGAATCCGGCGCGGAGGCCGAGGGCGTCGGCCGCGCCGCCCGGGCGCTCGGCCTGCCCCACGCGACCCTGCCCTGGGCGGGCGCGAAGCCCGGCACCGGCCTGCAGGACGCGGCCCGCACCGCCCGCTACGCACTCCTCGCCGCCCATGCCGGGGCGGTCGGCGCCGGGCTCGTGCTGACGGGCCACACGCGGGATGACCAGGCCGAGACGGTGCTGATCCGGCTCGCGGCCGGCAGCGGCCCCGCGGGGCTCGCCGGCATGCGCGCCGAGCGGGACCTCGGTCCCGGCCTCGCCCTCGGGCGCCCGTTCCTGTACCTGCCGAAGGCGAGCCTGGAGGCGTGGTGCGCGGCGCGCGGCATCGGGTATCTGCGCGATCCCGCCAACGGCGATCCGCGCTTCGCCCGCGGCCGCCTGCGCGCGGCCTGGCCGGCCCTGGAGCGCGAGGGCCTGACCCGGGCGCGCCTCGCCCGGCTCGCCGAGCGCGCCGCCCGCGACGAGGCCGCACTCCGGGGCGCGGCCGAGCAGGCCCTCGACGGGGCGCTCCGGCCCGGGTCGGAGACGGGCGCGGGCCTGCGCCTCGACGGGCGCGCCCTGGCGGCCCTGCCGGACGCCGTGGCCCTGCGCTGCCTGGATCTCGCCCTGGCCCGGGCCGGCGCGGCGCCGCGCCGACTCGCGCGCCTCGAGACCCTCGTCCTCGAATCGCTCCTGCCGGCCCTGCGCCGCCGGGAGCCGGTCCGCCGCACCCTGGCGGGGTTCCTCGTCAACGTCGACGCGGGCGGGGGCGTGAGCCTCGTCCCGGCTCCGCCACGCCGGCACGGGCCCGCAGGTGCTGCCCTCGCCGCAGGGTCTCCCGACTTACTTGGCAAGGGGGAGCCCCCCGCCTACATTGGCGGGGTGTGCACGGATGGATCGGAATAGCCGCGTGGCGGGTCCGTCCTGGGGGTCGCACGCGCCAGGGATTGATCGATGAACCCGAATTTTCGCAACTTTGCCTTGTGGGTCGTCATCTTCCTGCTGGTGCTGGCCCTCGTCACCCTGTTCCAGAACCCGGGTCACCGGGGCGGCGGCAGCGAGATCGCCTACAGCCAGCTCCTGAACGACGCCGATGCCGGCAAGATCCAGTCGGTGGTGATCTCCGGGCAGGACGTGTCCGGCACCTACGTGGGTGGCGGCAACTTCACGAGCTACGCGCCCAACGATCCGAGCCTGGTCTCCAAGCTCCAGGGCAAGGGCGTGCAGATCACCGCCCGCCCGCCGTCCGACAACACTCCGTGGTTCATCCAGCTGCTAGTGAGCTGGCTGCCGATCCTCGTCTTCATCGGCGCCTGGATCTTCCTCTCGCGCCAGATGCAGTCCGGCGCCGGCCGCGCCATGGGCTTCGGCAAGTCGAAGGCCAAGCTCCTGAACGAGGCCCACGGCCGCGTGTCGTTCGATGACGTCGCCGGCGTCGAGGAGGCGAAGGAGGATCTCCAAGAGATCGTCGAGTTCCTGCGCGACCCGCAGAAGTTCCAGCGGCTCGGCGGCCGGATCCCGCGCGGCGTGCTGCTCGTCGGCCCGCCCGGCACCGGTAAGACCCTGATCGCCCGGGCGGTCGCGGGCGAGGCCAACGTGCCGTTCTTCACCATCTCGGGTTCCGACTTCGTCGAGATGTTCGTGGGCGTCGGCGCCAGCCGCGTGCGCGACATGTTCGAGCAGGCCAAGAAGAACGCGCCCTGCATCATCTTCATCGACGAGATCGACGCGGTCGGCCGCCACCGCGGCGCCGGCCTCGGCGGCGGCAACGACGAGCGCGAGCAGACCCTCAACCAGCTCCTCGTGGAGATGGACGGATTCGAGGCCAACGAGGGCGTCATCATCATCGCGGCGACCAACCGCCCCGACGTGCTCGACCCGGCCCTGCTGCGGCCCGGCCGCTTCGACCGCCAGATCATGGTGCCGAACCCGGACGTCACCGGCCGCGAGCGCATCCTGCGCGTCCACGTCCGCAAGGTGCCGCTGGCCCCCGACGTCGACCTCAAGACCATCGCGCGCGGCACCCCGGGCTTCTCGGGCGCCGACCTGATGAACCTCGTCAACGAATCGGCGCTCCTCGCCGCTCGACGCGGAAAACGCATCGTGACGATGCACGAGTTCGAGGACGCCAAGGACAAGGTCATGATGGGCGCCGAGCGGCGCACCCTCGTGATGACCGAGGACGAGAAGCGGCTCACCGCCTACCACGAGGGCGGCCACGCCATCGTGGCGCTGAACGTCCCGGCCACCGACCCGGTGCACAAGGCGACCATCATCCCGCGCGGTCGGGCGCTGGGCATGGTCATGCAGCTGCCCGAGCGCGACAAGCTCTCCATGAGCTTCGAGCAGATGACCTCGCGGCTGGCGATCATGATGGGCGGCCGCATCGCCGAGGAGATGATCTTCGGGCGCGAGAAGGTGACCTCGGGCGCGCAGTCCGACATCGAGCAGGCAACGCGGCTCGCCAAGATGATGGTGACCCGCTGGGGCTTCAGCCCCGAGCTCGGCACCGTCGCGTACGGCGACAACAACGACGAGGTCTTCCTCGGCATGTCGATGGGCCGGCAGCAATCGGTCTCGGAATCGACCGCCCAGAAGATCGACGCCGAGGTTCGCCGCCTCGTGGAGACCGGCCTGGAGGAGGCGCGCCGCATCCTGGCCGAGCACAAGGACGACCTGGAGGCGCTGGCGCAGGGGCTCCTCGAGTACGAGACCCTCTCGGGCGAGGAGATCCGCAACCTGCTCAAGGGCCAGCCCCCGATCCGCGACGGCGGCGACGTGCCGCCGACCCCGGCCCGGGGCTCCTCGGTCCCCTCGGCGGGCCGCGGCCGGCCGAAGGAGAGCGACGGCGGCCTGGAGCCGCAGCCGCAGGCCTGAGGTCGCGGAATCGGACGAGCGAAGGGGGCGCCGCGAGGCGCCCTTTTTCGTTCCGTGCGGCCTCCTTCGACGCGCGTGCGGATTCGGCGCGCTTTCAGGACGCTGTCAGGACCGCGCGCGGGGCCGCGTCGCGCTCCCTCATCAGCGGCGGCGTTCGCCGGCGACGCGTGATCGTCGCCGCGTCTCCCGTGACAAACCGGCCCTCCTGTCGGCGGATCGCGCGCGTCAGCTTGGCCGGAGGCTCGGCGGACTCCGCCGAATCGGAAACACAGGTCCCTTCCACAGGCCGCCGCGAAACCCCCGATGCCGGTCTCGACCTATCTCGTCGTCGCCCTCGGCGCCGTCGTCGCCGGCTTCGTCCAGGGCCTGTCGGGCTTCGGCTTCGGCCTCACGGCCCTGTCGTTCTGGGCCTGGGTGATCGACCCGCAGCTCGCCGCCGTGCTGGCCGTCTCCGGCGCCTTCACGGGCCAGGTCATCGCGGCGGTCTCGGTCCGGCGCGGGTTCGAGACTGGGCGCCTCGCGCCCTTCGTCCTCGGCGGCCTCGCCGGCATCCCCCTCGGCGTCCTGCTGCTGCCGCGGCTCGACGCCGACTGGTTCAAGACGCTCCTCGGCCTGCTGCTGATCGTCTGGTGCCCGGCCATGCTGTTCGCCCGGAACCTGCCGCGGATCGCGGCCGGCGGCCGGCTCGCCGACGCCGCGGTGGGCCTCGGCGGCGGGATGATGGGCGGGCTCGGCGGCTTCACGGGCGTGCTGCCGACCCTCTGGTGCACCCTGCGCCGCTACGAGCGCGACGTGCAGCGCTCGGTGATCCAGAACTTCAACCTCGCGATGCTCAGCGTCACCCTGGCGACCTACCTCGCCGCGGGGCTCGTCACCCGGGCGACGCTGCCGATCCTGGCGGTGGTCCTGCCGGCGATGCTGGTCCCGACGCTGCTCGGCACCCGGATCTATCTCGGCCTCAGCGAGGTCGCTTTCCGCCGGCTCGTGCTCGGCCTGCTGACCCTCTCGGGCCTCGCGCTGGTCTCGGCCTCGGCGCCGCGGCTCCTGCAGCGCGCCGGGCGCCCCATTTCGACCGCCTTTGTCGGGGAGCACCCCGTTGACTCTGCCGGCCGGTGAGCCGCCGGCGGGCGCGATAATCTGCTAAGCTGTGCCGGGTCCGCGAGACCGGGCGCCGGAGACGTGATGGTGCGCAAGTATTTCGGAACCGACGGCATCCGGGGCCGGGCCAACGGCGTGATCACGCCGGAGCTCGCCCTCAAGGTCGGTCAGGCCGCCGGCCTCGTGTTCCAGCGCGGCGACCACCGCCACCGGGTGGTGATCGGCAAGGACACCCGCCTCTCGGGCTACATGATCGAGACCGCGCTCGTCGCCGGCTTCACCTCGGTGGGCATGGACGTGCTCCTGCTCGGGCCGGTGCCGACGCCGGCCGTGGCGATGCTGACCCGCTCGATGCGGGCCGATCTCGGCGTGATGATCTCGGCCTCGCACAACCCGTTCGAGGACAACGGCATCAAGCTGTTCGGGCCCGACGGCTTCAAGCTCAACGACGCGATCGAGCACGAGATCGAGGGGCTGATCGACGCCGACATGCACAAGCGCCTCTCCGGCTCGAACGACCTCGGCCGGGCCAAGCGCATCGAGAGCGTGCACGCCCGCTACATCGAGTTCGCCAAGCGGACCCTGCCGCGGCAGGTGACGCTGGACGGGCTGCGGGTCGTGGTCGACTGCGCCAACGGCGCGGCCTACCGGGTCGCTCCCGAGACCCTGTGGGAACTCGGCGCCGAGGTGATCGCCATCGGCACCGAGCCGGACGGGTTCAACATCAACCGGGATGTCGGCTCGACCGCGCCCGCGGCCCTGATCGACATGGTGCGCGAGCGCCGGGCCGATATCGGCATCGCGCTGGACGGCGACGCCGACCGGGTGCTGATCGTGGACGAGAAGGGCCAGGTGGTCGACGGCGACCAGCTCATGGCCGTCGTGGCGCGCTCCTGGAAGGAGGACGAGCGCCTGACGCAGCCGGGCGTGGTGGCGACGATCATGTCGAATCTCGGCCTGGAGCGCTTCCTCGGCGGGCTCGGCCTGACCCTGGCCCGCACGGCGGTGGGGGACCGCTACGTCCTCGAGCACATGCGGGCGCACGGCTACAACCTCGGCGGCGAGCAGTCCGGCCACATCATCATGTCGGACTACACGACCACCGGCGACGGCCTCGTGGCCGCCCTGCAGCTGCTGAGCGTGGTGCAGCGGCAGAACCGGCCCGTGAGCGAGGTCTGCCACTGCTTCGACCCGCTGCCGCAGATCCTCAAGAACGTCCGCTACCGGAGCGGCGAGCCCCTGCGCGAGGACAGCGTGGTCAGCGCCATCGAGCACGCCCGCGAGCGGCTCGGCAATGCCGGCCGCCTCGTGATCCGCCCGTCGGGCACCGAGCCGGTGATCCGCGTCATGGCCGAGGGCGACGACCGCGGCCTCGTCAACGCGGTGGTCGACGAGGTGGTCGACGCCGTCACCCGCGCGGCGGCCTGAGGCCGGAGCCCCGGAGGGGCGCGGCTCGACTCCGGAGGGGGCAGCCCGAGTCAGCCCAGATCGGCGTAGGCGGCGCGCAGCTCCGCGGGTGCGGTCATCCGCCACGCCGCCAGCAGCGCCGCCCGCAGAATCTCCTCCGCGCACGGGTCGAGGTCGAGATTGGTCCAGCCCCGCCGCCCCCAGGCGCCGTCGAGCGGCGCGAACAGGTCCGGCTCGGCCTCGCAGAGGGCGGCCTGATCGGCGGGCGCGAGGCGCAGCACGACCCGCGCCTCCTCGACCCAGAGGGTCGCGAAGACCCGGCCGCCGACCCGGAAATCCGGATTGCCGCTGTGGGCGCCCGCCACCGCCTCGGGCAGCATCAGCGCCAGGAGGCGCACGTCGTCGGGTCCCATGAGGCTTCACTCCCCGCGCCGCCCGGGCGCCCGGGCGATCATGATCGGGTCGCCCATGCGGCCCTGCCTCGACAGAAGAACTGCGCCGACCCCGGCGGCGCGACGCGGCGGAAACAAGCAAGTCTCGCCCGGATACCCGCTTCGACAGTTCGGCAACGGATGCGCAAGCCTAACATTTAACGTTAAGCCGGATTTAAGACGTTCCTTCCATCCTGCCCTCGTACCCCGGGACCGCGCGCCGCGCGTCCGGCTCACGAGTCCAGTGAAGGAATCCTCATGGCCCGCTCCAAGCTGAACGCTTTGGTGCGTAGCCTGACGCTCGCGGCGAGCGTCGGTGCGCCCTGCCTCGCCGCGGCCGCGGATCTGATGCTCCCACCGCCCCCGCCCCCGCCGCCCCCGCCGATCGAGGTCGGCGGCGGCTGGTACCTGCGCGGCGACGTGGGCGCGAGCATCTACACCCGTCCGCGCTACAGCGACGCCTACGACTACACCGGCTACGCCGAGTCCAACCGCGCCTTCGGCAACGCGGTCGGCGGCGGCGGTTTCGCGGGCGTCGGCGTCGGCTACCAGTTCACCCCGTTCCTGCGCGGCGACATCACCGGTGAGTACCGCTACTCCACCGGCCTGCGCGGCAGCGAGTACTACAAGGGTCCGGATTTCGACAACGGGCTCGGCTCGTACGGCGTGAACAAGTCGAGCGGCAACTTCGACTCCGCGGTGGTGCTGGCCAACGCCTATTTCGACCTCGGCACGTGGTACGGCATCACGCCGTTCATCGGCGGCGGCGTCGGCTACGCGTTCAACCACGTCTCGAGCTACTCGACCAACCAGCAGTTCACCAGCCCGACCTACGCGTACGATTACACCAATGCCGGCTGCGGCTGCATCCCGTACGCCCCGGTCTACGACCCGAACGGCAATCCGGTCTACAACACCAACAGCGGCAGCAAGTTCTACAAGGACAAGACCAGCGGCAGCTTCGCCTGGGCGCTCCACGCCGGTCTCGCCTACAACGTGACCGACGCGCTGAAGATCGAACTCGCCTACCGCTACCTGAACCTCGGCAAGGCCGAGACCGGCCCGGGCTTCGTCCCGTGCTGCACCGGCAGCCTGCAGGCGATCAAGATCAAGGACATCGAGGCGCACGACGTGAAGATCGGCCTGCGCTACTACCTCGGCGGCTTCGTGGCGGCCCCGCTGCCGCCCTTGATGCCGGAGCCCATCCCCGGCCCGCTGGTGCGCAAGTACTGATCGCGCCTCGACCGCGATCCCCTTGACGGACGACGACGGCGCGGAGGGTCTCCGCGCCGTCTCGCGTTTCGGCGCCCCGTCGCGACAGGTCCGGTTCTCGGCCTGTCCTCAGCCCGTCCTTGCCCGACCCAATAACCGCCACGACGTCCCGGGACTGGCATCCCCGGATCGGGACTGACCTATCGCAGTCGAGCAACGGAGAATTAAGGTTACCGGTGTATCACCGTGTCGAGGCTCGATCCGCCGTCCGTCTCTTCCGTCCCAGGACGATCCCGATGCGTACCGTCACTTTCCCGCTGCTGGCGGTTCTCGGTCTCTGCGGCGTGAACACCGCGCGCGCCGCGGATCTGGATTACGATTACCTGCGCGGCGCGGATTACGACCCGGTCCCGGCCCCGGTGGTCGACTGGAGCGGCGTGTATGTCGGCGGCCACGGCGGCTTCACGTCGGGCGGCCTGTCGCAGCGCAACGCGATGCAGTCCACGCTGGCGAATTACTTCGGCTATCGCGACATCGAGACTGAATTCAGCGTCTCTAAAATTCTGTCATTGCCGGGCACGCGAACCCACGGGGCGAGCTTCGGTGCCTTCGCCGGATACAACGTGCAATTCGACGATATCGTCCTCGGCATCGAGGCCGACTACACGCACACGGATCAGAGAAGCTGGTCGACCAACCGCATCGGTCGTAACGTGACGACCGCCGGAGGTGTCTCCGAAGACGTGAATCTGTCCGGAACCTCGAACACGCGGATCGAGGATTACGGTACCATCCGGGGCCGGGCCGGCTACGCGTTCGGCAATCTGCTCCCCTACGTCACCGCCGGCGCCGCGATCGGCCGCGTGACTATCAACGACACCGTGGCGGTTCAGAATTACGGCTACAGCGCCACCACCTACGCGGCGAACCAGGCCCTGACCACTGGGCAGCCCGTGGCCGTCTACAATCACGGCTACGCGAGCTTCAATCCGAACTTCCCGCTCAACAACTCGACGCCGACCGGGCAGGGCGTCCAGACCGTCCCGTACGCGCCGACGACGCTGACCGCGAATGCCCGGACCAAGACCATCGGCGGCGTCGCCCTCGGCTTCGGCCTGGAATACGCTATCACGCCGAACATCCTGGTGCGCGGCGAGTACCAGTACGTGCGGTTCCAGGACTTCAACGGTCACAAGGCGGAGCTGAATACCGTCCGCGGCGGTGCGGCCCTCAAGTTCTGATCATTCCCCCGCGCCGGCCGGATCCTGACAATGACTGACCGTCCCTCGAGGCTGTGGCCCCTGGCGTCGCGCACCGCGTTGCTCGCTGGTCTCGTGCTCGCCCACGGACCGGCCTTCGCGGAGCGCCGCGGGGCGCATCACCCGACGCGCCGGATCGTCCGGGTGAGGCCGGTGCCGGCCGTTCCCGCCGTCCCCCCGCCCGTGCTGGTGCGGGGCTACCTGCCGCGCAACCACAACGTCCCGATGTACAACGAGCCGCCCCGCCGCGAGCCGGCCTGGTGAGGCCTCCGCTCAGCTGTCAGCTCTCCAGCTCGCTGTCCCAGTACAGGTAGTCGAGCCAGGTGTGATGGTACTGACGGTGGTCGAACTCGGGCTGCCGGTGGTGCAGCTCGTAGCGCGTCGGCCGCCGCGGCTCGGTCATCAGCGGCATGTCCGCCTCGTCCGGCGTGCGGTTGGCCTTGCGCAGGTTGCAGGGCGAGCAGGCCGCCACGACGTTCTCCCAGCTCGACAGGCCGCCCCGGGAGCGCGGCACCACGTGGTCGAAGGTCAGGCCGCCCGAGGGCAGCCGCAGGCCGCAATACTGGCAGCTGAAACCGTCGCGCAGGTAGATGTTGTAGCGGGTGAAGGCCGGGCTGCGGGCCAGCGCCACGTAGTTCTTCAGCGCCACGACGCTCGGCACCCGCAGGGCGCGCGAGGGCGAGCGCGCCTCGACGTCGTAGCTCGCCACCAGGGTGACGCGGTCGAGGAACAGGGCCGTGAAGGCGTCCTTCCACGACCAGAGGGAGAGCGGATTGTACGAGAGCGGCCGATAATCCGCGTTGAGGACGAGGGTTTGGAGATCCATCATCGGCGCGACTCTTCGGACTAGCTCTGGCGCGTGGGACGCGCGGGACCATGCCGCCGCCCCGCCGGCCCGTCCGAACCGGCCCGGGGCCGATACAGGACGGGCCGGCGCGCGGAGCGACGGCTTGACGGGAGAGACGGAGGGAACAACAGGGCGGCGGGCCGGCGCGCGGGGGCGCCGGTCGATGCGGTAGCATCCGGAACGCGGCCGGGCCGGGCCGGTATCGCCACCGGCCGCGCCCTTTCGCGTAGCAACGAAAAGGCCCTGTCCATCAGGTGTTCATCTAATCCCAGCGTGACACCCTTGTGAAGCTTTTCCGGATGAGCCCCGGGGACGCACCCACAGCGGGCTCGCGGGGGTGGGACCCGGCGCGGGATCCGGCCCGGGGTGGGCAGCGGCACGGTTTCGCCCTATTGCTCGCCCAGAGCGCCCGGCCGCCAGGAGGCCCGCCCGGTCCCCGATCGCCGCCGATTCGCCGATGCCGGACTCCGGCCGGCCGCCGCGCGCCCGACGAGAGGTTGCTCATGCATCGTATCCCAGCGCGGACCCGGAAGCCGGAGGGCGCGCCGCGCCCGTCCCGCGCACTCGCCCTGCTCGCCGCGCTGGTGTTCGCAACCCCGGCGGCCCTGACCCTGCCGGCCTTCGCCCAGGATCCGGCGCCCGCCGCCAAGTCTTCCGATCAGAAGCCCGCTGATCACAAGTCCGCCGACACCAAGGCCGCGCCCGACGCCAAGCCCGCGGACGGCAGGGCGCCCGACGCGAAGGCGCCCGACGCGAAGCCCGCGCCCCCGCCGGCCGCCAAGGCCGAGGTTCCCGAGCAGTTCAAGAAGGTCCGAGCCAAGCTCGACGCCGCCAAGACCGAGCTCGACGCCCGCGAGAAGCAGCTCGGCCACACGGAGCTGACGGTGGCCGACCTCACCGCCATCCGCGACAGCGCCGTGACGGTCACCGACGAGATCCGCACCCTGGTCACCCGGCTCGACGCGCCGCTGGAGGCCGCGCGCGAGCGCCTGGCTCAGCTCGGGCCGAAACCCAAGGATACCCAGGAGAGCGCCGACGTCGCCGCCGAGCGCGCCGAGCGCGAGGCCGCCGTCACCCGCATCGACGAGACCCAGCGCCTCGCCCGCTCCCTGGTGGTGCAGGGCGACCAGATCGTCGACCGTGTCTCGAATCGCCGCCGCGAATCGTTCACCCGCGACCTGCTCCAGCGCTCCCAGCCGCTGGTCGGCCCCGGTCTCTGGACCAAGGTGATGGGCGACGTCCCCAGGGACACGCGCGCCCTGCAGAGCGCCGTGTCGGATATCGGGCTGCTGTTTTCCCGCAACGGCAACCTCGCCAACCTGCTGTTCCTGGGGCTCGCCTTCGGGATCTCGGTGGCGCTGTATTTCGGCCGGCGCAACATCGCCCCCAAGGGCGCCCGCCGGGATGCCACCAAGACCGACCCGTCGCGGCGCGCCGTGATGCTCGCCGCCTGGCGGGTGATCCTGCTCGGCACGGTGCCGGCGGTGGCCGGATCCTACGCGGTCTACTACGCCCTCGATTCCACCAACCTGCTGCCGTCCCGGCTCCTGCCGGTCGCCGCCGCGATCCTCGGAGGGCTGGCCTTCATCGCCTTCGTGGAGGCCCTGTGCGACGGGCTGCTCAGCCCCGAGAAGCCGGCCTGGCGGCCCGCCCCGGTGAGCGACGCGGCGGCCACGCGCCTGACCCGGCTCGCCGTCGGCATCGCCACGGTGATCACCGTGGTGAAGTCCGTCGAGGCCCTGAATTCCGGGATCTCGGCGGCCCTGCCGATCTCCATCGCCACGCGGGGCATCGGGGCGGTCGCCACCGCGCTGATCCTCGCGGTCGGCCTCCACCGCTTCGCCGACACCGAGCAGGAGGAGGAGGCCTGCTTCGGCCCCTACGTGCCGACCAAGACCACGACGGGCATCGGCGGACCGGCGCGGCTCCTGGGCTGGGCCGCGGTGGCGCTGATCGGGCTCGGCGCGCTGGTGGGCTACGTGGCCTTCGCGGCCTTCCTGATCGACCAGCTGATCTGGGACGCGGCCGTCCTCGTGCTGCTCTACCTGCTGGTCCAGAGCGTCGATATCTTCGTCGGCCGCGCCCTCAGCGACGAGACGCGGCTCGCCACCACGCTCCAGGCCAATACCGGCCTGCGCAAGCGCTCGCTCAACCAGATCTCGGTCCTGACGACCGGCGCGACCCGGCTCATCCTGTTCCTGGCGGCGGCGGTCCTCGTGCTGGCGCCCTGGGGGCTCGATTCCACCGACATCGTCTCGTCGGTCCGGCAGGCCTTCTTCGGCTTCAAGGTCGGCGACGTCACGATCTCGCTCTCGAGCATCGCCTTCGGGATCGGCATCCTGGTGGTCGGCGTGTTCATCACCCGCGGGGTGCAGCGCTGGCTGGAGAACACCTACCTGCCGGCCACCGACCTCGACGCGGGCCTGCGCAACTCGATCACCACGGTGGCGGGCTATTGCGGCTTCCTGATCGCGCTGGCGCTCGCCTTCTCGTATCTCGGCCTGAGCCTGGAGAAGCTCACCATCGTGGCCGGCGCCCTGTCGGTCGGTATCGGTTTCGGCCTCCAGTCGATCGTCAACAATTTCGTCTCCGGCCTGCTGCTCCTGTGGGAGCGCCCGATCCGGGTCGGCGACCAGGTGGTGATCGGCGATTCCGAGGGCATCGTGAAGCGGATCTCGGTGCGCTCCACCGAGATCCAGACCTTCGACCGCTCGGCCGTGATCGTGCCGAACTCGAACCTGATTTCCGGGGTGGTGAAGAACCGGGTGCGGGGCGACCGGACCGGGCGCGTCAGCATCACGGTCAGCGTCCTGCGCAACCAGGACCCGGTGCGCGCCGCCGAGATGATCACGGCCTGCGCGCAGAGCCACTCCGACATCCTGAAGGAGCCCCCGCCCCGGGTGGTGTTCAAGAAGATCGGCGACCCGTTCCTGGAATTCGAGCTGCTCGTCTGGATCGTGGACGTGAGCCTCGGCCAGAAGGTGGTGACCGACCTGAACTTCTCGGTGTTCGCGACCCTCTCGGAGGCGGGCTTCATCCCGCCGCTCGGGCCCGGCTCCAGCATCGTCACCGTGCAGGGCCTCGACACGATGCAGAGCGCCATGGGCGAGATCGCCAGCCGCTTCATCCAGCCGGCCGCGGTTCCCGAAGGCGGCGAATCAGCCCGCCCCCAGCGCGACCGCGGGCTGCGCAGCGCCGGTGCCTGACCGGCCGCCGCCGAGGGCGATCCGGACGGCGTTCCCGCCCGCGTCCTTGGCGGCGTAGAGCGCCGCGTCCGCCCGGTCGAACAGCCGGGCGCGGCCCCCGCGCCCGCTGGACATCCCCGCGGCGTCTCCCACCGCGATCCCCACGGAGGCGCCGATCTGCAACTCCCGGCCGCGATATGGGATCGGCCGGCTCAGGGCGGCGACGACGCGCCGGCCGCGCTCCACCAGCGCGAGCGGGTCGACGGGCGCCCGCAGAAGCACGGCGAACTCGTCGCCGCCGATGCGGGCCACGAGGGCCGCGTCCCGGCAGACGGCGGCGAGCCGCGCGGCCGAGCGCCGGAGGCACAGGTCGCCGGCCGCGTGGCCGTGGACGTCGTTGACCGGCTTGAACCCGTCGAGGTCGATCAGCAGCAGGGCGGCGAGGGGATCCGGACCGGCGCCGTCCGTCCCGGCCTCGAACCGCGCTTCGAATCCGCGGCGGTTCGCCAGCCCGGTGAGCGGGTCGCGCTCGGCGCGCCGGCTCAGCTCGGCCAGCCGGGCGATCTCCTCCGTCACGTCCTGCTTGGTTCCGAACAGGCGGGCGGGGCGCCCGTCCTCGGCCTCGACCGCGGCGCGGATCCGGATCCAGCGCCGCCGGCCCCCGGCCTGGATCTCGGCGTCGAGCACGAAGGCGCCGCTCCCGGCGATCGCCCGGTGCCGGAGCGCCTCCAGCAGGCGCCGCGAGGTCGGCTCGTAGAGGTCCAGGATCCGAGGCCGATGCAGCGCTGCGCCACGGGGGACGCCGAACAGGTCGTGGACGCCCCTGGACCAGTCGAGGGCGCCGTCGCGCAGGCGGCAGGACCAGAGGCCCATCCCGGCGGCCGCCAGGGCACGCTCCTGCCGCGCCAGCAGGCCGGCCTGCTGGCGGAGGATCGTCCGCTGGAGGGCGCGCGCGGCCGCGGCCTCCAACGCCGCCTCAGACGCTGCCGACGGGTCCGCGCACCCGCCGACGGGTCGGTCGCGGGGTGGATCCACCGGGGTCAGGGAACGCGCGGTCGTCATCGGTGTGCAATTTTAGACGGAGGGCCTTTGAGGAAGCCCTAACTGTCCGATGCGCGGCCGAGCGGCAGCCCCTATATGGCGGCTGGGCGGTGGGGCCGTCGCAGGGATGAGTGAAACGTGACGAGACGCGATCGGGACGGTCGACATGCGGGGCGCGGGCTCGCCCGGATCAGGACCGGGGCCCGGATGGTCGGTCCGGCCGCGCTGGCGGCGGCGCTTCTCGGCGGCTGCGCCGCCCAGCCGCCGAGCAGCGCCGGGCTGCCGAGCATCTACCTGCCGCTCGCCAGCAACAGCGCGCATGTCGACGTCGAGGCGGCCCGCGACATGATCTCGTCCTACCGCCGCAACCGCGGCGCGCCGCCGCTGACGGTCGATCCCGAACTGCAGCGCCTCGCCGAGGCCGAGGCGGCCGCCATGGCGCTCGCCGACCGGCCGAGCCGGGCCCAGACCGTCAAGGCCGCCGTCGAGCGGCTCGGCTACGCGAGCGTCAACGCCAACCTCTCGGCGGGCTACCACACCCTGGCCGAGGCCTTCTCGGGCTGGCGCGAGAGCCCGCCCCACGACGCCACCATGCTGGCGCCCGGGGCGACCCGGATGGGGATCGCCACTGCCTAC
The DNA here is from genome assembly GCF_058072805.1 of Methylobacterium sp. 1A. NCBI lineage: Bacteria > Pseudomonadati > Pseudomonadota > Alphaproteobacteria > Hyphomicrobiales > Methylobacteriaceae > Methylobacterium > Methylobacterium sp. 1A. The sequence goes on along the minus strand of NZ_JBYQVE010000002.1, from coordinate 1,172,990 downwards.
GCCCCGGGCTCGAAGTACAAGGTCTACTGGGCGCTGCTCACCGCGAAGTAGCGGCACCCCGCCGGTCGGCCGGCATGGAGGGGGCCTCGCCGGCGGGAGGCGAATCGGTCATCCGGACAGCCGGACGCCGCCGATCATGAACGCCGCGTCGACGCCGCCGAGCCGTCGGGCACCGCCCGCGCGCCCCGGGCGCGGCGGCTCCGCGCTAAGCTTCGGGAAACTTTGCTGAAGCAACCGTAAAGGCGACTGTTTCGAACCTGTATCGGCCCGTCATCGCCCGTTCAGGCAGGCGCTGGCATACCCGTTTCGTACGAGGGGTTTGACGCGGATCCGGCACGCATGCCGGCCGCGCGGACCTCCTCGGTGAAGGCGTGAGACCCGGGTCACACGGGCCGCGCCAGGGGTGGCGGAGCGGTACGATGGTTCGTCTGTACGGGCGGGTCCTGGGATTTCTGAAGGCGGAGCGGCGGCTGGCGATAGGCCTGGCCGTCACCAACGTGGTCCTGGCGATCGCGGCCTTCGCCGAGCCCCTGCTGATGGGCCGGATCATCGACCAGCTGACCCATCTCAAGCGCGGCGGCGACGCCATGGGCACGATGCTGCCCCTGCTCGCCGCCTGGGTGGCGTTCGGCTTCTTCACCATCGCGGCGGGCGTGTTCATCGCGCTCCACTCCGACCGGCTCGCGCACCGCAACCGGCTGTCGTCGATGGCGAGCTACTTCGAGCACGTCCTCGACCTGCCGCTCGCCTTCCACTCGGCCAACCATTCCGGCCGCGTCCTGAAGGCGATGCTGGAGGGCACGAACGGCATGGCGTGGCTGTGGCTCGGCTTCTTCCGCGATCACCTCGTCGCCCTGGTCTCGCTCGGCGTGCTCCTGCCGATGACCCTGTTCATCAACTGGCAGCTCGGCGCGATCCTGGTGGTGCTGGTGCTGGCCTTCACGGCGCTCACCACCTTCGTGATGCGCCGGACCGAGGCGCTCCAGGGCCAGGTCGAGGAATTCAACTCGGGGCTGGCCGCCCACGCCTCGGACGCCCTCGGCAACGTCGCGGTGATCCAGTCCTTCACCCGCGCCAAGGCCGAGAAGGAGGCGATGCGCGGCATCATCACCAACCTGCTCGCCGCTCAGATCCCGGTCCTGTCCTGGTGGGCGCTCGCCAACGTGGCGACCCGCGCCTCCGCGACCATCACCATGACGGCGATCTTCGTCACCGGCATCTGGCTCTACCAGGCCGGCACCACCACGGTGGGCGAGGTCGTGGCCTTCATGAGCCTCGCCACCGCCTTCGTGGCCCGGCTCGACCACGTGGTCGGCTTCGTCAACGGCCTGTTCCAGCAGGCGCCGAAGATCGCCGAGTTCTTCGAGATCTACGACACCGTCCCGGCGGTGGCCGACCGGCCGCACGCCCGGCAGGTCGCCCGCTTCGAGGGCGCGGTCAGCTTCGAGGACGTCGCCTTCTCGTACGACGGAAGGCGCCAGGCGCTCGACGGGGTCTCGTTCACCGCCAAGCCCGGCGAGACGATCGCGCTGGTCGGGACCACCGGCTCGGGCAAGTCGACGACGCTCGGCCTCCTGCACCGCAGCTTCGACCCGGCCTCCGGCGCGATCCGGATCGACGGCATGGACATCCGCGACGTCGGCCTCGCCTCGCTGCGCCACAACATCGGCGTGGTGTTCCAGGAGCCCATGCTGTTCGCCCGCTCGATCCGCGAGAACCTGCAGGTCGGCTGCCCCGACGCCACCGACGCCGAGATGCTCGACGCGCTGGAGCGCGCCCAGGCCAGCGCCTTCATGGCGCGCCAGGCCGACGGGCTCGACACGGTGATCGGCGAGCGCGGCCGGTCGCTCTCGGGCGGCGAGCGCCAGCGGCTGTCGATCGCCCGGGCCCTCCTGAAGAACCCGCCGATCCTGATCCTCGACGAGGCGACCTCGGCGCTGGACGCCGCCACCGAGCGCAAGCTCCAGGGCGCCTTGGAGACCGTGATGGAGGGGCGGACCACCTTCGTCATCGCCCACCGCCTCGCGACGATCCGCGACGCCGACCGCATCCTGGTGTTCCACGAGGGCCGGATCGTCGAGGCCGGCACCTTCGACGACCTGGTCGCGCAGGACGGCAGGTTCGCCGAGCTCGCCCGGGCGCAGTTCATGGCGGCCCAGGCGGAGGAAGACGAGGGGCTGGCGCTGGCGGCGTGAGGCGCCGCCGGGCGCACCGCGTCGTCGGGTCCGGGCGCGAACCCCTCTCCCGCGCGGGAGACGGTGGGGTGCGACCGGGACGCTCCGGGATCAGGCGCCCGGTCCCGGGGCGCCCGTCCCGGACCTGCGGCCCTCCATCTCGGCCCGGCGCGCCAGCATCTTCGCCTGCAGGCGGGCGCGGCGGGCGGCGATCACCGTGCCGTTGATCTCGCCGCCGAACAGGAACATGGCGGCGAGCCAGTAGAGGAAGACCAGGAACACCATCGCGGTGGCCAGCCCCCCGTAGGTCGACGCGTAGGCGTTGGAGAATCGGTCGAGGTAGTAGCCGAAGCCGAGGCCGGCGAAGAACCACAGGAGCAGCGTCACCCCGATCCCCGGCAGCACCGACAGGATCGAGCGCCGCCCGGCCGCGACGAACTTGTGGGCGATGACCAGCACGACGGCGAGCAGCAGGGCCGTGACGCCGATCCGCCCGATCGCCACCGTGAGGCTCAGGGGCTCCAGGCCCGGCGCCACCAGGACGACGTTGCGCCAGATCAGCGGCCCCAGCACCACGAGCAGCGCGAAGGCCAGCATCGCGAAGGCGCCGCAGATCACGTAGCCGATCGATTCGAGGCGGGTCAGCCACCAGGGCCGGCTCTCGCGCAGGCCGTAGGCCCGGTTCAACCCGACCCGCAGGCTCTCGACGCCCGAGGAGGAGAAGTACAGGGCGAACAGCGCGCCGAGCGTCAGCACGCCGCTGCGCTGCTCGGTGAGCACCCGGTGCACCTCGCCGACGATCGGCTTGGCGATCTCCCGCGGCCACGCGTCGAAGATCAGCACCCCGGCCTCGTCGGCCAGCGACTGGGTGCCGAACAGGCCGGCGAGCGCCGCCAGCAGGATCAGGAACGGGAACAGCGAGGTCAGGCTGGAGAGGGCGATGTGGCTCGCGATCGCCCAGCCGTCATGGGAGACGAAGCGCTGCGCGGCGACGCCCATGACCTGTAATCCGCTGCGGAGGGGTTTCACGGGTGTCCAACGATCCTCGATCGCGCGATCCTCGGGGCGGCCCTCTCCGGGAGAGGTCCGCCGATGAACGGCGCCGGCACCCGCGCGTCAACGCCGCCGGCGCGCTCCGGTCCCGATCGGCGGCCGGTGACGCGTCCGCGCCACGCCGCCGGCCGGTCGGGACCGCGCCCCGCCCGGGCGGCGAGATCACCGTTGCGCCGGGCGCGCCGGCATGCTCCGTCCGGCGGCCATGCCTACGCTCTCCCGTCCGTCGACGCTCGCGTCCGGCGCTCTCCCGGCGCTGTTCATCCCGATCTGGGCCACGGGCTTCATCTCGGCCCGGGCGGTCGTGCCGCACGTCGATCCGCTGGCCTTCACCGCAATCCGCTTCACGGCCGTCGCCCTGGTGCTGGCCCTGATCGCCGCGGCCGCCCGGGTGCGCTGGCCGGCGGACCGGGCGGGGTGGCGCGACCCGGTCGTCGCGGGCTTCCTGATGCAGGGCGTCTACCTGTCGGGCGTCTTCTGGGCGGTGAGCCACGGGCTGCCGGCCGGCATCGCGGCGCTCGTCGGCAGCCTCCAGCCGCTGCTCACCGCGCTCCTGGCGCAGCCGCTGCTGGGCGAGCGCGTCAGCGGCCGGCGGGCGCTCGGGATCCTCATGGGCTTTGTCGGCACCGGCCTCGTGCTCGCCCCGAAGCTCGGCGCCACGGACCCGTCCGGGATCCCGCCGGCGGCGCTGGCCGTCAGCCTCCTGGGGGTGCTGGCGCTGACCCTCGGCACGCTCTGGCAGAAGCGCACCGGCGGCCAGGTCGATCTCCTGGCCGGCGCGACCCTCCAGTTCGTCGGCGGCATGGCCTGCGCCATCCCGCTGGCGCTCGCCTTCGGCGGCGGCGCGTTCGATCCGGCGCCGGCCCTGTGGCTCGGCCTCGGCTGGGCGGTCCTGGTCAACTCGGTCGCCGGGATCCTGCTGCTGCTGGTGCTGATCCGGCGGGGCGCGGTGGCGGGCGTCGCCGCCCTGTTCTTCCTCGTGCCGCCGGTCGCGGCCGTCCTCGGCTACCTGCTGTTCGGCGAGGTGCTGACCCCCGTGCAGGGCGCCGGCATGGCGCTTGCCGCCCTCGGCGTGGCGGTGGCGAGCCGCGGCTGAGATGGCCGCGGGCGGTCGCCGCCGAGGCCGCGACCCCTGCGACGGAAGGCGCGGAAACCCTTCGCGCCCTCGCGGTTTGGTGCGCGCGGGCCGGATCGGCCCGGGCCGGCAGCGCGCGAGGCGAGGATGAACCAGGACAAGCCCCGCGAGATCCGCCTCGCCCTCGACGCGATCCCTCTCGGCGGCAAGGCCGAGGGCAAGGGCGAGGGGGCCGCGGGCGACGACGCGGTGCTGTTCGTGCGCGACGCCGACGGGGTGCGCGCCTTCCAGGCGAAGTGCCCGCATCTCGGCGCGCCGCTGGCCAAGGGCGAGATCTGCGGCGGCCGGCTCTACTGCCCCTGGCACAAGGCGGCCTTCGCGGTCGCCGACGGCGGCGTGGAGGAGCCGCCGGCGCTGGAGGCGCTGACTCGCTATCCCGTCCGGATCGAGGGCGGCGAGGCGGTGGCGACGCTGACGCCCGAGCCGGCCCCGAGGCGAGAGGCCGAGACCCCGGTCGGGACGGTCCTGATCGTCGGCACCGGTGCGGCCGCCGCCGCCTGCGTCACCACGCTCCGGCGCGAGGGCTTCGCGGGGGCGATCACCCTGGTCGGCCGCGAGGGCCACCCGCCCTACGACCGGACGAAGCTGTCCAAGCAGTTCCTGGCCAAGCCCACCCCGGCCGAGAAGACCCTGCTGGAGCCGGATTTCGCCGCCGCCCACCGGGTCGAGCGGGTCGAGGCCGAGGCGACCCGGATCGACCCGGCCGGCCGCAGCGTCGCGCTGGCGGACGGGCGCACACTCACCGGCGACGCGCTGCTGATCGCCACCGGCAGCCGCGCCGTGGTGCCGGACTTTGAGGGAAGGGATCTCGACGGCGTCATGACCCTGCGCAGCCTCGACGACGCGGTGCGCCTCAGCGCCGCGGCGGAACGGGCGACGCGCGTGGTGGTGATCGGCGCGGGCTTCATCGGCCTGGAGGCCGCGGCCTTCCTGACCAAGCGCGGCCTGTCGGTGACGGTCCTGTCCCGGGAGGAGGTCCCCTTCGCCAAGCGCTTCGGCGAGGCCGTGGGCGCGGCGCTGAAGCGCTACCACGCCGGCAACGGCGTGACCTTCGTGACCGGCACGGTCGCGCGGATCGCCGGCACCGGCTCCGTCGAGGCCGTCGAGACCGAGGACGGCGCGCGGCTTCCGGCCGACCTCGTGCTGATCGGCGCCGGCGCCGCGCCGGAGACCGGGATCGTCGCCGGGGTGGAGCCGGACGAGTCCGGCGGCCTCCCGGTCGGCGCCGACCTGAAGCTCGCCGACAACGTCTGGGTCGCGGGCGACATCGCGGCCTTCCCGGAGCGCGGCAGCGGCGTCACGGCGCGGATCGAGCACTGGCGGCTGGCGCAGCAGCACGGCACGCACGTCGCCCGGGCGATGCTCGGCGCCACCGGCGCCTTCGCGGGGGCGCCGTTCTTCTGGAGCAACCAGGGCGACAAGCGCCTGGATTACGGCGGCTACGCGCCGGATTTCGAGCGGATCATCCTGCAGGGCGACCCGGCGGCGCTCGACTTCATCGCCTACTACGTCCGCGACAACCGCGCGGTGGCCGCCTGCAGCATCGGCCGCAACCCCGCCTTCACGGCGTTCCTCCACCTGCTGGGCGAGGGCCGCGTGCCCGCCCCCGACCGGATCGAGGCCGGTGCGGATCTCGCCGGGCTGGTGTGACGGCGCGGCGAGCTCGGCGCGACATCGGCGCCACGTCGGGGCGGCCGGACCGAGGGAACAAGGTCGGGCGGTCCATCTTTCGGTAGACGCCGCCCGCCGTCTCGTGAGCCGGGCCCGCACGGGAGGCCCCATGAACCAGATCATCGTCGTCGCCCTCATCTGCGCCGCCTCCGTCCAGGCCCCGGACTGCTCGCGCGAGACCGCTATCGACGTGGTGACGGGCCCGGCCCACACGCTCCAGGAATGCCTCGTCCAGGGTCCGGTCCTGGCGGCCAATGCCGGCTTCAAGGGCGAGGACGGGTCCTACCTGAAGACTCGGTGCGAGCAGAGGCGCTGAGCCGGGGCCGTCCGGCGAGCAGGTTTCGGTAGGCTGAAGGCACGATCATCAGTGTCCGGAGCGTCGCGCGTCGCCGCGCCGGTCAGGCCTTGACTTCGCAGGGCTGCGCGCCGGCCCGCCAGCCCCGGTATTCAACTTCAGTTCAAGGCGAGACAAACGAAATCTGCTTCGGCTCCGGACCGCGGCAGGTTAAAAGACCCGATCCAAGAAGACGCCACGCGAGCAGAGAACCATGTCCGCATCCCCCGCCATCCAGACCGAGCCGCAGGATCTCGTGGCCCTCACCAAGGCCGCCGGTGAGAGCGCGAAGGCGCTGGCCGCCGAGGCCACGCGCCGGGTCCGCACGCGGATCCTCGGGACGGACGGGCGGATCGACGCGGCCAAGCTCGAGGGCCAGCAGCACGCCGCCCACGGGCTCGCGTGGCTCGCGACCTACGCGGAGGCGGTGAACGAGCTCGGCGGCTACGCCGAGCGCCTGCAAGGGGAGGGCCGGTTCGGCGAGACCGAGGCGCTCCTCGTCCGGATCGGCGCCGGCGAGTATCTCGACCAGCTGTTCTCCGGCATCCCGATGAGCCAGGGCGAGATGGTCCGCGTCATCGGGTCGCTCGGCCTCTCCGCCAAGGAGGTGGCCCCGTACCGCACGGACGCGGTCGAGACTCTGATCGCCGAGGGCAACACCCCCGAGAACCGCGCCGCCCTGGTGGCGCTGATGCGCGACGGCGGCGGCTCGGCGACCGTCGGCGCCTCGGGCCTCGACGAGGACATGGAGGCGATCCGCTCCGAGATGCGCCGCTTCGGCAAGGCCGAGGTGGTCGATCAGGCGCACGAGTGGCACCTGAAGAACGCCTACATCCCGATGGAGATCGTGCAGAAGATGGCCGAACTCGGCGTCTTCGGCCTGACGATCCCCGAGGAGTACGGCGGCATGGGCCTGCCGAAGACCGCCATGTGCGTGGTCTCGGAGGAGCTGTCCCGCGCCTATATCGGCGTCGGCTCGCTGGGCACCCGCTCGGAGATCGCCGCGGAGCTGATCCTGTGCGGCGGCACCGAGGAGCAGAAGCAGCGCTTCCTGCCGAAGATCGCCTCCGGCGACATCCTGCCCACCGCCGTCTTCACCGAGCCGAACACCGGTTCCGACCTCGCGAGCCTGCGCACCCGCGCGGTGAAGGAGGGCGACGTCTGGAAGATCACCGGCAACAAGACCTGGATCACCCACCCGGTCCGCGCCGACATCATGACGGTGCTGGTGCGCACCAAGCCCGAGGAGAAGGGCCACAAGGGCCTCTCCATGCTGATCGCCGAGAAGCCCCGCGGCACGGATGAGGATCCCTTCCCGGTCCAGGGCCTGTCGGGCGGCGAGATCGAGGTGCTCGGCTACCGCGGCATGAAGGAGTACGAGCTCGCCTTCGAGGGCTTCGAGGTGCCGGGCGGCAACCTGCTCGGCGAGGTCGAGGGCAAGGGCTTCGCCCAGCTGATGCAGACCTTCGAGTCGGCCCGCATCCAGACCGCGGCCCGCGCCATCGGCGTCGCCCAGTCGGCGCTCGACGTCGGCCTGCGCTACGCCGAGGAGCGGGTCCAGTTCGGCAAGGCGCTGGTGAACTTCCCGCGGGTGGCCGACAAGCTCGCCATGATGGCGGTGGAGATCAACATCGCCCGCCAGCTCACCTACTTCTCGGCCCGCGAGAAGGACGAGGGCAAGCGCTGCGACCTGGAGGCCGGGATGGCGAAGCTGCTCGGCGCCCGCGTCGCCTGGGCGGCGGCCGACAACGCCCTCCAGATCCACGGCGGCAACGGCTTCGCGCTCGAGTACCCGGTGAGCCGGATCCTGTGCGACGCGCGCATCCTCTCGATCTTCGAGGGCGCTGCGGAGATCCAGGCGCAGGTGATCGCCCGCCGGCTGCTCGAGTCTGCCTGAAATCCTGGCTAGAACTGGGGAATAGTACGTATCATGGGATTATAAGTCGGCATATGAACCCGGCTTAAACGAAGTCCCTGCTTCCTGGCGCCCGGTGAACAACTGGGGCGGCTCGGTGAGCGCGCAGCACGACGACGGACAGACGGGCAAGAACCTCCTCCGGCACTGGCAGGATTGCCGGACGCCGGGGGCGCCGATCCCGTCCTACGAGGCCGTCGTGCTCGGGAGCCTCGGCCGCCTCGCCGACCGGGCTGCCCTGGTGACGACCCGCGACGGGCGGGCCGCCCGGATCCTCTGGGCGGGCCAGGTCTTCGGCGCCTGGCTCGCGCAGGGTGCCGAAGGCGCGGAGGGCCCGTTGTCCGGGATCGTCCCGGCCGAGATCATCCCGACGGAGACCCTCCCAGTCGACGCGCTCCCGATCGAGCTGCGCGAGCCCGTCGACGAGATGGTCGCGGCCGCCCTCACGTCCGGCCAGCCCGCCTACGCCCGGTGCGATCGCCTCGCTGCCGGGGTGGTGACGTCGACCCGCCTCGTCGGCGTGCCCCTGGGCAACCGCTGGGGCGAGCCGTTCGTGCTGGTCGGGTTCGACGGGGCGAGCGTCCGGACCGAGCTGGTCCAGGCGATGTTCACCGCCACCGACCAGGGCATCCTGGCCCTCAGCACGGTCCGGGACGCGGCCGGCCGGCCGGTCGATTTCAAGATCGTCGCCCTCAACCGCGGGGCCGAGCGCCTGCTGGAGCGCCCCGCCGCCGCCCTTCAGTGGCAGCGCGTGGGCCAGCTCTTCCCGGGGGCCGTCACCGCGCGGACGATCGCGACGCTCGCCGCCATGGTCGAGCGGGGCGGGCGCGCGGCCTTCGAGCTGAGCCGTCCCCGCTCAGACGGCGGCACGCTCTACCTCAAGGTCGAGGCGGGCTGCGTCGGCGATCTCGTCTCGGTCACGATGACGGATGTCGGCGACATCAAGGCCCGGGAGGCCTCGTTCCGGCTCCTGTTCGAGAACAACCCGGTGCCGATGTGGGTCGTGGCCGACGCGCGCGACCGGTTCCTGGCGGTCAACGACGCGGCCATCGCCCATTACGGCTACAGCCGCGAGCAGTTCCTGGAGCGGGCGCCGGCCGATCTCGCCATGGCCGCCGACGCGGCGCCGGCACCCGGCCTGCCGCCCACCGGCACCCTCCACCGCCGCGCCGACGGCTCCGCGATCGAGGTGTCCCTGTTCCAGCGGGCGATGCCGTTCGAGGGGCGGCAGGCGGTGCTCGAGGCCGCCATCGACATGACCGAGCGGCGCCGGGCCGAGGCCCGCATCGCCCACATGGCCCATCACGACGCACTCACCGGGCTGCCGAACCGCGTGCTGTTCCGGGACCGCCTCGCCGAGGCGATCGCCCGCCACGCCCGGGACGGCGAGGCGGCGGTGCTGCTCTGCCTCGACCTCGACAAGTTCAAGATCGTCAACGACACGCTGGGCCACCCGGTCGGCGACGCGCTGCTGCGCGAGGCGGCCGAGCGGATCGCCGGCTGCCTGCGCGAGGACGACCTCGTGGCCCGGCTCGGCGGCGACGAGTTCGCCATCCTGGTGCGCGGGCCGGACCTCCCGGCGCTGGCCGACGGGCTGGTCGCGCGGGTGATCGCCGAGCTCGGCCGCCCCTTCCGGCTGGACGGCCAGGATTGCCACATCGGCACCAGCATCGGCGTCGCCTGCCTGCCCCGGGACGGCACTGATCCCGAGACGCTGATGAAGAATGCCGACCTCGCCCTCTACCGGGCGAAGGCCGAGGGCGGCGGCACCTTCCGGTGCTTCGAGCCGGAGATGGATGCCTGGGTGCAGGCGCGGCGGCGGCGCGAGAACGAGCTGCGCGAGGCTTTCGCCCGCGGCCAGTTCTCGCTGGTCTACCAGCCGCTGATGGATGCCCGCGCCGGTCGGATCCTCGCCTTCGAGGCGCTGCTGCGCTGGCACCACCCGGAGCACGGCCCGGTCTCTCCGGCCGAGTTCGTGCCGCTCGCCGAGGAGACCGGCCTGATCGTGCCGATCGGCGCCTGGGTGATGCAGACCGCCTTCGCCGAGGCGGCGACCTGGCCGGAGGCGATCCGGCTCGCCGTGAACCTCTCCCCGATCCAGTTCCGCAACCGCGACTTGGTCGAGACCGTGCGCGGGGCGCTCGCCGCCGCGGGGCTCGACCCGCGGCGCCTCGAGCTGGAGATCACCGAATCGGTCCTGCTCGTCGACAGCGCCGCCAACCTCGCGACGCTGCACGCGCTGCGGGCCATGGGCATCCGGATCGCGATGGACGATTTCGGCACCGGCTATTCCAGCCTCGGCTACCTGCGCAGCTTCCCGTTCGACAAGATCAAGCTCGACCGCTCCTTCGTGAGCCAGGTCGGCGAGAACACCCACTGCACGGCGATCGTGCGCGCGGTGGCGAGCCTGGGCACCAGCCTCGGCATCGCCACCACCGCCGAGGGCGTCGAGACCGCCGAGCAGCTCGCGATGCTCCGCGCCGAGGGCTACGACGAGGTGCAGGGCTTCCTGTTCAGCCGCGCGGTCCCGGGCCCCGAGGCCCGCCGCCTGATCGAGCGCGCGCGGGAGGCGGTCCCGGACGACCGGGCGGCCTGATCCGCCCGGCCCGCGCGGGACCTACTTGGTGACCTTCACCGAGACCGGGTCGCTCGACGGGAAGGTCTCCTCCAGGGCGTCGTCCAGGCGCTCATTCAGCTTCTCCTGCTTGTTGTCGGGGTTCTTGGCGTCGCCCGGCTTGGCGCTGCCCTGCTGGAAGCCCGGCTTGGTCTCGTTCGGCTTGTGGGTCTCGGCCATGTCGCTCGCTCGTCCGTGACGGAGGCACGCAAGGGTGCCGGTGGGCATCAACGCGAGGGAGGGCGGGTGTTTCCGATCTTTCGGGCCTGATCGGTGCGCCCCGTCATCGCGCGCGCAGCGGAGCGACGCAGAACCGCGCCGCGTGCCGAGGCGACCCGCTGCCCTGGATTGCTCCGCCGCGCTCGCGAGGACGTGCGCACCGGAATCGTCCTCAGGCGGTCGCCAGCGGCCGCCCGAGCGGGCCGTGGGCCGGCACGCGGGCCGCGGCCTCGCGCAGGACCGTCCCGTAGACGGCCTCGAGACGGTCGAGATGGGTGTCCAGGGTCAGGGGCGCGGCCCAGTAGCGCTCGTGCGCGGCCCGGCCCATCCGGGCGGCGAGGCCGTCGTCGGTCAGGCGGCGCAGGTGCGCGGCGAGGTCGTCCGGGTCGCCCGAGCGGAACCAGAATCCGGTCTCGCCGTCGGCCACGGCCTCGCGGCCCGCGCAGGCGTCGCTCACGATCACCGGCGCGCCGCAGGCCAGCGCCTCGTAGACGGTGAGCGGCTGGCCCTCGTACCAGACGCTCGGGAAGACCAGCGCCCGGGCCCGCCGCATCAGCGCCTGCACGGCCGCGGCGTCGCGCCAGCCGAGCATCACCGCCTCGGGATAGCGCGCGGCGAGGTCGGCCCGTTCGGGGCCGTCGCCCACGAAGGCCGCCCGCACGCCCGCCCGGCGGGCCGCCTCGGCGAAGATCGGCGCGCCCTTCTCGGTGGAGATCCGCCCGACGAACAAGAAGTCGCCCGGCGGCCCGTCGTGGACCGGCGCCGGCGCCACCGCGATGGGGTTGTCGACCCGGTGGAAGGCGGTGCCGCGGGGCAGGAGCGGCCGCACGACGCTCTCCTGCAGGTCGCTGATCGTGATGACGTGGGCGAACAGCTCCGGCAGCCGGGCCACGTGGGCGAGGCCGGCGTGGCGGACCATCCGGGCCACCTTGCGCGGGTAGCTGCGCGCGTCGCAGTTCGCCACGATGCAGGCGGGCGACATCGGGGTGCGGTGGCAGATCCGCTGCGCCGGGTAGGCGTAGAAGCCGCCGGTAGGGCAGACGAGGAAGAACTCGTGCATCGTGTAGAGGCAGGGCAGCCCCGAGGCCCGGAGCGCGGTGCCGATCGACGGCGACAGCGCCTTGGCGAAGGCGTGGACGTGGACCAGCGTGTCGCGGGGATCGCAGGCGGCGAGTTCCGCCGCCAGGGCGCGGCAGGCCGGCCCGTTCCAGATCGCCTGGGCCGCGAAGGCGAGCTTGCTGCGCGCCGTGGTGACGTCGTCCTGGTCCAGGCAGACCACCCGGACGCCGGCCGGATCGAGCCGCGGGTCCACCGGGCCGACCGCGGCGAACAGGCTGACGCGGACCCCCCGGGCGGCGAGCCCCAGGGCGGATTCGATGGCGACCTTGGCCTGGCCGCCGTTGATCGCGGCGTGGTCTGCGACGAGGACGACGTGCACGTCAGGACTTCCGCCGCTGCGATCCGGGACCGACAGCTGTATCCGGCCGCGGTTGATCGCCCGTAAACCGGTCTGCCCCATCCTCCCGGCGCGCGAGAGCGATCGATCCCCGGGAGGGTTCACCGTGCACGTCGTGATCCTGGCCGAGTTCGCGGCCGCCAGCGGCGGCGCCGAGAAGGTCGCGCTCGAATCGGCCCGCGGGCTCGCCGAGGCCGGCCTCGCCGTCACCTACATCCAGGCGATCCCGGGGCCCGTCGACCCGCTCCTCGACCATGCCGGCATCCGCCGGATCGACCTCGGCCTGCCCGACATCTGGTCGCTCGGCGCCGCGCGGGCCGTGGCCGCCGGGATCTGGCACGCGGCCGCCGCCCGCCGGCTCGCCGCCGCCCTCGCCGGCCTCGCGGCGCCGCCGGACTGCATCCACCTGCACCAGTGGACCCGGACCCTGTCGCCGGCGATCGTCCCGGTCCTGTCGGAGACCGGGGTGCCGCTGGTCGTCACGCTGCACGACTACGCCCTGGCCTGCCCGAACGGCGTCTACTACCGTTTCGACCGGGCCGAGCCCTGCGGGCTCGCGCCCCTGTCGGCCGCCTGCCTGGCGGCGCCCTGCGACCCGCGCAGCCGGGTGCACAAGGCCGTGCGCGTCGCCCGCGCCGCGGCGCTGCGTCAGGTCGTCGGCCGGGCCAGCCGGCGCCGCCCGCTCCACGTCGTCCATGTCTGCGACGCCAGCCGCCAGCGGCTCGGCGCCCTCCTCGGCGGCTACGCCCTAGCGCATCACAGGATCGACAATCCCGTCCGGCTCCCGGAGGGGCCGGCGGCCGAGCCCGCCCGCGGCGACGCCGTCGCCTATGTGGGGCGCCTCACCCGGGAGAAGGGCGCCGACCTCGTGGCCGACGCCGCCCGCGCCGCCGGGCTCCCGGCCCTGTTCATCGGCGCCGGGCCCCTGGAGGCGGAGCTGCGCGCCCGGGACGGCGTCGAGGTGATCGGCTGGCAGCGGCCCGAGGCGGTCTGGGCGACGCTCCGGGCCCGCGCCCGGGCGCTCGCCGCGCCCTCCCGCTGGTACGAGACCGGGCCGCTCACGGTCTACGAGGCGCTGGCGGCCGGCATTCCGGTCGTGGCTTCCGACCGCTCCGGCGCAGCCGAGAAGGTCCGGCACGGCCGGACCGGCTTCGTGGTCGCGCCGGAGATCGCGCCCCTCGCCGAGGCGTTCGCGGCGCTCCGGGACGACGCCCTGGCGGCCGCCCTCGGGGCCGAGGCGCGCGGCCTCTTCCGGGTGGCCCCGATGGGTCTGGCGGCGCACACGGCGGCGCTCCGCGCGCTCTACGCCGGCCTGGCCGAATCGGCGGCCGGTGCGATGCAGCATCCACCCGCGCTCGCCCTGGAGCAACGGTCCTGACTCGTCCGATGCGCTTGGTATACCAGAAGAATTCACGATCCGTTCGCGCCCCTATGGACAGGGAGATAGTTTTTTGCCAATCGGACTTTCGCCGGGATCAGCAATCTTAGCCGCCTGAGTCAATGGTGTAGCTTGCTCGCAACCTGCTATCGGGCCGCGGCACCGTGCCGATGACTTCGTGACATCATCGGATCGGAACTTTATCGGGCCTCCGGATCCGTGAGTGCGCCCCGAACCTGCACTTGACTTCTTGTTGCAGTGCAACATATAGAGGGGCGTCAACGCGGACGCATGCGGCGTCCCGCTCCAAGGATGATGCTGGAGACATCGATGCAGACCCCGAACTTCGAGATCCCGACCGAGATGCGCGACTTCGCCGACAAGAGCGTCGATCAGGCCCGGACCGCCGTCGGCACCATGATGGCGAACGCCGTGAAGGCCGCCGAGCAGGTCCAGGCCTCGGGCCAGACCTTCCAGTCGACCCTCAGCGCCGCGGTCGCGAAGGGGTTCGATCACGCGCAGGCCAACGCCAACGCGACCTTCGACTTCGCCCAGAAGCTGGTGCGCACGAAGGATCTCCGCGAGGCGTTCGAGCTCCAGTCCGAGTTCGTCCGCAGCCAGTTCGCCGCGCTCCAGGCCCAGGCCAAGGATTACGGCACCCTGGCGCAGAACGCCGCCGCCCGCTGAGGCCGGCCGCCCCGGTCCGCGATCGGGGCACGAAGACCGGGATCTGGCAGGGCCGTCCAGGCCCGCCGGATCCCCCGCTCTGACGCCCGGGCGTCACGGGCCCGGCGCCGACACCGCCGGCGAGCCGGCCGCGCACGACCTCCGGCCGCCGCTCCGTCGAGACGGGCCGACGCCGACAGGAGGAGATCGCGCGATGGGAAAGCCGCGTCGACCGAGGAGCCGTCCCGCCGGGACGCCCCAGCCGTTGCAGGACGCGCCGGCCACCCCCGAGATCCAGGCCACGGACGCACCGATCGCGGCGGATGACCCCGCTCGGGCGCCTGACCATTCGCCTGACCACTCCGCCGAGGCCGCCCGGACCGGCGCCGAGACGGTGGACGCGGCAACCGGTGGGGCGTCCGAAGCCGCAGCCGAGACCGCGCCCGACGGCGCGGTGGACGTCCCGTCCGACCCGGTGGCCACAGCCGCCGCGACGACGTCCGAAGCCGAGTTCGAAGCCGACTCCGGAGACGAGGCGGTGATCGACATCGCCCCCCCGCCGGTGCCGGGCGCGGGTCCGGGACTCGCCGCGGTCGCGAACCGAATCAGCTTCACCCCCGACCGCCTCGACGTCGTCGAGATCGGCTCTATCATCGCCCGCTACGTGCGCGGCGAGGGCGAGGCGGCCGTCGCGCATCTGCGGGCGCTCTCGGGTGCCCGTTCACCGGCCGACGTCATCCGCCTGCAGGTCGGCGAGGTCCAGCGGGCCGCCGACGCGTCCCTGACCTGCTGGGTCACGGTGGTCGGGCAGGCGAGCCGGGTCGTCGCGTACCGCTGAGGCGCGGCGCCCGGGCGGCCGGGACTTGTCGCATCCCGGCCACAAGGCCGGCCCGATCGAACCCGCGGCGGCAACGGCCCGTTAACCAAGCCGGTCCCATGCCTTAACGGAGGGCACGGGAGACGACACCGGACCGATGCCGAACTGCGCGCGCCTGATCCGTTCCGCATGGCTCCGCCTCGCCGTCGCGCTGCTGCCGGCGCTGACGGGGATGCCGGCTGCCGCGCAGAACGGCGAGAAGCCGGCCGTCGCCATCGGGGCCGACGTCGCGAGCCAGGCCGGCACCACGCGCCTCACCCTGACGCTGTCCCGGGCCGTCGAGGCCCGCGGCTTCGTCATGGAGCGGCCCGACCGGGCGGTGATCGACCTGCCCGAGGTCAACTTCCAGCTCGATTCCGGGACCGGCAGCCGCCGCGACGGCCTCGTGCAGAGCTTCCGCTACGGCCTGTTCGCGCCCGGGCGGTCCCGCATCGTGATCGACCTCACCGCGCCCGCCATCGTCGGGAAGATCGAGACCGCGACGCGGCCGCGCGACGGCGCGGTGCTGCTCACGATCCCGCTGCAGCGCGCCGACCGCGACGCGTTCCGCAAGGCCGCCGCCACCGCCGATCCCGCCCCCGCCCAGGCCCGCGCCGCGGCGCCGGAGCCCGCCGACCAGCGGCCGCTGATCATGGTCGATGCCGGCCACGGCGGCACCGATCCCGGCGCCATCGCGGTGGGCGGCGTGTTCGAGAAGGACATCGTGTTCGGCTTCGCCCAGGCCCTCGTGGCGAGGCTGGAGGCGGGCGGCCGCTACCGGGTCCGCATGACCCGCGACCGCGACGTGTTCGTGCCGCTGGCCGAGCGGGTGCGCCTCGCCCGCGACGCCAGGGCCGATTTGTTCGTGTCGATCCACGCGGACTCGATCTCGGCGGCGCCCCAGGTGAGCGGCGCCACGATCTACACCAATTCCGAGAAGGCCACGGACGCCGAATCCGCCAAGCTCGCCGAGCGCGAGAACCGGGCGGATTCCGCCGCGGGCGTCGACGCCGCCGAGGCGCCGCCGGACATCGCCGACATTCTGCAGGAGCTGACCCTGCGCGAGACGCGGGGCTTCTCGTCGGGCTTCGCCCGCACGCTGATGGGCCAGCTCGCCCCCGTGATGAAGATGAGCGCCAAGCCCCACCGCGAGGCGCGCTTCGTGGTGCTGCGCTCCCCCGACGTGCCGAGCGTGCTCGTGGAGCTCGGCTACCTCTCCAGCAAGCGCGACCTGGAGATGCTGCAATCGCCGGAGTGGCGGGCCGACGTCACCGGCTCCATGGCCAAGGCGATCGACCAGTTCTTCACCAACCGCGCCACGCTCGGCCGGCCGGCCCCGACGCGCCGCGCGGCCGCCGCCGCCCCAGTTTCACCATAGATAGAGTGTCGATACGGGACGTCCGACGCCCCGTCGCACGGCCGCCGAAACCGGCATTCCGAGGGGGTCTCACGGGACCGTCCGGGGGCCGGCCGCGCAGCGCGCGGGGTGCACGCGCCGGATGAGCCGATTCCGGCATTCGGCCGGGCCAGCGACGAGCGGAACACCGGATGCGTCTGATCCTCCGTTTCTTTGGGATCCTGTTCAGCGCCGCCGCGGTGCTGTTCGTGGTCGGCGCGGCGGTGGGCGGTTACTTCTACTGGAAGTACAGCCAGGACCTGCCCGACCACGCCGCGCTCTCCAATTACGAGCCGCCGGTGATGACCCGCGTCCACGCGGCGGACGGCTCGCTGCTGGCCGAGTACGCCCGCGAGCGCCGGCTGTACCTGCCGATCCAGGCGATGCCGAAGATCGTCGTCGCGGCCTTCCTGTCGGCCGAGGACAAGAACTTCTACAAGCACGGCGGCATCGACCCCGAGGGGATCGTGCGCGCCTTCCTGACCAACGCCAAGTCGGGCAAGCGGCAGGGCGCCTCGACCATCACCCAGCAGGTCGCCAAGAACTTCCTGCTCTCCTCCGAGCAGACCTACGACCGCAAGATCAAGGAGGCGCTGCTGGCGCTCCGGATCGAGGCGGCCTACTCGAAGGACAAGATCCTCGAGCTCTACCTCAACGAGATCTTCCTCGGCACGATCGTGCCCGGCCGCAACCTGCACGGCGTCGCGGCGGCCGCGCTCGACTATTTCGGCAAGTCGGTCCACGAGCTGACCATCAACGAGGCGGCCTACCTCGCCGCCCTGCCGAAGGGGCCGAACAACTACCACCCCTACCGCAAGACCCAGGCGGCCCTCGACCGCCGCAACGAGATCATCCGCCTGATGGCGGAGAACGGCTACATCACCCGGGAGGAGGCGGATTCCGCCAAGAAGATGCCGCTCGGCGTCAACCCGCGCGTCGCCTTCCCGAACGCCGCCAACGCCAACTACTTCACCGAGGAGGTCCGCCGCGAGATCTCCGAGCGCTACGGCGAGAAGAAGCTCTACGAGGGCGGCCTCTCGGTGCGCACGACCCTCGACCCGAAGATGCAGGCCTGGGCCCGCAAGGCGCTGGTCGACGGCCTCGTGCGCTACGACCAGGCCCATGGCTGGCGCGGTCCGGTCACCAAGGTCGACCTGACCGGGCGCGACTGGGGCATGGCGGCGGCCGAGGTTCCGGCGCTCGGCGACGTGGCGCCCTGGCGGCTCGCCGTGGTGCTGGGCAACGGCGGCGGCGGCGTGCAGATCGGCCTGCAGCCCCGGCGCGAGGCCTCCGGCCAGGTCGGCAAGGACCGCGAGACCGGCGTGATCGTCCCCGAGGGCATGCGCTGGGCCGGCCGCGCCAACCTCCAGCCCGGCGACATGGTCTATGTCGAGGCGATGGACGGCGGCCGCGGCCAGTTCCGCCTGCGCCAGAAGCCCGAGGTCTCCGGCGCCATCGTGGCCATGGACCCGAACACGGGCCGCGTGCACGCGATGGTCGGCGGCTTCTCGTACGACGAGTCCGAGTTCAACCGCGCCACCCAGGCGATGCGCCAGCCCGGCTCCTCGTTCAAGCCGATCGTCTACTCGGCGGCGCTGGACAACGGCTACACCCCCGCCTCGATCATCCAGGACACTCCGATCACCATCGAGGCCGGCCCCGGCCAGGAGGCCTGGACGCCCTCGAACTACGACGGCAAGTCGGGCGGCCCGCACACCCTGCGCTACGGCATCGAGCACTCGAAGAACCTGATGACGGTCCGGCTCGCCAAGGATGTCGGCATGCCGCTCATCGCCGAGTACGCCCGCCGCTTCGGCGTCTACGACGACATGCTGCCGGTGCTGCCCATGTCGCTCGGCGCGGGCGAGACCACGGTCATGCGCATGGTCACCGCCTACTCGATGCTGGCCAACGGCGGCCGGCGCATCCGGCCGACCCTGATCGACCGGATCCAGGACCGCATCGGCGAGACGATCTACCGGCACGACAACCGCAAGTGCATCGGCTGCGACGCCGAGAAGTGGTCGGGCCAGGACGAGCCGAAGCTGGTGGACGATTCAGAGCAGGTGCTCGACCCGCTGACCGCCTACCAGATGGTCTCGATCATGGAGGGCGTGGTCCAGCGCGGCACCGCCACGATCCTGAAGCAGATCGGCAAGCCGCTCGCCGGCAAGACCGGCACGACGAACGACGCCAAGGACGCGTGGTTCGTGGGCTTCTCGCCGGACCTGGCGGTCGGCATCTATATCGGCTTCGACAAGCCCCGCTCGCTCGGCGACCGCGCCACCGGCGGCGGCCTGGCGGCGCCGATCGCCCTGGAGTTCCTGAAGACGGCCCTCAAGGACAAGCCGCCGACGCCGTTCCGCGTGCCCCCGGGCATCAAGCTGATCCGCATCAACCTCGCGAGCGGCACCCGCGCCGGCTCGGGGGAGGGCGCCGGGACGATCCTGGAGGCGTTCAAGCCGGGCACCGCGCCGCCGGATTCCTACTCGGCACCGTCCTCCGGCGGCGGTGGCGGCCAGGCGGCCGCCCCGGCGGCGGTCGCGCCCGATCCCGACCGGGCCGCTCAGGCCGGCGGATTGTACTGAGGCGGCTCGCCCCGCCCAGCCGCTGTCAGCCGAGATCGCTCTCAGCCCAGGTCGGGTCCGCCCGGCCTGGGCTCTCGCGTTACGGATCCGGGGCGACGGTGCGACGGACGGGTCATCGCCGGGGCGAGAGGCCCGCGATCGCGACCGGCGCCGTCCGGGATCGCGCAGCTTTGCCCGAAGAGCCGGAAGGTGCGGCGGCCAAGTCCGCGCGGGCCGTTCTCGGGCGAGACCCGCCCCTCGGCACTGACCCGCGTCGCGCTCCGCAGGCGCACAGAAAAAAGCCGCCCCGGAGGGAGCGGCTCGAGGAGTCATCAGGGAGGCATCAAAACAGAGCGGACGAACATGTCCAACTCGACATCCAGATCACTGGATGCCTGTTTATGCCTCGAAAACCTTAATGCGGAGTTAAGGTGCGTTCTCGCCCGTCGATCTCAGGCCGCCAGACTGTCGAAAAGCCCGCGCCCGTCGGTCCCGCCGACCAGATCCTCGACGAAGTTCTCCGGGTGCGGCATCATCCCGAGGACGTTCCCGGTCTCCGACAGGACGCCCGCGATGGCGTTGAGGGAGCCGTTGCGGTTCGCCTCGACGGTGACCGCCCCGGTCGCGTCGCAGTAGCGGAAGGCGACCCGGCCCTCGCCCTCGATCCGCGCCAGGGTCTCGGGATCGGCGAAGTAGTTGCCTTCGCCGTGGGCGACGCAGACGTCGATCACCTGGCCCTGGGTGTAGGCGCTGGTGAAGCGGGTGTCGGTGCGCTCCACCCGGAGCGTCTGCCGGTGGCAGATGAAGCGCCGGTCGATGTTGCGCATCAGCACGCCGGGCAGCAGGCCCGATTCGCACAGGATCTGGAAGCCGTTGCAGATACCGAGCACGAGGCCGCCGCGGGCCGCGTGGGCCCGGACCGCGTCCATGGCCGCGGCCCGGCCAGCGATGGCGCCGCAGCGCAGGTAGTCGCCGTACGAGAAGCCGCCGGGCAGGACGGCGAGGTCGGTGCCGGCGGGGAGCGCGTGGTCCGCGTGCCAGACGAGGCTCACCTGCGCGCCGGAGCGCCGCAGGGCCCGGACGACGTCCGACTCGCGGTTGGAACCCGGGAAGACGACGACCGCGGCGTGCATCAGAGGATCTCGATCGCGTAGTTCTCGACGACGGTGTTGGCCAAGAGCTTCTCGCAGGCCGTGCGCAGCGTCGCCTCGGCGGCGGCGCCGTCGGCTGCCGACACCTCAATGTCGAAGACCTTGCCCTGACGGACGCCGTCGACGCCCTCGATGCCGAGGGACCTGAGGGCGGCCTCGATCGCCTTGCCCTGCGGGTCCAGCACACCGGTCTTCAGGGTGACGATGATACGGGCTTTCATGGATCTACGGGTCTCACGCGTGTCAGGACGGGGGTGTGACCTGCGACAACGTCACACAGACCGTCGCCGGTCGCTTCTAACAGGAAGGCCGGCGCACTGTCGAACACGCCGCACGCATAGGGATCATTCCGCTGCTGGATGCAACTTGAACGGAAAAGTCGCCCGTGCGCGCTCGTTCAGCGATGCGCCGCCGGAGCCGGGCCCCGCAGGGGCTCGATGCTGGTCGCCCGGCGCCAGAGCTGGAGCATGATCCAGGCCGCGAACAGGCTGAACAGCCCCATCAGGACGTGCCCGACCCGGTCGCCGAGATCGAAGATGCCCGCGATGGCCCAGCCCGCCGCGATGGCCACGGCGAACACCTCGGTGCCGACGAGGACCATCATGCTGATGATGGTGATGGCGTTGCGCCCGTTCACGAGATCCGCCCTCGAAAAGATTTCGGGCCCCGGACGAACCGTCCGGGACCCGCGCAGCTAGCCCACAGAGGCGGGGCGATGCAACCGACCGGACGGCGCCGGAGCGGTCCAGCCTCAGCGCGGCGCGCGCTTGGCCAGGATCCGCTGCAGGGTCCGCCGGTGCATGTTGAGGCGCCGGGCGGTCTCGCTGACGTTGCGGCTGCACAGCTCGTAGACGCGCTGGATGTGCTCCCAGCGGACCCGGTCCGCCGACATCGGGTTCTCGGGCGGGTCGGCCCGCTCGCCCGGCTGCGCCATCAGCGTGCCGTGGATCTCGTCGGCGTCGGCGGGCTTGGCGAGGTAGTCGAAGGCGCCGAGCTTCACCGCGGTGACCGCGGTGGCGATGTTGCCGTAGCCGGTGAGGATCACGCCGCGGGCCTCGGGCCGGCGCTCCTTGAGGCGGGCGATCACGTCGAGGCCATTGCCGTCGCCGAGGCGCATGTCGATCACCGCGAAGGCGGGCGCGCGCGCCTCGACGGCGGAGACGCCGTCCGCGACGCTATCGGCCACCTGCACGTGGTAGCCGCGGCTCTCCATGGCGCGCGCGAGGCGGGTCTGGAAGGGCTTGTCGTCGTCGACGATCAGCAGGCTGCGGTCGGAGAAGGCGGCCAGCGGATCGGCATCGTTGATCACGGCGGGGTCGGTCGCCGCCGAGGTCCCGGGCTGCGTGAGCATCCGGCACTCCTTTCGGGTTTTTGTCGTCGGGTTCTTGGTCTGTCCCTCATATAGGTACGGCATCGCCCGGTGGCAGGGGGGCGCGGATACTGAGTTCCGGAGAATGTCGCGGCGCGGCGCCGCGCTCGAAGATGTGGCGGGCCCAGGAGACGCGCACGATCGCCCCGTGGGCGTCCGGCGCCGCGACGTTCATCAGGGCGAGCTGCGCTCCCGAGCGCTCGATCAGGGTCTTGGCGATGAACAGCCCGAGGCCGAGGCCGGCCCCCACGGTCCCACCGGATTGCGGCCGGTCGTGGCTGCGGGTGGTCACGTAGGGCTCGCCCGCCCGCAGCAGCACCTCGCTGGAGAAGCCCGGGCCGTCGTCGCGGATCTCGATCCAGACCCGGTCGGGCGTCCAGCGCCCCTCGACGGTGACGCCGGCCTCGGCGAAGTCGACGGCGTTGTCGAGGATGTTGGCGAGCCCGAACATGACGCCCGGGTTGCGCCGGCAGGCCGGCTCCGGCCCCTCGCCGGCGCTGGTGACGGCGAGGGCGGCGCCGAGTGCCCGCTGCGGCGCCACCAGCTCCTCCACGAGGTGGCTGAACGTCACCGTCTCCAGGAAGCCGGCCCCGGCCCCGTCCCCGTCGAGGGAGGTCAGCTTGCCGAGGATGCCGCGGCAGCGGTCGACCTGCTCGCGCAGCAGGTTGAGATCCTCCGCCACCGCCGGCGAGGCGGTGGGGCCGAGCTGGCGAATCAGCTCCTTGGTCACCACCATGATCGTGCCCAGCGGCGTGCCCAATTCGTGGGCAGCCGCGGCCGCGAGCCCGTCGAGCTGCGACAGGTGCTGCTCGCGGGCGAGCACCAGCTCGGTGGCGGCGAGCGCCTGGGCGAGGAGCCGGGTCTCCTCGGCGACCCGCCACGCGTAGACGCCCGTGAAGGCGGTGCCGAGCAGGATCGCGGTCCAGACGCCGGAGACGTACAGGAACGGCAGCTCGATCCGCCCGTCCGCGAACCAGGGCAGGGGCCGGTGCACCAGGGCGAGCAGCGTCGCGAGGCCCACCGCCAGGAGGCCCAGCGCCAGGGTCCGCTCGGGGGGCAGGGCGGTGGCGGAGATCAGCACGGGGGCGAGGAACAGCAGCGAGAACGGGTTCTGGAGCCCGCCCGTGAGGAACAGCAGGGCCGCGAGCTGCACGATGTCGAAGGCGAGGAGCAGGGCCGCGGAATCGTCGCTGAGCCGGTAGCTCGCCGGGAAGCGGATCCGCAGGGCGAGGTTCAGCCAGGACGAGGTGGCGATCACCAGGAAGCACCAGCCGAACGGCAGCGGCAGGCCGAGGCCGAACTGCGCCCCAACGACCGCCGCGCTCTGGCCCGTGATGGCGAGCCAGCGCAGGCGGACGAAGGTGTCGAGCCGCAGGTGTCGCGCGTCGCGACCGAGGCCGCTGAGATCGGTATCGGGCATGGGCTGTAACGGGCTGTATCGGTGCGTCGCCGGACGGACCCGCCGGCGCGGCGTCCCGTGGACTCCCTTCGCATGACGCGGCGATGGGAATCCCGGCTCACCGCCCCGGACACGTCGTCGCTGGCGGACGATCGCCCGCGGACGTGGTCACAGGCAAGTCGCCGCAGCTCCGGGATGTTCCGCCCGCGTTCAGGGTGGAGCATTATCCTACCGACTCGGGTTGCAGGGGGTATGGGCCGCGCGGCTCGATGCCCGCGGCCGGAGCGAGACCGCGAGGTGACGATGCTGCTGGCCTATTCCCTGTACGAGGGCGCGCGCGCCCTGATGGCGCCCGCCCGCGTCGCCGCCGACCTCACCCGCTACGGGCTGCAGATGCCGGGCAATCCCCTGGCCTACGGACCCTATGCCCGCGCGGTCAGCGCCGGCTGCGAGATGTTCGAGCGCGTCACCCGCCAGTACGGCAAGCCCGCCTTCGGCTTCACCGAGACGGTGGTGGACGGCGCGGCGGTCCCGGTCACCGAGCGGGTGGTCTGGGAGCGGCCGTTCTGCCGCCTGATCGCCTTCGACCGCGCGTTCCCGGCGGCCCCCGCGGAGCCGCAGCCCAAGCTGCTGATCGTCGCGCCGATGTCGGGGCACTACGCCACGCTGCTGCGCGGCACCGTCGAGGCGATGCTGCCGAACCATCGCGTGTTCATCACCGACTGGACCGACGCCCGGATGGTGCCGCTCTTCGCGGGCCAGTTCGATCTCGACGACTACATCGACTACCTGCAGGAGATGTTCGCGGTCCTGGGGCCGGACCTGCACGTCATGGCGGTGTGCCAGCCGGCGGTGCCGGTCTTCGCCGCGGTGGCGCTGATGGAGGCGGCCGACGAGCCGGCGGTGCCGACCTCCATGACCTTGATGGGCGGCCCGATCGACACCCGCCGCTCGCCCACCGCGGTGAACTGCCTCGCGCAGGAGCGTGGCCAGAAGTGGTTCGAGCAGAACACGATCAGCCTCGTGCCGCCGATCTACCCGGGCGCCTGGCGCCGGGTCTATCCGGGCTTCCTGCAGCTGTCGGGCTTCATGGCGATGAACCTCGACCGCCACGTCACCGCCCATTCGGACATGTTCGACCATCTGGTGACGGGCGACGGCGACTCGGCCGAGAAGCACCGCGAGTTCTACGACGAGTACCTCGCGGTGATGGACCTGACGGCCGAGTACTACCTCCAGACCGTGCAGACCGTGTTCGTCGACCACGCCCTGCCGACGGGACAGATGACGCACCGCGGCACGCCGGTCGATCTCGGCGCCATCCGCCGTTGCGCGATCCTGGCGGTCGAGGGCGAGAACGACGACATCTCCGGCGTCGGCCAGACCAAGGCGGCCCTCGACCTGACGCCGAACCTTCCGGAGGCGCGCAAGGCCTACCACCTCCAGGCCGGCGTCGGCCATTACGGGGTGTTCAACGGCTCGCGCTACCGGTCGGTGATCGCCCCCCGCATCGCGGCCTTCATCCGCGCCATGCAGGCGGTTCCGGGCGCGCGGGGCGGCCACCTGCGGCAGGTGGGCTGAGGCGTCCATTCCGGTGCCCGCCGCCCCGGCTGGCCCTCCTCCGCGGGGGGCTCGCGGACCCACACAGCGCGGGCCGAAGGGCGAGGGGATCTCCGGCCTCACGCTCGATCCCGAGCTGCGAAACGCTGTGCGATCCCGTTTCCGATCGATGAAGTCGGCATAGCCGTCATCGCTGCGCTCGCGATGACGGTGCGGGACATGTCGACCGAGACGCCGCGCGCTCCGCGATCATGAATACATAACGCAGTGACGGCCGGGCTGGCGCGGGCCTTGCGAGACGCGGCCCGTGAGTTCGAGCCGCACCGACACAGCCCCTCTCCATGCCGCCGTCGCCCCGAGGCCGGCGGCGGTGCGGACGCGCGCCCGGACGTCGTTGTCACCACGGGCCATTGCGCCCGCGCATCAGAACCGTTCAAACTCGCCCGCAAGGTGCGGGCCGGCGACCGATGCTTGAGATCCGCACCGCCAGGGAGAAGACGATGGACCGCAGGACCTTTCTCAAGGGTTCGGCTGCGCTCGGTTTGGCTGCGCCGCAGCTCGCGCGGCCGGCCCTGGCGCAGGGGGGCAAGGTCCTGCGCTTCGTGCCGCAGGCGAACCTCGCGAATTTCGACCCGATCTGGGGGACCCAGTACGTGGTGCGCAACGCCGGCACCCTCGTCTGGGACATGCTCTACGGCGTCGACGCGCAGCTGAAGCCGCAGCGCCAGATGGTCGAGTCCGAGGAGGTCTCGGGCGACAAGCTGACCTGGACCTTCCGGCTGCGCCCCGGCCTGAAGTGGCACGACGGCGAGCCGGTGCTGGCCAAGGACGTGGTGGCGAGCCTCACCCGCTGGATGGCCCGGGACCCGATCGGCCTGATGATCCGCGGCATCCAGGACGACCTCGCGGCGACCGACGACAGGACCTTCCAGTGGCGCCTGAAGAAGCCGTTCCCGAAGCTGCTCTACGCGCTCGGCAAGACCAACGCGCCGATGGCGCTGATGATGCCGGAGCGGATCGCCAAGACCGACCCGTTCACGCAGATCACCGAGTATGTCGGCTCGGGCCCGATGAAGTTCGTCCGCAACGAGTGGGTGCCGGGCGCCCGGGCGGTGTTCGAGACCTTCACCGACTACAAGCCCCGCGACGAGCCGAATTCCTGGCTCGCGGGCGGCAAGCGCATGCTGGTCGACCGGGTCGAGTGGGTGATCATGCCGGACGCCGCCACCGCGTCGGCGGCCCTGCAGAACGGCGAGGTCGACTGGTGGGAGAACCCGATCTCCGACCTCGTGCCGCTGCTGCGCAAGAACAGCAACCTCAACGTCGACATCGCCGACCCGCTCGGCAATGTCGGGTCGTTCCGGATGAACCACCTGCACCCGCCCTTCGACAACCCGAAGATCCGCCAGGCGGTCATGACCGCGATGAGCCAGGAGGATTACATGCGGGCGATCGTCGGCGACGACGACGGCCTGTGGAAGACGCTGCCGGGCTTCTTCACGCCGGGCACACCCCTCTACAGCGAGGCGGGCGGCGGCAATGTCGGCAAGGGCGACATCAAGCTCGGCCAGAAGCTGCTCAAGGAGGCCGGCTACAAGGGCGAGCCGGTGGTCTGCATCGTGGCGCAGGACCAGGGGATCACCAAGGCGCAGGGCGACATCACCGCCGACCTCCTGAAGAAGATGGGCTTCAACGTCGACTTCGTCGCCACCGATTGGGGCACCACCGGCACCCGCCGGGCCTCCAAGGCGCCGCCGTCTCAGGGCGGCTGGAACATGTTCCACACCTGGCACGCGGGCGCCGACTGCATCAATCCGGCGGGCTACCCGGCGGTGCGGGCGAGTGGCGACAAGGCGTGGTTCGGCTGGCCGAACATCCCGCCGGTGGAGACCGCCATCGCCGAGTGGTTCGACGCCGCCGACCCGGCCGCCGAGAAGGCCGCCATCGACAAGGTCAACGCCGCCGCCTGCGAGGGCGTGGTCTACGTGCCCACCGGGTTCTTCCTCGGCTACCAGGCGTGGCGCAAGAACGTCTCGGGCATCGTGAAGGGGCCGATCCCCTTCACCTGGGGCGTGTCGAAGGCGTGATGGCGCCCGCTCTCGCCACATCGGGTCGCCCGACTCGCCCGGTCTCTTGGGCGGGCTCCCGGCTTCGGATACCGCGCTCGGCAACGCGGTCGCGGGACGGGGCGCGGGTCCCCTCTCCTGTCCCTCTCCCGCACGGGAGCGGGGGCGCGTCGCGCTCCGCCGCCGGCGTTCGCGCCCGACCCGGACGCGTGAAGGTCGGCACCCGCGAGGGGGGCAGGGGCGGCCGCACCCGCCGCGCCCTCCCGCCCACAGCCTAGCGAGGCCCCATGCTCGGCTATATCGGCAGGCGCATCCTCGCCACCATCCCGGTCATGGCGGTGGTCGGGCTGTTCGTCTTCAGCCTCCTCTACTTCGCCCCGGGCGACCCGGCGGCGATCATCGCGGGCGACCAGGCGACCCCCGACGACGTCGCCCGCATCCGCGCCACGCTCGGCCTCGACCGGCCGTTCCTGGTGCGGTTCTGGGAATGGTCCTGGCAGATCCTCCACGGGGATCTCGGCACCTCGATCTTCACCAACCTGCCGGTCACCACCATGATCGGCCAGCGGGTGCAGCCCACCGTCTCGCTGATGCTCGTCACCCTGGTCTTCGCCATCGTGGTGGCGGTGCCGCTGGGCGTCGTCGCCGCCTGGAAGGCCGGCAGCCTGATCGACCGCCTCGTGATGGGGCTCGCCGTGACGGGCTTCTCGGTGCCGGTCTTCGTGGTCGGCTACATCCTGGCCTACGTCTTCGCCCTCGAGCTCGGCTGGCTGCCCGTGCAGGGCTACACGCCGATCGAGCAGGGCGTGTGGCCCTGGCTGTCCAACCTGATCCTGCCGGCGGTGACGCTCGGTCTCGTCTACATCGCGCTGATCGCCCGGGTGACCCGCGCGACCATGCTCGACGTGCTCCAGCAGGATTACGTGCGCACGGCCCGGGCCAAGGGGCTGTCGCAGGGGCCGGTCCTGTTCGTCCACGCCCTCAAGAACGCCGCGGTGCCGATCGTCACCGTGATCGGCATCGGCATCGCGTTGCTGATCGGCGGTGCGGTGGTGACCGAGACGGTCTTCGCGATCCCCGGCCTCGGGCGCCTCACCGTCGACGCGATCCTGCGGCGCGACTACCCGGTCATCCAGGGCGTCGTGCTGCTGTTCAGCTTCGTCTACGTGCTCGTGAACCTCGCCATCGACCTCTTCTACACCGTGCTCGACCCGAGGATCCGCTATTGACCGCGACCGTCGCGCCCTTCCCCAGCAGCGCCCCGCAGGCGGGCGCCCCGCCCGAGGGGATCACCCCCAAGGCGCCCCCGCCGCCGGGCCTCGCCGTCGCGGCGCCGCTGCCCGACGTCATCCCGGCCCGCAAGCGCCGGGGCCGGGTCTGGACCTATGTGCGCCGCAACCCGACCATCGTGGTCGGCGGCGTGCTGCTCCTCATCGTCTTCCTGATGGCGGTGCTGGCCCCCTATCTCGGCACCGTCGACCCGACCGCCCTGGCGCCGGCCAAGCGCACCCGGGCCCCGTCGGCGCAGTACTGGTTCGGCACCGACATGCTCGGCCGCGACGTCTACTCGCGGGTGGTCTACGGCGCCCGGGTCTCGCTGCTGGTCGGCTTCTCGGTGGCGTTCCTCGCCTCGGTCGCCGGGCTCGCGGTCGGCCTCGTCTCCGGCATGGTGCGCTGGCTCGACGGGATCGTCATGCGGGTCGTCGACGGCATGATGTCGATCCCGCCGATCCTGCTCGCGGTCGCGCTGATGGCGCTCACCCGCGGCTCGGTCCAGAACGTGATCATCGCGATCACCATCGCGGAGATCCCGCGCGTCGCCCGCCTCGTGCGCGGCGTGGTGCTGTCGCTGCGCGAGCAGCCCTACGTCGAGGCGGCGGTCACCACCGGCACCCGGATGCCGGCGATCATCTGGCGCCACATCCTGCCCAACACGCTGGCGCCCATGACCGTGCAGGCGACCTACATCTGCGCCTCCGCGATGATCACCGAGGCGATCCTGTCGTTCATCGGCGCGGGCGTGCCGCCCTCGACGCCCTCCTGGGGCAACATCATGGCCGAGGGCCGGGCCCTCTGGCAGGTGAAGTTCTACATCATCCTGTTCCCGGCCATCTTCCTCTCGATGACGGTGCTCGCCGTGAACCTCGTCGGCGACGGCCTGCGCGACGCCCTCGACCCCCGCATGGCGAAAGACGTCTGATGAGGACCGGCAGCATGAGCGGCACCCCCCTCCTGTCGATCGAGAACCTGCAGGTCCATTTCCGCACCCCCGACGGGGTGAACCGGGCGGTGGACGGGGTCTCGTTCGCGATCCAGTCGGGCGAGACCCTGGCGATCGTGGGCGAGTCCGGCTGCGGCAAGTCGGTGACCTCGATGTCGATCCTGCGGCTCCTGCCCGAGCCGCCGGCCCGCATCGCCGGCGCGATCAAGTTCGAGGGCAGGAACCTCCTCGACCTGCCGAACAGCGCCATGCGCAAGATCCGCGGCAACGACATCAGCGTGATCTTCCAGGAGCCGATGACCTCGCTGAACCCGGTGCTGACGGTCGGCCGCCAGATCGGCGAGACCCTGCGGTTGCACCAGGGGCTCGGCCGCCGGGAGGCCGAGGAGCGGGCCGTGGAGATGCTGACGCTGGTCGGCATCCCCGAGCCGCGGCGCCGGGTGCGGGAATACCCGCACCAGCTCTCCGGCGGCATGCGCCAGCGGGTGATGATCGCCATCGCGCTCGCCTGCTCGCCGAAGCTCCTGATCGCCGACGAGCCGACCACGGCGCTGGACGTGACCATCCAGGCCCAGATCCTCGACCTGATGCGCGACCTGAAGGCCCGGGTCGGGGCCGCGATCATGCTGATCACCCACGATCTCGGCGTGGTGGCCGAGGTCGCCGACCGGGTGGTGGTGATGTATGCCGGCCGCAAGGTCGAGGAGGCGCCGGTCCGCGAGCTGTTCCGGTCGCCGCGCCACCCCTACACCCGCGGCCTGATGGGGGCGGTGCCGAAGCTCGGCGCCGTCGAGCACGGCGCCGACGCGCGGCTCGCCGAGATCCCCGGCATGGTGCCGAGCCTCAAAGGCCGGATCGAGGGCTGCGTCTTCGCCGGGCGCTGCCCGGACGTCACCGACCTGTGCCGCGCCTACGCGCCGGCCCTGGAGCCGAAGGCGCCGGGCCACCTCGCCGCCTGCCACTACGCGCCGAAGGACGCCCTCGCGGCATGAGCGCCACGCCCGCACCCGCCGCCCGCACCCTGCTGGAGGTCAACGACCTCAAGAAGCACTTCGCCCTCGGCGGCGGCCTGTTCGGCCAGTCCAAGCGCGTGCTCAAGGCCGTGGACGGCCTGTCCTTCACGGTGGCCCGGGGCGAGACCCTCTCGCTCGTCGGCGAGTCCGGCTGCGGCAAGTCCACCGTCGCCAAGGCGCTGATGCGCCTCTACGCGCCCACCGCCGGCCAGGTGGTGCTCGACGGGCGCCGCATCGACGACCTCTCGGCCGGGGCGCTGCGGCCCCTGCGGCGCCACATCCAGATGGTGTTCCAGGACCCGTTCTCGTCGCTCAACCCGCGGATGCGGGTGCGGGCGATCCTGGCCGAGCCGATCCGCAATTTCGGGCTGGCCCGCAACGGCGCCGACCTCGAGGTGCGCCTCGCCAGCCTGATGGAGCGGGTCGGCCTGCCGCGCGAGGCGCTGGGGCGCTTCCCGCACGAGTTCTCCGGCGGGCAGCGCCAGCGCATCGGCATCGCCCGGGCGCTCGCCGCCGAGCCGGACCTGATCATCTGCGACGAGGCGGTCTCGGCCCTCGACGTCTCGGTGAAGGCGCAGATCGTCAACCTGCTGCGCGACCTGCAGCGCGAGCTCGACCTCGCGATGCTGTTCATCTCGCACGACCTCGCCATCGTCGAGCACATGACCCACCGCGTCGCGGTGATGTATCTCGGCAAGATCGTCGAGATCGGGCCGCGCCGGGATCTCTTCCTGGCGCCCAAGCACCCCTACACGCAGGCGCTGCTCTCGGCGGTGCCGATCCCCGAGCCCGGGGCCGGGCGCACCCGCATCGTGCTCAAGGGCGACGTGCCGAGCCCGATCAACCCGCCCTCCGGCTGCCGCTTCCACACCCGCTGCCCGCACGCCTTCGACCGCTGCCGGACCGAGGTGCCGGGCCTCGACGCGGTCGGCGCCGGCCATCTCGCCGCCTGCCATCTCAACGACACGGCCGCCCCCGCCCGGGCGGCCTGACGGCGCCGTCCTCGCGAGCGCGGCGAAGCGACCCAGGGCAGCGCGCGATCCCCGAGCGTGGCGGATCCCTGGGTCGCTTCGCTTCGCTCCGCTCGCGAGGACGGGTCGGATTCCCGCGAACCACATCCGGAGTCTCTCGTGCAGCACGACCTCATCCTGAAGGGCGCCCGGGTCATCGACCCGTCGCAGAACCACGACGGGATCTGCGACGTCGCCTTCGCGGACGGCCGCGTCTCGGGCTTCGGCCGCGACCTGCCGGCGGGCCCCGGCACGCAGGTGCGCGACATGGAAGGCGCGATCGTCACGCCGGGCCTGATCGACTTGCACACCCATGTCTACTGGGGCGGCACCTCGCTCGGCATCGACGCCGACGATTTCTGCCGGACCTCGGGGGTGACCACCTCGGTCGATACCGGCAGCGCCGGGCCCGGCAATTTCGCCGGCTTCCGCAGCCACGTGATCGAGCGGTCGCAGGCGCGGATCCTCGCCTACCTGCACGTCTCCTTCGCCGGTATCTTCGGCTTCTCGAAGACCATCATGGTCGGCGAGAGCGAGGACCCGCGGCTCATGGCGCCCCGGGAGGCGGTCGAGGTCGCCGACGCCAACCGGGACGTGATCGTCGGCATCAAGGTCCGGGTCGGGCGCCACGCCTCGGGCGACCAGGGCACCGCGCCCCTCGACATCGCCCTGCAGGTCGCCGAGGAGACCGGCCTGCCGCTGATGGCCCATATCGACGAGCCGCCGCCGAGCTACGAGCAGGTGCTGGCCATGCTGCGGCCCGGCGACGTGCTGACCCACGCGTTCCGGCCGTTCCCGAACTCGCCCATCACGGCCCAGGGCGCCGTGAAGCCGGCGCTTCGCGAGGCGCGGGCGCGGGGCGTGCTGTTCGACATCGGCCACGGCAAAGGCTCCTTCGCCTTCAGGACCGCGCGGGCCATGCTGGCGGGGGGCTTCCTGCCCGACACGATCTCGTCGGACGTGCACCAGCTCTGCATCGAGGGGCCGGCCTTCGACCAGGTCACCACCATGTCGAAGATGCTCTGCCTCGGCATGAGCCTCACCGAGGTCGTCGCCGCCTCCACGGTGAACGCCGCCGTGGCGCTGAAGCGGATGGAGTACGGGACCCTGAAGGTCGGAGCGCTCGGCGACGCCACGGTGCTGGCGGTGCGGGACGGCGCGTTCGACTACGTCGACACCCGGGGCGAGCACATGACGGGCGACCGGCGGATCACCGCCGAGGGCGTGGTGCTGAAGGGCCGGTGGTGGCACCCGGCCTGACCCGTCGGGCCTGACGATCGGGACGAAGATCCCATCGCATACAAAATATCGACCTTTACAGCCTCTTCCGCGGGCCGATACACTTTCCCGTGAGGGGCGGACCATCTCCGGCCCTCAGCGAAACGCGGTTCAAACCGCGGCGCCAGGGAGGATGGATGGACACGGGTCAGCCTCTGCTGGAGGTCGACGGCGTCACGCTCCGCTACAAGACGCCCGAGCACCTCGTCACGGCCACCTACCGGGTGAGCTTCCGGGTCTGGCCCGGGGACCGGTTCGTCCTGCTCGGGCCGTCGGGATGCGGGAAGTCGACCCTGCTCAAGGCGGTGGGCGGCTACATGGCGCCGACCGAGGGCGAGATCCGCCTGAAGGGGCGCCCGGTCACCGAGCCCGGCCCCGACCGGATGATGGTGTTCCAGGAATTCGACCAGCTCCTGCCGTGGAAGACGGTCCGGCAGAACGTGGTCTTCGCCCTCGAGGCCTCGGGCCGGCTGAAGGGTCGCGAGGCCCTGGACCGGGCGAACCTCTACATCGACAAGGTCAACCTCACGAAGTTCGCCGACAGCTACCCCCACACCCTGTCGGGCGGCATGAAGCAGCGCGTCGCCATCGCCCGCGGCATGGCGATGGAGCCCGACATCCTGCTGATGGACGAGCCCTTCGCGGCGCTCGACGCGCTGACCCGGCGGCGCATGCAGGACGAGCTGCTCGCCCTGTGGGAGGGCACGCGCTTCACCGTCCTGTTCGTCACCCACTCGATCCCCGAGGCGATCAAGGTCGGCTCGCGCATCCTGCTGCTCTCGCCCCATCCCGGGGAGGTGAAGGCCGAGCTCAACAGCGCCGAATCGCCGGAGGCGGCGCTGCAGCTCGAGGGCCGGATCCAGCACATGCTGTTCTCGGAAGAGATCCAGGAGGCGGAGAATGTCTAGCGCGCAAGCCCTGAGCGGCGCCCCGCTGGCCGGGCCGAGCGCCGCGCCGCGTCTGTCGTCCCTGCCGCCGTCCGGCCGGCCCGAGATCGTGCGCGAGACCGGCCACGCCCACGGCGCCACCGTGGTGGAGAAGCCGCTGTCGGTCGCCGAGCGCCTCTACAACCAGGCGTGGCTGCGCAAGGTCGTGATCCTCGTGCTCCTCGCCGGGATCTGGGAGGCCTACGGGCGCTACCTCGACAACGACCTCCTGTTCCCGACCTTCACGGCGACCGTGGAGGCCTTCTTCCGGGGCATCGCGGACGGCACGCTGCCGGCCCGGGCCTGGAGCTCGCTGAAGGTACTGCTCATGGGCTACGCCGCCGGCGTCGCCCTGGCGACCCTGCTCACCGGCGTCGCCATCGCGTCGCGGATCGGGACCGACCTGCTCGAGACGCTGACGTCGATGTTCAACCCGCTGCCGGCGATCGCGCTCCTGCCCCTGGCGCTGATCTGGTTCGGCCTGGGCAACGGCAGCCTGATCTTCGTGCTGGTCCACTCGGTGACCTGGGCGATCGCCCTCAACACCCATTCGGGCTTCCTGTCGGTCAGCCGCACGCTCAAGATGGTCGGGCGCAATTACGGGCTGTCGGGCCCGCGGCTGATCGGCAAGATCCTGATCCCGGCGGCCTTTCCCTCGATCCTCACCGGCCTGAAGGTCGGCTGGGCCTTCGCGTGGCGCACCCTGATCGCCGCCGAGCTGGTCTTCGGGGTGTCGTCCGGGGCGGGCGGCCTCGGCTGGTTCATCTTCGAGAACAAGAACATGCTCGACATCCCGAACGTGTTCGCCGGGCTGCTCACCGTGATCCTGATCGGTCTCGTGGTCGAGAACCTGATCTTCCAGACGATCGAGCGGCGCACCGTCCAGCGCTGGGGCATGCAGGCCTGAGCGGGGGCCGGCCTCGGGCGAAGCGCTTCGCCCGAAGCCGGCCCCGATCTCTGCGGAGACGTGTCTTCTCGCATGTTGCTCGAATAGAGATCGAACTTCTCTGTTGCGACGGTGCGGCGAACGTTTTCTTCCTATAGGCTCCGCTGACGACCCCCGGAGCCCGTTCCCGTGAGCCCTGACGCCCCATCCAAGACGGCCCCGACGCCGGCCCGCCCCGACCGGGGTGGCCGGTCGGACACGGCCGCCTCGGTCCTGCCCGGCATCGGCCTGTGCGCGGTGATCACCGCGGTGGCGATGGCCGCGCAGGCGGTAGAGGAGCGGGTCGCCGGTCACCCCTACATCGAGGCCCTGGTCCTGGCGATCCTGATCGGCATCGCGGTGCGGACCGCCTGGACGCCCCCGGCGCAGTTCCGCACCGGCATCGCCTTCTCGGCCAAGCAGCTCCTCGAGGTCGCCGTGGTGCTGCTCGGCGCCTCCCTGAGCCTCGGGGCGATCCTCGCCTCCGGCCCAGCGCTGCTGGCCGGCATCGTCGGGACCGTGGTGCTCGGCATCGCCGCCAGCGTGGCGATCTGCCGGGCGCTCGGGCTGCCGGCCCGCATGGCGATCCTGGTGGCCTGCGGCAACGCCATCTGCGGCAACTCGGCCATCGCCGCGGTGGCACCCGTGATCGGCGCGGAGGCGAAGGACATCGCCGCCGCCATCGCGTTCACCGCCGTCCTCGGCGTGCTGATGGTGCTCGGGCTGCCGCTGTTCGTGCCCCTCGCGGGCATGACTGACAACCAGTACGGGGTGCTGGCGGGGCTCACCGTCTACGCGGTGCCGCAGGTCCTGGCCGCGACCGTCCCGGTGAGCCTGCTGTCGACCCAGGTCGGCACCCTGGTCAAGCTGGTGCGGGTGCTGATGCTCGGCCCGGTCGTGGTGGTGTTCTCGCTGATCGCCCCGCGTCTGCCGCAGGCAGCGGGGGCGCCGCCGGCGCCGTCCCGTCCGGGCTTCACCAAGCTGGTGCCCTGGTTCATCCTCGGCTTCCTGGCGCTGGCCACCCTGCGCTCCCTGGGCCTCGTCCCGGACCCGGCGGTGAAGCCGCTGACCCAGCTCGCCGGCGTGCTCACGGTCCTGTCCATGGCCGCCCTCGGCCTCGGGGTCGACGTCCGGGTCCTGGCCCGGGTCGGCGGCCGGGTCACCCTCGCGGTCACCACCTCCCTGGCGGTCCTGATCGCCCTCAGCCTGACGCTGATCCGCGCTCTCGGGATCGGGTGACGCCGCGCGCGGTCTTTCCCGCCGCGCGGGCTCCCGACCCGTGTAACAGGCATTCCATCGGCACCTTTGTGCAGGTGACCGGAGCCTTTCGCGCCGGCGATCCGGCCCATCCGCACCGAAAAGCGCTTCGGGTGATCATCCCTCAGTCAAGACCGTCTTGACACATACGCGGTTTTTGCTTTGGAACCGCAGGCATCGTCGTCGAAAGCTTCGTGTGGACTCGCGCAGTGCCTGAAAAGAATCCCGAGAACAGCCTCAGGTTGGTTACGCTGGTGGGCGAGATCGTCGCCGCCTACGTCTCGAACAATTCCGTTCCGCCGACGGCCCTGCCCGAGCTGATGGCGAGCGTGCACACGGCCCTGGCATCCCTCGACGGGCAGGCGCCGGCGGCCGCGGTCGAGCCGGCCGTGGAGCGGCCGACGCCGGCCCAGATCCGCAAGTCGGTCCAGGAGGACGGGATCGTCAGCTTCATCGACGGCCGGACCTACAAGACCCTGAAGCGCCACCTCACCGCCCACGGCCTGACGCCGGAGCGGTACCGCGAGCGCTACGGTCTGCCGGACGATTACCCGATGACGGCGCCGGGCTACGCCGCGCAGCGCTCCGCGCTGGCGAAGGCGATCGGCCTCGGCGTGCCCGGCGGGCGCGTCGATCAGCGCAGGACGGGCACCGGCGGTTGATCGGCGGCGCGGCGCGGGGCCGCGCGCGGCGCGGTCTCGCTCCGCCGCCCCAGGAACGGCAGCACCTGCGCGGGGGCCGGCTCGGATCGGCCGGGCTCGGCGCGGCCCGGGCGGCCGAACGTGTCGGCCCAGCTCAGTTTGATCACCCGGTTGTCCGCGGCCGCGGGCTCCTCCGCGGGGCGCGGCGCCTTGCGGTTCGCGGCGCCGATCCAGCGCACGATCCGGTGCTGGCGCCCGCGGCGGAGCACCGGCGGCAGATTCGTCTCGCTGCGCTTGCGGTTCGGCCTGATGTCGTCGGTCTTGTCTGAGATCGACACGCTCGATAACCCTGTCCCCGTGCGAGGTGCGGGCGGGGACGGATAGCGGGTGCAGCCGTGGATCCGCCGGGGTGCTCCACCCTCGACAACGGCGCTATCCTACTGAACTTGCAGGATCCGGACAGGGCGGTCCCGTCCAAAAAACTTGTCTCTGCGTCCCAGATTGGCCCGTCCGGGGCCGGAACGGCTCAGGAGGCGCGCGCGCCCGGCACCGCGGCGAGCAGGGTGCGGGTGTAGGCGTGCTCCGGCGCGGCGAACAGGTCCGCGGTGCCCCGCATCTCCACGATGGCGCCGCGGTGCATCACGGCGATCCGGTCGCAGATCGTGGCGGCCACCCGCAGATCGTGGGTGATGAACAGCATCGCCAGCGACAATCTCTGCTTCAGGTCCTCCAGCAGGTCCAGCACCTGCCGCTGGACCGAGACGTCCAGCGCCGAGACCGCCTCGTCGGCCACCAGCACGTCCGGCTCCATCGCGAGCGCTCGGGCGATGCCGATGCGCTGGCGCTGCCCGCCCGAGAAGGCGTTGGGGTAGCGGGCGGCGGCCTTCGGATCGAGACCGACGAGGTCGAGGAGGCTGCGCGCCCGCTCCCGGGCCTCGGCGGCCGGGACCCCGTGGGCGATGGGGCCCGCCGTGATGATCTGCTCCACGGTGCGCCGCGGGTTCAGCGACGCGAACGGGTCCTGGAAGATCATCT
Source organism: Methylobacterium sp. 1A (assembly GCF_058072805.1). Lineage (NCBI taxonomy): Bacteria > Pseudomonadati > Pseudomonadota > Alphaproteobacteria > Hyphomicrobiales > Methylobacteriaceae > Methylobacterium > Methylobacterium sp. 1A. The sequence goes on along the minus strand of NZ_JBYQVE010000002.1, from coordinate 1,135,705 downwards.
GGATCCGGCTGCGCTTGTCGCGCAGGTCGCCGCTCTTGAGCGCCGTGTAGTCGAGTTCGCCCAGCCGGACCGTGCCGCCGTCGGGCTCGATCAGCCGGATCGCGAGCCGCGCCGTGGTCGACTTGCCGGAGCCGGATTCACCGACGATCCCCAGGGTCTCGCCGCGGCGGACGTCGAACGAGACCTCCTTGACGGCCGCGACGACCCGCGGCTTGCCGAACAGGCCGGAGCGCCCGGAATAGGTCTTGGACAACCGGTTCACGGAGAGCGCGACCGGGGCCGCCTCCAGGGCTGAGCGCGGCGGCGGCGTCAGGCTCGGGACGGCGGCGAGCAGCGCCCTGGTGTAGGGCGCCTGCGGATTGCGCAGCACGGCCTCGGCGGTGCCGGATTCGACCAGCCGTCCGCGCTGGAGCACCGCCACGTGGTCGGCGATCTCCGCCACCACGCCGAAATCGTGGGTGATGAACAGGACGCTCATCCCGCGCTTCCGCTGCAGGTCGCGGATCAGCCGGAGGATCTGGGCCTGGGTGGTGACGTCCAGCGCCGTGGTCGGCTCGTCGGCGACCAACACCGAGGGCTCCAGCGCCAGCGCCATGGCGATCATCGCTCGCTGCCGCTGGCCGCCGGAGAGCTGGTGCGGGTAGGCCCGCACCGCCTCCTCGGGGTTGGGAAGCCCGACCTCGGTGGCGAGCGCCACCGCCCGGGCCCAGCGCTCGCTGCGGGTGAGCAGGTTGTGCGCCTCGAACATCTCGGCGATCTGGTCGCCGATCCGCATCACCGGGTTCAGGGCCGTCATCGGCTCCTGGAACACCATGGCGATGCGCCGGCCCCGCAGCGACCGCCACGCGGGCTCGTCGAGGGTCAGGAGATCCCGGCCCTCGAACAGGATCGTGCCGGCCGTCGGTTTCAGGGCCCGGGGCAGGAGGCCGGTCAGCGCGTAGGCGCTCATCGACTTGCCCGAGCCCGATTCCCCGACGACGCACAGGATCTTCCCGGCCTCGAGGTCGAGGTTCAGGCCCTCGACCGCGTGCGGGCGGTCGGCGCCCTTGGGGAGCGCGATCGTCAGATCGCGGATGCGGACGACCGGCTCGCTCATGGTTCAGGCCCTCGCTTCGCGGCGGCGGAGGATGTCGGGTCCGTCTCGGCCCAGATCCCAGAACAGGCCGGCCATGATCGCCAGGCCCTCGCGGGTGCCGGAGGCGAGCATGTGCTCGTCGGGCCCGTGCTGGCGGCAGGCCGGGTAGGAATGCGGCACCCAGAGGGTCGGCAGGCCCAGAATCTCCGAGAAGGCGTCGTTCGGCAGCGAGCCGCCGAGATTGGGCAGCAGCGCCGGCTTTTTTCCGCTGCTCGCCTCGATCGACTGGAGCGCCCACTCGACCCAGGGATCCTCCACGGGCAGCCGCGTCGCCTGGAAGACTTCCGCCGCGCGGGCCGGCCGGACCTCGATCATCGGGAAGCCGTGCGCGTCGAGATGGGCGCGGACGTTCCGGATCAGGTTCTGCCAGTCGGTGCCGACCACGAAGCGCAGCTGCAGGGTTGCCTTGGCGTGGGGCGGCACGGCGTTGAGCGGCCCGTCCGGATCGCCGGTCTTGAAGGCCAGCACCTCCAGCGTGTTCCAGGCGAAGACCCGCTCGGCCGGGGTGAGGCCCGGCTCGCCCCAGTCGGTGTCGATCGTCGGCGCGGTCGGGTCCTCGCCGACGCGGATATCGGCGAGGGCCGCGCGCACGCCCTCGGGAATCGGCGGCGGCCGCAGGGCGTCGACCAGGATGGCGCCGCGCGCGTCGACCATCGAGGCGATCGCCGAGGCCAGCACCGTGCCGGGGTTGCGCAGCAGGCCGCCCCAGTTGCCGGAATGGTGCGGGCCCTCGCGCAGGTTCAGGCTGAGCTCGAAATTGTAGGCGCCGCGGGAGCCCAGGAAGAGGGTCGGGCGCTCGCCGTTGAGGCGCGGCCCGTCCGAGGCGATCAGCACGTCGGACCGGAGGACCTCGGCTTGCTCCCGGCAGAACGGCCGCAGGCCCGGGGAGCCCGATTCCTCGCCCATCTCGATCAGCAGCTTCACGTTGAAGCCGAGACGGCCGTCGCGCGCTGCGATCACCTGCTCCAGGGCGGCGAGGTTGAGGACGTGCTGGCCCTTGTTGTCGGCGGTGCCGCGCCCGTACCAGCGGTCGCCCTCGACCACGATCTCCCAGGGGCCGAGGCCCTCGCGCCACTGCTCGGGATAGCCCCGCACCGTGTCGCCGTGGCCGTAGATCAGCACGGTCGGCAGGTCCGCGCCCTCGCGCCGCTCGGCGATCAGGAACGGGCCGTGCACCCCGTCGGGGTTGGGGAAGATCTTCGGGGTCTCGAAGCCGAGGCGGGCGACCAGCGGCGCGATGAAGGCGTCGAGATAGGCGCGGAGCGCCGCCTCCTGGCCGGGGGCCTGGCTCTCGGTCGGCATCGCCACCGCCTCCCGCAAGAGGGCGAGGAACGCGCCCGAATCGAAGCTGTCAGTGGCGCGCGCGATGGCGGCGTCTCGCGTCATGGTGTGATCTCAGGCGAAGGAAAGGGGTGTCATTTGTTCGCGCGGGCGGCCCCACCCGTCATTGCGAGCGTAGCGAAGCAACCCAGGGAAGCGGGACCTCCCGGCAGCGTGGCGCCGCCCTGGATTGCTTCGCTGCGCTCGCAAAGACGACGGCATCAGTTGCGCGCCTCGGGGGCGGTGATGTCGCGCAGGCCATCACCTAAGAGATTGATCGCCAGCACGAGGAGGAGGAGCGCCACGCCCGGGATGGTGATCACCCAGGGCTGGAAGAACATGTACTGCTTGCCCTCGGCGATCATCAGGCCCCAGGAGGGCAGGGGCGGCTGCACGCCGAGCCCGAGGAACGACAGGGCGGCCTCCAGCAGGATCGCGTGGGCCATCTCCAGGGTCGCCACGACGATCAGGGCGTTCATGATGTTGGGCAGGATCTCCTGGCGAATGATGCGCAGGTCGGTCAGCCCCGCGGCGCGGGCGGCCGAGATGAAGTCCTGGTTGCGGATCTGCTGGGTCGCGGCCCGGGTCACCACGGCGAAGCGGTCCCAGAGCAGGAAGCCCAGCACCAGCACCACCACCTTCAGGGAGCCGCCGACCAGCGCCGCCATGGCGAGCGCCACCAGCACCACCGGCATGGCGAGCCGGGTGGTCACCACGTAGCTCACCACCGAATCGACCCAGCCGCCGAAATAGCCGGCGCATAAACCGAGGGTCGTGCCGATCAGCCCGGAGATCAGCGCCGCCGAGATCCCGATCAGCAGAGAGATCTGGCCGCCGTAGAGCAGGCGGCTCAGGTAGTCGCGGCCGAGCTTGTCGGTACCGAGCACGTGCTCCCAGGTGCCCTTGGCCTGCCAGACCGGCGGGATCAGGCGGCGGGACACGTCCTGCGCGTAGGGGTCGTGCGGCGCGATGAGCGGGGCGGCGAGCGCCGCCAGCACGATCAGCCCGAGGATCCCGGCCCCGATCAGGAAGCCGGTGTGGCGCAGGCCCCGCCGCAGGATCAGGCGGGTGGGGGAGGGGACCGGCGTCAGCGCGACCGGCGCGTCCGGGGGCAGGGCGGGGGCGGCGAGCGCCGCCGTGTCGGGGGGAAGGCTCATCGGCGGATCCTCACGACTGGCGCAGGCGCGGGTCGAGGAAGGCGTTCAGCAGGTCGGCGGCCAGCGTCAGGCCGATGTAGATCATGGCCAGCACCAGCACGATCGCCTGGACGACGGGGAAGTCGTTGCGGGCGATCGATTCCCAGGCGAGCTGGCCGAGGCCCTGGAGCGAGAACACCGCCTCGATCACGATCGAACCGCCGAGCATGAAGCCGAACTGCACCGCCGACAGGGCGATCACCGGGATCACGGCGTTGCGCAGCGCGTGCCGCACCAGGATCTTCCGAGGCGGCAGACCCTTGGCGCGGGCGGTGCGGACGTAGTCGGAGGCCAGCACCTCCAGCATGCCGTTGCGGGTGAGCCGCATCACCGCCGGCATCGCGTAGTAGCCGAGCGCCACTGCGGGCAGGACGAAGTTCTTCCAGGTGGCGTTGCCCGAGACCGGCAGCCAGCGGAGGTTGACGGAGAAGATCAGGATCAGCGTCAGGCCGAACCAGAAGCTCGGCATCGCCTGGCCCAGCACCGAGACGGCGAGCGCCGTCCGGTCGATCCACGTGTCCCGCTTCACGGCGGCGACGACGCCGAGGGGAATGGCCACGAACAGCGCCACGGCCAGCGCGATGATGCCGAGATAGAGGGTGATCGGCAGGCGGGCGGCCAGCAGGTCGATCACGCTCTCACGGAAATAGAAGGAGTTGCCGAAGTCGAGGTGCAGCGCCCGCCAGCCCCAGGTGAGGAACTGGGTCAGCAGCGGCTGGTCCAGGCCGTAATCCTGGCGGATCTGGGCGATCTGCGGCCCGGTGGCCTCAGGGCCGGCGATGGCCGTGGCGAGGTCGCCCGAGAGGTGGAGGAGCAGGAAGCTCGCCACCGAGACCGTGAAGGCCACCGCCAGGGCGACCAGCACGCGCCGGAACGTGAAGGCCAGCATGGCTCAGGCTCCTGCTGTTTCCCGTCGATCACGTCGGATCATGACGGAGCGTTCTCTCCTCCCCTGGCGATCCCGGGTTTGCCCGGGATCGCTCAAGCTTGCGGGGAGGAGCCGGAGGTGGGGGTGGTTCAGGATCGAGCGGAGCGGTGCCGTCTGCACCACCCCCACCCCTGCCCCCTCCCCGCAAGGGGGAGGGGAAAAGCGGCGCGCTACGGCCACCGCCGTCACTTCCACGACGCCGCGTAGAAGCGCGCCACCTCGTCGGGCTGGGCGGTGAAGTTGAGGTCCGACGTGAAGGCGTAGTTGGTCGAGTAGGAGAACATCGGCAGGGCGTAGGCCTGCGCGGCGATCCGCTGGAGCGCCTTAGCGTAGGCGGCCTTGCGCTTCTCGGGATCCATGGAGCTGTCGCCCTCCTGCAGGTCGGCGATCACCTGCGGATCCTTGGTCAGGTCCTCCTCGCCGCCGCGGAAATACACCCCGTCGAAGGCCGAGACGTCGAGCACCGAGAACGACCCCCAGGTCTGGTAGCCGATCGAGGTCTTGCCGGCCCGCAGCGCGTCGCGGAACGCCGCGTAGCGCAGGTAGTTGAGCCGCGCCTTGATGCCGACGGCGCCGAGATAGCCGATCACCGCCTCGGCGTAGTCGCGCTCGCGATAGGCGCCGAGGTCGATCTCGAACCCGTTCGGGTAGCCGGCTTCCTTGAGCAGCGCCTTGGCCTTGGCGGGGTCGTAGGGGTAGCGCATCACCCCCTGGTCGGTGCAGCCGAACTGGTCGACGAAGCACAGCGCGTTCATCACCCGCGAGGCGCCGCGCACGAGGTTGTCGACCATCGCCTTGCGGTCGATGGCGTAGGAGATCGCTTGCCGGACGCGCACGTCCTTGAGCGGCGAGTTCTCCTTCGCCCGGCCCAGCGTGTCGAACTGCAGGAACCCGACCCGCATCGTCTCGGAATTGAGGACCGTGATGTTGGGCGCGGCGCGCAACTGCTCGGCTTGGTCGCTCGGCACCCGCCAGATCCAGTCGACGCCGCCGGTCATCAGCTCGGCCATCCGGCTCTCGCCGTCCGGGATGACGCGGAACTGCAGCTTGCCGATCTTCGGCTTACCCAGAGGGCTCTCGGCCCAGTACTTGTCGAACCGCTCCATGGAGACCCCGCGGCCGCTGTCGACCTTGGTGATCCGGTACGGGCCGCTGCCGACCGGCGCCTTGGCGAAACCGTCGAGGCCGACCTTCTTGAAGTAGTTGGCTGGGAAGATCGGGGTCGGGCCGGCGAGGTACTCGAGCGCCGCCGGGAACGGCGCCTTGAGGTGGATGCGCACGCTGTGCGGGCCGGTCACCTCCACCGACTTCATCCAGTCAACGTTCTGGCGGGTGACCGTGCGCGCCTCGGGGGTCAGCACGTAGTTGAACGTGAAGGCCACGTCCTCCGGCCCGAGCGGGTCGCCGTTGTGGAAGACCACGCCCTCGCGGATCGTGAGGTCGAGGGTCGTGTCGTCCGTCCATTTCCAGGCGGTCGCCAGGAACGGCTTGTAGGTGCCGTCCTTGGGATCCCGGTACAGCAGCGTGTCCCAGCAGTTCCGGGCCAGGATCACGCCCTCGCGGGCGCTGTTGTGGTACGGGCTGACGTTCTCGGGCTCGCTGTCCGACGCGTAGACCAATGTGTCGTTGGCCTTGCCGGCCAGCGCCGGGTGGGCGGCGATCAGGGTCGCGAACGAGGCGGCCAGGGTGGCGGCTCGGGTGAGGGTCCGTAGCGGCATGCAGGCTCCGACGGCGCGGCGGACAGGCCCGGCGGACGGTTCCGCGGCTGCCGCGTTTTTCACCCTGCCATGGTGTTGTGCATCTGGGATCGCAACAAGTAGAATTTAGCGAGTGCTGCGTTGCCGTATCGGCAATGTGCACGGCACCATACAGCGCACCGAGCACGATAATGCAGAGTACGGGCCTGCGCTACTTCCTGGCCGTGGCCCGCACCGGGTCGATCGCAGCCGCCTCGTCCCAGCTCAACGTCGCGGCCTCGGCGATCAGCCGGCAGATCGCCAACCTGGAGGCCGAGCTCGACTGCGTGCTGTTCGAGCGCCGCCCGCGCGGCATGGTGCCGAGCCCGGCCGGTGAGCTGCTGGCGCAGCACGCCCATCAGGTGCTGATCCGCTCCGAGCAGGTGGTCACCGAGATCCGGGAGCTGGAAGGGCTCGCCCGCGGGCTGATCCGGGTCGCCTGCTCGGAGGGCTTCTCCCTCGACATCGTGCCGAACGCCATCGCGGCCTTCCACGCGGCCCATCCCGGCATCCGCTTCGAGGTCACGGTCCAGCCCCCGGCCCAGGTCACCCAGACGGTGTCGGTGGGGGATGCCGATCTCGGGATCACCTTCGCGCTGACACCCACCGCGCAGGTCGAGGTGCTCTACGACGGGCAGGTCGACATGCTGGCGCTGGCCGCGCCCGACCATCCCCTCGCGCGGGCGCCGGCCCTGCGCCTCGTCGACCTGCTGGAGTATCCCGTCGCCCTGCCGACCCGGGACACGACCCTGCGGCAGGTCTTCGACGCCGCCTGCGCGCACGAGGGCATCGCGGTGGAGCCGGTGCTGACCTCCAACACGCTCTCGGCGCTGCTGCCCTTCGTGCGGCGCTCCCGCGGCATCGCCCTGATGTCGGCGCTGTCGGTGCAGACGCCCCTGCGGCTCAACGAGCTTGTCAGCCTGCCGATCCAGTCCCGGACGAGCCTCGCCCGGAGCGTGAAGATCCAGGCGATGCGCGACCGGCGGCTGCCGAAGGCGGTGCGGGCATTCCTGCGCCAGCTGCTCGACGCGCTGCCACCGCCGCGCTCGCCGTGACCCTCGACGCGCTCGGCCCGCGGCTCTGCATCCTGGGGCCGTCGAACAGCGGTAAGTCCACCCTGGCGGTCGCCATCGCGCGGGCGCGCGGCCTGCCGCCGGTCCACCTCGACCGGCTGTACCACCAGCCGGGCACCGACTGGGATCCGCGGCCCTTCGCGGAGTTCCAGGCCCTGCACGACGCGGCGATCCGCGAGCCGCGCTGGGTCATGGACGGCACCTATGCCCGGTGCCTGCCGCAGCGTCTGGAGCGGGCGACGGGCGTGATCCTTCTCGACGTCCCGACCGCCACCGGCCTGATCCGCTACCTGCGCCGGTCGTGGTTCGTGCGCGACCGGCTCGGCGCCCTCGACGGCGGCCGGGACAGCGTGAAATGGGCGATGATCTACCACATCGCCGTCACCGAGCGCGGGAACCGGGCGCGCGACGCGGCCCTGTTCGACCGCGTCGCCCTGCCCAAGATCCGGCTCGCCGCGGGGGCCGGCCTGGCCGGCTTCTACCGCGCGGAGGGACTGAGCCGGTGACCGGGCCCGCTCAAGCGCCGCCGCGGGACGCAGCGACGGTGCAGCTGTGGTCCATCACGTCCTCGGCGCTGGCGCTCGGCGCCCGGTAGGCCAGCAGGATGTAGCCCGGCTCGGGATCGCCCGGGGGCGTGGCGAGCGCCGCGAAGCTCGTCCGGTGCAGGTCCGGCCGGGCGCCCGGCAGGGTGTGCAGGGCCGCGAACGGGTTGAACTGCGCGGCCTCCGCCTCCGGCACGCGCAGGGCGTAGTACCAGTCGCCGGCCAGCGGCACCGGGAAGCGGCTCCAGGTGTGGCGCACCTGCCGGCCGTGCGCTCGGATCGCCTTGAGCACGCTCGGCTTCAGGCAGTCGAGGTGGATGTGGAGCTGGTCCTGGCTGCGGCCCCGGGCCGAGTTGACCGCGAGCCCGACCTCCGCGGGGGTGAGCCTCCCCTTCAGCACGTCCTACACGAGCGGCCGCGCCGCCAGGGCCGCCCGCCAGTAGGCGGCACCGCGCGGTCCCCGCAGGACCGGCGCCTCCAGGCCCGGCACGGTGTCGGTGGGCATGACGACGCTGTGGGTCGGCTCGCCGGGCGCGCGCAGGACCGCCGAGCCGGGACGGTCACCGTCCCCGAGATCGACCGACAGGCACGGGAAGGTCCGGTTGGCGAGCCGCTTGGCGAGGACGCAGGTCTTCAGGGCGGCCCACAGCACGTCGCGGCTCGGGTCCGGCGCGGCGGCGGCCGGTGCCGCGGCGGCCGCCAGGGCCGCGACGGCCGAGAGGGCCGCGACGAGGAGGGCGGCGGGCGGCGCGCGGCGCATGGGGGCTCCCGGTGAGGCCGGCGCGTCCGGCCCGGCCTCACCGCGATAGCCGATCCGGGGCCGTGCCGGCAAAGGATCCGCGAGCCCTGACGCCGTGCCGGGAAACCCGCTATGCCGGCGGTCGCCGAGTCCCCGCAGAACGCCCGCCGGAATGCCGCGATGACGCCCGCGCCCACGCTCACCCCCGACATCGCCGCGCGCTTCGCCGCCGTCGCCCTCGGCCATGTCGGCCGCGAGTATCCGAATAAGCCGGGGCACGTCCTGGCCGGGCCGGCGGATGCCCGCACCCCCGCGGCCCTGCACCCGGCCTTTCACGGCAGCTACGACTGGCATTCCTGCGTCCACGGTACGTGGCTGCTGGCGCGGGTGCTGCGGCTGTTCCCGGATGGCCCGCAGGCCCCGGCGATCCGCGCCCGGCTCGACGCGCAGCTGACTCCCGCGACGGTGGCGGGGGAATGCGCCTACTTCGCCGCCCCGACCGCCCGGGGCTTCGAGCGGCCCTACGGCTGGGGCTGGCTGCTGAAGCTCGCCGACGCGCTCGCCGCGCTCCCCGAGCGCCGCTGGTCCGAGGCCCTGGCGCCGCTGGCCGCGGTGATCGTCCGGCGCTTCGCGGAGTTCCTGCCGGTGGCGTCCTACCCGGTGCGGGTCGGGACCCATTTCAACACCGCCTTCGCGCTGCGCCTGGCGGCCGATTACGCGGAGGGCGCGGGGGATGCCGGGCTGACCACTCTGCTGCACGACACCGCCGTCGGCTGGTACGGGGAGGACGCGGATTGCCCGGCCTGGGGCGAACCCGGCGGCGACGACTTCCTCTCCTCGGCGCTGATCGAGGCGGAGTGCATGCGCCGGCTGCTGCCGCCCGCCCGCTTCGCGCCCTGGTTCGACCGGTTCCTGCCCGGTCTCGCGGCGTCCCGGCCCGCGACCCTGTTCCGCCCCGCGGGCGTGACCGACCGCTCCGACGGGAAGATCGCCCATCTCGACGGGCTGAACCTCAGCCGCGCGTGGTGCTTCCGCGCGCTCGCCGCGTCCCTCGGACCGGACGATCCCCGCCAGCCGCCGCTCCGCGCGGCCGCGGAGGCGCACCTCGCGGCCGGGCTCCCGCACGTCACCGGCGACTACATGGGCGAGCACTGGCTCGCGACCTTCGCGCTGCTGGCCCTCGAGGCCGGTGCCGAGACCGGTGCCGGGACCGTTGCTCTGGGCGAGGCCCAGGACGGCGGGAAGTAAATCTGAGAGATTCTTGAGAGCTGTCCGTCGCGGGCCATGTCGACGACTGCCCGGCGACTGACCGACGACAACAAAAAAAGGACCGCCCTCAGGAGAACGGTCCGGAAGTCTAGGGAGGAAACGCCCACGAGGGGCTGCAAGACAGCGACGCCGTCGCTGTCTTGCCTGCCGTCAACCCGACAGGGACGGCCTTGTTCCTGGCTCCGGCCCGCCGCGCGGCAGGGCCCGCCCGCCCGGGACCGCCGTGAGGCCGGCGGGGCGGCGCGGCTCGCCGGGGCCGAACTCGGCGCGGTAGGTCCGCTCCAGCGTCATGAGCCCCCGCAGGGGACCTTCGGCCAGATCGAGGAGCCGCGCGTCGCGCCAGCGCAGGGTGCGGCCGAGGCGGCGCCGGAACCAGCGCCCGCGCTCCTCCTCGACGAGCAGGACCAGCTTGCCGGTCCAGGTCCGGCGGAACCAGAAACGTCCGGTCAGCGTCATGGCGGTCGAGGCCCCGGTGGTGGATGGGGATAGACTACATCCGGATCTCGTCTGCGGGAAGATTTCCGGATGATGCGCCGATGAATTCTGGCGAAGACTGTTAATCGGAAGCGGGTTCCGGCCGTGCGCGGGCGTCCGGCTGCCCGCCCCGCCGCGCCGCCTCGGAGAGGACCTGGGCGAGCTGCTCGGCCGAGTAGGGCTTGCGCAGGAGGGCGAAACCGTGGGCGTCGTCCTCGGCCAGGACGTGGCTGTAGCCCGAGGTCAGCACCACCGGCAGGTCGGGGCGGCGGGTCCGGAGCTGCCGGGCGAGGGCGAAGCCGCCCATCCCCGGCATGACCACGTCGGAGAAGACCGCGTCGAACCGGTCCGGCGCCCGGTCGAGTTCGGCCAGCGCCTCCTCGGCGGATTTCGCCCAGACCGGCGCGTGGCCCAGATCTTCCAGGATCTGGGTGCAGAAGCGCCCGACCCCGAGATTGTCCTCCACGACGAGGATGCACAGGCCCCGCCGCGGCTCCGCCTCCGGGCGGGCCTCGCGGTCGGCCTCGGACGCCGCGGCGGGCGCGGCGACCTGCGGCAGGTAGAGCGAGAAGGTCGTGCCGTGGCCGAGCGCGCTCGCCACGTCGATGTCGCCGCCCGACTGCTTGGCGAAGCCGATGACCTGGCTGAGGCCGAGGCCGGTGCCCTTGCCGACCTCCTTTGTTGTGAAGAACGGCTCGAAGATCCGTCCCAGATCCGCGTCCGGGATGCCGGCGCCGGTATCGGAGACCCGCACGGCCACGAACGGTCCCTTCGCGCCGGCATGCCCGCGGATCGGCGGCATCGGGCTATCGCCCTCCAGCCGCAGGGTCAGGTTGCCTTCCCCGTCCATGGCGTCGCGGGCGTTGACCGCCATGTTGATCAGCGCGGTCTCGAACTGGCTCTGGTCGGCGCGCACGTAGCGGGGCGTCGCCGGCAGGTCGATGGCCACGCGGATGCGCGCGCCGGTGACCGAATCGAGCATGTCGGCGATGCTGCGCAGGCGCGCGCCGATGTCGAACACCTGGGGTTTCAGCGCCTGGCGCCGGGCGAAGGCGAGGAGCTGGCCGGTGAGCCTGGCCGCCCGGTCGACGGTGTCGGAGACGGCGTCGAGGTAGCGGCGCCGGCGCGTCTCGGCCAGGTCCGGCCGGCGCAGGAACTCCACGGACGACCGGATGATGGTCAGGAGGTTGTTGAAGTCGTGCGCCACCCCGCCGGTGAGCTGGCCGATGGCCTCGAGCTTCTGCGACTGGCGCAGCGCCTCCTCGGCCTGGCGCTGCTCGGTGATGTCGCGCCCGAAGCCGTAGAACAGCCCGTCCTCCGGAACGACGGTCCAGAGCACCCGCCGCCGGTCGCCGGCGCGGGTCAGGCAGGCCAGTTCGATATCCTCGACCCGGCTGTCCGCGCAGAGCGGGCGCAGCGCCGCCTCGGCCGCCGCGCGCTCGGTGGGGGCAAGGAAGTCCAGGGCCGGCCGGCCGACCGTCTCGGCCTCCGACCAGCCCAGCGCCCGGCTCCACGAGGGGTTCACCGACTGGACCCGCCCGGTCCGGTCCGAGACGAGCTTCAGCACTGGCGACAGCGTCCAGACCCGGTCGCGGTCGCGGGTCTGGGCGGCGACCTGCGCCTCCAGGTGCTCCGCCCGGGACTGGAGCAGGACCTCGTTCCGCTTCCGCTCGGAGACGTCGTGGGCGAAGACGTAGAACCCGTCGACGCGTCCGTCCGGGCCGCGGCGCGGGAGGTAGCGGGTGTCGGCGATCCGGGCCTGGCCGTTCGGGAAGGTCCAGGCCCATTCCTCGCGGACCTCCTGACCGGCGAGCGCCCGCTCGATGCCGGCGCGCCGGGCCTCGAACGCGCCGGGGCCGAGGAGGTCGCCTACGGTCCGCCCGACGACGGCGTCGGGCGCCTGGCCGGTCCAGGTCTCGTAGGCGGCGTTCGCGAACCGGTAGGTCAGGTCGCGGTCGATGAAGGCGATCAGGACCGGCATCGCGTCCGCGACCAGCCGGAGTTCCGCCTCCCGGGCCCGGAGCGCGTTCTCGCTCCGGCGGCGCTCGGTGATGTCGTTGAACAGGATCGCGACGCGGTTCCGCGCCGGCCCGTCCACCCGGTAGGCGTGCACGTCGTACCAGCGGCCCAGCGCCGCGGCGGCCTGCTCAAATCGGACCGGCTCGCCGGTCAGGGCGACCCGGCCGTAGAGGTCGAACCAGTGCTGCTCGAGGTCGGGGGCGAGGTCCCGCATCCGGCGGCCCACCGGGGCCCGCAGGCCGGTCTGCCGCTCGAAGGCGGGGTTGACCTCCAAGAAGCGGTAGTCGACGGGCCGGTCGCCGTCGGCGAACTCCACCTCGATCAGGCAGAAGCCGGCATCGATGAAGGTGAACAGCGAGCGGTAGCGCTCCTCGTTCCGGCGCAGGGCCGCCTCGGCGTTCCGGGATTCCAGCTGCGTCATCACCGTCCGGGCGAGCGCCTTCAGGATGAAGAGCTGCTGGTCGGTCAGCGTGCGCGGGACGCGGTCGAGGACGCAGAGCGTCCCGATGGCCCAGCCGTCCGGCGTCACCAGGGGCACGCCGGCGTAGAAGCGCAGGTGCGGGTCGCCGGTCACGAGGGGGTTGGCGGCGCTCTCCGGCTCCGCGGTCAGGTCGGGCAGCACGAGGGCGCCGTCCGCGCGCATGGCCTCGGTGCAGAAGCCGAACGCGAGCGGCATCGCCCGCGCGGCGTGGCCGAACGCGGCCTTGATCCACTGCCGGTCGGCGTCGACGAAGTTGATGTGGGCCATCGGCGTGCCGCAGGCCTGGGCGGCCATCTCGGCGATCTCGTCGAACGCGCGCTCGGGCGGCGTGTCGAGGATCGCGTAGGCGCGCAGGGCGGCGAGCCGCTGGGGATGCTGGGGCTCGAAACCCGACGGTCGGGATACTGTCTCGTTCGGCGACACGGAGCCGTCATAGCTCAAGCTTTCGCTTCCCCCTAGTGAAACTCTGCATCGCGCGTCCGGCGGCGGGACCAGGGCAAGCATTCCGCGATCGTTCAATACTAGACAGTCCCGCCGGATCATCGGTGGGGGTGCGATTTCACGCGCGCCGTTCAAGTCTTGCTGGTCCGGCCGACCGGGCTTCGGGCGCCCGCCGGGATCTCTTCCTGCCTCGCCCGTCGCGGGCCCCGCGAAGAGCTCGGGCGGGCCCCGCACGGCGGCTGTGGATCGGATCGCCGCGGCCGGGAGCCCGCGGGGCCGGTGCGGCGTTGCCGGCTCACGAGGGATGGGTTCGGATCAGGCATGGCCAAGCGCAGGACGAAGGCGGGCGCCCGACAGGGGCTGGAGGACGCGCCGCTGATGCCCACCGGCGCCCTGGCGGTGGCGCTCCTGGCCTTCGCCGAGGGGCCCGGGCCGGTGGTGCACGTCGCCCGGGACGCCCGCCGCCTCGAGGACCTCGCCGCGACCCTGCAGGCACTCGATCCCGACGCGCGGGTCGCGGTCTATCCCGAGTGGGACTGCCTGCCCTTCGACCACGCCTCGCCGTCGCGGGCCACGATGGGTGCCCGGGCCGCCGTGATGCGCTGGCTGACCGACCGGGACGCGCTGCCGGACTTCGTGCTGACGACCGCCCCCGCCCTCGTGCAGCGCGTGCCGCCGCCGGAGACCTGGGCGTCGGCCCGCGTGACCCTGCGGGTCGGCGATCCCCTCGACGTCGCGGCCGCGACCGCAGACCTCAAGCGCCTCGGCTACATCCTCGACGAGCGGGTCGACGAGCCCGGCGAGATCGCCGTCCGCGGGCGCACCGTGGAGGTGTTCCCCGCCGCCGCGCCGCTTCCCTGCCGGATCGAGCACGCGGCGGGCCGCGTCACCGCGATCCGCTCCTACGACCCGATCTCGCAGCGCTCGGTGGCGGAGGCTGACGAACTCGTCATCGACCCGGCCACCGAGATCGTCCTGGAGCCCGGCTCCGGCCAGAGCTTCGAGCCGTTCACCGGCCAGGAGCACCGCCTGGACCGCTACTACCCGCGCCTCGTCACGCTCCTCGACTACGTGCCCGAAGCGCGCCTCGCGGTCGAGGACGGCACGCAGGCCCGGATCGACGCCTTCTTCGAGCAGATGGACGAGGCCCGGGGCCGGCTGAAGACCCGCGACGCGCCGGCGGGGCCCGGCACCGGCCTCTACCTGACGCCGGAGGCGTGGCGCGCCGTCGTGGCGGATCGCGGCCGGCTCGCCGCCACCGAGGCGGCCGGCGAACCCCGCGCCATGCCGCGCTTCGCCGGGGAGCGCCGGCCCGGCACGGCCTTCGCCAAGGTCCTGCGCGCCCGTCTGAAGGCCGGCGACGTCGTCGTGCTCGCCGGCTCGGTCCGGCCGCTCCGACGCCTCGTGCGCCAGGCGGGCAAGATCGCCGAGCGCCCGATCCGCCTGATCGACGCGTGGGCCGACGTCGCCGAGGCGGCGCCCGGCGACGTCCTCGCCCTGGAGGCCCCGCTGGCGGCCGGCTTCCGGGTGCCCGAGCAGGGCGCCACCGTGATCGCGGCGGCCGACCTGTTCGGCCCGGAGGCCGCCGTGACCGGGGCCGCCCGTGCGATCCTGCCGATGGGCGAGGTCGACCTGCGCCCCGGCGACGTGGCGGTCGACCGGGACCACGGCCTGTGCGTGTTCGAGGGGCTGGAGCCGGTCTCCGCGCCGGGTGCCGCGCAGGACGGGGAGCCCTCCGAGGCCCTGCGCCTGCGCTTCGCCGGCGACGCGATCCTGATGGTGCCGGTCACGCAGGCCGACCGGATCTGGCGCTACGGGTCGGAGCCCGACGCCGTCACCCTGGACAAGCTCGACGGCGGCACGTGGCCGCGGCGCCGCCTGGAGGCCGAGGCCACCATGGCGCGGACCGCCCGCCTGATGCTGGAGGCCGCCCGGGCCCGCCGGGAGACCGAGGCGCCGGTCCTGGCGCCGCCGGCCCGCGAGATGGAGCGGTTCGCCGCCGGCTTCGGCTTCGCGCCGACCCCCGATCAGGCGGCGGCGGTCGACGCGCTGATGGCCGACCTCGCCTCCGGCCGGCCGATGGACCGCTTGGTCTGCGGCGATGTCGGCTTCGGCAAGACCGAGGTGGCGCTCCGGGCCCTCGCGGCCGCGATCTTCTCCGGCCGGCAGGCGGCGCTGATCGCCCCCACCACCGTGCTGGCGCGCCAGCACGCCGAGACGCTGCGCCGCCGCTTCGGCCGGTTCGGCGTCGAGGTGGCGCAGCTCTCGCGCCTCGTGGCGCCGGCCGAGGCCAAGCGCGTCAGGGCGGGGCTCGCGGACGGCTCGATCCGGCTGGTGGTCGGCACCCACGCGCTCGCCGGCAGCGGGGTGGCGTTCGCGGATCTCGGCCTGACCGTGATCGACGAGGAGCAGCGCTTCGGCGCGAAGATGAAGGCCGACCTGCGCCGCCTCGCGGATGGCGGCCACGTGCTGACGCTCACCGCGACGCCGATCCCCCGCACCCTCCAGGCGGCCCTCGTCGGCCTCCAGAGCCTCAGCGTGCTCGCCACGCCGCCGGCCCTGCGCCAGCCGGTCCGGACCGTGGTGGCGCCCTTCGACGCCGAGGCGGTCCGCGAGGCCCTCGTCCGCGAGCACCGCCGGGGCGGCCAGAGCTTCGTGGTCTGCCCGCGGATCGAGGACATCGGCCCCATGGCCGAGCGCCTGCGCGCCCTCGTGCCGGGCCTCGACATCCTGGTGGCGCACGGGGACCTCAAGCCCTCCGCCATGGACGAGGTCATGGTCCGGTTCGCGGAGGGCGACGGCGACGTCCTGCTCGCCACCGCCATCGTTGAGAGCGGCCTCGACGTGCCGCGGGCCAACACCATGCTGGTCTGGGAGGCCGCCCGGTTCGGGCTGGCACAGCTCCACCAGCTCCGGGGCCGCGTCGGCCGCGGCCAGCGCCGCGGCACCGTCCACCTGCTCAGCGACCCGGCCGCGCCCCCGCCAGCGGCGGCGCTGCAGCGCCTGCGCGCCTTGGAGGCCCTCGACCGCCTCGGCGCCGGCTTCGCGGTCAGCGCCCGGGACCTCGACCTGCGCGGCGCCGGCGACCTCGTCGGCGAGGATCAGGCGGGGCACGCCAAGCTCGTCGGGCTCGGCCTCTACCAGCACCTGCTGCAGCTGGCGCTCACCGCCGCCAAGGGCGAGCGCGCCGAGGACTGGAGCCCCGAGATCGAGCTCGGCCTGCCGAGCCGGATCCCCGAGGACTACGTTCCGGAGCCCGAGATCCGCCTCAGCCTCTACACGCGCCTGCTGCGCCTCCGCGAGCCCGAGGCGATCGAGGCGCTCGCCGGCGAGGTCGAGGACCGGTTCGGCGCGGCCCCCGCGCCGGTGCTCGCGCTGTTCGACCTCGCGCGGCTGCGCGCGTCCTGCTGCGCGCTGGGCGTCGCCCGGCTCCGGGGCGGGCCGCAGGGCGTCGCGGCCGACCTGCGGCCCGACCGGCCGCTGACCGCGATGGCCGCCGAGGCGGGGACCGCGCTGCGCGACGGGCGCGTGGTGTGGAAGCGGCCCTGCCCGGATTCCGCCGCCTGCGCGGCGCTCGCGACCGATCTCCTGGAGCGGATCCGCGCCGCCCGGGAACGTGAGGCTTGAGCAAAGGCCCGAGCGCGCCAGCCGAGCGTGATGGATGCCGATCTGCGGTTGATCTTGCATCGACCGCTTCAAACCGCCACAGGCTGTCGCGCCAACAACGCGAACGGGAGTGTCCCATGCACGTGACGATCGAGCAGGCCGAGAAGGCGATCGCGGCCGCCCGCGCCAAGGCCGTGGAGCTCGGCACCCAGATGTGCATCGCGGTGGTCGATTCCGGCGGGAACCTCAAGGCGTTCCACCGCATGGACGATGCCTGGGTCGGGTCGATCGACATCGCCCAGAAGAAGGCCAAGACCTCGGTGTTCTTCGGCATGATGACCGGCCAGATCGGCCAGCTGTCGCAGCCGGGCGGGCCGCTCTACGGGATCGAGCACTCCAACGACGGGCTGATCACCTTCCCGGGCGGGATCCCGATCGTCGACGCCGACGGCGTCATGTCGGGCGCCATCGGGGTCAGCGGCTCGACGGTCGAGAACGACCACACCGTCGCGGAGGCCGGCGCCAAGGCCATCGGCCGGACCGAGCTGCCGGCCCATCCCTGGCGGACCTGAGCCGCCGGGGCTCTTCCCGAGAGCTCTTCCCAGGGCCTCTTCCCGGGGCGCGCGTCAGGGGTCGCGCCGCGCCAGCGCGCGGCCGATCCCGTGGAGCAGCATCCCCGAGACCGAGCGGAGATAGGGGTCGCCGTGGCGCTCCAGCGCCGCGTGGATCTGGATGCCGTGGTCGGCCGCGGCGTTCAGGTCCGCCCCGTCGGTGGTGCCGTGCGTGACGCCGTTCATAGGGCTGTTCACGGCTCCGTTCATGGCCCCGGACTGGATCCCGTGCCGGTGGAGGTCCGTGACGTCGATGTAGGCGCCGCGCCCGCGCAGCAGGCCGTCCGAATCGGGCGTCAGGCAGCCGCGGTTGAGGATCCAGCGGATCTCGCCCGCCCCGGTCACGACGCGGAACTCGAGGGAGACCGGGCCGCCGGTCTGGCGGACGTGGCGGATCCGGCCGAACACCCAGTCCCGGTCGGCCGGGTGGATCCGGCCGAGGGCCGCGTCCAGCGGCAGCGGCGTCCCGGCGAGCCCCGGATCCCCCGCCATCAGCGAGGCCGCGCCCGAATCCAGCATCGACCGGCCGGCCCGGACGTCCGTGTCCCAGATCCCGATGAATCCGGCGGCCTGCAGGGCCGAGGCTGTCGTGGAAGCCAGCACCATGGAATCCCCTCCGAACTGGCTACAATCGACGATTGTACGATGGCGGACAGACTGATCCGCAACACATGCTGTCCGCGAGCCCGAAGTCCAGTATCGGCTGCGCGAACGGCTTTTGACACGGCGTCGCGGCCCGCCGCCACCGGGTTGCATTGCGGATGATCAAGACTTCGGTTCCGGACAATCCCGTTCTCGACAATGCAGGGCCGCTCCGGTGCGGCGCAAAGACCGGATTCACAGCGCCGCCGCGCGGACAGTTCGATCACAAATGATCGGTAGACGCCGCGATCCGGCGGAAATCCGCACTTCGGCCCGTGGATCGCTCCACCGTCGGGCACCATCGGGCGCCGCCGGCCCGCGAAGCCCGTGGCTCGCGCCGGGCCCGCCCTGGTGCGGGTTGCCGCTGCGCCGTAACTTGCACCTTCCGGTAGGCATCCCGCCGGGAGGCCAGCAGCAGAGACGCCATGGACCGCACGGTGAACCGCACCAACCTCCCGCTCTCGCGGGAGCGGCTCTGGGACAGCCTGATGGAGCTCGCCCGGATCGGCGCGCTGCCCAACGGCGGCAACGACCGGCAGGCACTGACCGACCGCGACGCCGAGGGGCGCGCCCTGTTCCAGCGCTGGGGCGAGGCGGCGGGGCTGACGCTCACCGTGGACCGGGTCGGCACCATGGTCTTCCACCGGCCCGGACGCGATCCGGGCCGGAAGCCGGTCGCCGTCGGCAGCCACCTCGACACCCAGCCCACCGGGGGCAAGTTCGACGGGCCGCTGGGCGTCCTCGCCGGGCTGGAGATCATGCGCGCCCTGCAGGAGGCCGGGATCGAGACCGATGCCCCGCTTCTGCTGATCAACTGGTGCAACGAGGAGGGCGCGCGCTTCGCGCCACCGATGAGCGGCAGCGGCGTCGCCATGGGCATCGTCCCGGAGGCCGACATCCTGGCGACCCGGGACCTCGCGGGCCACGCCTTCGGCGACGAGCTGCGGCGCATCGGCTGGCAGGGGACGGCGGACCCGGCCGCCCTGCGGGAGATCGGCGCCTATTTCGAGCTTCACATCGAGCAGGGCAAGCGCTTGGAGGAGGCCGGGCTCACCGTCGGGGTGGTCGACCGGGCCCTGGCCCAGATCTGGTACGAGATCACCGTGCTGGGCGAGGAGGCCCATGCCGGCAGCCCCATGGCGGGCCGGCGCGACGCGATGATGGCCGCGGCGGCGCTGATCGCGTCACTCGAGGGCATCGCGGAGGCGGCGGTCGGCGCCGGCGGGGAGCGCGGCCGCGCCACCGTCGGCGTGCTGCGGGCGGAGCCGGCGAGCCGCAACATCACGCCCGGCCGGGTCTGGTTCAGCCTCGACACCCGCCACGGCGACACCGCGCAGCTGGAGGCGATGGGGGCGCGGATCCGGGCCCGGGCCGACGCCCTGGCGGCGGAGCGCGGCGTCACCGTCCAGGTCGCGGAGTTCTGGCGCGCCCCCCCGACCCCGTTCGACCCGGTCCTGGTGGACCGCGTCCAGGCGGCGGCCGAGGCGCGGGGCCATGCCTGGACGCGGATGCCGACCGCGATCTACCACGACGCCGTCTACTGCGCCCGCGCGGTGCCGGCGGCCCTGGTGTTCTGCCCCTGCCACGGCGGGATCAGCCACAACGAGGCCGAGAGCATCACGCCGGCCTGGGCCGGGGCCGGCCTGGAGGTTCTGGCCGACGCCGTGCTGGCGACGGCGGGCCTCGCCGGCCCCCGGACCGGGCCGGAATGAGCCGCGCCGCCGGCCGCGCACGAACGGAGACCGGGTTCCCGCATGTCCGACGACAACGTCATCCGCCCCGCCTTCGGCGTCCCCCGCAACCCGGCGCCGGAGCCCGATCCGGCCCAGGCGCCCCTGCGCGTCTTCGGCACGGGGGCCGGCCACCGGGTCGGCCTGATCCATGACCCGTCGGCGGTCGAGGGCGACGTCATCCGCATCGTGGTCGGGCCCGAGGACGAGCCGGGGGTCGAGACCGTGGCGCTGCTCCCCGCCGACGCGGAGGCCGAGGCCGAGCGGATCGGCTTCGCCATCCTGCGGGCGCTGGAGGTGGTCGAGGGCGCGGTCTGAGCCGCGCGCTGGATTCGCCGGCTGAACCGCGGTCTGCGCCGCGGTCTGGACCGCGGAGCGGGCGGTGCGCGTTCTCGGAAAGCGGGAGCGGCCGGCGCGAACGGTCGCCGGATCGCCGGGAGGGACGGATGACGGGCGCTCGGATCAGCAGCACGGAGATCGCGATCCCCGCGCGGGCCGGACTGGTCTGGTCCGTGCTGACGGACCTCGATTCCTACCCGGCCTGGAACCCGTACATCCGCAAGGCCGAGGGCCGCCTGCGCGAGGGCGCGCGCTGGCGCCTAGAGCGGACCCTGAACGGCCGCGCCTACCGGGCGCGCCAGGTGACGGTGACCTGCTGGGAGCCCGGCCGGCGGCTCACGTGGCGCGGCGGCATCCCGACGCCGCCCCTGCTCATCGGCGAGCACGAGGTCCGGATCACCGAGACCGCCGACGGCGTCCGCCTCGTCCAGGCCGAGACCGTCGCGGGCCTGCTCGCCCCCGGCCTGTTCCCGTGGCTGCGGACGCGCATGCAGGCCCGGTTCGCCGCGATGAACGAGGCCCTGCGCGAGGAGGTCGCGCGCCGGCTGGCCGAGAGCGCCTGACGGCCGGTCTCGGCCGTTCCGGACCGCTCCGGGCCGACGCGGTCAGGCGACCGGCTTCGGCTTGATGATCGGCGAGCGGGTCAGGCTCTCGATCGCGCGCCCCGGCCGCCCGGCCTTGCGGGCGATCTCCTCCTCCTGCTCGGCGATGAGCTGCCGGGCGGGCTCGTCGCCGTCGAGGCCGCCGAGGATCTCGGCCGGCACGCGCCGGTTCGAGGCCCGGGACCCGTCCGCGAAGACGATATCGAACAGAACGGAGCCCCGCTCCTGCGGTCTCGACTTGATGCGCTTGGCCATAGGTGCTGATACGCCGCCGGAATCGGTCGCGGCAAGGCGCGGTGCCGGGCGGGGGTGCGCGGCGCGCACGGCCGGGCCCGCGCGCCGCGCCGCTCCCGCCGCGATCCCTCCGCCGCCCGCACGACAGGGCGCCGGCAAACGAGGACGCGCGCGTGATACCCTGGGTTCATCTCGATACCGGATCCGTGCCCGGCGGCGGCACCGACCTGCGCCTGATGCGGCGCGGCGACGAGTTCGCCATCATGGCCGACACGATCGAGCTGATGAACAACCGGCGCAGCGGCTCGGAGGTGGCGCTCGCGGCGATGACCTGCGCGCGGCTCCAGGACCGGCCCCGCGCCCGGGTCCTGATCGGTGGCCTCGGCATGGGCTTCACCCTGCGGGCGGCGCTCGAGGGCCTCGGGCCGCAGGCGCAGGTGGTGGTCGCCGAGCTGGTGCCCGCCGTGGTCGCCTGGGCCCGGGGGCCGCTCGCCCACGTCTTCGCCGGCTGCCTGGACGATCCGCGGGTCGACCTGCAGGAGGCCGACGTCAACCGCCTGATCCAGGCCGGACCGGAGCGCTACGACGCGATCCTGCTCGACGTCGACAACGGCCCGGAGGGGCTGATGCGCAAGGAGAACGACCGGCTCTACGACAATTGGGGGCTGAAGCGCGCCCGCTGGGCCCTGCGGCCGGGCGGCATCCTGGGCGTCTGGTCGGGCGCCCCGGACCGGAAGTTCAAGAGCCGCCTGCAGCGCTCCGGCTTCGCGGTCGACGAGCAGCGCGTCCACGCGAGCGGCCGGGGCAGCGGCCCGAAGCACGTGGTCTGGCTCGGGACCCGGACCGAGGGCCGGGTCGAGGGCCCGGGTCAGAGCGACGGGAGGCCGAGCGACGACCGGGTGGCGGGCGGCCCGAGACCGCGCGGACCGGCTCAGGGCCGGCGCCGGCCGGGACGCTAGGGCGGCTTCAGCGCGGGCTGCGGTGGTCCGGAGGACGGGGCTGCCGCGCACGGTCGCACCCCCTGTCCCGGCGCGGGACGCCTCCGCACATTCCCGGCATGGGTGCGACGGGCGGGCATCTCTACACGGTCGAGGTCAGGCCGAGCCGGCATGATCCCGGTCGCTTCACCTGGGCGATCCGCGACCGCGGCAAGCTGGTCCGGGGGTCGTACCGCCCGCACACCTCCGAGCACGCGGCGCGCGCCGTCGCGGAAGCCGAGGTCGAGCGCCTGATCGGCCAGGACGGCCGGTCCGGCGGCGCCTAGACCCGCCGCGCGAGGCGATTTCAGGTCGGCCCGAAGGACATCGCGTCCCGTGATCCCGGCCCGCTCGTGGGCAGGCGCGGCGCCATGCGTAGCTCGCATGGGTGTGCAGTCTGACCCGGGTACATATGCATGCCTCCGCGGCGCCCGATCCGTTGCATGCCGCAATGCGGTATCCTATCTTTGCACTGCGGGATGGCGATGGCGTCGCGATCCCGCTGCCCTTCTTGGGCGTTTCCTCCCTAGACTTCGGGCCGCTCCTTCGGGAGTGGCCTTTTTTCTTTCCGCCGGCCGACCCGCCGCGAGGATGGCGCGCCGACGTCTCGACCGCGCGGAACCCGGAGCTTGGCGGTACGTTTTTCCGCCATGGAACACTATCGCTCCACACTCGGGACGACTGCCGTTGCCGTATTCGGGCTGGTGGCGGCCGCGCATATTCTGCATCCGGGCAACTACGAGGTGCAGACGCGTCCCGCGCGTCCTGCCGTGACGGACGCCGCACCGGTTTCGAAGCCGGCCGCCGCACCGGTCACGCGGAGCGCCTGGGTCGACCCGCCGGCCAAGCTCGCCGCGCCGGAGACCACGGGCGCCCTGCCAGCCGCCCCGGCGCCGCGGGTCGCGGCGGCGGTCCCGGACACCGCGATGCCGGCTGCCCCGCTCCCCGCCGAGATGGCGCGCCCGGCCGGGCCGCCGCGCAGGACCGCGGCGCACCGCGCGAAGGGGACGGAGCGCGGCGTCCACCGGGTGGTCCGCCTCCGCCACGCCGCCCTCGTCCGCACCGCCGAATCCGACCGGCCGACCGTCACCGCCGCGGCGCCGCAGCCCGCGCCGGCGGCTGCCCCGTCGCAGAAGATCGATCCCATCGGCGACATCATCCGCGGTCTCGGATTCGGCCGCGACGGTTGAGGGGCTCCCGGAGCCCTACTCGACGTGGAGGGTGAGCTTCATCTTCGGATGAATGCCGCACTGGATGACGAAATCGCCCGGCTCGGCCAGGGTCAACCGCGTCTCGGTGCCGGGCTCCTGAGTGCCGGCGTCGAACGAGAACCGGTCCGCCTCGATGAAGGCGTGGTGGGTCAGGCGCGCGTCGCCGTTGCGCAGGGCGATGGTGTCGCCGAGGCGCAGGTACAGGTCGGTCGGCATGTACCGGCCCGCCTTCTGCAGCACGATCCGCGTCGTGGCCGGCAGCGAGGCCCGGGCCGTCCCGAGACCGATGGTTGTCCCGATCAGCGCCAGGATCCCAGCGAACACGAGGGCGCGCAGGCACCGGCTGCGGAGGGACATGACCGAGATCCAGACGTGACGCGCTGCGGGCCGGACCCTCGGGGCCCTGGCCGTGCGGCCGAGCTTGCCGCCGCGTCGCAGCATGCGCGCAGCCTCTCAACCGGGCGCTACGATATCCGGTAAAAATTTATCGAGTTGGGCCGCTGTAGAGCGCATATACAGATAAAGAAATCTATTTATCTGTATTCGCCGTCTGATCCCGCGCTGTCGCGGGGGCATCCACGAGAGGCCAGGACGGTCCGGACATGCTCGCGGAAGACCTGGACGCGGGCCGGCAGCTCGCGCCCGGCCAGGGTGACGGCGCGCAAGGTGCTGCTGCGGGTCGCCCAGGGCCCGAGCACGCGCACGATCTGCCCGGCCTCCACGGCCCGGGCGGCCACGAGGCTCGGGAGATGGCCGATCCCGGCGCCCGCGAGGGTGAGGCGGAGCGCGGTCGCGAAGTCGCTGACCCGGATCGCCGGGCTCAGCGAGAGCGGCTCCGTGCGGCCCTGCCCGTCGGAGAGGGTGAGCCCGGCCGTGCCGATCCGTTCCCGGGCGAGGATCAGGTCGTGGTCGCGCAGGCCCGCGAGGTCCGTCGGGGCCGGGCGGCGCTCCAGGTAGGCGGGGGCGGCGTAGAGGGCGAGCGCCAGGGTCGCGAGGACCATCGCGCGGTAGCCGGTCTCCTCCGCGCCGCCCAGCCGCAGGGCGAGGTCGATCCGGTTGGCCGCGAGGTCGAGGCGCGCGTCGGTGTTGAGCATCTCCACGGTGATCTGCGGGTAGGCGGCCCGGAAGCTCGCGACGATCTCGGGCATCACCTCGATCCCGAAATCGATCGAGGTCGTGATCCGCAGGTGCCCGGCCGGCACCGTGCGGGCGTCGCGGGCGGTCTCGGTCGCCTCGTCGAGGAGCGTCAGGCTCTCCTGGGCCTTGGCGTAGAAGGCGAGGCCCTCGGCGGTCGGCGAGACCGCCCGGGAGGTCCGGGCCATCAGCCGGACGCCCAGAGCCCGCTCCAAGCGGGAGATCCGACGGCTGACGCTGCCCTTGGTCTCCTGCAGCGTCGCGGCCGCGGCCGTCACCGTGCCGAGATCCACGACGGCGCAGAAGGCCCGCACGTCGTCGAGCCCGCCCCGGAAGGTTTCCGTTCTCGCAACCATGGGGTTCCGGATAGCAGGCTCAACCGGTGCCGTGAACGGGTCTACACGGCGGCTGCGGCGCAGCGAATCGCGCTCGGCCGTCTGCTCTGCAGGAGACACCTTTGAAGTCGATTCTCGCCTCCGGCCTGCTGGCCCTGCTGGTCGCCGCCCCGGTCGCCACCCCCGCGCTGGCCCAGACCCCACCGACCCGCGACCCGGCGCAGATCCAGGCCGGCACCTACGCGGTCGATCCCGGCCACACCCAGGTCGGCTGGCGCGTCTCCCACATGGGCTTCTCGAACTACGCCGGCGGCTTCTCGGACGTGTCCGGCACGCTGGAGCTGCAGCCGAAGAACCCGGCCGCCGCCAAGCTCTCGGTGAAGATCCCGGTCGCCTCGGTGACGACGACCAGCGCCAAGCTCACCGACGAGCTCAAGGGCGACCAGTGGCTCGACGCCGCCAAGTTCCCCGACATGACCTTCGTGTCCACCAAGGTCGTGCCGGCCGGCAAGGACCACGCGAAGGTGACGGGCGACCTGACGCTCCACGGCGTGACCAAGCCGGTGACCCTCGACGTCACCCTGGTCGGCGCCGGCGTGAACCCGCTGAGCAAGAAGTACACGGTCGGCTTCGAGGCCACCGGCACGCTCAAGCGCTCCGAGTTCGGGGTGAAGACCTACGTGCCGCTGATCGGCGACGAGCTTCACCTCACCATCGCGGGCGCCTTCGAGAAGCAGGACTGACCTGGGAGAATCCGCCATGGCGCGAGGGGTTTCCGCGCGGCGGTACTCCGCCGTGGCGATCCTGCTGCACTGGGCGAGCGCGCTGGGCGTGCTCGTCCTGATCGGCCTCGGCCTGACCATGACGCACGCGGCCCTGGCGCCGCTGCGCCAGTTCCAGCTCTACCAGTGGCACAAGTCGGTCGGGATCACCGTGCTGGCGCTGACGGCCCTGCGGGTCCTCTGGCGCCTGACCCACCGGCCGCCGCCGCACCCGGCCGGGATGCCGGCGCGGGAGCGCCGGGTGGCCGCGGCCGCCCATCACCTGCTGTACCTGCTGCTCGTCGGGCTGCCCCTGACCGGCTGGGCCGTGGTCTCGCTGTCGCCGTTCAACATCCCGACGGTGCTGTACGGGATCGTTCCCTGGCCGCACCTGCCGCTGGCGGCCCTCGTCCCCGATCCCGCCGCCGCCGAGGGGATCCTCAAGCGGGTCCACGCCCTGGGGGCGTGGTTCCTGGCGGCCCTGCTCGTCGTCCACGTGGCGGCGGCCCTGCGCCACCACCTCCTCCTGCGCGACGACGTGCTGCGCCGCATGCTGCCGGGGCGCCGGGCGTCGACTGCCCCCAATGTGGAGCCGACCCGATGAACGCGCGTCACCTCTGCCTGCTGGCGGTTCTCCAGGCCGTCACCCTGCCGGCCGCCGCCGCCGATTGGGCGGTGGATCCGGCCAGGAGCGCGATCCGGTTCTCCGGCGTGCAGGTCGGCGTCCCGTTCACCGGGCGGTTCGAGCGGTTCAAGGCCGACATCGATTTCGACCCCGCCAAGCCCGAGGCGGGGCACGCGCTCGTGCTGGTCGACCTCGCCAGCGCGCGGACCGGGGACGTCCAGCGCGACGAGGCCCTGCCGCAGAAGGACTGGTTCGACGTCAAGGCGGGAAGCGAGGCGCGCTTCGAGGTGACCCGCTTCGTCGACAAGGGGCAGGGCGACTACGCGGCCGTCGGCACACTGACGATCCGCGGCACGAGCCGGCCCGTGACGCTGCCGTTCCACCTGACCCTCGAGGGCGGCGCCGCGCACGCCGCGGGGCGCGTCGGTCTGGTCCGCACCGAGTTCGGCGTCGGGCAGGGGGCCTGGGCCTCGGGCCAGTGGGTGGCGCTCGAGGTCGGCGTCGAGGTCGACCTCGTCGCCACGCCGAACCCGGCGGCCGGCCACTGAGGTTGGCTCGGTTCGGATCCTTCGGACGTCGCGCGCGCCGTCATCGCGAGCACAGCGAAGCGACCCAGGGCAGCGCGCCCTCCGTGAGCGTGGCGCGACTGGATCGCTTCGCTGCGCTCGCGATGACGGCGGCCGGGCGTCGGAGGCCGCCCGGTCCCGGCCCGCTACCCCGGCCGGTCCTCCGACCCGGTTCCCAGCGCGCGCTGGACCATGACGCTGTCCGACCAGTGGCCGTACTTGAACCCCACCGCTCGCAGGTAGCCGACCCGCTCGAACCCGCAGGCCTCGTGGAGCCGCAGGGAGGCCGCGTTCTCGGCGTCGATGTAGCCGATCATCTGGCGGTAGCCGCCCGCCGCGCAGGCCTCGATCAGGGCCGGCAGCAGCCGCCGGCCGATCCCCGCGTGCAGGTGGTCGGGATGCACGTAGATCGAGTGCTTGAGGGTGTAGCGGTAGGCCGGCCGCTTCCGGAACGGCACCGCGTAGGCGTAGCCCGCCACCGCGCCGTCCCGGTCGGCCACGAGGTGCGGCAGGCGCTTCTTGCGCATGGTCTTGCGCCGCCGCTTCAGGTCGTCGGGGAGCAGCCGGTCCTCCTCGGCGACGCTGACATCGGTCACGCCCTTGCCGATATGGTGCTCGTAGATCGCCACCATCGCCTCGACATCGGCGTCCGAGGAGGCGCGGATGACGATGTCGGGGCAGGACCGGGCCGGGAGCAGGCCGGGCGTCTCGGCCTCGATCTCCATCAGGCGCCCTCCCGCGCCACGTAGGTGTGGAAGCGGATCCGCCCGTCCGGGTCGACCTCGCGGTAGACGCCCTGGATCTCGGCCTCGAAGCCCGGGAACAGGTTGGCGGACGCCTCGAACATCTTGAAATAGTCGAGCATGGGCTTGGCTCGGTCGTCCAGGCGCTCGCCGGGCAGCACCGTGCCGATGCCCGGGGGATAGACCAGCATCAGCGTGGTGGCGATCCGCCCCTCGGCCTCGGCGATCGGCACGTAGTCGACCTTGTTGCGCGTCAGCAGCTGGGCGGCCCGCTTGGGCGGCATCACCATCTCGGGCAGGTGCTCGGGGGCGAACTGCCGCCGCTGCAGCGTCGAGGTGCCGGCCTCCCGGTGGAACGCGTGGAACTCGCCGCAGAGGTCGCGCAGGCGCACGCCCCGGTAGCGGTTCGGCCGGCGGTTGACGAATTCCGGCATGGCCTCCTCCAGCGGGACGTTGTCGTCGTGGAGCCGCTTGAAGGCGACGAGGCCCGAGATCAGCGTGCCGGCCTTGGAGGATTCCACCCCCGGGGTCAGCAGGAAGAGCAGCGAGTTCAGGTCGTTCTTCTCGGCGACGATCCGGTTCTCACGCAGGTACTGGGCCACGATCGGCGCCGGCACGCCGTGCTGGGCGTAGGCCCCCGTGTGCCGGTCGAAGCCGGGGGTCAGCACGGTGAGCTTGTTCGGGTCGGTGATGGCGTAGCCCGGCGCCACGTGGGTGAAGCCGTGCCAGCGCGCGCCCGGCTTCAGCTCCCAGTGGCGCGGCGTCGCGGCGAGCTCGTCGGTCGGCACGCTCTCCCACGGCACCTCGGCGCCGTCGGCGTTCACCGTCACGTCCGGCACGAACGGGTCGAAGAACCAGCGCCGCGCCGGGTCGCGCTCGTTCTCCTCGAACTCGCGCCGGATCGCCCGGACCTTCTTGCGCCACTCGATCCCGAGCCGGATCGTGTCGTCCCACAGGATCATCCCGGAGCGGCCCTTCATCATCTGGGCGCCGACGTCGAGGGAGGCGAAGAGCGGGTAGAAGGGCGAGGTCGAGGCGTGGACCAGGAAGCTCTCGTTGAGCCGCTTGTGCTCGACCCGCCGGGTCTGGCCGCGGATATGGCCGTCCCGGGTGTGGATCTGCGAGGCCTGGGAGAAGCTCGCGAGCTGCTTGTGGGTCGATTGCGTGGCGACGATGCCAGGCGAGGTCTCGTCGAGGCCGGTCAGCCCCATGGCGAAGCGGCGGGCGTAGAGCGGGTGGAACTTCATGAAGCCCGCCCAGGCCTCGTCGAACAGGATGTAGTCGCAGAGGTGGCCGATCTTCTCCAGGATCTCCTGGGCGTCGTAGATCGTGCCGTCGTAGGTGCACTGCTCGATCACCGCGACGCGGAACGGCCGCTCCCGGCGCCACGCCTCGGGATCGGTCACCAGCGGGTTCCGGCGGATCTTCTCCCGGATCCGGGTCTCGTCGAGGGCCTCATGATACATGGGGCCGATCAGGCCGTAGGCGTTCCGGTCCGTTTCCAGAAAGATCGGGATGCCGCCGCCCAGGAACAGGGCACCGTGATGCGCCGCCTTGTGGTTGTTGCGGTCGAACAGGACGAGGTCGTCCTCCGCGATCAGCGAGGACAGGACGATCTTGTTGGAGGCCGAGGTGCCGTTGAGGACGAAGTAGGTCTTCTCGGCCCCGAAGATCTTCGCGGCCTCCTTCTGGGCCTTCAGCGCCGGGCCCTCGTGGGTCAGCAGGTCGCCGAGGTCGAGGACCGAGTTGTCGAGATCGTCGCGGAAGATCGCTTCCCCCAGGTGCTCCACGAAGATCCGGCCGATCGGCGACCGGTTGTAGAAGATGCCGCCGTTGTGGCCCGGGCAAGTCCAGAGCTGGTTGCCCTTCTCGGCGTAGTCGACGAGCGCGCCGAAGAACGGCGTCTTGAGGGTCTGGGCGTATTGCGTGACCCGGCTGACGAGGCCGCGGGCGATGAATTCCGGCGTCTCCTCCGCCAGGAAGATGTAGCCGTCGATGAAATCGAGCAGTTCGACCGGGATGTCCTCCAGCCGCTTGCGGCGGACCATGATGACGATCGGCATCTCCAGGCCGCGCTTGCGCATCATGTCGATGAGGGCGGCGGCCTTGCCGTCGAGGCCGCGCTTGCCCCAATCGACCACGAGGCAGCCCACCGCGGCATCGGTCTGCACGGCGATGGCCGCGTCCTCGACCCGCCGGGCGCGCACCACCTCGAAGCCGCGCTGCTCCACGGCTGCCACGATCTGATTGACGCGCGCGCCTTCGAGATCGTCCGGATCGAAGGCGGGGGCGCACATCAGGACCGTGAAGCGACGGTGAAAGTCCATGGAGCCCTCTCTGGCCTCGGATGCAGCGCGTGGCTTTCCGGCCCGTCTGCGACGATTGCATGACACGGCGCGCGGCGGGCGGTCGCGGTCCGGACGAAACACCGTGAACCGGGCCGGCCACGACCGCCGCGCCGTCAGGATCGGCCGCGGGTCCCCTCTCCCGTGCGGGAGAGGGACAGGGTGAGGGGTGTGACCTCACCGGACGAGGCTCCCCCTCGAATCGCGTCGATCGGGTGCTTGATCCCGAAGCCTCTCGTCCCTCACCCCAACCCTCTCCCGCACGGGAGAGGGGAGACCATCACACCTCGCGCCGCCGCTCCCAGACGTCCGGGTTGACCAGCCCGCCCGGCCGCCGGCCGGCGAGGACGTCGACCACGCGGGTCGCGGCGGTCTCGGCGGTGCGGATCAGGGCCGCCCCGGTGGAGCCGCCGACATGGGGTGTCAGGATCGCCCGGGGCTGGCGGGCCAGCGGGTGGTCGACCGGCAGCGGCTCCTGGGCGAAGACGTCGAGCCCGGCGCCCGCGATCGTGCCCGCCTCCAGCGCCTCCACCAGGGCCGCCTCGTCGATCAGGCCGCCGCGGCTGGTGTTGATCAGGAAGGCCTCCCGCTTCATCCGGGCGAGCTGGTCCCGGCCGATCAGGCCGCGTGTGCCCGGGGTCAGCGGCACGTGCAGGGAGACGATGTCGGATTCCGCCAGGAGCGCGTCGACCGAGGCGGCCCGTAGGGCGCCGGCGTTGGCGAAGTCCGCGTCCGGGCGGCTCGGGCCGTAGGCCAGCACCCGCAGGCCCAGGGCGGCGCCGAGCCGGGCGGTCGCCTGCCCGATCGCCCCGAAGCCGACGAGGCCCAGCGTCAGGCCGGCGAGCTCGATCAGCCGGGCGGTGAACTTGAAGCTGTCGTCGCCGGCCCGGACCGAGCGGTCGGCCTCCGGCAGGGCCTTGGCCAGGGCGAAGATCAGCGCCAGCGTCTGCTCGGCCACCGAGACGGCGTTGGCGCCGGGCGTGTTCACCACCACGATCCCGGCCCCGGTCGCCTCGGCCGTGGCGACGTGGTCGGTGCCGGTGCCGTGCACCCCGATCACCCGCAGGGCCGGCGCCGCCGCGATGGCGCGGGCCGGGAAGCCGGTGTTGCGGGTGATGACGGCGACGCAGTCGGCGACCTCGCGCGCCAGCGTCTCGGGATCGGTCCCGCTCGCCGGGCGCGGCTCCAGGCCGGCCGCGCGCAACCGGTCGAGGCCCGCCGCGTGGATCGGCTGGACGATGAGGCACGGACCGGTGATCACGGGAGAAGACCTCTGCACAAGAGGAGGGGTGACAGGCACGTTTCGCGCCGGGCCCGTCTAGGCGGGGTGGGCAACCCTGGCAACCGGGCGCCCCGATCGCGGCGCCGCGGCCGCCGGTCGGCGCTCCCGCGGGCCCGTCGGGATCCGGTGGTCGCGCGGTCGAACGCCCCGGCGGCCCGACCGGCCGCGCACGATCCACGGGAAATCGCGGCCGGGTCCGGCCTCGGCGGCCTCGTCCGGACCGATGATCCCGGCCGTGCGCCTCGGCCGAGCTGCGGCCCGGCCCTCCGTGAAATCGCCGCCCCGATCGCGCGAAGATGGTCGCGTCATTGATAAACACGACGTCCTGAAATACATCTATGTATATACGACAATAATTATCGACAATGTTCGATCAGCGATGCGATCGCACTGTAGAGTTGTAATTACTCCAAATGTATTTTTGACACATGTAGAGATATTTGCTGCCTTGCTCCGTGATTCGGAGCCATCGTCACGACAATGCAGTCCCACGACTTTTCAGTACATGTTTCCGCGCGGAACCGGCGCCGGCGGCGCGCGGCCCGGCCGGTTCTCCCGATGGCCGTCCTGCTGGGCTTCGTCGGTTCCGGGCCGCACGCCGCCCGCGCCGAGGAGGCCGGGGCCGGCCGGGACGTCCAGCTCGACGAGCTGTCGGTCGCGAGCGCGGCCGCGCCGCGCGGCCCGGTCCCGGCCTATGCCGGCGGTCAGGTGGCGCGGGGCGGGCGCCTCGGCCTCCTCGGCGATACCGAGACCCAGAAGGCGCCCTTCAGCATCGCCAGCTACACCGACACGCTCATCCGGGACCGGCAGGCGCGGACGGTGTCCGAGACCCTGGTCCTCGACCCGTCGGTGCGCGCCACCCAGACCACGGGGGCGCCGTTCGACTCCTTCTCCATCCGGGGCTTCCCGTCCAACGAGAACACCAGCGGCGAGGTCGCCTTCGACGGGCTCTACGGCGTCGCCCCGAGCTTCCGCATCTTCACCGACTACGTGGAGCGCATCGAGGTCCTGAAGGGCCCGTCCGCCGCCCTCACGGGAGTGTCGCCGAACGGCGCGGTCGGCGGCGTGGTCAACATCGTCCCCAAGCGCGCCGGCGCGGACCTCACTCGCGTCACGCTGGATTACGGCTCGTCCGCCTGGGGCGGCAGCCAGGTCGACGTCGCCCGCCGCTGGGGGCCTGGGCGGGAATGGGGCGCCCGCGTCGTCGGCAGCCTGCACGGCGGCGCCACGCCCTTCGACCGCCAGACCGAGACGACCGGCGTCGGGGCCCTGGCCCTCGACTACCAGGGTGACCGGTTCCGCGCGTGGCTCTACCTGCTGGCGCAGACCGACCGCTTCAACGCGCCGCTGCGCCCGTTCCTCCTGCGGGCCGGCGTGCCCGTACCGCGGGCGCCCGACGGCCGCCTGAACCTGACCCAGCCCTGGGAATACTCGGACGTCGACGATCGCGGCGGTCTGCTGCGCACCGAGTACGACCTGACCGATCAAGTCACGCTGTTCGCGGATGTCGGCGGCGGGCAGACCGGCGTGGAGCGCTACTTCCAGTCGGCGCCGACGATCCTCAATGGCCGCGGCGACACGACCAGCACGCCGCAATTCTACGCGCTGGGCGTCGACCGGCTCACCTACGACGGTGGCGTCCGGGCCCGGTTCGAGACCGGCTTCATCCGGCACGCCCTGACGGTGCAGGGCTCCGTGTACGACGAGGCGACGGGACGGCGGTTCTCGCCCGGCCGGGGCGCCTACCTGTCGAACCTCTACGCGCCGGCCCTCGTCCCGTACATCGCGCCGATCTACGGCGTGGGCCGGCCCCGCCTGTCCGACAGCACCCTGTCGGGGATCGCGGTGGCCGACACGCTGTCGGCCCTCGACGAGCGGATCCTGCTGACCCTGGGCGTGCGCCGCCAGCGCGTGGAGGCGCACAACTACCTATCGAATGTCGGCACGCTCACCTCGTCCTACGACAGGAGCGCCACGACCCCGATGGTCGGCCTCGTGGTGCGACCCTGGGACTCGGTCTCGCTCTACGGCAACTATATCGAGGGCCTGAGCCGCGGCGACGTGGCCCCGGCGGTGGCGACCAATTCCGGCACGATCCTGGAGCCCTACGTGGCCCGACAGGTCGAGGCGGGCGTGAAGCTCGATCTCGGCCGGTTCGGCGCCACGCTCGGCGCCTTCCGGATCACGAAGCCCGCGGGCGAGCTCGGCCCGCAGGGGCGCTTCGCGGCGACCGCCGAGCAGCGCGTCGGCGGGCTCGAGCTGAGCCTGTTCGGCGAGATCACCCCGCAGGTGCGGGTGGTCGGCGGCGTGACCCTGCTGGACGGACGCCTCGTCCGGACGGCGCTCGCCGCCAATCGCGGGCACCGGCCGATCGGCGTGCCGGAGGTCCAGGCGAGCCTGGGGGCCGAGTGGGACCTGCCCGGGCTGCCCGGCCTGACCCTCAACGGCGCGGTCATCTATACCGGGCGGCAGTTCGTCGACCTCGCGAACACCCAGGCCCTGCCGGACTGGGCGCGCCTCGACCTCGGCCTGCGCTACACGACCCGCGTCGCCGAGCGGCCGACGACCTTCCGGGCCAGCATCCTCAACGTGACCGACGCGCGGTACTGGACCGGGGTCGCCTCGTTCGGCACCTTCTTCCAGGGGGCGCCGCGCACCTACCTCCTGTCGATGGCGGTGGATCTCTGAGCCGGACCGGCGCGGCCGCGCCGGGCCAGTCGGGCGGCGCGATGTTTCACGGGAAACATTTTCTTAACCCTGAGGGGCGGCCGCGCGGGACCGGCGAGCTGTTGCAGCGGCGCCGTCGCGGCGCGGCGCCGGCCGGGTTACCACCGGTCCACCATGACCACATCGAGCTGGCGCACCCTCCGCAACGTGCAGGCCCGGGCGCGGCTAGAGAAGGCCCTGCCGGCCATCTTCCCGGCGCCGGTCCTGCAGCACGCCCTCGCGCGGCCCCTGATCCCGCCGACGCCGCGGCTCGCCGTCGAGAGCTACTGGCGCAACCACATCCTCCGGGCCGACCGGCTCGCCCGGGCGCTGGCGGCCCGCTCCGGCACGCCGGAGGGCTGGGCGTGGCAGATCGGGGCCGAGGGGCGGGCCGGGAGCTTCCGCACGCCGCCCGCGCCGTTCCGCGATCCGGCCTTCGCCCGCGGGCGGGGCGCCTGCTGCATCTGCGGCCAGCCGGTCTACCGGTTCGGCTGGCACCGGGATCTCTGGGGGCGCGGCGCGCCCAACACCAATGCCGGCTGGCACGCGGCCTGTGTCGCGGCGTGGAAGTTCTGGATCGCGCCGCACGCCCAGGTCCGGGCGCTCAAGCTCCGCCAGCGCCACCGCTGCACCACCACCGGCAAGCGCCTGCTGAAGACCGCCGAGGTCGACCACCTGCTGCCGCTCTACCGGGTCTGGCGCGAGCACCGCGACGCGCCCTGGCCGGAGCTCCTCGGCTACTGGGGCGCGCCGAACCTGCGGGTGGTCAACCGCGCCGCCCATCTCGACAAGTGCCGCGACGAGGCGGCCGAGCGCTCCCGGACCGTGCAGCGCGCCCGTTTCCGGGTGGTCGAGGACGAGTCCGGGTTCAGCGTGGTCGAGGAGGAGTGACCGGCCGGCTCAGCCGTCCAGGGCCCGGAAGGCCCGCGACAGGTCGGCCAGCAGGTCGGCCTCCGCCTCCAGGCCGACCGACAGGCGCAGCAGCCCGTCGGTGATGCCCGCGATGGCGCGGGCCTCCGGGTCCATCGCCGCGTGCGTCATGGTCGGCGGATGGGCGATCAGGCTCTCGACGCCGCCGAGCGACTCGGCCAGCGTGAACACCCGCAGGGCCTCCACGAAGGTCCTCACCGCGTCGCGGCCGCCGGCCAGCTCGAAGCTCAGCATCGCCCCGAAGCCCGCCTGCTGCGCCTTGGCCAGGGCGTGCCCCGGATGCGTCGGCAGGCCCGGATAGTGGACCCGGGCCACCGCCGGATGGGCGTCGAGGAAGGCCGCCAGGGCTGCTGCGTTGCGCTGCTGCTGCTCCACCCGGACGAACAGGGTGCGCAGGCCGCGGAGCGTCAGGTAGGCGTCGAGGGGCGAGCCGGTGACGCCGATCGTGTTCGCCCAGGCGGCGAGGTCCTCGCCCATCGCCTTGTCGGCGGCGATCACGGCCCCGCCGATCACGTCGGAATGACCGTTCAGGAACTTGGTGGTGGAGTGGACGACGAGATCCGCCCCGAGGGCGATCGGCTGCTGCAGGGCGGGCGACAGGAAGGTGTTGTCCACCACCGCCAGCGCGCCGGCCGCCTTCGCGTCCGCGGTGATCCGCCGGACATCGACCACGCGCATCAGCGGGTTGCTCGGGGTCTCGATCAGCACGACCTTCGGTCCCTGGGCCAGGGCCGCCGCCAGCGCGTCCGGATCGGTCTGGTCGACGAAGGCGACGCGGTAATGGCCCCGCTCCGCGCGGAAGCTGAGCAGGCGGTGCGTTCCGCCGTAGCAATCGTGCGGCGCGACCAGGAGATCGCCGGGCCGCAGGCTCGACAGGGCGAGGTCGAGGGCCGCCATGCCGCTCGCCACCAGGACGGCGCGGGCGCCGCCCTCGAGCTTGGCGATCGTGTCGGCCAGCGCGTCCCGGGTCGGGTTGCCCAGGCGCGAGTAATCGTAGGGGCCGGGCTGCTCGAAGGCCGGGAATTTGAAGGTCGTCGACAGGTGGATCGGCGCGATCACCGCACCGAAGGCCGCGTCCTGGGCCACGCCGTTGGCCGCCGCGACGGTACGCGCCGCTAATCCCTCTGACATCGCCTCGTCCTCCACGCAGAGATCGCCCGTCCCGTCCGACCAGATCGGGCGAGCGTTCTTTATGGAGAACGGATCAGACTTTCAAGAGAACGAGAGGGTCGTTTCGGCGGCTCGGTGGTCCTCGCCGGTGTCGACCGCCAGGGCACCATGCTGGCGAAGACCCCGTCCCGGCGGATCAGCGCGTGCAGCAGCGCCGCCGCCAGATGCGCGAGGATCAGGGCGAACAGCCCGTAGGCCAGCGCGGTGTGGAGCCGGCGCAGGGCCGCGTACAGCATCGGGTCCTGCGGCAGGATCGGCGGCAGGACGACCGAACCGGCGAGGATGACGGGGTAGCGCGCCGCCGACAGCATCGCCCAGCCGATCAGCGGCATGGCCAGCATCAGCCCGTAGAGCAGGATGTGCGAGGCGTGGGCCGCGCGCTTCTGCCAGCCCGGAAGATCGGCCGGCAGGGGCGGCGGGGCGTGGCGCCAGCGATAGGCGAGTCGGAGCCCGGCGAGGACCAGGATCAGGATCCCGAGCGGCCGGTGCAGGGCCACGAGGGCT
Source organism: Methylobacterium sp. 1A (assembly GCF_058072805.1). Lineage (NCBI taxonomy): Bacteria > Pseudomonadati > Pseudomonadota > Alphaproteobacteria > Hyphomicrobiales > Methylobacteriaceae > Methylobacterium > Methylobacterium sp. 1A. The sequence continues at coordinate 1,099,299 of NZ_JBYQVE010000002.1, read as the reverse complement.
CCGTACTCGGCGAGCGACGCCACCATGGCGACGCCGATCAGCAGCATGGCCAGGATCAGCGCCGCCATGGTCCAGTGGAGAAGGCGCGCGGGCCGGTCGAAGCGGTCGGGCTCGGTCACAGGGCGGCTCCGTGGATCGCGGCGCCGGTGACGGCGCTCGGGGTCTTGGCCTCGCCGGACCGGCGGGTGACGGATCGCGCGTAGGCCGCCGACCGGGCGCTCAGCAGCGGGTCGTCGCTCGGCGCGATGCCGTCCGGCAGCACCAGCGGATCGAAGTTGACGTCGCGGCAGCTGGCGGCGGCCTCCGGTGTCGCCGCCGTGAGCGTCAGGGTGCCGACATCCACCGTCTCGCGGTCGGCCGGCCAGGGCCGCGTCGCGTCGGCGGTCGGGTCGCCGGCCTGGCCGAGCGTGACGATCAGGTGCCAGTGCCGGGGGCCCTGGGCCAGCTGCGCGGCGAGCGCGTCGAACAGGGCGTTCGCGCCGCCCGGCGCGGCCTCGACCGCCGGTCCCGGGTCGGGGACGAGGGCCCAGCGCACCGGCCGGGCGGCGCCGTCCGCGGCGACGAACCGGAAGGCGTTCAGGCTCCAGTAGGTGCTGTCGGCGAAGCCCGCGGTCACGGTCCGGGCCTTGATCAGCGCGGCGGCCTTCGCGCTCTCCGGATAGTCCGCGAAGAAGGCCTTCAGGCGCTCCGGATCCGGCTTGCCGGTGGCCGGATCGGGCTTGGCCGCGAGGAGCTGCGCGTAGAAGGCCTCGGGTGTGCGCACCGGAAAGACCGGGATGTTGTTCATGCCGGTGCGCCACTCTTCGCCGTCCGGCAGCCGGAAGCGCAGGGCGAGGCTGCGCACGGTGGCGGCGGCGTCGGCCGCGTAGGGCTGACCGCCGGCCAGCGCCACCCGCCCCTCGACCGGCGTCACGCGTCCCGCCGCGAACACGCCCGCCTTCGAGAGGCGCGCGCCCGCGCCGTTGCCCGTGAAGCGGCCCGCGACGCACATCCCCTTGGCGTGGTTGCGCCGGAAGCCGGGATGCGGTCCGTTCACCTGCTCGAACCGGTCGATGATCCGGGCCGGCGTGAGCTGGCCGGGCGAGAGCCAGCCGCCGGCATACGCGAAGGTGCCGGCGGTCCCGGCCAGGGCCGCGCCGATGGCGGAGAGGCGCAGGAGCAGGGCGGTCCCGGTCATGCCGGGGGACGCACCCGTGAGATCGTGCAGCAGCGTCATCGAGTCCCTCAGGATCAACCGCGATCACGCCTCTTCGCGCACCCGCCGCAGTGGTTTCAGGCGGTGCGGGTCGTGCGCAGCGCCGGGGGGAGCACCCGCGTCGACCGGTGGGGTGCGGGCCGTCGAGCGGGCCGGCCGCGATCCGCGAGCCGTGCGTCCCGGTCGGGGCCGCCCCGCGCTCGGCCCCTTGCGCAAGGCGGTTCGGGCCCTTAGATCCGCTTTACCGGTCACGACGGCACGCCGTCCGCCGGAACTTCCTCAGCATTACCGGCCAGCACCGATCCTTCCGGATCGCGACGCTGTCGGGCGCGAGCGCAGGCTCGACCCGGACCGGGTGCGTGAGGGAGCGTCCATCATCCAGCGCCGCACCGAAGGGCCTCCGGGCCGTTCCGCGTCGCGCTCTGTCGACGGAGGCACCGAGATCCGGTTCGGCCGGTTCGGTTCCGTCGCCCGGGAAAAGGGTGGTTGACAGGAAAGTCCGGGGCAGCTTATACGGCGCCTCCCGACGCGGTCCGGAAGAAAAACGGGGCGGGTTGGACGGACTTACCGAGATTTAGAAAAGTAGATCTGGCGAAATCCGAGG